>CBDCNF010000008.1:0-432881 GCA_965219285.1 Sphingomonas sp.
CCCGCGCGCTTCCTCGCGGACGCCGAGCTCGCCCGCTTCGACCGTTCCCGGTAAATCCGCGAACATTTGGCGCACCATCTCGCCGATCGCGAGGGCGGACATGCGGACGGCGTAGACGGTGAGGAACAAATAGCGCGAGTTCTCGTCCAACAAGCGCCGGCAATCGGCGATCAGCGGCGCCAAGTCTTCCTCCAGCCGCCAGAATTCGCCTTCGGGGCCGCGGCCGTATTTGGGGGGGTCGAGCAGGATGCCGTCGTAGCGGCGGACCCGGCGCACCTCGCGGGCGATGAATTTCGACGCGTCGTCGGTCAGCCAGCGGATCGGGGCGTCCGACAGGCCCGACAGCGCGGCGTTGGCGCGGGCGGCCTCGACCGATTTCTTGGACGCATCGACGTGGACCATCTTCGCGCCTTTGCTGGCGAGCGCCAGCGTGCCGACGCCGGTGTAGCCGAACAGGTTGAGGCATTCGGGTTCCGCTACGCCCGCGATCCGTTCGCGCATCCACGTCCACACCGGCGCCATGTCTGGGAAGAAGCCGAGGTGGCGGAAGGGGGTGGTCTGCGCGGTGAAGGACACGTCGTCCCAATTCAGCGTCCAGCCTTCACGCGGGGTCGGTTCGGCGAAGTGCCAGCGGCCGCCGCCGTCCTCGTCGGCGCCGGGGAGGAATTCGGCGGTGGCTTTCCATATGTCGTTCGCCGGCGACCAGAGCGCCTGCGGTTCGGGGCGGATGAAGCGGTAGCGGCCGTAGCGTTCGAGCTTGCGGCCGTTGCCGGAGTCGAGGAGGCCGTAGTCGGGCCAAGAGTCTCCGATGAGGGTGGCGAGGTTCATTTTCCCCTCCTTGAGAGGGAGGGGAGTTGAAGAGCGTTCGCGCCGTTCACGCCCGCGCCACCGCGCGTTCCGCCACATACGCACTTACCGCCGCGAACGTCGCGTCGAGCGTATTGAACCTCTCCTCGCGCTCGAACAGATCGCCGATCCTTGCGGGCAGCGACGGGCGCATCCCCGTCGCGCGCTCGACCGCATCGCGGAACTTCGCGGGGTGCGCGGTCGCGAGCGTCACCATCGGCGCGTCCCCTCCGGCGCGGCGCGCAGCGGCGAGGGCGATCGCACTGTGGGGGTCGATCACCTGTCCGGCGTGTTCGTGCGCCCAGCGCATCGCCATCGCCATTTCGTCGGTGTCGACGCGGTCGCTGGCGAACAGCGGCGTTACGCCCTGCGCCTGTGCGTTGGTCAGGCGCATCGCCTTCGTCGCCTCGAACCCGCGCATCTGCGCGGCGAGCGCGTGGCCGTCTCTCCCGCAGACGTCGAACAACAGGCGTTCGAAATTGCTCGACACCTGGATGTCCATCGACGGGGTCGGGGTCGCGACGACCTTCGCGCTCGAATAATCGCCGGTCGACAGCGCCCGGTGGAGGATGTCGTTGACGTTGGTCGCGACGACCAGCTTTGCGATCGGCAGCCCCATCTTCGCCGCGACATACCCTGCGAAGACGTCGCCGAAATTGCCCGTCGGGACCGAAAAGGCGATGGCGCGATCGGGCGCGCCGAGACGGACCGCGGCGTAGAAATAATAGACGATCTGCGCCATCAGACGCGCCCAGTTGATCGAATTGACCGCGCTCAACTGGAAGCGCGGCGAGAAGGTTGCATCGTTGAACATCGCCTTCACCAGCCCCTGCGCGGTGTCGAAATCGCCGCGGATCGCGATGTTGTGGACGTTGGGGCTGCCGACCGTCGTCATCTGGCGGCGCTGGACGTCGCTGACACGGCCCTCGGGATGGAGCATGAAGATGTCGATGCCATCGCGCCCCGCGACCGCGTCGATTGCGGCCGATCCGGTGTCGCCGCTGGTCGCGCCGATGATCGTCAGATGATCGTCGGTGCCGGTCAGGAAGCGTTCGAACAACAGGCCGAGCAACTGGAGCGCGACGTCCTTGAACGCGAGCGTCGGGCCGTGGAACAGTTCGAGCAGCCACTGATCGTGGTCGAGCTGGACGAGCGGGGTGACTGCGGCGTGCGCGAAGCGGCCATAGGCTTGCGTACAGAGCGCGCGCAGTGCCTCGCGGGTCAGGCTATCGCCGACGAACGGCGCCATCACCGCGACGGCGGTATCGACATAGGACAGGCCGGCGAGCGCGGCGATCTCGTCGCGGGTCAGCGTTGGCCACGCCTCGGGGAGGTAGAGACCGCCGTCCGACGCCAGCCCCGCGAGCGTCGCGCCGCGGAAATCGAGCGTCGGGGCAATGCCGCGGGTGCTGACGTAGCGCATGTCGCGCGGTTAGCGGTGCGCGCGCACGCGGGCAACCGCCGGGTCGCAGGCTCCTATTCTTCGGCGCCCAGCACCTCGGTGACGCGGTCGGTCCAGTCGCGGCTGTCGATGCGCCGCAACAGCGCCTCGTTGATCCGTTCGCGCAGCGCGCTGCCCTGGTGCAGCGCGAAGGCGTAATCCTGCCGCCCGAACGAGCCGGGCAGCAGCCGCAATTTGCGGTCGTCGCGCGTCTTGATGCGATACCGCAGCAGCGGTCGATCGTAGACGAACGCGTCGATCGTTCCCGCCGCCACCGCGTCGAGCCCGGCCGTGACGCTGGGATATCCGCCGAAGCCGATCCCGTTGCTGCCCAGCCATTCCTCCGCGGCCGATCCACCGATCGAGCCGACCGAGGCGCTCTTGAGGTCGTCGGCCGAGCGGATCGCGCCGCTGATCCGGCTTTCGGTCAAGGACGAGGCGAGCATTCCGGTGAAGGTGGAGATGATCAGGATCGCGCCGAACATCCAGATCACCGCGATCACTTTGCCCGCCATCGTGCGTGGCGCCTTGTCGCCATAGCCGACGGTCGTCATCGTCACTGCGGAGAACCAGAAGCCCGATCCGATCCCTTTCCAGGCGCGCCCGCCGAACTGATCCTCGTTCGCGCGGCGTTCGGCCAGCCAGAACAACACGCCGACCGTGACCAGCAACGCGGCGAGCGCGATTACCGCCTGGAAGAACCCCCAGGTGAAGAAGTTGCGCAGCAGCAGCAACCAGCCCGGCCCCTGCCGCGCGGTCGCGATGCCGAAACCGGTGGTGTAGAAGGGATGCGTGAAATCGACCCGCGCCTCGCGCGCCGGGGTCACCGTCAGCGCGCCGACGCTGGCGGCATAGCGGCCGTCGGCGACGCCGGCGATCATGTCGGGCAGCGAGGCTTCTTCGAAACGGTATTTCAGCCCCTCGGTCTGCGCGACGTCGCGCCACAGATCGATCGCCAGCCCCGACCATGCGCCGTTGGCTTCGCGAATCGCGAACGGCGGCGCCTCGCGCGTCGCGATCGTCAACGGCGCATCGGCAGCCGGCGGCGACTGCGCGGCGGCGGGCAATGCGACGAGGCCGCACAGGAGCAGAAGCAGGCGGATGAAGATTGGCACGAGAGTCCCCTTTGCCTCGACCAACGGCTCACGCACTCGAAGGGTTTCGCAAATCGGAGAGACTCAGCCTTGGGTGGCGCTTCCTGCAGCATGCGCTCGAAGCCGCTTTCTGACCGCCAACGTATAGATCACCGCGGCGACCGTGGCGAAGAAGAACCATTGCCAAGCGTAGGCGAAATGGTTGTTCGGGACGATGCCGATATCGGGCTGGGTGTTGGCCGCTAGCCCTGGCGCAGGCGTGTCGGCGACGAGCAGCATCGCTTGCGGGGTGCGGCGGAAGATCTGGCCGATCAGCGGCGTCGCGTCGGGGGCGTGGCTGATCCAGCCGGTCACCGCGCCTCCGTGCCAGTTCGACGTGAAGGTCGGATCGCGCGTCGTGCCGAGTTGAACCTTGACGCCCGGTCCTTCGGCGCCGGTGCGGCAATCGGCGATCAGGCGAAATCCCGCATTGCCCGCGCCGGCTTTCTCGATCGAGATGGGTTCGAGGCACATCGCCTTGGTGCGGCGGAACAGCAGGCGATCGTCGGGCGCGGTCGGGAAGGCGATGACGGGCTTCGTCGGGTTGGCCGCGAGTTGCGCGAGATACGCTTCCTTTTCGGGCAGGCGGATCAGGAGTTGCCAGAAGCCCAGCGCGATCATCGCGACGATGGCGATCGCGACGACGATCGTCGGGATGACGGGCACGCGCTTCATTCGATCCGCCCCTCGCGCGCGGCGTTCTTATATTCGAGCGCGAGGAGCCAGCCCTTGGCGAGGCGCAGGCTGAGGATCACCCCGGCCGCGGTGATCGGCGGCCAGAGGAGGATGTGGACCCAGAACGGCGGCTCGACCGACAGTTCGAGCGTGATCGCCAGCGTCACGACGATCGCGCCGAGGATCAGCGTCAGGAAGGCGGCGGGTCCGTCGCCGACGTTGAAAGCGGAGATGTCGAGCCCGCAGGCGCGGCAGCGATCGGCGAACTTCAGCCAGCTGACGAACAGTGTCGGCGCGCCGCAGCGCGGGCACAGGCCCTTGAGGCCGCAGTCGAGCGGGCGCGGCTCGCTGGCCGCGCCCCCGATTTCATTCAAAACGTATCAGCCACCGTGGACTGGTGCGCCCCAGCCGCCCCAGACGTAGATGCTGACGAACAGGAACAGCCACACGACATCGACGAAATGCCAATACCAGGCGGCGGCCTCGAAGCCGAAATGCTGGCGCGGGGTGAAATCGCCGCGATACGCGCGGAACAGGCAGACGCTCAGGAAGATCGTGCCGATGATGACGTGGAAGCCGTGGAAGCCCGTCGCCATGAAGAACGACGCGCCGTAGTTCAGGCCCTTATACGGGAACGGCGCGTGCGCGTATTCGTACGCCTGGATCGACGAGAACAGGATGCCGAGGATGATCGTCAGCCACAGGCCCTTGAGGACGCCGTCGCGATTTCCCACACCGATCAGGCCCCACAGCCCGGTCTTCTCGCCGCCGCGCTGATTGTGGATCAACGCGTGGTGCGCCCATGTCACCGTGGTGCCGCTGGTCAGCAGGATCAGCGTGTTGAGGAGCGGGAATTCGAAGGCGTTGAGCACCTCGAGGCCCTTGGGCGGCCATTGCGCGATGACCGCGGCACCTTCGGCGGCGCGTTCGACCTGCCCGTCGGTGAAGGTCATCGCCACCGGGAACAGCGAGAAATCGAAGAATGCCCAGAACCAACCGACGAAGAACATCACCTCCGACGCGATGAACAGGATCATGCCATAGCGCAGATGGAGCTGGACGACCGGCGTATGGTCGCCGGCATGCGCCTCCCTGATGACGTTGCGCCACCACGACAGCATCGTGAACAGGACCATGCCGAGCCCGAAGAAGAACAGGAAACCGCCGCCGTTGGGTTTGCCGACGTGTCCGCCGTGCATCCACGAAATCCCGCCCGCGGCCATCGCCAGCGCGGAAAACGCGCCGATGAACGGCCAGATATCGGGGGGAAGAATGTGGTAATCGTGGTTCTTGGCGCCGGCCATTGTCGGTTCCCTGTCTAGGATTCGGGTCGCTCTAATCGGGTTTTGCGCTGCGGCAAAGTATCAAAAGCCCTCTATCCGTCCTTCGCGGCGCGTCCCGGTGCGCTGACCGCGTCGGAGGGGAAGAAGGTGTAGCTCAGCGTGATCGTCTGGACGTCCTTGGTGTCGGGATCGTCGACGATGCCGGGATCGACGAAGAAGATCACCGGCATCCGCGCGGTCTCGCCGGGTTTGAGCGTCTGCTGGGTGAAGCAGAAACACTGGATCTTGGTGAAATATTTGCCCGCGATCGCGGGGGTGACGTTGTAGGTCGCGGTGCCCGTGATCGGATGGTTCGAATTGTTGGTTGCGAGGAAGAACGCCATGTCGCGCGCGCCGACATCGACGGTGTCGGATGGATTTTCGGGGCTGAATTTCCACGGCATGTTGGGCGCGACGTTGGTGTCGAACTGGATCACGACTTTGTGATTGACCCCGCCCGGCGCTTCGAGCGCGCGGTTGGTGGTGCCGTTCAGCCCGGTCGCCTGGCAGAACAGGCGGTAGAGCGGCACGCTCGCCCAGGCGAGCCCGGTCATGAAGCAGATGCCCAGAACCGCGAATAGCGTCGTACGCGCCCGTCCGGCGACGATGCGCATCAGTGCGGCATCCCTTGAATGATCTTCACGATCGAAATCGCGAAGACCAAGATGACGAACGCGCCGAGCAGCCACGCCATGATGCGCGCGCGTGCCCGCTGGCGTCCACGGATCAGATCGTCGTCGGCTGGTTCGTTATCGGGGGTCATGCGACCCACCGATCGACGACCAGCGCGCCGAAGATCACGAACAGATAGACGATCGAATATTTGAACAGCCGCTTTTCGGGGGTCATCTTGTCGCCCGGCGCGGTGTCGCGCGTCGCGACGCGCGCGGCGAGCCAGGCGAACCACCCCGTCGTCGCGATCGAAACAATACCGTAGATCGCGCCGGTCAGCCCAAGCGGCCAGGGCGCGACCGCGGCGAGCGCCATCGGGATGGTGTAGAGGCCGATCTGCTGGCGCGTGACCTTCTCGCCCGCAACGACGGGGAGCATCGGGACGCCGGCGTTGGCGTAATCGATCTTCACGAACAGCGCGAGCGCCCAGAAATGCGGCGGCGTCCACAAAAAGATCAGCGTGAAGAGGAGGATTGGCAGCAAGGTCACATCGCCGGTTGCCGCCGCCCAGCCGATCAGCGGCGGGAAAGCGCCCGCCGCGCCGCCGATGACGATATTCTGCGGCGTCCGGCGCTTCAGCCAGACTGTGTAGACCATGACGTAGAACAGGATCGAGACCGCGAGGATCGCGGCGGCGACGACATTCACCGCCAGCCCCATCAGGATCACCGAAAAAACGCCGAGTCCGACCCCGAAATGGAGCGCCGCCTGTCGGTCCATCCGACCGCCGGGAAGCGGGCGTTTCGACGTGCGCTTCATTACCGCGTCGATATCGGCCTCATACCATTGGTTGAGCGCGCCCGCCGCGCCTGCCGCAATGGCGATACACAGGATCGCGGTGAAGCCGATCACCGGGTTGATCGCGACTGGAGCGGCGAGCATCCCGCACAAAGCTGTGAAGACGACGAGCGTCATCACCCGCGGCTTGGTCAAGGCGAGGAAATCGCGCCAGTCGGCTGGCGGCAGCAGGGGAGCGGCGATGGTCATGGTTGCGCGCGCCTATAGGCGCTTGATCGATGCGGGGAAAGCCGCAGTTTGCCGTCATCCCCGCGCAGGCGGGGATCCATAATCTCCAACGCTTCGACGCCTTCGCCGAGGCCAGCCAAGATGGATTCCCTCCTTCGCGGGAATGACGGCAACATTTGGCTCTTAGCCGTCGGGGCTCGACAGATACCCTTGGATCGTCGCGCCGATGCGGCGGACGATGAAGTCGCGGTCGAGCGCGACGACCGCGGGGAGGCGCAAGACGTAGCGGGTCATCGCCAGACCGACGAGCTGGCTCGAGATCAGACCCATGCACGTCGCCATCCGGCCCTCGGGGCAGATCGAGGCGATCATCGGCGTCACCTGCCGTTCGACCGACTCGAGATATTTGCGCCGCGCGCCCTCATGGCTGGCCGCGGCGCGGAGCATGACGGGGAGTTCGCCGCCCGCATCGGGGCCTTCCCACCGTTCGAGGAATCGCGTGACGATCGCCTCGCCACGGCAGCCCGACGGGATCGATCGCAGATCGGGGATCCTGAGGTCGATGTCGGTCGCGGCGGTGAACAGGCCTTCCTTGCTGCCGTAATAGCGAATGACCATCGACGGGTTGATCGCGGCGGCGCAGGCGACCGCGCGGATCGTCGTGCGCTCGAAGCCCTGTTCGGCGAACAGTCCGCGCGCCGCCTCCAGAATCCTCTCTCGCGTTACGTCCGATCGTTTCATTTCTTCGGTTCCGAGGCCTCCCATCCGCCGCCCAGCGCCTTGAACAACGAAACCGTCATGCGACGCAACTGATCGTCGCTCTGCGCCTGGTCTTCACGCGCGGTCAGCACGTCGACCTCTGCGGTGAGGAACGAATCCTGCGCGACGAAGCCGGTGCGGTATTGCGCCTCGACCGATCGCGCGCTGGAAATCCGGTCGTCGACGGTGTGCGCGAGGATCGCGTTGCGGCGACGCTCGGCATCGAGCCGGACGAGTGCATCCTCGACATCGCGAAGCGCGCCGAGGACGGTGCTGCGCCACTGGAGATACACCTGCTCGCGATCCTCCTTGCGCAGGCCGACGGTCGCCTTGCGGCGGCCCCAGTCGAGCAGCGGGAAGCTCGCCTGGCCGCTGCCGGTAAGTTGCAGGCTGTCGCCGGTGAACAGCGTGCGCAGCGCGGTCGAGATCAGGTCGGCGACGCCGGTCAATTGCAGCTTGGGATAGAGATCGGCGGTGGCGACGCCGATGTCGGCGGTGGCGGCGGCGAGATTGCGTTCGGCGGCGCGGACGTCGGGGCGGCGGCGGATCAGGTCGGCGGGGAGCCCGGCGGGGACGATCGGCACCTTCGTCGTGGAGGTTACTGCGGGAACGACGAGCAACTCGGGCGCCTGGCCGAGCAGCAGCGCCAGCGCATGGCGCTGAACCTCGATGTCCGCGCGGATCGGTTCGGCGCGCGCGAGCGTGGCGGTGATCGAGCCGCGCTGGCGCGTCACGTCGCTGTCGGGGACGAGGCCGACCTTGGCGATATGCCCCGAGATTTCGAGGCCGCGGCGCTGGCGGGTGATCTCGTCCTCGATCACCGCGAGTTGCAATTGATCTAGCCGCAGCGCGAAATAGGTCGTCGCGACTTCGGAGGCGAGCGTCACCGCTGCATCGCGCCCGGTCCAGATCGCCGCGGCGGTACGTGCCTTCGCCGATTCGACGCCGCGCCGGCCGCCGCCGAACAGATCGATTTCCCAGCTCGAATCGAAACCGACCGAATAGGTCGTGATGCCGCCGCCGGGGAGCGCGATGCCGCCGGGTGCCTGGCCGCTGCCGCCGCCGCCACCCCCGCCGGTGCCGCCGCCGGAGAATTGCTGCGCGAGCGTCGCAAAGCCCGCGTTCTTGCTGAATTCGACGTGGGTGCCGCCCGCGGTCGCGTCTACGGTCGGCTTGTTGGCGGCGCCCGCGATCACCTCCTGCAACCGCGCCTGACGGACGCGCGAGGCGGCGGTGGCGATGTCGGGCGAGTCCTTCAAAGCTTGCGCGACGAGGTCGTTCAGCGTCGGATCGTCGAACGTGCGCCACCAATCGGCGACCTGCGCGGTCGTGCCGACGGGCTGCGGCGCGGAGAAGGCGGCGGGAATTTCCGGTTCCGGCGGCTTGTAGTTCGGGCCGACGGTGCAGCCCGCGAGCAACAGCAACGGAATAAGGCGCTTGATCAATGCATTGCTCCTGCGGGGGCGCCGCCGTCTTGCTTGGGTGCGCGCATCAGAAGCACGACCGGCACCGAACACAGCACGACGATCATCAGCGTGCGATAGACGTCGAGGAAGGCGAGCATCGCGGCCTGCCGCCGGACGGTCTGATACAGCACCGCGAGCGGGGTCGTCATCGCGTCGCCGACGCCGGCGAACGCACCCTGCGCCTTGGCGAGCCAGTCGTCATAATTCGGGTTGAGCGGGTTGAGCGTCTGGACCAATTCCGACTGGTGCCGCTGGATTCCGCCCGCGAGCAATGTCTGCGAAACCGATATGCCGAACGTCCCGCCCAGATTGCGCGCCACATTGAGCAGGCTCGACGCCTGCGACGTCTGGCTTTGCTTCAGCCCGATATAGGCGACGGTGTTGATCGGGATGAACAGGAACGGCAGCGCCATCGCCTGATACAGCCGCGCGATCGCGGCGTCCTGAAACGAAATATCGATGCTGAGATGACTGAGGTTCCACAGCGCGGCCGCCTGAACGATCAATGCCCCGCCGAGCAGGATGCGGACATCGACGATACCGGTCAGTCGCCCCGCGAACGGCACCGCGACCAGCGTCGCGAGCCCGCCCGCGGTCAGCGCGAGTCCGGCATCGAGCGCGGTATAGCCGAGCACCTGCTGGAGCATCTGCGGGATCAGCTGCGTCGTGCCGAACAGGATCAGCCCGGTCATCGCCATCACCGCGAGGACGGCTGAGAAGTTCTTGTTCTTTAGCATCTTCAGATCGACGACGGGATCGTCGTGGTTGAGTTCCCAGATGACGAGGGAGATCAGGCTGACCGCGGCGACCGCGGCGGTGAAGACGATGAAGCCGCTGGCGAACCATTCCTCGCGCTCGCCGCGGTCGAAGGTGATTTCGAGGAAGCCGAGCCCCAGCGCGACGAGCGCGACCCCGACGAAATCGATGTGCAGCCCGTCCTTGAACTTCGCCGCGCGGTCCTTGGCGAGTTGCTCGGGTTCGTCGATCACCGTCGCCGCGGCGAAGAAGGCGGCGATGCCGATCGGGACGTTGATCAGGAACACCCAATGCCAAGTCGAATGCTCGACGATATAGCCGCCCGCCATCGGTCCGAGCACCGGCCCGACGACGACGACGATCGCGAAGGCGGCGAACGCCATGCCGCGCTTTTCGGGCGGAAAGGTGTCGGCGAGCATCGCCTGTTCGACCGGCGCGAGGCCGCCGCCGCCGATCCCCTGGAAGACGCGCGCGATGACGAGCGTCGTCAGGTTCGGCGCGAGGCCGCACATCAGCGATGCGATGGTGAACAGCGCGATCGAGATCAGGAAATAGCGTTTCCGCCCGATCGCGTCCGATAGCCACCCCGAGATCGGAATGACGATCGCGTTGGCGACGAGATAGCTGGTCAGCACCCAAGTCGCCTGATCGGTGGTGACCGAGAGGCCACCCGCGATATGATCGAGCGCGACGTTGGCGATCGAGGTGTCGAGGACCTCCATGAACGTCGGCACCGAGATGATCGCCACGAGCGCCCAGGGGTTCATCCCCCCCGCGGCGGAGCGCGCCGGGGTCCAGTCGCTGCCGCTGGCGGCCGACGCCATGTCAGTTGTCCCGGACCTGGACCGTCGGGACGACCGACATGCCGGGGCCGATCGGGTAATCGGCGGGGTTCACGTCTTTGGTGCGATCGAATTCGATGCGAACGGGGACGCGCTGGACGACTTTCACGTAATTGCCCGTCGCGTTCTGCGGCGGCAGCAGCGCAAACGCCTGCCCGGCACCGCGCTGGATCGAATCGACGTGGCCGACGAATGCGACGTCGGGGAAGGCATCGACCCTGATGTCGACGTGCTGTCCACGCCGCATCAGCTTCAGCTGGGTTTCCTTGAAATTGGCGGTCACCCAGAAGCGGTCGGGGACGATCGCCATCAATTGCGTGCCGGGGCCGACATAGCTGCCGAGATTGACCGAGCGGTTGACCACTTGCCCCGCCACCGGCGCGGTGAGGCGGAGGTTGCCGATCGTGACATTGGCCTGGCTGACCGCGGCACGCCGCGCGCCGACGGTCGCCTCTGCGGCACGCGCGGCGCGGCGCGCGACCTCGACCTGCGCGTCGGCATTGTCGATCTGTCGGCGCGCGGCGGCGGCGTCCGCAGCAGTCGAGCGCGCGGTGGCGCGCGCAGCGTCCAGTTGCTGCGCGGCGACCGCGGCAGGGTCGAGCCGGAGCAAGGCCTGATAGCGCGACAGATCCTGTTGCGCCTTCACCGCAGTGGCGAGCGGTGCGCGCGCGGAGTCCGCCGCCTGACGGCGCGTCGCGATGGCGGCATCGATGCTGGCGCGCGCTTGATTAGCCTCGGCTTGCGCGGTCACGACATTGGCGCGCGCCTCGGCGAGCTGCGCTTGGGGACCGGATGGTTCGATCACCGCGAGCAGACGCCCCGCCTGGACATGGCGGTTGTCGACGTTTGCGACCTGGGTCAGCGTGCCCGCGACCTGCGGCGCGATGCGGACGATATGCGCATCGACGAAAGCATCGTCGGTCGATTCGAATTTACGCGCGTTCAGCCACCACAGGGTGCCCGCGATCGCGATCACCGCGATGACTACGATCAGGATGATCCAGAACAGCGGCTTTTTGAAGATCGAGGGTTTCTTCTTGCCCTCGGAGTTCGCATCGTCCGTGGAGGCGGACTGGTCGTTTTCGCTCTCGTCGTGCTTGCGCTCCGGATCGGAACCATCGTTCGGATCGCGCTTTTCGTCGTCGCTCATTCCAGCCGAGTCCCTTACATGCTGCGCCGCCACATAAGCGTTGCGAAGCGAAATGCAAACGCTTGTTTGCAAAAATGACTGATCGAGGTTGGCCCTCTGTTATTTCGTGTCCGGCTGGCGCACAAACCCCGCTTCAAGCCCGGGAGACGGTGATGCGGTGGATGATGCTGGCGGCGCTATTGGCGAGCGGAAGCGCGGTGGCGCAGGAGTCGCCCAAGCCGCCGGTCGCGGCGAAGAAGCCTCATGTCGTGAAGGCGCCGTTCGGCGCGGGCCGGCAGGACCCGTATTACTGGCTGCGCGACGACACCCGGAAGAATCCCGAGATGCTGACGTATCTCGCCGCCGAGAACGCCTACACCGACGCCAAGCTGAAATCGCTCGAACCGCTCGAAAAGGCGCTGTTCGGCGAGACGGTCGCGCGGATCAAGCAGGACGATTCGTCGGTGCCGTATCTAAAAGACGGCTATTATTATTACACGCGGTTTGAGACCGGCGCGGATTACCCGATCGTCGCGCGGCGCAAGGGCGCGATGACCGCGCCCGAGCAAATCCTGTTCGACGAACCCGCGATGGCCAAGGGCAAGGGCTTCTTCCAGATCGGCGACTGGCAGGTCAGCCCCGACGCCACGAAGATCGCCTGGGCGGAGGACATCGTCGGGCGGCGGCAATATGTCCTGAAGGCGAAGGACATCGCGACCGGCACGATGCTTCCCGACCGCGTCGTCGACATCGAGGCCAACCTCATCTGGGCCGGCGACACTGCGTCGCTGTTCTACGTCGGCAAGGATCCGACGACGCTGCGCAGCGACCGGGTGCTACGCCACCGGCTCGGCGCCCCGGCGAGCGCCGACGCGACGGTGTTCACCGAAAAGGACACCAGTTTCTACACCGGCATCGGCAAGACTTCCGACGACAAATACATTTGCATCGGGGTGCAGAGCACGGTGATGACCGAACAGCGCTGCGCTCCCGCGGCGGCGCCCGATACCTTTTCCGTCATTTCCCCGCGGCAGCGCGACATTCTCTACGACAGCGACCATGTCGGCCACCGCTGGATCGTGCGCACCAACCGCGACGCGAAAAACTACAAATTGATCGAGAAGAACGACGGCGCCGCCGCGTGGACCGATCTCGTCCCCGCGAGCGACAGCGTGTTCATCGATTCGTTCAAGCCGTTCGACGATTTCATCGCGATCACCGAACGGCGCGACGCGAACAAGCGGTTGCGGCTGCTGAAGAACGACGGTGCAAGCGTCCCCGTCGCCGCGGACGAACCGGCGTTCACGATGGATTTGGGCACCAACGAAGAGAGCGCGAGCGACTGGTTGCGCTATACCTACACATCGCTCGTCACCCCGACGACGACGTTCGAGGTCAATGCGAAGACCGGCGAGCGCCGGACGCTGAAGGTCCAGCCGGTGCCGGGCTATACCGCCGCCAACTACCGGACCGAACGCGTCTGGGCGGTGGCGCGCGACGGGACGAAGGTTCCGGTCAGCCTGTTCTACAAGAAAGACTTCAAGCGCGACGGCAGCGCCGCGCTGTTCCAATATGCCTATGGCAGTTACGGCGCCTCGACCGACCCGACGTTCTCGGTGACCTATCCCAGCCTTGCCGATCGCGGGCTGGTCGTCGCGATCGCGCATATCCGCGGCGGGCAGGAACTGGGGCGTGAATGGTATGACGACGGGCACCTCGCCAACAAGATGAACAGCTTCACCGATTTCGTCGATGTGACGCGGTATCTGGTGAAGGAGAAATTTGCCGCGCCGGGCCGGGTCGCGGCGATGGGCCGCAGCGCCGGCGGTCTGCTGATGGGCGCGGTTGCGAACATCGCGCCGCAGGATTACCGCGTGATCGTCGCGCAGGTGCCGTTCGTCGATGTCGTCACGACGATGCTCGACGCCTCGATCCCGCTCACCACCAACGAATATGACGAATGGGGCAATCCCAACGAGAAGAAATGGTACGATGTGATGCTGGCGTATTCGCCGTACGACAATGTGAAAGCGCAGAAATACCCCGCGCTTTACGTCGGCACCGGGCTGTGGGACAGCCAGGTGCAATATTACGAGCCGACCAAATGGGTCGCGAAGCTACGCGCGACCAAGACCGATACGAATCCGCTGGTGTTCCGGGTGAACATGGAGGCCGGGCACGGCGGCAAATCGGGGCGGTTCGAACGATACAAGCAGAATGCCGAGGCGCAGGCGTTCATGCTGCAGCAGCTGAAGGTGGAGGGATAGAAGCCGCCCCGTCTCCCCTGCCTTATGCCGAACCCACTGTGCGAAAAGCGCATCTACAATGGTCGGCATCTGCTGGTACGTTATTCAGCCAGCACTGGAGGGATGGGCAATGGGCCAGATTCCACCCCGTGAGCGACTCAAAGCCCGGGCTTTCTGGTCCCTGTTTCGACAGGCTCGACACAGGCTCTTTCTTGCCGCGCCTCGGCGGCTTGGGCCTGGGCACGGATGATGGTCGCGTCGATCGAATCCGTTCCATATCCGGATCGTCCGACACCGCCTCGATCAAATAAACCTCAGATAAGCTCCGCGCACGCCCGCTGGATTCGCTCGCACGCCTCGCTCAGCAACGCATCCGACGTCGCATAACTGATCCGCATCGCCGGCGAGAGGCCGAACGCCGACCCCTGCACCGCCGCGACCTTCGCATCGTCGAGCAGATAGCCGACGAAATCGTCGTCGGTCTCGATCCTGCGGCCATCCGCGGTCGATTTACCAATCACTCCCGACACATCGGGATAGACGTAAAACGCCCCCTCGGGCCGCGGACAGGTGATGCCCGGCACCTGATTGAGCATCGACACGACGAGATCGCGCCGCCCCTGAAACGCCGCGGCGCGTTCTTTCAAAAAGCTCTGATCGCCGGTCAGCGCCGCCACCGCCGCCGCCTGCGAGATCGAACACGGGTTGCTCGTCGATTGCGACTGGAGCTTCGACATCGCCTTGATCAGCCATGCCGCGCCGCCCGCGAAGCCGATCCGCCAGCCGGTCATCGCATAGGCCTTCGAGCAGCCGTTCACCGTCAGCGTCCGCTCGTACAGCGTCGGACAGACCTCGGCGATCGTCGCGAACCGAAAGCCGTCATAGACGATATGCTCGTACATATCGTCGGCGAAGATCCACACATCGGGATGCCGTTCGAGCACGTCGCCAAGCGCCTTCAACTCCGCGACGCTATACGCCGCCCCCGTCGGGTTCGACGGCGAATTGAGGATCAGCCATTTGGTCTTTGGCGTGATCGCCGCATCGAGCATCTCCGGCGTCAGCTTGTATCCCTGGTCGATCCCCGCCTTGACGATCACCGGCGTCGCCCCCGCGAACTGGACGACATCGGGATAGCTCACCCAATAGGGCGCGGGCACGATCACCTCGTCCCCCGCATCGAGCGTCGCGACCAGCGCGTTGAACAAGGTGTGCTTGCCGCCGACGTTCACGCTGATCTGGTTCGTCGCATAGTCGAGGCGGTTGTCGCGCTTGAACTTGATCGCGATCGCTTCCTTCAACTCGGGTGTGCCGTCGACGTTGGTATATTTGGTCTTGCCGTCGCGGATCGCCTGGATCGCGGCCTCTTTCACGAAATCCGGCGTATCGAAATCGGGTTCCCCCGCACCGAGTCCGATCACATCGACGCCCGCGCGTTTCAGGTCCAGCACGCGGCTGGTGATCGCCAGTGTCGGCGACGGGCTGATACGGTCGAGCGCGGCGGAAGTCTGCATGATGGCCCTTCGGCTGGAGGCGCTCCGCCTATAGGGGTGCGCGCTCCGACTTCGCAACCGCAACAATTGCCGGAACCAGCCCGCGCAACGCATTGCCGACGAAGAATCCGCCGTCGAGGTCGGTCGGCGTAAGATCGCCCTCGATCGCACGACCGCTGGCCAACAACTCGGCGCGCAACACCCCCGGCAACGACCCGCGAGACAGCGGTGGCGTCACTAGCCCGCCGTTCCGCGCGACGAAAAGAGAAGTGAAACTGCCCTCGGTCAGAAACCCCTCGCGCGTCACGAACGCCACCTCGTCCACCCCCATCGACCGCCGCGCCGTATCGTAGAAGCGTCGGTCGCTCGTCTTGTGCCGCAATCGGAAATCGCCCGCCTCCACCGGCAACGCCACGATCGCCACCCGCATCGCATCGCCCCGGACCTCGGGCGCCGCCGCCGTCTCGATCGCGATCGCCCCCGACGGCGCCAGCACCAGCCGGACCCGCGAGCGCCCCCGCAACCGAAAGGTCGCCGCCTGCAATTCGTTTCGGACCGCATGGCGGTCGAACGGATAACCGAAGGTCTCGGCGCTGTCCTTCATCCGCTCCAGATGCCGTTCGAGCAGCGCGATGCCGTCCTCGGGATCGAACGCCATCGTCTCGATCAGGTCGAACCGCCGCGCCCCGAGCGTCAGGAACGCGCCCTTCGCCAGCGCTTCGTCCCACTCGCTGTCGGCGCGAGAATCGGCGACGATGCCGCCACCCAGTCCCATCGTCGCGTGATCGCCACCGCCACGCATCGCCAGCGTCCGGATCGCGACGTTGAACTGCGCATCGCCCCCCGGCTCGATCCAGCCGATCGCACCGGTATAGGCCCCGCGCGGGCTGCGTTCGACGTCGGCGATCACCTGAATCGCGCGTACCTTCGGCGCACCGGTGATCGATCCGCACGGGAACAGCGCCGCGAGCACATCGATGACGTCGCGCTCCGCGGCCAGCCGCGCGGTCACGGTCGAGGTCATCTGATGCACCGTCGGATAGCTCTCGACTGCGAACAATTCGGGCACCGCGACGCTCCCAGCCACCGCGACGCGCGACAGATCGTTGCGCATCAGATCGACGATCATCAGATTTTCCGCGCGCTGCTTCGCGTCGGCGGTCAGCGCCGTAGCGGCCGCGGCATCCAGCGCCGCATCCTCCTCGCGCCGCGCCGTCCCCTTCATCGGCCGGCAGGTCAGCGCCTCGCCCTCCAGCCGGAAGAACAATTCGGGCGACAACGACAGCAGGGTGTCCGCCCCCGTCTCGACCAACGCGCCCCAACCCGCCGCCGCATTCGCACGCAATTTCGCATAGATCGCGCGCGGTTCCCCCGCGACACGCACCGTCGCCCGAAATGTCAGATTCGCCTGATAGACGTCGCCCGCCGCAATCAGCGCCAGCACCTCGCCGAGCATCGCATCGTAATCATCACGCGAAACCTCGAGCTCCGCCGCGCCTATCCACGCTCCCGCCGGATCGGGCAACACAGCCGCCACATCGGCAATCGTCTCATACCGCGAGAACAGCCCGAACCATACGAGCGGCGTCGCCATCGCGCCGCTCCACCCGGCGCTCGGCTCGAACGCCGCCCCCGCCTCGTACGACAGGAAGCCCGCAGCATGCAGCCCCCCGGCCAGCCCGGCGCGCACGGCATCGAGCGCGCCCGGAACCTCGCCCGGCGTCCAGGCCTCGATCACCCGCACCGGCGCGCGGTACAGCCGCGCCGCCGCGCCGCCGCCACCGTCACTTGGGCGGGCATCGTCGAACAGCAACAGTGGAGGCTCACCCAGCATCGTCGCGCGTTCATGCACACGCGCGCTATCGCGGCAAGCGACGATTGCCGAGCGGACGCCCGCAAACTATCTCGGACAGATGACCGATACCCAGCCCCCAACCCAATCGCCGATGCGCGCCACAATCATCCCCGTCACCCCGATCGAACAGAATTGCACGCTTCTGTGGTGCACGAAAA
Organism: Sphingomonas sp.; assembly: GCA_965219285.1. Taxonomy (GTDB): domain Bacteria; phylum Pseudomonadota; class Alphaproteobacteria; order Sphingomonadales; family Sphingomonadaceae; genus Sphingomonas. The sequence continues at coordinate 17,760 of CBDCNF010000008.1, forward strand.
CGATGAAGGCCGCGGTGATCGACCCTGGCGGCGACCTCCCCCGCATCCACGCCGCGATCGCGCAGGCCGGGGTGACGGTGGAGAAGGTACTCCTCACCCACGGCCACATCGACCACGCCGGCGAGGCCAAGCCATTAGCCGATGCGCTTGGCGTGCAGATCGAAGGCCCGCACGAGGACGATCGCTTCTGGCTCGCGCGGCTGGAGGAGGACGGCAAGAACTGGAACATCCACGGCGTCCCGTTCGAGCCCGACCGCTGGCTGATCGACGGCGACACTGTAACGATCGGCGACCTGACATTGGACGTCTATCACACCCCCGGCCACACCGCCGGCCACGTCATCTTCCACCACGCGCCCTCCAAATTCGCGCAAGTCGGCGACGTATTGTTCCAGGGCTCGGTCGGCCGCACCGATCTACCGCAAGGCAACCACAAGACCTTGATCGACTCGATCGTGACGAAGCTATGGCCCTTGGGAGACGACACCGCCTTCATCCCCGGCCACGGCAAACCGAGCACCTTCGCGCACGAACGCCGCCACAACATGTTCGTCAGCGACGACGCGCTGGCGGCTTGAGGGGCGGATGTCGGTGGATTTCAGACTGGCGGCTTTTGGCAGCGGGCGGCATGAAAGCTGCCACTGTAGCGAGGAGCGCCGGTTGACTATCGACAAGAGCGCGCTGTTCGAAAGCACGAAAGCCCTTTGGCCAGCAATCGTGAGGGTTTCTGGCAACTCGAACGCGACGAACGAAATATATCAGGCCATTGAGAAGGCGTTTCCGCAGGACGACAACTGGCGGCAACTGGCCCTCTGGGCTTTTCATCAGGCGCTAGAGGCTTATGAGAAGCGGGCGCTGGCGAAGGGACTGCCACTTTATCCTTCTGAAGTCACCTTCAACGAGTTCGACACGCGGATGGTGGCGAACTTGAACGGCGCTGACTGCTGGTTGGACGAGCGAGCAGAATACGAAAGTAGCTGATCCTGCCAGCGCCATGCTGCCTTGCTGGCCAATCGTCCGTAATCGGGAGCGGAATGTTGGTCGGGAACCGCGAGGAATGGAGCGGCAACGGTCATCAAGCGCTGTCCTACAAGTTGCGAACGTGCTAGGCAGGGCACCGTTCTTTCAACCGTTGATCCCTCCGCTAAGTCGCTGCGCAATTGCAAGAGGTGGCAGGTATTGTCGTTTTCCCGGAACCTTCGGAACTTTCGGCTTCTGGCGCGAATGCCGTGGCAAACCTCAAGAGTCTCAACATTCGCGCCTGCATTTCGCTCTCAAGACCGGCATCCGAAAAAGCCGGCATCGTCATTGCGAGTGCAGCGAAGCAATCCAGAGCCACGAGCGCCGGACTGGATTGCTTCGTCGCTTCTCTCCTCGCAATGACGACGCGCCTGTTGCGCGCGTCGCTGTAACGAAACGCGCCTTGGTGTTACTTTCATTACTTTTGCCGCCTCATGCGCTGGGTACGATCGTCTCGACCGGGTCGCCGTACACCGAAGGCGCGGTTTCGACCTGATAGGCGATTACCAGCCCCCAGACGGCGAGCGCGAACAGCACGATCCACGTCGCCATCGCCCCGCCCGCGCGAAACGGGTTGGGCGTCGCGCGATCCATCCCGATCGGGTGTGCCAGCCGCGCCAGCACGAAAACCACGCCCAGCCCCCACAGCCACGGCGACGGCCCGCGCGCGAATTCGATCAGCGCCATGAGGATCAGCACGAACGGCGCATATTCGGTGAAGTTCGCATGCGCCCGGCCGCGCGCCAGCATCACCGAATCGCCGCCGTCGCCCAGCATCACCTTAGCCCCAACCCGCCGTCGCACGATGCGCATCGCGAGCCAGATGTTGATCAGCGCGCACGCCGCGGCGATGACGAGCGTTACGGGTAGCAGCATATTTCCCTCCCTTGGTGTGAACGCGAGCCTGCCACCGCCCCGCCCGGCTTGCAACGCGGGCGTAAATCGCTATAGCGCCACGCTTCGCGATGCGTCCGGCCGCCGGCGCGGCCGGGCAATTTCGGCCGCTTCGTCGTTTCGGTTTCGTCGCATCCCTTAGAACATTTCACTTAATCAAGGTGCCGCAATGGCCGTCCCCAAGCGAAAGACCTCCCCCTCCCGCCGTGGCATGCGCCGGGCGCACGATGCGCTGAGCATCGACGCGTTCCAGGAATGCCCGAATTGCGGCGAGCTGAAGCGCCCGCACAATCTTTGCGGTGCCTGCGGCCACTATAACGGCCGTGAGGTCGTCTCGGTCGAGGGTTGAAGCCCTAGATAATAGGGGTATTGCTGCGTCATGTCCGATCAATCCTGGATCGCCGTCGATGCGATGGGCGGCGACGAGGGGTTGGAGGTCATGCTCGCAGGCGTCGCGCGCGCGCGGCGGCGGCACGAGGGGATCCACTTCCTCCTGGTCGGCGACGAAACCGCGATTCGCGAAGGGCTGAAGGGCCACCCCAATCTCACCCGGAATTCCGAGATCGTCCACGCCCCCGAGGTCGTCGGGTCGAGCGAGACCGCGGGCAGGGCGCTGCGCCGCCGCAAGGTCACGTCGATGGGCGTCGCGATCGACTGCGTGAAGCAGGGCCGCGCCGGCGCTGCAGTGTCGGCGGGCAACACGGGGGCGCTGATGGCGATGGCCAAGCTCTCGCTCCGCACCATGCCGGGGATCGCCCGCCCCGCGCTCGCCGCGTTGCTGCCGACTCTCGGCACCAACGACGTCGTCGTCCTCGATCTCGGCGCCAATGCCGAATGCGACGCGAAGAACCTCGTCCAGTTCGCGGTGATGGGCGCGGCGTACGCGCGCACCGCGCTCGATCTGGAAAATCCGCGCGTCGGCCTGCTCAACATCGGCAGCGAGGACCAGAAGGGCACCGGCGAAATCCGCGACGCCGCGCAGGCGCTACGCGAGGCGACGCACCTGCCGATGGATTTCACCGGCTTCGTCGAGGGCGACCAATTGTCGCGAGGGGAGCATGACGTGATCGTGTGCGACGGCTTTTCGGGCAATATCGCGTTGAAAACCGCGGAAGGCACCGCGCGCTTCGTCGCCGACCTGCTGAAACGCGCCTTCCGCAGTTCGGTCCGCTCTAAGATCGGCTTCCTGATCTCGAAACCCGCGACCGAATTGCTGCGCGATCACCTCGATCCCAACAACCATAACGGCGCGGTCTTCTTGGGGCTCAACGGCCTCGTCCTGAAAAGCCACGGCGGCGCCAACGAACTCGGCGTCGCCACCGCGATCGGCAACGCCGCGAAGATGGTGAAGGCCGATCTCGCGCGCCGCATCCTCGAAGACCTCGGCAATTTCGAGAAGCAGGCGGCGTGATGAACCAGAAGATTCGGGCCGTCATCACCGGCACCGGCTCGGCGCTGCCGGCGCGGCGCGTCTCGAACGCCGAACTCGCGCAGCAGATCGACACCACCGACGAATGGATCGTCGAGCGCACCGGCATCCGTTTCCGCCATATCGCCGGCCCCGACGAGACGACCGGCACGCTCGCGCATGACGCCGCCAGGGCCGCGCTCGCCGCCGCAGGCGTCGTCGCCGGCGACATCGACCTGATCGTGCTGGCGACCGCCACACCCGATCAGACCTTTCCCGCCACCGCCACCAAGGTGCAGGCGATGCTCGGCATCGACGATTGCGTCGCGTTCGACGTCGCCGCGGTCTGTTCGGGCTTCCTCTATGCGGTTCAGGTCGCCGACAGCATGATCCGCAGCGGCGCCACGAAACGCGCGCTCGTGATCGGCGCCGAGACGTTCAGCCGTATCCTCGACTGGGAAGACCGTGCGACCTGCGTGCTGTTCGGCGACGGCGCCGGCGCGATCGTGCTGGAGGGGCGCGAGGGGGTACGCGGCATCCTTGCGACCAAACTCCACGCCGACGGCCGCCATAACGAATTGCTCTACGTCGATGGCGGCCCCTCGACGACCGGCACCGTCGGAAAACTGCGCATGAAGGGCCGCGAGGTGTTCCGCCACGCGGTGACCAATCTCGCCGCAGTGATGACCGAATCGCTCGAACTCGCCGGCATTGCCGCCGACGACGTCGATTGGGTCGTGCCGCATCAGGCCAATGCCCGCATCCTCGATGCGACCGCGCGGAAACTCGGCCTCGCCCCGGAGAAGGTGGTGATGACGGTCGATCGCCACGCCAACACATCCGCCGCGTCGGTCCCGCTCGCGTTGGACGTCGCGGTGCGCGACGGCCGCGTTCGCGAAGGACAGATCGTCGTGCTCGAGGCGATGGGCGGCGGCTTCACCTGGGGAGCGTCGGTCATCCGCTTTTAAGAAAATTCGCTTCCGGTCGGGCCGGGGCTTGTGTTACGGTTTGGCGACCGTGTGTTGGGTGGGAATGAAAGACGCATGACCGAAGCAGGAACGTTGACGAGGGCTGATCTCGCGGAATCGCTGCATGGCGAGGTCGGGTTGTCGCGTGCCGATTCGGCCAAACTCGTCGAGCAGCTGCTGCACCATATGTGTGAGGCGCTGGCCACGGGTGAAAACGTGAAAATCTCGGGGTTCGGCACGTTCGTCCTGCGCGACAAGGGCGAGCGGATTGGCCGCAACCCGAAGACCGGGGTGGAAGTGCCGATCGCACCGCGCCGCGTCCTTACTTTCCGCGCCAGCCAGACGATGCGCGATCGCATCGTGGGCGCCGGCTGACGCTTATGCCCGAGGGCGCGAGCCCCAAGTCGCCGCCGGAGGGCGCAAGCCCGAAATCGCCACCGGAGGGCGCAAGCCCGCAATCGCCACCGTCGGGCGCAAGCCCGAAGTCTCCCGGCGCCTTCCGGACGATTGGCGAAGTTTCCGAACAGACCGGAATCGCGCAACATATCCTGCGCTATTGGGAAACGCGCTTCCCCCAGCTTCGCCCCGTCACGCGCGCGGGCAACCGGCGTTATTACCGACCCGAGGATGTCGCGCTGGTGACGCGGATCGATCGCCTGCTCAACCGCGACGGCTATACCGTTCGCGGCGTCCAGCAACTCCTCGGCGGCGAACGTGGCAAGCCGTCGGAAACGGCAGCGCCCGGCGACATGGCGGCGCTGCGCACGATGCGCGATTTCCTGAAGGACGCGCTCGACCGCGACTGACCAGGCGGCAGGTCCGCTTCCCCGGCGCAGGTCGGGGTCCAGTTGGCAAGCAGAAGGGATCGGGCGCTGCGCGTCGTAACCTCGACGGTTGCGACTGGGCGCCGGGGAAGCGGATACGTCGGAACGGCACGGTTTCCAAACTGCCGATCCCATTAGAGCATAGAGCATCGTACATAAAATCTGGATCGTCTTTGCGAGCGAAGCGAAGCAATCCAGAGCCGCGAGCGCCGGACTGGATCGCTTCGTCGCTGCGCTCCTCGCAATGACGGAACGGTTAAACCTAAAGTCATCCCACCTTAGCGTCGGTCGCGCTAACTTCGCGTGACCGCCATCCCCTCCGACAGCATCGCCGCCACCGCATCGGCGACCGCCGCAATCGGCTGGTCTGGCGCCCATACGCCGTAGCGGAGCCCCAGGAACACGTTCATCCCCATGATCGCCCATGCGTGGACTTCGCCGGTGCCGGGCTTGAGCTCACCGCGCGCAACCGCGGCCTCCAGGCGTTCGCGGATCCGCGCCGCGGTTTCTTCGTAATGCTGGCGGAAGCTCTCGGGATCGACGAATTCGGCCTCGTCGATGATCCGGTAGATTTCCTTGTGCCGCTGCACGAATTGGAGGAAATGGAACAGCCCGGCGCGCTCGGCGGCGATTTGGTCGGGTGCGGCGCGGATTTCGGGGGCGACATGGTCGCGCACCTGCGCCGACATATCGCGGACGAGCGCGCGGAACACCGCGTCCTTCGAATCGAAATACGTATAGAAACTGCCGAGCGCGACACCGGCGCGACGCGTGATCCCGCTGATCGAGGCGTCGTGAAATCCGCGTTCCGCAAACTCGATCGTCGCCGCGTCGAGGATCGCGCGCAGCGTCTTGCGCCCGCGCGCGGTGCGCGGCGTCTTGCCGGCGCTCGCGCGCCCCGTCTCGCGATTGGCCGTGACCGCTCCCGTTGCCATGTCCCTGCCTCCCCGAAGCCAGAAGTTGAAACCTGGTTCATGTTTCATTATAGCGCTGCCGACACCGCGTACAACCCGGCCGAATCGGGCGTTGCGCAAAGGGGGAGGTTATTCGATGTCTCGCATCACCGTTCGCACGCTACTTCACGCCGGCGCTGCCCTCTCGGCGCTCTCCGCAACCCCGGCGCTGGCGCAATCGACCGAGCCGACGCAGACGTCGTCCGAGGACAATGCCGCGACTTCGACGACCGAAAACCCTGCCGACATCGTCGTCACCGCCCGCCGTCGCTCGGAAAGCCTGCTGAACGTGCCGATCGCGATCACCGCCTTTACCGGCGCGCAGCTGGAAGCGAGCGGTGCGCTCGACGTGACCGATCTTTCGAACGTCACCCCCAACGTGACGCTGGAGACGTCGCGCGGGACCAATTCGACGCTCACCGCCTTCATCCGCGGCGTCGGCCAGCAGGATCCGGTCGCCGGATTCGAGGCGGGCGTCGGCATCTACCTCGACGACGTCTATCTCAATCGCCCGCAGGCTGCCGTCCTCGACATCTACGACGTCGAACGGATCGAGGTGCTTCGCGGGCCGCAGGGCACGCTCTACGGCCGCAACACGATCGGCGGCGCGGTGAAATATGTGACACGGCGGCTCGGCGATTCGCCGACGCTCAGCGCGCGCGCCAGTTACGGCACCTACAATCAGGCCGACGGCGTGATCAGCGCCTCGACCCCGATCGGCAACACCGGTTTCAAGATCGGCGGCGCGGTCGCGCGGCTGAGCCGCGACGGCTTCGGCAAGAACCTCACCACCGGCGAGGAGAATTACAACAAGGACATCTGGGCCGCGCGCGGCACACTTCAATTCGAGCCGAGCACGAGCGCGTTCTTCCGCGTGTCGGGCGATTACACCAAGGACGACAGCAACGCGCGCGGCGGCCATCGCCTGATCCCCAGCCTCGACGCGCTGAACCCCGCACCGGTGCTCAACGACGTGTTCGACAGCCGCGGCGGCCTGAACGATCCCAAACAGGAAGTCGAGGCGTACGGCGGATCCTTGTTTGCGGAGTTGAAGCCCGCCGCATGGCTCACCGTCCGCAGCATCACCGGTTATCGCAAGGACGATTCGGCCTCGCCGATCGATTTCGACGCTTTGCCCGCGGTCGATGTCGACGTCCCGGCCTTCTACAACAACAAGCAGTTCAGCCAGGAAACGCAGGTTCTGATCAACACCGGCGGGCTGAACCTGCTGACCGGCGTCTATTATCTCGACGCCTCGGCGCGCACGGTGTTCGACGTGCGGCTCCCGGCGACCGTGACCGCGCTGACCTTCGGCAACGTCAACACCGACACCGTCGCGGTCTTCGCCGACGGCACCTATGACATCTCGCCGATGTTCAGCGTGTCGTTGGGCGGGCGCTACACCTGGGACAACCGCGAATCCTCGGTCGTCCGCAACGTCTACCTCGGGTCTTCGCCGTTCTTCGGCGGCACCAGTGCGCCGATCGTCAATCAGACCAATTTCCGCGGCCGCGCGAGCTTCAAGCAATTCACCCCCCGCGCATCGGTCAGCTTCAAGCCGAACCCCGACAACACCCTCTACGCAAGCTGGGCGAAGGGCTTCAAGGGCGGCGGCTTCGATCCGCGCGGCGTCGGCACCGCCGCGCCCGATCTCAACGGCAACGGCATCACCGGCGCAGGCGGCGACCGCGACGACATCTACAATTTCCTGTCGTTCGACCCGGAGAAGGTGACGAGCTACGAAATCGGCTACAAGGCTGCGCTGTTCGACCGCCGCCTGACGCTGGCGCTCGCGGGCTTCCACGCCGATTACACAGACGTCCAGATTCCGGGCTCGGTCGGCACCGTCGTCGGCGGCGTCCAGACCTTCGCCGGGATCACCACCAATGCGGGCAAAGCACGGATCAACGGCGTCGAAGCGGAGGGCAATGCGACGCTTCTGCGCACCGACGCGGGGACGCGCGTCACGCTCGCCGGAACGCTCGGCTACATCGACGCCAAGTACAAACGCTTCATCGACGCCCGCGGCCTCAATGTGGCGGACGAACGCGCCTTCCAGAACACGCCGAAATGGACCACAAGCGGCACACTCGGCTTCTCGACCCCGATCGGCGACACCGGCTCGGTCGATGCGAGTTCGACGCTGTCGTACCGCAGCCGGACCCAGCAGTTCGAGATCGCTACGCCGGGCCTCGACCAGGCGGGTTACGCCTTGCTCGACGCGAACCTCGTCTGGAACATCGACGATCGCTTCTCGGTCGGCATTCACGGCAAGAATCTGACCGACAAGCAGTATGTCGTCTCAGGCTACAACTTCCTGGCGCAGAACCCCGATACCGGCGCCTTCATCCGCAACGCGGCGGGCAATCTCGTCTCGACACTCGGCAGTACCGGCGTGCTGACCGCTTATTACGGCAACCCGCGCCAGGTATTCGGGACGGTGTCGGTCAAGTTCTGACCGGTCACCGCTCCCGCGTCGCCGCGAACCGCACCTTGGCGTAACGATCGGCAATATAGCCGACCTCCCACGCGCTCTTGGCGAGGAACACCGGATTGCCGTCGCGGTCCTTCGCCATTGCCGACCGGTTGATGTCGGTGAACTCTTTCAAATCCGACGCGTCCTCGGCCGAAATCCACCGCGCGGTCTCGAACGGCGCCGGTTCCAGCCCCGCCACGACCTTATATTCCGCGTCGAGCCGCGACAGCAGCACTTCGAGCTGGAGCTGCCCAACGACACCAATGATCCAGTTCGAACCGATCTCGGGATAAAAAACCTGCGTAACGCCCTCTTCGGCCATATCGTCGAGCGCCTTGCGCAATTGCTTGGTCTTGGTCGGGTCCTTCAGGATCACGCGGCGCAGGATTTCGGGGGCGAAATTGGGCAGCCCGGTGAAGCGCACGTCGGCCTTCTCGCTCAGCGTATCGCCGACCCGCAACGTCCCGTGATTGGGGATGCCGATGATGTCGCCCGGATACGCCTCGTCGGCAACCTCGCGGTTCTGCGCAAAGAACAGGATCGGCGAGTGGATCGCGATCGGCTTGCCGGTGCCCGACGGGATCAGTTTCATCCCGCGTTTGAACACCCCCGAACACAATCGCATTAACGCGATCCGGTCGCGGTGGTTGGGGTCCATGTTGGCCTGTACCTTGAAGACGAAGCCGGTGACTTCGCTTTCGTCGGGGCTGACCGGTGCGGGTTCGGCGGGTTGCGGGCGTGGGCTCGGCGCGTATTCGGCAAGCGCGGCGATCAGTTCGGCGACTCCGAAATCCTTGAGCGCCGATCCGAAATACACCGGCGTCAGATCGCCGTTGCGATACGCCTCGGCATCGAACGCAGGATAACCGATCTGCGCGAGCTCGATTTCTTCGGCGATCGCCTTGGGAAGCACCGGCGCCGTGTCCACCTTGCCCTGGAACGTCCGGCTGTCGCCCTCGGGCCGGCTGACGCGGTTGGTCGCGATCTCCAGCACGCCCTGGAATTCGCCCCCCATCCCGACCGGCCAGCTCATCGGGCAGACGTCGAGCGCGAGCATATCGGCGATCTCGTCGAGCAATTCGAACACCGGCCGCCCCTCGCGATCGACCTTGTTGACGAAGGTGATGATCGGCACCGAACGCAGCCGGCACACCTCGAACAATTTGCGCGTCTGCGGCTCGATGCCCTTTGCAGCATCGATCACCATGACGGCGGAGTCGACCGCGGTCAGCGTGCGGTAGGTGTCTTCTGAAAAGTCCTCGTGTCCCGGCGTGTCGAGCAGGTTGAAGGTTATGCCGTTCCGCTCGAACGTCATCACCGAAGACGTGACCGAAATCCCGCGCTGCTGCTCGATTTTCATCCAGTCCGACCGCGCGCGCCGGTTCGCGCCGCGCGCCTTGACCTCGCCGGCAAGATGGATCGCCCCGCCGACCAGCAACAACTTTTCCGTCAGCGTCGTCTTGCCGGCGTCGGGGTGCGAAATGATCGCGAAGGTACGGCGGGGGGAGGTCATACGTTACAGTCCAAAACCAGCCGTCATCCCCGCGAAGGCGGGGATCCATACGCACAGGGCTGGCGGACGGATCGAGACGGTAGTGCCTATGGATTCCCGCCTACGCGGGAATGACGGAAATGGGAATGATGCGCTACGGCACCAGCGTCACACGCATCCCGATCCGTTTCGTATCGCCCGGCGCGACCTCGAACACCCCCGGCTTGTCACGAAAGTCTCCCGTGAAGCCTTCGGGATCGGCGATGCCGTGCCACGGCTCGATACATACGAACTGCGCGCCCGGCTTGGTCCAGATGCCGAGCATCGGCGTGTCGGGAAACGCGATATCGAGCCGTGGCCCAACATCGGCACCGTAGGTCACGCCGTCGGACCGAACATGATCCCAGATCAGCGCATCGCGATCGAACAGGTCATCGGCGAGATGCAGCACACGGTCTTCGAGCGGAGATGCGCGCGTCTTCGCCGAGATCGTCCCGTCATCCAAAAGCACGCGGATCGCATCGGGCTCATCGGCGGGAAAGATGGTCCGATGGTCGCTACGCGGCGCGCCATACGGCAGGGGCCACGCGAAGGCGGGATGGAAACCGAAGCTCGCGGGGAGGGACGCGTCACCCGGATTGGCGATGGACGCCTCGATCGCCAAGGTCGCACCGTCGATCCGGAACGCGATCTCCAGCCGGAACGCGAACGGATAATGCGCGCGTGTATTTTCATCGTCGCTCAGCGAAAACACCGCATGCGCTGCGCTGGTTTCGACGACTTCGAACGTCATCTGCCGTGCAAAGCCATGCTGCTTCATCGGATATTCGCGGCCATCGACTCGGATCGTGTCGCCCGCGACTTTCCCGACGATCGGGAACAGGATCGGCGCGCGACCCGTCCAGAACGCCGGATCGGCATCGGTCATCAACTCGCGCCCGGCCGCATCGCGAAGCGAAGACAGTTCCGCCCCGAGCGGGTTGATCGCGGCGGTCAGGTCCCCCGACGTGATCGTGATCCAGTCATCCACGCAATGTCGCTCCGAGTTTCGCCGCTGCCGCGACGATCTTGTCGGCGATCGCCTTCAAATCCGCTTCGACGAAAGCCTTCTCACCGGGTTGCAGCACGACCTCCACCGCCATCGAGGTTTCGGCATCCTTGCGGAACACGTCGAACACCCGCGCCGAAACGATCGCCGCCTTGTCCGCGCCCCGCACTGCGCGCGCCAGCGTGTCGGCGGACAGTTCGGCGGGGACGAGGAACGCAAAGTCGCGCTTCACCGCCTGCAACGTCGGCGGGCTATAGGCGGCACGCATGAAACCACTCGCGCGCTTGGCGGGAAGCGCGTCGAGATACAGCTCGACTCCTGCGACCAAGCCGTCGAGATCGAACGCCTTCAGCACCGTCGGATGCACCATCCCAAACGCAGCCAGCACCGTCTTCGGCCCGAGCCGGAGCGTCCCCGACTGACCCGGGTGCCACGCATCCCCAGCCTCGCCCATGACCTGTAAATTCTCGACCGGCGCCCCGGCAGCCGCGAGCAATGCCGTCGCCTCCGCCTTGGCGTCATACGCGTCGAACGCCGCGACCTTGCCCTCGCGCCAACCGCGCGGACGGCGATCACCCGCGAGGATCAGCCCTAATGTCGGGCGTTCCGCATCCACCAGATACCGCCGCCCGACCTCGAACAGCCGCACGCTCCCCGCGCCGCGATCGACGTTGCGCCGCGCCGCCGAAAGCAGCCCCGGCAGCAGCGACGGACGCATGACCTTCAGATCCTCGCTGATCGGGTTCGCGAGCGTCCACGCGCCGCCGCCGAACGGAGCCGCTTCGGCTTCCGACACGAAACTCCACGTCACCGCCTCGTCGAGCCCGCGGGAAGCGGCGGCGCGGCGGACGCGGCGTTCGAGCTTTTGTTCGGCGGTCGCGGTGGGCGTGGCCACGCCGGGCAATCGCGCGAGCGGGGTCGAGGGCACCAGATCGATCCCCTCGATCCGGATCACTTCCTCGACGAGATCGGCGGGGCCGTCGATATCGCGCCGCCACGTCGGCACACGCACCGGCCAGCGCCCCTCGATCGTCGCGAACAGCGCGTCGCTATAGGCGTCGATATCGTGGATCGCGCCGATCGAGAAACCGAGCGACAGCAGGATGCGCGCCTGCCGCTCGGGCGCCACCGGCAGCCCGCCGAGATCGCGGCACAGATGCGGATCGTAGGATATGACCCGTTCGGCCAACGGCGGCTCGCCCGCGCGGGTCACGCCCGTAGCGGTGCCGCCGCAATGATCGAGCACCAGCCGCGTCGCGATCGCCAGCCCCGTATCTAGAAACGCCGGATCGACGCCGCGCTCGAACCGCTGCCGCGCATCGCTGGTCAGCGTCAGTTTCTGACCCGTCCGCGCGATGTGATCGGGATCGAAATACGCGCATTCGATGATCACGTCGGTGGTCGCGTCGGACACCCCTGAATCCTCGCCGCCCATGATCCCGCCGATGTCGTGGACCTGCGCGTCGTCGGCGATGACCGTCATCGTGTCGTCGAACGTGTAGGTCTTGCCGTTGAGCGCCAGCACCGTTTCGCCCGCCTTCGCCCGGCGCGCGACAAGCCCGCCGTTGAGTTTCGCCTTGTCGTAGACGTGCAGCGGTCGCCCGAGATCAACCGAAACGAAATTGGTGATATCGACCAGCACCGAGATCGGCTTCTGCCCGATCGCGCGAAGCTTCTTCGCCATCCAGTCGGGCGCCACGCCGTTGGTGATCCCCGACACGCACTGCGCGTAGAACGCAGGGCAGCCGTCCGGATCGTCTGTACGAACATCGGGACCGGGGCCTTCGCCCGCCACCGCTTCGACCCCGCAGCGATAGGCGGTCGCAAGCGGAACCAGTGTCCCCACCCCCGCCGCCGCGAGATCGCGCGCGATGCCGCGCACGCCCATGCAATCCTGCCGGTTGGGGGTGATCGCCACATCGAACACCGGATCGTTCAGCCCCGCATAATCGGCATAGCTCGCCCCGACCGGCGCATCGGCGGGCAGCTCGATGATCCCGTCATGCTCGTCGCCGAGTTCCAGTTCGCGCACCGAACACATCATGCCGTTCGACGTGACGCCGCGGATCGCCGCCACCTTCAAGGTGATGTCGCTCCCCGGCACATACGTCCCCGGCGCGCCGAACACGCCGAGCATCCCGGCGCGCGCGTTGGGCGCGCCGCAAACGACCTGCAGCGGTCCGTCGCCCGCATCGATCGACAGCACCTGCAACTTGTCCGCCTGCGGATGGCGTTCCGCGCTCAACACCTTCGCGACCCTGAAGGCGCTGAGCGTCTCGCCCGGATCGTGGATGCCCTCCACTTCCAGCCCGATCCGCGTCAACGCCTCCGCGATGTCGTTCAACGACGCATCGGTATCGAGATGCTCCTTGAGCCAACTAAACGTGAACTTCACGCCCCGACTCCCCCGCTGAGCGTGGGCACATCGAGCGCCGAGAAGCCGTAATGCTTCAACCAGCGGATATCGCCATCGAAGAACGCGCGCAGATCGTCGATCCCGTATTTCAGCATCGCCAGCCGATCGATGCCGCAGCCGAACGCAAAGCCCTGCCATTCGGCCGGATCGAGCCCGCAGGCCGCGATCACCTTGGGGTGGACCATGCCACTGCCGAGCACTTCCATCCAACCTTCCGAGCCACCGATGACGCGCTTGCCCTTTTGCCAAGTGTACCCGACATCGACCTCCGCCGACGGTTCGGTGAACGGGAAATACGACGGGCGCAGCCGCAACACGACGTCATCACGCTCGAAGAACGCCTTCAGGAACGTCTCGAGCGTCCATTTGAGATGGCCGAGCGTGATCCCCTTGTCGATGACGAGCCCCTCGACCTGATGGAACATCGGCGTGTGCGTCGCGTCGCTATCCGAACGATAGGTACGCCCCGGAGCGATGATGCGGATCGGCGGCTTCTGCTGGAGCATCGTGCGGATTTGGACGGGAGAGGTGTGCGTCCGGAGCAGCATCTTGCGCTCGCCGTCTGCCTGCTCGGGAAAATAGAACGTATCGTGCATCGCCCGCGCCGGATGGCTCTCGGGGATGTTGAGCGCGGTGAAATTGTGCCAGTCGTCCTCGATCTCCGGCCCCGTCGCGACCGCGAAGCCGAGATCGGCGAAAATCTCGGCGAGTTCGTCCATCACCTGCGAAACCGGGTGGATCGTCCCTGCCATCGGCACATCGACGGGCAAGGTCATGTCGAGACGCTCGCTCGCCAGCCGCGTATCTAGCGCGATGCTCTCCAGCGTTTCCTTGCGCATCGCGATCGCGCCCGCCACCGCCTCGCGCAGCCCGTTGATCAGCGGCCCCTGTACCTGCCGCTCCTCGGGCGTCATGCCGCCGAGCGTCTTCAGCAACTGCGTCACGCGCCCCTGCTTGCCGAGCGCATCGACACGCACTGTCTCCAGCGCGTCGATGCCGGTCGCGGCATCGATCGCGGTGAGCAGATGTTGGCGGAGGTCTTCGAAGTCTGTCATCATGTCTCGCCGATGGTATCAGGGCCGATAACGAAAAGGGCGCGAACGGCCTAGCCATTCGCACCCTGTCGGTTCGCTACAGTCGAAGTCCGCCACGCCGTCAGACGGACCAGCTTCGCTGGACCGCTGCCCGACGTGGCGAGTCTTAAGTTTGCTTGCGCAAACTTAAGCCGCCCGCTCCTGGGGCAGAGCCGCCTTCGCCTGCGCGATGATGGCGGTAAACGCCTCGCCCTCGTGCATCGCGATGTCGGCCAGAACCTTCCGGTCGAGTTCGACGCCCGCCAGCTTCAGCCCGTGCATGAACTGCGAATAGGTCAATCCCTCGGCGCGGACGCCGGCGTTGATGCGCTGGATCCAAAGCCCACGGAACGTCCGCTTCTTAACCTTGCGGTCGCGATACGCATATTGGCCGGCCTTCTCGACCGCCTGCCGCGCGACGCGGATCGTGTTCTTGCGACGCCCGCGATAGCCCTTGGCTTGTTCGAGGACGTTCTTGTGCTTGGCGCGGGTAGTTACACCCCGTTTGACGCGTGCCATTGTCTAATTCCTTCCGCTCAACCTAGGCCGTAAGGCGCCCACGCCTTGACGGTGGCCGTGTCGGCCTTGGACAGCACGGTCATGCCGCGGTTCTGACGGATGTATTTGCCATTGTGGTGCCACAGACGGTGGCGCTTGCCGGCGACGCCATGCTTGAGCAATCCGGTGGCGGTGAGCTTGAAGCGCTTCTTGACGCCGCTCTTGGTCTTCAGCTTGGGCATTTTCATCTCCTGTTTGACGATGCAAATAACAGCCGCGGCAGCCCACACTGGCCGGGTCGTTCTTCCACGCATCGCTCTGGAAGCGGCGCGCATAGCCGCGTCGTGGGCGAAATGCAACAAAGCGCCCGGTCCGTGCGCTAAGCCGCGATGGACATGGCTGCTCAGAGTGACGAGAGGCCGGCGTCGTCCCCCGAAACTTCTCCGGCGATGCCCGACGAGGAGCGCAGGCAGCGTCGTCGGCGGATCGTCCGCAACACGATTCTCAGCATCGTCGGCGCGATCTTCGCGGTCTGGCTGGTGCTGTTCATGACCAAGGGGCGCTTCCTGAAGCACCCGTTCGAATCGATCGTCGGCAAGCTGACGCACCGGACGGTCACGGTGCGCGGCGATTTCCAGCTCTATTTCGCTCCGCTGAAGATCAAATTCTACGTCGAGGGCATCACGCTCTCCAATCCGGCGTGGGCGACGCGACCCAATTTGTTCACCGCCGACAAGCTCGACACCCGCATCGCGCCGCTGTCGCTGATCTTCGGCAAGCGCCATCTCTACTGGCTCGATCTGACCAACGGCGCGGTCGATCTCGAATGGAACAAGGCGCACGACCACAACACATGGACGTTCAGTGAGAAGAAGGGCGGCAAGCGCCTCGAATTCCCGCGCATCGATCAAGCGACCGTCACAGGCACGACGGTACATTACCTCGACCCCCGCATGCGTCTCCTCGCCGATCTCGGTGTCGATACGATCGTCTCGACCGACGCGCGGATCGGGCGCTCGGTCGGCGTCGAGGGGACCGGCCGCATCCGCGAAACCCCGTTCCGCGTCACCGCGCAACTGCTCTCGCCCGACGCCACCGCCAATCGCGGCCGGAACAAACTGACGCTCCGCGCCTGGGCGGCGAACAACGTCATCGATGTCGCGGGCACGCTCCCCTCGATCGCCGAGATCGAGGATGTCCCGCTGCAAACCCGCGCGCGGGGCCGCAACCTCTCCGAACTGCTCGACATCATCGGCGTCGCCATCCCCAACACCCGGACTTACGCGCTGAAGGCGCAGTTGGTGAAAGACGGCGACGACTATCGCTTCACGCATATGGCCGGCACGTTCGGCGACAGCGACGTGACCGGGCGTCTGACCGTCACCAACGGCGACCGCATCCACCTCGATTCGGTTCTCGCGACGAAGAAACTCGACATCGTCGATGCCGCTCCGTTCATCGGTTACAACCCCGATATCGTCGCGGCGAAGGGCGCGGTCGCCGCCGCCGCCGCGACGGGAGCGGCGCCGCAGCGCTTGCTCCCAGATGCCGCGCTACCGGTCGTGACGATGCAATTGTTCGATGCCGATCTCAAATGGACGATCGGCGTCGTCCGCTCGAAGAATATCCCGATCTCCAACGTCGATGTGACACTCGATCTCGATCACGGCCGCCTCGCGCTGTCGCCGTTCACCTTCGCGATGGCGCGTGGCAACGTCGCCTCGGATACCGTGTTCGACACGCGCCAGCGCCCCGCCGCGGTCACCTATGACATCCGCCTCGCACCGACGCCGATGGCGCGGCTGCTCGCGGGTTGGGGCGTCGCCGAAGCGGGGACGACGGGGACGATCAAGGGCCATATCAAGCTCGCCGGGCGCGGCGACACGATCCACGATTCGCTGTCAACCGCCTCGGGTCGCCTCGCCTTCATCATGCCGCAAGGCAGCTTCTGGACGCGCAACGTCCAATTGTCCGAACTCGATCTCGGGACTTTCGCGCAGAAGATGTTCCAGGGTCGGCTGAAGGAACCCGGTCCAGATCAATTGCGGGCTGATCGGTTTCAGCGTCAGGAACGGCATCGCCGCCGCCGACCCCATCCTGATCGATACGCAGAAGAACGTCATCCTCGGCCGCGGTGGCTTCAGTTTCCGCACCGAGGCGGTCGATCTCGCCTTCCGCGCCGACGGCAAGAAATTCAGCCTGATCTCGGGCCAGTCGCCGGTCGGCCTCGGCGGCTATTTCGCCAAGCCGAGAATGAACGTGATCAGCCCGCAGTTGATCGGACGTGCCGGTGTCGGCCTCGGCCTTGCGCTGGTCGCCACCCCGCTCGCGGGCGTCCTCGCCTTCGTCGATGTCGGCGACGCGAAGTCGGCGGCGTGCGGCCCGGTGTTGTCGGGCGCGACCGCGGCGGCGCAGCGCACGACGAAGGGCGGGACGCGCGACGATGTCGGGCGCGGCACGACTGCCAAGGACGAAAAAGGCAAAGACAAGCCCGGCGTCCAGCAGAAGAAGAAGTTCCTCGGGATCTTCTAACCCTCCGCGGAAGAGGCTGCAATCTCCGGCAGCGCCCGGTCCCCCAGCGTGAGGAACAGCCCCGCTGCCACCACCAATGCGCCGGTGCCGATCGCGATGGCGAGATCGTAATTGCCGAACGCATCGTGCAGACGGCCGAAGCCGACGATCCCGATCGCCGTCCCGCTGAGCGCGATCACCAGGATCGAGCCATAGACCTCGCCATAGGCGCGCAATCCGAACAGGCGGACGCCGAAAAACGGCACCACATCGTTCTCGGCGCCATTCATAAGCCCGGCGAAGAACACCGCCACCACCAGCAAAGCGAATCCCGGCGCGTCGATCTGCAACGCGAGGAAAGCGGTCGCCGAGATGGCCGCGAACATCGCCGCCATCAGGCGCGGCGGGTAACGGTCGACCAACCAGCCGATCGTCAGCCGCCCGACGATCTGCGACGCGCCGAACGCGGCGACGAGCAAAGCCGCTTCGCCCGGCGTCAGGCCACGATCGAGACCGAACGGAACGAGTTGAGTCACCAGCCCGATCGTCGCGATGTTGATCAGCGCGGCGCAAAGTCCGAGCCGCCAGAAGCGCCAATCGCGCCGCGCCGCGCCGCCGGTCAGCCCCGCCACCGGCGCCGTGGTCGTATCGTCGGGATCGCGCCGGGTCGGTGCGCCGGAAATGCCGCGCAAGGTAAAGAGAACCACCGGCAGCGCGACCACGGTCGTCGCGATCGCCAGCGCGACGAAACCGCGTCGCCAGCCACCGGCCAGGATCACGGCGGCGATCACCGGTGACATGACGAGCGTCGAAATCGAGATGCCCGAGGTCGAAAGGCCGAGCGCGAGGCCACGATGCGCGATGAAACGCGGCGCGATCAGCTTGCCGTAACATAATGTTGTCGTCCCCGGCACCGACAGTGCGAGCAGGACCACGAGAAGTTGATATTGCCACAAGGGGCCGGTCATCGCGGCAAAACCGAGATAGGCGATGCCGAGCGTCAGCAACGCCGCGACGACCATCGGCTTGACCCCGGTGCGATCGACCAGCCGACCGAGAAACGGCACCGCGATGCTCGCGATCAGGCCGATCCCCGCGGCGGTGGCGATATCGCCGCGCGACCAGCCGAATTCGCGGGTCAGGCCATCGGTGAACAGGCTCGACAGATTCTGGTAGAGACCCGGCCCGGCGCCGATCCCGATCATCGCCCCGAGCACGACACGCCAGCCGCCGCGCCACTCGGCCGCGCCCGAAACACGCGAAGGCTGGCCGGCGTCCATCGCCGACCAGCCTAGCGGGCGGACCTTGTCGGTCCAGCGTTTAGTTTGGCGCCGCCTCCCATGCCAGCATATCCTAAATGGGAGTTGGGGTGGGGGAGAGGGCTGGTGCCGCCTATCCGCGTGAGCGGATCGAAAACAGACCTTTACCGGTCTCGGAACGTCTCGGCGCGCTGGCCGAGCAACGTCACCTCGACGCGACGGTTCTGCTGCATCCCCGCCGCACTCGTGTTTGGCGCGACCGGGTTGGCCTCGCCGTGCCCTTCGACCGCGAAGCGCGCGCGCGTCACGCCCATGTCGTCGAACGCGGCGCGAACCGCATCGGCGCGGCGCAGCGACAGACCGCGGTTATACTCGGTGCTCGCGCGCGAATCGGTATAGCCGTCGATCGAGACACGCACGCCCGCATTCTCCTTCAGATAGTCGCCGAGCGGGCGGAGTTTATCGAGAGCGCCGGGGCGCAGGTCAGAACTGTCGGTGGCGAACAGCACCTCGTCCGACAGGGTCAGCGTCGCACCGCGCGACGTCTGGCGGAAGCCATAGTCGTTCATCGCGCGACGATCCCAACGGCCCTGTTCGGCGCGGGGTGGCAGCGGCGCGGGAGCGCGCACGACGGGCCGGTCGTAGACCGCGAAGTCGAACCGGTCGCGACGCACGCCTGCGACCTCGCTGAAGGCGCGGTTGGCCATTTCGGCCTCGCGGGGGCTGATCAGGCCGTTGCGATTGCGATCGAAGTTGCGCATCACGAACGCGCGACCGCGATTGGTGCGGCGCAATTCGGGATAGAGCAGGCGTACGCCCGGCCCGATCAGGCGGTATTCCCGCGTACCCGGGCGACCACCGGTCCAGTCGTATCGGCCCTGCTCGTATCGACCCTGCGCCATTGCGGGGGTAGCGGTTGCGGCGAGCACGAGGCCCGCGATCAGTGTCTTGCGAATCATCTCAAATCTCCTCGTCCCGCCCGGACATCGGAATTGCCACAACCGCGCTGAACCGTGGCTGGGCGCCGTCGAAAGGCGCGGTTCAGGCGAGCGCGATCCGCTGCGCGTCCTCGGCGGCGGCGAACAGCGCGGGTTCGGTTCCCGTCATCCACACCTGCCCGTGCCCGCCAAGCCGCGCGAACAGCGCCGCGCGCCGCGCCGGATCGAGATGCGCCGCGACCTCGTCGAGCAACAGTACCGGCGCGCGACCGGTCCGCTCGGTGACGAGATCGGCATGTGCGAGGACGATCGAGAGCAGCAGCGCCTTCTGCTCGCCGGTCGAGGCGAGCGCGGCGGGGCGCCGCTTGTCGAGATGCGTGACGACCAGGTCGGCACGGTGCGGCCCGGTCAACGTGCGTCCAGCAGCGCGGTCTCGTGCGCGACCGTTGTGCAAAGTCTCGGCCAGCGGCTCACCATCCCAACCTTCAAGCGTCAACACCGCGCGTGGAAAATCGCCATCGTCCGAACGCGCCGGCCGAGCGCCGAGCAAGGCCACGACTTCCCGACGGGCGGCATGGAGCGCGGCGCCGTGCGTCGCCATCTGGCGTTCGAGCGCGGCGAGCCACGCCTGGTCGGAAGACCCCTCGGCCAATAGCCGGTTGCGACCGCGCATCGCCGCTTCGTAACGCGTCGCCTCGGCGGCATGGCCGGGGACGAGCGCCAGCGTCAGCCGATCGAGAAACCGCCGTCGCTCCGACGCGGGCTCGACGAACAACCGGTCCATCGTCGGGGTCAACCACAGCACCGACACGCGCTCGGCGAGCGCGTTGGTCGTCGCCGCCGCGCCATTGATCCGGGTGACGCGCCGCTCGGGCGATGCGGCGAGCGTGCCGGTGCCGATCTCGGTCGCATCGGCGAGCGTCGCGGCGATACCGAATCCCCCCGCGCCATCGATCCGCGCCACATCCGACAGCGCGGCGCGGCGCAGGCCCTTGCCCGGCGCGAGCAGCGACACCGCCTCCAGCACGTTGGTTTTGCCCGCGCCGTTGGGGCCGGTGAGGACGACGAACCCCGGCGCCGGCGCGATCGTCAGCGCGGTGTGGTTGCGGACATCGGTAAGGACGAGGCGCGACAGCATCGCGATCGTCCTAACGGCGAGAAGGTCAGGCGGCGAGACGTTCCGGTACCGCTTCGGCCCGCCGCGCGCTGAGGTACGACGCAAGTTCGGCGCCGAGTTCGCGTTGCGCGGTCAAATAAGCCACCGGTTCGGCTAGGCCCAGCCGTTCGCGCGCCGCGTCGATCGGTTCGTGGAGCAATTCGAGATAGTCCTCGCCCGAAATCCATTTCGCGGCGCGGCCGCGGCGATAGCCTTCCCACACCGCCTCGGCGAACAGGCGGCTGCCTGTCGCCTTGACGCTCTTGAGCGACGCGGCGGAGGCGATGAATGCCCAGCCGAGCCCGCCGACCTGCGCGTAACTGAACGCGACGAGCGCCGCCTCGCCAAGGCTCTCGTCGGCCTTGTACCCGGTCAGGACATGCCAGATGTCGTGGGTGTCGCGGACGCGCCGGCCGAACCACGCATAGGGATGCGCGATCTCCGCCTCGGCGGGTTCGAGCTTCGAAACCGCGACGAGACCATCGGCCGAATACCCGGTCGATTCGAGGAATTCGCGATACGTCGCGCCGACCGTCCCGGGTGCGAAGCTGGCGACGAATTCGGGATCGGAAAAGCGCGCGGCCAGCTCGACCCGATCATAGGCGATCCGCCCGCCCTTATCGCTCGCGATCAGCCGCGCATAATTCATCGGCGCATTGCCGACGTTCAGCGCGCGCATGATCCGGAACACCTGCGTCGTGTCGTCGCCGTTCGCCATCAACTTGCGAACCGCATTGATCGCCGTGCGCCAATCGCGGCGACCGGTGGTGCCGGGGAACGGGGGGAGCTTGGCGGACATGAGGCGGTTCCTTACTGACAATTGTGTCAATACGCCTTCTCGCCGTTCCGGTCAAGGTCTGTCGCGAATGCTCTCTACGGCTATCCCCGAAGCACGAGCCGCGTCTTCCAGATCATCGTCCAATGTCGCCATTGCGAACCCGCGATCGACGGCAATCGCAAGGTGCAGCGCATCACTGGCGCGCAGGCCGCGTGGACCCGAATCGACCAGAGTCTCGGCCATGGTGAAATGGTGGGTCGTGATCGGTGTCACGAGAAAGCTGCGAATGACCAGGGCTTGCCATCCCGCGAGTACGGCAGTCCTGTCGGGCGCGCTCATCAATCCCCGACGTCGCTTCATCGCCAGCGCGCTTGCGACTTCAGTCGATACCCAGGGACTGATCGCCAGCGCGTCACGTTGCTCCTCGATCCATCTCGTCGCCACTGCGCTGTGTCGTTCGGGCGCCAGGACGGCGACGATCAGCGAGGCGTCGCAATAGATCATCAATAGCGATCCAGTTTGCGCATCTCCTCAACGGAATTGTTCGGATCGAAGGGCAATGTCGCCGTCAGCTTGCGCAACGCCGCTAAATCGACAGGCTGCTTTGCCTGCTGAATCGGGATCAGCCGCGCGACCGGCTTGCCGCGCCGCATGATCTCCACGCTGTCGCCAGCCTCGACGCGCTCGACCAACGCGCTGAAATGCGTTTTGGCCTCGGCAACATTGTAAGCATCCATCGACGCGCTCCTGACCAACTAGATGACCAAGTTAGGATCTGATGGTTCTGCTGTCAAACCCGCATCGGCATCAGCACATAGAGCGCGGCGGCCTTGTCGTTTTCGCGCAGCAGCGTCGGCGCGGCGGCGTCGGCGAGGTGGACTTCGACGATATCGCCGTCGATCTGGCCGAGGATGTCCATCAGATATCGGCTGTTGAAGCCGATCTCGAACGGCGCGGCGGCATAATCGCCGGGGACTTCCTCGGCGGCGGTGCCGTTCTCGGGGCTGGTGACCGACAGCGTGATCTTGTCGCGGTCGAGCGCCATCTTCACCGCGCGCGTCTTCTCGGTGGCGATCGTCGATACGCGGTCGACGCTGTCCATGAAGCTCTTGGGATCGAGCTTCAGGATCTTGTCGTTGCCGGTCGGGATGACCCGCGAATAATCGGGGAAGGTGCCATCGATCAGCTTCGAGGTCAGGATCGCCTGGCCGAGATCGAAGCGGATTTTGGTCGACGAAAGCGACACGCCTACCGAACCGTCGATCTCGTCGAGCAGCTTGCGCAACTCGGCGATGCACTTCCGCGGCACGATGACGTCGGGCATCGTCTCGGCGCCGTCGGGACGCGGCATCGTAACGCGGGCGAGGCGGTGGCCGTCGGTCGCCGCGGCTTTCAGCACCGGCTGCGAACCCTCCGCATCCGAGACATGCAGGAAGATGCCGTTCAGATAATACCGCGTCTCCTCGGTCGAAATCGCGAAGCGGGTCTTGTCGATGATCTGCTTCAAAGTCTCGGCGGGTAGTTCGAACTGCGTCGGCAACTCCCCTTCCGCGATCACCGGGAAATCGTCGCGTGGCAACGTCCCGAGCGAAAAGCGCGCGCGACCCGCGACGATCGTCATCCGCCCGTCGGCGGCGGTCAGCGCGACCTGCGCGCCTTCGGGCAGCTTGCGCGCGATATCGAACAAGGTATGCGCCGAAACCGTCGTCGCGCCCGGCTGATCGACTGCGGCGGCGACCTGCTCGTTGATCTGCAAGTCGAGATCGGTCGCCATCAGCTTCAGCGCGCCCTCGGCTGTCGCCTCGATCAGCACATTCGACAGGATGGGGATGGTGTTGCGCCGCTCCACCACCGACTGGACATGGCTCAGCCCCTTGAGGAGCGTTGCGCGTTCGATCGTCGCCTTCATCTTCATCCCCCGGGCCCGCCGGATTCGACCAGGGGCAACTCTGCCCAAACCCTAGCCAAGAAAAAGGGGCCGGAGCAAGCGCCCCGACCCCCGGTCTCACGAACTTATCTGTGGATCAGAAGCGGAAACCCGCGCCGACCGCGATCTGGTGACGATCGGTATCGACACCGAAATTGTCGGTGTTCGCGCCGTTGGGGAATTCCAGCCGCGCATTGCCGTAGTTCGAATAGCGATATTCGGCCTTGATGTAAGTCTTCGGAGTGAGCTGTCGCTCGACGCCCGCACCGACGCGGTAGCCGTCGAGGTTGAAATGCCGCCCGAACGTCGTGGTCGTGTCGTTGCGGGTCAGGTCGAGCCGCGCGTTGGTGTAGCCCGCCTTGGCGTAGACCAGTGTGTTCGGCGTCGCGAGGAAGCCGATGCGGCCACCGATATAAAGATCGCGGCCCGCCTTCACGCGGCCGAACCCGAAGAAATTGGGATCGACCGGGCGGTTTTCGACCTTGCCGGTCGAACCCGTGATCTCACCCTCGATGCCGACCACCGCGCGATTGACCGCGATATCATACCCGATATCGCCGCCGTACAGCAGACCGTCCGCCGACTGATCGTCGCCGCGAATATCCGAATCCGCGGAGCTGCCCGGCTGGATACGGTCATAACCGATGATCGCGCCGACGCGCGGGCCGGTGAACGGACCGTCCTGCGCGAACGCGGGAGCAGCGAGGCCAATCGCAAAGGCGGCGGCGGTGGTGGCGAAAACAAAACTACGCATTGAAACAACTCCATTGGCCCGGCCCTGATTGTGGGCGGGAACAGCCAAATGGGTGGTCGCATGGGAGGTTGCATGAACCTCAGATAAACGCGGTTTTCCGTTGCTTTTGCGCCACAGGGGGTTGAATCGGCACGGCGATGAACCCAGCGAAAAGACAGGGCCGAGACTACATCGCGCGCCACGGCGAGACCGTCTTCAACGCCGCGCGTCGGCTACAGGGCGATGCCCCGCACACGCCGCTGACGCGCGCCGGTTTCGCGCAGGCGGACGAGATGGGGCGGGCGTTGCGCGACGCGCTCGGCCCTAGGCTGGCGCTGACGTTGACCCTTTGGTCGTCGCCCGCGGGCCGCGCGCTCCAGACGATGGCGATCATCGCCGAACATCTCGGACTCGACTGGCACGAGACGCGCACCGACGCGCGGCTGACCGAGATCGGCATGGGAAGCTGGGGTGGGCGCTATTACGACGATGTCGTCGGCGAAGTAGGCCCGGTGATCGACGCGCGCGGCCTGCTGAAACCCGCGGCCGATGGCGAATCCTACAAGGCGATCGCCGAGCGCGTGTCGGCTTGGCTGGCGGACACCGCCGACGATCCCGGCGACCGGCTGATCGTGATGCACGGCATCTCCAGCCGCGTGCTGCGCGGGGTGATGACCGGGGCGCCGGTCGATCGCTGCGGCGCACCGGTTCTGCCGGGCAATCCGCAGGGCAGCGTGACGATGATCGAACGCGGGGTGGAGACGATCGTCCATCTCGGCACGGGATATGCGCCCACATGATCTGGGCAATCGCCTTGCTCGCGGCAGCCACGCGGACGACGCTCGGCGTCTACGAGACCTGGGGTGCGTTTCGCGACGGCGCTCCGCCGCGCTGCTACGCCATCGCCGCGCCGCTCAGCGCCGGCGCGCGCGCGAAATGGCGCCCCTTCGCCAGCGTCGCGAGCCGGTTCGGACGCGACCGCCGCAGCGCCATTTTCGTCCGGCTCTCGACCACCCGCAGCCCGACCGCGCCGGTCACCTTGGCGATCGGCGAGCGCCGCTTCCGGCTGTCGGGCGACGACAGCGCCGCCTGGTCCGCCGATTCGGCGACCGACCACGCCATCGTCGCGGCGATGCGCGGCGCCCGCAGCATGAGCGTGTCCGCCGTCACCCCCGCCGGCCGCCCCTTCGCCGACACCTACGCGCTCGGCGGCGCCGCGACTGCGATCGACGCGGCGGCGCTGGGGTGCGCGGGAGCCTAGAAAAACCGCGCATATGGCGCTATGTGCGCGGCCATGCAGACAGCATCGTCGGCCCTCATGCCCATCCCCGGGCACATCGATCCCGTGCCCGTCGCGCGCAGCTTCGTGCCTCGCGCGGATGGCCGCATCGACTTGCTCGGCCTGTCGAAAATCGATCTGCGGATGGCGCTCGAGACGTCGCAGCTCGAGGCAAAACAGGCCAAGCTGCGCGCTAAGCAATTGTTTCACTGGATCTATAACCGCGGCGTCACCGATTTCGCGCTGATGACCGATATCTCGAAGACGATGCAGCCTTGGCTCGAACAGCGCTTCGTCATCAGCCGCCCCGCGGTGGTCGAGTCGCAGGTCTCGACCGACGGCACGCGCAAATGGCTGCTGCGCTCCGACGACGCGCAGGATTACGAGATGGTGTTCATCCCCGACGCCGATCGCGGGACGCTTTGCGTATCGAGCCAGGTCGGCTGCACGCTCAACTGCCGCTTCTGCCACACCGGCACGATGCGCCTCGTCCGCAACCTGCTCCCCGCCGAGATCGTCGGACAGGTGATGCTCGCCCGCGACGCGCTCGGCGAATGGCCGAGCCAGCCCGAAGGCAGGATGCTCACCAACATCGTGATGATGGGGATGGGCGAGCCACTCTATAATTTCGAAAACGTCCGCGACGCGCTGAAACTCGTCATGGACGGCGACGGCCTCGCGCTGTCGAAACGCCGCATCACGCTCAGCACCTCGGGCGTCGTCCCGATGATGGCGCGCGCGGGCGAAGAAATCGGCGTCAACCTCGCGGTCTCGCTCCACGCGGTAACCAAGGAAGTGCGCGACGAGATCGTCCCGCTCAACCGCAAATACGGCATCGAAGAATTGCTCCAGGCCTGCGCCGATTATCCCGGCGCCAACAACGCGCGACGCATCACCTTCGAATATGTGATGCTGAAGGACAAGAACGACAGCGACGCCGAAGCGCACGAACTCGTCCGCCTGATCCGCAAATACAAATTGCCTGCAAAAGTGAATCTCATCCCCTTCAACCCCTGGCCCGGCGCGCCCTACGAAACCTCGACCCCGGAACGCGTCCGCGCCTTTTCGACGATCGTGTTCGAAGCCGGCATCTCCGCCCCCGTCCGCACCCCGCGCGGCCGCGACATCGACGCGGCGTGCGGGCAGTTAAAGACCGCGAGCGAGAAGAAGTCCCGCGCCGAACTGGATCGGCAGGCCGAGGAAAAGATGGCGGCGCTCGGCTGAAACGCCGATGCCTGCGGTACTAACAATCCCCCCAGAGGGAGGTGGCGCGCGAAGCGCGACGGAGGGGGAGGACACGGTCCGCTCTGCGGTTCAGCCCGACACTCGCACGCGACCTGCCGACCGTCGTCGGATCCTTCGAGGCGCATCACTGTTGACGTGCTCGCCTTTTTTCTACCAGTCATAACTGGAGTCCGGGTGTGCGAGGGTGACGCACCGAGCGAGCATGGCTCAGCGACGCGAACAGCGTCTCGTTCAGGCATTCGTCGCGCAAGCGACCGTTGAAGCTCTCAACGTAGCCATTCTGCTGCGGTTTGCCGGGCGCGATGTAGTGCCACTCGATCCGTCGATCCTGCGCCCGGCGCAGGATCGCCAGGCTGGTCAGCTCCGTCCCATGATCGCTCACGATCATCAGTGGCCTGCCGCGGACAGCGATGATCGCGTCGAGCTCGCGCGCGACCCAGGCACCTGACAGCCCAGGGCACCTTACAGCGACATGTCGACCACCAGCGCGAGGTTCTCCCGCGTGAAGTCATCGACCACGAAGGATACGGATACACCGGCTGCAGACCAGCGTGTCGCTCACGAAATCGAGGCTCCAGCGCTGGTTCGGTCCCTGTGGCCGCGTCATCGGCGCCCGCGTGCCATCGCTCGCTTGCGACCACGTCGTCGCCGCACCCGCAGATTCTGCTCGCGATACAGCCGCAGCAGCTTCTTGTGGTTCATGACGATGCCCTCGCAAGCCAGCATGATCCCCAGCCGCCGGTAACCCAACCGATGGCGCCCAAGCGCGAGCTCGAAGGCCCGACCACAGGTCTCCATCATCTGCTCGGCACGAGCGATACCGCATGCTCGTGCGATCTTCACCGACGACCATACACGCCCGCCGCTCGCTCATTCCTAACGTCGTCTGGAGATGCGCGACCGCTTGCCGCTTTGCGGCGGGCGTCACCATTTGTGGGATGGTCCGCCCCCTTACGGAGCGACGCGGTCGGGAGCATCCTGACCGCCTTCATTGAGGAGGATCGTCATGACAGAAGCAGCAGTGATCGGCATCGATATCGGCAAGACCTCGTTCCATCTGGTCGCGGTCGATGTCTCCGGAGCGATCCAGTGGAAGAAGAAGTTCAGCCGCACTTAGCTGATGTGGCACATGGCGTCTCTGCCTGGATGCCTCGTTGGCATGGAGGCGTGCCGCGGTGCGCATCATCTTGCGCGCGAGTTGACGGCGCTGGGACACGACGTTCTCCTGATGGCGCCACAGTTCGTGAAGCCGCTCGTCAAGTCCAACAAAAACAACTATCTCGATGCCGAGGCGATCGCCGAGGCCGTGCAGCGGCCTACCATGCGCTTCGTCCCGGTTAAATCGGTAGAGCAGCTCGACCTTCAAGCCCTCCACCGCGTGCGCGAGCGGCTGGTCAGCCGGCGGACGGCGGTCATCAACCAGATCTGCGCGTTCCTCCTGGAGCGCGGGGTCGTGTTCCGCACCGGCCGGCAGTACATGGCACGCGAGATGCCAATGCTGTTCATCCACGGCGCCCGATCGGCGAGCATGCACATGAAGCGTGGTCGCGGCCTCGGCCCCTGGCTCGATCAGCTTGAGACGCGAACCCACAAGAACGTCGCCATCGTCGCGCTGGCGAACTGTTCCCCGTCACAATTTGCGCGGCGCCGTACCAACCTTCGCTCTGGCGCTATCGATCCACTCCTGCACGACCTTGTGAGCCTCAGGCCAATCATGGGCGGTGCCGGCACTCTTGCAGGCCAGTCGCTTAACGCGTTTGGTGCGATCGTGGCGCTCCCGTGACGAACCTGTCCCAGACTGTTTCCTTCCATTCCAACGAAAGGATCGCACCATCAAACCGTGGGATCAAACACCTAATCGTTGGCCGCCTGATAGCGGTCGTACCCGCGACAGCCGTCGGGGTGTTTGCGGCATTGCTTTTCGTAGTCGCGGCGCTCGCGGCCTTCGCGTGCTTCCTTCTTGCGCATCTTGCGGCCGTAGTTGCGGTCGGCCTCGTCCTGGCTCGTCGTCGCCCAATCGACGGTCTGGCCCGCGACCTTGAACGGCGCGGTCGCGACGCTCGCCACGGTGCGGACACAGCCGGTGGACAGCAAGGCCAGCGGCAGCAGGATCAGGATACGCATCACTTCACTTCCTTTCGCGCTTCCCGCGCTTCTACCCCGATTTTCGGAAAATCGGTGAAGAAACCGTCGATACCAACGCGAAGCGCGGCCGAAATCTCGGCAGCGACATTGCCGTGCGCGCGCGGATCGTCGCCTTTACGAAAGCGCGTCGGCAGGAAATAATTCTCGGCGCGG
Source organism: Sphingomonas sp. (assembly GCA_965219285.1). Taxonomy (GTDB): domain Bacteria; phylum Pseudomonadota; class Alphaproteobacteria; order Sphingomonadales; family Sphingomonadaceae; genus Sphingomonas. The sequence goes on from CBDCNF010000008.1 coordinate 46,954, forward strand.
AAGGTCCAGGAATGGAGGCGTAGGCCCGCGGCACGGGCATCGGCGACGAGCGTCGTGGGGGTGGCGGTGTCGCCCTGCCACAGCATCGCCTTGTTCGGGCCGATTCCGTACGCATAGCTCGCGATGGCGCGGAGACCGGCGGGGGTGATCATCGCGGCATAGCTCGGCGCGGCGTTGTCGGCAGGTTTGCCTGTGCCATCGAGAAGCTGGATCAAGCGGATTTTGGAGATCGCGTGGATATGTTTGAGGTTCGCCACCTCGAACGACTGGATGAACACCGGTGCGTCGCGCGAATCCCACCCCGCCGCCTTGAGTTGCGCCACCAACAGCGCGTCGGTCGGGTGGCCGATGCTCGCGAAATAGGTCGGATGCTTGGTTTCGGGATAGATGCCGACGTGATGGCGCTTCGCCAGCGTGATGATCTCGGCCAGTGTCGGGATATCGAACTTGCCGTCATACGCCGCATTGGCGGGGCGGAGTTGCGGCAGGCGTTCCTTCGCGCGGAGCGTCTTCAGTTCGGCGAGCGTGAAATCCTCGACGAACCAGCCGTCGTGTTTCTCGCCGTCGATGGTCTTGACAGTCTTGCGACCGGCGAATTCGGGGTGCGTCGCGACATCGGTGGTATCGGTGATGTCGTTCTCATGCCGCGCGACGAGCACGTCGTCCTTCGTCGGCACGAGATCGGGCTCGATGAAATCGGCGCCCTGATCGATCGCGAGTTCGTACGACGCCAGCGTATGTTCGGGGCGCAGCCCGCTCGCGCCGCGATGCGCGATGATAATTGGTTCGGTGGGCGGCGTCACCGCCGCAGTCTGCGCGCTCGCGCCGTCCGATGCCAGCACCAGCATGGCGAGAAACATCTTCCAGCCTCGTAACGCACCACTGGAAAGTTTCATGCTGCAACCCGATCTGTTGGAAACCATCCGATAACGACGCGTTACGCCTGAACTACAGGAGCGGCGACCCATGCATTTCACGATCAACGGCACGGCCATGTCGGCCGAGCCAGATATTCGCGCCTCTTTGCTCGACGTGCTGCGCGAGCATGTCGGGCTGACGGGCACCAAAAAGGGCTGCGACCACGGCCAGTGCGGCGCTTGCACGATTCTGGTCAACGGGCGGCGGATCAACGCGTGTCTCACGCTGGCGGTGATGCATCAGGATGATGACATTACGACGATCGAGGGGCTGGCGTCGGGCGACGATCTCCACCCGTTGCAGGCGGCGTTCGTCAAGCACGATGGCTATCAATGCGGCTATTGCACACCGGGGCAGATTTGTTCGGCGGTCGGGATGCTCGACGAGGTGGCGAAGGGTTGGGGTAGCCATGTGTCGGCGTCGCTGACCGATGTCGAACTGAGCGAGGACGAGATCAGCGAAAGGATGAGCGGCAATCTGTGCCGCTGTTCGGCCTATCCCAATATCGTAGACGCCATTCGAGAGGTTGCCGAAGCATGAAGACCTTCGATTATGCGCGCGCCGATAGCCCCGAAGCCGCGGTGAAAGCGGGTGGTCGCTTCATCGCGGGCGGCACCAACCTGCTCGACCTGATGAAATTGCAGATCGAGACGCCTGAAAAGCTGATCGACATCAGCCGCCTCGATCTCGCGAAGATCGAGGACATGGAGGGCGGCGGCCTGAGGATCGGCGCGCTCGTCGCCAACAGTGATCTCGCCGCCGATGCGCGGGTGATCGAGCGCTACGAGGTGCTGAGCCGCGCTTTGCTCGCGGGCGCATCGGGCCAGCTTCGCAACAAGGCGACGACGGGGGGCAATCTGCTCCAGCGGACGCGCTGCTATTATTTTTACGACACCGCGTCGCGCTGCAACAAGCGCGCGCCGGGCAGCGGCTGCGATGCGATCGGCGGGTTCAACCGGATCATGGCGGTGCTCGGCACGAGCGACCAGTGTATCGCGACCCATCCCGGCGACATGCCGGTGGCGATGCGCGCGCTCGAGGCGACGATCGTCACCTTGAAGCCCGATGGCGACAAGCGGCGGATCGCGATCGGCGAATTCTACCGGCTCCCCGGCGATACCCCCGACAAGGAAACGGTGCTGGAGGCAGGCGAGCTAATCACCCATGTCGAGCTGCCCGCACCGCCGTCGGGTCGGCAAATCTACCGCAAGGTCCGCGACCGCGCCTCATACGCCTTTGCGCTGGTCTCGATCGCGGGAATCGTCGCTGTCGAGGACGGCAAAATCGCCTCCGCCGCGCTCGCTTTCGGCGGACTTGCGCCGATGCCTTGGCGTGATGCTGCGGTCGAAGCGGCGTTGGTCGGCAGGACACCCTCGACGGAAACATTCGAGGCGGCCACCGACGCGCTCCTCAGGAACGCCGAGGGCCATGGCGCCAACGATTTCAAGATCCCGCTCATGCGCCGCCTGCTCATCGCGACGCTCCGCGACCTGACCGGAGACGCCGCATGACCGACACCGCCACAAAGCCGCGCACCAATGCGTGGAAAATGGACGAGGCGCATTCCGGCCTCGCGATGGATCGCGGTGTGCAGGGCGTGCTCGGCAAGGGCATCGACCGCATCGACGGGATGGTGAAGGTCACCGGCGCAGCGCGCTATGGCTACGAACATTCTGTCTCCGGAGACATCGCCTACGGTTTCCTGATCACCGCGCCAGCAGGCAAGGGCAAGGTCACCGGGTTCAACGCCGACGCCGCGCGCGCGCTCCCCGGCGTGATCGACATCATCCTCGACGATCCGCGCATCCCGCGTCAGGCGGCGGCGTTCGCGCCGGCGCATACCGGGAACGACGAGGTGGATCACTGGGATCAGGTCCTCGGTGTCGCGGTCGCGGAAAGTTTCGAAGCGGCGCGCGATGCCGCGCGATCGGTGAGGGTCTCGATCGACGTCACCGAAGGCCGCTTCGACACGATGGCGAACATTGCCGAGGCCAAGGGTCCGCCTAAAGAGGCGATGCTTCAGGACGCGGTAAAGGGCGACATCGACACCGCGATGGCCGACGCCGCGGTCACGATCGACCAGACCTATTCGACCCCAAATCAGGTCCATGCCGCGATGGAGCCGCACGCTTCGATCGCGTCGTGGGACGACGGCAAGCTGACGCTCCATTCGAGCTTGCAGATCCTGAAGATGTCGAAGCAGGTTCTCGCCGGATCGCTCGACATCGACGAAAAGGATACGCGGATCGTGTCGCCGTTCATCGGCGGCGGTTTCGGGGGCAAGATGCTCGGACCCGATGCGGTGCTCGCGGCGATCGCGGCGCAGAAGATCGGTCGCCCGGTCAAGATCGCGCTGGCGCGGCAGCAATTGTTCCACAATATCTACCGCCGCACCGATACGCACCAGCGGCTGCGGCTCGCGGCGGATGCCGACGGGAAACTGCTCGCGGTCGGACACGACAGCGTCGTCAGCCAGGGACCCGACGGCGGCTTCATGGAGCCGGTCGCGCTCGGCAGCCTCTCGCTCTACGCCGCGCCGGTTCGGCAGTTCACCCACAAGGTCGTGACGCTCGATATGGTGCAGGCGGGCGCGGTGCGCGCGCCGGGCGAGGCGGTCGGGCAGCTTGGGATGGAAACCGCGGTCGACGAGATGGCCGAGGCGCTGGGGATGGACCCGATCGCGTTCCGCAAACTCAACGAGCCCGACAAGGACCCGATGACCGGCGTGCCGTTTTCGACGCGCGGGTTGACCGATTGCCTCGATCTCGGCGCGAAACAGTTCGGCTGGGATAAAAGACAAGCGACGCCGGGGTCGGTAGTCGATGGCGAATGGCTGATCGGCATGGGCGTCGCGGCGGCGGTGCGGATCAACCTGCTGATGGATTCGGAGGCGCGCGTTACGCTCGGACCGGACGGTCGCGCGACGATCGAGACCGACATGACCGATATCGGCACCGGCACCTACACGATCCTCGCGCAAATCGCGGGCGAGGCGTTGGGGCTGCCGATCCACTGCATCGACGTGAAGCTGGGCGACAGCGATCACCCACCCGCGGCTGGCTCCGGCGGGTCGTTCGGCGCGGCGAGCGCGGGGTCTTCGGTCGCATTGGCGTGCGAGGATATCGTCGCCGAACTCGCCAGACGGATGGATGCCAAGGCCGAGGACATGACGCTGAAGGACGGCCACGCTATCGCGGGCAACCGCCGCGTCGCGCTCGACGACCTTGTCGGCGATGCACCGCTCGTCGCCAACGGCAAGATCAGCCAGGGCAGCAACGCCAAAACCTACAGCCAGGCCGCGCACGGCGCGCAATTCGCCGAGGTCGCGGTCAACGCGGTGACCGGCGAGACGCGCGTCCGGCGGATGCTCGGGGTGTTCGAGGCGGGGCGCATCCTCAACGCCAAGACCGCGCGCAGCCAGGCGATCGGCGGGATGATCTGGGGCATCGGTTATGCGCTGATGGAGGATGCGGTGCTTGACACGCGCACCGGACAGTTCGTCAACCACGACCTCGGCGAATATCACGTGCCGGTGAACGCCGACGTCCCACAGATCGAGGTCGCGTTCGTCGAGAAGATCGACCGTCACGCCAATCCGATCGGGGTCAAGGGGCTGGGCGAACTGTCGATCTCGGGCGCAGGCGCCGCGGTGACGAATGCGATCTATAACGCCTGCGGGGTGCGGGTGCGGGACTTTCCGTTAACGCTCGACAAGATATTGCCAGGATTGCCGCCGGTATGACGGCGCACCGTCACCCCGGACTTCTTCCGGGGTCCACCGCGCCGCAAAATCATCGGCTCATGGGTGTGCGGCACGGTGGATGCCGGAACAAGTCCGGCATGACGGGAAGATAATGGCCGATAACGACACCGTCCTTGCTGCCGCCGCTCAATGGAAGGGCGAGCCGTTGGCGCTCGCCACCGTCGTATCGACCTGGGGTTCGGCACCACGGCCGAAGGGCAGCCATATGATCGTCCATGCTGATGGCCGGTTCGAGGGATCGGTCTCGGGCGGGTGCGTCGAAGGCGATATCCTCGACACCGCGGCGCAGGTCATCGCGGGCGCGTCGTTCGCGGTGAAGAAGTACGGTGTCGCCGACGCGAGCGCGTGGGAGGTTGGGCTGCCGTGCGGCGGCGAGATTTCGGTGATGGTTCAGCCCGTCTCCGCCGCGGGATTCGATCCCGAATTGTTCGATCGCATTGCCGAAGCCCGCGACGATGGCCGCGCGTTGACCGTCTCGACCGATCTCGCGAGCGGCCACAGCGACCTCGGCCCGATCGAAACCGGCGAGGCTTTCGTCAACCGCTACGACCCACCTCGCCGCCTGCTGATCGTCGGCGCGGTGCAGATCGCGCAGGCGCTCGCCGCGCTTGCCACCACGCTCGGTATCGAGACGGTGGTGATCGATCCGCGCGCGCGGTTCCTGACCGAGGAGCGGTTTCCCGGCACGACGCTCGACGACCGCTGGCCCGACGAGGCGATCGCGGCGTATCGCCCCGGCCCGGCGACCGCAGTGGTGACGCTCAGCCACGACACCAAGATCGACGATCCCGCGCTGATCGCGGCGCTATCCGGCAACGCCGCCTATGTCGGCGCGCTCGGCAGCCGCAAGAGCCACGCGGCGCGACGCGAGCGGCTGGTAACCGCGGGCGTCACCGCGGCGAATATCGACCGGATCGACGCCCCCGTCGGATTGGATATCGGCGCGATCGGACCGTCGGAAATCGCTCTGTCGATCGCCGCGGCGATGGTAGGAGCGTTCCGTGATCGACATTGAGAAGACCGTGCTCGTCCTGCTCGCGGCGGGGAAGTCGAACCGCTTCGGCGATATCGGCAACAAGCTCGACCAGATGTTTCTGGCGCGCCCGCTCGGGCTGCACGTCGCGGTCGCGCTGGAAAGCATGCCGTTCAAGAAGCGCGTCGCGATCGTCGATGGCTGCGCGCTCGATTATTCCGACCACGGCTTCGAATTGCGTCATAACGAAGACCCTGACCGCGACATGGCGTCGTCTGTCCGGATGGGCGTGGATTGCGCACAGGACTGCGACGCGGACGCGGTGCTGATCGCGCTCGCCGACATGCCGCGCGTCACCGCCTCGCACATCTATCGAATGTTCGACGCAGCGGACGCCGCAGACGCGGTGGTCGCGTCGAGCGACGGCATCGACCCCAAACCGCCCGCCTTGTTCGGCAAGGGGCGGTTCGAGGAAATTCTGGCGATCGAGGGCGACAAGGGTGCACGCGCGATGATCCGCGCCGGGCGGCATGTCGTGACCAGCCCATCCGAACTGATCGACGTCGATACGCCCGAGGAACTCGACGAGCTCCGCGCGCTGTTGAACGACCCCGACCGGACCTTCACTCGTGCCGGAGCGCATCGATCGGATTGAGCGCCGCCGCGCGTTTCGCGGGGAAATAACCGAAGACCACGCCGATCACCGCCGAGATCGCGAAGGCGATGATGTTGATGCGCAGATCGAACGTCCACGGCACCTGCATCAGCGGCGTGATCCCCGCGATCGCGGCCTGTGCGATGACCAGGCCGATGACGCCGCCGAGCATCGACAGCGCGACCGCCTCGACGAGGAATTGCAACAGCACCTCGTTCGCCACCGCGCCGATCGCGAGGCGGATACCGATCTCGCGGGTCCGTTCGGTTACGCTCACCAGCATGATGTTCATGATGCCGATGCCGCCGACGATCAGCGAGATCGCGGCGACCGCGGCGACGATCTGCGTCAGGAGCGTCGTCGTGCCGGTCAACGTGTCCGAAATCTGCTTGGTGTCGAAGATATTGAAATCGTCGTCCTTCGCGCCCGTAATGTTGCGGCGTTCGCGCAAGAGATCGGTGATCCCGGCCTGGACGCTTTCGGTCGAATAGGCTTGGTCGACCCCGACCATCATCAGCCGGACGTCGCGGCTGCCGGTGAAGCGGCGCTGCACCGCCTTGATCGGCATGACGACGGTATCGTCCTGATCGCCGCCGAACCCGGCCTGGCCGCGCGCGGTGAGGACGCCGATGATGTCGCAAGAGATCGGCCCGATGCGGAAGCGCTTGCCGACTGCGCGACCGCCTTGGAACAGGTTCTTCACCACGGTATTGCCGACGATGCACACCGCCTTGCCAGCGGTTTCCTCCTGCGGAGTCCAGATGCGGCCCGACTGGAGCGGCCACGGCTGAACTTTGAAGATCGCCGCGGTGGTGCCGTTGATCGTCGTCGACCAGTTCGCGCCCTCGTAGATCGCGGTCGCGGTGGTCGAGGCTTGCGGCGCGACCGCGGTGACGCCCGCGACCTGCTGCGCGATCGCCGCGACGTCCTCGGGCTTGAATTCGGGCGGCCGCGGCCCGCCACCGCCGCGTCCGAAGCCCTGGCCGGGGCGGACCTGGAGAATGTTGGTGCCGAGCGCGGAAATCTGCTGCTGCACCGCCGCGGTCGTCGCCTTGCCGAGGGTCACCATCGTGACGACCGCGCCGACGCCGATGACGATGCCGAGGATCGTCAGAAACGACCGCAACAGGTGGCGCCGGATCGACTTCATCGCGAGAATGATGGTGGTGCCGAACATCTACGCGACCGCCTCGCCCTGCTTGTGTCGCGCCTCGATCCGCTCGACCAGCCCGTCCTTGAAATGCACCACGGTCCGCGCAAACGCCGCCATGTCGCCTTCGTGCGTCACCATCAAGACGGTGATGTTGCTCTCGCGGTTGAGATCGGTCAGCAATTCCATGATCTCGATCGAGCGTTCGCTGTCGAGATTGCCGGTCGGCTCGTCGGCGAGCAGCACGTCGGGCCGCGTCACGATCGCGCGGGCGATGGCGACGCGTTGCTGCTGCCCGCCAGAGAGTTCGGCGGGGGTGTGATCCCACCAGTCGGCGAGCCCGACCTTGTCGAGCGCGGCCATGCCGGTCTCGCGCCGCGCCTTCTTGTCGTCGCCGCGGTAAAGGAGCGGGAGTTCGACGTTTTCGAGCGCGGAGGTGCGGCTCAAGAGGTTGAACCCCTGAAACACGAAACCGAGATATTTCCGACGGAGTAAGGCGCGCTCGTCGCGTTCGAGCGTCTCGACGTGATGGCCACGGAAAGTGAACGTCCCCGCGGTCGGCACGTCGAGACAGCCGAGGATGTTCATCGTCGTCGACTTGCCCGAGCCGGACGGACCCATCACCGCAACGAAATCGCCCGTCGCGATGTCGAGATCGACGCCCTTCAGCGCCTCGAACGCGGTCGGGCCGGAACCGTAGACCTTGGTGACGCCTCGGAGGGAAATGAGCGGATCAGCCACCGCCCCCACCCCCACTGCGCGCGCCGCCGCCCTGCCGCCGCTGTCCGCCGCCGCTACGCTTTTGCCCGCCACTGGCTTCGGCGCCGCCCGCGAGTTGCCCGGTGATCACCGCCATCCCCGGTTTCAGATCGCCCGACAGAACCTCGGTCTGCGATCCGTCGCTGTCGCCGGTGGTGATCGAGATCGCTTGCGGCGTCCCGTCGGCGGCCTTGACGTAGACCGTCTGCCGCCCGCCCCGCCCGATCGTCGCGGATTTTTCGGCGCGATTGCCGCGGCGTGGGCGGAAGGTGAGCGAGCCGGCAATGCCGCCGGACTTGCCCGCGGCGTCGCCGGTCGGGGTGAAGCGCAGCGCGGCGTTGGGGACGAGCAGGACGTTTTTCTTGTCCGAGGTCACGATGTCGGCGGTCGCGGTCATGCCGGGGCGAAGCTCGCCACCGGTGTTCGCCACCGACAGATCGGCGGCGTAGGACACCACTTGTCCGGTCGTGGAGGTGGTGCTGGTGGTCGCGGTCGAACTCGCCGAACTGACCGTCAGGTTCGATCCGAGATCGACGCGGGTGATCTTCGCGGGGAAGGTCTTTCCCGGGAACGCATCGACGGTGAAAGTCGCGTCCTGCCCGACGTTGACCGCGCCGACATCGGCCTCGTCGATCGCGACCTCCAGCTTCATCCGCGTCAGGTCTTCCGCGATCACAAACAATGTCGGCGTGTTGAACGACGCCGCGACGGTCGCGCCCGGATCGATCTGGCGCGCGAGGACCACGCCGGTGACGGGCGAGCGGATGATCGCGCGGCTCCGCTGCGTCTGGCTCTGCGCGAGTTGCGCCTGCGCCGCGGTGACGTTGGCTTGCGCGACCTTCTGGGCGGCGACCGCGCGCTGCGCGTTGGCGCGGCCGGTCTGGAGTTCGGTCGCAGACGGCACGCGCTTGTTCGAGAGGCGATATACCTCCTCCAGCCGCGCGAGTTGCGCGTTCGCCTCGGACACCGTCGCCTTCGCCTGATTGACCCCCGCGACATTGGCGGCGAGCGTCGCCTGCGCGGCGCGGATCTGGTCGTCGATCTGCTCGGGATCGATCAAGGCGAGCGGCTGGCCGGCGGTGACCTTGTCGTTCACATCGACCACCACCTGCGTGACCAGCCCGGAAAGCTGCGACCCCACCGTCACCTGGTTGATCGGCGCAAGCTTGCCCGTCGCCGAGACCGTGACGGTCAGCGCGCCACGATCGACCTTCTGCGTCGCATAGCCCGCCACGGTGCTGGTCCCGAAGAACCGCCACGCCAGCAACAGCAGCAGCAGCACGCCGACCGCGACCGCGATCCATTTGAGGTAACGCTGCCACCACGGCGCGGCCTTCACGCCGAGGAATTCGTCGAGCTGCTGGTCGGCCATCATTTGCTATCCGTATTGCGAGGCGGCGCTTCGGGGACGACGGTCGCGTCCCAGCCGCCGCCGAGAGCGCCGTAAAGCTGGATCAGCGCGGTCGCGGCGTCGGCGCGCGCCTGCGACGCGCCGTTGCGCGCGGAGAGCAGCGCCGCCTCCTGCTGCGACAGCGTGGTGAAATCGGTGAGGCCGCTGCGATACTGGCTGCGGCTGAGCAGCGCGGAATTGTTCGCGGCGTCGAGCGCGATCGCGAATTGCCGCTCGCGTTCCTGCGCCGATTGCAGCGCAACGATCGCGTTCTCGACGTCTTCCAAGGCGACCAGCACCGACGATTTATACGCCGCGAGCGCGCCGTCCGCTGCGGCTTCGTTGCTGCGGACCTGCGCGCGCAAGCGTCCACCGTTGAAGATCGCCTGCGTCAGACCCGCGAACAGGCTGCCCGCGATCGTGTCGGCAAGGTTGCCTATCGAGGCCGCATTGCTGCTGAAACTGCCGCTGATGGCGAGCGCGGGATAGAGCGCGGCCTTGGCGACGCCGATCTGCGCACTCGCCGCCGCCAGATTGCGCTCGGCGGTCCGCACATCGGGGCGCTGGCGCAACGTGTCGGCGGGGATGCCGACACCGACCGCCGCCGGCCCGGTCGGGATCGGCTTCACCGCCGCCAGCATCGGCTTCAGCGCGCCCGGCGCCTGCGCGGTCAGCACGCCAAGCCGCGACACCGCGGCGTTATACGATTGTTCTAGGCTCGGGATCGTCGCCGCGGTCTGCGCGCGCTGGACCCGCGCCTGTTCCTGATCGAGCGACGAGACGAGTCCCGCCTGTACGCGAAAGCCAGCGATCTCGAGATTGTCGTCCTGCAACGCCAGGCTGTCGCGCGCATTGGCGAGTTGCGCCTGATACAGCCGCGCCAGCACATAATTGCGCGCGACCTCGCCCTCGACCGACAGCAGGACGGTCGCGTGATCGTATCCCGAAGCCTGATATTGCGCCCGGCTGGCCTCGACCGTCCGACGGATCTCGCCGAAAATGCCGACCTGATATTGCGCGTCGAGCCCGAGCGAGAAATTGCCCTGTCCGCCGCCGCCGGTGGTGGTGATCGTCCCGTCGGGCAAGGTCAGCGTCGTGCCACCGCCGCGCAGATTCTCCGACCGGCTGTACCCCGCCGACCCCGAGAGCGTCGGCAACAGGCTCGCTCGGCTCTGCACCAACGCCTCGCGCGCCTGGCGCAACCGCGCGGTCGCTTGCGCAACGTCGAGATTGGCCGACGCCGCCTGCTCGACGAGCTGGCCGAGCACCGGATCGTCGAACTTGTTCCACCAACGCGTCAGATCCTCCGCGGTCGGCGCGGCGGTGACCGAATAGGCATCGGGCACGCCAAGTTTGCCAGCTGCCTTCGGCCGATAGTTCGGCCCGACAGTACACCCGGCGAGCGCGGCGGACAGCAGCAGGAGGGGCGGGATACGCGACATGGTGGTGGAGATGGCCAACACACCGCGATGCGTCCAGCAATTTAGTGTCGCAATTTGTCGCCATTCCTCCCCGGGCCGAGGAGGAATTTACTCCATCTCCAGAATCACTTGATCGACCGCCAGGCTCTCGCCCTGCTGCGCAGCGATCGTTTTCACCGTCGCGCTCTTTTCGGCGCGCAGGATGTTCTCCATCTTCATCGCCTCGACCACCGCGAGCGGCTGCCCCGCCTCGACCTTGTCGCCCGCCGCCACGTCGAGCCGCACGAGCAGCCCCGGCATCGGCGCGATCAGGAATTTCGACAGATCGGGCGGCACCTTCTCGATCAAATGCTTGGTATAGGGCGCGACGTGCGCGGGCAGGACGCGTGCGACATGCGCCGCGCCGCGCGTGCTCAGGCGGAAACCGGTCGGTGTCTTGGCGATGCGGACGGTCAGCTCGCTCCCGTGCTCCCGCGAAGGCGGGAGCCCAGAGTCACGAGCGTCATCGTCCGCGTCACTGGACCCGCGCCTCCGCGGGGGTACGTCCCGTTCGACAACTACCATCCGGTCGCCCGGCGTATATTCCATGGCGATCGGTACATCCTCGCCGTCCACAATCAGCCCGTCAGTCGACACCGTCACCGCATGATCGACCTCGCCGATCCGCACCACCCAATCGGCAGGCGGCTGGAGCTTGCCGCCGAGCTGCCCGTCCACCCGCCGCGCCCGATCCGCCTCCGCTGTCGCCGCGAACGCCGCGACGCCGGCGAGCGTGCGGATCAGTTCGTCGGACGCAGGCGCTCCGTGGAAGCCGTCGGGATATTCCTCGGCGATGAAGCCGGTGGTGATCTCGCCCGAACGGAACCGCGGGTGCTGCATCAGCGCCGACAGGAAATCGAGGTTGGTCCCCGGCCCCTCGATCTCGAACGCGTCGAGCGCGGCGATCTGCGCATCGATCGCCTCTTCGCGGGTCGGCGCCCAGGTGACGAGCTTGGCGATCATCGGGTCGTAGAACATGCTGACCTCGCCGCCTTCGCGGACGCCGTCGTCGACGCGGACGATCCTTCGAGACGGGCCTTCGCCTCCGCTCAGTCCCTCCTCAGGAGCCGCTGAGCCTGTCGAAGCGGCGTCTCGAAGGACCTGTGCGGGCGGATTATACCGCACCAGCCGCCCGATGCTCGGCAAGAACCCGCGATACGGATCCTCCGCATACACCCGGTTCTCGACCGCCCAGCCGTTGATCCCGACATCCGCCTGCGCGAACCCCAGTTCCTCCCCCGCCGCGACACGGATCATCTGTTCGACCAGATCGAGCCCGGTGATCTCCTCGGTCACCGGATGCTCGACCTGCAACCGCGTGTTCATTTCGAGGAAGTAGAATCCCTCGCCGGTCGCATCCGCGCCCGACACGATCAGCTCGACCGTCCCCGCGGAATAATAGCCCACCGCCCGAGCGAGCGCGACCGCCTGTTCGCCCATCGCGCGCCGCATCTTCGGCGTGACGAACGGCGACGGCGCTTCCTCGACGACCTTCTGGTGGCGCCGCTGGATCGAGCATTCGCGTTCGTTCAGATAGACGATGTTGCCGTGCTGATCGCCGAGCACCTGGATCTCGATATGCCGCGGCGATTCGATGAACTTCTCGATGAACACACGGTCGTCGCCAAACGACGCCAGCCCCTCGCGCTTGGTCGCCTCAAAGCCTTCGCGGACGTCCTGCTCGCTATACGCCAGCCGCATCCCCTTGCCGCCGCCGCCCGCGCTCGCCTTCATCATCACCGGATAGCCGATGTCGCCCGCGATTCTGACCGCTTCGTCGGTATCCGCGATCTCGCCGAGGAAGCCGGGGACGACATTGACCCCCGCCGCTTTCGCCAGCTTCTTCGATTCGATCTTGTCGCCCATCGCCGCGATGGCGTTGGGGGGCGGCCCGACGAAGGCGACGCCCGCCTCGGCGCACGCGCGCGCGAAACTCTCGCGTTCGGACAGGAAGCCGTAGCCGGGGTGGATGCAGTCCGCCCCCGTCTCCTTGGCGGCGAGCAGGATCAGATCGGCCTTGAGATAGCTCTCCGCCGCAGGCGCCGGCCCGATCCGCACCGCCTCGTCCGCCATCAGCACATGCGGCGCGCGCGCGTCCGCGTCCGAATAGACCGCGACGGTGGCGAGGCCCATTTTCTTAGCGGTGCGGAACACACGACACGCGATCTCGCCGCGATTGGCGACCAGGATTTTCTTGAACACTCAGTCGACCCCTGAAAGTTTTGAACGCCAGAACCAGACCGCAAACGCAGCGTAAATCACGACCGTTATCAGCAGCGTCAACGCACCGATGGGAATCTCGCAATCGCTCGCGAGATGGGGAGCGCGATTGCAAAGCCCTATTGGCAAGGCGGGCATGATCAACAGCGCAAGTCCCCAGAAGACCACCGTAAACAGCCAAAATAAAATCGTCTTCTTGCGAAGTTTCCTCACTCCGCCGCCACCCGCATCGGCTCCTCGGCCTCCATCGGCCGCAGCCCCAGCTTCGCGAACAGCGCCGCGTCCGCGCTGTCGCCGCGATTGCCGGTGGTGAGCAACTTGTCCCCGGTGAAGATCGAGTTCGCCCCCGCCAGGAAACACAATGCCTGCGTCGCCTCGCTCATGCTCTCGCGCCCCGCCGACAGCCGCACCATGCTCAGCGGCATCGTGATCCGCGCGATCGCCACCGTCCGGACGAACTCGATATCGTCGATCTGCGCCAGCGGCGTATCCGCGAGCATGTCGCCGAGCACCGTGCCCTTGATCGGGATCAGAGCGTTGACCGGAACGCTCTCGGGATGCCGCGGCAGGATAGCGAGTGCGTGGACGAAGCCGACGCGATCTGCGCGGGTCTCGCCCATGCCAACGATCCCGCCGCAGCACACCGCCATCCCCGCATCGCGGACAGCCGCAAGCGTATCGAGCCGGTCCTGAAACGTCCGCGTTGTGATGATGTCGGCGTAATGCTCGGGCGAGGTATCGATATTGTGGTTGTAGTAATCGAGCCCCGCCTCGGCGAGCCGTTCGGCCTGATGCGGCGCGAGCATGCCGAGCGTCATGCACGTCTCCAGCCCCATCGCCTTGACGCCCGCGACCATCGCTGCGACCGCGTCCATGTCGCGATCCTTGGGGTTGCGCCACGCCGCGCCCATGCAGAACCGTTGCGACCCCGCCGCCTTCGCCTCGGCGGCGGCGGCGAGGACGGCGTCGACCTGCATCAGTTTCGACGCCTTCAGGCCCGTCTCGTGGCTCGCGGATTGCGAGCAATAGCCGCAATCCTCGGGACAGCCGCCGGTCTTGATCGACAGGAGCGTGCACAGTTGCACCTCGCCCGCGGCGTGATGCGCACGGTGGATCGTCTGCGCGCGATAGACGAGGTCGTCGAACGGGAGATCGAACAGCGCGGCGATTTCTGGGCGGGTCCAGTTCGTACGGACGCCGTGCTCCTGCGTAGGCAGGAGCCCAGGATCACTGAGGCTGCGTTCGTGATGCAGCGCTCCTGCCTGCGCAGGAGCACGGGTAATTACATCGCTCATTCCGCAGCCTCGCTTACCGGCGGCATATTGTGGCCGAGGAGCCGCAGCACCTCTTCCGCCGCGTTGATCAAATTGGTCCCCGGCCCGAAGATCGCCTGCACCCCGGCGTCGCGCAGCGCCTGATAATCCTGCGCCGGGATCACCCCACCCGCGACGACCTTGATGTCGGCGCGGCCCGCGTCCTTCAGATGCCCGATCAGCGCGGGGATCAGCGTCTTGTGCCCCGCCGCCAGCGACGACGCGCCAACGACATCGACGTCTTGCTCGATCGCCAGCTTAGCCGCCTCGTCGGGGGTCTGGAACAGCGGCCCCGGCACCACCTCGAAACCGAGGTCGCCGAACATCGACGAGACCAGGTTCGCCCCGCGATCATGCCCGTCCTGCCCCATCTTGGCGACGAGCATCCGCGGTTTGCGCCCCAACCGCCGCTCGGTCGCGGCGACGCCGTCGGTCAGCCGGTCCCAGCGCGCGTCATCGGCATAGGCGCCGCCGTAGATGCCGCTGACCGGCGTCGGATTGGTGCCGTAACGCCCGAACACATCCTCCATCGCCGAGGATATTTCGCCGAGCGTCGCACGTGCGCGCGCCGCTTCGACGGCGAGCGCGAGGAGGTTCCCCGAACCCCGAGCGCCCTCTCGCAACGCGTTCAATGCCGCCCGGCACGCCGCCTCGTCGCGCGCCGCCTTCGTCCGATCGATCCGCGCGACCTGCCCCGCACGCACCGCGTGATTGTCGACGTCGAGGATGTCGATCGCCGCCTCTTCGGCCAGCCGGTATTTGTTGACCCCGACGATCACGTCCTCGCCGCGATCGACCCTCGCGGCACGCGCCGCGCTCGCCTCTTCGATCATCGCCTTGGGCCAACCCGCCGCGACCGCATTGGCCATGCCGCCTTCGCCTTCGACGCGCTCGATGATCTTCCACGCCTCATCGACCAAAGATTGCGTCAGGCTCTCGACATAATAACTGCCGCCGAGGGGATCGACGACGTTGGTCATCCCCGTCTCCTCCTGCAACACGATCTGCGTGTTGCGCGCGATGCGAGCGGAGAAATCGGTGGGCAGCGCGATCGCCTCGTCGAGCGCGTTGGTGTGGAGGCTCTGCGTCCCCCCCAGCATCGCCGCCATCGCCTCGATCGTGGTGCGGATGACGTTGTTGTACGGGTCCTGTTCCTGGAGCGACACGCCCGACGTCTGGCAATGCGTGCGCAGCATCTTCGAACGCTCGTCCTTCGCGCCGAGATCGGTCATCACCCGATGCCACAGGGTGCGCGCCGCGCGCAGTTTCGCGACTTCCATGAAGAAGTTCATGCCGATCGCGAAGAAGAAGCTCAACCGCCCCGCGAACGCATCGATATCGAGCCCCGTCGCCATCGCCGCCTTGGCATATTCGCGCCCGTCGGCGATGGTGAAGGCGAGTTCCTGCACCTGCGTCGCCCCGGCTTCCTGCATGTGATAGCCGCTGATCGAGATACTGTTGAACTTCGGCATCTCGGTCGAGGTGTAGGCGATGATGTCCGACACGATCCGCATCGATGGCGCAGGCGGATAGATATACGTGTTGCGGACCATGAACTCCTTGAGGATGTCGTTCTGGATCGTCCCGTCGAGTTGAGCGCGCGCGACCCCCTGCTCCTCCCCCGCGACGATGA
This sequence comes from Sphingomonas sp., assembly GCA_965219285.1. GTDB lineage: Bacteria > Pseudomonadota > Alphaproteobacteria > Sphingomonadales > Sphingomonadaceae > Sphingomonas. Next base: position 63,188 of record CBDCNF010000008.1, read on the forward strand.
AGAAGGCGAGGATCGGGATCACCGCGCCGTTCATCGTCATGCTGACCGACATCTTGTCGAGCGGGATGCCGTCGAACAGGATTTTCATGTCCTCGACGCTGTCGATCGCGACCCCCGCCTTGCCGACGTCGCCGGTGACGCGCGGATGATCGCTGTCGTAGCCACGGTGCGTGGCGAGATCGAACGCGACGCTCAGCCCCTTCTGCCCGGCGGCGAGGTTGCGGCGGTAGAAGGCGTTTGATTCCTCGGCGGTGGAGAAACCTGCATATTGCCGAACCGTCCACGCGCGGCCGGGATACATCGACGCCTTCACCCCGCGCGTGAACGGCCCGAAGCCGGGGAGGCCGGGGTCCTCACGCACATCGTCGGCGGTGTAGAGCGGCTTGACCGCGATCCCCTCGGGCGTGTGCCACGTCAGGTCGCGGCCCTTCACCTCCTTGGCGGCGCGCGCGGTCCAGTCTTCGAGGGTGGGTTTGTCGGTCATCTCACGCGCCCTTGAACACCGGCTTGCGCTTTTCGAGGAAGCTCCTGCCGCCCTCGCGCGCGTCCTGCGATCCGCCCGCGACGCGCTGCCCCGCCGCCTCCGCAGCAAGGACCTGTTCGAAACTCCCGTCGAGCGCGAGTTTGATATTCCGCCGCATCGTGCCGAGCGCCACCGTCGGCCCCGCCGCGAGCCGCGTCGCCAGCGCCATCGCCTCGTCCATCAGCGCGTCGTCCGCGACCGCCTTATAGATCAATCCCCAGTCCGCCGCCTGCTCCGCCGAAATGCGCTCGCCGAGCATCATCATCTGCGTCGCGCGTGCCTTGCCGATCGCCTTGGCGAGGATCCACGACGATCCGCCGTCCGGCACCAGACCGATGTTGACGAACGCCTGAAGGAAATACGCGCTTTTCCCAGCGACGACGAAATCGCCGCAGAGCGCGATCGAGCACCCGATCCCCGCCGCCGGCCCGTTCACCGCGGTGACGACGGGCACGTCGAGTTCGCTCAACAGCAGCATCGTCGGGTTATAGTGGCGGCTAAGCGCCATGTGGCTGACATCGCCGCCGCTGACCGCGCTCGCGCCGCCGCGCGCCTGCAAATCCGCCCCCGAACAGAACGCCCGCCCCTGCCCGGTGATCAGCACGCACCGCGCGCCGTCAAGATTGCGCACCGCCACCGCGATGTCATCCGCCATCTGCGGCGGCGCCGCGTTGAGCCGTTCGGGCCGGTTGAGCGTGATCACCATCACGTCGCCACGTTTATCGGTCAGGATCGTTTCGTAGGTCATCGAATCTCCGTATTTTCTCGGGTGCTGCGGACGTCGAGGATCGTAATCTCCGTTTCTCCGTCGATCCGATACCGGATCACATACTGAATGTCGGTCAGCGAACGCTCCCGAATGTTAGTCGTGCCGATCGGTCGTCCGATGAGAGGATGGCGATCGATCAAATCCGCCGCCTGGATCATTCGGGCGTCGATACTGGCCGCGCGATCCTCGCTTTACGACGCGTTGAAATCGAAAATTCGCGTCACGTCGTGACGCGCCGCACTCGACCAGAAAACGGTCACCTATTCAGCCGCTTGCGTCCGATCGCGTCGTCTGCGCTCCGCCACATCTGCCACGATCTGCGCATGCGGCACCACCCGTCCCGCTTTCACGTCCTCCAGTCCGACGATCAGCCCGGCGAGATCCTCTCGCGCCTCGCCGGCACTTCGCAGATAGGGTCGTCCAGCCATATAATCGGCCAGACCGGCGTCCGATCCGTCGATCATCTCGCGCAGCGCGACGATATCGCGGTCGATGTCCGATTGCCTTGCCATATCTCGATATACCACGCTCAATGCCCTCCCGTCATCTTCGGCGTCTCCATCAATTCCACCAGCATTCCGCCGAAATCCTTCGGGTGGACGAACACGATCGGCGTACCGTGCGCGCCGATGCGCGGTTCGCCGAGGATCGTCGCGCCCTTCGCCGTCAAATCCGCAACCGCCTCGTGGATGTCCGCCACTTCGAAGCAGACGTGATGCTGCCCGCCCGCCGGATTCTTGCGGAGGAATCCCGCGATCGGCGAGCTTTCGTCATACGGCTCGATCAGTTCGATCTGCGTATTGGGCGCATCAACGAAGCACACCTTAACGCCCTGCGCGGGCAGATCGAACGGCTCGCCGATCGCGGTCGCGCCGAGCAGCGTGCGATACGTCTCGACCGATTTCGCGATGGAAGGCGTCGCGACGCCGACATGGTTGAGGCGGCCGAGTTTTATGTCAACACTCCGGAAGCTGCGTCGCGCCCTGGCGGACGTATCTGTCGCCTTCGCGCAACCAATGTTCGGTGAACGTCTTCGTGCCGGTATAACGCACGTCGAAGCCGCGGTTCTTCTCGATATTTGCGATCTTGCCCTCGATCGTCAGCGGCTTCTCGCCGTCCACCGCCGCACCCGAATTGTCGTAGGACGTGCGGATCGTCGCGACCTCGGCGGGGCCGTCCGGACGGAGTTCGGTCAGTATCGCCGCGCCGCAGGTATAGCCCTGGCCGGTGAACCCGCCCTCGGCATCGATCGTCGGCACATCGGCGAATTTGTCGCTGACCGACCATTCGCTCATCTGCCCGAAGCTGCCGATCTTCACCGCCGCCGGATAGGCGTGCGCGAGCGTGAACCCAGCGCCGGAGGACTGGAGATACGCCACATCGAGCCGCCCCGCGGAGATATGCGAAAAATCCTTCACGCGGCCCTCGCTCACCAGCACCGGGCCGAACGGCACGTCGATCAGCTTGTGATCGGCGAAGGTATAGCGATCGCCGTCCTTGTCTTCGGCGGTATTGCCGCGCGGAAACGCCACGGCCACCGCCGCCGCGAGCCGCGCGCTCTGCGAAACCGGCGCCGGCGAAGCCAGCGCGGAGGGCGCGGGTGTCGGCACGACGACGGGCTTGTCGTGTCCCGGCAGCAGCGACCAGACAAGCGCCACGAACCCCACCACGACGATGATGACGATGACCACGCCGAACACCGGCAGCGCGAAATAGGCGGCGCGCTTTGGTTCGGACGCAGGCGCCGCCTCCGCCATCAACCGCGCCTTTTCGCGCGCGAATTCAGTCTCGTCGAGCGCCCCGCTCTCGCGGAGACGCTGGAGGCGTTCGAGGTCGGTGAGGTGGTCGGAACGCTCGGACGTCATCGCATCACCGCATCACCGCATCATCGGCGCGAAGGCGATCCTCACTGGTCGCGCGGCGGATAAGTTCGCTCAACGAAATGCCTCGCGCCTTGGCCTTCTCCTTCCACAGCGCCTTAATTCCGACAGGAACGGTGAAGCTCATTCGAACAGTATATTTCCGCATCAATCGTCTCCCCTTCCGTCATTGCGAGCGCCGCGAAGCAATCCAGCGCCACGCACGGGACGCTGGATTGCTTCGCTACGCTCGCAACGACCGAGGCTAGCCATGCGCGATCCTTTCATGAAGATCGCTCCAGCCCGGATTCATCGCCTCGATCGACGTCAGCTTCTTGGCGCGTGATCCGCTCTTGATCTGCTTTTCACGAGTGATCGCAGCTTCCATCGTCTCCGCCATCTCGAACCAGACCAGCAGCTTGCAGCCGTAGCGCTTGGTAAAGCCGTCAGCCACACCTTCGCGATGCTGCCCGACCCGTTGAGCGAGGTTGGAGGTTACGCCCGTATAGAGCGTCCCGTTCCGCTTGTTCGCCATGATATAAACCGCAGGCTGTTTCACGCCTCATTCCATCCCGTCATTGCGAGCACAGCGAAGCAATCCATCGCGCCGCGCAAAACCCTGGATTGCTTCGCTGCGCTCGCAATGACACGCGTGGAGGTGCCGGGACTCATCCGAACATTCCTAATTCGTGCAGTATCAGTGTCGGGCCGAAGACCCCGAACATCCCACAAAGAAGGACGACGGGCCAAAACAGCACCGGCTGGCGCGATCGTTCGTGCAACTGCCAGTCCATCCAAACGGACCCGTGTCGGTAAGCCTGCCAAAGATTGCGCCAGCATAGGAGTGTAGTCACACCCAATAAGGCGATGAGGACGATCTGCCTCACAACGGAATATTATCATGCTTCTTCCACGGATTCTCCAGCGCCTTCCCGCGCAACTTCCGTAACCCCAGCGCAATCCGGCGCCGCGTTGAATGCGGCTGGATCACCTCGTCGATGAAGCCCTTCGACGCCGCGACGAACGGATTGGCGAAGCGCGCCTCATATTCCGCGGTGCGCTCGGCGATCTCGTCAGGCGTGCGGCCGCGGAAGATGATCTCGACCGCGCCCTTCGCGCCCATCACCGCAATCTCGGCGGTAGGCCAAGCGTAGTTCAGATCGCCGCGCAGATGCTTCGAGGCCATCACGTCATACGCCCCGCCGTACGCCTTGCGCGTGATGACGGTGATCTTGGGCACGGTCGCCTCGGCATAAGCGAACAGCAGCTTTGCGCCGTGCTTGATGATGCCGTTATGCTCTTGGCTCGTGCCCGGCAGGAAGCCCGGGACATCGACGAACGTCACGATCGGAATGTCGAACGCGTCGCAGAAGCGCACGAAGCGCGCCGCCTTGCGCGACGAATTGATGTCGAGCACGCCGGCAAGCACCATCGGCTGGTTCGCCACCACGCCGATCGTACGCCCCTCGATCCGCCCGAAGCCCGTCAGGATGTTGCCGCCGTGCCCGGGCTGCACCTCGAAGAAATCGCCTTCGTCCACCGTTTTGCGGATCACCTCGTGCATGTCGTAAGGCTGATTGGCGCTCGCCGGGATCAGCATGTCGAGACTTTCCTCGACGCGGTCCCAAGGATCGTTAGTCGGCCGTTCAGGCACCCCGGCGCGGTTCGATTCGGGCAGGAAATCGAAGAAATCGCGCGCCGCGAGCAGCGCCTCGATATCGTCCTCGAACGCATTGTCAGCGACGCTGGTCTTGGTGGTGTGCGTCACCGCGCCGCCCAGCGCTTCCTGCGTCACGACTTCGTTGGTCACCGTCTTCACGACGTCGGGGCCGGTGACGAACATGTAGCTCGAATCCTTCACCATGAAGATGAAGTCGGTCATCGCCGGGGAGTACACCGCGCCCCCCGCGCACGGCCCCATGATGAGGCTCAACTGTGGGATCACGCCACTTGCGAGCACGTTGCGCTGAAACACCTCGGCATAACCGCCGAGGCTCGAAACGCCCTCCTGAATCCTCGCGCCGCCGCTGTCGTTCAGGCCGATGATCGGCGCACCGACCTTCATCGCCATGTCCATGACCTTGCAGATTTTCTGCGCGTGGCGCTCCGACAGCGACCCGCCGAACACCGTGAAGTCCTGGCTGAACACGAACGCCAGCCGCCCGTTGATGGTGCCGCTGCCGGTGACGACGCCGTCGCCGGGATAGACCTGATCGGCCATCCCGAAATCCACGCAATTATGCTCGACGAACATGTCGAGCTCCTCGAACGACCCATCGTCGAGCAGTACGTCGAGCCGCTCGCGCGCGGTCAGCTTGCCCTTGGCGTGCTGGGCCGCGATACGTTTAGCGCCGCCGCCGAGGCGTGCGGCTTCGCGTTTGCGGGCGAGTTCGGGAAGCGTCGACGACATTCATCTCTCCTGAAGGTGCCGCGTCCTGCCCCCGCACGCGCTACGACGCAAATGTGGACTTGCGAAGTTGCGAAGGTCAATTTTGCAAACTATCCATGCGGGTATGAAACAGCGCCTCTACGCCGGCGACCAACTCCGCGCACTCCGCCGGGCTGCAGGCCTCAACCAGCGTGCGATGGCGACGCGGCTTGGCTTGTCGGTCAGCTACCTGTCGCAGCTCGAAACCGGCGAGCGCCCGCTGACATCATCGGTTACCGCAACCCTCGCCCGGCATTATCCGCAGGCGCTGGCGGCGATCGAAGGCGAGGCGCCCGCCCGGCGTCTGGCCGCGCTCGGCGAAGCGCTCGCCGATCCCGCACTCGTTCCGCTCGCCCCGGAAGACACCGCGCGGCTCGCCGAGGAACGCCCGGAAATCGCCGACCGCCTGATCGCGCTCCACGCCGCCAAGCGCGCCGCCGAGGAACGCCTCGCCATCGCCGAGGAGTCGATGACCGCGGGGACCGGCGCCCGCCTGCCGTGGGAGGCGGTGCGCGACTGGTTCCACGATGCGGGGAATTATGTCGATATGCTGGACCGAGCGGCGGAAGATCTGGCGCTTTACCAGCGGGCGGCTACCCCGGCGAAGGCCGGGGCCCAGCATCGGGGTGCTCGTAACTGGGCCCCGGCCTTCGCCGGGGTAGCAGAAGAGTTGGAGGAACCGCTCTCCGTCTACGGCATCACCCTCGCCACCGACGCCAACGACGACGCGCCCCTCGCCCGCTTCGACGGCGCCACCCTAACCCTCAACGCCGCGCTCCCGCCCGAATCGCGCCGCTTCCTGATCGCGCACCGCCTCGCCGCGACCGCCTTCGCAGAGACGATCGCCGAGATCGTCCGCGACGCCCCGCTCTCCAGCCCGGAGGCGCGCCGCCTGCTCAGCATCGGCCTCGCCAATTACGCCGCGGGCGCGCTCGTTATGCCGTACGCCGCGTTCCGCGCCGCCGCGCGCGAATTGCGCCACGACATCGACCGCCTGTCGCGCCGCTTCGGGGTGAGTTTCGAACAAGCCTGCCATCGGCTATCGACACTCCAACGGTCCGGCGCGGCAGGCGTGCCCTTCTATTTCTGCCGCGTCGACATGGCGGGCAACATCACCAAACGCCACAGCGCCACGCGCCTGCAATTCGCTCGCTTCGGCGGTGCCTGCCCCTTGTGGCATGTCCACGAGGCGGTCGCGATCCCCGACCGCATCCTCGTCCAGCATGCCGAGACCCCCGACGGCGTCCGCTACGTCTCGATGGCGAAGGGCCTCGTCAAACCGTCGGGTCGCTTCGCCCGCGCCCCGCGACGCTATGCGGTGGTGCTAGGCTGCGAGGCGATCCATGCGGCGGATTTCGTCTATGCCGACGCGGTCGATCGCGCCGGGCCGCCAACCCCGATCGGCATATCCTGCCGGCTGTGCCCGCGCGACGATTGCGACCAGCGCGCCTTCCCGCCGACCGACCGTGCGATCGTCGTCGATCCCGATCGTCGCGGCATCGTGCCCTACGGGATCGCGTGAGCGCGCCCGAGCACCTGATAATGGTCCATCCGGTGGATCGTCACCGCCGCGGTGAAGGCGATCAGCAGCATCGCGACCGCAAATCCGGCCAGACTCAGCGCCAGCCGTGAATTCGCCCCCGCCGCCAGCGCCGGGGCGGCGCGGCCATCACGCCGTCGGAGCGCATCGCCGCGCGCTTCCTCCTGCCCCCAGCGGTACAGCATCAGCCCGGCGGCGGCGGCGAACATCATGCACCCCGGCATCCACATGATCGCGCCGCCGGTCTCCTCGTCGAGCAGCATCGGCACCGCCCACAGATGCCCGATGTGGAGATACGCGTCGTACAGCGGCACCGTCTTGAACGTCAGAAAAGATCCGAGCAGGATATTGCCGAGCGCGGCGACGACGAACATCGCCAGCCGCGCGCCGAGCGACGGCCCGGCGGGCGGACGCCGCCGGTCGAAGATCACCGAGAAGAAAATGAGCCCGGTCACCAGCAGGCTGATGTGCCAGACGTAATGGATCGGCTCGTCGAGGATCGCGAGATCGTGCCAGTGCGGCACCATCCAGAAGAAGCTCGCGAACAGAAATAATCCGGTCGCGACCGGCGGCGCGGTCAGGAACCCGAAAACGCCGCGCACGACGCGATTACCCGCCATGCCGCCCGCGACGCTGCGCCGTACGCCTGAGGGCAAGCCGCGCATCAGCACCGCCTGCGGCAGCGACGCGAAGATCAGCATCGGCCCCAATGTGCGGAGCAGCATGTGTTCGACCTGATGCACCGCGAAGATATGGTCGGCGAGAGGCTCGATCGGCGAAACGAGCGCGGCGAAGAAGGCGAGCAGCCCCGCGACGAAGGCCACGATATGCGCAACCGGCGGTCGCGGTCCCCGGCTGATGCCGCGCAGATAGATTGCCAGCGTCAGCGCCAGCGCGATCAGGATTTCCGGCGACCATTGCCACAGCGACCACCAGCTTGCGCCGGGCGCGATCTCGTCGCCGTGGGCGAATGCGGCGGTGGAAAGAGATGCCAGCCCGAAAGCGGACACCGCGCGAACGACTGTGCGGCGACTCATGCCGCGCGCCCTAGCGCGTTCGGACGCCCGCGGTAACCGCCTGGAGGTTGTTTGGAAATTCGCGAGGGAGAGGGCTGGTGCCGCGAAATGCGCCTTCAGCGCATTTTCAAACGGACTCTCAAACCTTGACGATGCCGCGATCGAGCAGGCTGCGCGCGGTATCGACGATCGAGTCCGCCTCGGCCCGCGTCTGCCAGCCGAGCACCGCCTTGGCGTGCCCCGCATCGACCGTGCGCGTCCGGCCGAGTTCACCCTTCACCTGGCGGATGCTTGGATCGAACAGCGCCAGCAAGCGCACGACGAAATCGGGGATGCCGCGCTTCGGCACCTTCTTCGACTCCGGCCCGAGCGAGTCGCGCAGGATTGCCGCCACCTCCTTCATCCACAGGAATTTCCCCGCGCCGATGAAGCGTTCGCCGTCGAGACCCGGCGCGGTCAGCGCGCGGACGTGGAGGTCGGCGAGATCGCGCACATCGACCACCGCGAAGCCCAGCCGTGGCGCCCCGGGCATCGATCCGTCGAGCAGCCGCTGGACGAACTGGATCGAGACCGAGAAATCGTCGCTGAGGAGCGGCCCGAGCACCGCTGACGGGTTGACCGAACAGAATTCCATCCGCTTTCCGTTTCCGGCCCCATGCTGCTTTATCCAGTCGCGCGCGGCGCTTTCGGCGATCGTCTTCGATTTGATGTACGCGCCGACGCCCGGCTGCGTCACGTCGGTCCAGTCCGCCTCGGTATACGGCCGAACGTCCTTGCCGTGGCCATAAGCGATCGCCGCGACCGACGAGGTCAGCACGAACCGCTCGACGCCAGCCTCCTTGGCGAAGCGCAATGCCCGGAGCGCCCCGGCGCGGGCGGGAACGATCAGTTCGTCGTCCTTGGGCGCGCCCGCGGGAAACGGCGAGGCGACGTGCGCGACATGGCTGCACCCGGCCATCGCATCGGCCCAGCCGGCATCTTTCTCGAGATCGGCTTCGAAAAAACGGAGCTTGTCCGCGGGCACACCGAGCCAGCCGCGCACCTCGGCCTCGCGCTTCAGCGATCGGACCGTCGTGTTGACCGTCCATTCCTCGGCGACGAGCTGCTTGATGAGAAAGCCCGCGATATAGCCGCTGCCCCCGGTCACGAGCACCTGCCCTGCCATCGTCGCCTCCTTTGTGTCTCTCGATCAGTTGTAGACTGAAACTGAACTCCCGCCAAACGCGCCCAGCTGCGGTGATCAGGGCACGGGTGCCGCGGACACGACATATATCGTCATTGCGAGCATAGCGAAGCAATCCAGCGAGGCGCACGAAACCTGGATTACTTCGCTACGCTCGCAATGACGGTGGTGCGGCTTTAGGACGCCTGATCCGAGGAGAGTCGCATGGCAGAGCAAGACCTATACCCCGTTCCCGCCGGTTGGGCCGCAAACGCCCGCGTCGATCGCGCCGGGTATGACGCGATGTACGCTGCGAGCCTTGCCGATCCCACCGCCTTCTGGCTCGATCAGGCGAAGCGGCTCGAATGGACGACACCGCCGACGGTCGCGGGCGACTGGTCGTTCCACGAAGCCGACTTCCATATCGACTGGTTCAAGGACGGCACGCTCAACGTCTCCGCCAACTGCCTCGACCGTCACCTCGAAGAACGCGGCGAGCAAGTGGCGATCATCTGGGAACCCGACGACCCGTCCGAAGACGCAAGGACCTTCACCTACCGCGAAGTCCACGCCGAGGTCTGCCGCTTCGCCAACGTCCTGAAAGCGGAAGGCGTCCGCAAGGGCGACCGCGTCACGATCTATCTGCCGATGATCCCCGAGGCAGCGTTCGCGCTGCTCGCCTGCGCGCGGATCGGCGCGATCCATTCGGTGATCTTCGGCGGTTTCTCGCCCGAGGCGATCGCGGGTCGCATCCGCGATTGCGACTCCCGCATTATCATCACCGCCGACGAAGGCCGCCGCGGCGGCAAGCGCATCCGGCTGAAGGGCAATGTCGACGCCGCCGCCGAGAGCACCCCCGGCCTCGAACGCGTCATCGTCATCCGCGCGACCGGCGCGATCACCCCGATGGGTCCGCGCGACATCTGGTATCACGAGGCCGCGGAGGGCGTCTCCGCCGATTGCCCGCCCGAACCGATGAACGCCGAAGACCCGCTGTTCATCCTCTACACGTCCGGGTCCACGGGAAAGCCCAAGGGCGTCCTCCACACCACCGGCGGTTACCTGCTGTGGGCGAGCTTCACCCACGACCTCGTGTTCGATTACCGCCCCGGCAACGTCTGGTGGTGCGCCGCCGACATCGGCTGGGTCACCGGGCACACCTATATCGTCTACGGCCCGCTCGCGAACGGCGCGACTACGCTGATGTACGAAGGCCTCCCCAACTGGCCCGACGCCAGCCGCATCTGGCAGGTCGTCGATCGCCACCGGGTCCACACGATCTTCACCGCTCCAACCGCTCTGCGCGCGCTGATGAAGGAAGGCGACGCGCCGGTAAAAGCGACCAGCCGCAAGAGCCTGAGACTCCTCGGCACCGTCGGCGAACCGATCAATCCCGAGGCATGGCGCTGGTATTATGAAGTGGTCGGCGACGGCCGCTGCCCGATCATCGACACCTGGTGGCAAACCGAAACCGGCGGCGCGCTGATCGCCCCCCTCCCCGGCGCGACCGACCTCAAGCCCGGCAGCGCGACCAGACCGCTCCCCGGCGTCTGCCCACAACTCGTCGACGAAACCGGCAAGGTGCTCGACAGCGCGGCCAGCGGAAACCTGTGCATCACCGCAAGCTGGCCCGGCCAGATGCGCACCGTATGGGGCGATCACGACCGTTTCTTCCAGACCTATTTCACGACCTACGCAGGCAAATATTTCACCGGCGACGGCTGCCGCCGCGACGAGGATGGCTATTACTGGATCACCGGTCGCGTCGACGACGTCATCAACGTCAGCGGCCACCGCATGGGCACCGCCGAGGTGGAATCGGCGCTGGTCCTCCACCCCAAGGTCGCCGAAGCCGCTGTCGTCGGTTTCCCGCACGACGTGAAGGGCCAGGGCATCTACGCCTATGTGACGTTAAACGCCGGCGTCGATCCGTCCGACGCACTGCGCGACGAACTGCGCGGATGGGTACGCAAGGAAATCGGCCCGATCGCCACCCCCGACGCGCTCCAATTCGCGCCGGGCCTGCCGAAGACGCGCAGCGGCAAGATCATGCGGCGTATCTTGCGGAAAATCGCGGAGGGCGACGTGTCGAGCCTCGGCGATACGAGCACGCTCGCGGACCCGGCGGTGGTCGACGATCTGGTCGCGAACCGGGTAGGTTGATTTACGACGCGCCCTCTTTCTTGCTGACGCGGTCGCCCGCAATCCTGGCGCTCTCCGCCTTCAGCGGGCGCGACACCGGGCAGACCTCCTGCAAATATGTATTGAGCGTATTCGCCAGATTTTCCGGTACGAGTCGGTAGAAGACGAATTGCCCGCGCTTCTCGCTGGCGATCAGCCCCGCATTTTCCAGCACCGCCAGATGCTGCGACACCGCCGGCTTCGAAATGTCGAACCGCGAAGCGATCTCGCCCGCGTTCAATTCGGCATGCGCGAGATAGGCCAGAATCTTTCGCCGCGGCACCGAGGACAAGGCTTCGAAAATCTTTTGCACGACACCTATTTAAGGAATAAGTTTATCACTTGACAAGGCCGTCGCGATAATTAAGCCATAAGCTAATTACCTGGGAGGCTGAGATGGACGGACCAACGGATCGCTGCGCGGTGAATGCGCTCGTCGAAACGCCGGGATGCGGCCCGGTCGCAGGCAGGGTTCGGTGGGACCCGGTTCACTCAATCTGGAACGGCGGCATGCTTGCGGCGTCGCTGGTGTTCGCGCCGCTATTCATCAGTTGGAGCGCGGTCGGCGTTTTCGTCGCGCTGACCGGCGCCACGCTCTTGCTCGGACACAGTATCGGCTTCCATCGCCGGCTGATCCACCGCAGTTTCGCCTGCCCGCTCTGGCTCGAACGCACGTTGGTCTGGGTCGGCGCGATTGTCGGCATGAGTGGCCCGTTGTGGATGATCCGCACCCACGACATGCGCGACTGGGCGCAGCGTCAGTCCGATTGCCACGATTATCTCGCGCATCGCCGATCGATGCCGGTCGACGCGTGGTGGCAGATGCATTGCCGCCTCGAACTCGCGGCGCCACCCGCATTCGACTTCGGGCGTGCCGGGCGCGATCCGTTCTACCGTTTCCTCGAGACGACGTGGATGGCGCAGCAACTGCCGATCGCTGCTCTGCTGTTCCTCGGCGGCGGCTGGGCGTGGGTGGTGTGGGGCGTCTGCGTCCGGGTCAGCGTTTCGGTCATCGGCCATTGGTTCGTCGGTCATCTCGCTCACCGGCGCGGCCCGCAGAGCTGGCTGGTCGACGAGGCCGGGGTGCAGGCGCACGACGTGCCCTGGGCGGCGATCCCGACGATGGGCGAGGCGTGGCACAACAACCACCACGCCTTCCCCGGATCGGCGCGGATCGGCTTGTATCCCGGCCAGAGCGACTGGGGCTATGCGGTCATCCTGCTGCTGGAGCGCGCTGGCCTCGCGTGGGACATCGCGCTGCCCGAGAGCCTGCCGCATCGAAAGGCGGTCACGCAAATAGAGCAACCGCATCGCGCCGAAACGCTCGCAACATCCCTGCCGTCCCGGAGCTGAACCGATGCGTCTTGTTCCATCGCTCAAGGGCGACATCGCGCCCGTCACCTACGCCATCGTCGCGCTACCGCTGCTGCTGTCGCAACACCTTGCCGTGGCGCTCGCCCTTCGGGCGACCGGTACGCCGCTCGTCCCGGACGTCGCGTTCTGGCTGCTGCCGCTACGCCGGCTCGCGATGCTGCCGAGCCTGGCGAGTTGGGTGGCGATGTTGGCCTTTGCGTTAGGTCTGATCGTCGCATGGGCGCTCGCCATCCTGTCGTTTCGCCGCGCGTCTCGATCCGGCTTCGGTTATGTCCTCGCCGCCTTGTCGATCGTTCCTGCCGTCCAGATCGCCGCCGTTCTGATTCTCGTCTTCCTGCCGGTGCGATCTGTCGAGGACGTGCCACCACCCGAGGCAGGTGCAAATGTCGCGCATGTCCTTCAAGGCCTGTTTTCGGGTGTCGCGATCATCGTCCTTGCGGTCCTCGTCTCGGCGGTGACGTTCGGCGCATACGGCTGGGGCCTGTTCGTGATGACGCCGTTCCTCGTCGGCGTGACCACCGCCTATATCGCCAATCGGACGACGCCGCTTCATAAGCGCCGGACGCTCCCACTCGTCATGGCGGCAGCCGCGCTCGGCACGCTGGCGCTCGTGCTCCTGGCGCTGGAGGGGTTCGTCTGCATCCTGCTCGCCGCACCGCTCGGGGCCGCCGCTGCCGCGGTCGGTGGCGCGCTTGGGCGCGCCGCGGCACTCGCCGGTCATCGCCGCAACAAGCCGCTGATGAGCATCGCGCTACTCCCCGCAGTCTTCGCGCTCGAAGCCGCGATGCCGCCTGCGGTGCCGATCGCGATGCGCGAAACGATCGTCATCGCCGCGCCGCCCGCCGCGGTTTGGCAAGCGCTGACCAGCAGCGATCGCATCACGACGCCGCCGGGACTGGTCGGCCGAGCCGGCCTCGCCTATCCGATCCGCGGGCGACTGCTCGGCACCGGCGTCGGCGCCGAACGGCTCGGCGAATTCTCGACCGGCACCGCGATCGAGCGCGTCACCGAATGGCAGCCCGGCCGCCGCCTCACCTTCACCGTCCTGGTCCAGCCCCCCGCGATGGAGGAGATGAGCCCCTATCGCCGCGTCCATGCGCCGCACGTCCTCGGCTATTTCCTGACCGCCCGCACCAGCTTCGATCTCGAACCGCTGCCCGATGGCGGCACCCGGCTGACCGCGACGGCATCGCACACGCTGCGGATGGACCCGGTGCTCTATTGGGAGCCGATGGCGCGATGGGCGATCCACCTGAACGTGCGGCGCGTGCTCGACAGCATCAAGGACAATGCGGAACGAGCCTCTGTCCTACAAGCCCCGCCTCGTGATACGCCGCGATGACGCTCTTTCTCATCGTCGACCCATCCCATCGCTCGAGCCATTGCGGTCGCGTTCGGGTTTCCCGCGCGCGTATGTCGTGACCTTTGCGACTTTAGCGCTTTGACCGAAGAGAAATTTCCGTCGTCGCAAGCGCAGCGGGGCAATCCAGAATATCCCGCACCGCCCCGGATTGCTTCGCTGCGCTCGCACCCACGATCGTGCTTGGCGCTACTTTCGTTACTTTTGACCCGTCGCGCCCGGCTCAAAGCGCGTCGAAATCGATCGCCGCATGCCGGTCGAGCGTCGCATCCGCCGCGGGCATCGGGTATTTCAGCCCGGTCGCGCAGTTGAACAGCACGACGCGTTCGTCCTCGTCGACCTCGCCGTCGCGCAGCGCCTGTTTGTACGCCGCCAGCGTCGCGCCGCCCTCGGGACATAGCAGCAAGCCGTCCCGCCGCGCGCAGTCATCGACCGCTCGCAGGATCGCGGGATCGCCGACGCCGAGCGCCTTCCCGCAGCTCGCCCGCACCGCGCGCAGGATCAGGAAGTCGCCGACCGCTTTTGGCACGCGGATCCCCGCCGCGACGGTGGAGGCGTCCTCCCAGCGTTCGGCGTGTTCCTCGCCCGCCTCGAAGGCGCGGACGATCGGGGCGCAGCCCGACGCCTGCACCGCGTACGTCCGCGGCCGCTCGCTGCCAATCCAGCCGAGCGCTTCCAGTTCCTCGAACGCCTTCCACATCCCGATAAGGCCAGTGCCGCCGCCGGTCGGATAGAAGATCGCATCGGGCAGTTTCCACGCGAACTGCGCGGCCAGTTCCAGCCCCATCGTCTTCTTGCCCTCGATCCGGTACGGCTCCTTCAGCGTCGAGAAATCGAACCAGCGCCCCTCGGCCGCGCCCTTCGCGACGATCGCGCCGCAATCGTCGATCAGCCCGTTGACCCGCCAGACGCGCGCGCCCTGCACCGCGATCTCGCGGACGTTCACTTCGGGGGTGTCGTCGGGGCAGAACACGATCGTCTCGATCCCAACTCGCGTCGCATAGGCCGCGAGCGCCGCGCCGGCGTTGCCGTTGGTCGGCATCGCGATCCGCGTGACGCCGAGTTCCTTCGCCATCGCCACCGCCATGACGAGCCCGCGCGCCTTGAACGATCCGGTCGGCAAGCGGCCCTCGTCCTTGACGAGGACGTTGGGGCCGCCCGATCGCGGGATCGGAACGAGCGGGGTTTCGATCTCGCCGAGACTCACCACATTTTCGGTATGCTTGACGGGAAGCAATTCGCGCCACCGCCACAGATCGGTTTCGCGCTTCGCCAGCGCGTCTTTCGACAACGCCTTGCCCGCAGCATTAAGATCGTAGCGGACCAGCAGCGGCTTTCCCGCCCGCGACAGATTATGGAGCGTGTCGGCCTCATACCGCTCGCCCGTAAACGAGCATTCGAGATGCGTGACGAAGGTCGGGCGATCGGTGGTGAGATTCGTGTTCATGCGCCCTTTTAGTCAGGCTCGCGCATACCACCACACCCCGTCGCGCGTTTCCTTCACCGCGCGCCCCTCGACCTCGAGCCGCCGCAGATGCGCCAGTGCCTCGCCGGTCGCCATGTCGAGCACATCCGGGCCGATCGCGCGTTTGAACAGCACCGCGAAGCAATCGACCGCGCGGACCGGCTCGGCCATAAGATCGATCAGCGCGTCGAGCCGGTCGCGATGCTCGCTGTCGAGCGAGTCCAGCCGCGCGTGCAGCCCGTAGAACGGATCGCCATGCCCCGGCAGCACCAGCAGATCGTCGGGCAAGGTCTTGAACTTGGCGATCGACATGAGCCAGTCGCCGAGCGGATCTTCGTCAGGCTGGCTCATGTGGAGCGATACGTTCGAGCTGATCTTGGGCAACACCTGATCGCCCGCGATCAGCACCTTGCGGTCGTAATCGATCAGGCAGGCGTGTTCGGGGCTGTGCCCGCTGCCGGTCATCACCCGCCAGTCCGCCCCGCCGACGCGCAGCGTGTCGCCATCTTCGATCCGCGTATAACTGAGCGGCAGCCGCGCGATCATCTTGGCGAAATTGCCCCAGCCCCGCGACGCGCCATGCGCGATCTGCGCTTCGTCCCAGCCGCACGCGCGCCAGTAATCGATCATCTCCTGCGGCACGTCCGCCTGCGCATCGGCGGCGAGCATTCGTGCGGTCAGCCACTCGATCCGCGTCATGATCAGCGGCGCATCGGCCTTGCGGCACAGCCAGCCCGCCAGGCCGATATGATCGGGGTGGAAGTGCGTCCCCAGCACCCGCGTCACGCGCTGTCCGGCAAGCGGGCCTTCGAGGATCGTCCGCCACGCCTCGGTCGAACGCGGACTCGCGGTGCCCGTATCGATCGCGAGCAGGCCATCCGTATCGTCGAGGATCAGGCCGTTGACGTGCTTCAGCGGCCCCGACATCGGCACCCGCCACCAGCGGATGCCCTCCATGACGGTCAGCAATTCGCCTGGCCTGGGCGTGCGCTCGCCGAACGGAAAGGTCAGCCCGGCGTGGCTGGTGGGCGTAAGTCCTTCGTCGCCGATCAGCGTACGGTCGAATGCGGTGGCCATAGCGTTGCGGGTAGCAACCGATCGCGCCGCGCGTCACTGTTTATTTGGAGGATCCGCGATTACTCCTGCGGCGACGGCGCTTTCCCGAACAGCGCCTCTTCCTCGGTCAATTCGCCCTGCGCCGCGATCTCGGCATCGCGCGCCGCCTGCTCGCGCTCGGCACGGAGCTGTTCGAGCAGCACTTCGCGGTCGCCGTCGAGCCGCAAATCGGTGGTCGGCGCCTCGATCCCTGCCGCCTTCGCCGCCTTCGCCACCGCCGCGTCGAGTTCGCGCTGCGTCGTCAGGCCCAGCGTCACCGGATCCTTCGGGGTGATGTTCTGGATATTCCAGTGGCTGCGGTCGCGGATTGCGGCGATCGTCGTGCGCGTCGTGCCGATCAGATTGCCGATCGCACCATCGGTGATCTCGGGGTGGTTGCGGATGATCCAGGAGATGCCGTCGGGCTTGTCCTGCCGCTTCGACACCGGAGTATAGCGCGGTCCCTTGGTACGGCGAACCTGCTCGGGGCCCTTCAGCATCTGGAGGACATGCGCGGGATCGGCCTGACCCTTGTCGATCTCCTCCTGCGTGATCTCGTGCGCGCGGACCGGGTCGCGGCCGGTCAGCTTCGACGAGGCGGTATCGTCCGCGATCGCGTTGACTTCGAGGATATGCAGCCCGCAGAATTCTGCGATCTGGTCGAACGAGAGCGAGGTGTTGTCGACCAGCCAGGAAGCGGTCGCGTGCGGCATAAGCGGCTGGGCCACGGGAATTCTCCGTTTGAAACTAAAAGGGCCGCCCCTGTCGGAGCGGCCACGTACGCCGGTCGATCTAGTACGTGGGGGGTCGAACGGCAAGCGGCGCCTTCACGCCGCCTGTTCGACCGCGCCGAACGGGACCAAAGCATCGAGGAACTGCCGCGCGCTCGCCGCCCAGGTGAACCCCTGCGCCGCCGCCGCGCATGTCGCGCGATCGAGGTGGAGCGCGGCGCCGGTCGCGGTTTCGAGATCTTCGTGCATCGTGCCGGTCGCGGGGGTCAGCACATCGACCGGCCCGGTCACCGGATAGGCCGCAACCGGGGTGCCGCAGGCGATCGCCTCGATCATCACCAGCCCGAAGGTATCGGTGCGACTGGGAAAAACGAACACGTCGGCGGCGCGGTATGCGGCGGCGAGCGCCGGCCCGAAGCGCGCGCCGAGGAACCGAGCGTCCGGATAGCGCGCTTCGAGCGGTGCACGCGCCGGGCCGTCGCCGACGATCACTTTCGTGCCGGGATGTTTGCTCGCGAGAAACGCCTCGATGTTCTTTTCCACCGCGACGCGCCCGACATAGAGCTGGATCGGCCCCGCCAACGCGGCGATCTCAGGGTCCGGTGTCGCGGCCTCCGAGAATAGCGCCAGATCGACCCCCCGCCCCCAGCGCCGCACGCGGCTCAGGCCATGCGCGTGCAACGTCGCCTCGATCGACGGCGTCGAGGCCAGGATCGCGTGCGCGGGCGCGTGAAACCAGCGGATGTAGCGCCACACCCACTCGGGATTCGCGCCCGTCCGCGCCGCGACATAATCGGGGAATTGCGTGTGATAGGCGGTCGTGAACGGCAACGCGCGCGCCAGGCACCAGCGCCGCGCCGCGAGACACAACGGCCCTTCGGTCGCGAGATGGATCGCCTCCGCCTCGAACGCCGCCAAGCGCCGCCCGACCGCCGCGCTGCCTGCGATCGCCAGCCGGATCTCGGGATAGGTCGGGCACGGGAGCGACCGGAAGCTATCGGGCGCGATCACCAGCACCTCGTGCCCGACCGCCCGCAGTTCCGCGGCCACCGCCTCAAGGGTGCGCACGACGCCATTGACCTGTGGCGCCCACGCATCGGTGACGATTGCGATCCGCATCGGCCCTAAGCCGCCAACGCCACCACAGCTCGCTCGCGCGCGGCCATCACGTCGCCCCAGTGGAGCAACTCCATCCGGCCGTCGAAATGCTCGACCAGCGCGGTGCAGCCCTCCACCCAATCGCCGTCGTTATAATATTGGACGCCCGCGATGTCGCGCATCTCGGCGGTGTGGATGTGCCCGCACACCACGCCATCGACCCCGCGGACGCCCGCGGAATGCGCCACGACGTCCTCGAAGTGCGAGATGAACGCGACCGCGTTCTTGACCTTGGCCTTGGCGTGCTTGCTGAGCGACCAATAGGGCATGCCGAACCGCCGCCGGAACGCGTTGACGCCGCGATTGGCCGCCATCAGCAGAGTGTACGCGGTGTCGCCGACATGCGCGAGCCAGCGGTGCGCCAGCGTGATCGCGTCGAATTCGTCGCCGTGGAGTACCAGCAGGCGCTGCCCGTCGGCGGTCTCGTGGATCGCCTTGCGCCGGATCGCGATGCCGCCGAAATCGAGGCCGGAGAATTGCCGGAACACTTCGTCGTGATTGCCCGGGATATAGATCATCCGCGTGCCGCGCCGCGCCCGCTTCAGCAACCGCCAGACGACGTCGTTGTGCGCGGCGGGCCAGTAGAATTTCTTCTTCAGCCGCCACCCGTCGATCATATCGCCGACGAGGTACATCGTCTCGCTATCGACGTGGTCGAGAAAGTCGATCAACATGCCGGCGTTGCAGCCGCGCGTGCCGAGATGGACGTCGCTGATCCAGATCGTCCGGTAGCGCGTCCGCTCGACGACGCGTTCGGGCACGTGCGGCCGGCTGGCGGTGAAATCGAACAAATCGGTGACGTCGGCAATCGTGTCGGTCGTCGTCGGCATGGGCCCAGTCCCCCTTGCCCTCGCGCCCTGCCAGCCGAATGTGACGCGCGTGTCTCTTGCGCGTTACGGTTTAGAGTCACGCGGCGATCCCGCCCGCGATCGAGCCCTGGCTACCGTTCGTGCGAGATGCCCCGGCTTATGATGCATTTCCTGGAATGGATCGGATAACTGGCGCTGCCGTCAGTCTAATGCGAGCGCGTCTCCGCACACTGGATCTTGGAGTTTATGACCGTCTGAGCACACTCGCCTGGATATCGGAGTACCGCCGGCCCCAGGCGCCAAAAGTAACGAAGGTAACACCAGGACGCGGTTGCCGGATCGACGACCGATGGCCTCAACCGTCGCTGCGCTCGCAGTGACGTCACCCGAAAGGGGGCCTGACCTAAAGTCTCAAAAGTCACGACATACGCGCGAGTGGGACGAGCGGTGAACTAAGGAGCGTCGATATCGCTTCGAGTTTTCGCAAGGGTCATGATGTGAAAGAGCCGAGCGAGGGGATGCCGCGCCAAGACGGTCGTATCACGACATGTTCGTTGTAGGAAAGCAGCGATCCAACCTCTTATCATTCGCGATGTCGGAACTTGGGGGTTAGCTACCGTTCGTGCGCATGAGCTTGCGACGCAGCCAGAACGGGAAAATCAAAGCTGCGATCACGACGCAAACGTCGAACTTGGTTCTCACAAAGGTCTGACACTCTGCCACTTCCGCTGCGCTGGGTGCGGTGGCGCAATCGCCCAAGCCAGCGATCAAAACGGTAAAGATGCCCGCGCTCGCTATATAGATGACGATATCGACGGCGAGTTGCCATCGCTTCAGCCCCGTGCCTGGCCTGATTCCCATGTACCTAGATTAGAGCGCAATGGCGATGTCCGCAACTGGGCGAAAGCAGACCCTAGACAATCCCGACGCGGGAGTAAATTCCGCGTCGTCGGACGCGGCTTTGGCCGGACCGGCTATTTGCCGCCGCGCTTTGCGGGCGGCATCGGCGCGCGGCTTCGCTGCGCGCCTAGAGCCGGCCGAACACCGCTTCGAACCCGTTCACATCCCCCGCCGCCAGGAAGCGCGCCTGTTCGATCCAGCGATCGCGGGCCATGCGGCCGGTGAAGGCGCCGAGTTGCGCGTCGAGGCGTTCGGCTGCGCTCGTGTCGAGCGCGGCGATCTGGCCGACGTTGGTGAGCCCAAGTTCGGCGAGGCGCGCGGCGACCTTTGGGCCGAGGCCCTTGATCTGGGTGACCGGGCGTTCCGCGTCCAGATCGGCCACAGGAGCGGCGGCGGCTTCGCTGGCGGGGGAGGCGGTCATCGGCGCGGCGGCGACGGGTTCGTCGGTGACGCTGGGTTCGGGCGCGGGGGTGGCAATCACCGGGCCGTCGTCGAGCGGGGGCGGTGACGGCGCGACCGCCGGCGGGGCTGTCGGGGTCGCGGGGGTCGAGGGGGTCGGTGCCGCCGGTGTGTCGGCATCGATGGCGGTGCCGCCTTCGTGCTCGACGCGTTCCAACTCGATACGGTCGGCTTCATTGCGTTTGTGTTTGAGGCGCATGCCCCACAGGATGCCGAGGCTGGTGATGATCGCGAGGATCGCGATGATCGTCAGGGTGGTGGCAGTGAGGAGGCCGGTTTCGGCGACGCGGGTGGGCATTGCGTTTCCTGTACGTCAGCCTCGATCCGTTCGTTTCGAGAATCGTCGAGAAACGAACGGAGATTGGGCAAGGGCGGTCGAACTGTTGCTATCGCTTACCCGCGCGTTCGATTTCGCGCCAGCCGATGTCGTGACGGTTGAAACCGGTCGGGAAGTCGATCGCGGCGACGCCGGCGTAGGCGGCGTCGCGGGCTTCGGCGATCGTCCTGGCCGTTGCGGTGACCGCGAGGACGCGGCCGCCGCTTGCGACGATGCCGTCTTTCGTGGCGCGTGTGCCGGCCTGGAAGACGGTTGCGCCGGTCGCTTCCGCTGCGTCGATGCCGTCGATCTTGCCGCCGGTCTCGGGCGTACCGGGATAGCCGTTCGCGGCCATCACCACCGTCAGCGCGACGTCGTCAGCGAAGTTCGGTTTGGCAAGGTCGGCTAGGCGTCCTTGCGCCACCGCGAGCAGGGTTTCGAGCAGGTCGCCCGCGAAGCGCGCCATCAGCACCTGACATTCGGGATCGCCGAAGCGGACGTTATATTCGATCAGCTTGGGGCCGTCGGCGGTCAACATCAGACCGGCGTACAGGACGCCGACGTACGGCGTGCCCGAGGCGGCGAGCGCGTCGATCGTCGGGCGGACGATCTCGCCTAGCGCGCGTTCCTCTAGCTCGGGGGTGAGGATGCTCGCGGGGCTGTACGCGCCCATGCCGCCGGTGTTGGGGCCGGTGTCGCCGTCGCCGACGCGCTTGTGATCCTGCGCCGAGCCGAACGACGCGATGGTCGTGCCGTCGCTGAGGACGAACAGGCTGACCTCCTCGCCGTCGAGGTATTCCTCGATGACGGCTTCGGCCTTTCCGTCGGCGAACAGATCGGCGATCGCGGCTTCGGCTTCGGCGCGCGACATCGCGACGGTGACGCCCTTGCCCGCGGCGAGGCCATCGGCCTTGATGACGCATCGCTCCCCGAAATCGTCGAGGCAGGCGAGCGCGCCGTCCTTAGAGGTCACGCGGAAATAGCGCGCGGTGGGGATGCCGACGCGCGCGCACAAATCCTTGGTGAAGCCCTTCGAGCCTTCGAGCTTTGCCGCCTCACGACCAGGGCCGAAGACGGGGATTCCGATCGCGCGGATATTGTCGGCGAGGCCGTCGACGAGCGGCGCCTCGGGGCCGATGACGACGAGGCCGATCTGCTGGCGGCGGACGAAGTCGACGGTGGCGCGGTGATCCGCCACGTCGAGATCGGCGATCGTCGCGTGCTGCGCGATGCCGGGGTTGCCGGGGGCGGCGTAGAGCGTATCTAGGCCCTCAGACTGCGCGAGCTTCCACGCGAGCGCGTGTTCGCGGCCCCCCGATCCGATCAGCAGAACGTTCAAATGTCCGACCCCCTCTTCGAACCACCCGCGCGGTTGGTAGCCGACGCAATCCCCGGCGACAACGCGCTCGCGCTTTCGGTCGGCGAATTGTCGATGAAGCTGAAGCGAATGGTCGAGGGCGAGTTCGGGCATGTCCGGCTGCGCGGCGAGATTTCGGGGTATAAGCGCGTGGCGTCGGGGCATGCGTATCTGGCGCTGAAGGACGAGAGCGCGGTCATCGATGCGGTAATCTGGAAGGGGCAGGCGTCGTCGCTTGCGTTCCGTCCCGAGGACGGCGCGGAGGTGATCGCGACGGGGCGGCTGACGACGTATCCGGGGCGGTCAAAGTATCAGATCGTGATCGAGCGGATGGAGCTTGCCGGGGCGGGGGCGCTGATGGCGTTGCTCGAAAAGCGCCGTGCTACGCTGGCCGCTGAGGGGCTGTTCGATGCGTCGCGCAAGGTGGCGCTGCCGTTCCTGCCGCGCGTCATCGGAGTGGTGACATCGCCGACCGGGGCGGTGATCCGCGATATCCTCCACCGGCTGGAGGATCGTTGCCCGACGCACGTCATCGTCTGGCCGGTGAAGGTGCAGGGCGACGGCGCGGCGGAGGAGGTCGCGGCGGCGGTGCGCGGATTCGATGCGCTGCCGGAAGGCGGTCCGGTGCCGCGGCCCGATCTCGTCATCGTCGCGCGTGGAGGCGGTTCGATCGAGGATTTGTGGGCGTTCAACGAGGAGGTCGTCGTCCGCGCGGTGGCGGATTGCACGATCCCGATCATCTCGGCAGTCGGGCATGAGACCGATACGTCGCTGTGCGACCACGCCGCCGATCTGCGCGCGCCGACGCCGACCGCGGCGGCGGAGATCGCGGTGCCGGTGCTGGCCGATCTGCGGCTGACGATCGAGGGCTATGCGCAGCGGACCGAGCGATGCGCGCGGCGTTATGCCGAGCGTGGGCGCGAGCGGCTCGACGCGATGGCGCGGTTGCTGCCGACGCGCGACCGGTTGCTCGGGCCGCAGCGTCAGCGGGTCGATGACGCGGGCGCGCGGGCGGATCGGGCGCTCGAACGGCGGGTGGCGAGCGCGCGCGGGTTGCTCGACCGACAGGCGGGGGCATTGCGGCCGGCGATGCTGTTGCGGCAGGTCGAGGCGGCGAAGGCGCGGCTGGCCGATCTCGGGCGGCTGCTCTATTCGGTCAATCCCGACACGATCCTCCAGCGTGGCTATGCGCGGGTGACCGCGCGCGACGGCAAGACGCTGACGACCGCGGCGGCGGCGCGGGCGGCGGGCGCGGTGACGATCCGGTTCCGGGACGATGCGATCGACGCCAAGGTTTAGCGCGGGGCCGCGAAGACCTATCGTGCCGCCAAGCCCGAACAACCGACCTTGCTCTAGGGGAGCCGCGCCCATGCTGATGTCCAACACCGATCGCCCGGCGCGGCTGCATTACGGCGCCAATGGCTTTCGCGTGCTGAGCGCGGGCGATCACGTCGTTTGCGCGGCATCGGGCGCGCGGATCGCGCTCGAGGAATTGCGCTATTGGGATGTCGTGCGCCAGGCGCCGTTCGCGAGCGCGGCGCTGGCGACGGAGGCACTGGCGCCGCGATGAGGCGGACGGCGGGTCGTGCGCTATTGATGGCGGCGTTGGTCGCGCTCGGCAGTTGCGTCGGGCCGGCGATGGTGGCGCCCGAGCCGCCGCCCCCTGCCCTCCCCATATCCAAAGCGCCGCGCGCGACGTTGCCGCCCAAGCCTTTGCGGTTCGCGCTGGAGGGCGCTGTGCGGCAAGGCGGGGTGGTGCTCGGCACCGCGCCCGAGGGGACGGTGGCGCTGACGCTCGACGGCGCGGCGGTGTCGCTGGCGCCGGACCGGCGTTTCCTGATCGCGTTCGATCGCGATGCGCCTGCCACCGCGACGCTGACCGCGACGATCGACGACGGGCGACGGGTGAGCGAGCCCCTGGCGGTCGCGCCCGGTGGCTGGCGGATCGAGAAGGTCGATGCGGCGCTGACCGCGGGGCACAGCAGCGCCGAATTCGCGCGGCTTCGCCCTGCCGAACTCGCGCAGATCGTCGCGTCGCGGCGCATCGACAGCGATACCTCCGGCTGGCGACAGCGGTTCGCCTGGCCGGTGCATGGCCGCGTGTCGGGGCTGTTCGGGGCGCAGCGCGTCTATCGCGGGGTGCCGGCGTCCTATCATTCGGGGACCGATGTCGCGGTGCCGACGGGGACACCGGTGCTGGCGCCCGCCGACGGCGTCGTCGTGCTGGCGACCGATCATCCGTTTACGCTCGAAGGCAATTTGGTGATCGTCGATCACGGCATGGGGCTGAACAGCGCGTTCCTGCATCTGTCGGCGATCGACGTGCATGTCGGTGAGCGCGTGGTGCGCGGGCAACGGCTCGGCCGCAGCGGCGCGACGGGACGCGCGACGGGGCCGCACATGCATTGGGGCATGAAGTGGCGCGACGCGCGGATCGATCCGCTGCTGCTCGCCGGGCCGATGGAATGATCCGCGCGTGATACCGGACGACGTACAAATGTTGCTGCGCGAGGCGTCGCGGCTGTTCCATGAGGGCCGGATGGCAGAGGCGGTTCCGGCGTATCGGCGCGCGCTGGCGGACTATCCCGATCTGCCGAACAGCTGGTTCAACCTGGCGATGGCCGAGCGGTCGACGCGCGATTTCTCCGGCGCGCTCGATTCGTACGCGCGCGCGCTCGATCTCGGTATCGACGCACCCGAGGAGGTGCATCTCCAGCGCGGAGTGATCTTCTCCGACGATCTCGGGCAGGCGGCGGCGGCGCGGGGCGAGTTGGAGACGGCGCTGGCGCTCGATCCGCGATATTTGCCGGCGCTGCTCAACCTCGGCAATCACCATGAGGATGTCGGCGACCGGGAGGCGGCGCGCGCCGCGTATGCGCGCGCGCTGGATGTGGTGCCCGACGACGCTTTGGCGCTGGCGCGGTTGGTCGGGGTGAGTGATGTCACTGTGGACGATCCGGTTTTCGTGAAGGTCCGCGCAGCGATCGACGCTGCGCAGTCGGACGAGGATCGGGCCGATCTTGGTTTCGCGCTGGGCAATGCGCTCGATCGGCTTGGGGATTACGAGAGCGCTTTCGCAGCGCTTGCGGCGGCGAACCGGGCGAGCGCATTGGTCGCCGCCGCGATGGGGTTGCGGTTCGACCGCGCCGATTTCTCGCGGCTGATCGACCGGATCATCGCGGCGTTTCCCGAGTCCGCGCCGAGGGCGGATCGGGCCGATTCGCCGATCTTCGTCTGCGGCATGTTCCGGTCCGGATCGACGCTGGCCGAGGCGATCCTCGCGCGGCACACGCGGATCGTGGCGGGCGGCGAACTCGACCTCGTGCCGGAATTCGTCACGACGCTGCAACCCTATCCAGAGGCCGCCGCGGCCGCCTCCGACGCAACCGTCGCTCGGCTACGCGAGCGCTATCTCGCCGAGACCGCCGTGCGTCGCGGGGACGCCTTGCTCGTCGACAAACGGCCCGACAATGTTCTCCACATCGGCCTGATCAAGCGGATGTTTCCGGCAGCGCGGATCATCCAAACCGTGCGGGATCCGCGCGACACAGCGATCTCGCTTTTCGCGCTCCACGCCGGGCTGGCGCTGGGATACGCCACCGACCTTGGCGATATCGCGCATGTCGAGGCGGAATATCGCCGGCTGATGGCGCATTGGCGCACGCTCTATCCCGACGATATCCACGCGATCGACTATGACCTTTTAGTGCGCGATCCCGCGGGCGAAGTGGCGACGATGCTCGATTTCCTCGGGCTCGCACCGGAGCCCGACATGCTCGATCCGCGGGCTTCGGACGAAGCGGTGCGCACCGCGAGCAATTGGCAGGTGCGCCGCGCGCTGTATACGCAGTCCTCGGGCAGGTGGCGCCACTATCGGACGCATCTCGCCAAGGCAGGATTGTTGGATTGAGCGACGTACGACAGGTTCCACGCGCATTGGCGCTCGCCAAGGCGGGAGACGTCGCAGGTGCGATCGCGGCGGGGGAGGCCGATCTCGCGGCGGGGTCCGCCGACGCCGGTCTCGCGATGTTCGTCGGCGTTTTGTGTTGCCGCCAAGGCGATCTGCCGCGCGGGATCGCGCATCTGCGGCGCTCGGTCGAACTGGCGCCGGACGAGCCTGCCGCGAAGATCGAGCTTGGCCGGGCGCTGCTGAGCGTCGGCGACAGCGAGGACGCCGAGGCGCTCGCCGCGCCGCTGGCCAAGACCGACACGCCCGTCGGGCGCGAAATGTCCCGCATCCGCGCGCAAGCGCTGTTGCGCGTCGGCCGCATCGACGAGGCGGCGGCGCTGTTCGAGGTCCTGACGCGTGCCGACGGCGCCGATTTCGAGAGTTGGGACGGGGTCGCCGCGGCGCGGATCGTGATGCACGACGCCCCCGGCGCGATCGAGGCGGCGTTGCGTGCGACGAGCCTGCGTCCGACCGCGATCCCATGCTGGATCAATCTGGCGCGCGCTCATGATGCAGCCAAAGACTATACCGCCGCTATCGAGGCGGCGGGCAATGCGGTGATGCGCGCGCCGAACGACGCCTCGGCGCGACTGGAACTCGGCCGGGCGATGTCGGGTGCGCACCGGACCGGCGAAGCACTGGCGAGTCTGGCGGTCGCGGAACAATTGTCGGCCGACCAACCCGGAATGCTTAGCGAGATCGGTGACGTCGCGTTCAACTGCAAGGCGTTCGAACGGGCGGAGGCGCTGTTTCGGCGAGCGCTGGCGATCAAGCCCCGACTCGAACAGGCGATGCTGGGCGTCGCGCGCTGCTACGAACGGACCAGCCGGAACGATGCGCTGCTCGAGCTGCTCGATGCCCCCGAGAACGCGTGGCTGCCTTCGGAGCGCACCGCGTTGTTGCGCGCGCGTGCGCTGCGCGGTGAGGGGCGGCTCGACGAAGCGCTCGACGTGGCGCGGCAGGCACCGTTCGACATCGATTCGGCGGCGCGGGCGCAGTTGATCGGCGACATCGCGGATCGGCTGGGCGACACCGAGGCCGCCTTTGCCGCCTTCACCGAAGCGAATGCGCATCTGGCCGCCGCGAGCGCCAATTCGGCTACACAGGCGCTCGCCTATCGTGATACGTTCGATCGCCTGCGCAAGGCCGTCACGCCCGAATGGTATGCGCGTTGGACGCCGCAGCCGGTGGCGAGCGACGGCCGCCGATCACCGCTGTTCGTCTTCGGTTTTCCGCGGTCGGGCACGACGTTGATCGATACGATGCTGAGCGGGCATCCCGACGCGATCGTGCTTGAGGAAGAGGCGGTGATCGACCGCGTGGCCGAATGGTTCGGTCCGATCGAGCGCCTTGCCGACCTGTCGGCGCGGGAGATCGCGGCGCTACGCGATCGGTATTTCGCCGAAGTGGCGAAGGTCGCGCCCGACGTCGGCGACCGGCTGATCGTCGACAAGCATCCCCTGGGGCTGAGCAGCACCCCGATCCTTCATCGGATCTTTCCCGACGCGCGCTTCGTGTTCGCAGAACGCCATCCCTGCGACGTCGTGTTGAGCTGCTTCATCACCAGCAATGTCATGGACGCCAATATCGCCAGCTTCCACGAGGTATTCGGGACCGCGCGGCTCTACGACAGCGTGTTGGCGTATTGGGAGCGATGCCGCGAGGTCTTGGCGATCAATGTCGAGAACGTCCGGTACGAGCGGCTGGTCGCCGATCAGGAGACCGAATTACGTCGCCTAGCCGACTTCGCAGGTCTCGCGTGGACAAAGCAGTTGCTTGCACATCAATCGAGTGCTGCGGCGCGTCAATCGATCGGCTCGCCGAGCTATGCTCAGGTCACTGAACCGATCTATACGCGAGCGAAAGGCCGATGGTTACGTTATCACGCAGCAATGGCGCCGGTCATGCCGATCCTCGCGCCATGGATCGAACGACTCGGCTATTCGAGCGAATAAATCCATCCAGATCAAGTCGGTCGTCTGGGCGACACAACGAAAACTGTCGTTCGATCCTGTCTTCAACCCCCATTATAGGGTTTGAAATCTTGAATTCGTTGTACGGTCCTGCGCTGTTCGGCTTCCTGCTGTTTCCACTGCGCGCGGGTGAGGCAGGTTCGAGCCGTTTGAAGCCGGCTGCCGATCACCTCGTTACTCCGGCAGATAACTTTGTTCGGATCGAGATTGTCGCCCTTGCCTCCCGGTTTGGCTGCCGCGGGAATAGCGACAACCGCCAGAGCAACGAATACCAGCATGCGCATCTGTCAAACTCCTTCAGCATGATGATAAGCACAAAAAGGCAAAACTTTCAAGCCACGTCGAACGCAACAGTTAGCCTTTCGCCGATGGCGAAGGGGCGGGTGCCATGCCACATCGTCGACGGAAACAATACAAGGCGGCCGCGACGCGGTTCGATCTCGCGAACCGGATCGATCCCCAAGCCGAGAGATGCCTGTGGTTCGCCGAGCGTCAGCCAGCCCGCCTTTTTGTCGCCATCGCCTGGCGGCAGGCCGACGTAGAAGGCCGAACTGATCCGGCCTTCGCCGTGGATATGCGGGTCGTGGTAACCCCCGCCTGCGAGGCGTACAGACCAAGACCCCACAAATCTGGGATGGGTCGGAATGCGCCCGAGTAGTGGATGCGCCGGATCGGGTTCGGGGAGCGCTGCCAGATAATTCGTGACTTCGACGCGGAGTCGACTTCGCAATTCGGTGATAACCGGCTCGATCCGGTGGAGGAGCGGTCCATCGGTCTGCGTGCCGCCGCGCACCGATTGATCGAGTGGCTGCCCGACGGTCACATGAAGCTTGCGCAAGATGGTCGTGAGCGGAGTCAACACCGGCCAATCCTCACCAAAGTCGATCACCCTGACGAAGCGCGGATCGTCGAGCCAATCTGCGCGCGGATCACCGAGCAGCCGCCACGCGAGCGACAGATAGGGCCAAGCGACATCCAAGTTCGAGGGCAAGAGATGGCCGTCAAGCGCCGCGACGCGGTCGGGTTCGCCGCGCCGGAGGAGATGTCGCATCCAGTGGATCGCAAGATCGACTTCGGACAGCGGGTCGACACGGTCGAATGCCGCGTCGGCGGTCGCTGTCGTATCATATTCGACGGCGAGAATCGCGGCCAGGCTGCGGGTGACTTCGGTATCGCCAAGTGCGGTATGCGCGACCTTCATCGCCCGCTTGGTCGCGTCGCCGTCACCGCCCCGGTGGAGGGCGGTGACCTTCAGGCGATGCAGGCGCGGATCGGCGGGGGCACCGGCAATGGCGCGATCGAGTTGCGCAAAGGCTTTCTCGATCGCTCCCCCAGCATGGCGCATGCGGATCAAGGCGGCATGGCCAGCGATCCATCCGGGATGTTGGTCGAGAGTGCCGGCAAGCAGTCGATCCGCCTTTCGGCCATCGCGCGCTGCAAGCAGCGCCGCGGCTTCGCCGAGAATGACTTCGGCATCGTTCGGCGCCAGCCGGCGCGCTTTGGCGTACCAGTTGAGGCTGGGCAGGCCCGCCTCCTGCCCGGCACGGGCGCGGGCGTGGACGAGTCGCGGCGAGTCCGGCGCTTGCGCAAGTGCTAGATCAAATGCCGCGATTGCCGGAGCCAGATCGCCCGTCGCGCGATGCAACAACCCTAAGACATGGAGAAGGTGGACGTCGGTCGGGCTCCGGTTCGCCGCGTCGGTCAAGACGGGGAGCGCAGCCTCTTCGCGCCTCTCGTCGAGCGCGCGCAATCCGACCGTGACGGCAAGATCTGCGCGATCGGGTCGTGCGCGTGCCACCGCGAACATGGCGTCGAACGGATCGTTGCCGGGCGGGGTCGCGGTCACAGCGGTGCTCCGTGCTCCGCTTCGTCCGCTTCCATGATCCGCGCCACTGCGGCGCGTTCCGCACCGCTGAGTCCGGGATGCCAGAGGTCGATAATGAAGACGATGCGCGGTTCGTCGCTTTCGTTGGCAGCCTCGTGCTCGATCGTATCGTCGAAGACGAAGGCCTCGCCGAAGCGCCACTCGCGTCGTTCCGCGCCAACGCGAAACCAGCAATTTGCTGGCACGATCAGCGGCAAGTGACAGACGAGTCGGGTGTTGGCGATGCCGGTATGCGGCGGGATGCGGGTGTGTGGCTTGAGCAGCGAAAACATCGCATTGGGGCCACGGTTTGCAATCTGCGGCTGATCGATCTTCGCCAGCGCCGCCATCGTCGCCGGGCAGCGATCGGCGTTCTCGACGACGCGCTTGCCGCCGTGGAGCAGGTGGAAAGCGGTCCAGTCCATCGAATGGTTGAGCGCGGCCCATTGTCGGACGGGGGTATCGGCGGCGTAGCGGATATAGGGCTCGGCGCGCGCGGTGCGCGCGGCGAGCAGCGCCTGGCATTCGCTGAGAATTTCGGGACCCGCCGCCTCGAAGGCGGTGAGCCAGGGAAAGGCCTCACGATCATGGAACTCGCGTTCGACGAGGCCGGGAAATTGATAATGCGTCGGGTCCGAATGATAGACGCGGGTCTGGCGCAGGGCGTTGGACTTGAAGCGGTCGAGGTGACTGCGCTCGGTGTAGGATAAAGCGGAATCGGTCGAGATCGCGCGATCCCAGGTGCCGGCGACGTTCTGCCGATAGGCATCGCGCGCCACGATCGCATGGTCGATCACGGCCTTTAGGCTTGGCGGGACGGTCTCATCCTCTGGGGCTTGCGCAAGAGCGCGGGTGTAGGTCCGCGCGGCTTCCTGCGCATCGCCTGCGACTTCGAGCAGCTTGCCCTTGCTAAGCAGCGCAACGAAGTGAAGCGGATCGACCCGCAATGCACCGCCGATTGCGTTAAGCGCGGCGGGCACGTCGCCCGCGGCGCGGCACATCGCGGAGAGCTTCATCCAGGTTTCAATACGGTCGGGAGCGGTATCGACGATACGGCGAAGGATCAGCCGCGCACCTGCGATATCACCCGTGGCGACAGCACGGTCAGCCTCCGCCTCACGCGCGCTCAGGTCCGGGTCTGTAATCGCGGCGTCCATCGGCCCGTAATGCCAGAGCACCCGACAAAAGGAAACGGCGGACCTTTCGGCCCGCCGTTCCTCAGGTTGCCCGTAATCCGACCGAATTACAGGTCGAGCGTGACACCGGCGAAGATGTAGCGACCGAGAGCGTCGTACACCTGCGGGAAGGTGTTGCCGTTGCCGACAACGCCAAGCGCCAGGCCGTTGACCGGCGGATCCTTGTCGAGAATGTTGTTCGCACCGATCTGGAACGTGAACTTGTCCGCGACTGGATAGGTGAACGCCAGATCGAAGTAGCTCTGCGACGGGATCCGCGAGTTGCCGACGCGGGTCACACCAGAGAGATCGGCGTCGTTGCTCTGTGTGTCTCCACGAACGCTCGAGAAGTAACGCCATGCAAGCGAAGCACTCGGCCCGAAAGGCAGGGTGTAGGTCGCGCGCGCCTTGTGGCGCCATTCGGGTGTCGGCGTTCCGCACTGCACGCCGTAGAAACCGACGCAATCGTATTTGGAAGGCCCGAACGAATCGATCACCAGCTTGTTGACCCAGGTGCCGACCACACTCAGCCCGACGTTACCGAAGCGACCGATCTCCTGAGTGTATCCCAACGTCGCGTCGATGCCCGTGGTCTGCAGGCGACCGGCGTTAACGTTGAAATCTTCGACATAGCCACCGCCAGCGATCGATGGCGTTCCACGGAACAGGTTTCCGCCGGAATTGCGTTTGATGAACTTGCAATAGAACGGGTCGCCAGTCGTGACGCACTGGTTAAGAATGCTGTCCGAACCGTACGTCGAGATCTGATTCTTCAGCCGGATGTTGAAGTAATCGACCGTGGCCTGAAATCCGCGCAGGAAGCTCGGCGTGATAACCGCGCCAGCCGTGAACGAGTTGGAGATTTCCGGTGTCAGGGCCGCGTTGCCGCCGACGAACCCGTTATACTGATTGGCCGGGTTGGCGGCGACGTTGCCGAATTGCGCAGCGGTCACGCCGGTAAGCGCGCACTGAGCCTGGGTGAAGCCGTTGACCAGCCCGCCGACTGCCGGACCGGCGCAGGGATCGGTCGAACCGTCGAGGCCGAAGCTGCGAGACCCGAACAATTCCACCGCATTCGGTGCGCGGACCGCGTGATTGTAGCTGAAGCGGACCTTCAAATCGCGAACCGGAGCCCACGAACCCTCGGCTTTCCACGTGTTGGTGTTGAACCGATTGCTGGTCTGATTGCCACTCTGAGGATCCTGGCCGCGCGTCACGTAATAGGATTTGCGATAGCCGGCGCCAAAGCGAAGGTCCTGGAAGAATGGGCGATCCTGGATAACCGGGAGCGACGCTTCGACGAAGGCTTCCTTGACTTCAATCGTACCCGCAACCGGAGTGGTTGGGCCGCCTTGGCCCGCGCCCTCACCAGCTAGGAAGTTGGTGTCGACCTCGAAGTTGATCCGCGTCCGACGATATTCGCCACCACCGTTGAGCGCGAAACCCTCGGTCGCGAACGGGCTGACAATGCCATATTCGCTACCCAGCAACGTTACCGACGCATTCGCAATCTGCTCGGTCGACTGCCCACGCGAGAGCAATGGAATCTGCAAGTAGTTCAGTGCGGCCTGGGTCACGCCACCGGTGCTGAAGATGTTGTACGGGACGCAGGCGGGGTCAGTGCCGTCGACAGCCGAACGGCACGCCGGCAGACCGGTAGCCGGATCGGTTACGGCATCGACCGCTTTTATGATGCGCGAGACACCGAAGTCATTGCGGTACGTCTGAGCGAAATTCACGCGGCTGTATTGATAGGACGCGTCGTAGCTGATGCCCTTGAAGATGTCGCCCTTGGCACCAATCAGGCCGCGGTAGGTCGTGTGCTGGAGGTCATCCTGACGAGGGCCACCCTCGACGTTACGACGAGCGATATAAAGCGGCACAGTCGCAGGGATTGCACCGCCCGCTCCGGCCACACATCCGACAACGCCTAGCTGCTGCGCGGACAACAGCGGGTTGTCGCAGTTGATCGTGGTCGTATTGAAGAAGTCGCCCGACGGCGCGATCTGCGCGACGGTGCGGTCGTCCATGAACATGAACTCGGCATATGGCTTGAACTGGTCGGCGACATCGTAATGCGCGAAGAAGCCGGCGGTGTACCGTTCGTCGGGACGCTGGAAATAGTTGGTCGGCGCGAAATTGTACAGAACCTGGCCGGGGGCGAACTGATTGCCCTGGACGTTGTAATACGCCCCGCCAGCGTAAAACGATCCCGGCGCCGAGGTCGCGGAACCACCGCATCCATAGACGAAACCGGGATTTGCCGCCACCGTAGCCGCGTTCAAGGCGGTCAGCGAGCAAGCCGAATAATCGCGGTTATCCTGCGTGACAGGATCAATCTTGCGATAAGTGCCGTAAGCAGTGACGTGGCCACGGCCATCGTCGAAACCCGCGCCGAAAACGGCCGATACGTCGATCGCGCCGCCATCGGCCACCGAGCCGCGAGGATAACCGAAGTCGGTTCCGGGAACCGGGTTGAGACTTCCCGAGGCCCGGGCTGAGCCTTCGTAATTCAGCGCATTGATGATGCTGCTCTTGGCAGCATTTTTGTGCTGATAGAAGCTGTATTGGGTGTCGAGCTTGAAGCCGTCATACTCGGTGTCGATGATGAAGTTGACGACACCAGAAACCGCATCAGCACCGTAAACCGACGAAGCGCCGCCAGTCAGTACATCGACGCGCTTGATGAGCGACGACGGGATGATGTTGATGTCGGCGACCGGCGAGCGCGGATCGCCCGGGACGAGACGGTGGCCGTTGACGAGAACGAGCGTCCGGGAAGGCCCGAGGTTCCGAAGATCGACGGTCGCAGTACCGGTCGAACCATTGGTAATGCTACCACCCTGGCCGCCGAAGACCTGCGGCAAAGCGTTCAGAAGATCTTCTGTGCGAGTTACACCCGAAACAGCGACTTCCTGCGCGCCGACGATCGTTACCGGGCTGGCCGACTCGAGATCGGGATGGGGAATGCGCGAACCGGTGACGACGATATCGCCGCCGCCCGTCGTGTTGGCGACCTGCGCGCCATCGGCCGAAACCGCTGGCGGAGTCGAGGGCGCCGGATTTTCCGCCGCGGGAGCGGTCGGCGCTTCCTGCGTGGTCTGTGCAAAAGCGGGCATCGCAAGCAGAACCGCGCCAGCCACCGTCGTGGTCGCAAGCAGCCGCTGCCGGATCAATCTACCACTCATCAATATTCCCCTTCGTTTCAAGTGCGACGCGCGTTCGCCTGTACGAGTTATGCGCGGTGCTGCGATGCTCGTTACAGGAGGATCGTCGCGGCAATCAATCGGTTGCATGCGCTTTAGGTACGAATGGAGCGAGCTGTAGCAAATTAGCCACATACCTCGGCCAGGGCCGCGCGCCCGTTGTCGCGGTCCGCAAATTTTCCTAGAGGTTCGGCATCGCGATTCCCGGGGGAGGCCATGCCGATGAAACGTTCAATCCATATTCCGGCGATCCATATCCTCGCGATCGGCGCCACCTTGGGAATTACGGGGGGAATCGCGGCGCCGGGCCTGGCGCAGGATGCCGCCAAATCGCCGAATGCGGTCGCCAAGGTGTTCGAATGCCGGGCGATCGCGGACGACACGGCGCGGCTGGCGTGTTTCGACCGAAGCGTTGCAGAGTTCGAGACCGCCAGAACCAAAGGCGACGTCGCGATCGTCGATCGCGAGGATGTGCGCCAGACGCGGCGTAAATTGTTCGGATTCAGCATTCCCGACTTCGGGATCTTCGGCGGTCACAAGGATGAGCACGGGCGCGATGAAGAGGACAAGGACGAGGTCAAGGAGATCGTCGGGACGATCAAGGCGGTGGCGCGCGGTCGGGACGGCTTCATCGTCACGCTCGACGATGGTGCGCGCTGGGCGCAGACCGACGGAAAGGTTCTCGGGCGCAGCCCGAAGCCGGGTGAGCCGGTGACGATCAAGCGCGGCGTCCTGGGCAGCTACAAGATGAGCTTCAAGATCGGGCCGGGGGTCAAGGCGCGCCGGGTCGAATAGGCGCGTCTATCTCACGGCCAGTTGCAGCTTGCCGTCACCCTCGTCGACCTTGACGGTCGATCCGT
The DNA here is from genome assembly GCA_965219285.1 of Sphingomonas sp. GTDB lineage: Bacteria > Pseudomonadota > Alphaproteobacteria > Sphingomonadales > Sphingomonadaceae > Sphingomonas. The sequence continues at coordinate 98,717 of CBDCNF010000008.1, forward strand.
CCTTCACCGCGCCGCGCAGGATCAGATCGGCGAGCGGGTCCTGCAAATGGCGCTGTACGGCGCGTTTCAAGGGTCGCGCGCCGTAGACCGGATCGTAGCCGACACGGCCGAGCCATTCGCGCGCGGCATCGGTCAGGTCGAGCGTCACTTTGCGATCCGCCAGCAGCTTGCCGACGCGCGCGACCTGGATGTCGACGATAGGCGCCATGTCGGCTTGGCTCAGGCGGTGGAACAGGATGATCTCGTCGAGCCGATTGAGGAATTCGGGGCGGAAGTGCGCGCGGACGATGTTCATCACTTGCGGCTCGACCGTCTCGACATCCTGCCCCTCGTCGAGATTGGCGAGATATTGCGAGCCGAGGTTCGAGGTCAGGATGATCAGCGTGTTGCTGAAATCCACGGTGCGGCCCTGGCCGTCGGTCAGGCGACCGTCGTCGAGGACCTGGAGCAGCACGTTGAAGACGTCGCTATGCGCCTTTTCGACCTCGTCGAACAGCACGACCTGATAAGGGCGGCGGCGGACCGCTTCGGTCAGGACGCCGCCTTCTTCATAGCCGACATAGCCGGGGGGGGCGCCGATCAGCCGGGCGACGGCGTGCTTTTCCATGAATTCGCTCATGTCGATGCGGACCATCGCCGAATCGTCGTCGAACAGGAAATTGGCGAGCGCTTTGGTCAGCTCGGTCTTACCGACGCCGGTTGGGCCAAGGAACAGAAACGAGCCGAGCGGGCGATTGGGGTCCTGCAGCCCCGCGCGCGCCCGGCGGACCGCGGTGGAGACCGCGCGCACCGCGTCTGTCTGGCCGATGACGCGTTTGCCGATCGCGGCTTCCATGTTCAGGAGCTTTTCGCGTTCCCCCTCCAGCATGCGATCGACCGGGATGCCGGTCCATCGGCTGACGACGCCAGCGATATCGTCGGCGGTGACTTCCTCGCGGAGCATCGCGCCCGTGGTCGCGCCGGCGGCATCGTCGACTTGTTTCTGCAAGCCGGGGATCGTGCCGTACGACAGCTCTCCGGCGCGCGCGAGATTGCCCTCGCGCTGGGCCTGATCGAGTTCGATCCGCGCGGCGTCGAGTTGTTCTTTGAGCTTGGCCTCCGCGCCGATCTTGTCTTTTTCGGCCTGCCAGCGCTGCGTCAGTTCGGCGGATTGCTGTTCGAGATTGGCGAGTTCGCCTTCGAGCGTCTTCAGCCGATCGACCGAGGCGGCGTCGGTTTCCTTCTTCAGCGCTTCGCGCTCGATCTTTAGCTGGATGATGCGGCGGTCGAGAGTCTCGATCTCCTCGGGCTTCGATTCCACTTCCATGCGGATGCGGCTGGCGGCCTCGTCCATCAGGTCGATCGCCTTGTCGGGGAGGAAGCGGTCGGTGATGTAGCGGTTGCTGAGCGTCGAAGCGGCGACGAGCGCGCCGTCGGTGATGCGGACGCCGTGGTGGAGTTCGTAGCGGTCCTTCAGGCCGCGCAGGATGCTGATCGTGTCCTCGACGGTGGGTTCGCCGACGAACACCGGCTGGAAGCGCCGCTGGAGCGCGGGATCCTTCTCGACGTATTTGCGATATTCGTCGAGCGTGGTCGCGCCGACGCAGTGGAGTTCGCCGCGGGCGAGTGCCGGTTTCAGCAGGTTGCCCGCGTCCATCGCGCCTTCGGATTTTCCGGCGCCGATCAACTGGTGCATTTCGTCGATGAACAGGACGATGTCGCCCTCGGCGGCCTTGACCTCGTCGAGCACGCCCTTCAGCCGCTCCTCGAATTCGCCGCGATATTTCGCGCCCGCGATCAGCGCGCCGAGATCGAGCGCCATCAGGCGGCGGTCCTTCAACGTATCGGGGACGTCGCCGTTGGCAATGCGGATGGCCAAGCCTTCGGCGATCGCGGTCTTGCCGACGCCGGCTTCACCGATCAGCGCGGGATTGTTCTTGGTGCGGCGCGCGAGGATCTGGATGGTGCGGCGGATTTCCTCGTCGCGGCCGATGACCGGGTCGAGCTTGCCGTCGCGTGCCGCCTGCGTCAGATCGCGCGCGAACTTCTTTAATGCGTCGTAGCGGTCCTCGGCGCCCGCGGTGTCGGCGGTGCGGCCCTGTCGCAAGCTATTGATCGCGGTGTTGAGCGCTTCCGCCTTGACCCCGGCGGCGCCCAGCGATTGTCCGGCCACGGTGTTCGTAGACAGCGCCAGCGCCAATAACAGCCGCTCGACGGTGACATACGAATCGCCCGCCTTTTGGGCGACCTGCTCTGCCTGATCGAGGACGCGGACGGCATCGTTGCTCAGTCCCGGCGCATTTTGCGCGCCCGAGCCGCTGACCGCCGGGATCTTCGCGAGCGCGGTATCGACGTAGGTCGTCGCCTTTTTTGCATCGCCGCCCGCCGCGGTGATCAAACCTGCGGCCATGCCCTGCTCGTCCTCGAGCAGCGCCTTCAACAGATGCTCGGGCGCGATCTGCTGATGGTTCATACGGATCGCGACGGTCTGCGCCGACTGGAGAAAACCCTTGGCGCGATCGGTGAATTTTTCGAGGTTCATGCTGGTCCTGTTCCTAGGCTCGCGATGTAGTGTTGTATATCGGCAACACAAGAAGCGCTCGTCATGCCGGATTTATTCCGGCATCCACGTTTCCGCGGTCGCATACGAACGAATTTGCGGCGAAGTGGATACCGGAGGGGATGGGAATGTTTCGCAAGTTTGCGATCGGATTGGGCGTCCTCGTCATCCTAGTCGCGATCGCCCTCGCCATATGGGAACCGCTGCTCGCGGAGCGTGCCGCGCCGCCGCCGGAGCATCGCTACGACAGCGTCATCGCGCGCGACCGGTTCGGGGTGCCGCATATCTTCGGGAAGACCGACGCCGATGTCGCTTACGGTATCGCCTATGCGCATTCGGAGGACGACTTTTCGACGTTGCAGGAAGCGCTGGCGATGACGCGCGGGCGGCTGGGCGCGATGATCGGGAGTGACGGGGCGAAGGTCGATTATGCCGCGCACCTGCTGGGCGCGCGGGCGACGGTGGCGCGCGGTTATGCCGCGCAGCCCGCCGACGTGCGGGCGTTGCTCGACGGCTATGCCAGCGGGATGAACGCTTATGCGCGGCGTCATCCCGAAGAGGTTCGGCTGAGCCGGCTGTTTCCGGTGAACGGCGCCGATGTCGCGACGGGGTTCGTGGTGCGGTCGCCGTTCTTCTACGGGCTCGATCAGGTGCTCGGCGCGCTCGTCGGGGATACGCCGTTGCCGCCCGACAATGCGGGGGCGATCGATGCCGCCGATCCGAAAGCGTTGCCGCCGGCTGGCGACGGCAATCAGAACGGGTCGAACGCCTTCGTCGTCGCGCCGAAGCGATCGGCGGACGGGCATACGCGGCTGGTGTCCAATTCGCATCAGCCGTGGACGGGGCCGGTCGCGTGGTACGAACTGGTCGTGCATTCGGGGCAGGGCTGGAATTTCGCGGGCGCGACCTTTCCTGGCGTGCCCTACCCGGTGCTCGGGCATAATCAGACGCTGGGGTGGACCAATACGGTCGATCGGCCCGACCTGGTCGATGTCTACAAGCTGACGCTCAACAATGCGGCCGACGCCTATCGCTTCGACGGGCGGTGGCGGCGGCTGGAGAAACGCCGCGTCTGGCTGCCGGTCAAGCTGTTCGGGCCGTTCGTGCTGCCGGTGCCGAAGATGGTCTATCGAGCGGTGCAGGGTCCGGTGATCCGCAATGCCAGCGGCGCCTATGCGATCCATTATGCCGGGGCGGACCAGCTTCGCATGGTCGAGCAATATTATCGGCTGACGCGCGCGCGAGATTGGGCCGAGTGGCAGAAGGCGATGGCGATCCAGGGGATTCCGGCGACCAACTTTCTCTACGCCGACGCGACCGGGCGGATCGCGTATATCTACAATGCGATGTTCCTGAAACGGAAGCCGGGGTTCGACTACGCGCACGTTCTGGCGGGCGATACTTCGGCGGATTACGAAGACGGGACGGTGCCGTATTCGGCCTATCCGAAGAACGTGAACCCCGGCTCGGGTTTCCTGATCAACGCCAACAATTCGCCGTATCAGGCGGCGGGCGCGGGATATGAAATCCCGCCGCAGCCGGCTCTGCTCGGGGTCGAGACCGACACCACCAACCGCGCGACGCGCGCGCTGGAGTTGATGGGCGCGGATGCAAGGATCTCGGCGGCGGATCTGGAGCGGATCAAATACGACAGCGCGGTGAGCCGGAAGAGTTGGGCGGGGAAGTGGTTCGCCGATCTCGCCGCGGTGGACGCGAAGGGCGATGCCGGGATCGCCGCGACACAGGCATTGCTCGCGAAATGGGACTGGAATTATGACGGTCGCGGCCCCGCCGACGCGCTCGCCGCGATCCTGCTGCGCGCGGGCAACAAATGGCATTATCGGCGCCTGCCCGAAGCCGATCCGCGCGCTGCGCTGGGCGACGCGGCGGGGTATCTGACGAAGCATTTCGGGCGGATCGACGTGCCACTTGGGACGGTGCTGCGTCTTCGTCACGGAAAGGTCGATCTGCCGCTCGACGGCGGCCCCGACGTGCTCCGCGCGATGGCCTTGTGGGACGAAGCCGATGACGGACGGTTGATCGCCAAGCACGGCGACAGTTTTCTGATGTTCATGGACTGGGACAAAGCGGGCCGTGTGACCTCGCGGTCGATCCAGCCGTTCGGCGCGGCGACGACGCGGCCGGCATCACCGCATTATTCGGACCAGGCGGCGCTGTTCGCGACGCATCGGACGAAGCCGGTGTGGTTCCGTCCGGCGGACCTGCGCGGGCACGTCGAACGGGTCGAGCGACCGTGAGCAAGGAGCCGCGAAAATAGCGCTATCCAAGATTTGGAACGCTTGCTAGCACCCCGGAAAATCGGGGGATTATCGACATGGCAATTTTCAAGGGCGCGAAGAATCGCGACGATACTTTTGTGGGCGGCAGCCGGGCCGACACGTTCCTGTTCGATCCGGCGGATTTGACGCGGAGCGACGTGATCGTCGGCGGCGGGGGGCGGCGCGGAGATACGCTGCAATTCACCGCGTCGGGTGCGATCGGCGCCTCGGCGCTCGCGGGTGTGTCGGAAATCGAGCGGATCGTGTTGGCCGACGGTGCGAACAGCATCGTGCTGAACGACATGCTGGTTTCGACCGCCGACGGCACGCAGGTCAAGGTCATCGGCGGATCGGGCGACGATCTCGTTTATGCCGCCGGTCTGACCGGCTCGAACGCTATCGATGTCGATGCGGGCGGCGGCGCCGACCTGCTGCTCGGTGGCTTGGGCGCGGACAGTTTCACCTTCGCGGTGTCCGAACTCGACGATGCGGATGTCGTGACCGCGCTCAACGGCGGCACGGTGGATCGATTGATCCTCACGGGATCGGGGTCGCTGTCGGCGGCGCAACTCGCCGGGGTGACGGGTATCGAGGCGATCGACCTCGGCGATGGCGGCGTGCAGATCGCCTTGACCGAAAGCATGGGGTTGAGCGCGGAGAGCAACCAACTGACGGTGACCGGCGGCGCCGGCGCGGATACGATCGATGCGAGCCTGATCGCGTTCGATGCGGCGAATTTCCCATCGTGGACCCTGCTTGGCGGGGGCGGCGACGACATCATCGTCGGCACCACGGGATTCGGCAGCTATATCGATGGCGGTGCCGGGGCGGATACGATCGACGCCGGGCTGGCGTCGGTGGTGTATGATGGCCGGGACGTGCACGAGATCGTCACCGAGGGTGGCTATCTGATCGTGAATGGCGGTGCCCGGATCGATCTGACGAATAATGACGATCAATCCGCGCGTGACCGTGCGGTCGTCCAGGGCTTCAACAGCGTCGATGCGTCCGCTTCGAACGAATCGGTCGTGCTGACCGGTTTGTATTACAGCACCTTGCGCGGCGGTTCCGGCGACGATGTCCTGACAGGCGGTGCGTTTCTGGTCGGAGGCAAAGGGGCGGACGTCCTGACCGGCGGCGACGCCGACAATTCGACCACCTTTTATCTCGGATCAGGCGATTTCGTGGCGGGGGAGAGCATCACCGGAAATGGAGTCTCCGACCAGATCTATGCCGTCGGCTCGACCGATTTTCGTCTTGGCTCGGTCAAGGGAATCGAGACCCTGGTCGTGTTTTCGGATGGTGACCCGCAGACGCATGTGACCCTGAGCGGGACGATCGCAAACGGCCTGAGCTCCGTCTTCTTTTCCGGGCAATCTGTGACGGATACACTTGCGGTCGATCTTTATCTTCAACGACACGTCTCCACGAATTTCGATTTCAACGTCTTCGGCGGCACATTGACGATCCACGGCACCGGCGCCGGTGAGGTCATCACGCATTATGGCGCCAGCATCCTCGGCGGCGGCGGCGATGATGTGATCACCGGTAACGGAATCCTGTCGGGCGATGGTGGCGATGATTTGATTACCGGGTCGGGATCGCTCTCCGGTGGAGAGGGCGATGATGTCGTGACTGCGACAGGCGTCGATGCGGGCGACACGTTCGACGGCGGCACGGGCACCGATACGCTTGTGGTGCGGAACTGGTATTTCGATTTGCCATCCGAAATAAACCTGTCGCTACGCGATCAAAGCGTCGGCGATACCGCAATCATCCGCAACTTCGAAAACATCGACCTGTCGGGTTGCCAATCCGATTTGACCATAATCGGATCCAGCGCCAACAATATCATCTTCGGCGGACTGGGGAATAACGAAATCCATGGCGGCCGAGGCAACGATACCCTGATCGGAAACAGTTTCGACGGCACCAACATTATCGACGGGGGGGCGGGTGACGACCTGATTTTTGCCGCGACCGGCTTTTCCTCGATCAGTCACTTGACCGGGGGCAGCGGCGCCGACACGTTTCGCTGGGACACCCGCCCGGACTATTATTACGATACGATCGATACGATCTCGGATTTCAAGCCGGGGCAGGATCATCTTGCGTTCGCAAAGACGAGTTACGGCTTTGCCGGCAGTGCGTTCGACACGCTTATCGTCGCGACCGGGACGGATACCAACATCACCCGCGCCGATCTTGTGATCTATCGCGGCGACCGGATCGACTACACCTACCAGTTGGGCGAGTATCTGAGCAATGCCGCCGGTGGCGGCGATCATGGTCTCTTCATCGCCGCGCTCAACACCGCCGGACATACCGTGGTCTATTATTCTCCTTCGGCGGACTACGGCGACGAATTTTCTCTGACCTATGTCGCCGACCTCGGCGATATCGGCCAGCCGACCAACCTGACCCTCAACGACTTCTCCTTCATCTGACCGCAAGAATGGCCTAAGCCCCGGCGCGGCGGCGCGGATATCCCGTGCCATCGCGTTTCGAGGACCATTTCCCGCATGCTTCGTTTCTCCGCCGCGCTGCTCGCCGCGACCTGCCTCGTTTCGCCCATCTTCGCCCAAACTACGACGCCCAAGCCCGCGCCCGTTGCCGAACTCGTCAAGGCGATCGACATTCCCTACCGGCAATTCACGCTGGCGAACGGCCTGCGCGTCATCGTCCATACCGATCGCAAGGCGCCGGTCGTCGCGGTCAGCGTGTGGTACGATGTCGGATCCAAGAATGAGCCGGTGGGCAAGACCGGGTTCGCGCATCTGTTCGAGCATCTGATGTTCAACGGTTCCGAGAACGCGCCGGGGGATTTTTTCGAGCCGCTGAAACAGGTCGGCGCGACCGACAATAACGGATCGACCTATTTCGACCGGACCAATTATTACGAGACGGTGCCGACCGCGGCGCTCGACCGCGCGTTGTTCCTCGAGAGCGACCGGATGGGGCATCTGACCGGGGCGATCACGCAGAGCGTTCTCAACGAGCAGCGCGGCGTCGTTCAGAACGAGAAGCGGCAGAACGACAACCAGCCTTACGGGTTGATCAATTACAAGATCGATGCCGGGCTGTTCCCCGACGGGCATCCGTATGGGCATCTGCCGATCGGATCGATGGCCGATCTCGACAAGGCCAGCCTCGGCGACGTGAAAAGCTGGTTCATGCAGCATTACGGGCCGAACAATGCGGTGCTGGTGCTGGCGGGCGACATCGACCTCGCCACCGCCAAGCCGCTCGTCGAGAAATATTTCGGCGCGATTCCGCGGGGGCCGGAAACGGTCGCGCCGGAGGTGAAGGTGCCGACGCTCGCCAAGCCGGTCGAGGATGTGATGAAGGACCGTGTCGCGGCGACGCTCGTCACGCGCAACTGGGCAGTGCCGGGATTGAAGAGCCCCGATACGACCGCGCTCGACGTCGCGGCGTCGATCCTCGGCGGATTGGCGAGCTCGCGGCTCGATACCGCGCTGGTCAAGCGCGACAAGGTCGCGGTGCAGGTCAGCGCCGAAACCGAGGCGTTTTCGCAGGTCGGGATGTTCTCGATCAATATGGTGGTCCGGCCCGGCGCGGATGTCGCCGACGCGACGCGCAAGCTGGATACTTTGGTCGCGGATTTCATCGCGAAGGGCCCGACCGCGGACGAGGTGCAGCGTGCGGTGACGACCGATGTGTCGCGCGATCTTTCGGGTCTGGAATCGGTTGGCGGGGGCGACGGCAAGGCGGTTGCGCTCGCCGAGGGCGAACTCTATGCGGACGACCCCGGTTTCTACAAGAAACAGCTTGTCGAGGAAGCCGCGCAGACGCCCGCGAGCGTCAAGGCGGCGATGCAGCGCTGGCTGACGCGCCCGGTCTACGGCCTGACGGTCGTGCCGGGCGAGCGCGCCGCCTATGACGAGGCGGTGGTGCCGCCGCCGGTCAAGGTGGCGGCGGCACCCGAGACGCCGGTCAAGGGGACGCGCGGGGCAATTCCGGGGGTCGGCGACGCATCGACGCTCAGCTTTCCCAAGGTCGAGCGGACGACGCTGTCGAACGGCATCGCGCTGATCTACGCGCAGCGGACGACGGTGCCGCAGACGCAGGTGGTGATGAGCTTCGACGCGGGCGTCGCCGCCGACGTGGCGGGCAAGCTCGGCACGCAGCAATTGATGCTGGGGATGATCGACGAAGGCACCGGCAAGCTCGACTCTGTCGCGCTGGCCGAAGCCAAGGAGCGGATCGGCACCGATATCGGAACGGGTTCGACGCTCGATCGCACGACGGTGTCGTTCCGCGCGCCGAGTGCGAACCTGATGCCCGCGATCGACCTGTTCGCCGACATCGTCCGGCGGCCCGCCTTTCCCGAAGCGGAGGTCGCGCGGGTCAAGGGGCAGCAGCTCGCCGGCATCGCGCAGGAACTCACCGATCCGCAGTCGCTCGGCGCTCGGGTGTTGCCGAAGCTGGTCTATGGCGCGGCGTCGCCTTATGCGAAATCCTCGGGCGGGGGCGATCCGGAGGCGGTGGCGGCGCTGACGCGCGCGGATCTCGTCGCGTTCCATCACGAATGGATTCGGCCCGACAAAGCCAAGCTGTTCGTCATCAGCGATCGCCCGCTTGCCGAGGTGAAGGCGCTGTTCGATCGGGCGTTCGGCGACTGGAAGGGCGAGGGCGCGGCCGGCGTGAAGAGCTTCACGCGCGGGGTCGCGGCGACACCGCGGATCGTGCTGGTCGATCGCCCCGATTCGCCGCAGTCGCTGATCCTGGCGGGCGCGCCGACCGGCCTGACCGGGGCGGACGACATGCTGCCCGCGATCACCGCGAACGATGCGCTGGGCGGCGATTTCACTGCGCGGATCAACATGGATCTGCGCGAGAGCAAGCATTGGTCGTACGGCGCCTACGGTTATTTCAAGCGCGCCGAATTCGCTGCACCTTATTATGTCCAGGCGCCGGTGCAGGCGGACAAGACCGGGGTGTCGATCACCGCGCTGCGCGACGACATCGCCGGGTTCGTCGGCACGAAGCCGCTGACCAGGGCAGAGTTCGACCTGACGATCGAAAGCTCGGTGCGCTCGCTGAGCGGCGATTTCGAGACGTCGGGGGCGGTGCTGCAGGGAATGCAGACAAACGACCTCTACAAACGCCCCGACGATTATTACGCGACCTTGCCGCAAAAATATCGTGCGCTGACGCTGGCCGAGGTTGACGCTGCGGCACGGCGGGCGATCGACCCCGCCAAGTTCGTCTATGTCGTCGTCGGCGACGCAAAGAGTGTCCGCACGCAGCTTGACTCGATCGGCTTGCCCGTCGAGGTCGTGGCAGCGGCGTCCGTCGCGGGCGGCGACGCCGATGCAGATCAGGAGAGCAAGTGATGGCTGTGGATGGCACCTACGACGTGACGGTCAAATCGCCGCTGGGCGACCAAGTTTCGACGCTGATGGTGAAGAGCGACGGGAACACGTTCACCGGCACCAATTCGGGCGCGATGGGGTCGAACGACATTTCGGGCACGGTGGATGGCGACACGCTGACGTGGAAGCAGGATATGACGGTGCCGATGCCGATGACGCTCGACATGACCGCGACGGTCGATGGCGACGCGATCACCGGGACGGTGGGCGCGGGCGCGTTCGGGAGCTTTCCGCTGTCGGGCACGCGGAAGGGGTGAGGAGCTTTTGATCGGCTCACGCCGATGAGACGGTACCGGCCCGCTCCCCCTCCCCGCCTCCCAAGTCATTATATTTGCATGGGCGGCGGGGAGGGGGAGCGTGCCGGTACCGTCTCACGTCCGAGAGGGCGTCAGACAAACCCTATTCCGCCGCGATCCTCTCGGGTGGCGCGGGGCGCTCCGCCGCCATCGCGGTGCCGATCGCGCGTTCGAGGGCGTTTAGCGTGAAGGGTTTGCGGAGGACCGGGCGTGAGCCGAACTCGTTCGTGGCACCGGCCTCTCCGGCGAAACCGGTGACGTAGAGCACCGCGATATGATCGTGGCTCGGATCGAGCGCGGCGATCATTTCGGGGCCGGTGAGCACCGGCATCAGCACATCGCTAAGGATCAGATCGACGCCGTCGTGGCGATCGAGCATCACCGGGGTCGCAAGTGGATCGTCACAGGCGATGACCGCATGTCCGAGTTCCTCGAGCGCACCGACCGTCGCGGCAAGGACGCGGGGGTCGTCCTCGACAACGAGGATCGTGAGGGGCGCTCCAGCGTCGGGAGTTGCGGCTTCGGCGACGGCGCTTCCGATTTGGACGGTTTCGTCGGTGTCGCGCGGCAGGAACAGCGTGACCGTCGTTCCCTCGCCCGGCGCCGACGCAAGCCCGACGTCACCGCCCTGTTGCTTGACGAAGCCGAAAATCTGGCTGAGCCCGAGACCGGTGCCCTGGCCGACGGGCTTGGTCGTGAAGAACGGCTCGAAGACCCGCTCGGCGATGTCCGGCGTCATGCCGCAGCCGGTGTCGGTCACCGCGATCGTCAGATAGTCGCCCGCCGGACACAAACCGCGGTCGCCGGCGGCAAGCGTAATCTTGTCGGCGACGATCGTCATCGTACCGCGCCCCTCCATCGCATCGCGGGCGTTGACCGCGAGGTTGAGCAAAGTGTTTTCGAGCTGAACGCGATCGGCGCGAACATGCCAATCGTCGCTGCGATCCTCGATTTTGACGACCACGCCGTCGCCAAGCGTCCGATCGAACAGGTCGCGCATCCCCGCGATCAAGCCGCCAGCATCGATCGGTTCGGGGTTGATCGCTTCTTCGCGGGCGAAGGCGAGAAGCTGGCGGGTCAGCGCGGCGGCGCGGGCCGCGCCCTCGGTCGCGCTGTCGAGATGGCGGGCGACGCCCTTCGACCCGGTAGTTAGCCCGCGCTTGGCGAGTTCGAGGCCGCCGAGCACGACCGCGAGCATATTGTTGAAATCGTGCGCGATGCCGCCGGTGAGTTGGCCGACCGCCTCCATCTTCTGGATCTGGCGGAGCCGCGCCTCCTGCACCTTGAGCGCGTCGGTCGCGGTGGCGACCGCGATCGCGAGTTCCTCGGCGCGTTCGCGTTCGGCGTCGGCGTCGGCGCGGGCAAGGGCGCGATCGGCGGTCGCGCGGACGGTGAGCCAGCCGAGCGCGATCGCGCCGACGACGATCAGCATGCCGAAGATCGACAGGACGCGCGCCGCCCGGCCCGAATGTTCGACCGTTGTCATCGCGACGGTCGTGCGCGTGCCGAGCAGGGTCCGCTCGCGCGCGATGATCTCGTCGAGGACGGTGTTGATCTCTGCGAGCGCGGGCGCCTTGCGCGCCTGATAGTAACGCGAGAGCGCCTGGTTGTTCTTGCCGTAATTGGTGCTGAGCGCGGTCAGCGACAGTTCGGCGCCGCGGGTGCCGTAGGCGCGGCGCAGGCGAACGATCCGCGCCGCCTGATCGTCGTTGTCGCGGGTCAGTTCGTCGAGCCGGTCGATCTGGTCGCCGGCGCGGCGCCATTCGTCGAAATAGAGCTGGCCGAGTTGCTTGTCGCCCGAGATGACGTAGCGGCCGAGCGAGGCTTCGGAGCGCGCGATCGTGCCCGACAGCGTGCGCGCGAGGATCATCACGTCGTAGCTATGGCTCTGGAGTTCGATCGCGCGGTCGCGCTGACGGTTGGCCTCGCCCAAGGTCACCACCAGGGCGAAGAGCACGGCCGCACCGAGCAGCGCCATCACGACCAGCATGATGGTCCGCCAGGCCGAAGCCAGCCCCCGCGGGGCGTCGGCGCCCTCATACCCGCTCACGTCGCGCTCCTTAGCCTATGCGAGGATTCGTGAACAGATCGGGTTAATATTTCGTTACGCGATCACCCCGGTGGCGCTTCCGGCATCCGCGAACATGGCGATGACGCGGATGATTTGGTCGGCCGTGTGTTCGGCGCAGACCGAGCAACGCAGCAGGAACATGCCCGCAGGCGTCGCGGGCGGGCGCGCGACGTTGACGTAGAGGCCCGCTTCCAAAAGCGCCTGCCACATCTCGACCGCGCGCTGCTGATCGTCGAGCAGGACCGCGACGATCGCGGATTCGGCGGTTTCGGTCGGCAGCTTGAAACCGAGGTCTCGCAGGCCCGCGTGGAGGGTGCGGACGTTTTCCCAGAGGTGTTGGCGTTTGTTGTGCGCGAATTGCAGCTTGCGGATCGAGGCGGCGGCGGTGGCGACGACCGAGGGCGGCAGGCTGGCGGTGAAGATGTACGGGCGGCAGACGAAGCGCAAAACCTCGAATTGCGGGTGGTTCGACACGCAAAAGCCGCCGACGGTGCCGACCGATTTGGAGAAGGTGCCGATGACGAAATCGACCTGACCCTCCAGCCCCTGGTCCTCGTAGACGCCGCGGCCGTGGTCGCCGAAGAAGCCCATCGAATGCGCCTCGTCGACCAGCACCATGCAATTGTGCTTCTTGGCGACCGCGACGAGGTCCTTCAGCGGGGCGACGTCGCCGAGCATCGAATAGACGCCTTCGAGGACGACGAGCTTGCCGGCTTCGGGCGGCAGGCGGCCGAGGCGCTTGTCGAGATCCTCGACCGAATTGTGGCGGAAGCGGACGATCTCGGCATTGCCCATCGCGCAGCCGTCGTAGATCGAGGCGTGGCTGTCGGCGTCGAGGATGACGTATTCGCCTTTGCCCGCAATCCCCGAGATGACGCCGAGGTTGGCCTGGTATCCGGTCGAAAAGACGATCGCGCCGGTGGTGCCGTAGAATTCGCGCAGTGCGTTCTCGACGTCGATGTGGTCATGGAAGGTGCCGTTGAGCGCGCGGCTGCCGTTGGTACCGGTGCCGAAAGTGTCGAGCGCATGTTTGCCCGCGTCGATGACGTCGGGGTCGAACGTCATCCCCATGTAATTGTAGGTGCCGAGGAGGATCGTCTCCTTGCCCTTGATGACCGCGAGGGTCGGCGATTTCACCTCCTCCATCACGATCGAGAAGGGATCGCGCACGCCCGTTGCGGCAAGCGCCTCGCGTTCGGCGATGATCGGCTGGAATTTGGCCAGCAGATCGTGCTCGGCGCGGACCGTGGGCGGATCGACGGGGAGCGCTTCGCGCTGGAGGCCGGTTTCTGTCATTCGATCGTTCCTGGAAGCGCCGTCAGTTCTTCAGCTTCGCCACCGCATCGGCGAGTTGCCCGACGGTCTCGATCTCGGCCTGCAGGTTCATCGTTATGATGATGTCGAATTCGTCCTCGATCGCGGCGACGAAATCCATCACCGTCAGCGAATCCCATTCGAGATCGCGCTGGAAGCTGGTCGCCTCGGTGACGGCGACGCCCTTCTTGTTGAAGGGTTCGATCTGCGCCTCGACGGTGTCGAGGATCTGCTGGCGGTCGCTCATGTCGGTCCTTCGTTAAGGGCCGCGTCTGCCTGACAGGCAAATGCGGCGGCGGTGCGGCCTATAGCAGGCCGTTGGCGCGATACCATGTCGCGGTTGCGACGAGGCCGTCGGGGGTGGCGACCTCCGGCTGCCACAGCGCGGGCGGCGGGTGGCGTTCGGGCGCGGCGACCCAATCGGGGTGGCAGAAATAGGCGACGCGATCGGGGGTGAGCCTGGCGCGCGCGCCCCGCGCGAGGCGATCGATGCGGGCGCCGAGCGAGAGGAGCGCTCGGGGCAGCGCGATCGGGGTGATCCTGCGTCCGACCGCCGTGCCGATCATCCGCGCGAAGTCTTGATGCGACCAGCCGCTGGGCGCGCCGTCGTCGGGCTCGTAGATTTGGCGTGTCGCCGGCTCATCGGCCAGCGCGAGGAGCAGCCGCGCCAGATCGCCGACCTCGATCACCGACAGCCGGCCTTTCGGTGGCAACAGCGCGATGCCGCGTCGCACGAGTTGGAACAGGTCGAGCATGTCCATGTCGCCCGGGCCGTAGATCGCAGGCGGTCGGACCATATCCCAGGCCAGCGTCGATGCCGCGACGGGATGCTCCGCCTCGGCTTTCGACCAGCCGTAGTTCGACAGCGCGGGTTCGCGCGCGGCGAGCGACGAGACGTGGATGAAACGCGCGATGTGGGCGTTTTCGGTAGCGGCGACGATCGCTCGTGTGCCGGCGATGTTGCCTTCCGCGAACCCCGCGCGGTCGGTTGCGTTGACGACGCCCGCGATGTGGATCACCGCGTCCGCGCCTGCAACGAGGCGATCGAGGCTGGGCGCGTCGCCGAGCGATCCGTCGATCCATGCGACGCCGGGGCGTTCGGGCTGCGGACGCCGGGTCAGCGCACGGACCCGGTGCCCCGCGGCGATGGCGCGATCGATGACATGGCCGCCAACGAAGCCGGTCCCGCCGGTGATCGCGAGGATCACAACAGCGCCATGTGATTGCGGTGGACGAGCGCGGCGCGGGGGGCATAGCCTAATATCGCGCCGTGCTCCTCGCTCTTGCGGCTGAGCAATCGCGCCGCGTCGCCCGCGTCATATTCCGAAAGGCCGCGCGCGATCGTCCCGGTCGGCCCCGCGATCGTGACGAGATCGCCGCGCGCGAATGTGCCTTCCAGGCGCGTCGCGCCCGCCGCGAGCAGGCTCGCGCCGTCCCGTAACGCCTGGACGGCGCCGGCGTCGATGTGGATCGTGCCGCGCGCGGTCAGCCCGCCAGCGAGCCAGGCCTTGCGTGCCGGGGCGGTGCGCTCGGCGACGAAGAGGCTGTGCCGGGCCGCGGTCGAAAGCGGACGATCGATCCGGCCTGAGGCGATCGCGAGGTGCGCGCCCGCCGCATTCGCGATCCGCGCGGCGGCGATCTTCGAGACCATGCCGCCCGACCCCATGCCCGAGGTCGAACCGGCGTCGGCCATCGCCTCGATGCTTTCGTCGATGTGGTCGACCCTTGCGATATGCGCCGCACCGGCGAGGGCGGGATTGCGGTCGTACAGGCCATCGACGTCGCTGAGCAGGATCACGCCCTGCGCCGCGGCCGCCTGCGCGACGCGCGCGGCGAGACGGTCGTTATCGCCGAAACGAATCTCCGCTGTCGCCACGCTGTCGTTCTCGTTGAGGATCGGCACCACACCGAGCCCGAGCAGGCGATCGAGCGTGGCGGCGGCGTTGAGATAGCGGCGGCGATCCTCGAGATCGTCGAGCGTGACGAGCATCTGCGCCGCGATCAGCCCCTCGGCGCCGAGCACTTCGGCCCAGACCTGGCAAAGCGCGATCTGCCCCGTCGCGGCGGCGGCCTGCGCATCTTCAAGGCTAGCTCGGCCGCCCTTCGCCAACCCCAGCCGCCGCGCCCCGAGCGCGATCGCGCCCGACGAGACGATCGCGATCTGCTGGCCTTCGCGAGTCCGCGCGGCGATGTCAGCAGCGATTCCTTCGAGCCATGCCCGTCGCACGCCACCGCCCGCATCGACGAGCAGCGCCGAGCCGATCTTGACGATCAGGCGCGGACAGGAAGCGGGCGGGAAGAGCATGGCGCGGTGGTTACGCGCGCGACCGTGCCCGATCAATCGCGCGCAAATATCTCGGTGTGCGGAATGATCAAGTCGAGTGAGGGAAGCGACACATCGGTCGGCTCGTCGAACGCCTGCTCGTTCCACCCGTTGGGCCCGGTACGCTGGCATATGCGAACCCGCTCGGCGGCTATATCGACGAATACGATCGTATCGAGGCTGGGTAGCGCCTTGTATTCGTACAGCTTGGTCTTGAGATCGGTACGTGCGGTGCTGGCGGAAAGGACTTCGAAGATCACGCTGGGATCATCGAACGCCTTGAGTTGATCGTCGATCGATCGGACGTCGCGCCAGAATACCGAAACGTCCGGATAGCGGATCGAACTGTCATGGCTTTGCGTCGCCATGTCCGAATTATACGGTCGGCAATTGCTCCCACGCAGTTTCTGACGAAGCCACGCAAAGACATTCCCGCCAACCTCGGCATGACGCACGGTGCCGCCGGCCATTATCCGGATGACGCCGTTGTCGAGTTCGGCCTTCCTGTCGCCGAACTCGATCTCCAAAAACTCTTTCGCCGTCAGCAGCGGATAATCGGGTCGCGTTGCCATGAATGTGCCCTACCACACACTCAAACCGGCGACCATTCGATCGCATCTTCCCCCTCATCGTCGGCGGACACCGCGCCGGGGGCGGGCCCGATCGCCTCGATCAGTTTGTCGAGCACCCAATCCATGCCGGTGCCGCTGACGCCCGAGATCGGCAGCACCTCGGCACCGCTCGCTTCCTCGAGTTCGGCGGACAGCGCGGCGATCAGTTCGTCGTCGAGCGTGTCGATCTTGTTGAGCGCGACGACGACCGGCTTGTCGATCAGACCGGCGCCGTAATTCTCGAGTTCGGCGCGGACGATGCGGTAGCTTTCGGCGATGTCGTCGTCGTTCGCATCGACGAGGTGGAGCAGCACCCGGCAACGCTCGATATGACCGAGGAAACGGTCGCCGATCCCGGCGCCGTCCGCCGCGCCCGCGATCAGGCCGGGGATGTCGGCGACGACAAACTCGCGTTGCTTGTGGCGGACGACCCCGAGCTGGGGTCGGGTGGTCGTGAAGGCATAGGCGCCGACCTTCGCCTGCGCGTTGGTGACGGCGTTGATGAAAGTCGATTTGCCCGCATTGGGCAGTCCGACGAGACCCGCGTCGGCGAGCAGTTTCAGCCGCAGCCAGACATAGGCTTCCTGGCTCGGCCAGCCGTCGCCGTGCTGGCGCGGGGCGCGGTTGGTCGAGGTCTTGTAGCTGGCGTTGCCGCGACCGCCGTCGCCGCCGCGATAGAATATTTCGCGCTGGCCGACCTTGGTGAAGTCGAGCAGCACTTCCTCCTTGTCCTCGCTCAGCACCTGCGTGCCGAGCGGCACCTTGATGATCAGATCGTCACCGCCGCCACCGGTGCGGTTGCTGCCCGATCCGCCGCTGCCGCGCGGTGCGCGGAAATGCTGGGTATAGCGGAAGTCGATCAGGGTGTTCAGCCCCGCCACCGCTTCGAACACGATATCGCCGCCCTTGCCGCCGTTGCCGCCGTCGGGCCCGCCATATTCGATGAATTTTTCGCGCCGGAAGCTGACCGCGCCGGGGCCGCCCGAGCCGGATTTGACGAAAATTTTTGCCTGATCGAGAAAATGCACTTCAGGCGTCCTGCGTCTGACGGCCGCGCTGGAGCATCGCCTTGGCGAGGTCGCGCGCGCGATCGCGAGGCAGGTCCAGCGCGCGGGTCAGCGGGCCACCGAACAGCGCATCGCCGAGCGCCATCAGGACGAGTTGAAGCGTGTCATCCTGGATCGGAGTATCGCTCTTGGAATGGCCGGCGGCGAGTTCGTCGACGAGATCGTGGATCGCATTCAGGATCGGATCGAGCGCATCCTCGTTGCCGCTGAGGATCATCCAGCTGGCGAGCGCCCCCGCGCCGCCGCTGTCGAACGCGTCGAAGGCGAGATCGACGATCTCGGCGGGTTCCTGATCGGTCTCGCGCTGGCGCAGCACCGCCTCGCGGATCGTTGAGGTGATGAATCCCGCCATCCGCGCGATCAACGCTTTCTGCAGCCCCGCCGCCGAGCCGAAGTGATGGAGCAGGTTGGCGTGGGTGCGGTCGATCTTTGCAGCGACAGCCTTGAGAGTCACCGCTTGTGGGCCGACTTCGACGAGCAGGTCGCGTGCGGCTTCCAGCGCGGCGTCGCGCGATTCCTCGGGGGACAGGCGTTTGCGCAAGGGTGGCGGGGCTACGGACATGGTCGGGGCTGTCGGCGGTTTTTGGGAGTAAGGCAATCCTACCCGACACGGGAGCAGTGGGTCAGTTTGAAATCCATAGGCCATCTATTGCCCCTCTGTCCGGCCGACGAGTCCAATCCGACCACAGTCCTGTTCGCTTCCCCGGCGCAGGCCGGGGCCCAGTATCGCAATCGCTCGGAACTGGGCCCCGGCCTGCGCCGGGGAAGCGACCATCTAATGACAGGATTTCAAACTGGTTCACTACCGGTACGGGGAGGGATTTACGCCGCCATCGGCACTTGAAATCGCTCCTCGTCGACATCGCGCTCCATCACCGCGCACTCGACATCGCGTCCGTGCGCGAGCGAGAAATGCGTCTCGCGCCGGACTTCGCGAAAACCGAGTTTGGTCAGGACGCGACGCGATGCCGGATTGTCGAGATGGTGGCTCGCCCGCAGCCGCCGCACCGGTAGTGCGTGGCGTGCCATCTCGATCACCATGCGTCCCGCCTCGGTCGCATAGCCGCGGCCCCACGCCGATGGCGTCAGCCAATAGCCGAGTTCGTGCGTGTCGCCGATCTGACGCAGGCCAATGCTGCCGACCAACCGCGGATATTCATGCTCGTGACTCAGGATGAAGAAATGCGCTTCCTCCGCGCCGCGTGGTAGCGCCAGGAATGCGTCCGCATCCGCACGCCTGTAAGGCCATGGCATCCGCGCCAGCTTCATCGCGACATCCTCATGCGCGATCGCCCGCGTCAGCGCCGCCGTGTCTTCCGGCCACGGAGGCCGCAACGTCAGTCTCTTGGTCCGTGCGAACATGCGTGCCCTCCTTTTCACGCGCCGTTGCCACGCCGGGATGACGCGACGACGACAGGATGAGGGAGCAAGAAAAAAGGGAGCCGGGCGGACCCGTCTCCCTGATTGGCTGACCCCGCCTGCGCGGGGTCCGGGTCACCCTGGTGGGCAACCCGTCTGGTTACCCGATGTTATTCGGCCGCGACTTGAATCATGTCGACCGAGCAGAACTTTCGACCAAGTCGGCCGTCGTGGAACACGACGCGACCGTCGATCAGCGCGAACAAGGTGTGATCCTTGCCGATGCCGACGTTGCGGCCCGGATAATATTTGGTGCCGCGCTGACGGACGAGGATATTGCCCGCGGTCGCTTCCTGACCGCCGAACTTCTTCACGCCGAGGCGACGGCCCGCCGAATCGCGACCGTTGCGCGAGGAGCCGCCTGCTTTCTTATGTGCCATCTCGATCTACTCCTTGGCGCTTACGCGTCGGTCTTCTTGGCGGCGGGCTTCTTCGCCGCCGGCGTCTTTTCGGCTGCCGGCTTCGCGGCTGGCTTGGTCTCTGTCCCCTCGGCCTTGCTAGGGGTCGCAGCCTCTGCCGCCGGAGCGGTCTCGGCTTCAGCCTTCTTCGGCGTGGCCTTCTTCTCTTCGCCTACGCCCAAGATCCTCAGGATCGTGTGCTGCTGACGATGGCCGTTCTTACGGCGGTAATTTTGGCGGCGGCGCTTCTTGAAGACGATAACCTTGTCGGCCTTCGCCTGCACGATGATCTCGGCGGCGACGGTCAGGCCGTCGACGCTGTGCAACTCGGAGCCTTCGCCCGCGAGCAGAACGTCGCCCAGCGTCACCGACGCGCCTGCGTCCCCGTCGATCTTCTCGACGACGATCTTGTCTCCGGCGGCGACGCGATACTGCTTGCCGCCTGTGCGCACGATAGCGAACATGGCTTACGAACTTCCCAAATGCTTGTGCCCCGCACGGGCGAGCCCGGCAGGAGGAACGGCGCGGTTAAGCGAGGGGGGTGATTCTGTCAACCGGTCGAGTCTTTTCGACGCCCTTTCGGGCGTAAGTCGGCACCGGCCCGCTCCCCGCCCCACCTCCCATATAATTATAATGACTTGGGAGGTGGGGCGCGGGAGCGGGCCGGTACCGACTTATCGGCGTGAGCCGATCAAAGACTTAAAACGCGGGGCTACTGCCGCCCACGCACGTTCGCCGAACCTACGCACGTTCGCCGAATCTGCCGAATCTAAAGACTCAATGCCGATGCTCGCGCCGCAATGCATACCGCCCGTCGGCGAACTCCGTGAACATACCGGGGATCGCGGGATGCTCGATCGGTTCGTCGCTGTCGTCGACGACCAGATTCTGCTGGCTGACATAAGCGACGTAGCTCGATTCGATATTCTCGGCGAGCAGATGGTAGAACGGCTGGTCCTTGCGCGGGCGGATACCTTCGGGAATCGCGTCATACCATTCGTCGCTGTTGGCGAAGACCGGATCGACATCGAAGATCACGCCGCGGAAATCGAACATCCGATGGCGCACGACATCGCCGATCGAAAAGCGCGCATGTGCGATCGGCGGGGCGGTGGGATTGGCGTCGGCGCGTTCGGGAATCGGCTGCTCGGTCATGCCAGCGAATCTAGTGGCAGTTTCGCGCCGCACAAGCGGGGAGGTGCTTGCACCCCGGCGCGAATCCGGGCTAGAGGCGCGCGCTTCGATCGCCCGGCCGCCGCAACGCGCGCCGCGACCCTCGCGGAGAGGTGCCAGAGTGGTCGATTGGGACGGTCTCGAAAACCGTTGTGCCCTTGCGGGTACCGTGGGTTCGAATCCCACCCTCTCCGCCAAGTGCCTGTCCCCAGTAGTCCGCATCGGTCCACCGGGATTGACAAAATCCGCAGAAATCCGACGGTTGTGGCCTTAGCCCGACCGTATCAGTCCCTAGCCATCCACCGACATCTGGATGACGCGATACGGTATCGGCCCACCAAAGTACGGTACCGGAGATGACATGCTGAATGATGCAAAACTCCGGGGGGCACAACCGCGCGAAAGGGCCTACAAGCTCACGGACGCCCATCAGCTCTATCTCTTCGTCACGCCTAAGGGCGGGAAGCTCTGGAGGATGGATTTCAACTTCGACGGGAAGCGGAAATCGCTGTCGATCGGACCCTATCCGCTCATTTCGTTAAGCGAGGCCCGAGATAAAATTCCCCAGATCATCCATGTTTACCGAGATGGTGGTCGCATTGGTCCCTGCAAAGGTGCTCGTTCGCGAACCCGTCTGATCGCAATCGGCGAAGGCGGGTGTTCGATCGTCGAACGGGCCCGAGCGATGACCAGAAGGGAGCGACCGCGGCGCTGTTGCGTTCGAGACCAACAGCGACGCGGAGCAATCATGAAGATCGACCTGAGCGGAACGGCGGACCATCCAGGCCTGCCGACGGGCTCGTTCGACAAAGAAGACACCGGTGACGACTTGGTGTTCTACGCCCCGCCGCGGCTGGTCACGCACATAGACGAGGTTGCCGTCACGGCCCTCACCGCCTTCTACCGCGAGTTGCTGCCGGACGGCGATCGCGTGCTCGATCTTATGTCGAGCTGGGTCAGCCACCTACCGGACGATCGTCGCTACGAGGTGGTGGGTCACGGTATGAACGCCAAGGAACTCGCCGCTAACCCGCGGCTTCACCAATGGTTCGTGGGCGACTTGAACGCTGATCCGACCCTGCCGCTGGAGGACGCCGCGTTCGATGCGGCGCTCTGCTGTGTCGGGGTCCAATACCTACAGCGTCCTTTCGAGGTTTTCGCCGAGGTTCGCCGCACCCTGGTCGCGGGGGCGCCGTTCGTCGTTAGCTACGCCAATCGATGTTTTCCGACCAAGGCGGTTGCGATCTGGCGCTCCCAAGACATGCGCGGGCAGGCGTCGCTGATCGGGCTCTACATGGAGCGTGCCGGATTCACCGCGGTTGAGGCGCGGGCGCTATCGGATGGCAGCAGAGGCGACCCGCTCATCGCGGTGATCGGCCATGCCTGACCGTCAGTCTCGGTCGTACCTTTCTCCGCATGCGGCCGCTCGAGCAGCCGGTCTAATCCGACCGCGTGAGCTGCGGATCACGACGGCACACATGTCGGTGAAGACCCATAATGCGACGAACCGGCTGCCCCATCCGCGCTCCGAAATCTGCCACTCGTTCATGCGGCGCTTGTTAGCCGTTTGACGACACCGGCATCCGACGCGCGCCCCCAAATAGCGGTCGGCTGGCCGCCAAAGCCTGTCGCGCTATCGCCGATCGATAAACGCCCGTAACATGCGTCGATCGGAAGCTGATCGTCCGACCGGAGGGAACATGCATACCGCAGTGGTAAGTCCGCCGATCCCGGCTAGCGGCCAAAGGTTCTTTCTCTACACCTCGATCGCGATTGCACTCACCATCTTGGCGGGGTTTTCGCTACAGCTTGTCATGGGCCGATCTACCTTCTCGGTAGCGCCAATCGTCCATGCGCATGCGATCGTGTTCATGGGATGGGTCGTCCTGTACCTGCTGCAGAACGTATTCGTCGCACGCCGCGCCGTGGTGCTCCACCGGACGCTGGGCTGGATTGCTGTCGGCTGGGTCGTCGCGATGGTTTTGCTCGGGACGGCGGTCACGGTGCGACTGGTCCGCTTGGGACACGCTCCATTCTTTTTCACGCCGCTAAAGTTCCTCCTGCTCGATCCGATTTCGTTGCTGGCGTTCGCCGGGTTGACTGCAGCGGCGATCCAGTTTCGCCGACGGACGGCATGGCACTCGCGGCTTCATTATTGCGGGATGAGCCTGTTGCTCGGGCCGGCCCTTGGGCGGCTGATGCCGATGCCGCTGTTGATTCCCTACGCCTATGAGGCAACGTTCGCCGCGACGTTGATCTTCCCAGCGATCGGCGTCGCAGCCGACCTAAGAAAAGGCAAAGTCCATTCGGCATGGCTATGGGGGATCGGCGTAATCGTCGGATCGACGCTGATCGTCGAGATGCTCACTTACAGTACGGTCGGGATGACGATCTATAATCGTGTGACAGGGGGGGCGCCCGGAGCGATGGTCGCACCGATGGCTTATCCGGCTTTCCCCGGCAGCGTCTGATACGGGCCGGGTTGATCATCAAGGGTCAGCTGAATCGAAGCGATAGCAATCGCGAGACGCTTTTTCACACACGGACGGGTTGCGGAAAGACCCAGAGCACGAAGCCGCTGCGCGGCAGGGGTGTTGGTGGTGAGGTAGCGCGCTTGCGTTGAGGTTTGGCCCGGCGGGAGCGGTGGCGGACGATGGAGTTCCTTCAACAAGAGGAACTTATCATGGCGACTCAACCGATCGACCGACCCCTCACCCCGCTGCGTCAACGGATGCTCGACGACATGGCGATGCGCGCAATGGGGGCGCGGACCAAGCACGATTATGTCCGCCACGTCCGGGCCTTTGCGGCGTTCCTGGGCCGCTCGCCGGACACTGCGACCGCCGAGGACGTGCGGCGCTTCCAGATTCACCAGCGCGAACACGGTGTCGGAGAGTCCGTCATCGGCGCCACGGTGTCGGCGCTGCGCTTCCTGTTCGGGGTGACGCTGGATCGGCCTGACCTGTCGCGCAAGCTGGTGCTGGCACCTCGTCCCCGCAAGCTGCCCGACGTGCTGAGCGTCGAGGAGGTCGGACGGCTTCTCGAAGCGGCGCCGGGCATCAAGTACCGCGCCGCGCTGGGCGTCGCGTACGGCGCTGGCCTGCGCGTGTCGGAGGTTGCGCATCTCAAGGCCGACGACATCGACAGCAAGCGCATGCTGATCCGCATCGAGGAGGGCAAGGGGCGCAAGGACCGCAACGCCATGCTGTCGCCGCAACTGCTCGAGCTGCTGCGGCTGTGGTGGCGCGAGGGTAAGCGGCGCAGTGTCCTGCTGCCTCACGGCTGGCTGTTTCCGGGCCGGAGCTACACCGACCCGATCTCGACGCGGCAGCTGCACCGCGCAGTCAGCGAGGCGGCCGAAGCAGCCGGTATCCGAAAGCGCGTCAGCCCACATACGCTGCGGCATAGTTTCGCCACCCACCTGCTCGAGGAGGATGTCGATATCCGCGTGATCCAGGTGCTGCTCGGGCACAGCAAGCTCGAGACGACCGCGCTCTACACCAAGGTGGCGACGCGCACGATCCATGCGGTGACCGGCCCGCTCGACCGGCTGATGGCGCTGATGGAAGGGAAGACGCCCCCCGGTTGAGCGCGGTGCGCGCCTCCCTCGAGGTCGCCGACATCTTCCGCAGCGCCGGTCCTGCCTACCGGGCCGCGCATACCGGGCATCTCAGCCTGCACCAGTTAAAGGTCATGTCGGCCATCGAGCATTGCCGCACCGCTGCACTCGGCGGCCATACCGAGGCCTGCACCGACTGCGGGCATTGGCGGGTCGCTTACAACAGCTGCCGCAACCGGCATTGTCCCCGATGCCAGGGCGCGGCGGCACGCACCTGGCTCGAGGCGCGTGAGGCCGATCTGCTGCCGGTCGGTTATTTCCACGTCGTCTTCACGCTACCCGCCGAGGTCGCCGACATCGCCTTCCACAACAAGACCTTGCTCTACGGCCTGCTGTTCAAGGCGGCATCCGACACGATGATGACGATCGCGGCCGACCCGAAGCATCTCGGCGCGCGGATCGGCATCACCGCCGTGCTTCATACCTGGGGATCGGCGATGACCCATCATCCGCACATCCACATGATCGTGCCGGGCGGCGGTATCGCGCGCGACGGCACGCGCTGGATATCGTCACGCCCGGCGTTCCTGCTGCCCGTGCGCGTGCTGGGCAAACTATTCCGTCGACTGTTCCTGACCGGGCTGACGACGTTGCACGATGCCGGGCAACTCGCGTTCTACGGCGGCATGGCACATCTCGCCGACCGGGGGGCGTTCCTGCGTCACCTGTCCCCGATCCGGAAGAAGAACTGGGTCGTCTATGCCAAAGCACCGTTCGCCGGTCCGCAGGCGGTGCTCGCTTATCTGTCGCGCTACACCCACCGGGTTGCCATCTCGAACAGCCGGCTCCTGCGCTTCGACGAGGCCGGGGTGACGTTCCGCTACAAGGATTATCGCAGGGACGGCGCCGACCGCCAGCAGACCATGACAATCGCCACCGACGAGTTCATCCGCCGCTTCCTGCTCCACGTCCTGCCCAAAGGCTTCCACCGCATCCGTCACTACGGCTTGCTCGCCGGTGCCAACCGCAACACGCATCTCAACCATGCGCGGCGCTTGCTCGGCGTCGCGCCGCCGCCCGATGACGACACGCCAGACGAACCAGCCAATGTCCGCCCGCCGTGCCCGTGCTGCGGCGGACACATGGTCGTCATCGAAACCTTCGAACGATGGCGACAGCCCCGCGCACCGCCGCACGGTATCGTATCCACCGGGACGACCACGTCATGATCCGGCATGGCCAGGCTTCACAGCGCCGCGCAGATCCTGCGCTTCCGGCGACGATGGCGCTCGCACTGGCCCCTACAAACACCGTGCCGTCGACCATCATGTGCCTCGATTACGGCCAGCCTCCAGCTCCGACACCGCCTTTGTCCACCATATCGCCGCTCGCATTGGCGCGTTCCGACCGTCGTCGCGCACACCCCATACCAACCCGAAAACCGCTTTCCCCATAGGTCACCGCCCGTGGCCCGCGGCTTCCTGCTTTGGAGGAAATCGTACACCTAACGGTGCCCGATTTCCTTCACAATCGCGGACATTCCGGCATTCTTCGCGGATTTCAAAACCGGACGCTTATTCATCTTCTGATTTTCGGCCGATCCTGACCGGAAACTCAGGTCCCGCGCTCCGAGCCACTGCGGCGAAAAGCGACCGATCACTTCGGACGGCCGCGAGTGAGATTCCCTGCCCCGGCCGTTTCAGTCAAGCGGTCCGCTCCAGCCCTTCAAGATGCTTATCGAGCGTAATTGGGTATTCGCGAACCCGGACACCGGTGGCGTTATAAATCGCGTTGGCGATCGCAGGGGCGACTCCCGTCAAACCCAGCTCACCGACACCCTTTGCCTTCACCGGCGAGATCGTTGGATCCACCTCGTCGATGAAATAGGCCTCGTGACGTGACCCCCGTTTCTTCATCCATTTGGAACTAGAGACCGGCCCCTCGAAGGGACGGACAGATGAAGCGGAAGCAGTTTACGGAAGAACAGATCATCGGCATCCTGAAGGAAGCCGAGGCGGGCGCGGTGGTGACGGAGCTGTGTCGCAAGCACGGTTTGTCGAGCGCGACGTATTACGCGTGGAAGGCCAAGTATGGCGGTTTGGAGGTATCCGACGCGAAGCGGTTGCGGGCGCTCGAGGAGGAGAACGCACGGCTCAAGCGGTTGCTCGCGGACACGATGCTGGACAACGCGGGTCTGAAGGATCTGCTATCAAAAAAATGGTAGCGCCCGCCGCGAAGCGGCAAGCAGTCGCGCATCTCCAGGCGACGTTGGGGATGAGCGAGCGGCGGGCGTGTGCTATCGTCGGGGCGGACCGTACGAGCATGCGGTATCGCTCGTGCCGAGCGGATGATGGCGCCCTGCGGTCGCGGCTGTGCGAGTTGGCGCAGCAGCGCCGGCGGTTCGGTTACCGGCGGCTGCACATCCTGCTTCGCCGCGACGGCATCACGATCAACCGTAAGAAGACCCAGCGGCTGTATCGCGAAGAGGGTCTGACGGTGCGGCGCAGGAAGGGACGTAAGCGTGCCGTTGGTGCGCGGGCGCCCGCGCCGGTGTTGGCGCTGCCGAACCAACGCTGGAGCTTGGACTTCGTCCACGATCAGCTTGCCACGGGCCGGCGGTTCCGCATCCTCAATATCGTCGACGACATTACGCGCGAGTGCCTGGCGGCGGTGCTCGACACGTCGATCTCGGGTCGGCGGGTTGTTCGCGAGCTGACCGATCTAATCATCAGGCGCGGCGCGCCGAAGATGATCGTCAGCGACAACGGGACCGAACTTACCTCGAACGCGGTGCTGGCCTGGTCAGGCGAGACGCGCGTCGAGTGGCATTACATCGCACCGGGCAAGCCGACCCAGAACGGCTTTGTCGAGAGCTTCAACGGTCGCATGCGCGACGAGCTGCTCAACGAGACATTGTTCTTCACGATCGGTCAGGCCCGCGCGATCCTTGCCCGCTGGGTCGATGACTACAACACCGAACGACCGCACTCCTCGCTCGGCTATGCCACACCGGCGGCGTTCGCCGCCGAACTTGAACAGCAACGGGCGGGGTTAACCCCGCCCGTTGCTTCAACCGCGCTCATGCGCGACAACACCGGTCGGTCTCTGGTTGCCGCTGGATGAAAGGCGGGGGTCACGTCAGGCCGCATGAAGGTGGCGGAGCAATCCTTGCTGACTCAGCAGACGGAAACTGCCGTCAGCTGAATATAACCGAACGGCGTTCGTGAAAAGGGATTGAAAGTTCACTCACGCGGCAGCGACGCCTCGCGAAGCTGATCTGACCCGTATGAACGAAACCGCGACTCGCAAGCGGGGCGGCGTCGATGGCTTACCATCGAAGCATGCCGACCACCGGCCGGCGGGATCGCGCAACGGCTCTTGCGCAGTCGCCTGGCCAATGCCCGAGTTTGTCTTAAAGCCCGACTCATAATTCGATCTTGGCGATACGGCGGGTCATTCGCCTGATGGATGAGATGACCATCCAGGCTTGGGACGAGGCGATGGATGTTTCCCAGTCCTTGGCGAGGCGTCGGCATCGGTTGAGCCAGGCAATGGTGCGTTCAACGATCCAGCGGCGGGGCAGAATGACGAACTTTCCCGGTGTCGCAACGCCTGATGATGTTGATCGACAGGCGATCGATGTGCGCGACCGCGGCTTCGAGTTTCTTGCCGGCATATCCGCCATCGGCAAACAGCTTCACGAGCGCAGAGTACGTTTCGCAGGCCAGCTCGATCAGGCCGGGCGCCCCGTCGCGGTCCTGAACATCGGCACCATGCACCACGCCTTCCAGCATATTACCCAGCGTATCGGTCACGATGTGGCGCTTGCGCCCCTTGACCTTCTTGCCGGCGTCATAGCCACGAGGCCCGCCCGCCCCGGTGGTCTTCACCGACTGGCTATCGATGATGCCCGCGGTCGGTTCGGCATCGCGGCCCTCCGCCACCCGCGCGCGTGCCACCAGCACCGCGTTGATCGCATCGAGCAGGCCCGATGTCGCGCATCCGGTAGAAATGGTACTGCACCGTCGTGAAAGGCGCGAAGTCCTTCGGCAGTTGAGCCCACTGGCACCCCGTCGCAGCGAGATACTGGATCGCGTTCCACAGATCCCGTGTCCGATGCCTGCGTGGACGGCCCACCTCCGTCGCCGGTGCCAGCAGCGGGGCGATGATCGCCCATTCCTCGTCGGTGCAGTCGCTTGCGTAGCGCAAGCCCGTTCTGTCATGCTCGCGCCGAGCGATTTTGGTCCAGCTCATATGATTTCCTGCGGTCGTTCCAACCACAGTGAATCACAAGCTACTGAAATCGCTCAACCTAATTCCCGGTTGGGCTCTTACGGATCCGAGATTATACAACCTTCGGCGTAGTAGCCGCATGAAGCAGCTGGGCCGGGCGGACGCGCTGGACCGGACAAAGCCGTCCATCTCAATCGGACTTGTGGATGTTCGCCTGCCGCCACTGGCGGCAAGCCAGTATCGTCGGAAAGGGACGCTTGCTGTGTCTTCAACGCTCGTTAGCGTGTAAATCGCGGTCGTTGCTGTGCGCGATTAAAAAAGTGGTGCCCGGGGACGGGGTCGAACCGCCGACACTGCGATTTTCAGTCGCATGCTCTACCAACTGAGCTACCCGGGCTTGCCCGATCGCGATCGGAAGCCGGGGCCTTAGTCAGGGGCGGCGGGGCTGTCCAGAGAGTCTGTTTGGCGCGGTTGTTCGATGCGCTCACGCGCATGGGCGGCACCAGCCCACTACCCCACCCACCTCCCATTCAGAATAATTACTTGGGAGGTGGGGGGGGTAGTGGGCTGGTGCCGCCCATGCGCGTGAGCGCATTAGAAAACGCAAAAAGGACCCGGTACGTCGCCGTACCGGGTCTGAGGATCGTCCGCAGGAGGAACCTGGTTTGGGAGGCGGGACCGATTGAGGCCTGGCCCGCCACCCAATCTCGTCAATAATTGTACGCGCGCTCGCCGTGTTCGCCGAGGTCGAGGCCTTCGCGCTCTACGTCTTCTGTAACCCTGAGACCGGTGAGCGCCTTGGCGACATAGATCGCGATCGCCGTACCGACGCCGGCCCAGACGATCGTCGTGCCGACCGTCTCGAACTGGACGAGCAACTGGTGCGCCATGTCGAAATCGGGCTTGCCCGGCCCGCCGAGCGTCGGCGCATAGACGATGCCGGTGCCCAGCGCGCCGATCATGCCGCCGATGCCGTGGACGCCGAACGCGTCGAGCGCGTCGTCATAGCCAAGCCGTGGCTTCAGGAACGACACTGCATAATAACACACCACCGAGGCGATGGCGCCGAGCACGATCGCCCCGAACGGCCCCGAATTGCCCGCCGCGGGCGTAACTGCGACCAGCCCTGCGACGATGCCCGAACAGAAGCCGAGCGCCGATCCCTTGTGACCGTTGACCTTCTCGGCGAGCATCCAGAACAGCCCTGCCGACGCGGTCGCGACGAAGGTGTTGATCATCGCCAGCGCCGCCGATCCGTTCGCCTCCAGCGCGGAGCCCGCGTTGAAGCCGAACCAGCCGACCCACAGCAGCCCGGTGCCGACGCCGGTCATCGTCAGCGAATGCGGCACGATCCGCTCGGTCGGATAGCCGATCCGCTTGCCGAGGATCAGCGACGCGACCAGCGCCGAGACGCCGGCATTGATGTGCACCACCGTGCCGCCCGCGAAATCGAGCGCGCCCAGCTTGAAGAACAGGCCACCCGACGCCCAGACCATGTGCGCGATCGGGAAATAGACGATCGTCAGCCAGATCGCGCCGAACACCATGATGGCGGAGAATTTCATCCGCTCGACCACCGACCCCAGCACCAGCGCGACGGTGATCGCGGCAAAGGTCATCTGGAAACAGATGAAGACATATTCGGGGATCGCGACACCCTTGGTGAAGGTCGCGGCGGTCGAATCCGGCGTGATGCCCGAAAGGAACGCCTTGCCGAAGCCCGAGATGAAATCGCCGCCGCCGTCGCCGAACGCCATCGTATAGCCCCACATCACCCAGATCAGCATCGCCAGACACGCGACCGCGCCGATCTGCGTCATGGTGGCGAGCATGTTCTTGGTGCGCGTCAATCCGCCGTAGAACAAAGCGAGGCCGGGCAGGATCATCATCAGCACGAGGACGGTGGAGGTCATCATCCAGGCGGTATCGCCCTTGTTGACCGTCGGCGGCGGCGTTACCGTAGCGGCATCCTGCGCCCAGGCGGGCAGCGCGGCGAAAGCCGCGATGCCGAGTGCGAGGCCGGCGGCAGTCTTGATCGCATGCTTCATCGTGTCCCCCTTCAAAGCGCGGTATCGTCGGTTTCGCCGGTGCGGATGCGCACCGCCTGGCCGACCTCGAGCACGAAAATCTTGCCGTCGCCGATCGATCCGGTGTTGGCCGACGCCTGGATCGCCTCGACCACGCCGCCCGTCATGTCCTCGGCGCAGACCACCTCGATCTTGATTTTCGGGACCATGTTGGTCGAATATTCGGCGCCGCGGTAGATTTCGGTCTGGCCCTTCTGCCGCCCGAACCCCTTGACCTCGGTCACCGTCATCCCCGCCACGCCGATCGCGGTGAGCGCTTCGCGCACCTCATCCAGCTTGAACGGTTTGATGATCGCTATGATCAGCTTCATCCACGCCCCCTTTCGCAAATCCCGCCGGAGCACTCAGCAACGACCGTGCCAGACGCGAAAGCGATGGTCCGTCGCGGCTTATCGGCGCCAAAAATGGTTAACCGACGTTAGTTTTTGTGCAGTGCAGCGAAATTGCCTGAAAATCGGGCAGGGAAGGAGTTGTTTGGTGCCGCTACGCGCCCGTGAGCCGATCAAAGAGTCTCAGCTCGCGACGATCGCCTGCGCCGCGCTTAGATCGCTTTCATCCACCATCACTCGCACCGGGATCAGCAGCCAGCTGCCGTCGGCGATGCTGGCCCCGCCATCGAACGCGATCGCGGGAATTCCGTCGCTTTCCAGCCGCCCGACCAGGATATTGGCGAGGTTGCGATCATAGCGCCCGAGCTCTACCAGGCTCACCAGCCGGGCATTTCGGTCTGGATGCGCACCGGCAGGCCGTCGATGCTCTGCGTCCGCGTCGCGATCTTGGCGAGCCGTTCGGCCGGGTCCTGCTGCGCGTGATATTTGACGAGCGTCTGCCGCTCCGTCGCCAGCGTCATCCGCGGCACGCCCCAGCCGCAGCTCGTCTGGATACTCTCGACCGCGATGCGGAAGATCTGGCGAACCCCGGGAAGCCGCGGGAATTGCGCGGCGAGATCGCCGAACCCGGCGTCCTGCGGCAGTACCGCCACGCCGCGTCCGTACATCCGCAGGATCAGCGCGGATTTGTCGAAGGCACAGAACATGATCGTGATCCGCCCGTCCGCGGCAAGATGCGCTTGCGTCTCGTTCCCCGATCCGCCGAGATCGAGATAACCGATCGTCGCGTCGTCGAACACGCGGAAACTGTCCATGCCCTTTGGGCTGAGATTGATCCGCGCGCCGTCGGCCGCGGTGGCGACGAAGAACACTGGTTGCCGCGCGATAAAAGTGCGGTGATCGTCATTCAGGGCGGAGAAGAATTCCATCGCTCGGCTCCGATTGACGCGCATAGTCGATGCGCATAACCTCGGCGCATGAAGCACGATCCGATCGCATCCGGCAAGCGCAAACCTTTAAACTTGTCGATCGACACCGGCATCGTCGATGCCGCGCGCGCGGAAGGCGTGAACCTGTCGCAGGTCAGCGAAGGAGCGTTGCGTCTAGCCGCGCGCGAAGCCCACGACGCACGGTGGAAGAACGACAATCGCGCCTGGATCGACGCTCACCGAAAATGGGTTGAGGAGAATGAACTGCCGCTCGAACGCTATCGCCTGTTCTGATGGCGCGCTTCGATGTCTACCGTCTGGCCGACGGCGGGCTGGTTGTCGATTGTCAGGCGAACTTTCTCGACGACATCGGTACGCGATTTACCATCCCGCTGGTCCCGCGCGGTCACGGTGCTCCGCCCAATCCGCGGATCAATCCAGAATTCGATATCGATGGCGAGCGGCTCGTCCTCGTCACGCAACTCGCCTCCGCGATTCGATCCAAGGAACTGCGAACCCGCGTCGCCTCGCTCGACGCCGAGCATCTGACGATAACCGGCGCGATCGACGTCCTGATCGGCACCGCCTGAATACGGGTTCAGGCCGCCGTCCCACCCACCGTAAGCGCTGCGACCAGCAACGTCGGCTGGCCGACGCCCGCGGGAACGCTCTGCCCCGCCTTGCCGCACACCCCGATCCCCTCGTCGAGCGCGAAGTCGTTGCCGACGCCCAACACCTTGGTCAGCACGCTCGGCCCGTCGCCGATCAGCGTCGCGCCCTTGATCGGCGCGCCGAGTTTGCCGTCCTCGATCATGAACGCCTCGGTGCAGCTGAACACGAATTTGCCCGAGACGATATCGACCTGCCCGCCGCCGAACGACGTTGCGTAGATGCCGCGCTTGACCCGCGACAATAGTTCGGCGGGATCGTCCTTCCCCGCCTTCATGAACGTATTCGTCATCCGCGGCATCGGCGCGTGCGCGAAGCTCTCGCGGCGGCCGTTACCGGTCGGCTGCGCCCCCATCAGCCGCGCGTTGAGCCGGTCCTGCATATAGCCCTTGAGGAAGCCGTCCTCGATCAGGATCGTCTCGCTCGTCGGCGTACCCTCGTCGTCGATGCTGAGTGAGCCGCGGCGATCCTGGATCGATCCGTCGTCGACCACCGTCACGCCGCGCGCCGCGACCTGTTCGCCGATCCGCCCTGAGAAAGCGCTGGTCCCCTTGCGGTTGAAATCGCCCTCCAGCCCATGCCCGATCGCCTCGTGGAGCACGATTCCCGGCCAGCCCGGCCCGAGCAGCACCGTCATCTCGCCCGCGGGCGCGGCGATCGATTCGAGGTTGGTCAAAGCCTGCGCCAGCGCCATGTCGATCGCGCGGTTCCACGTCGCCTCCTCGAACAGCGAATCGTAGAGATAGCGCCCGCCGACTCCGTAGGTGCCGGTCTCGCGCCGCCCGTTCTGCTCGACAACGATCTGGACGTTGAGGCGTACCAGCGGCCTGACGTCGGTCGCGACGAAGCCGTCGGGCCGGACGATCTCGACGACGCTCCACGTCCCCGACAACCCCACGGAGACCTGCGCCACCAGCGGATCGCGTGCGCGCGCCGCGGCGTCGATCGTCTGGCACAAATTCACCTTGTCGGCGAACGGGATCAGATCGAGCGGATCGGCGTCGGTGTAGAGGTGCCGGTTGGTCCCCTGCGGAGGCGACGCCTTGGCGCTCTTGGTCGGATCGATCAGCGCCATCGTCTCCGCGGCGCGCTTGATCGCGGCTTCGCTCAGCTCGTTGGCGTGCGCGAACGCGGTCATCTCGCCCGATACCGCGCGCAGGCCGAAGCCGGCATTGGTATCGTAGCTCGCGGTCTTCAGCCGCCCGTCGTCAAACCCGAACGCCTCCGACTTGCGATATTGCAGATAGAGTTCGCCGTCGTCGGCAGCGCCGAGCGCCTCGGCGGTCAGGCGTTTCGCGGCTTCGGGATCGAGCGTGTCGCGGTACAGGAACGAGCGGGGATCGGTGGCTGTCATGCCGGCCGATATAGGGGGATCAGCGCCCCGCGCCATCCCCGTGATCGGGCAACGTCGCCTGATCCGCCCCGTCCGCCGCGCCGCCGATGAGGATGAACCGCCGATCGCAATAGCCGCAATCGACATACCCCGCCTCATCGATCTCCAGCCACACCCGCGGATGGCCGAGCGAGGCGGCGATCCCGTCCTGCGCGCCGTCGCAGGCGACACGGGTGTGCGAGACGCGGGTGGTTTCGGGCGGAGGCTGCATGGCGGCGCGATAGCGCGCGCGCGCGTCGCAAACAATCGCGGATTGAGGTTGCGTCCAGCCCCGCCTATCGCCCCCGGCATGACCGAAGCCGCGATCGCCATTTCCGCTCTCTCGAAAACCTACGCCGGCGGCAATCGCGCGCTCGACGACGTCAGCATCGACATCCCGCGCGGCACGACGTTCGGCCTGCTCGGTCCCAACGGCGCGGGCAAGTCGACGCTGATCAACATCCTCGCCGGCCTCGTCAACAAGACTAGCGGACAGGCTAGCATCTGGGGCTTCGACATCGACGCGAACCCGCGCAACGCCAAGGCGTCGATCGGCATCGTCAACCAGGAAATCCTGTTCGATCCTTTCTTCACCCCATTCGAAACGCTGGAGATCCAGGCGGGCCTGTACGGCGTCCGCAAGCCCGATCGTCGCACGATGGAGTTGCTCCACGCGGTTCATCTCGAGGACAAGGCCAACGCTTATGCCCGCACGCTATCGGGCGGGATGAAACGCCGGCTGATGGTGGCGAAGGCGATGGTCCATTCTCCTCCCGTCCTCGTCCTTGACGAGCCGACCGCGGGCGTCGATATCGAGCTGCGTCAGCAACTCTGGGAGTATGTTCGCGGCCTGAACGCGGGCGGCGTCACGGTGGTGCTGACGACGCATTATCTCGAGGAAGCCGAGGAACTCTGCGACCGCATCGCGATCATCAACCACGGCCGCGTCATCGCCAACGAACCGACGCGAGACCTCGTCGGCAAGGCGCAGGAAAAGATCGTCGCGGTGACGGTCGATCGCGACGTCGTCGCGGTGCCCGACAGCGCCTGCTTCCAGAAGATCGTCCTGAAGGGTGATCGGACGCTGGAGATCACCTATCAGAAGGACAAGGTGAACGCGGGCGAGGTGCTCGACGCGGTGCAGAAAGACGGGTTCGGCATCGTCGATGTCTCGACCAAGGAAGCCGATCTCGAGGATGTGTTCCTCAGCCTGACGCGGGCGTCGAACGCGGCTTAACGTCGGGCGCGAACATCTCCGCCTCGATCAACGTAGGCGGCATAATCCCCGCCCCGAGTATTCGCGCCCACACATCCTTCAACACGAACGGTTTCCCGCTCTGCTCCGCTTCGTGGCTGGCGCGTGCGACCAGATGATCGAGCTGCACCTTCCCGATGACATAGCTCGGCCCATACCCCGGCTGGCGCAGATACAGCAGTTGTTCGAACCCGACGAGCTTGCTCTTCGCGTCGGACCAGTGCCGCGGCGTCCATTCGGCGTGGAAATGCCCCGCGGTCGCCAGATCGATCTCGTTTGCCTGGACGTGCAACGACGCCAGCCCCCGCGCGGCGCGGTTGGCAAGCATGATCCAGACGATCTCGCGCCCGTGCGGATTGTCGTCGTAGAGCCCCGCGTGGAGCAACACCTCCTCCATCCCGGTGGCGAACCCCTCGGAGCGATCGGCGTAGATGTTGAACAGCGGCGGCACGTCGCGAATGGGGCTCGGGTGCGGCTCATGCAGCAGCCGCGCCAGTTCGATCCAATGCGTCGAATGCGACAGCAAAGGCAGCGGATCGAGTGCGGTGCCGTTGGCGAAGAAATCGCGCTCGGCGGGCGCGATATAGTCGCTCGTCTGCGCCGCCATCGCCGCGCGGAAATATGCGCGATCGGGAATGAAGCCGGCTGCGACGAGGAAATCGTTGAACTTTCGCGTCTTCGCCTCCGCCATCCGGCGATATTCGGCCGGGTCGCCGATCTCGCGGATCGGCGGCAGCGCCCGGTTGCGCGCCTCGTCCAGCCGCAATGAGGCGATCGCACGATCGAGTTCGCGATGGAGAATTACCACCTGCTGATCCCAGGTGTACGGGTTCAACTCGACGTTCTTCAGATACCAGTCGTAATTCGCCTTGCCGACACCCGACGCGCCGGTCCGCTTCGGCGCCTCCGCCGACACCCACGCCGAAAACGCATCGGTCGCCGTTTTCGCGTCGGCGATCGCGCGCTTCAGCGCCGGGCTCGCACTGGTCATCGTCGCGGGCTTGCGACCGTCGAGCGAGCGCATCATCAAATTGCCCTCACCAAGAGCCGCTAGCGTCGCGCTTTGTTCGGCGAAGGCGCGGTTGCCGTAAGCCCACAGGTCGTGCGCCTGACTGTCGGCGAGGTTGACCTTCGCCGCCGCCAGAATCGCCGGGATCGCGCTGACCGCCTCGGTCAGCTTCGCATCATCGGCGCGCGACAGCGGCCAGCTATACGCGAACAGATCGATGTTCGGCTCGGCCGACGGCCCTTCGTGCGCGGGAACGTCGCTGCGGTCGGCGAAGACGGTCGCATAGAAACTCGGATCGCGCGCCCAGGGCATCAGCACGCGCTGCGAAAAATCGAGCCCGTTCATCTCGGCCTCGATAAGCAGGTAATCGTTGTTTGCGGCCGCATCCCAACCGCTCCGGTCGATCGCCGCCAGCCGCGCGCGCCACGCGGGCAACGCCGCCGCCTGCCGCGCCATCGCCGCCTTCGAATAATCCGGAATACCCTTGGCGATCGCCGGATGGACAAACGCGCGCCAGTCCTTGAACAGCGTGACGAGCGGCGCGTGACCTGCCGGTGCCGTGGCACTTGTGGCGCGCGGCGCGGTCTGCGCTACCGCGGGCGTCACCCCCAGCGCCAGAATCGCCACGCCGATCGCCAGCCCGGTCTTCCGCATGTCCGTCTCCTTTTCTCCGTCCGACAAGAAGCTAGCCGAAAGCGTGCCCCCGACAAGCATCTCGTCTTCGACGCTGTCCTAAAGAAGGTGTTTTGTGTCACAGGGGTGACATGCGACGCCCATACCCTTCCATCCCGTCATTCCCGCGCCTCACCCCCGCGCGCATGATGTCGTGACTTTTGCGACTTTAGGCGCACGATCATGACGTCCGACGTCCTGATCGTTGGTTCGGGCGCGGCGGGGCTCACCGCCGCCCTGAACCTCGCCGACCGCTTCCACGTCACCGTCCTCGCCAAGGGCGCGCTCAACGAAGGCGCGACCGCCTGGGCGCAAGGGGGGGTCGCCGCGGTCCTCGAACCCGGCGACACCTTCGAAAGCCATATCGAAGATACGATGATCGCGGGCGCGGGGCTCAACGATCGCGCGATCGTCGAATTCGTCGTCGAAAACGCCCCCGCCGCGATCCACCGGCTCGAACAATTGGGCGTGCCGTTCAACCATGAAGGCGACACGCTCCACCTGACGCGCGAGGGCGGTCATAGCCACCGCCGCATCGTCCACGTCGCCGACGCGACCGGCTGGGCAGTGCAGGAGGCGCTCCAGAAAGCCGCCGAGGCGCACCCGAATATCGCGCTCGTCCCCGATCAGGTCGCGATCGATCTAGCCACCTCACGTCACGAAGAGCGGTACTCGGGCGCGGGCAATGTCTGGGGCGTCTATGCGGTCGACAAGGCGAGCGGTCGCGTCAACCTCCACACCGCGCGCGCGACGATTCTCGCGACCGGTGGCGCGGGGCGGACGTATTTGTTCTCCACCGCGCCGCGCGGCGCGACCGGTGACGGCATTGCGATGGCGTGGCGCGCGGGCGCCCGCGTCTCCAACATGGAGATGATGCAGTTCCACCCGACCTGCCTCTACGATCTCGAGGTCAAGAACTTCCTGATTACCGAGGCGGTGCGCGGCGAGGGCGGGCGGCTGATCAACCCGACCACCGGCAAGCGTTTCATGAGTTACTATGACCCCGAGCGGATGGAACTCGCGCCGCGCGACGTCGTCGCCCGCGCGATCGATGCCGAGATCAAGCGCTACGGCCTCGATTACGTCCATCTCGACATCAGCCACATGCCCGCCGACTTCGTGAAAGACCATTTCCCCAACATCTACGAAAAACTAATCGGCCTCGGCATTGACATGACCACGGGGCCGATCCCCGTCGTCCCCGCGCAGCATTACACCTGCGGCGGCATCGTTATCGATCGCGACGGCAAAGCCGACTTGCCGGGTTTGTATGCGGCTGGCGAATGCACCGAGAGCGGCCTCCACGGGGCTAATCGGCTGGCCTCGAACTCGCTACTCGAATGTTTCGTGTTCGGAGAGGCGGCGGCCAAGCATATTACCGCAAATTGGGAAGCCCTGCCTCTCGTCCCCGCGATCCGCGCCTGGGACGAAAGCCGCGTCACCGATTCGGACGAAGAGGTCGTCATCAAGCAGACCTGGACCGAGATCCGCCGCTTCATGTGGAATTACGTCGGCATCGTCCGCACCACCAAACGCCTCGAACGCGCGCAACACCGCGTGAAACTACTGACCAGCGAGGTCGAGGATTATTACGGCCATTTCCGCGTGACCCCCGACCTGATCGAACTCCGCAACCTGATCCAGACCGCCGATCTGATCGTCCGCTCCGCACTCCACCGTCACGAAAGCCGCGGGCTGCACTACACGCTCGACTTTCCCGAAACACTGCCGGTGGCGGTCGACACGATCCTGGTGCCGTAGAACCAATTGACCCGGAGCCAACTTTCACCGCCGTCATTCCCGCGAAGGCGGAAATCCATACTGGCTGGCCTCGCCGAAAGTGCCGCGGCGTTCGAGGTTATGGATCCCCGCCTTTGCGGGGATGACGAAAAGATCGCGATCCGCCCTAACCTTCCGCCGAGCGCCCGAGTACGAGCACCGCGACCGCCAGCAAGGTCGCGGCCACAAACAACGCCACCCGGCTCCATCGCGTCTCGTCGCTGTTGCGAATTTCGACCACCGCGGCGGTTATCGCCTGAATGCCGTAATAGAGGACGAACGCCTTCGACGCATAAACGATGATCGCAAAGATATCCGCCGCCCAGGTGATCGCGATCGCGACGCCCGCGGTCAGGACATACCCCACCGCGCTCGACAGCCGCGCCTTGCTGGTCTGGCGCACCAGCCCGCTGGCGCCGTTCATGTCGGCGACCGCGGCCGACAATTGCGACATCAGCGCCGCCGCGATCACGAACGGCGCAACGATGAAGCCGATTCCCTGCAACAGCGAGATGATGTGGGTCTCGCCCCCTTCCGCCGGCAGGACGCCGTCGAGATACGGCGTGATCAGCGCGACGAACACGATGTAGATGACGAAGGCGATGATCTGCGCGCGCCGCATCGTCGTGACGCGCGTATGCCGATCGTAAGCCTCGCCGAGGTATCGCGACGTTTCGAATCCCTGGACCAAAATGATGAGGCCGAGCAATATCTCGATCGACTCGAGACCGCTGGTATTCGCGGTCGGCCTCAGCGCCAGCGTCCCCGCCACCGTGTCGGCGCCGACCGCCCAGGCGATCGCCGCGACCAGCCCGCCGATCAGCGCCAGCTTCAGCCCGACCGCGCCGAGTTCGACATGCTCCAGCCAGCGCAAACCGCCGAACAGCCCCAGCACGCCGAGCCCGGCGGTGACCGCGGTCGTGATCATCCGCGCATAGGTCTCGTCGACGATGCCGACGCCCTTCAGCGCGAAGGCGGAGAACAGATAGAGATAATATGCGACCGACACGAAATAGGCGAGGATCAGCGCCAGATCGGACAGCCGTTCGAGCACGACGATGTAATGCGGCGGGTTGTCCTGCTCCAGCAAAGGCTCGACGCGCTCGATATTGTCGCGGATCGCCTCGCCGAAGACGAACGAGATCGCGCACAACGCGACCATCCCCGCAAACGCCCAATGCCCCGCGGCATGGCCGAGGATCGGCCCCGCCACCAGAAACCCCGATCCGATGATCGAGGCGAGCGGCGTCACCGTCGCGCGCCACATGCTCGATTTGAGCAGCTTTGGCCGCAGCGTCAGGAGCGCGAGCAGCGCCGCAACCGCCGCCGCGACGATGGAGGCGATCATTCAGGGTCCTTTTCGATGAGGCCCAGGCGGTGGATCATCCAGGGCATCGTCAGCCCTTGCACGAAGATCGAGAAGGCGACCACTGCAAAAGCGACGACGATGATCGGCCCGCGCTCGGCGATCTCACGCGGCAACGCCAGCGCGAGCGCCAGGGCGAGCGCACCGCGCAATCCGCCCCAGAACAGGACGTGCTTATACGCCCAGGGAACGCACAATTTGGTGTATTTGAACGCCGCCATCACCGGATACACGCCGACCGCGCGACCGATCAGCGACAGCAACGTGGCTGCGCCCGCCGCCTCCAGCACCGTCAGGATCGGCATCGACGCCTCGCGTCCGCCGATCAGGATGAAGATCAGCGAATTGATCAGGAAGGCGGTGAATTCCCAATGATGCAGCACGCCGCGCCGGCCATCGTCGGAGATCGCGCCGATGAATCCCCAATTGCCGACGATCAGCCCCGCGGTCAGCGTCGCGAGCACCCCCGACGCGTGGAAATGCTCGGCGAGCAGGAACGAGCCGTAGGCGATCAGCATCGTCAGCGTGATCTCGACCAATCGATCGGTCGTCCGTCCGGCGACAAAGATCAGCGGCACCGCCACCACCGCGCCCGCCGCGATCCCGCCGGCCACGGTCAAGACCAGCTTCGCCGCGATCGCGCCGCCCTCGGCGGGCGCCCCCGCCGCCAGTCCGGCGAGGATTGCGAAACCGACCGCCGCGACGCCGTCGTTGAGCAGGCTCTCCGCCTCGACCAGCAGATGCAGCCGCGGCTGGACGCGAAGCTGCTTGAACGCCGCGATCACCGACACCGGATCGGTCGCCGCGATCAGCACCCCGAACAGACCGGCGCCGAGCCAGCTCCAGCCGATCCAATAATGCATGCCGACCGCGACGACGCCCGCCGCGAAGATCACACCTAGCGTGACGAGCGCGAGCAGAAGCGGCATTTCGCGCCGCAGCGGCTTCCACGGAATCTGGATCGCGGCCTCGAACACCAAAGGCGGCAGGAACACGAAGAAGATCAACTCGGGCGTCAGCGGCGGCGTCGATCCGGGCGCGAACAACGCCAGCGCGATCCCTGCGGTGACCAGCCCGATGCTGTACGGCAGCTTCAGCCGGTGCGTCACCATCGCCACCAGCGACGCGACGAACAACAACGCACCAAGCGTCTGGAAATCAAAGCCTTGCATTTATTCGGCCCCCGTTCACGCTTCGTCGTGTAAGGAATCGCGCTCGTCGCAACCACTGCCCCGAGGACATTGCCTATTCGCACCGCAGCAACGCACTGTCAGGCCCTAATGGGGGGCAATGATCTAACATGCCTGTGAGTTTGCGTATTTCCCGGCACGTCGCCGGCTTTACGGCGTTGGCGATGATCGCTGGCTGCGTTCCACCCGCGCCGCCGCGTTCGTCGGCGCGCGCGGTCGAACGTCCCCCCGCGTACGTCGTCGCGATTCCCGTGCCCGCGCCGAAGCCACCCTCGGTCAATCGCGCGCCGCGCGGACTCGTCGCGCGGGTCGATGCGCTGATCCGTGGCTTCGACGGCAAGGCCGGCATCGCGATCCGCGCGGTCGATGAAGGCTGGACCGTCGAGAGCAGCGGGCGGCTGCGCATGCCGCAACAGAGCGTCAGCAAGCTGTGGGTCGCGATCACCTTGCTCGATCAGCGTGACAAGGGCCGGATCCGGCTCGACGATCCGATCACCGTGACGCGCGGCGACCTCACCCTGTTCCACCAGCCGCTCGCCGTGCTCGTCAAGGACGGCGGCTATCAGACGACGGTCGGCAATCTGCTCGATCGCGCGCTGACGCACAGCGACAACACCGCCAACGATCGC
Organism: Sphingomonas sp.; assembly: GCA_965219285.1. Taxonomy (GTDB): domain Bacteria; phylum Pseudomonadota; class Alphaproteobacteria; order Sphingomonadales; family Sphingomonadaceae; genus Sphingomonas. The sequence goes on from CBDCNF010000008.1 coordinate 140,681, forward strand.
CTGCTAACGCTGGTCGGCGGGCCTGCGGCAGTTCGTGCGATGATCGAGAGCAAGCGGCTCGGCGACATCCGCTTCGGCCCCGGCGAACGCCTGCTCCAGAGCCGGACCGCCGGGCTGACCTGGCAACAGAGCTACAGCCTCGGCAACAATTTCCAGATCGCGCGGTCGCGTCTCTCGCCGGATGTCCGGCAGGCGGCGATGATGAGCTATATCGCCGATCCGATCGACGGCGCCGCGCCGCTCGCCATCGCCGATGCGCTCGCGCGGCTGGCGCGCGGCGAATTGCTGTCCGAAACCTCGACGCGTTATCTGCTGACGACGATGGGGGAATCGGTCACCGGCCGCGCCCGCCTCCGCGCGGCGCTGCCGCCCGGCTGGCGAATCGCGCACAAGACCGGCACCGGGCAGGAACTCGGCCGCCGCAACGCCGGCTTCAATGACGTCGGCCTGCTCACCGCGCCCGACGGCCGCCGCTACGCGATCGCGGTTATGATCGGCGACACGACGACGCCGATGCGGACACGGCAATTGCTGATCCAGGCGGCGGCGGCGGCGCTGACCGGGTACCACGGCGGCGGATCGACGATCGCGGCGAGCGACGACGGCGACGATACGGGGATGTAGTTCGCGCAGGATGACGGCGGCGCAGCGATCGGTTATCCCGCCGCCATGCCGCATCTCTATCTCGTCGACGGTTCGGGTTATATCTTCCGTGCCTATCACCGCCTGCCGCCGCTCACCAACGTTCACGGCGAACCCGTCGGCGCGGTCTACGGTTATACGACGATGCTGTGGCGGCTCGTCGACGAGGTCAATGCGGCAGACGGCCCGACGCACATGGCGGTGATTCTCGACAAGTCGAGCCATACCTTCCGCAACGAACTCTACGATCAATATAAGGCGCACCGCCCACCGCCGCCCGAAGACCTTGTCCCCCAATTCCCGATGATCCGCGACGCGACCCGCGCCTTCTCGCTGCCGTGCATCGAGGAGGAGGGGCTGGAGGCCGACGACATCATCGCTTGTTACACGCAGGCGGCGCTGGCGCAGGGCTGGGCGGTGACGATCGTCAGCAGCGACAAAGACCTGATGCAGCTGATGACCGATCCGTCGGTCGATCTCTACGACACGATGAACAACCGCCGGCTTGGGCCGGATCACGTCCTGGAGAAGTTCGGCGTCCTCCCCGACAAGCTCGGCGACGTCCTCGCGCTGATGGGCGACAGCGTCGACAATGTCCCCGGCGTCACCGGCGTCGGCCCGAAGACGGCGTCGAAGCTGATCAACGAACACGGCGATCTCGAAGCCGTACTCGCCGCGGCGCCGACAATGAAGCCGGGCAAGCTGCGCGACAATCTGATCGGGCAGGCCGACAATGCGCGCCTCTCGAAAGTGCTCGTCACGCTCAAGTGCGACGCGGGCCTGCCCGAACCGCTCGACGATCTCGAACTCAAGGGCATCCCCGACGCCCCCTTGCGCGCCTTCCTCGAACATCACGGCTTCAAGTCGCTGCTGACCAAACTCGGCACCGCGGGCGGTGTCGCCGACGCGCCGCAGCCCGAGCCGAGCGCGACCATCGTCTTCGAGGAAGACCCGCCCTGCGATCACGATTCCTACGAAACGGTCGTGACCGAGGACGCGCTGGATCGTTGGGTGCAGGTCGCGCGGCACCAGGGCTGGATCGCGATCGATACCGAGACGACGGGCAAGGACCCGATGCTCGCCGATTTGGTGGGCGTCTCGATGGCGCTCCACCCCAATCTCGCCTGCTACGTGCCGATCGCGCACGGCGGCAGCGACATGTTCGCCGAAAAACCCGTCCAGCTCGACCGCGACATCGTGCTGGCGAAACTCAAGCCGCTGTTCGAAGATCCCGGCGTCCTGAAAATCGGCCACAACCTCAAATACGACATGGTCGTCCTTGCGAAGTCCGGCATCCATGTCGCGCCGTTCGACGACACGATCGTGATGAGTTTCGATCTCGACGCGGGGCTCCACGGCCACGGCATGGACGAACTCGCCGCGACGCACCTCTCGCACAGCTGCATCGCGTACAAGGACGTGACCGGCACGGGAAAGAAGGCGATCGGCTTCCATGAAGTCGATTTGAAAGCCGCGACGCGTTACGCCGCCGAGGACGCCGACGTGACCTTGCGGCTGTGGCGCCGCTTCAAACCGCGACTCCCCGCGGAAGGTGCGACGCGTATCTACGAGATGGTCGATCGCAGCCTCGTCCCCGTCGTCGCGCGGATGGAGCGCCACGGCATCAAGGTCGATCGCGAGGTGCTGGCGAAACTGTCGGCGGGGTTCACGACGCAGATCGCCGAACTCGAAACCGTCGTCCACGGTCTCGCCGGTGGCCCGTTCACGATCGGCAGTCCCAAACAGCTTGGCGACGTGCTGTTCGAACGGATGGGCCTGAAGGGTGGCCGCAAAGGGAAATCGGGCGTCTATTCGACCGACGTCAACGAGATGGAACGGCTCGCCGCCGACAAGGACTCCCCCGGCGCCGAGATCGCCGCACGCGTTCTCGACTGGCGCCAACTGACCAAGCTCAAGAACACCTATACCGACACGCTACAGGAGCAGATCCACCCCGAGACTGGCCGCGTCCACACCTCGTACAGCCTCACCGGCGCGCAGACCGGGCGCCTCTCGTCGACCGATCCGAACCTCCAAAACATCCCGATCCGCACCGAGACGGGTCGCCAGATCAGGGACGCGTTCGTGGCGGATAAGGGCAATGTCATCCTAGCGGCGGACTATAGCCAGATCGAACTCCGCCTCGCCGCGCACATGGCCGACGTGCCCGCCTTGAAGGAGGCATTCGCGCGCGGCGACGACATCCACAGCCTCACCGCGCAGGAATTGTTCGGCGAAGTGAATCGCGACACCCGCGGCCGTGCCAAGACGATCAACTTCGCGATCCTCTACGGCATCAGCCGCTGGGGCCTTGCCGGGCGTCTGGATGTCAGCGTCGATGAGGCGCAGGCGATGATCGACCGCTATTTCGAACGCTTCCCCGGCATCAACCGCTACATCGCCGAGACGCTGACGCAGGTGCGCGATCGCGGCTTCACCGAAACCCTGTTCGGCCGCAAATGCCATTTCCCGCGGATCAAATCGAAGGTCCAGCACGAGCGCCAGGGCGCTGAGCGCGCCGCGATCAACGCGCCGATCCAAGGGACCAGCGCCGACATCATCAAGCGCGCGATGGTGCGGATGGAGCCGGCGCTGGCGGAGGCTGGTCTGGCGCATGTCCGGATGCTGCTCCAGGTCCACGACGAACTGGTGTTCGAGGTGCCGGAGGGTGACATCGCTGCGGCCAAGCCGGTGATCGAACACGTCATGGCGACCGCCGCCGAGCCAGCGGTCAAGCTTGATGTCCCGCTCGCGATCGAGATCGGCACCGGCGCAAGTTGGGGCGCGGCGCATTGATTGCGCAGTGCGGCAGCCGGGCCTACCCGGCTGACTCGCACAAGCACGGCCGGCTGGCGCAGCCGGTCCGACGACGCGGCTTTGCCGCGGCGCGACATGGCTGAATCCTCCGCCGACATCGCCACCCTGGCCAGGGGCGGCCGCACGAATATCGCGGGGTTCGTCCTCCGTCTCGCCGCGCGCATCCCGTTCCTGTTCATCGCCGGCCGCCTCTACGGCCCCGAACTCGTCGGCCGCTTCGCGATCGCGGTGGTCGTCGTCGAGCTCGCCGCACTCGTCGCAACGCTCGGCCTCAAGCGCGGCCTCGCGCAGGCGCTGGCAAAAACCGATCGCCCCCACGCGCACGTCGTCTGGGACGCGATGGCGGTCGCGTTCGTCATGTCGATGCTGGCGAGCGCGTTCCTCTGGGCCTTCCCCGGGATCATGTACCCCAATACGCCGATCGTCGGACTAGATCGCTACCTGCCACTCATCGTCCTCGCGGTCGCCTGGTCCGACGTGAGTCTTGCCGCGCTCGCCTATCGCCTTAACGTCAAGGCGGCGGTCACCGCACGCGCCGTGGTCGAGCCGTGGACGATCTCGATCGCGGCGTGGGCGTTCTCGTTCTTCACGACGCGCGACGGCCTCGTCCTGAGCTACGTCGCCTCGATGACCGCGGCGCTGATCGCGTCGATCGTGCCGTTCGTGCGCAGCTACGGCTTGCCGCGCGGCTGGACCCCGCATGTCAGCGAGATCGCCGCGCTCGCCCGCGCCAATGTGCCGATTGCCGGCGCCGACGCGCTCGAATGGGGCACGCGCAACGTCGACCGTGTCATCCTTGGCGTGATGTTCGAACCGAAGATCGTCGGCATCTATTACATGGCGCAGCAGGTCGCCTCGCTTCCGCAGAAATTGAAGACGTCGTTCGATCCGATCCTCGGACCCGTCATCACCCGCGCGCTCGCCGAAAACGATCGCGCCGCGGTCGCCGCGCAGGTCCGCCAGGTCGCGTTCTGGATCATCGCCGCGCAAGGCGCGCTGGCACTGATGGGATCGATCCCCGGCGAGGCGGTGATGGGTGTCGTCGGCCCGCAATTCGTCGCCGGCACCGCCGCGCTCGCGTTTCTGCTGATCGCCGAGGTGCTCGCCTCGACCGGTGCGGTCTGCGAATCGGCGCTCGTCTACACCGCGCGGCATCGCAACCTGATGATCTCGGCGACGATGCTGATGTTCCAGATCGGGCTCAGCTTCGGGCTGATCCTGGCGATGCGCGCGCTTGGCTGGCCGCCCGCTTTCCAGGCGGCGGGACCGGCGGTGGCGCTGATGGTGAGCCTGGCGCTGACGTCGGTCATCAAGGCGTGGCTGCTCCATCGCATCCTCTCGGCCCCCGTCTCGCCGCTGCGCTGGCCGTTGGTCTGGGCGGCGCTCGCCGCGATCTTCGTCGGCTGGGCGTTCACCCGATTGCCGCACAGCATGGAATGGGCCGAACTGCTGATCGGCGAACCCGCGATCGCCGCGGTCTACCTGTTCGTGCTGTGGAAATGGGCGTTCGGCCCGGCCGACCGCGCGCTGTTCTCGAAGATGCCGAACACGGAAGAGGCGACGTTGCCGAACGAGGGCGGGTTGACGCCGTAGGTCTTTTTGACGCGCTCACGCGCGTGAAGCGCGAGAGCCGATCAAACCCTAGGCTGACGCATATCGTGAGTCAGCAAGGTAGTTGGCGCATTCCTGTGGTGTGAAGGCGTTAGCGAAGCTGTCACCGTTGATCGGCTGGTCGAAGTACGCATGGGGCATCGATCCGGTCGCAGCGGAGCGCCGCGAGGAACGTCGTCGTGCGCCAGTGACCATAGCGCACTTTGGCGTGGAGGCGCCGGCCACGGGGTGGCCAACCGCGCAGCGGCGCCATGTTCGTCTTCGCCCAGGTCTCATCGCCGAACACGAGACGGCGCGGATCGAGCCGGTCCTGGTACTTCTTCCACTGCTCGCGCCGACGCGCGACCTTTGGCCGAAGCTGCCCGGCCGGCAGCACGCTTTTTTTGAAGCTCAGCCCCTCGGTGTGGACGAACTCCCACACCTGCCGATAGTCGACCTTCACGCCGCACTCGGCCAACGCGACCACCAAATTTCGCAGCTCTACATGCCGGCCCGGGTCGCCGCCCGCTTCAATCCAGACCTCAAAACCAAATACCAGCAACTCATCGCAACCGGAAAACCCGCCAAAATCGCCATCACCGCCGTCATGCCAAAGCTCGTCGTCACCGCAAACGCACTGCTCAAGGCAGACCGCCTCTGGACGCCCTCACTCGCTTCACCATCACGGATACTCTAAGCGCGCTTCGCGCGCGGCTTCTTCTTTGGTGCCCGCTGCCCCGCGGCGATCCCCAGCGCCGCCCATTCGCGCATCGCATCGGCATCGTCGTAAACGTCGGCGGGGGCGCGGCGGTAGTTCATCGTATCGATATTGGTTTCGCTGAAGCCGATGGTGAAGCGTTCGCAGCCGGCTTCGTCCCAAACGGGGTTGCTCTCGGCATCCGCCTTGAACCAGATTTCGCTGTCGTCGACGATCGCGAAGATGGTGCCGTCGAGATAGAGCGTGGCGGCGCCCATCATCCGCCGCATCGTCACGACGCCGATCGGCTCGAGCGCGTCGCTCACCCATCCGACGAGGCTCGCGTCGAACGCCATCACTTGCCTCCCGTCAGCTTCAGCCCCGCGATGCAGAGTACGACGCCGAGAATCAGCAGGATACGCGGCGGCGTCGCGGGTTCGGCAAACCAGATTATGCCGACGATGACCGTGCCGAGCGCACCGATCCCGCCCCAAACCGCATAGGCCGTCCCCATCGCGATCGACCGCGACGCGACTTCGAGTAACGCCATCGACACCCCTACCGAGACAAGAAAACCGATCGTCCACGGCACGTTGCGAAAACCATCGACGTAGCGCAGGCAGGTCGTGAAGCCGACCTCGAACAGACCGCCGACGACAAGCCACAGCCACGGCATCAGGCGCGACCCGCGAGTTTGACAAGGGCATCGCCGGCGACGCGGAAGACTGTCCACTCGTCCATCGGCACCGCCCCCATCGACCGATAGAAACGGATCGCCTTTTCGTTCCAATCGAGCACCGACCATTCGAAGCGCGTGCAGCCGCGTTCGACCGCCAGTGCGGCGAGATGCCGCAGCAACGACGCGCCGACGCCGTGCCCGCGCGCTATCGGCGTGACGTAGAGATCTTCGAGATAAAGGCCACGCCACCCGGTCCAAGTCGAAAAATTTTGGAAGAACAGGGCCATGCCCACCGCGTTCCCGTCGCTCTCTGCGATCACCGCCTCAGCCGCCGGATGCGCCCCGAACAGCGCGTCGCGAAGCAGCGGCCCGGTCGCGACCACCGCCTCGGGCTGGCGCTCGAAGACGGCGAGTTCGCGCACGAAGCGCAAGATCGTCGCCACGTCGTCGATCGTCGCGGGGCGGATTGAAACGCTCACGCCGCCATTTCGATCGCCTGCGCGGCGATGTCGCGCCGTCGCGCCGCATAGACGCACGCCGCGACGATGATCGCCGCCCCCACCAGCGTGAACGGCGAAACCCGCTCGCCGAAGATCAGCCAGCCGAAAAAGGCGGCGTAGAGGAACGACGTATATTCGGTCATCGCCAGATATCCCGCCTCGCCGTGTCCATAGGCCCAGCTCAGCATCATCATCGACACGAACGCAAGCACTGCCGCGCCCGCGAGTGGGAGCAACTGCGCCTCGGGCGGGACGACCATCAACCACGGCGCGGCCAACAGCAGCAGGGCGAAGATCACCAGTGATTGCAGGCAAGCCGTCTCCGCCGGTCGCGCCGCGAGCGACTGCATCCGTGTGAGGATGATGTTGATCGCATACAGCACCGCCGAGACGAGGATCGCGACCGTTCCCAGAAACGCCTCATGGCCCAATTGTGCCTGCGATTGTCCGGCGAGGATGATCCCGATTCCCGCGCTCGCCGCGATCGCCGCGAAGATCGTCCGCGCGCGGACGCGCTCCTTCAGCCAGAACGCGGCGAGGATCAGCGCCAGGATCGGCGCGATGTAGGCGAGCGCGATCGACTGCGCCATCGGCACCCGCGCCAGCCCCCAGAAGAACAACAGCGCCATCGCGCAGGTGACGCTGCCGCGCGTCAGGTGGAGCAGGATCGCGCGATTGCTCGGTCGCCGATAGCCGACGACGCCCCATGCCACCGCGCCGAGCGCGACGTTGCCGAGCATCCGCCACAACATCACGTTGTAGACGCCGATCGCCAGGACGAGCCCCTTCATCACCGCGTCCATGATCGAGAACGTCCCGATCCCGATCGCCGCGACGAAGAAAGCGAAAGCAGGCGTTACCGGACGCATCGCCCGGCGTTAGCCGCGCGACCGCGATGCGTCACGCGGCTTACTTCAGCCGCATCTCGTTGCCCTTGATCTGGACGGTGTCGATGTGCGTGAGATACGTCTGGCCGAGAAGCGACATGTCGCTGTTCGCAAGAACGACTCCTTGAACCGCCGCGGCGCGCTTGCCGTCGAGCACGACCGCGTCGATCGACACCTCCTGCCCCATCACTTCGCCGCTGGCGCCGCGACCGATCACCCGAAACTGCGCCGGATCGAACGCGACATGCGCGCGCTTCGCGTCGTCCTGTGTCAGCGCGACGATCGTCGCGCCGGTATCGACGACGAAGCGGATCGGCGCGCCGTTGACGTCGGCGACCGCGTAGAAATGCCCGTTGGCGGCGCGATCGAGCACGGTCTCCTCGGGGCGATCGACCGATGGCGCGACGGTAGCGGCAACCGCAGCGGGCGGCGGCGCGGCCGGGATCATCAAACCGATCGCGATCCCGATCACCGTCACAAGCAGCAGCGCGAACTTCATGCCGCGCGATACCGCGATATCGCTTGCGGCACGGTTAGCCGAAATGGCTAACGGATCGTCACTCGGCGGCCTGCGGCACCGCCTCGCTTGATTCGATCTCCGCCGCCTTCGCCTCGACCAGCTTGACGATATGCGCGATCATATCGCCGTCCTGGACGTGATGGTCGGTCACCCCCGACAGATAGACCATATGTTTGCCGTTGCCGCCGCCGGTGATACCGATATCAGTCTCGCGCGCTTCGCCGGGGCCGTTGACGACGCAGCCGAGGACCGACAGGCTCATCGGCGTGCGGATATGCTGGAGCCGCTCCTCGAGTGCCTGGACCGTGCGGATCACATCGAAGCCTTGACGCGCACAACTCGGGCAACTCACCACGCGGACGCCGCGGTTGCGGATGCCGAGTGCCTTCAGGATCTCGAAGCCGACGCGCACTTCTTCCTCGGGCTCGGCCGAAAGCGAGACGCGGATCGTGTCGCCGATGCCGTACCAGAGCAAAGTACCGATCCCGATCGCGGACTTGACCGTGCCGCCGACGAACCCGCCCGCCTCGGTGATGCCGAGGTGGAGCGGACAATCGACCTGTTCGGCGAGTTGCTGATAGGCGGCGACCGCGAGGAAGAAATCGCTCGCCTTCACCGCGACCTTGAATTGGTGGAAATCGCGATCCTGGAGCAATTTGATATGATCGAGTGCGCTTTCGACGAGCGCGTCCGGACAGGGCTCGCCGTATTTTTCGAGCAGGTCGCGCTCAAGGCTCCCGCCATTCACGCCGATGCGGATCGCGCAGCCGTTGGCACGCGCCGCGTTCACCACCTCGTTGACGCGCTCCGTCGATCCGATGTTGCCGGGGTTGATCCGCAGGCACGCCGCACCCGCATCGGCGGCTTCCAGCGCGCGTTTGTAGTGGAAATGGATGTCCGCGACGATCGGCACGCGGCTCGCGCGGACGATCTGCTTCAACGCGGCGGTGCTTTCGACATCGGGGCACGAGACACGGATGATATCGACCCCGGCATCCTCGCAGCGGCGGATCTGGTCGATCGTCGCCTTGGCGTCGCTGGTCGGGGTATTCGTCATCGTCTGGACGGTGACGGGCGCGTCGCCGCCGACGGGGACGTTGCCGACCATGATCTGGCGGCTTTGGCGGCGCGTGATGTCGCGCCAGGGACGGATGGACATGAGATTCCTCGCGAGGGTTCATGCGTATATAGCGCCACTGGCGGCGACACGCCACGTGCGTCATAGCTTCACGTGCACACGATGGAGCAAATGATGACGTTTTCCCTCTACGACGCGATAATTCCGTCAAATCTCCAGATCCTGCGCGCGGTCGATGCTTTGCTCGACAAGGCGGAGGCGTTCTGCGCCGAACAGGGCATCGCACCCGAGGCGTTGATCGACACGCGGCTCGCGCCCGACATGCTGCCGTTGGGCTATCAGGTGAAGTCCTGCGTCGCTCACTCGACCGGCGCGATCGAGAGCGTGCGTGCCGGCAGTTTCTCGCCCGACAGGCAACCCTGGCCGACCGACTTCGTGACGCTTCATACCGAATTGCGCGACGCCATCACTAAGCTGGAGGCGATCGAACGTGACGAATTCAATTCGCTCACCGAAGCGGACACCGAATTCCGCTTCGGCGAGACCGTAATGCCGTTCACCGGCGCGAATTTCCTGCTGTCCTTCGCGCAGCCCAATTTCTATTTTCACGCGACCACCGCTTACGCGATCCTGCGTGCGCAGGGCGTGAAGCTCGGCAAGCGCGATTTCATGGGCATGCCTCGCGTCAAACGGTAAACGACCGATCACTGCGGCGGAGCAGTTGTTGCGGGTTCGCAGCCCGGCCCCTAAAGCCGCGCGATGCAACGGCATTACGGCATGGACTGGCTCAGGATCGGCGCGTTTGCGCTTTTGATTCTGTACCACGTCGGCATGGTCTTCGTGCCGTGGAACTTCCACATCAAATCGGCGCATGTCGCCGATTGGGTGACGCTACCGATGTTCGCCAGCAACGCGTGGCGGCTGACGTTGTTGTTCGTCGTCTCGGGCTACGCCAGCCGCGCCTTGCTGTCGCGGTCGAGCGGCGCGGCGGCATTTCTGGCGAACCGCACGACGCGCCTGCTGATCCCGTTGGCGTTCGGCATGGCGGTCATCGTTCCGCCGCAAACTTGGGTCGAACTCGTCGTCAAGCACGGGTACGGCGCGTCGTTTCCCGCCTTCTGGCTCCACGACTATTTCGGCTTCGACAAGATCGCGGGGATCGACCTGCCGACGTGGAACCATCTGTGGTTCGTCGCCTATCTGTGGGTCTATACCGCTGCGTTGGCGGCGACCGTCGCGGTCGTGCCGACGCCGCGCGCACAGGCGCTGTTCGATCGAATATTCGCGGGCTGGGGCGTCCTGCTGATCCCGACCGCCTTCCTGATTGCGGTGCATAGCTGGTGGTTCCCGATGAGAGGGGAAACGCAGACGCTGATCGACGACACGATCGCGCATTCAATGTATTTGCCCGCCTTCCTGTTCGGCTTCGCGCTCGCTGGATCGCCTGCGGCGATGGCGGCGATCGCGCACCTGTGGAAGGCGGGCGCGGCCATCGCGCTGATCGGCTTCGCAACCGTCGTCGCGGTCGAATATCGCTGGCCGGGCAATGTGCCCGCACCACGCTGGGTCTATCCTTATTACGGCGCGGCGCACGCGGTCGAACAATGGGGCGCGATCGTCGCGCTGATCGGTATTGCGGAGCGTTGGTGGAACCACGACCGGCCGATCCGCGCCACGCTGACCGAGGCGGTGTTCCCGTTCTACATCATCCACCAGACGATCATCGTCGTGGTGATGTACTGGCTGCTCCCCGCCGCGCTGCCCGGCTGGGAGGAGTTCGCGATCCTCGTCGTGGCGACCATCGCAGGATGCCTCGCCTTCTATTTCGGCGGCCGCGCGATCGCGCCGCTACGCCCGCTGATCGGACTGCGCCGACGGCCAAGCGCCAAGCCGCGATCCGATCGGGCGCCCGCGTTCGTATGACGCACGACGTGACGCAATGGACACTCGTGATCCACGGCGGTGCGGGCCACATCACGCGCGATGTGCTGACACCCGAAATGGACGCCGCGGCCCGTGCCGCGCTCGGTCGCGCGCTCGATGCCGGTGGCGCGATTCTCGCCGGAGGCGGACGGTCGCTAGACGCGGTCGAGGCGGCATTGTGGGTGCTGGAGGACGATCCGAGCTTCAACGCCGGGCGCGGTGCGGTCTTCACCTACGAAGGCGCCAGCGAACTCGACGCCGCGATCATGGACGGCAGCAACCGCAAGGCGGGCGCGGTCGCCGCGGTCACCCGCACGCGCCACCCCGTCAGCCTCGCGCGCCGGGTGATGGAGGAAAGCCCCCACGTCATGCTCGCGGGCATGGGCGCGAACGCTTTTTCGCTCGAACAGGGGGTCGAGCAGGTCGATCCTTCGTGGTTCGCGACCCCCGAGCGCCAACGCCAGTTCGACGAACTCAAGGCGACCAACACGCTCGGCTTCGACGTCGATATGAAATACGGCACCGTCGGCGCGGTCGCGCGCGACACCGCGGGCCATGTCGCCGCCGCAACCTCCACCGGCGGGGTTACCGGCAAGCGCTGGGGCCGCATCGGCGATTCCCCGCTGATCGGCGCGGGCACCTATGCCGATGATCGCGCCGCCGCGGTTTCGGCCACCGGATCGGGCGAGGTCTTCATCCGCGCCAACGTCGCGCATGAAATCTGCGCGCGCATCCGGCTCACCGGCGAAACGCTGCAATTGGCCGCGGACATCGTCATGGCGGATGTCGCGGCGCTCGGTGGCTCCGGCGGGGTTATCGTCGCCGGTCCCCATGGCGACACGGTGTGGCGCTTCACGACGCCGGGTATGTATCGCGGCGCCGCCTCGTCGTCGGGCACGCGAAAGATCGCGATCTACGGCGACGAGGGATAGGCTCCCCTATTCGCGGAAGGCGCGTTCGCGCAGGCGCGTGATCGGGGTCAGGATATATTGCATGACGGTGCGCGGATCGCCGAGCAGATTGACCTCGGCGGTCATCCCGGTGCCGATCGGCAGCACATGGCCCTTGCTGTCCTTCAGGCCCTTGTCCTTGGTTCGGACGCGGACGATGTAGAAGCTGTCCTGCGCCTTTTCGTCGACCACCGCGTCGGGGGACATCGATTCGACCGTGCCCTCCATTCCACCGAAGATCGACGAATCATACGCAGTGATGTTGACCCGCGCGCGCTGGCCGATCTTGACCCGCGCGATATCCTGCGGACGGACCCGCCCTTCGATCAAGAGCGAATCGTCGCTCGGCGAGATTTCGGCGATCGGCGACCCCGGCGCGACCGCCGCGCCGACCGTCGTCACCATTACGCGATTGACGCGTCCGTCGAGCGGCGCGCGCACCGTCGTCCGGTCGAGCCGCGCTTCGAGTGCGGGCATCTGCGAGGAGCGCGCGGCGAGTTCGCCCTGCGCCGCGGAGAGTTCGTCGGCGGCCTTCGCGCGCCAATCCTCGCGCGCCTGCGCCAGCGACGCGCGCGCCTCCGCGACCCCGGCTTGCGAACGCGAGATCGCGGTCGATGCTTGCGCCGCCTCGTTGGCGGCGACGGTCGCGGCGCTGTCCGCCTGATTGAGCGTCAGCCGTGATTCGATACCCTTTTCGACGAGCGGACGGATCGTCTCGAGTTCGGTCTTGCGCGCGTCACGCGCACTGACCTTGGCCGCATACATCGACTGAGCCTCGCTCACCGCGCGCACCGCCTGCAGGCTGCGCGCCGATGCCGCGCCGCTCAGTCCGGCGAGTTCCTGCATCCGCGCCGAATGTAGCGCGCGCTCGATATCGATCTGTTCGGCGATTTCGGGGCTGGTCGCCGCAGGATAGACGGGCTCGCGCCCAAGCACTTCGGCCTTCAGCCGCGCGATCTTGACGCGGAGCGCCGCCGCCTGCGCCTCGCCCGAGCCGAGTTCACCGCCGCTCGCGGTCGGATCGAGCCGGACGAGCGCCTGTCCGGCACGGACCACCTGCCCGGTCCGCACCAGGATCTGCTTGACGATCCCGCCTTCGAGATTCGAGACGGTCTGGAGTTGCGCACTGGCGATGACACGCCCGGGCCCGCGTACGGTGCGATCAATCGTCGCCCAGGACGCCCAGATGATGAAAATCAGGAAAAAGGCGAGGATTGCCCACAGCAGGATGCTGGACGCCTGCCGCGGTTTCAACCGGTCGGCGAGGGTTTCGAGTCCGCCGGGTTGGGCGGGCGCGATGGGCTCGAGGGCGTTGGCGGTATCGGTCATCGGTCAGGCAACCTTGGGACGGGAGAGCTGCTGCATGATCGTATCGCGCGGGCCGTCGGCGACGATCTTGCCGCTGTCGAGGACCATGACGCGCTGGACGAGTTGCAACAGGCTGGGACGATGCGTAACGAGGACGAGCGTGCGGCCCTGCGCCTCGCGGGTCAGGCGATCGATCAGGCCGCTCTCGGTCTGCGTGTCCATGCTCGATGAGGGTTCGTCGAACACCAGCATCTGCGGCTTGCCCGCCAGCGCGCGCGCGATCGCGATCGACTGGCGCTGGCCGCCCGAGAGACCTTCGCCGCGATCGGCGAGTTTCAGGTCGTAGCCGTTGGCGATCTGACCCATGAACTGATGCGTGCCGGACAGTTCGGACGCGCGCATCAGTTCGGCATCGTCGACGCTGCCGCGACCAAGGCTGATGTTGTCGCGCACCGTCCCCGAGATCAGGATATTGTCCTGCATCGACGAGCCGATCCGGCGACGCAGCGTCGCGGGATCGAGCTGACGGATATCGGTGCCGTCGATCATCACCAGTCCGTCTTCGGGTTCGTACAGCCCGAGGATCAGCCGGGTGATCGTCGACTTGCCCGATCCGACACGCCCGAGCAGCGCGATTCGCTCACCGGCTTCGACGACAAACGAGAGGTTGTTGAGCGCGGGCTCCGAAGCGCCGGGATAGCGAAAGGTGACGTTCCGGAATTCGATCTTCCCCGCGAGCGTTCCCATTTCGAGCGCCTGGCCCGCCGGCCCTTCGCTGCGCTGTTTCATCATTGCATTGATCTGTCGGTACGCGGTGCGCGTCGAGGATAGCCGGGTCAGCAATTGCGAAATCTGCGCCAGCGGCGCGATGGCGCGACCCGACAAGAGAGAACAGGCGATCAGCCCGCCCGTCGTCAGTTCGTGCGCGGCGATCAGATTGACCCCGACGATGACGACGCCGGCGTAACTGATCGTGCTCGACGATCCCGCGACGGTGATCGCGATCGTCGAGACGAGACGCTGGCGAAGCGACGAATCGGATTGCTGGCGCACCGCGTTCAGCCAGCGGTCGGTGAGGATGTCGCCCGCGCCCGACGCCTTCACCATTTCGAGCCCGCCGATCGTCTCGACCAGCACCGATTGCTTCGACAGTCCCTCGCGCATCGTTCGCGCCGACAGCCGTTCGAGCGCGGGATTGGTCAGCCAGCCGGTCAGCAGCACCAGCGGAATGATGACGACGAGGACGAGGACGACCTTGCCGCCGATCGCCCAGATCACCAGCACGGTCAGCAACAGGAACGGCACATCGACCAGGCTCGACAGCGTCGCCGAGGCGAAGAAGTCGCGCAGCGCCTCCAGCTCACGCATCAGCCCGGCGAGCGCGCCCGTCGATCCCTTCTTGAGATCGAGCCGCATCGACAGCAATTTGGCAAACACCCGCCCGCCGATCTTCAGGTCGATGTCCGCGCCCGCGATATCGACGAAATAGGCGCGCAGCGTCTTCAGGATGAAATCGAAGATCACGACGAAGGCGAAGCCGATCGACAAAGCGACGAGGCTGGAAATCGCGTTGTTCGGGACGACGCGGTCGTAGATCACCATCGAGAACAAAGAGGTGACGAGCGCGAACAGGTTGATCAGCACCGCCGCAACCGCGACCTTGATATAGGTCGATTTGTTCTCGATCATCGGCTCGAACAGCCACGGCGCGAAGCGCGGGCCGGGATCGGGGACGAGCGCGTCTTCGCTCATAATTTGGGTCCTACCACGGGTTTGCCGACTGGAGCAGTTGATACCGGTACGGTCGCGATCGCAGTCGGCCCCGCGAGACCCAGCGTCGGAAGCAGCATGCCGGTGCGCGACAGCAACACGTAGCGCGCGGCATCGAGTTCGGTCACGGCCTGGAGATACGATCCGGCGGTTTCGAAATAGCTGTCTTCGGCCCCGATCACGTCGAACAACGAGCCCGTAGAGACTCGGAAGCGCTCGGCAATCGTATCGCGTGAGCGGCGGCTGGCGAGGTACGTCGCTTCGAGCGCGGTACGCTGTTCCTCCAGCGCCTGGACGTCGGACCACGCGATCTCGGCATCGCGGCCCGCGTCACTGCTGATGCTGTCGGCGCGGGCGTTGGTCGAACGCGCGCGCGCTTCGGCTTGCCGCGCGCGCGCCGCAACGCCGCCGAACAGGCGCAGCCGCGCGGTGATCCGGCCACGGACATCATAATCGTTCGGAGTTTCCAGCGCGCCATAACGCCCGGCATCGATCCCCGCCGAAATCGTCGGCAGCGTATCGGCGCGCGCCGCCTTGGCATCGCGATCCGCCGCGTCGGCCGCCGCACGCGCCGATTCGACCGTCGGGTTCTGCGTCGCGCGCAACAGCGCGAGATCGCGGCTCATCGGCACCCCGGCATAAGGCGCGCGCGCCAGGCCTGCGGGCGGCGGGTGGCCGGTCAACGCCTCGAAGCGCGCATCGGCCTGTTGCTCGAGCCGACGGTAACGCGCCAATCGCGCCTCGGCCGACGCGATATAGCTGTCGACACGCGTGACATCGGCGCGTGCGGAAACGCCGCGATCGATGCGTTCCTGCACCATGCCGCGCAATTCGCGCTGACTGCCCGCGAAGGCGCTCGCGAGCGCGACGAGCGAGCGATAGGTGAAGACGTCGTACCAGGCCGCGATGGTATCGAGCGCAACCCGGTCGGTCGCGCCCTCGATATCGTAATCGGCGCCGCGCAGCCGTGCCGCCGCAGCCTTAATGCGATTGCTCGCGCCACCCGCATCGAGCAACGGCTGATCGATCGTCAGCAGGTTATCGGTGCGATGCCCAGGTCGCGCCGCTTCGATGACGTTTTCGGCATTGCCGCCGAAATTACGACCGATCACGCGGTAGCTGGTGATCGTGAGATCGACCGTCGGGCCGCGGCCGGCCTTCGCCTCGTCAAGCGAGGCCTTGGCCTCGTCGCGGTTGGCCTCGGCCTCCTCGCCCGAGGGAGACCGCGCGATCGTCTCGGCGACGATGCGACGGAACAGGTCGACCGGGGCGGTTTCCTGCGCAAGCTTCAAAAGCGGATCGTTCTTCGCCGAGATCGCCATCGGATCTCCCGAATGCAACGGCAGAACCGGCGCGGACCCGGCGAGTCCGGAACGCGGGGCGGGCACCGCGGGTGCGGGCGACAGCGGCGAGCCAGAGGGGATTTGCTGTGCCGACAGCAATGCCGCGCTTCCCAGCGCAACAATCGCCAGCGATCGCTGCAATACGGCCAATGCCGTCATGCGGCCACGCTCCTGAATTTCACGCGATTCACTCGAATCCCCCCCGGGACCAAGCGCCGCCCGTACAATGCTTTGTGCGCGCCGCCAAGGGCGAGATCGATACGAGCGAAAGGGAGCGAAAGCGCAGGCTCGCGCCGGCACTTCATTCGCCGAAGCGGGTCTGCCGATAGAGTAAGGTGATCGCGACCCGCCGGTTACGCGGATCGGTCGGCGTATCGGTGACGAGCGGTTCGCGATCGGCGACGCCCTCGATCCGGTTGAACCGCGACTCGGGGAGGCCGCCGAGCGACAGCCGACGGCGAGTCGCTTCGGCGCGGCCCGACGACAGCATCCAATTGTTCATCGCGCGCGGATCGTCAAAGGGAAGGCTGTCGGTATGCCCGCGGATCATGATCGGGTTCTGCGTCCGCGCGATCGATTTGGCGACCAGTCCGATCAGATCCGACGCCTCGGGCTGGAGCGTCGTCGTGCCGAGCGCGAACATCGAATAATCCGCGTCATCGACCAGATCGATCCTGAGGCCCTCGCTCGTCATCACGAAACGGATGTGGCTCGCCAGTTTTGCCAGTTCGGCCGATCCAGCGATCTCGGTGAGGACGGTGCGGCGCATCGCCTCGAATGTCTTCTTGTCTTCCGCGGCCAGCGCCTCACGGCTCCTGAGCGATCCCTTCGGCCCCATCCCCATCTGCGGCCCGCCATCGCCGACCGACGGCATCGCGGTCGTCTGGAGAATCGACGCCGAAGCCTGCGGACCGAGCTTGTTCTTGCTGACGATCGATTCGCCGCCGAGCAACCCCGATCCGCTGACTCCGAGCGACCGCGTATCGAGGAGCGTCGGCGCGAAATAGTCGGCGATGCCCTTGCGCTGCTTCTCGGTCGTCGCGCCGAGCAGCCAGAGCAACAGAAAGAACGCCATCATCGCGGTCACGAAATCGGCATAGGCGACCTTCCAGGCGCCGCCATGGTGACCACCATGCCCCTCGATATAGACCTTCTTGTAGATGATCTTCGGCGGCTGATTGCTGCCGTGTGGAGCCCGGGCCGCCATCAGCCGCGCTTTCGAGCAACGCTAGCCGGGGAAGTAGAAAAAGGAATCATCCGGCTTATCTTCCCCTGAGCCCGTCGAACACTTCGGCGAAACCGGGCTGGTTCTTGTGCGCGATGCCCGAGCGCGCCGCCTCGATCACCAGCGGCTGCGGGTGCCCGTGGAGCGAGGCGATGATGATCTGCTTGACGACGGTGTAGATCGCGCCGTCGGCGTCGATCACCTGCTTCAGACGCGAGGCGAGCGGTGCGACCATCCCGTAGGCGAGCAGCACGCCGAGAAACGTCCCGACCAGCGCCGAACCGATCATCGCGCCGAGGATCGACGGCGGCTTGTCGATCGACCCCATCGTCTTCACGACACCGAGCACCGCCGCGACGATGCCGAGCGCGGGGAGCGCATCGGCGAGGCTGGAGAGCGTCGCGTGCGGGCCCTCGACTTCGTGGTGGTGGGTCCGAATTGTATTGTCCATCACCTCTTCGACCGCGTGGACGTCGAGCGTCCCCGACGAAACGACGACGAGCCGCAGCGTATCGGCGATGAGGTTGACGAGGGTCTGGTCGGCGAGGAGCCGCGGATACTCCGCGAACACCGCCGAGGAGGCGGGATCCTCGACATGCGGCTCGAGCGCGATCGGGCCTTCCATGCGGAGCATCTTCATCAACTTCGACACCAGGAAGATGACGTCGAGAAAATCCTGCTTCTTGTATTTCGGGCCCTTGAAGACCTTCATCAGGCCGCCGCCCATCGCCTTCAGTTCCTTGCCCGAATTGCCGATGATCAGCGCGCCGGCGGCGGCGCCGCCGATGATCAGCATCTCGTGCGGGATCGCCTCCATGACGGGGCCAAGCGCCCCCCCTGTGAAGGCGAACCCACCGAAGACCATGACGAGGAGGACGACGAGGCCGATGGCCGGAAACATGCAATTCCCCCGGGGAGCACTGACAAGCGTTGCATCGGAGGGTTACCCGGACAGTGTAACCGTCGGGTTAACCAAAACGGCTTTATTATTTTGTCGCGGCACCGGCCCACTCCCCCACCCCGCCTCCAATTCAGTATAGTGTCTCGGGAGGCGGGGTGGGGGAGTGGGCCGGTGCCGCCAGTTCAGCGTGAGCTGAACCAAAAAACTCAGTGCAGATAATCGAACAATGACAGCGAAGAGAGCTGCGAAAAGCTCGCTTGTGTCGCCGACAGGATCGTGATCGTGCGTTGCAGATCGGTGATCGCCTGCGTCACATCGACGTCCTCGATCCCCGAGCGCGTCGCTTCGCGGTCGATCGCGGCGCTCTTCATTTGCGCATCGACCAAGTCCACCCGCGCGCCGCGCGCGCCGATCGAGGCCTGCGTCGCAATCGTGCAATCGGAAACGGACTTGAGGTCGGCGACTGCGGTCGCGGGCGGGTCACCTCCGGCGTTCAGAGCCGCGATGATCGCGGTCAGCGCGGTGCCGATATCGCCGGTGCCGGCCGACAGGAAGGCGCTGGCGTTACTGCTCGACTGGACGCTCTGGTCGTCGCCGATCGGAATCGCCGCGGCTTCCCCGGTGGCGAAGGTCAGCGATCCGTCCGCGGCCTGCGTCACCGCAGGCGTGCCGTCGGCGCCGCCAAACAGCGGCCCGCCACGCGAATCCTGCGCATTGGCGAGCGAGACGATCGACTGGAGGATTTCGGAAAGTTCGATCGCGCTCGCCTTCTTGTCGTTCGCCGACGCGGTGCCGTTGCCGGCTTGCAGGACGAGTTCGGACGCGCGCTGGAGCTGCGCGGTGATCGAGGTGAGCGTCGTATCGGCTTGCTGCAACACCGATTGCGCGAGCGTGATGTTGGCGGCGTCTGTCGTCGCATCGGTCTTGGCACGGGCGAGGCCCTGAAGCCGCTGAAAGGCGGCGCTGTCGTCGGAGGGGCTGATCAGCTTCTTGCCGGTCGAGACCTGCAGGTTCAGCCGGTCGGCCTGCGCGTTGAGCGTCGTCATCGACGAGGCGGCGCGATCGTAGAACAGGCGGGTTGAAAGCGGGGCGGTCATCAATGGATCTCCAGGATCGACTGGAAGGTCTCGCGCGCGACCTGGATGATGCGGCTCGACGCCTGATACGCCTGCTGGAAGCGCAAAAGATCGACCGCCTCGTTATCGAGATCGACCCCCGAGATCGCGTCGCGCGCGGCGATAGCACCATCGTGGATCGCGGATTGCGCGGCGGCGACAGTGGCGCGGCCATCGATCGCGGCGGCATTGTTGGCGACGAGCGACGTCAGCGAGGTTTCGAAGCCGGCGCCGCTGCGGAACGATTCGAGCGCCGCGAGATTGCCGTTGCCGCGTGTACCCTCGCCGACCGAGGCGGCGGCGATTCCGGCGGGATCGTCGAGCGCCAGCGTGATCTTCGTCGGATCGCTGCCGACCGCGAACAATGGCGCGCCCGCGGCTCCGGTGAGATCGCGTCCAGCGGCCTGAAGCGCATTCACGCCATCGGTGAATCGGGTCGCGACGCCGTCTAGCGCGGCACGTGCGTCCTGAACGCGTTGTGCTCCGTCGACGATTCCGGCGAGCGCGCCGCCGTTCGGCGTCAGCGCCGATGTCGTGCCGGCACGGTGGACGGTGAACGCGACCGTCCCCGCGGCATTGCGCGTATAAGTTATCCCACCGGCCTCGGTTCCCGCAACGAGGACCGGCCCGCCGCTGCCGCCGACGCGGACGGTCGCGCGGCCCGATGGATCGAACGTGGCGTTTACATCGACCAGCGCACTCATCTGTTCGAGGATCTGGTCGCGTTGGTCGGCAAGCGTCGCCGCGGTCGCGGTGCCGGGGCTGGTGCGCCCGAGACCGTCGTTGATCTTCGCCAACGCGCTGCCCAGTTCGCCCAGCTTGGCGGTCGCCTGATCGGCGGTCGCGTCGAGATCGGCGGTGGTTTGCGTCAGCGCGTCGCCGGTCGCGGAGAAGCCCGCCGCGACGGTCGCGGCGCTTTCCAGCATCACCGCGCGTGCGGCGGTCGACGTAGGATCGGCGGCAAGCGCCTTGGCGGCGTTGAAGAAACTGGTGATTCGTCCCGACAGATCGTTGCCGGTCAGCGAAGACTGGATGCGATCGAGCCACACCGAACCCGCCTCGGTGCGTGCGAGATCGGCGCCCGCGCTGCGGACCGCGGCGGAGCGGAACCCGTCCGCCGCGCGCACCGTCGCGCCGACGACGACACCCATGCCGTTTGCGGCGCCGCGATAGGTAAGGCCGGCGCCGGCGGTGGCGACCTCGTTGAGATCGACGCTGCGGCGTGAATAATCGATGTTGCCGGCGTTGGCGATGTTCTCCGACGTCGTCGTCAGCGCGGTCTGGTACGCGCGTACGCCCGAGGCGCCGACAGTCAGGAGATCGCTCATGCCGCTGGCTTGGACGCAATCTGGTTAATTTCGGGTTGACCATCCGTCGCGTTCGGCAAGGCGCGCGACAGGAAATCGGTCATCGCCTTGCCGATCCCGAACGGGGTGTGCTCGGCCATCGCCTGCACGACCTTTTGGTCCTGCATGTCGCGGAAGGTGTCGATCGCCTTCGAATCGAACAGCGGGTCGGCGAGCTTCGCCTGCCGCATCGCCTTCATCATCATACCGGTGAAGACCGCTTCGAACTGCTGCCCCGCCTTGGCGAGGTTGGCCTTGGTCGCGCCCGTTTCCAGCCTGGTGCCGAGCGCGGTGTCGATGCTGGTGGCGGCGGCGATTTTGGGGGCGATCTCGGTCATAGCACGATCAGTTCCGCCTTGAGCGCACCCGCTTCCTTGAGTGCCTCAAGGATCGCGACGAGATCGGCCGGCGACGCGCCGATCGCATTCACCGCCTTCACGATGTCGGCGAGCTTGGGGCCGGGATCGAGCAGGAACATCGGACGATGCTCCTCGTCGATCCCGACCGCCGACTTCTGCTCCACCGCGGTCTGGCCTTGGCTGAACGGCTGCGGCTGGGTGACCCGCTGGCTCTCGTCGATCCGGACGGTCAGCTTGCCGTGGCTGACCGCCGCGGGGCCGACGCGGACCGCGGCGTTGATGACGACGGTGCCGGTCCGCGCATTGACGATGACCTTGGCGGACGGTGTCGCGGAGGTCACGTCGAGATTCTCGATTTCGGACATGAGTGTCGCGCGAACGTCGGCACCCACCGGCGCGCGGATCGCGACAGAGATCGCATCGGTCGCTTGCGCGGTGCCGAAGCCGAGCCGCTGGTTGATTGCGCCCGCGACGTTTTGCGCGGTCGTGAAATCGGCGCGCTGGAGGTTGAAGGTGAGAAAAGGCGTGTCGGCAAAACCGGTGGCGACCGCTCGTTCGACCGTAGCGCCTTCCGGAATGCGTCCGGTCGAGGGGACGTTGACGACGATCTGCGATCCGTCCTTGCCCTCCGCGCCCAAGCCGCCGACCGCGAGATTGCCTTGCGCCATCGCGTAGATCTTGCCGTCCGCGCCGAGTAGCGGGGTCAGGATCAAACTACCGCCGCGCAACGACTTCGCCTTGCCGATCGAGGCGACGGTGATGTCGAGGCGCTGGCCGGGTTTGGCGAAGGCCGGGAGTTCGGCGGTGATCATCACCACCGCGGCGTTCTTCAATCCCGGATTGGCGTTCGCGGGCAGTTGCAGGCCGAACCGCGACGCCGCCGCCTTTACCGACTGGACGGTATATTCGAGGTTGTCGTCGCCGGTGCCGGGGAGCCCGACGACGATGCCATAGCCGGTCAACTGGTTCGAACGGATGCCCTGAAATCCGCCAAGGTCCTTGATCCGATCAGCATGCGCCGGGATCGCGATCAGGAAGGCAGACATGACAGCCGCAAAACATCCCGTTTGCTTCGAGCGAAGTCGAGAAGCGTGTTCCAAGCGCTGCGCAGCGTTTCTCGACTTCGCTCGAAACGAACGGAGGAGGAGAGAAATCATCAAAATCATCCTCAGAACGGGGAGACGACTTGGAAGAACCGGCTGAGCCAGCCCTGGCGGCCGGCGCGGGCGACGTCGCCCTTGCCGGTGTAGGAGATCTGCGCGTCCGCCACGCGGGTGGAGAGCACGCGGTTGTCGCGATCGATATCGGCGGGGCGGACCAGCCCCTTGATCTGGACGAATTCGTCGCCGCGGTTGAGCGTCACGCGCTTCTGGCCCTGGACCAGCATCGTGCCGTTCGGGAGGACCTGCGCGATCGTGACCGAGACTTCGCCCGACAGCGAGTTCGCTTGGCCCGCGGTGCCGGTCCCGTCGAAATTGCGGCTGCCGCTGACCGAGGCGTCGGTTTTGCTGAACAGCGACAGCGCGCCGGTCGACGGCGGCACAAGGCCGAAGCCGCCGCCCGAATCGAGCTTCGAGGTCGAGGACTTGGACGCGGCGGTACGCTCGACGAGAACGATCGTCAGCAGATCGCCGACGTTGCGCGCGCGCGCGCCCTCGTAGAGCGCGGCATAACCGCCCGAGGTCTGGAAGATCGCGCCGTTCGCGGGCGGCGGCGGCGCCACCGGCACAACCGGAACCGCGGGCGCACGAACGACGGTGAAATCCTCCTTCGGCTTCTTCTTGCCGAACAGCCCGGCCTCCGCCGGCGCCGGCACGAATGCCGCCGCGACGAGCGCGAGCGCGGCGGCGCCGAGGCCGATCTCGATCCAGAAACCGGTGAATGGGTTGGGTGCGCGCGTAGCCATCAGACGTTCTGGTTCACGAATTTGAGCATGTCGTCGGTCGCGGTGATCATCTTCGAATTGACCTCGTAGGCGCGCTGCGTTTCGATCATGTCGACGAGTTCCTCGACGACGTTGACGTTCGACGCCTCGAGCATGCCCTGGCGGATGCGGCCGCGGCCGTCCTCGCCGGGGACACCGAGATTGGCGGTGCCGCTGGCCGAGGTTTCGCGCAGGTAATTGTCGCCGGTCGATTCGAGGCCCGCGCCGTTCGGGAACGACGCGACCTGCAATTGCCCGATATTCTGCGATTCGGCCTGGCCGGGGACGGTCGCCGAAACGGTGCCGTCCTGACCGACCGTGATCGCGGTGGCGCCTTCGGGGACGGTGATGCCGGGCTGGACCTGATAGCCTTCGGAGGTGATGAGCAGGCCTTCGGGCGAGCGGCTGAAATTGCCCGCGCGCGTGTAGCCTAGGTCGCCGCCGGGAAGCTGGACCTGGAAATAGCCATCGCCGTCGAGCGCGAGATCGAGGCTGTTGCCCGTCGTCTGCATCGCGCCCTGCGTGTCGATCCGGGCGGTGCCCTGAACCTTGACGCCGGTGCCGAGGCTGAGCCCGGTCGCGTATTTGGTTTCGCTGGTCGATTGCGCGCCGGGCGAGGTCACGGTCTGATAGGCGAGCGTCTCGAACGCGGCGCGATCGCGTTTGTACGCGGTGGTGTTCACGTTGGCGAGGTTGTTCGAGATGACGCGCATCCGCATGTCCTGGGCGTCGAGCCCGGTCCGTGCGATGTGCATTGCGGCGGATGTCATAGCCTCTTGCTCCCTAACCCGGCATGCGCATCAGGGATGCGCTGCCTTCGTCCATGGTCTTGGCCTCTTTCAAAAGGTTGGCCTGTACCTCGTAGCTGCGCTGGTTCTCGATCATGTCGACCAGCGCCTGCGTCATGTTGACGTTCGATCCTTCGAGCGCGCCGGCCTCGACCTTCGCGCTCTGATCCTGCGGCAGCGCGCCGCCGCCCTTGACATGGAGCAGATTGTCGAGCCCCTTTACGGTCTGGCTGCCTTTGGCCGAGGCGAGCTTGATCTGGTCGACGATCTGCGGCTCGCCGGTCTTGTCGCCTTGCGGAACGATCGAGATCGAACCGTCCGAACCGATCGTCAGCCGGTCGTACGGCGGGATCGTTATCGGGCCGGAACCGCCCATCACCAGAAAACCGTCGCCGGTCTGGAGCGTGCCCGACGGAGACACGGAAAGGTCGCCGCGTTTGGTATAGGCTTCGGTGCCGTCGTTGGCCTGCACCGCCATCCACACATCGTTCGCGGTCATCGCGACGTCGAGCGGACGCCCGGTCCGCTCGATCGCGCCGGGGCTGCGATCGAGATCGGTCACTTCCTCGCCGGTCGGCGCGCGCGACGACAATTCGTCGCCGCCGCCTTTCAGCGACAACCGGTCGAACACGACGCGATCGGCGCGAAAGCCGGTCGTCGACGCGTTCGCCATGTTGTTGGCGATCGCCGCCTGCGCCGCCATGTGGCTGCGCAGGCCGGTCGCCGCGGTATAGACCAACTTGTCCATTCAGAGCCCCCCGCGCGCCGCGATCACTGGATGTTGAAGATCGTCTGCGAGATCTGGCTTTGCGTATCGAGCGCCTTGGCATTCGCCTGGAAATTGCGCTGCGCCGCGATCAGATTGACCAACTCCTCGGTGATATCGACGTTCGATCCCTCGATCGTCCCGGTCAGCAGACGACCGTTGCCGTTTTCGTCCGCGCCGCCGAGCTTGGCGTCGCCCGAAAAGCCGGTCGCCGACCAATAACTGTTGCCTTCCTGCTTCAATCCGGTCGGATCGGTGAAGTTGGCGATCGCCACCTTGCCGAGCGCCTTGCTCTCGCCGTTCGAGAAGGTTGCGGAGATGACGCCGGCGTTGTCGATGCTGACGCCCGAAAGCTGACCGATCGACAACCCGTCCTGGCTGCGCGACGCAACCGAATAGACCGCGGCGCGTGAGGTGGACCCGCCAAGATCGAGCGACACGCTCTGCGGAACGCCGCTGGCGGTCGGGGTAAACGTGTCATAGGCGATCGGCGCCGCCGGGTCGGTCAACGCACCGCTTGCATCGAACGTCACTGCGGTCGGGGTCGTCGCGCCGCCGGTGGTGAGCTGCTGGTCGCCGACGTAGCTGTAGACCGACCAGCCGGTCGATCCATCGGTGCCGTCTGCGGCTTCGTTGCGGACGTAATAATTGGTCATCGTCATCGGATTGCCGCCGGCGTCGTAGACCGTGGTCGCGGTGGCGTTGTTGTAGCTCGACGGGTTGGCGGGATTGAACGCGGTCGCGGGCGTGGTCGCGCCGACGGCGACATTGACGCCGAGCGATACCTTCGAGGTCGGCACGGGTACGCCGCTCGTCTCGGGAATGCGGACGCTGGAAAGCCCGTCGACACCGGTGGCGCTGACGTTGCCGTTGGCGTCTACTGGATAGGCCTGGAGGCGGCTGCCCTGCGCATCGACGATCTCATGCGTGCCGGGATCGACCGAGAAGCTGCCGTTGCGGGTGTAGGAAACGCCGCTGCCGGTTTTCACCGCGAAGAACCCGTCCCCCGAGATCGCGAGATCGAGCGTCGAAGTGGTCGAGCGCAGGTTGCCTTCGCCGAACTCCTGACGGTTCTGGAGCAGGACGACGCCCGATCCGGTCAGATGGCGCGGATCGCTGGTGAAGCTCGACGCCATGACGTCGGCGAACACGCTGCTGCTCTTCTTGAAGCCGTTGGTCGAGACGTTCGCGAGGTTGTGCGAGATCGTCGACATATCGGTCTGGGCGGCCTGCAGGCCCGAAAGCGAGGTGTAGAAAGACATTACTGTTCTCCTTTGACGAAAAGACTTCAGCCGATCTGGCGAACGGCGGTTGCGGGGACTTCGCCGAGACCGGGAAGCGTGAGGATGGTGGAACCGGTGGTGGTCGAAACCGACTGGACGGGCGCCCAAACGAGGCTGCGCGCAGGGACGACGGCGCCGCCGGACATTGCCGAGACGCTGATCTTGAACGGACCCGCACCGGCATCGGTGCCGGCATCGGTCATCCCATCCCAGTCGTAGGACAGCGAACCCGCCGCCTGCGGCCCGAGCGCGATGGTCTTGAGCACCTGGCCGTCAGCCGACTGAATCGAGACCTTCACATCGGTCGCGTCGCCGTCGAGTTCGACGCCGCCGGAAATGCCGCCGGAGGTGCGACCGTACGCGACGTCGCCTTCGGTCAGCACGGTCTTGCCGATATACGCGACCGCGTCGTTGGTGCTGGTCGCGCCAAGTTTCTCCGAGATCGCCTTCAACGTCGTCGACATCTCGGTGATGCCCGCGAGCGACGAGAATTGCGCCATCTGCGCGACCATCTGGGTGTTGTCGACCGGATCGAACGGATCCTGGTTGGCCAGCTGCGCAGTCATCAGTTTCAGGAAATCGGCCTGGCCGAGCGTCGTCTGGCCGACGTTCGAGGCCGCCGCGGCGTTGGCCGCAAGGTTCGCCTGGCTGTTGATGCCGAGTCCGGCGAGGGTGCTGTCGAATGCGCTCATGATCTATCGGCCCATCTTGATGGTATCGAGGATGAGGCTTTTCGCCGTGTTCATCACCTCGACGTTGTTCTGGTAGGTCCGCGACGTCTCCATCATGTCGACCAGCTCGCGGGTCTCATCGACCGCGGCGTCGAAGACGTTGCCATCCTTATCGGCCAATGGATTGGCGGGATCGTAGCGTTTGACCGGCGGTTCGCCCGCGGTGACGATCTGCTGGACGTCGACCGTGGACAGCCCGCTCGCGGCGTCGAAGCTGGTCTTGAAGACGGGCTTCATCGTGCGATAAGCACCGGCTTCCGACCCCGCGACGCCGCCGGCGTTGGCGAGGTTCGACGCGGTCGTGTTCATGCGGATGAGCTGCGCGGACATCGCGCGGCCGGCCACCTGGAAGATCGTCAGCGGACCCGACACGTTTATTCTCCCTTCAGCGCGCGCGTGAGCTGGCCGATGCGGCCGTTCAGGAAGCTCAGCGTCGTCTGATACTGGACCGCATTCTCGGCGAAGGCGGTCTGTTCGGCGGAAAGCTCGACGGTGTTGCCGTCCATCGACGGCTGGTTGGGAACGCGGTATTTCATCGCGCCGGAGATCGCCTGATCGCCCGACCCGCCTTGCGAATGTTCCATCGCGTTGAGCGCGGCCTGGAAGTCGATGTCGCGGGCCTTGAAGCCCGGCGTCGATGCGTTCGCGATGTTCGATGCGAGCACGCCCATGCGTTGCGAGCGCACTTCGAGCGCGGCGCCGTGAACCCCGAAAAGACTGTCGCTGGCCATCGGCCCCAAGCTCCAAACCGTTCCTGCACGAGAGTGTGCGCAGGGATATCAGCAAGGGGTGTGCCAAGTTTGATTGTGGCGGGTTTTGGGTGTAAGCGGCGGCGCGACCGGCAAGATGTTGCCGTCGTTTCCGGCAAGCGTTGCCGGTCATCCCCATCCGTCATGCCGGACGTGTTCCGGCAGCCACCGCGCCGCACACGCATAAATCGTTATTTCAGTGGCACGGTGGACCCCGGAACAAGTCCGGGGTGACGATAAAGGTCGGTCAAGTTGGATCAATAACGGCGACACCTGCCCAAACGGGATAGACATCGAAGACGTCCAGCGTGACGATCCGCAGCAATCGGCACGCGTCTTGCTGATTGATCGCGCATGACGCCCGGTACATTCCTCGATCCGCTCGCCCTCGCCATCGTCGGCGGCGGCACGTTGCTCGCCACCATTCTCCGCTCGCCCGCGCGCGACGGCGTCCACGCGATCTCCGCGCTACGGACACTCGCGCGCCGCCGCTTCTCCGCCGAACCGTTGCTCCAGCAGATCGCCGCACTCGGGCGGATCGCGCGGCGCCATGGCGCGATCGCGCTCGATCGTTCGGTCATCACCGACGCCGATCTCGCCGCCGCGGTCGCCGATATCGTCGATGGCGTCGCGCCCGACACGATCGCGGCGCGCCTGACCGACCTTCGTCGCGCGCGGATCGAACGTCACGCTGCCGCCGCCGACGTCTGGGCGGGCGCCGCCGAAGCCGCGCCCGCGATGGGCATGGTCGGCACGTTGCTGGGCCTCGTCACGATGTTCACCGCGATGACCGATCCCAAGGCGATCGGCGGCGCGATGGCGGTGGCGCTGCTGGCGACGCTGTACGGTGCGATCGTCGCCAATCTGGTCGCGATGCCGATCGCCAACCGGCTGCGCATCGCGGCGCGCGCCGAAGCGCTCGAACGCGCCCGGCTGGTCGCGCCGATCGTCGCGCTGGCGGAACGCGAACAGCCGCGCCATGCCGCGCCGGTGAGCTTCGTCCCCGCGCTGCAAGCGGTGACCGCGGCATGACCGTGGACGACTTTCCGATTCTGCCGACGGGCCGGCCGCTCTGGCTGATCACATTGGCCGATCTCGCGCTATTGCTCGTCGGCTTCTTTGTGCTGATGCAGGCCAATACGCAGCTCGATCCGCGCGCGCTCGCGAGCGGCATCCGTCAGGGCTTCGGCATCGCGCCCGCCGAGCCGGAGGAGCCGATTCCGGTTGCGGCGGCGGCGATGCTCAATTTCGCGCCCGGATCGGCGGTGCTCCCGGCTGCGCCCGACAGCCTCGCGGCGTGGGCGCGCGAGGCGTTGCGCGATCCGCGCGTTTCGCTGAAGGTCACCGGCGCGGTCGATGGCAGCGCCGCCGATGTTGACCCCGCCTCCGCCAGCGGTGCGGTGCTTGCCGCCGATCGCGCCCGCGCGGTCGCCGCCGCGCTGGCGGGTATGGCGCCCGGCCGGATGACGATCGTCAATTCCACGACGCGCAAACCGGGTCGCCGTCAGGTGATCGTCACGCTTGCCTTCTCCGGGGACCGATGAGGATGCCCATGTACCGTTTCGTAATTCCGTTCCTGCTTGTTGCCGCCCCGGCTACGGCGCAGGATTTCCAGGATCCCGCCGGACTCGACCGCGCGGTTGCCGCCTTCACCACGCACGCGATCGGCGAGGCGGGCGGTGCTCGCGCCACCGTCGATTCGCGGTTGAAGCTCGCGTCCTGCCCGATGGTATCGGTGTCCTGGCGCACGCCCGCGCACAATGCCGTCGTCATCAGTTGTCTCGGACCCGAGTGGCGCATCTTCGTGCCGGTCCTGTCGGACGGAACCGTGACGGCGGGTACGAGCGCGCCCGGCGCCCGTGCCGTTGCCGGGCCGCCCGTCATCAAGCGCGGCGACCCGGTGACGATCGAGGCGGGTCAGGACGGGTTCTCGATCACCCGCGACGGCGTCGCGATGGCCGATGCCGCGCAAGGCGCGCGGGTGATGGTGCGTGTTACCGATTCGCGCACGCCGGTACAGGCAGTCGCGGTCGATAGCGGCCGTGCGACGCTCCCCGGCTGGCTGGAATAACAAAATGCTAAAGTCTGCGGCGCTCCGGCCGTTTATCCTCCTGTCACAGGCCGAAAGGTGCGGACATGGTGGATGCAGTGGGATCAAGACCCGGATCGGTGAGCGCGCGCGGCGTGGCTTCGGTGACGCGCGTCATGGCGACCCCGCCGGTGACCGCTGCGCCCGTTTCCCCGGATGCAGCGCCGGTCACCACGACCGCGCGGTCTCTCGCCGCGAAGCCACCGGTCGATGCCGAGCGCGTTCGCCAGATCAAGGCCGCGATCGCCGACGGCAGCTTCCCGATTTCTCCAGCGCGGATCGCCGACCGGCTGATCGCGTTGCGCTACGAATGGGTGTCCGATGACGCGGCGTGACGCATTGATCCAGGTGATCGAGACGCTCCACGCCGAGATCGCCGCGCTGAAGAGCAACGACATCGCGGGCCTCGAAAAAGCGACGTCGGCCAAGCTCGCCGCGATCGAAGAAGTCCGCCGCCTCGGCGACGGCCCCGCCGGTCCCGACCTGCGTAGCCTCGCCGACGAAGCCGACAAGCTCAACGAGACCTGCCGCATCTACGTGAACCTGATGGCGGCAAATGTTCGCCGCCGCCTGCAAGTTCTGACCGGCGAAGGCGGCAACGCGTACGGCCGTGGCAGCGTGGCGTACGCGTAAGAGTTTGACGGCCTCTCGGCCGTAAGTCGGCACCAGCCCGCTCCCCCACCCCACCTCCCATTCAGTATAATGTCTTGGGAGGTGGGGCGGGGGAGCGGGCCGGTGCCGACTTATTCGCGTGAGCGGATCAAAAAAGACAAACAAAAATGGCACGACCCTTGCTGATCTCGACTCCCGAACAGGGACTCGTCTCAGCGAATGACCATCGAATCGATTGCCGCCACCGGACGTATCCAGTCCGCGATCGCGCGTGCCGCGACACGCACCGGTGTCGATTTCCAATATCTGTTGGGTCAGGCCAAACTCGAAAGCGGGCTGCGTGCCGATGCGCATGCCGGGACGTCGAGCGCCTCGGGCCTCTATCAGTTCATCGAACAAAGCTGGTTCGCGGTCGTGAAGAAGCATGGCGCCGAACACGGTCTCGGCTGGGCCGCCGATTCGATCGGCCAGACCGCGGGCGGGCGGATGACGGTGAGCGACGGCGCGACGCGCGCCGCGATCCTGCAACTCCGCAACAATCCCGAGGTCGCCTCGCTGATGGCCGCCGAACATGCGTCGGACAATGCCGATGCATTGCAGGGCACGCTCGGCCGCACCGCGACGGGCACCGATCTCTATATGGCGCATTTCCTCGGGCTCGGCGGCGCGCGGCAGTTCCTGACCACGATGCAATCGAGTCCCGATCGCAACGCCGCATCGATGTTCCCCGCCGCCGCCCGCGCCAACCGCAACGTGTTCTTCGACGGCAACGGCAGCGCACGGTCGCTTTCCGAAGTCTATTCGCGCTTCTCCGACAAGCTCGGCGCTGGCGCCGCAGCGGCTGGCGGCAACGCGATGCCGCGGATGCAGTTCGCAGCGCAGGCGCTCGATATGGGCGGCGTCGACGGCGCCACCGTCGTCACCGGCAACGGCGAGAGCGCGAGCGACGCGATGGCCTGGGCCAGTTCGACGCTCGGCCGATTCCAGACGGCGCGCGCCAACACGCAGGCAGCGAGCCTGTTGCGCCCGACGCCCGATACCGCGCGGCTCGCGTATATGCTCCTCGCCAGCATGGGGGGTTAGGTGAAGCTCCTCGCCAACGCGCGTCAGGCGGCCTTGCCGCTCGCGATCCTGCTGCTTGTCGTCGTCATGGTCGTGCCGATTCCGGCCTTCCTGCTCGACATCTTCTTCGTCGCCAATATCGCGATCAGCCTCGCGGTGCT
The DNA here is from genome assembly GCA_965219285.1 of Sphingomonas sp. Lineage (GTDB taxonomy): Bacteria > Pseudomonadota > Alphaproteobacteria > Sphingomonadales > Sphingomonadaceae > Sphingomonas. The sequence goes on from CBDCNF010000008.1 coordinate 172,496, forward strand.
GATGGTCGCGCTCAACGCGCAGAAGCCGCTCGATTTCTCGGCGTTCCCGACCGTCCTGCTGTTCGCGACGCTGTTCCGGCTCGGCCTCAACGTCGCCTCGACGCGGGTCGTGCTGGTCCACGGGCACGAAGGCGAAGCGGCGGCGGGGCATGTCATCGAGGCGTTCGGGACATTCCTGATCGGCGGCGATTACGTCGTCGGCATCTTCGTCTTCGCGATCCTGATGATCATCAATCTGATCGTCGTCACCAAGGGCGCGGGGCGTGTTTCGGAAGTTTCCGCGCGGTTCACGCTCGATGCGTTGCCCGGCAAGCAGATGGCGATCGACGCCGATCTCAACGCCGGGCTGATCACCCCCGACGAAGCCAAGGCGCGGCGCGTCGAGGTTTCGACCGAGGCCGATTTCTACGGGTCGATGGACGGTTCGTCGAAGTTCGTGAAGGGCGACGCGATCGCCGCGATCCTGATCCTCGCCGCGAATATCGTCGGCGGACTGATCCTCGGCCCCGTCAGCCACGGCATGTCGATCGGCGACGCGGCGCGCGGGTACGTGCTGCTCGCGATCGGCGACGCGCTCGTTGCGCAGCTGCCGAGCCTGATGCTCTCGATCGCCGCCGCCGCGATCGTCACCCGCGTCAGCCACGAAAAGGATCTCGCCGGCCAGATCGGCCTGCAGTTCGGCAGCGCGCGGACGTGGACGCCGGTCGCGGGTATCCTCGGGCTGCTCGGGTTGATGCCGGGCATGCCGCATGTCGTCATCCTCAGTGCCGCGGGAATAGCGGGTTTCGCCGCGTGGAAGCTGCGCCAGATTTCGCGCCGCCCCGCCCCCGTCGCCACGATCGCCGCCGAGCCGACCGATCCCTCGCGGATCGGCTGGGACGAGGTGACCGAACAGATGCAGGTCAATCTCGACATCGGTTACGGGCTGGTGCCGCTCGTCGACGAGCGCCGGGGGGCGCCGTTGATGAGCCGCATCACCGGGGTGCGACGGCAATTGTCGAAGGAACTCGGCTTCGTCGTGCCGCAGGTCCGCGTCCGCGACGACATCAACCTCGCGCCCTACACCTACCGCCTGATGGTCGGCGGCGTCTGCGTCGGCGAGGATATTGCCTCGCCCGACGAAATGCTCGCGCTCGACACCGGCAATGCTGTCGGCGAACTCTACGGCAAGCAGGCCAAGGACCCGACCTTCGGATTGGACGCGACGTGGATCGCGCCCGGCGACGCCGATGCCGCGACCGGCGCGGGCTATCTCGTCGTCGATGCCGGCACGGTGATGGCGACGCACCTCAACCACGCGCTCGGCGCGAATTCGGCCGATCTGCTCGGCGCCGACGAGGTCCAGTCGCTGCTCGACGGCCTGAAGGAACGCAACCCGCAACTCGTCGCCTCGCTGTCGCCCGCGCCGTTGCCGCTGACGACCTTGACGACGGTGCTCAAAGGCCTGCTCGCCGAGGGCATTCCGCTGAAGGAATTCCGCCGCATCGCCGCCGCCATCGCGACTGCGGCGCTGCGCACGCTCGACGCCGACGAGATCGTCGAGGCGATCCGTCCCGACCTCGGCGGGCTGATCATCGGCAAGCTTTGCGGAGTCAGGGAGCCGTTGCGGGTCATGACGCTGGAGGGCCAGCTCGAAGGACTGCTCGGCCAGGCGATGCGCGGCGATCCGTCGCGACGCCACGTCATCGAGCCCGATCTCGGCCGTCGCATCGTCGAGGCGCTACAGAATGCGGCGCAACCATTGATCGCCGAGGCCAAGCCGTTCGCACTCGTCGTCCAGCCCGCGATCCGCGTCGCGATCCGTAAACTCGTCAAGACTTGCCTGCCAGACACCCCCGTCCTCAGCTTCTTCGAAGTCCCCGAGGACAAAGCGGTCGAGGTCGTCGCGGTCATCGGCGCGCCGCAAGCGCTGCAACCGGCGCTCGCGGCATGAGCGCCGAGCCGATGCGCGCGGATTCCGTGGATGCGCCGCCGCTCGTCTACTCGCGCCGCGACGCAGCCCGCGCCGAACGCGCGCGTGTGGAAGAGCATCTGCCGCTGGTTCGCCGTCTCGCGTGGCATGTCCACGGCAGTGTTTCGACCGCGGTCGAAGTCGAGGATCTGATCCAGGTCGGGCTTGTCGCCTTGGTCGAGGCGGCTGCCTCTTTCGAGGATCGCGGGCTCGTCACCTTCAAGCAATATCTCGTGACGCGCGTGCGCGGCGCGATGATCGACGCATTGCGCCGCCACGCCGCGATGACCCGCGGCGCGATCCGCCGTCGGCGCGAATATGCCCAAGCGGTCAAGGCGTTGACCAACGAACTGGGCCGTGCCCCGGAGGATAGCATGATCGCCGAACGCCTCGCGGTCTCGACCGAGAAATTGCGCACCGATTATGCGAGCGCGGAGGCGGTGCGGTTTGATTCGATCGACGACATCTATGTAGATGATCAGCCGTGGTTCGCCAGCGACGAACCCGACGCGTTCGAACAGCTGTCGGAAGGCCAGACGCGTGACCGCCTGATCGCGGCGATCGCGGCGCTCCCCGAACGCGAGGCGCAGGTCATCCAGCTCTATCATGTCGAGGAACTCAACCTCGAGGAGATCGGCCAGGTCATCGGCGTCGGCGCCGCGCGCGTCTGCCAGATCAAGGCGTCGGCGCACGCCCGGCTGAAGAAGGCGATGGGGGCTTGAGAAAGTTATCGGCCTGAGGGATCGCTTGCGCGCGCCGGCACCTACCAGACCCGGCACACATCGCCGGATGCACGCCGCATCGGCACACCCGTCTTGCATCCGAACGCTTCACCGAATGCGGGCAGGTTGGAGAGCGGTCCGTTGACGCGGTACGAAGGCAGGCCGTGGGGATCGTCCGCGACCAGCTGGCTCAACGTGGCCGGGGTCGCCGCCGTGCAATATGTCTGGGCGTATTTGTAGAAGAAGCGCTTTGCCGGCGTCATGCCCGTCGCATCGGCTTGAGTAAGGCGCGGCCCGAGCCTGGCGGCGAGCGCATTGTAGGCGAGCCGGATACCGCCAAGGTCCGCGACGTTCTCGCTAAGATTGGTCTTTCCGGAGACATGCGTGCCAGGCGGGACGGGAGAGGCCTCCGCCTGATCGATGACGCATCGATGGCGCTTGTCTGCCGAGGCCATGTCGGCAGCGGACCAGAGTTCCTGCGCCTGTCCGAGCGCCCCGAAATCATGCGTTTCGGCGATGTGGACGAATTCGTGCGCGAACACCGCGCCGAAGCCGCCGTAATTGATCGCCAGCGGCGCGCGCCTGTCGAAGCGGGGCAGATTCAGGAAGGCGGCCGTCATGATCATCGAATTGGTATATTGGTCGGGAAAGGCGTTGGGGGTCGCCAGTCGGGCAGCCGCCATGCCGATTCCCACCCAAGGGAAGACCAGCATGTCCCAGTTCTTGCGAGAGCGCGCTTCATTGGCGCGACGCCACGCGCGTTGCTCCTCATAACGCCGAGCGGCCAGCACATTGGCGAGAAAGTCGTTCCGGCTGAGCGCAAAACTGCCGACCTCGGGCCAATGGTCCGGAAAACCGATCTTGAGATCGGTCGCGCGCAGCTTTTCGGCGGTCGCGCGCCTCGCGGCGGGCGACAGCCAATCGGCCTGGTCGACGGCCTTCACGATCTCGCTCTGGATCGAGGCGCCGATCCGATTGGCGGCGGCCCTCGCCGGCATACCGAGGATTCGTTCCGAATACTGACGAGAGAACTCTACGCCCATCCCGCGGAGCGTGGCGTCTCGACACCGCTTCGCCGGCTGATCCAGCGCCACGCGAAGCGACGGCGTGATATCGCCGAACGCCTGATTGTAGGGAGCCGGCAACTCGCCGCGTAACGAGAATAGAAATGCCCAGCGGAGATACGCGCGCAACTCGGCGGGAGCGCGCACCGAAAGCTCATGGCTGACCGCCGGCAAATAGTGTTTCGAGGTGAGATTCAGGGGGCGCTCGGGCGCTGCCCCGACCATCGTGAAATACCGCGACCAGTCGAGTCCCGGCGCATCCCGCTTGAGGTCGGCCAGCGTCGTCGGATTCTCATAGGCTGCCTGATCGGCGTCGGTGGTCCGGTGCTTACGCAGCTCGGTGATAATGGCGGCAACCGATGCCGCATCGGATTTCGCCTGGGCGACGGGGATGCCCGCCAGCGTGAAGGTGCGCTCCACGACCGCGGGCTCTTGCCAGAGGTTGCTATAGTCGATTTCACCACGATATTTTTTCAAATCGCTCGGGCTGGGCGCGCCGGCGTAAGTGAAAAAAGGATCTACGCCGATCTCGCTGAGCGCGACGATCAGGTTCCGGATGTCGGCTGGTGTCCGTGCGGCATCGATCCGATCGAGCCAATGCCTGGTCAGCGCCACACTGGACCGGGAGTCGCCGAGGCAGGATTGGTAGAATGTTTCGAGCCGACCGAGTTGGCTGTTGTCGGGCACCTTGGTTGCAAACAGCGTGTTCAGGCTCGCTTCGAGATTGGCGTCGAATTTCTGATCGGTGAGGCTGACTTCGGACCGGCTGGGCGTCAGGACGGTCGCCTTGATGAAGCCGCCGCAGGCGTGCTGGTAGAAGTTCTGACAGGCATTTACCGTGGGATCGATCGCGGAAAGATCGATGTCGGCATCGATGGCTGGGCGGGACGTGGCGGGTGCGGCCTCGGCCAGGGCTGCATTCCCACGGATGACCATTTCGGTGCAACCCGCTCCGAGGATTGCCGCCAACGCGAACGAGGCCGCTATACGCTTCATTTCATATCCATAAGAAATACCGCCGGTGTCTCATCGCACTATTACACCATGTCGCGCCAGGCAAGGCGATATGGCGCGGATTGCGGTCTCGGCGATCGACGGCGCGCGCGGCGGATGGTGACATTCCCGATCACGAGCGGCGTCAAATTCGACGCAGTCTTCGCGCTGACCTGATCCCGCCGCAATCGCTCCACAAAGACGGTGGAAACCCCTCTTGCACGGCGTGTGTTATCGTATTAGCACGCCGCATCGACTACGGTTGTAGTTGTTTTCGGGAGGGATCATGGCGGCGGGCGGATTTTTGCGGAAGATGAGCTTGGCGCTTTCGCCCGCAATCCTCGTCGCGACGGCGCCCGCCCTGGCGCAGGGTGCGCCGCAGAGCGTTACGCCCGCCACCCCGATCGAAACCCCGCAACCCGCCGCCGAACCCGGCCGCGCGACTGGACGGCGGACCTACGACGCCGCCTATTTCAAGACCTATGCGCCGACGACCGCACTCGAAATCGTCCAGCACGTGCCCGGCTTCTCGCTCGAAACCGTCGATCCCAGCGTTCGTGGTTTCGGTGGCGCGGCGGGCAATCTCGTCATCAACGGCCAGCGGCCAAGCTCCAAAAGCGACACGATCGACACGATCCTCGCGCGCATCCCGGCCAGCCGGGTGCTCCGCGTCGAGGTCGCGGCCGGTGATCTGTTCGGCGCCGAATTCACCGGCAAAAGCCAGGTGCTCAACCTGATCACCACCGCGACCGGCGGCCTCGCGACGACGATCGAAGGCGGTGTGCGGCGCGACTTCACCGGCAAACTCTATCCCGACGGCAGCGTGTCGGCGTTATGGCAGCGGGGTAAATCGACCTTCAACGCGTCGATCAACGTCAAGAACGAACAGACGTCGGAGGAAGGGTTCGATCGGGTGACGACGCTCCCCGACGGTGCCCAGACCGAATACCGCCGCAAGCTCAACCGCATCGCCGATCCCAATGCCGCGGTCGCCGCGTCGTGGGAATATGCCGGCGGCGCCAACCGCACCGCGCACCTCAACGTCCGCGCCGCGATCGACCGCTTCTCGCTGACGCAGACCAATGCGGTGACGCCAGTCGACGCGTCGATCAGAAACGATGTCCTGACCCAGCGCTATCATCTCGACGAATACGAGTTCGGCGGCGATGTGACGCGGCCGTTCGCGGGCGGTGGACTGAAGCTGATCGGTTTGGCGACGCGGCGGTATCGCGATTACCGCGACGTCTCGCTGATCGCGATCGACGACCCCGTCCCGGCGCGTGATCGTCAGACGCTCGACGACACGCTGGAAGAGACGCTGGCGCGGCTGGTGTGGACGCGAATGTTCGGCGGCTGGAACGTCGAGACCGGCGGCGAAGGGGTGATCAACCGGCTCGACAGCAACGTCGATCTGTTCTCGCGGCCGTCGGGCGGGGCGGAGGCACGGATCGACCTGCCGATCGATCAGGCGGTCGTGCGCGAGGTCCGTGGCGAGGCGTTCGTGAATGCAGGACGCGCGTTGTCGCCCAAGCTCAGACTCGATCTCGGGCTGACCTACGAAGCGTCGCGGCTGACCGTCAGCGGCGACGCCAAGGCGGAGCGGACGCTCAAGTTCGTCAAGCCCAAGGTCGTGCTCGACTGGCGACCGGGCACGAAATGGCACGCGCAGCTCAGCGTCCAGCGCACCGTCGCGCAATTGCAGTTCGAGGATTTCATCAGCACTGCCGAACTGACCAATGACCGCGTCAACGGCGGCAATGCCAATCTGTTGCCGCAACGCGCGTGGGAAACGCTGGTGACGCTCGAACGCCCGATCCTCGGCGACGGGCTGGTCCGTCTGGAGGCGGGGTATAATGCGATTTCGCTGGTCCAGGACCGGATTCCAACCCCGGAAGGCTTCGATGCGCCGGGCAATCTCGGTTCCGGCAGCGTCTATATCCTGCGCAGCCGGATCGAGGCGCCGCTGAAGTCGCTGGGGATCAAGGGCGGGCGGGTGACGCTTTACGGATCGCTGGTCCCTTCGATCGTGGCCGATCCCTACACCGGGCGCGATCGCCAGTTCTCCGGAAATTCGCTGTTCTACGGCGAAGCGACCTTTCGCCAGGATCTCGCCAAATTCGCCTGGGGGTTCACGCTCAGCGGCAGCACGCCATCGACGTTCTACCGCCTCGACGAACGCGATGCGAGCCGGTCGGATTATCCGTACGTCTCGGCGTTCGTCGAATGGCGGCCTGCGGCAAGAACCACGTTGACGGTCAAGCTCGACAATGCGCTGGGCCTGCCGGCCTATCGCGAACGCACCTTCTTCGCGCCCGATCGCCGCACGCCCGACCCGTATCTGTTCGAGTTCCGCCAGCGCAACCAGTTCCTGATCCCGTCGATCAGCTTCAAGCGGACGTTCGGCTGAACGACGAGAAACCCCGGCGGTCTCGCGACCACCGGGGTTCTCCGTATCGGCTCCGACACCCTCGTGGGGGCGGCGCCGGAGCTAAAGTCCGACGCTTATTGGAGCAGTTTCAGCACACTCTGCTGCGACTGGTTGGCCTGGGCGAGCATCGCGGTCGACGCCTGCGACAGGATCTGCGCCTTGGCGAGGTTGGTCGTCTCGGCGGAGAAATCCGCATCCTCGATCCGGCTGCGCGCGTCGCTCAGGTTCGTCGCGTTCGAGGTCAGGTTGTTGACCGCGCTCTCGAGCCGGTTCTGCGCCGCGCCGAGGTCCGAGCGGACGCTCGACACCTGGCCGATCGCGGCATCGAACGTCTCGAGGCTCAGGCCGGTCTTCATCTTGCCGGTCGAGAAATCGACCACTGAGGACAGGACCGATCCGGTCGCGTCGGCGGATTCGTCGGTTCCCGCCGTCGCAGGGTCATCGGCGACCGCGGCGGTATACGCTGCCGACAGATCCGAGAAACTGAGCGACACGGTGTCGCCCGTATTGGCGCCCGCCTGAATGTCCACGGCGGCGGCGGTGCTGCTGAACAGCGGCTTGCCGTTGAAGCTGGTCGTCGTGATGACCGACTTGATCTGCGCGGCGAGCGCATCCTGCTCGGCGGTGATGTTCGCGATGTCGCTCGTCGAATAGGTGCCGTTCTTCGACTGCACCGTCAGCTCGCGCATCCGCTGGAGCATGTTGCCGACTTCGTCGAGCGCGCCTTCGGCGGTCTGCGCCATCGAGATGCCGTCGTTGGCGTTGCGGATACCCTGGTTCATGCCACGGATCTGCGAGGTCATCGACGCGGCGATGGCGAGGCCGGCGGCATCGTCCTTCGCGGAATTGATGCGCTTGCCGGTCGACAGGCGCTCCATCGACATCGACTGGTCCATCTGGGCCTTCGTCGATGCGTTCGCCGCGCGAAGCGACGAGATATTGGTTGCGATAACGGTCATGGGTCTTCTCCATTGCCTGGCATCTTCCACCGCCCCCAAGGCGAAGGCCGAGACACCGGACCCGGAAACGACCGGTCGGGGGAGACTTTAAGGAAAAAAATCAGGGATGGTTTTGGGGCCGGGTTTTGAATTGCTTTGTGCGGTGCGAGATAGTGTCTTTTTTGATCGCCGCCCGGCGATGAGGCGGCACCAGCCCACTCCCCCACCCCACGGGTCCCAGCAAAGTAATACTTTGCTGGGCGCCCTCCGCCTCCCAAGACATTATAATTGCATGGGAGGTGGGGTGGGGGAGAGGGCCGGTGCCGATCTGCGCGCGTGAGCGCGTCAAACAAAAAGCCTGGACCCGCCCCATCGCAGAGAGGCGATCAAACAGAACTCCCAACAAAAAAACCCCGGCGGCATCAGCCACCGGGGTTTCTCTTCCACTCTTTTCGAGCGGTCGTCGGAGCCGATACCCTTTGGGGGGGCGGCACCGGCTCCGTCGATCCCTTACTGAAGCAGGCGCAGCACACCCTGCTGCGACTGGTTCGCCTGGGCGAGCATCGCGGTCGACGCCTGTGACAGAATCTGCGCCTTGGCGAGGTTGGTCGTCTCCGCGGAGAAATCCGCATCCTCGATCCGGCTGCGCGCATCGCTCAGGTTCGTCGCATTCGAGGTCAGGTTGTTGACCGCCGATTCGAGCCGGTTCTGCACCGCGCCGAGGCCGGAACGCACCGTCGAGACCTTGGTGATCGCGCTGTCGTATTGGGCCAGCGTCGCGGTGGCGACCGAAGCCCCGCTCGTCACCACCGCTGCCAGATCGGTGTCGGTGCTGAGGTTGCTCAGCGTGATGTTCAGCGAATCCGCCAAATTCGCACCGGCCTGAACCGCGATCGTCGCGTTGGCACCGTTGAACAGCGTCTTGCCGTTGAACGCGGTGTTGGTGACGACGCTGCTGATCTGCGCCGCGAGCGCATCCTGCTCGGCCTTGATATTGGCGACGTCGCCGGCCGAATAGGTCCCGTTCTTCGACTGGACCGTCAGCTCACGCATCCGCTGCAGCATGTTGCCGACTTCGTCGAGCGCGCCCTCTGCGGTCTGCGCCAGGCTGATGCCGTCGTTGGCGTTGCGGATACCCTGGTTCATACCGCGAATCTGCGACGTCATCGACGCGGCGATGCCGAGGCCGGCGGCGTCGTCCTTGGCGGAATTGATGCGCTTGCCGGTCGACAGGCGCTCCATCGACATCGACAGGCTCTTGCTCGCCATCATCGATGCGTTCGATGCCCGTAGAGCCGAGACGTTGGTTGAAATAACGGTCATGGTGATCTCCTTCACAGCGACGATCCGCCCCGCCCCCCTAGGCGGAAGTTCGAGCCGTCAGCCCATCAAACGACCGCCTTCCGGCAAACTTTAGCCGGAAATGTTGCCGCCCCCGGCAATCGATTGCCGGTTCGCGCACCCTCGCGCGGGGGTGTACGCGTTGGCGCATACGTGCGGGGGCATGCGCCCGGAAAAAATCTGCCGCCCGGCAACATCCTATACTCGTCGTTAACCATTCCCGACGCATTTCAGGGCGACCGAAGGGGGATTTGAATGCGTGTCATCGTGCCATCCACGACCGTCGCCGACAGCCGGATCGCGTTGATCTCGTCGTTGCGCGCGCAAGGTTTCTCGGTCGAGAAGCCGAGCGGCCGCGCACAGGCGGGCGTCGCCTATCTCGTCGGCGAGGACGAAGCGATCGCGGTTCCCGCGCGCACCGTCGTCCTGACGCAAACCGAAGACGGCCAGCCAAGCGTCCAGCCGCACCGCGACGGCGCCCCGGCACGGATCGCCTATGGCGCCGCCGACGCCGCGGTCGGCAACGCCTTCGCGCGTGCGCTGATCGCCGGCCCTGAAATGCCGACCGCCGCCGACCCCGAAAGCCTGGCGCTGCTCGCGCTCGCCGAGCGCGTCGCCGAAGCCGACATCACCGTCCTGATCAACGGACCCACCGGCACCGGCAAGGAAGTCCTCGCCCGCACGATCCACAATAATTCGGCACGCAAGGACGGCCCGTTCGTCGCGATCAACTGCGCCGCGCTTCCCGAGACGATGCTCGAGGCGATGCTGTTCGGCCACCAGAAGGGCGCCTTCACCGGCGCGTCGTCGGGCGGCGAGGGCTTCTTCCGCGCCGCGCACGGCGGGACTTTGCTGCTCGACGAGATCGCCGAGATGCCGCTCCAGCTTCAGGCCAAGCTGCTCCGCGTCCTCCAGGAACGCGAAGTGATTCCCGATCGGCGCAACCAGTCCGCAGGCGATCGACGTCCGCGTCATCGCCTGCGCCAACCGCGATCTCCAGACCGAGGTCGCCGAAGGTCGGTTCCGTGCCGATCTTTACTACCGCCTGTCGGTGTTTCCGCTTTCGACCAAGCCGCTCGCCGAACGCGCGCAGGACATTCCCGCGCTCGCCGCGACGATGATCCTGCGCCACGCCGGTGGCCGCCGCATCGTGCCGTGGCCGAGCGCGGGCGCGATCGACACGCTGATGGCGCACGACTGGCCGGGCAATGTCCGGGAGCTCGAAAACGTGATCCAGCGCGCGCTCCTCTTTGCCGGCGGCGAAACGATCGAGGCGAACCACATCGTGTTCGATCGCCCCGCCGCCCCGGCGCGCAGCTTCGACGAGACGCCCGCAACGCTCGGCCGCGTCGTGCTGCTCTCCGAATTCGCCGCGATCCGCGAAACGCTCAAGGCGTGCGGCGGCAGCCGGATCGAGACCGCCAAGCGCCTCGGCATTTCCGAGCGCACCCTGCGCTACCGGCTCGCCAAGGCGCGCGAGCAGGGCGACGACATCACCCAGTTCGATAACCGGAAATTCGCATGAGCACTATCGGGGGGGTCGGCGGCGTCGACCGCGTCATGGCGCTGCGTGCGCAGATTCTGGAGCGCAACGCCGCGCTCAGCCGCGCCAATTCTGCGGCGGGGGCATCGGAGCCGACCGCGGCACCCGCCCCGACCAGTTTCGCCGACACGATGCAGTCGGCGTTGAAGGAGGTCAACGACGGCCAGCAGAAGGCCGCCGCGCTCTCCGAAAGCTACGAACGCGGCGAGACGATCGACATCGCCAAGGTGATGCTCGCGCGTCAGGAAGCCTCGGTCGGTTTCGAGGCGACCTTGCAGGTCCGCAACAAGATCCTGTCCGCCTACAAGGACATCATGAGCATGCCGGTTTGATATGAACGCGCTCACCACCCAGCCGCTCGTTCCCGAGCGTTTCGCCAATCCGTTGCGCCAGATACAAGGCGTCATGGCCCAGCCCGCGGTGCGCCGCGCCGGGCCAATGGCCCTGATGGTCGGCCTGATCGGTGCCGCCGCGCTGGCGTGGTCGGCGCTGGCGACGCCGCCGCAGAAGACGTTGTTCTCGGGCCTGCCCGATACCGACAAAGCGGCGGTGACGTCTGCGCTGACCGCGGCGAACATCACCAGCCATATCGACGATTCGACCGGCTCGCTTACCGTCGCCGACGAGGATTATTCGCGCGCCCGGATGCTGCTGGCGGGGCAGGGCCTGCCGAAAGCCGCGCCCGGCGGTTATGCGATCCTCGACCAGCTCCCGATGGGGGTTTCGCGCGCCGTCGAAGGCGAGCGCCTGCGACAGGCGAGAGAAACCGAACTCGCGCGCTCGATCGAGGAGATCGACGCGGTCGCCGAGGCGCGCGTCCATCTCGCGATGCCCGAGGCGAGCGTCTTCGTCCGCGACAATGCGCAACCGTCGGCGTCGGTGATCCTGAAGCTCCAGGGCGGGCGCTCGCTGAGCGACGCGCAGGTTTCGTCGATCGTCAATCTCGTCGCCTCGTCGGTCCCGGGCATGAAGCCCGACGGCGTCACGATCGTCGATCAGATGGGCGCTTTGCTGACCAAGGCGGGTGGCCAGGACGGCGCCGGCGGCGATCAGCGGATCGAACTGCAACGCCGCGTCGAGGACAAATACCGCACGCAGTTGATTCAGTTGCTGACCCCGCTGGTCGGCAGCGGCAATTTTACCGCCGAGGTCCAGGCCGACATCAATCTCGACGAGACGTCGGCGACGCGCGAATCCTACGACAAGCAGGGCATTCTGCGCGCCGAGACCGGCCAGTGGACCGGCAACCAGACCGGCCCGACGACTCCCGGCGGCATTCCGGGTGCTTTAAGCAACACCCCGCCCGCATCGAGCACGCTCCAGCAGGCACAGCCCGCGACCGGCGCCCCCGGCACACCGCCGGTACCCGGCGCTCCCGCAACCGGCGGCGACCCGATGAAGCAGTCGGACCAGTTCCAGCGCGCCTATGATCTCGGCAAGGAAGTGTCGGTAACCCGCGCCGCCCCTGGCGCGATCAAACGGCTGTCGGTCGCGGTGTTGTTGCGCGATCCCGAAAAAGGTCGCCGCACCGCGCTCGAGATCAACCAGATCAGCGATCTCGTGAAAAGCGCGGTCGGCTTCGATCAGTCGCGCAACGACAACGTCACCGTCATCAGCAAGAAATTCGCCGGCACCGATGCCGCCGCTACCGACGGCCCGGCCTGGTACGACAACAGCTGGCTGCCGATGCTCGCGCGCAACCTGACCGCGATCGCCATCGCGCTGCTCGTGCTGTTCCTCGGCGTCCGTCCGCTCGCCAAGGCGTTGATGAAGAAACGCGACGAGACTGCGCCACGCCTCGCCTTTGGTGCGCCGATCGGCAGCGCGCAAGGTTTAGGGGGCGGGGAAGGCGGCGTCGCGGTAGCCGCACCAGTCAGCCTCGACCAGATCGACGCGACGCGCGGCTATGACGACCGCATCGGCGCGGTGCGTGGATTCACCCGCGACAATCCCGCGCGCGCGGCGCTGGCGGTTCGCGACATGATCGCCGCGGACACGAAATGACCGCCGCCGCTCCGTCCCCCTCGCGCAGCTATACCGGCGTCGAACGCGCCGCAGTGCTGATGATGCTCGTCGGCGAGGAGGAGGCCGCCGCCATCCTCCAGAAGCTCGACCCCGACGAGGTCCGCCAGCTCGGCTCGGCGATGTTCAAGGTCGCCGACGTCAGCGAAACCGAGGTGGGCGACGTGCTTGACGATTTCGTCGGCCGCGCCCGCGAACGGACCGGCATCGCGTTCGATCCGCGCCAGAAGATCGAGGCGGTGATGCACCGCGCGCTCGGCACCGAAAAGGCCGACAGCGTCCTCGCGCGGATCACCCCGCCCGAGGCGGCGTGCGAAATCGACCTGCTCGACTGGCTCGACGCGAGCGAAATCGCCAGCATGATCGAAAAGGAACATCCGCAGATCGCGGCGGTGCTGATCGCCAATCTCGATCCCGCGATCGGCGGCCAGGTGCTCGAACTGCTGCCCGAATCGGTGCAGCCCGAAATCCTTCACCGCATCGCCAAGCTCGGCCCGATCACCCCGGAGGCGGTCGAGACGCTGAAGACGATGCTCGCCGGACGCAGCGGCGGGCAGGCGCAGGCGGCGGGCGTCCAGCTCGGCGGCACGCGCGGTGCTGCGAAAATCCTGCAAGGCGCGCGCAAGGCAACCGAGCAGAAGGTGATGCCGAAACTGTTCAAGATCGACCGCGAGACCGCGAAAGCGATCGAAGAGGCGATGTTCGTCTTCGACAACCTCCTCGAACTCGACGACAAGAATCTCGGCACGCTGATCCGCAACATCGACGGCGACATTCTCACGCGCGCGCTCAAGGGTCTCGACGAGACCGCGCGCAACCGCTTCCTCGGCTGCATGTCGAGCCGCGCTGCCGACGGTATCCGCGACGAGATGGAAGCCCGCGGCCCGATGAAACTCAGCGAAGTCCTCGAAGCGCAAAAGGCGATCATCCAGATCGCGCGCAGCCTGGCCAAGGACGGCACGATCCAGATGGGCGGCGGCGAAGACGATTATGTCTGAATTCACCGCTGGACTGTCGTCGCGGCACGACGCCGCCGCGGGCGCATTGCGCCGCGCCTTCGCGGATCGCCCGATCGGCTTCGCCCCGGCGGACCTGATCGCGCGAATCGACAAGGCGACGGAGGCCGGCCCCAAGCATTTCAGCCCGGCTGATCCGGCGAAGAACCCGACCGAAGGCTGGGACCCGCTCGATCCGTCGCCGCAGCCATCGACGTTCGTCGATCCGGTCGCGGTCGCGCACGCCGCGGGCTATGAAGAAGGCGTCGCCGCTACGAGCGCCGCGATCACCGAGGCGGGGCAGCGCGACCAGGTGTTGCTCTCTGGGTTGATCGAACAACTCCAGGCGGGTGACCGGATCGATCGCGACAAGATCGCGCAGCAACTCCGCGAGACCGTGATGATGCTCGTCCGCCGCGTCGTCGGTGAGGTCGGGGTGTCCGCGGATCTGCTCGCCGGGCGGATCGAAACCGCCTCCGAACTCCTCGCCAATGCCGCCGAATCGGCGATTCTGCGCGTCAATCCCGAAGATGTCGATTTGCTCGACGGTCGCCTGCCGAAAACGATCTTTCCGGTCGGGGACGCGACGGTCGCGCGCGGCAGCTTCGTCCTCGAAGCCGCCTCGACGATCGTCGAGGATGGCCCTGCGCTGTGGCTCGACCAACTCGCCCAGGCGATCGACCGCGCGCCGGTTCCGACGACGTGAAGGTATCGAGTCGATCGAACCAATCGCGCTTCCCCGGCGGAGGCCGGGGCCCAGTTGGAGCATCGCAGCAATTGAGCATTGCGCTTCATAACTACCACCTTCGCAACTGGACCCCGGCCGACGCCGGGGAAGCGGCCTTATGTTGCGTCGCCTCGCTCGGGGGCCGACATGACGGGTTCTGGCTATGCTGAACCGCTTCACCGCCGATTATCTCGAAAGGCTCGCCGACGCCGATTTCGCACCGAAGCCGATGGTTTCGGGCCGCCTCGCGTCGTTCGACGGGCTGTTGATGGAGGCGGTCGGGCTCAATCTTCCGGTCGGCACGATCTGCCGGATCGGCGCCGCCGGGCAGGCGAGCGTCGAGGCCGAGGTGATCGGCTTTCGCGGCGGACGCACGTTGATGATGAATCTCGGCGGCCCCGCCGCGCTCCTTCCCAACGCGCCGGTGCGTCCGATCGGCCCTCCCGGCGAAGCGGAGGTCGGCGCCGCCTTGCTCGGCCGCGTCGTCGATGGCGCGGGCAAGCCGATCGACGGGCTCGGACCCGTTCGCGGCGCGGGGCGCTGGCCGCTCGCGGGCAAGCTCCAGTCGCCGCTCGACCGCGGGCGTGTGCGCGAACCGATGGACGTCGGCGTCCGCGCGATCAACGGCCTGCTCACCATCGGTCAGGGCCAGCGCGTCGGCATCATGGCGGGATCGGGCGTCGGCAAATCGGTGCTGCTCGGCATGATCGTCCGCGCCGCGCAGGCTGACGTGATCGTCATCGGCCTCATCGGCGAACGCAGCCGCGAAGTCGCCGATTTCCTCGAAACCAAGGTTGCCGGAGAAGCGCGGCAGCGCGCGGTCGTCGTCGCGGTCCCGGCCAATCACTCCCCGGTGCTCCGCATCCGCGGCGCACTCCGCGCCACCGCGATCGCCGAGGGCTTCCGCGCCGAGGGCAAGAAGGTCCTCCTCATCATGGACTCGCTGACCCGCGTCGCGCACGCGGGCCGCGAAATCGGCCTCGCGCTCGGTGAATCCGCCAGCGCGCGCGGGTATCCGCCGTCGGCGATCGCAATGCTCCCCAATTTGATCGAGCGCGCGGGCACCTGCGTGTCATCGGGGGGATCGATCACCGCGATCTACACCGTGCTCGCCGACGGCGACGACGGTAACGACCCGGTCGTCGATTCGGCGCGGTCGATCCTCGACGGGCATATCGTGCTGAGCCGCACGCTTGCCGAAAACGGCGTCTATCCCGCGATCGACATCGGCCCGTCCGTGAGCCGGGTGATGACCGACATCGCGGAGGCGCCGCATGTCGCCGCCGCGCGCGTGCTGCGCCGGCATCTCTCGACCTACGAACAGAATCGCGATCTCGTCCTAATGGGCGCGTATCGCAGCGGCGCCGATCCGGCGATCGACGCCGCCATCGCCTATCATCCCGCGATTCTCGAATTCATCCGCCAGGATGCCGATCTGGTCGTGCCGCTCGCCGACTCGGTTGCCGAACTGACCGGCGTGTTCGGAGATGGGTGAGTCTTTGTGTAGGGCGGCACCGGCCCGCTCCCCCACCCGACCTCCCACAGAATATCCTGAATGGGAGGTCGGGTGGGGGAGCGGGCCGGTGCGGCACGTCAGCTATGCTCAATAAAAAGCGCCTGACGCGCGTCCACCGCGTCCGCACGCTCCAGCTTGGTTTCGCTCAGGCCGCCGAAAGCCAGGCGCGCGACACGATGGCGAGCGAAGCCGCGCTGTCGAACCGCATCGCTCAACTCGCCGCCGCGGTCGCGCCGGTCGAATCGAGCGATGCCGCCTTCTCGCTCGCCGCGGCGGCGCATTATCGCGACCGCCTGAACACCTCGGCGCACACCGCCGAGAACCGAGTCCGCGCCGCCGAACGTCAGGCCGACGTCGCCGCGGAATCGACTCGGGAGGCGCGCCGCGATCAGTCCGCGATCGAGAAACTGATGATGCGCGCCGATGCCGAGGCCGCGCTCGGCGCGATCCGCGCGATGGAAGATATGCCTGCGTTCCGAAAGGTTCGGCACGATCCTTGCTGATCCTGTCGTCGGTACCGAACGCCCGAGGCCTTTGCATGAATTCCGTTTCCACGTTGTCGATCGCCATCGCCTCGTCGAACGCGCCCGTCGCGACGGGAAGCGCGACGCCGGCGAACGATTCGTCGCCGCAATTCGCAGCGATCCTCGCGCCATTCGACATCGCTGCCGCAGGAGCGATCCGGCAGCCCGTCGCCCTACCCGGCAACACCTTGCCGCCCGTCGATTTCGATGCTGATCCCTGCATCGATCTTTCGACCGATGCTTTCGTGCCGCCTGCGACTCCGCACCGTACACCACGCGCCATCGCGCTATCGCCCCAGGCCGATCGTCCCGCTCCGCACGGGCCAATCCCGACCACGACCGCGCCAAGCGTTCCGTATCTTGTGGCGGCGACGGTTGCGCCGTTGCCGCAGGTCTTCCTCACGTCCGACGTTCGGCAATCCCAAACCGACATCGGACCGTCGCCGGAAGATGACGCGCACGACCGCAATCTTACGGGTGCGCGAGACCAGGATCGGGATGATGAGACCGCCGATGACTGCGCCGCCGCTCCCGTCGCGCCGCCGACGCTGCTGGTGTTCGCTGCGCCGATCGCGAGTACGGCGATCATCGCAGCGGCTTCGTCGACTCAGTCGCACGGGTCCATTGCCGTCGCGGGATCGCCGGCAGTGCGGCCCGATGTCCTTGTCGATCCCCAACGTCCGTTTGCGCCCGCAACGGAAACGGCGGACTCGATTCCACCGAATGCCACGACAATTGA
The DNA here is from genome assembly GCA_965219285.1 of Sphingomonas sp. Classification (GTDB taxonomy): domain Bacteria; phylum Pseudomonadota; class Alphaproteobacteria; order Sphingomonadales; family Sphingomonadaceae; genus Sphingomonas. Next base: position 189,999 of record CBDCNF010000008.1, read on the forward strand.
TCGCACACCGATTTCTGCGGGCACGCGCCTCGTTACGCCGCTACGTCCCGCTCTCGCGGTCGAACTGTCCAGCGATTTGATAAACAGGTCCGCGCTTCCACGGACACAATCGCCGCCGCCCCTCGTCCAATCAGGACCATCTCCGATCGCGCCCGCGAATGCCGCGCCCCGAGCAACGAACCCGGTCGCGGCGAGCGCTTCGCCTCGCATCGATTTGCGTCCGGCATCGCGAATCGACCCGATCTTCGCGACGGTCACGCTACAACCGGGCCTAACGCGCGCGCCGTATCCACCGGTTACCGCACCGAACCATTCGACCTCATCGTATCCGGTGTCGATGCCGAATCGTTTCGCGCCGCCCGCAATCGTCGCGGCATTGACGATCGCCGATCCGCTCGTCACCGCCGCGCCTCCCGCAGCATGGCGGCCGCAGCTTGAGCGCGCGATCGGCCAAAACGACGCACCGGCCAAAACGATCGACGCATTGCCCAAGCCGATGTCGATCGAAACCTTCGAACCCGCGAGCCTTTCTCCGACCGATGATCAACTGCCGTCTCGTCTCGTCTCGTCCGCGACTGGCCCGGACACCATTCCGGTAATCCAGCGCCGATCTGCTGCGCCGTCACCCCCTGTCGCGCCAACTGTTCGAGCGATTCCGGCAGAACGCGCAACCATCGCGAGCGACCATCCTGATGCGTCGTTCGATCATGTCGCTGCACAGCGACATGCCGTATTCACGCCGCCGATCTCCGCATCCACCCCGGCTCTCTCGATGCCGCTCACCATCGAAACCGCAGCGCGGTTGAAGTTCGCCGCCTTGGACGATCGCGGGTCGGCACCTGCGGCGGAGCAGTCGGACGTGGACGTTGCTCGCCGGCGCCCGGCGACCTCAACCTTGCCGCTGGTCGCGGCGGTTACCGATGCAATTCCTGAACAAGGCCTGCCCGTCGCAGCAGCGCCGATCGTCCCGCACCCAGCAGTGACGGTTGACGATTTCGCAAGCCGCCGGCCCGCCGTCGCGATCGCGCACCCGACGCTGCCGCAACCGGCGTCGTTCAAGGTCAGTTCGGCCGACCTGTCACCGGCGTCGTCGATCACGCCAGTCGTCGAGCCCGCGACATCCCCGCTTTTGCCGGCCTTTCCGAATTCGTCCGCAACGATCGTCGCCACCGCGCCGACAGAGCCGGTTGGTCCATTGCACGCCACAGAATCGATCGCGTCGCAAATTAATGTTCCGATCGAAGCAATCCCGGCTGCGAAGATTTCGAAGGACGCCGTCACACCGCATTTAATCGACGTCGTGGCGCCGACGCTTTCCCGCGTCGCGCCGCCCGTTTCCGAAGCGCAAACCGTGTCGGTCGCCCCTGCCCTGTCATCGGCGATCACGCCACCTCGCGCTGCCAAGCAGACGCGCACGGACGCAACCATCGGCGGTGATATCGCCCTCGCGACCGTCGCACAGCCGCACGCCGCGCTGCCGGTCGCGACGGTCCACGATGCGCCGCTCGACATGGGTCGGCATGGCTGGCCGCAAGCGATGATCGAGCGGATCGAGGCGTTGCGCGATGCCGTCGACGCTACCGACACCAGCATCCGCATCGTTCCCGACAAACTCGGCACGATCGACATTTCGGTTCGGCGCGATGGCGAGGTGACCCACGTCCATTTCGCCGCCGAACAGGCGCAGACGCGCACCATCCTCGCCGACGCGCAGCCACGGCTTGCCGAACTCGCCGACGCGCGGGGCCTGCGGCTCGGCCAGTCGAGCATCGATGCCGGAACCGGCCAGCAACAGCCGCAGCACCAGCGCCCGCAAGCCGCCTTCGCTCCCGCCGCGCCCGCGCGCGCGCCGCGCCGCGAAGACGCCGCCACGACCGATCACCGCATAGCCTGACACCAACGAACCTGGGGGTAACATGAGCGACAAAACCGAAGAAAAACCGGCCAAGAACAAGGGCAAGCTCGGCAAGATGCTGGTGCTTGGGGTGGGCGTTCTTGCGCTCCTTGGCGGCGGCGTCGGCGCGGGACTTTACGCCGCGCGTTCGGGGATCGTCGGGGGCCATGCCGCAGTCGACGACGGGAAACCGAAACTGGTCCCGAAAAGCGAACAGAAGCGCGTCGGCGAAGGCGGCGAGGAATCGGGTCACGGCGATGCTGAAGCCCCGGCCGAAGATCACGGCAAGCCTACTCCCGACGGCCACGGGGGCGATCGCTATGCTTCGAACTATTACGCGCTCGACAAGGAGTTCACTTCGAACCTCCAAAACTCGATCCACATGGTCCAGGTCGGCGTCGCGGTCTCGACGCCGTACGACATGACGGTCGTCGAAAATCTGAAGACTAACGAAATCGCGGTCCGCTCGGCGATCCTGATGGCCCTGGGCGACACCACCGAGGATCAGGTCTTCACCAGCCCCGGCAAGGTCCAGCTCCAGCGTCGCATCGCCAAGGCGATCAACGACACGCTCAAAGAAAAGGAAGGATTCGGCGGCGTTGGTAACGTCTACTTTACCAATTTCGTCGTTCAGTGAGCCATGGTTAACGCGCCCGAAACCACGAACCCGAGCGACCGCCGCGGCCCGACCCGCGCCGCGGCGTCGCATCAGGGCGTGCTGGGCCCGACCAAGCTCAATCCGTTCGGCGATCTGCATACCTTGCAGCATCTGTCGGCGCGGCTTGCACGGTCCTTGCGCGGCGTGTTCGAGCCGATCCTGCATCACGAGCTGCGCTGCTGGGCCGAGCCGCTGGTCGTCCAGCGTTTCGCTGATTATCGCGCCGAGCGCCCCGACCGGCTGACCGCCTGGCTGCCGATGGCGATGACGCCGGGCGACGGGCCGGCGCTGATCGTGCTCGACGGCAAGTTCGTGCTCGAACTCCTCGACCTGTTCTTCGGCGGCACCGGCGCCGCACCGCAAAACCTGCCGGCCGAATTTTCCCCCGCCGCGGAAGCGATGGTGCAACGCCTCGGCCAGATGATCGCCGAACCGCTGTCGGCGTCGTGGGAGCCGGTGTCGCGGATCGCGTTCGCCCCGGGCCATGTCGAGATCAACGCGTCGATGCTCGGCGGCGTCGATGCCGACGATGCGGTGATCGTCACGCGGTTCGGCATCGCGCAGGGCAGCGCCAAGCCGGTGTTCTTCGACATCTGTTATTCGGTCGCGGCGATGAAGCCGCACGGCGCGTCGCTGACCGGCAAGGTCGTCGCCAAGACCGCCGCCGCCCCCGACGCGCAGTGGCAGACCGCGCTGACCCGCGCCGCGATGACGGTGAAATTCCCGGTCCGCTCGATCCTCGCCGAGCCGATCGTCCCGCTCTCCTCGCTGATGAACTTGAAGGCCGGCGACGTTATCCCGGTCCATTTCGGTACCGACGTGCCCGTGATGGTCGGCAACGACCGGCTCGGCATCGGCACCGTCGGCACCTCCAACGGCCACGCTGCGATCCGGCTGACCGCGCTCGCATCCATCGAAGGACTCCTCGCATGAACGACATGACCGGCGCATTTCCGCAGGCGCTGGGCGACGGCGCCGTCGCGGCCAATTTCCGGCTGCTCCAGGATGTCGACGTCAAGCTGACCGTCGAGATCGGATCGACCCAGCTGACCTTGCGCGAACTCCTTGCGCTCGGCGAAAGCTCGGTGATCGAGCTCGACCGCCAGGCCAACGAACTGCTCGACGTGTTCGTCAACGGCACGCTGATCGGTCGCGGCGAAGTCGTGACGGTCGGCGAGCGCTTCGGCGTCCGCATGACCGAGCTGGTCAACCCCGACAAGCGGGTCTGACACGCGATGATGTGGACTTATATCCTGAAGCTTGTGGTCCTGCTCCCGCTTGTCTGCGGGCTGATGATCGGCAGCCTCTATCTGTGGCGCCGGCTCGAAAGCCGGATGCCCGGCAAGCCCCAGAACCGGCTGATCGCGGTCAAGGAAACGATGATGATTTCGCCGGGCCTTCGCCTCGCGGTACTCGATTTCGAGGGCAAGCGCCTGCTCGTCTCGGTCGGACGCGGTGGGGTCAATCTGATCGACAAGACCGACGGCGAGTCCGGGGTGGGGCACACGTTGTGAGCGTCGTTCGTACCGGGACCGGACCGGCGCTGTTCTACGCGCGCTCGTTATCCAAACCGTTCTTACTGACTGGAAGCCGAGCAACGTCTGACTCACCGGTGCGACCCGCGCAATACCGCGCCGTCACCCCGGACTTGTTCCGGGGTCCACCGGGCCGCACGTCGCGACGATCCGGGATTGTGGCGAAGTGGATGCCCGATCGGGTCCGGCATGACGGTATCAGCGCGAAACTCGTCCTGATCCTCCTCGCCTTCCTTGTCGCGCTCCTCGTCTCGATCCCAGCCTTCGCACAAGCTGCACCCGCGGCCCCCGCCGCGCCCGGCGTCGGCGACGCGGTCGATCGCGCGCTGGGGCAGCTCGCGGGCGGTGGTGCAGGCGCGGGAACCGGCAGCGGCTCGCTGTCGCTCTCCCTGCAAGTCCTCATCATCATGGGGCTGCTGACGATCCTGCCGGGCATCCTCCTCATGATGACCAGCTTCACCCGGATCATCATCGTGCTGTCGATCCTGCGCCAGGCGCTGGGCCTCCAGCAGACGCCGCCCAATCAGGTGTTGATCGGGCTGAGCCTGTTCCTGTCGTTCTTCATCATGGCGCCCGTGATCAACCAGATCAACACGACCGCGATCCAGCCTTATGCCGCGGGGCAACTCGCGGGCACCGACATGATCAAGACCGCGGGCGCACCGCTGCACGCCTTCATGGCGAAGCAGACGCGGATGAAGGACCTGACGATGTTCGCCCAAATGGCGAAGTCTGGCCCGTATGCATCGCCCGAGGCGATCCCCTTTTCGGTGCTGCTCCCCGCCTATGTCACCAGCGAACTCAAGACCGCGTTTCAGATCGGCTTTCTCGTCTTCCTGCCGTTCCTCGTGATCGATCTCGTCGTCGCGACGGTCCTCATGTCGCTCGGCATGATGATGCTGTCGCCCACCATCATCTCGCTGCCGTTCAAGCTGCTTCTGTTCGTCCTGGTCGACGGCTGGGCGCTGACGATGGGCAGCCTTGCGAATAGTTTTGCGACATGAACCCGATGGTCGATGCCGATTATTTTCTAACCGTCGCCAATCAGACGATGTGGGTGCTCGCGCTCGCGGCGGCGCCGATCCTGATCCCGGCGCTTCTGTCCGGTCTCATCATGGGCATGGTCCAGGCGGCGACCTCTATCCAGGAGCAATCGCTGTCGTTCGTTCCCAAGCTGGTCGTCGTCGCGGTCTCGATCCTGATCTTCGGCGGGCTGATCCTTGGGCTGCTGAGCGATTTCACCACCGACATCTTCGCGCGCATCCCGGATCTGGTGCGTTAGGTCGTGTTGGGCTTCGGCCTCGCCATCGAGCCGCAGCTCTGGGCGCTCATCTTCGTGATGGTCCGCGTCGGCGCGGCATTCGTCGCCGCGCCCGTCTTCGGCAACGTTTCGGTGCCGCTACCAGTCCGCGTCGCGCTGTCGGGCGGGATCGCGGTGCTCGTCCTCGGCACCCATGCGATCGCGCCACCCCCGCAGATCTTCGCGCTCGCCACCTTCCTCAGCATCGCTGCGGAGGCGCTCGTCGGCCTCGCGCTCGGTTTCATCCTTCAGATCGCGTTCGCCGCGCCGCTCGTCGCGGGTGAGTTGATCGGCGGATCGATGGGGATCGGTTTCGCAACAATGATCGATCCGGCCAACGGCCGCGCCTCGCCCGCGATCGGGCAATTCCTGTCGATCATGCTGACATTGCTGTTCCTGTCGCTCGACGGCCACCTCGTCCTCGTGGACATGATCGTGCGAAGCTACACCGCGCTACCGCCCGGCGCGGCGTGGATGACCGCGGGGCAGTTTCAGGGCATCGCGCTGTTTGGGGGCTACGCGTTTCTCGCCGGACTGCTGCTCGCGCTCCCGGTCGGGTTCCTGCTGCTGTGCCTGAACCTCGTCGTCGGGATGCTGTCGCGATCCGCGCCCGCGCTCAACCTGTTCGCGGTCGGCCTCCCCGCCAGCCTCGCGGTCGGCGTCGTCGCGCTGGCGATCGCGTTCCCGGCGATGGGCGAATATATGCTCGTCATCGTCCGTGAGGGCCTCGCCGCGGCCGACCGGCTGGTGCTCGGCTAAGGACAGGCCCTAATGGCGGACGAATTCGGCGAAAAGACAGAAGCGCCAACCCAGAAGCGCCGCAAGGACGCGACCGACAAGGGCGATGTCCTCAAGAGCCGCGAACTCGCGACCGCACTCGTCGTGCTCGCCGGGGTCGGCTGGGTCATCTTCTTCGGCAAGATGCTGGTCGTCGCGTGCCAGGGCGTGATGACCGCCAGCTTCCGGTTCGGGCGCGGCGACGTCGAGGATTTCCGCCCGTGGCGCCCGCTGGCAGAGGCGGGCTGGCGGCTCGCGCCCGCGCTCGGCCTGCTGTTCGCGGTGACCGTCGTTGCCGCCGTCCTAAGTCAGGCGGGGCTCGGCTCGCTGCGCTTCAACGGCACGTTGCTCGCGCCCAAGGCGCAGCGGATCAACCCCGCCTCGGGGCTGAAGCGCATGTTCGGGATGAACGGCTGGATCGAGGTCGGCAAGTCGATCCTCAAGGTCGTCCTGCTCGGCGCGATCGGCACGTACATGCTGTGGAAGGCGTCGCACGTGACGATCGGGCTCGCCTCGACCGATCTCGGCCAGGCGGTCGGCGCACTCGGCACGACGCTCAACGGCGTGTTGCTGGCGATGGCGGCGGGGCTTGTCGCGATCGCGATGATCGATGTGCCCGTCCAGCTGCTCCAGCTTCTCAAGAAGCTGCGGATGAGCAAGCAGGAGCTGAAGGACGAGCACAAGGAAAGCGAAGGCAACCCCGAAGTGAAGGGCCAGATTCGCGCCCGCCAGCGTGCGATGCTGTCGAAGGGGGCAAGGAAAGCCGTCGCCGAGGCGCACGTCATCCTGACCAACCCGACGCATTTCGCGGTAGCGCTGCGTTACGATCGCGGCACCGATCAGGTGCCGGTGGTCGTCGCCAAGGGCCGCGGCGCGACCGCGCTCGCGATCCGTGAACTCGCCGGCGAGATGACCGTGCCGATCCTCGAATATCCCGCGCTCGCTCGCGCAGTCTATTACACCAGCCGCGAAGGACAGGAGGTTCGCGATGATCTTTATGTCGCGATCGCGACGATCCTCGCCTTCGTCTTCGGGCTGAACGCGCAGATGGGTGGGACGCAGCCCGTCATTGATGTGCCGACGACCGCAAGATTCGACGAAAATGGCGCGGCTCAGGCGTAAATTTTTTCCTGTTGCGGCCGTTTAAGGAAGCGACATGCCAGAAACGACCAGCACCACGAGCACCGCGAGCGTCACCAGCGCCGCCGCGACACAGCTGCTCAATTCGCTCGACACCGGTTCGGGTGTCGATACGACGTCGCTCGTCACCGCGCTCGTCCAGGCGCAATTCGCTTCGCGCTCGGCGCAACTCAACGCCAAATACGAAACGCTGACCTCGCAGATTTCGGGGGTCTCGACGCTCAAGAGCACGATCACCGATTTCACCAAGGCGCTCGAGGGTTTGGTGAAGGGCGGTACTTTGTCGTCGCAGCCGGTGAGTTCGAATACGTCGGTTCTCTCCGCCAGCGCGCTCAGCGGTGCGAAGCTCGCGGGCATGACCGCCAGCGTCACGGTGAACCAGCTCGCGGCCGCGCAAACCGCGGTCAGCGCGAGCCCTTTCGCGACCGCCGACACCGTCGTCGGGACCGGCCAGCTGATGCTCAACCTCGGCACCGCGACCTACAACGCCGACGGATCGATGGCGTCATTTGCCGCGGGCAACGCGGACCCGATCACGATCGACATCGACGATACCAACAGCTCGCTGACCGGCATCGCCACCGCGATCAACGCCAAGAAAGCGGGCGTCACCGCATCGGTCGTCACCGATGCCGACGGCACCGCCTACCTCTCGCTCAAAGGCGCAACCGGCGCGGCGCAAGCCTTCACGCTCGACGCCACGACCGAAACCACCGGCACGCTGTCCCAAGTCAACGTCGGCGTTGGCGCGACCGGAACCGCGATCACCAGCCAGGCGAAGAACGCGAAGCTAGTCGTCGATGGCGTCGCGGTCGAGCGCGCGTCGAACGTGATTTCCGACCTGCTCTCGGGCGTGAAGCTGACGCTCTCCGGCGTTTCGACGACACCGGTCTCGCTTAGCGCGACGACGCCGACGGAAGCCTTGTCCGCGGCGGTCAACGATTTCGTCGAGACCTATAATCAGGTGCTGGCGGTGGTGAAGGAGCAGACCGACCCGATCACCGGGGTGCTCCGCGCCGATCCCGCCGCCAAGACCCTGCTGCAATCGATGAAGGGCCTGACCCTGAAGCCGCTCGTCGTCAATCCGGTCGACGGCGTGCCTTCGACGCTCGCGGGAATCGGCGTCGGCACCAACCGCGACGGCACGCTCAGCGTCAACAGCGCGACGCTCGCCAGCGCGCTCGCCGCCAACCCCGATGCGATCGAGGCGATGTTCGCCTATTCGTCGGACACGCCGACCGGGGTCTATGCGGCGATGAATTCGCTGTCGCTTGCCGCGACCAGCACGCTCTACGGCCTCGGCGCGTCGAGCTCGAAATACAACGCATCGCAGGGCGACATCACCGACCAGCAGGCCACGATCGCGGACCAGTCGACCGCGCTCACCACCCGCCTGACCCAGCAATTCGCGAGCATGAACGCGCGGGTCGCGGCGTATAAATCCACCCAGGCGTTCCTGAAGCAGCAGGTCGACGCCTGGACCAACCAGAACAATTGATGGCCCCGAACAACTGATGGCCTATGCATCGGCGCTGACGCGCAACCCCGCCGACACCTATCGTTCGATCGATCTCGCTGGCCGCACCGCGACCGCCGACGGGCCCGCGCTCGTTCAATTGCTCTACGAAGAGGCGGGGCAAGCGCTCCGCCTTGCCGCCGCGGCCGCCGAACGCCGCGACTTCGCGACCAAAAGCGAACGCGTCACCCGCGCGACCGCGATCCTGTTCGCGCTGGAGGCGGGGCTGGATTTCGAAAAAGGCGGCGAAGTCTCGCAATCGCTCGCGCGGTTCTACGCCGGCGCGCGCCGCCAGATCGTCCGCGCCAGCATCGGCCAAGACCCCGCGCCGTTCCTCGACGTGGCGGCCAGCCTGGCGGAGATCGCGGAAGCCTGGAAGGTCGCACGCGCGGGATAAGAACACCGTTCGTTTCGAAACGAACGGACCTAAGTCGCGCAGCGTAAAATTCGCCATCGCGCTTCACCCACGCAGCCAGTGCCGCCGCACGAAATAGATCACGATCCCCGCCGCAATAACGGCGCATCCGCCCATCACCGCATCGAACGCCCAAGGTTCCTCGGCATAAGGAAGCCCCTTGACGTTCATCCCGTACAGCCCGGTGATGAACGTCAGCGGCAGGAACACCATCGCGACGATGGCGATGATCAGGCTGCGCGAATCGAGCTGTTCGGCGCGCAGATCGGTCAGCGCCTCATGCATCAGCGACGCGCGTTCCCGAATCGCCTCCAATTCCTCCGCCATCCGCGCGGCACGATCGGCGGCGGCGTTCAGATGGACGCGGTCGTCGTCGCCGAGCCAGTCGCCGGGAAGCTGCGCCAGTTTCTCCAGCGCGGTCCGTTGCGGTGCAAGGAAGCGGCGGTAGTTGATCGCCTCGACCCGCACGCGTGTCACGCCCCGGCGCAGTTCGAACACCTTGTCGGTATCGAGGCTCTGCTCGCAATCGTCGAGGTTGTCGCCGAGTTCGGCGACTTCGGGATCGAGATCCTCGGTAATCGCGCTGGCAAATTCGGTGATCAGGTCGCCGGGGTCGTGGACCTTGCCCTGCTTCACCTCGCCCTCGACCGCATCGACCGCCAACATGTGTTTGCGCGTGACCGAAATCACCCGGCCCTTGACCGCCCAGATCCTGACCGACGCCAGCACGTCGGACGATTCCATATCCTCGTTGGTCCGCCCGCGCAGGTTGAGCAAGGCACCGTCGTCGAACGCCTCGCAGCGCGGCCGCGTTTCCTGCGCGGTCAGCGCCTCGACGAGGTATTCCGCCAGTTTCGCCTCGTCGCGCAGCCAATCCTGCGCATGTTCGGCGGTGGTCGACAGATGCACCCAAACGAGATCGGCGGTGGCCGCGAGCGCTTCCTTGACCGCGACCTTTTCCGCCTTGCCGCCGGTCACGCGATAGCCGAATCCGCTCATAGCATCTCCACATCGACGGTGAGGCCGGGTGCGGCATCAACCGGCGCCGCCGCGGTTTCGATCCGTACCGCATCCGCGCGCGCACGGTTCAGGATCGCTGCGGGTACGTTCGCGCGGTGCGTGATGCGATCGGCATTGGCGAGCGAGCGCGCCTGACGAAGGGTGAGGTCGTCGGGATCGGGGGAGGATAAGCGAAACGATACGAACACCTCTTTCTCGCTACCCCGGCGAAGGCCGGGGCCTAGTATCGCAGGTCCCACAACTGGCCCCCGGCCTTCGGGGTCCCCAGAAAGTATTACTTTCTGGGGTGCCCCTTCGCCGGGGTAGCTAAGAGGATCGAGATCACCGCCTTCGGACAGCAACTCGCCAATTGCCCGCCGCCGCTTCGTCGCATCTGGATAACGCTCGCGCAAAGCATCGCGCGCCGCATGCAGCGCCTCCGCCAATTCCCCCAAACCCGCCGGGAGCACCCCCTCCAGCCGCTGTCGCAGAGCCGCCGCCAACCCCGCCGAAGCGCCACCCGTCCCGATCGCGACGATCACCGGATCGCGATCGACGATCGCGGGCAACGTAAAGTCGCACAATTCGGCACGATCGACCGCATTGACCAGCACGCCCCGCGCCTTCAACCCCGCCACCGCCGCATCGTCATCGACAACGATCGCCAGCGCCGCATCGCCATCCTCGCCGATCACCACCGCGCCCGCGCGCTCCAGCAACCGCCGCTTGGCATCCGCCGCCTCGCCTTCACCGACCAAGATCACCGGTCGCCCGGCAAGCCTCACAAAAATCGGCAGGCTATGCATCGCTCACAGCCAGTCGGGAACGCGCTCGGCGGCGATCAGAGTTTCGGCGCTGACCCGGTCCGCGACTACCGCATAGCGATCGCCATCGACCAGCACCTCGGGAACCAGCGGTCGCGAATTATACGTCGACGCCATCGTCGCGCCATAAGCCCCGGCGGTGCGGAACACCGCGAGATCACCGCGCTTCACCACGTCGATGTCGCGGTCGCGCGCGAAGGTGTCGCCGGTCTCGCACACCGGCCCGGCGATGTTCGCGACCATCCGTTCGCCGTTCGGCGTCACCGCCTGGAAATCGTGCCACGCATCGTACATCGCGGGCCGCGCAAGATCGTTCATCGCCGCATCGACGATGACATAAGGCGCGCTGACCCCCGGCTTCACCCAGATCACCTCGGTCAGCAACACCCCGGCATTCCCCGCGATGACGCGTCCGGGCTCGAACATCAGTTCGACGTTCCAGCCGTTCGTAACGCGCGCCACCAGAGCACCGAGATCGGCGGGAGACGGAAGCTGCTCGCCCAAGTGATACGGCACGCCAAGCCCGCCACCGAGATCGACCCGCGTGATCGCATGGCCGGCGGCGCGCAACTCCGCGACCAAGACACCAACCCGCCGGTACGCCGCTTCCAGCGGCGCAAGATCGGCGAGTTGGCTGCCGATATGGATCGCGACCCCGCGCAGATCGAGCCCGTCGAGCGCCGCCAGTCGAGCGAACATCGCGGGCGCCTGATCGATCGGCACCCCGAACTTGTTCTCGGCGCGACCTGTCGAAATCTTTTCGTGCGTCCCGGCATCGACATCGGGATTGACCCGCAGCACCGCCGGCGCGCGCTTTCCGCGCTCGGCGGCAAGCGCGGCGAGCACCACGCCTTCCTCTTCCAGTTCGAGATTGAACTGCCCGATCCCGGCCCCGTTACCAACATCGAGCGCGCGCGCGAGTTCGGCGCGGGTCTTGCCGACTCCCGAAAACACGATGTCCTTCGCGGGCATCCCGGCCGCCAGCGCCCGCGCCATCTCGCCGCCCGAGACGACATCGGCGCCGTATCCCATGTCGGCGAGCACGCGGAGCACCGCGATATTGGGATTGGCCTTGATCGCATAGGCAAGGTGAACGTCGCCAGCCGCCGACACGCCGTCACGAAAGACGGTCGCGTGCCGCCGGAGCGTCGCGGTCGAATAGACATAGACCGGCGTTCCAACCTCCGCCGCGATCCGCGCCAGCGGAACGTCCTCGCAATGCAGCGCACCGTCGCGATAGTCGAAGTGATCCATCAGCCCACCGTCAATTTCGGGGCGGCAGATCGAATTCGTCGCTGCGCCGCTCGTCGGACTGCGTGAGGAGTTCGTCGGTACGATCGGGGCGCTGTTGCGCGGTCGGGGTAAGGAGCGCCGCGGCGGCCGGCGTTGATGTCGCGCCATAGGGCGCGACAGGCAGATTTTGCCCCGTCGCCGGACGCAGTTCTCGCGCCGATCCGCATCCCGCGAGCAGCAACCCAACCAATATCGCTGCGCGCTTCATAAACCGTCCTCCAACTCGTTCTGCGCCACGCGGATCGCCGCCCGCACCCGATCCGGCGCGGTACCGCCGAAGCTCGTTCGGCTCGCGACCGACGCATCCACCGACAAGACATCATACACGCTCGCATCGATCCGCGCATCGATCGCGGTCAGGTCTTCGATCGGCACCTCATCTAGCGCGACGCCCAGCGCCTCGGCCCGCGCCACCGCACGCCCGGTGATATGATGCGCCTCGCGGAATGGCACGCCCGCGACGCGCACCAGCCAGTCGGCGAGATCGGTCGCGGTCGCATATCCCGCTTCCGCCGCCTGCCGCATGCGTTCGGTCTTGAAGGTCGCGCTTCCAACCATCCCGGTCATCGCCGCGATCGACAGCGCCAGCAGATCATGCGCCTCGAATACCGGCGGCTTGTCGTCCTGCATGTCCTTCGAATAGGCGAGCGGCAGACCCTTCATCGTCATCGTCAGCGCCATCAGGCACCCCGCGATCCGCCCGCTGTGCCCGCGCACCAGTTCGGCCGCGTCCGGATTGCGCTTCTGCGGCATGATCGAGCTGCCCGTCGACCATTGATCCGACAGCGCGACGAACCCGAACGGCTGCGACGCCCACAGCATGAACTCCTCGGCAAGCCGACTCAGGTGCAACGAACATTGTGCGGCCGCCGCGAGATAATCGAGCGCAAAATCGCGGTCGCTGACCGCGTCGAGCGAATTGCGCGTCGGCGCGTCGAAGCCGAGCGCGGCGGCAGTCGCATCGCGATCGATCGGAAACCCGGTGCCAGCCAATGCCGCCGAGCCGAGCGGGCACAGGTTCATCCGCGCCCGCGCATCGACGAGACGACTGCGGTCGCGCGCGATCATCTCGTGATACGCCATCAGATGATGCCCGAGCGTCACCGGCTGCGCCGATTGCAGGTGTGTGAAGCCGGGCATGACGCTCGCCGCATGCTCCTCGGCGCGATCGCGCAAAGCGCGCTGCAAACTCACCAGCGCCGCCAGCGTCTGGTCGATCGCATCGCGCACCCACAAGCGGAAATCGGTCGCGACCTGATCGTTGCGGCTGCGCGCGGTATGCAGCCGCCCCGCCGCCGGCCCGATCGCCTCGGCGAGCCGCGCCTCGGTCTGCATGTGGATGTCTTCGAGCGCCATGTCCTCGGCGACACCGTGCTCGGCATAATGCGCCGCCACCGTCTCCAGCCCCGACGTAATCGCCGCGGCATCCGCTTCGGAAACGATCCCCTGCTTCGCCAGCATCGCGACATGCGCTTGCGATCCCGCGATATCCTGCCGCCACATCCGCTTGTCGAAGGGGATCGAGGCGTTTATCTCGCGCATCACCGCCGCCGGCCCTTCCGCGAAGCGCCCGCCCCACATCTGATTGGACCCATCCATGTTATCGCGCTCGGCGATCGGCCTTCTCCTTGGCGCAGCTCTTGCGACCGGCGGCTGCGATAGGCAAAGCGCCGCGCCGGTACAAGCGAACGAAACCGCCGCCGCGCCCTCTCCCGACGAAGTCGCCGCCCCCTCTCCCGATGAGCTCGTCGCGCCGTCGGCGCCCGCGATGGAGGCCGGCGCGGTCGATCGAAGCCACAAGGGAGACACCCCACCCGCGCTTGCGTTCGAGGCGCCCGACGGCAAGCCGGTGACGCTCGCCGGCTTCAAGGGCAAGCCGCTGCTGGTGAACCTGTGGGCGACATGGTGCGCGCCGTGCGTCGCCGAATTGCCCACGCTCGATGCCGCGGCGTCCGCCGCCGGGGACACGATGACGATCCTCGCGGTCAGCGAGGACATGGACGCCGCCAAGGTCGCGCCGTTCCTGACGGCCAAAAAGCTGATGCATCTCAAACCGTACCGCGATCCCAATCTCGGCCTCAGCCTCGCCTATGCCGCGAACCTGCCGACGACGATCTTCTACGCTGCCGACGGGCGCGAATTGTGGCGTGTCGCCGGCGGCATGGACTGGACCGGCGCAAAGGCGAAGGCTCTGCTCGCCGAACGCTAGAATCGTTCTCGCGGGTGGATGACCCTAAAAAGTGAAGCATCGTCATTGCGAGGAGCGCAGCGACGAAGCAATCCAGTCCGGCGCCCGTGGCTCTGGATTGCTTCGCTCCGCTCGCAACGACGATCCCGATTTGGAAGGAGACGATCGCTGCATCCTCCGAGGCCGATCGCGCGTTCCAGCCTGATGCGCCCGATCCTTGCCTGCATGATGCTGTCGCTCACCGCGTGCGTCGCCACGCCGCCCATCGCTCCGGCGGCAACCGCCCCGCACTTTTCCGCGCTCGATTTCTTCGACGGGCGCACCGAAGGGACGGGCATGCTCCACGTCGTGATGAGCGGTTCGAAGCCGGTTCGGGTCCACGGGCGCGGTCATCTAGCCGGCTCCACGCTCATCCTAGACCAAATCGTCGATCGCGTCGGCAAGCCGCCGAAACACCGCGAATGGCACATGCGCGAGGGATCGTCGGACCATTACACCGGCACGCTGACCGATGCACGCGGGCCGATTAGCGGCGAAGCGGTCGGCAACCGGCTCCATCTCAAATTCCGCAGCAAGGGTGGCTTCGACGTGCAGCAATGGCTGACGCTGGCGGCCGATGGTCGCTCGGCGCACAACATCATGGTCGTGCGCAAGTTCGGCCTGAAGGTTGCGGTGCTCGACGAGACGATCCGCAGACTCTCCTGAGGCGCCGGTTGCGGTTGCTGAACCCGCCCTATTCGTACCGCAGCGCATGGATCGGGTTGGCGCGCGCGATCCGGATTGCGTGCCCCGCCACCGTCCCCATCGCAATTACAAGCGCGATCGCGGCGGCGCCGATAAACGGCACCGGGCCGAGCGTGATGCGATCATCGAAGGTGTTGAGCCAGTCGCGCATCAGCCACCACGCGACCGGCCAGGCGATGATGTTGGCGATCACCACCGGGCGGCTGAACTGCCACACCAGCAGCCGCACGATATCACGCGTCCGCGCGCCGAGCACCTTGCGGATGCCGATCTCCTTGGTCCGCCGCTCGGCGGTGAACGCGGCGAGCCCGAACAAGCCGAGGCAGCCGATCACCACCGCGAGGCCGGAAAATCCTGCGAAAATCTGCGCGCGCGCATCCAGCGTCCTGTACAGCTTTACGATGATGTCTTCGCTGAATCGGGCGTCGAACGGCACGTCGGGCGCTAGGTCACGCCACACCGCTTGGACGCGGGCGCGGATGGCGCGGGGATCGCCGGCGTATCGCGCGACAAGCCAGTCGGTCGCGCTTCGATCGTAACGGAACATGATCGGCTCGACCGGGATACGCACCGAGCGAAAACGCGAATTGGTCACCACGCCGATCACCGTCACCACCATCGTGCCACCGTATTTGTCATCGGCGCCGACTTTGAATGTCTTGCCGATGGCCTGCTGCGGACTGCCGAATCCCAGTCGCTCGACGCCCAGTTCGTTGAGAACGACGTTGGCGCCGCGCGCCACCAGCGCGCGCTCCGCGGCATCGTCGACGGGGAACGGCGTGGTTTGATCGTCCCTGGCGCGGTTCACGTCGAAGGTGCGGCCCGCCACGAGCCTGATTCCCATCGTCCGGAAGAACCCGGTGTCGATCGGGTAGGTGCCGATGTCGATCGTCTTGGGGTTCCCCGGCATCATCACGCCGGTGGTGGACGTGCTTCCGGTATTGACGCCAAGGCCGGTTCGGCCGACCGACTCGACGCCGGGCAACGCCTCGATCCGCCGCGTCAGCGTGTCGGCGACATGGCGCAATTCGGGCGCGCCTATTCCCGACAATTGTAGAATTCCCGCGCGCCGATAGCCGGGATCGACCGACCGGGCGTAGACGGTCTGGGCGTAGACGACGGCGGTGCAGATGATCAGCCCGATCGATACCGCGAACTGGGCGACGACCAGCGCCGAACGCAAACGCCCCGACCCTGCGGCGTCAGCGGCCGACTTATTGGCCTTGAGCACGACTGCGGGTGCGAATCGGGACAGATAGAATGCCGGATACAGCCCGCTGGCCAACCCGACGATAAGCACCAGCGCGACGACAGGCGCCGCAATTCCGTCCGTCCCGAAATAGGTGATATGCAGATCGGCATCGAGGAACGCGGAAAACGGCGGCAGCGCCAGTTCGCAGATCGCGAGCGCCAGCAACATCGCCACGCTCGCGATCAGCATCGATTCCGCCAGGAACTGGGCGATGAGCTGGCGGCGGCTCGCACCGAGCACCTTGCGGAGCGCGACCTCGCGCGCGCGAACGCCGGCACGCGCCGTGGCGAGGTTGGTGAAATTGATGATCGCCATTCCCAGAATGAGCAGCGCGATGATCGCAAAGGTCGCAATCGTCCCGGTGTCGTTGCCTGGCGTCATCGAAGAACTCTGCGCCTTGCCGAGATGGACGTCGGCCACGTTGACGAACGCATAGGTTCGTTCGTCGCCGGGGTTTTGCCGTTGGCCGTTGAAAACCTCGTCGGGAATGTTGCGCTTTTTCCACGCGTCGAGCCGGGTGTTCAGGGCGGCGACGTCGGCGTCGGGACGCAGCTTCAGATAGACCCATCCCGCCGTCCAGCCCCATTGTGTGAGTAAGTCCGGCGTGTCGCTGTAGAGCGAGGCGAAATCGGCGCGCGCCAGCATCTTGATCGCGAGGTGCGAGTTTTTCGGGAGATCCTGCAAGACACCGGTGATGCGGTAATCGCCTTTCTTGCCCGCCACCAGCAACGTGGCGGTGCGCCCGATCACGTTCGCCGTGCCGTACAGCGTCATGGCCTCGCGCGCGGTCAGCACCATCGTGCCGGGACGGGACAGCGCGCGGGCGTCGCCCGAGAGCATCGGCAGCGGAACCACTTCCAGGAACGAGCCGTCGACCATGCGGCCGTCCTCGATCCCGATCGCCTCGCCATCCTTGATCAGCGTCGGGCTGTCACCCATGTAGACAGCCCGCTCGATCTCCGGAAAATCCTTGAGCAGCGCCGCCTTGGTGACATACGCCGACCCCTGATTGTCGAATTTGTCGGCGCTGCCCTTGCTCTGATAATAGGCCTGGAACTGAAACACCTGCGGCGCGTCGGGAACCCAGCGGTCGTAACTGGTCTCATAGCGGATGAAGAGCAGGATCATCAGGCATGCCGCCATGCCGATCGCCAACCCCGCGATATTGATGATCGAATAGGTCCGGCTCTTGGCCAGCGCGCGGATCGCGACGGTCAGGTAATTGCGCCACATGGGAAGCTCCTATTCGTAACGGAGGGCGTGAACGGGTGAGAGCCGCGCGACGCGCAGCGCATGGCCCGCGACGGTGCCGATCGCGATGGCGAGCGCCAGCACGCCCGCGACGACAAACGGCCCCGGGGTCAGCGCGATGCGCAGGTCGAAGGTGTTGAGCCAGTCGCGCATCGCCCACCACGCCACCGGCCAGGCGACGAGATTGGCGAGGATCACCGGTTTCGAGAATTGCCAGGCCAGTAACTGGACGATCTGGCGGACCTTCGCGCCCAAGACCTTGCGCAGCCCGATCTCCCTGGTCCGCCGCTGCGTGACGAAAGCGGCGAGCCCGTAGAGCCCGAAACAGGCGATCGCGATGGCGAGCGCGGAGAAGCCCGCAAACAGGGCACCGCGCGCGCGTTCGGCGGCATAGGTTTCGGCGAGGATGTCCTCGCCGAACCGCGCATCGAACGGAATCTCGGGTTCGAACCGGCGCCACACCTTGTGAATCCCCGCCATCACCGCGGCGGGATCGGTCGAGACGTAGCGGACGAGCACCTGGCTCGTCTGCGACGTGTCGTAGAGATACACGATCGGCTCGATCGGCTCCTGCGGCGTGCGGATGCGGGTGTCGGCCACCACGCCGACGATCGTCGCGTCGACATCCTTGCCGGGGGCGAGCGTGACCCTGACGGTCCTGCCGACCGCGGCGGCCGGATCGGCGAAGCCCGTCGCCTGCGCCGCGGCGCGATTGACGACGATATTGACCGCGTTCACCTGCACGTCGCCCTCTTCGGATCGCGTCACCCGGTCCGCGGCGAAGCGGTCGCCGAGCAGGCGGCCCGCGAGCACCGATATCCCCATCGTCGAAAAGAAGCCGGGATCGACCGCATAGGTGCCGATCGACAAGTCGGCGGTGGCGCCCGGCGCGCGAACGCTGTGCAGGTCGCGGACCGTCGCCGCGAGCGCGAGGTTGGTCCGCCCCGCCGAGACGACGCCCGGAATGTCGAGCAACGCGCGGCTTGCGGCGCGATATTCGGTGTCGTCGCCCGCGAAACGCCACGCCGAATCGAGCTGTATCATGCCGTCGCGGCGATAACCGGGATCGGCGGTGGCGATGAAATGCGTCTGCGATTCGATGACCCAGGTCGAGGCGATCAGCCCGATCGCCACCGCGAACTGCCCGACGACGAGCGCCGCGCGCAGCCGCGCACTGCTTGGCGTCTCGCCCGCCGATCGGTTCGCCCGGAGCGCGTCGCCCGGTCGAAAACGAGCGACATACAAGGCCGGATAGATGCCCCCCGCGAGCGCGGTCACCAGCCACAGCGCCAGCGCCGGGAGCAGCAATCCGCCGACACCGAGATACTGCACGTGAAGGTCCGCCCCGGTCGCTTGTGCCACCCACGGCGTCGCCAGTTCGACGATCGTCAGCGCCAGCAGCATCGCCAAAGCGGTCATCGCCAGCGATTCGACCAGCATCTGCTGGATCAACTGCCGTCGCGTCGCGCCGAGCACCCGCCGCAACGCCACCTCACGCGCCCGCTGCGTCGCCCGCGCGGTCGCGAGATTGACGAAGTTCATCATCGCCATACCCAGCGTCAGCACCGCGACGATCATGAAGGTGACAAGCGTGCGCGGGTCGCCCCCAGCCGTCAGCGCGCCTTGTTGCGCCGCGCCCAAATGGACGTCAGCGATCGGCACCAGCTTCATATCCATCACCGCCCGGTAATCGGCCGGCATGACCCGCTTCTCCCAAGCCGCCATCCGGGCGTTGATCGCGGCGACGTCGGCGCCGGGGCGCAGCTTGACGTAATGCCATTGGCTCAGCGCCCCCCAGCCTTTTTCGTTGCCGGGCCACCGGTCGGTCAACGACGGATCGTTACGGAACAGCAGCGAGAGTTTCAGGCTGCTGTCCTTGGGCAAATCGCGAAGGATTCCGCTGATGCGGTAGTCCTGCTTGCCTGGGCCCGCGCCGATCGGGAGCGTCCGATCGAGCACGTCGGCGGTGCCGAACTGCTTGATCGCCTCGCTTTCGGTGAGGACGATGCTATGCGTGTCGGTCAGTGCGGTCGCGGCGGAGCCGTGCGCGAACGGCAGGTCGAAGATCGTGAAGAAACCCGGATCGACCGTCGCCGTGGTGATGAACACCGGCTCGCCGTTCCGGGTCGTCGGCGCCGGCCCGACGCGCACCACCGACAGCGCCTCGATCTCGGGGAAAGCCACCATCATTGTGGTGCGCACCGGAAACGGGCTCGACTGCGACCGCACCACCGGCTGGCCGGGATATCGCGTCGTCGTCTGTACTTGGAAAACGCGGTCGTGGCCCGGCAACCAACGGTCGTAACCGCGCTCGTAGCGGACATACGACAGTATCATCAGGCAGCCGGCGAGCCCGAGCGCGAGCCCGCCGATGCTGATCGCGGCATAGGTGCGATGCCGCGCCATCACGCGCAGCGCGAAGGCGAGATGGTGCACGAGCATCCTCACGCCGCGCGGCGCCGTTCCTGGAGGATGCGCCCGTCGAGCATCTGAACGACGCGCTCGGCATAGTCGGCATGCGCCGGCGAGTGGGTGACCATCACGATGGTCGATCCTTCCTGGTTCAATTGCGCGAGCATCTTCATCACTTCCTCGCCGTGCGCGGTATCGAGGTTGCCGGTCGGCTCGTCGGCAAGGATCAGCTTGGGCTCGCCGACCAACGCGCGCGCCACCGCAACGCGTTGTTGCTGCCCCCCCGAAAGTTGCGCCGGGCGATGCTTGGCGCGGTGCGCGATCCCAACCTTGTCGAGCACGCGTTCGACGCGCGCCTTGCGCTCCGCCGCCGGGATATCGTGGTACAGCAGTGCGAGTTCGACATTCTCCCGAACCGAGAGTTCGTCGACGAGGTTGAAGCTCTGGAAGATGAAGCCGATGAAGCGCTTGCGAGTATCCGCCAACGCGCTTTCGTTCAGCCCGGCGACTTCCTTGCCGTCGAACACGTACGAGCCCGCGGTCGGGCTATCGAGCATCCCCATGATGTTGAGCAATGTCGATTTGCCGCACCCCGACGGCCCCATGATCGCGACGAATTCGCCGTCGGCGATGTCGAGGTTCACCGCGTCGAGCGCGGTCGTCTCGATCGTATCGGTGCGGTAGGATTTCGATATCCCGGTCATCGTCAGCATCGCGAATGCTCCTTATTTCTGTTCAATCGAGAGCCGGTCCTTGTCGGTCAGGCCGGTATACGGGGACGTGATGACGCGTTCGCCGGGTTGGAGCCCGTCGAGCACCTCGACGAAATCGGGATTGCGGCGGCCGAGCTTGACCGAGCGTTTGTCCGCACTGCGTCCGCCGGGGGCGACGACGAACACCCAGTTTCCGCCGGTGTCGTTGTACCAGCTGCCGTTGGGGATGAGCGTCGCCGGGGCGGGATCGCCGAGGACGAGTTTGGTCTGGATCGTCTGCCCGCGCTGCACCACGGGCTCGGCGCCGAGGAAGACGAGATCGATTTGGAATTGGCCGTTCCTGACCTGCGGATAGATTTTGGCGACCTTCAGGCGATAGGTCTTGCCGTCCTGTTCGGCGGTCGCGCGCTGCCCCGGCTCGACCCGCCCGAGGTAGAATTCGTCGACATCGGCGACGAGCTTGTTGCGCCCCGGGCTGTCGATCTGGCCGAGCCGCTCGCCCCGCTGCATCGACTGGCCGAGCTGGATCGAGAAAGAGGTGAGCTGTCCCGAAACCGGCGCGCGCAGGTTAAGTTGATCGAGGCTGCCGCGCGCGATGCCGAGGCTCGAATTGAGCGCCGCCGCGGATTCGCGGAGCTGCGCGAGTTGGGTCGACTGCAGCCGTTCGTCGGTGGCCGACGATTCGCGCACCACCTGTGCGCGGCGCTGCTGATAGGCGAGATCGTCCTTCGTATCGCGGAAGACCTTGCCCGCGACGAAGCCCTTTTCGGCGAGCGGCCGCTGGACATCATATTGCCGCTGCGCCTTGGCGCGATCGAGATCGGCTAGGATAGCCTCGCGCCGGTTGGCCGACCGCGTCTGCGCCAACGCTAGTTCCTGGCTGCGCATGTTGTTCAATTGCTGCTCGACCTCGGTCTGCCGCGCCAGCGTCGAGAGCTGGAGATCGGCGTTCGAGAGTTCGGCGAGCAACTGGCCCTTCACGACGGTCGCACCGTCCTCGACCATCAGTTTCTCGACTCGCCCGCCCTCGATCGCGTCGAGGTAGACCGTCACGAGCGGAGTGGCGCGCGCGCGCAGCGGCAGGAAATCCTCGAACACACCCTTCGTGACCGGCGAGATCGTCAACCGCTCCGCCGGCACCGATTGCTCGCCCGCGCGCGGCGCGAACGCCCAGAATAGCGCGATCAGCAGGATGACCGTGGCAACGCCGCCCGCGATCAGCAATCGCCGGTCGATTCGCTTGCGTACGACGACCTTGTCCATCGCCCCGCCCGAGACCGCGGCGGCGACGGATTCGCCGCGCTCGAGCTTGAGCACGCTCAACGATTACGTCCGTAAACGGACAGGAAGTGTCCGGAACCGAACATCAGCCGAATGGCACCGCTTGCAGCACGGGCGCCTCGACGAGCACAATCGTGCACAGTATCGCTGCCCATATGCAGAAGGCGTTGCGAAGATATCTGGTCATGGCTGGGTCCTCACATAGTCTGTCCCTGTGTCATCGGACTAATGCACCAAGCGTGCCAGACGCCGGCCCCTCCCTGCCATTCGGTTTGGCCCGATGCTTGCTGTCCGGATACGGACAAAGATGACCGAAAGCGGATAGGATGACGCAACCCTTCGATCTGGCGATCGTCGTCGACGACGATCCAGATATCGCGCTCGCCGCGCGGCTGGCGCTGCGCGATCTGTTCGCGGAGGTGATTGCGGTCGGCGACCCCGCGACGCTGCCGGGGTTGCTCGCGGCGCGGTCCCCCGACGTAATCCTGCTCGACCTCAATTTCGCGCGCGGCGCGACCGATGCCGCCGAAGGCTTCGCCTGGCTGGGGCGGATCGTCGCCGCCGATCCCGACATCGCGATCGTCATCATCACCGCGCACGGCGGGGTCGCCATCGCGGTCGATGCGATCAAGCGCGGTGCGACCGATTTCGTGTCGAAACCCTGGGCCAACGAACGCCTCGCCGCGACGGTACGAAGCGCCGCCGCGCTGAGCGCCAGCCGTCGCGCGGCCCGCGTCGAACAGGGTCGCGCGAGGGAGGTCGCGCCATCCGCCTCCGCGACGCCGCTGCTCGGTTCGTCGTCCGCGATGGCGCGGGTCCATTCGCTGATCGCGCGCGCCGCGCCGACCGAGGCGAACGTGCTGATCCTCGGCGAGAACGGCACCGGCAAGGAACTCGTCGCGCGCGAAATCCATCTGCAATCGCGCCGCGCCGCGCAACCGATGGTGTCGGTCGATCTCGGCGCGATCACCGAAACCTTGTTCGATTCGGAATTGTTCGGCCATATCCGCGGCGCCTTCACCGATGCGAAGGCCGACCGCATCGGACGGATGAAGGCGGCGGACGGCAGCACGCTGTTCCTCGACGAGATCGGCAATCTGCCGCTCCACCTCCAGCCGAAACTGCTGTCGGCGCTCGAACAGCGCGAAGTGACCCCGGTCGGCGCCAATCGCGCGATCCCGATCGACGTCCGCTTCGTCGCGGCGACCAATTGCGCCGCCGACCGGCTCGCCGACGAAGCCCATTTTCGCCAGGACCTGCTGTTCCGGCTCAATACCGTCGAGATCGAACTGCCGCCGCTGCGCGAGCGCCGTGAGGATATCCCCGAGTTGCTCGACCATTATCTCGGCCTCTACGCGCGCAAATACGATCGTCCGGTGCGGCCGATCTCGGATGCGGCGCGCGAGCGGCTGATCGCGGACGACTGGCCCGGCAACGTCCGCGCGCTTCGTCACGCCGCCGAGCGCGCTGTGATCCTTGCCGAGGGCGACGTCCTGGACGTCGACGATTTTCCGATGCCGCGCGCCACCGTCCGCGCCGCGATCCCCGCGCCGCCGGTCGATTTCAACCTCGACCGGCAGGAACGCCAGATCGTCGAACAGGCGCTGAAGAGGCACAATTTCAACATCTCGCTCACCGCGACCGAACTCGGTCTGAGCCGCGGCGCGCTCTACCGCCGCATGGAGAAACATGGGCTTTAGCCGCCGCTTCGAATGGGGGCTGGCATGGCGCGCGGTCATCCTGCTTGGGGCGTTCGCGTTGTTCGTCGCCGCGATTACCGCACCGGGCTTGGCGGCGGGGCGGATCGTCGCGGGACTGCTCGCCTTCTGGGCACTGGCGAGTCTGTGGGCGCATATCCGGCGCACCAATTTCGAGGTCGCGCGCTTCGTCGAGGCGCTGCGCTACGACGATTTCTCGCAGCGGTTCGCGTCCGCGAGCGGCGGCGGCTTCGACGTGCTCGGCGAGGCGCTCGATCACGCCATGCGGTCGTTGCGCGACCGGCGCATCGGGCTGGCGGAAGAAGCGCGCTTCCTGTCGGCGGCGATCGACGACGCGCCGGTCGCATTGCTCTCGATCGCGGACGACGGCGTCGTCGAGGCCCTGAACAAGGCGGCACGCCGGCTATTCGACCGCCACGCGATGACCCATGTCGAGGATTTCGCGGCTTATGGCCCCGAGTTCGCCGCCGCGATCGCGTTGCCGCCGGGGGGACGCCGCGTCACCCGCATCTTGAGCGACGGCATCGCACAACGCGTGCTGCTCGCCACCGCGCGGGTCGAGCGACTGGGAAGTGGCCTCACCATCGCCTCGATCCTGCCCGTCCAGAACGAATTCGGCCGTGTCGAAATGGCGGCGCAGGCCGATCTCGTCCGCGTGCTGACCCACGAGATCATGAATTCGCTGACCCCGGTGACCTCGCTCGCGCGTTCGACCGCCGAACTCGTTGCCGCTGCCGAGGCACGCGATCCGGCGCTCGCCGATGCGCGCGTCGCCGCCGAGACTTTGGCGGCCCGCGCCGACGGCATCCTTCGCTTCGTCGAAAGCTACCGCAACTTCGCGGCGTCCCCCGACATCCGGCGCCGGCGCTTCGCGGGGCGCGACTGGGCCGAGGCGATCGCGCAACTCGCACGCGCCGACCCCAAGGCCGCGGGGATAACGCTCGCCGTCACGGTGACGCCCGAAACCGCGACGATCGACGGCGACCCCGATCTGCTGACGCAGGTGGTCCTCAACCTGATCCGCAACGCGGCGCTCGCGGGCGCCCGACAGGTCGCACTCAGGATCACCGCGCTGCGCGGGAATGAAACCGCGATCGAAGTCGCCGACGATGGCCCCGGTATCCCGCCCGAGCGCCGCGAAGACGTATTCCTGCCGTTCTACACAACCCGCCGCGACGGCTCGGGCGTCGGCCTCAGCCTGGCGCGTCAGGTCGCACTGGCGCACGGCGGCCAGATCGTCGCGGGCGCCGCCGATCTCGGCGGGGCAAGCATCCGCATCATCCTTTAGATCCAGGCGACCACGCACATCGTTCGAATGAAAACTGTCGCCGTAAATGGCGTGGAATTCGGGATGGTCGATGGCGCGGCCGCGCTATTGCCATGACCCCTTGATATGAGCGTCGCGATCTTACTTCGGGGTCGGTGAGGAGGCCGAGAATGCGCGCCTTTCCAGGCTGAGGGATGAGCAGATGGCGCGTTTGCAGCCGTATTTTCCCAAGACGGCAAGTCCGGGGTGACGATCGGCGGTTGCTGAGCGGCGTCGCTTTCGTCAACCGCAACTGGCTGCGACGTCGCGGCCATCATTTGGGTCTCGCTATCGAAGGCGCGCCGCAACTTCCGTCTGAGGAGCGCTCGACCGATGACGTCTCTTCAAGGGCGAGGATCGCTCGACGGAATTCGCCGCGACGGACGTGATGCGGAAGCGTGCTCGGGCGGCGCGTCACGCTTGCCACCCGCCCCCGAGCGCACGGAACAGATCGACTTGC
The DNA here is from genome assembly GCA_965219285.1 of Sphingomonas sp. Lineage (GTDB taxonomy): Bacteria > Pseudomonadota > Alphaproteobacteria > Sphingomonadales > Sphingomonadaceae > Sphingomonas. The sequence continues at coordinate 215,675 of CBDCNF010000008.1, forward strand.
GCGTCGGCGATCTGCGCGTCGGCCAGCGCGAGATCGGCCTCGGTGTCGGTGAAGGTGCGTTCGGCATCGAGTTGCGCGAGGCTGTCGATCTGGCCCTCGCGTTGCTGTGCGCGGGTGATCTTCGCGGCGATTTCGGCTTGGTCGCGCGCGGCCTGTAGCGCGATGCGGCGGTCGAGCATGTGCGCGTAATTGGAGAGCGCGGTTTCGGTCTCCTCCAGTGCCGTCAGCACGGTGCCGTCGAAGGTGGCGAGCAAAGCCTGCGTGTCCGCCTCGGCGCCCGCCACCCGCGCGCGCGCGCGTTCGTGGCCGGTGAGCGACCAGCTGATCAGCGGGCCGAGGAACCAGCTGAGCGGGCCGGCGCCAAAGAGACTGCCGAGGCCGGTGCCGGTCGAGCCGATCGCTCCGCCCAAGGTGATGCGCGGATAAAGGTCGGCGGTGGCGACGCCGATCCGCGCGGTCGCGGCAGCGAGGCGACGCTCGGCGGCGCGGACATCGGGGCGGCGCGCGAGCAAGGCGGCGCCATCGCCGACCGGGATCGGTTGGTCGAGGCGCAAGGTTGCCGTGCGCGCGCTCGCCTCGACCGGCAGATCGCGCGGCGTGCGTCCGGTCAGCGTGGCGAGGCGGAACAGCGCCGCTTGGCGTTCGGCGGCGATCGTCGGCACCTCGGCGGCGCGCTGGTTGCGCAAGGCGGCGATGCGTGATGAGTCGAGTTTGGTCGTCAGGCCGACCTCGACGCGCCGCGTCGTCACCTTGAGCGACCGATCGAGCAGGGCGACGATGCGGTTGGCCACCGCCAGCCGCTCGCCCGCCGAAACCGCATCGGCATAAGCGCGCGCGGTATCGGCGGCGACCGCGACGCGCACCGCGTCGGCATCGGCTTGGGCGGCGCCGACGTCGCCCCTCGCCGCCTCGACGCCGCGGCTGACGCGGCCGAACAGATCGACCTCGTACGACACGTCGAGCCCGGCATCGATCGTCCAGCTTTCGCGCAGTGTGTTGGGGCCGCGCTGCAATTCGGACGTGCGGCCATAGGTGCCACTCGCCGACACGCCGACTTCGGGCAGACGATCGGTCTTGACCTCGCGGAGGGACGCGCGCGCCTTGGCGAGGTTGGCGATGGCGACGCGGATGTCGGTGTTGTGCGCGAGCGCGTCGGCGACGAGGCTGTCCAGCACGGGGTCGTTGTAAAGCCGCCACCAGTCCCCCTCGACCGGCGCGACGGTGACCGCTGGGCTGGTCGAAAGGAACGCGCCGGACGCAGTCGCCGGATGACCGGGCGCGGCATAGTCCGGCCCGGTCGCGCAGGCGGCGAGCGCCAGCGCGGACGCGGTTGCGGTGAGGATACGAAATATGTGCATGTCCCGGCTCCTTATTCGGCGGGTTGCAGGTGAGGATCGGTGCCCCCACGCGGTTTGCGGCGCGCGGACCACGCGGCGACGCGATCGCCGAGGGTGCGGCAGACGACGTAGAAGGTCGGCGTGAACAGCAGGCCGAACGCGGTGACGCCGATCATCCCGAAGAACACCGCGGTGCCGAGCGCCTGGCGCAATTCCGCGCCCGCGCCGGTCGCGATTACTAAAGGCACGCTGCCGAGGATGAACGCGAAGCTGGTCATCAAAATCGGGCGCAGGCGATCCTTCGCCGCGCGGACCGCCGCCTCGATCGGCGACAGGCCGTCCTGGTCCTCCGCCTGACGCGCGAACTCGACGATCAGGATCGCGTTCTTGGCGGCGAGCGCGATGAGGACGACGAGCCCGATCTGCGTCAGGACGTTGTTGTCCATGCCGCGCAGGTTCACCCCGATCATCGCGGCGAGCAGGCACATCGGCACGATCAGGATGATCGCCAGCGGCAGGACGAGGCTCTCGTACTGCGCCGCCAGCACCAGGAAGACGAACACGACCGCCAGCGCGAAGACGAGTCCCGCGGTGCTGCCCGCCGCCTTCTGCTGGAAGGCGATGCCGGTCCATTCGGCGCCGTAGCCGCTCGGCAAAGTCTCGGCGGCGAGCTTCTCCATCGTCACCAGCGAGCGGCCCGAGGAGAATCCCGGCGCGGTATCGCCATCGACCTCGACCGCGGGGTGGAGGTTGTAGCGCACCACGCGGTACGGCCCGGTCTTGTCGCTGAACGTCGCGACCGAACCGACCGGCACCATCGCGCCCGAATTGGAGCGGGTCTTGAGGTTGGCGATATCCGCCGGGGTGGTGCGGAACGGCGCGTCGGCCTGCGCCGTCACGTGATACGTCCGCCCGAGCAGGTTGAAGTCGTTGACGTACGCCGAGCCGAGATAAACCTGGAGCGCCTCGAACACGCGCTCGGGCGGCACGCCAAGCAGATCGGCCTTCTGCCGGTCGATATCGGCGAACACGCGCGGCGTTGCGGTGTTGAAGAAGGTGAAGACCTGCGCCAGGCCCTTGGTCTGGTTGGCCTTGGCGATCAGTGCGTTCGACTGATCGGCGAGCGCCTGATAGCCGCGCCCTTCCTTGTCCTCGACGATCATGCGGTAACCGCCCGCCGAGCCGATCCCCTGGATCAGCGGCGGCGGGATGATGATCAGCCGCGCCTCGTCGATGTCGGCAGTGGCTTTGCGGGCCTCGTCGACGATGCTCGCGAAGGTGACGCCGAGCTGCTCGCGTTCCTCGAACGATTTGAGCGGGATGTAGGCGGCGGCGGCATTGGGCGCGAGTGTCTGCGACGGGCCGTCGAACCCGGCGAGCATCACCGCGCCCTTGACGCCCGCGAGCGGCAGGATGCGCTTGGCGACCTTCTGCATCACCGCATCGGTGCGCTCGACCGAGGCGCCGGCGGGAAGCTGGATCACGGTCAGGAAATAGCCCTGATCCTGCGGCGGGATGAAGCCGCTTGGTGTCACCCAAAACAAGCCCACGGTCGCGGCGATGAGGCCGGCATAGATCGTCATCATCCGCTTCGGCCGCGCGACGAGGCGGGTGGTGAGTGCGGCATAACCGTCGCTCATCCGCTCGAAGCCGCGATTGAAGCGGTCGCCGGCGGCCTGGATAATGCGCTGGATGCGGTTGGGATTATCCGACCTGTCATGCGCGCGCAGCAGTAGGGCAGCCAGCGCGGGCGAGAGGGTGAGCGACAGGATCAGCGAGATGCCGGTCGCGGTCGCGATGGTCACCGCGAACTGTTGATAGAACGCGCCCGACAGGCCGGTCAGGAACAGGGTCGGCACGAACACCGCGAACAGCACGAGGACGATCGCGACCAGCGCCGCCGAAACTTCGTCCATCGAGGTTTGCGCCGCCTTCAGCGGGGAAAAGCCGCGTTCGAGATTGCGCTCGACATTCTCGACGACGACGATCGCGTCGTCGACGACGATACCGATCGCCAGCACCAGCCCGAACAGCGACAGGTTATTGAGCGAATAGCCGAACGCGGCGAGCACCGCGAAGCTGCCGATTAGCGAGACCGGGATGGCGACGATCGGGATCACCGCCGCGCGCCATTTCTGCAGGAACACCAGGATGACGATGACAACGAGGATCATCGCCTCGACCAGCGTGTGCATCACCGCGTCGATCGACTGGCTGATAAACTCGGTCGGGTTGTAGATGACACGATATTCGAGGCCCTTGGGGAAGGTTTTCGAGAGCGAGTCCATCTCGTGGCTGACCGATTGCGCCGCGGCGAGCGCGTTCGAGCCGGGGCGCTGGAACACTGCGAGGATCACGGTCGGCTGGCCTGAGAGATAGGTGTTCGAGGCATAATCCGACGCGCCGAGTTCGACGCGCGCGACGTCGGACACCTTGACCTGACGGCCGTCGGTATCGGTGCGGATCACGACAGCGCCGAATTGCGCGGGATCGGTCTGGCGGCCCTGCGTCTCGACGTTGAGCTGAAACGCGTTGCCTGTCGCATAAGGCGGCTGGCCGAGCGTACCGGCGGCGACCTGTACGTTCTGCGCGCGCAAAGCCGACACGATATCACCTGCGGTGAGGTCCAACGCGGCGGCGCGGCCGGGGTCGATCCACACGCGCATCGCATAATCGCGGCTGCCGAACAGGCGCACATCGCCGACGCCGTCGATCCGGCTCAGCCGGTCGCGCACCTGCGTCAGCGCGTAGTTCGAGATATAGCCGCGATCGAGCGTCTTGTCGGGCGAGACGAGGTTCACCACCATCAGGAAGTCGGGCGAGGTCTTGCGCGTGACGACGCCGAGCCGCTGCACGTCTTCGGGCAGACGCGGCACCGCGATCGCGACGCGGTTCTGCACCAGCACCTGCGCGGCATCGAGATCGGTGCCGATCTTGAACGTCACGGTGATCGTCACCGCGCCGTCGCCGGTCGATTGCGACGACATGTAGAGCATGTTGTCGACGCCGTTGATTTCCTGCTCGACCGGCGCGGCGACGGTTTCCGCCACCGTTTCCGCCGACGCACCGGGATAGGTCGCGCTGACGGTGACGGTCGGCGGCACGATGTCGGGATATTGCGACACCGGCAGCCCCGGCATAAGCGATCGCGCCGACAATGGTGATGACCACCGCGATGACCGCGGCGAAGATCGGACGCGTGATGAAGAAGCGCGAAAAGCGCATGATGGTTCTCCCTCGCCCCACGAGACGATGGCTGGTTGATTCCGGAACTTGCCCCCCGTTCGGGCTGAGCTTGTCGAAGTCCGTCCTGCACCACATTGGCAGGACGCCCTTCGACAGGCTCAGGGCGAACGGGTCTTTACTACTGCGCGAAGGTCGCCTCGCCGGTGGTCGGGGTTTCGATCGATGGCGCGGGCGGCGCAGCACTTGGCGCGATGCGGCCGGCGCGGACGTTCACCTTGGTGCCGGGCATCGCCATCTGCGTACCGCTGATGACAACGCGGTCCCCGAAGGCGAGCCCGCTCCGCACAATCCGCAGTCCATCGAGCACAGGGCCGAGCGTGACCGGCTTGGCGGTCACGGTGCCGGCCTTGCCGACGGTCAGCACGGTCTTGCGCGCCTGATCGGTCTGGATCGCCTCGTCGGGGACGAGCAACGCGTGCGCGGTCCCGCCCGAGGACAGCCGCATGTTGCCGAACATGCCCGGCGTCAGGAACATCGTCGCATTGTCGAGCACCGCGCGACCGCGGATCGTCCCCGATTTCGCGTCGAGCCCGTTGTCGGTGAAGTCGAGCCGACCCTTCCAGCGATAGCCGGTTTCGTCCTGCAACCGCACCTCGACCGGCGATGCTGCACCGCCGGCTTCCTGCGCACGCTTGGCCTTCAGGAACAATGCCTCCGAACTGTCGAAGCTGAAATAGATCGGATCGAGCGCGTTGATTGTGGTGAGCAAGGTGCCCCCCGCATCGCCCGCCGCGACGAGGTTGCCCGCATCGATCCGGCGATCCGAGACGCGCCCGGTGATCGGCGCGCGGACCTGTGCGAACTCGACATCGAGCGCCTTGGCGCGCACCTGAGCGCTCGCCGCGGCGAGCGCGGCATTGGCGGCGCGGACCTTGGCGGTCAACTGATCGACATCGCTTTGCGACACCGCGTCATCGGCCTGCAACCGGTGCGCGCGGTCAAGATTGGCGTTGGCGAGTGCGAGATCGCTCCGGGCGGTCGCAAGGCCAGCGCGCGCCTCTGCGAGGGCGGCGGTGAAGGGACGCGGATCGATGGTGAACAGCAACTGCCCCTTGTGGACGATCGCGCCGTCGGTGAAGTGGATCGCGGTCACCGCGCCCGAGACGCGCGGGCGCACCTCGACGCTGCGGCTCGGCTCGAACCGGCCGACATATTCGTCCCATTGATCGACGTCGCGCGCCAGCGGCGTCGCGATGGTGACGGTCGGCGGGGGCGGCGCGGCGGCGGCGGGCGCCTGATGGTCGAGCAGCGCGAAGCCGCCGCCGACGAGCGCGAGCGGCAAGGCCACGACGCTCGCGCGCTGCCATAGCGACAGGCGCTTGAAACGCTGCGCCGGGCCGGCTTCCGGCTCGGCTTGCGTGATCGGGGACATCATGTTCATCGGAAGGACCTCTGGTTTTGCGCGGTGCGCGCCACGCCGATGCTCTCGAGGAGCATTTCGTAATGATCGAGCGAATAGCCGGCGGCGACGAAGGCGCGGACCTCGGATGGCGCCACAGCATAGCCGCGATACCAGCTGAGCACCGCGATCCGGCGCAGCGCCTCGAGCCGTTCGTCGGCGAGGCGCGGATTGGTGCGACTGCCGAACACCGCGCCGAGTGCGACCGACATGCGGCCGGGGGTGCGCAGGCTCGACAGCCGATCGCGCTGGGCGATGGCAACGACCGACCATTCGAGCGCGGTGAAGCTGGCTTCGGGCGCGGGCCTAGCCATCCGGTGCAGCGCGGTTTCGACGACATGGCCGCCGGCGGTTTCGGCGAAAGCGAGATAGGCCATGATAAAGCTCCCTTTGTCATGGGGACGCGACGCATCCCCGCGCCGGAGCGGCATGCCCGCGGCGTGTGGTTTGATTGATAATAGCGATTGATGATAATGGACGTGGCCGGAACGCGCCCCGGCACACCGTATCGGTCCCGATACGGCCGGTGGCTGGCCAGCGATTCTCCGTTGGATTGTGGCGGTGACGCCGGGTCTTAAATACCCGGTCCGGCCCCGATCGGTCGTTGGTGACGCATGATGGCTTCCTTTCGATAGCCGGACACCGCGAGGATGTCCTTACGTTCTGTACTGACCGGTATATAAGTGGGTGTGCCGCGCTGCGTCAATAGCATTCTGTACCGCGCGGTAAAATAAATTCTACGCGAGCCGTTTCAGGGGCTGGGCCACATCGCCATGCTGGTGTCAATCAGCCGCTCGAGATCGGCGCGCGTGGCGCCTGCGCCGGCCTGCACCGCCATCCCCTGCATGATCGCGTAGAGAAAGCCGGTCAGCCCTTCGACATCGACATGCGCGGGCAGATCGCCCTCGGCTTTGGCACGTTCCATCCGTTCGATCAGCGCGCGTTTGGCGACCTTGCTACGTTCGAGCACTTCGCCGCGGATCGATTCCGCTTCGGCCCCGCATGCGACCGAGGAAATCACACCAAGACACCCGCGCGGTTCGCAGCTGCTCGTCTGGTTTTCCATGCTGCCGTTGAGCATATGCGCCGCAACCCCACGCGCGGTCGGCTTGGCCAAGGCCTCGCCGACATACGCCATCTTCTCGCATTCGTAGAGGTCGAGCGATTTGCGGAAGAGCGATTCCTTGTTGCCGAACGCGGCGTAGAGGCTGGGCTTGGTGATCCCCATCGCCTCGGTCAATTCGGCCATCGACGCGCCTTCATAGCCCTTCGACCAGAACACGCGCAGCGCCGCGGCCAGCGCGTCGTCCATATCGAATTCGCGCGGGCGGCCCTTGGGTGCGGTGCAGACGGCAGCTTCCATAACGATCGGTATATAAGAGAGGCGCGCCGAATGTCCAGCGCTCGGTTTATGCCGAATCGATCCTGGCTCGTGCCGACGACGACAAACGGCGCACGCCAAAGCTGCGCGCCACTTCCACGCTGTCCCGTCCCGCGCGCGCCGCGCGCAACTCGGCAAGTGCGATATCCTCGATCTGGCGGATGTCCGCATCGCCCGCCGGCATTCGGGCGACGCACCAGCCGGACCGGGACAGCGCGTCGATCCAGATGAAGCGCCCGCCGCCGACATCGTCCTCAGCCAGATGGAGGCGTTCGGCGATCGCCATGACACGGTCGCGGATGATGCGCCCGGCGCGCTGGAACCCGTGCGCGCGAGCGATCCGCTGGACCAGCAGCGTTTCGGCGATCGGCGCTTCGGCGGTCAGCACATGGGCGATCAGTGCGGCCAGGGTCGCATCATAGTCTGGCTCGTAAAAACGCCTCGCGTCGATCGTCGGCGCGAGCGGCGTGAAGTCTGTCACACGATACACGCCGTCCGATGTTGGCGTGGCGCGGGGGAACGGATCGATCTGCCGCGCGAATACGGGTTCTCGCGCCTCGGAAGCCTCTTCGGTGAAGGTGGCGCGAGGCGATTGCATTGCAAGCGCCTCCGCAGATATGTCTTCGGCGTCAGCGGGTTCTGGAATCGCTTCCGCCGCCATTGTGGCGGTTGCCCGCTCCGCCTCCGCCGTCCGTTCGACCGCAGCGGCCCGGTCCGCCGCCAGCCGTTCCTCGATCTGAGCGTGCACCCGTTCCGTCGCGCGCTCCTTGTCGATCCACCAGTCGGTCGACCAGATGCGCAACAACGTCCAGCCGAGACCCTCGAGGATCGCCGCGCGCACCTTGTCGCGATCGCGCGCGGTGGCGGCGCTGTGATACGACGCGCCATCGCATTCGATGCCGAGCAGATAATCGCCCGGGCGATCGTGATGGACGATGCCCAGGTCGATGCGGAATTTCGACACACCGACCTGTGGCACCACGGTCCAGCCGCGCCGGCGCAGCGCTGCTGTCACTGCCTCCTCGAAGGGCGAATCCGCCCCGCCAAGCGATCCCCGCGTCGCTTCGGCCAGCGCGCGCGGGCCACGGTCCGCGAACTCGACGAACGCCTTGAGGTCGCGAACGCCCTCGGCGGCGGTACGGGTCAGGTCGATCATGCCGGGATCGAACGAGGTGAACAGCCTCATTTCGCGCCGCGCGCGGGTCGCGGCGACGTTCAGCCGGCGCCAGCCGCCGCTGGCATTCAGCTTGCCCATCGCCATCGACATCGTCTTGCCGCCCGGTTCGGTCGGGCCGAAATTCGCGCCGAGCAGGATCACGTCGCGTTCGTCGCCCTGCGCGGTTTCCAGATTGCGCACGCAGACGGGTTCGAGCCGTTCGGGATCGAAATGAGGTTCGAGTTCGGGCCAGGACCGCCGCGCCTTGTCGAGCAGATCCTCGACCAACCGCATCTGATCGGCGTTCATCGTGATGATGCCCAGCGTCAGCGGGTCGCCCTTTTCATCGACGAACGCAGGATCGCGCAGCCGCCGCACCGCTTCGTCGACGATTGCCTGCGCCTCGATCGGATTGGTGCGGGCGCCGTTGGTGTAGACGCCCGGCACGCGCTGCCAGGTAACCGCGCTTGGTCGGGTTTCGGGCGGCGGAAAGGTGACGAGCTTGCTGTCGTAGTAGCGCGTGTTCGAAAAGGTGATCAGGCTTTCGTGGCGACTACGATAATGCCAGTCGAGGCTGTGCTGTGGCACGCCCGCGGCAAGGCACTCGTCGAGGATACTTTCCATGTCGGGTGCGGTGTCTTCATCCGCCGACGCCGTCCCGGAACCCCGCGCGAAATCGTTGCTGGGCGGCATTTGACGCGGATCGCCCGCGATCACGACCTGTTTGCCCCGCGCCATCGCGCCGATCGCATCCCACGGCGTGATCTGCGACGCCTCGTCGAAGATCACCAGATCGAACAGCGCCTGATCGGCGGGCAGATATTGCGCGATCGAGAGCGGACTCATCAGCATGCACGGCGCCAGGCGAGTGAAGGCGTCGCCCATCTCTGCGGCGAGCTTTCGTATCGGCATGCTCGGGCGTTGCAGCTGGAGTTGATGCTTCAGCGTGCCATAACCATCCTTCTTGCCGACCGCCCCCTTGTCCGGGATCAGGCCGCACAGCTTCGCGCGGATATAGCGCGACGATAATTCGCTCATCCGGTCGTCGAGTTTGCGGAAACGCGTGATCCGGTCCTCCTGCTCGCCGACCATGAAGGTCTTGAGCAGCGGTTCGCATCCATGCGGGTGAAGGCGAACCAGCGCGCATAGCCGGTTTCGAACGCCGCGAGCGCAGCATCCGCCGCGATGACGCCGCGCTCCAGCGCACCCACCAGCGGCATCAGTTCAAGCTGCACCGCCTCGTCCCGCACGCGCCGCCACGCCGTCCAGTCGCGCAGCCGCCGTCCGTGCGTCACGACCGATTGCGCCTGCGCGCGCAGCATAGACAGATCATCGCCCGCCGGAACGCCGGACAGGCTGGCGAAGCGCGCGGCGACCTCATCAAGCATTTCCAGCGCCATGCGCAAGCGCTCCGACGCCCCCGCCACCGGGCCGTCGCTCGCCAGCATTTCGTTCGCGTCGATCACCAGCGTGGCAACCGTCCGGCGCAGATCGATCAGCGCCTCGGGACTGTCCGCCTCGGCGGCAATTGCGGCGCGCAACCGATCGGCACGCGCGATCGCGTCGTCGATCCGATCGGCGTCGGTTGCGAGACCGGCCCAGCCCGGCAGCCCCGACGCGAGCGGGGCAAGCGCGTCGATCCGATCGAGCAGATCGGCCATCGCCGCCAGTCGCGGCAGATCGGCATCAGGTTCAACCGCCGCCGAGGCGCCGCCCGCCTGTGTCAGCGCGCGAGCGACCTTTCGCTGGGCAAGGGTCGCGAAGAACCAGAATTTCTCCCCCGCAACGGCCCATGCCTCTTGCACGCCCGCGATATCGATGCGGCGCGCCGCCTCGGGCGCATAGGTCGCGCTGAGCGCCGCCTCCTCACTACGATACTGCGCGATCAATGCTATCGCGGCCCGCGCCGCAGTCACGCGATCCTTCATGTCCGGCGCGAAGGCGAAACGGAGATCGTGGCCGTGCATCGCCAGAATGGTGTCGGCAAAGGCCAGCAACGTCGCGATCTGCGCGCGATTTTCGCCAGGTAGCGGCAGTCGCGTCGCCCGAAGCAACCCTGCGCACGCCGCTTCGGCGGCATCGAGCGCGCCGGGGAGTTGCTCGGCGGCGGCGACAATGTCTTCTTGCCAGCCATTCGACCAATCGGTTCGCGCGACCCCGTCCAGGTCCGCTGGCAGATCGACGACGGCCTTGCGCGCGATGCCCAGACGGCGCGCGACATCGCGCAGCCGCGCCATTTTGGGTCCATCGTGGCGGGTGGCGGCGGAGAAAGCGAAGCGCGGCGTCGATACGTCGCCATCGCGCACCGTCAAACCGATCGCGCGGTGGATCGTCCAGCCATTGGGCTCGGCGCGGTGGAGCAAAGCGACGATCGCGTTGAGGTCGTCGCGCAATCGGCCGGTCTCGGCCGCCTCATGCGCCCATTCCTCCGCCGTCAGCGCGTCGCGTGCCGTCCAGGCGCTGTCGAGCTGCTTCAGCACCGCCGACTTGGTCGCCTTGGCGGAATGCAATTCGAGGCAGAACGGCGCGAGGCCCTTGTCGGTGAGGCGGCGGTGGACGACGTCGAGCGCCGCGCGCTTCTCGGCGACGAACAGCACCCGCCGGCCCAGCGCCATATTGTGCGCGATCATGTTGGCGATGGTCTGCGACTTGCCGGTGCCGGGCGGGCCGTCGAGCACGAAATCGCGTCCCTCCGCCGACGCCACCACCGCGACCAGTTGCGAACTGTCGGCGGGCAGAGGGGTGAACAGCGACGCGGGATCGATCCGCTTATCCATCTCGTCGGCGCGCGGGAAATCGCCCTTGTCGACCGCAACCGATCCGTCGCAATCGATCAAATGCCGCACCAGCGGGCTTTCCTTCAACCGATCGGCGCGATCGATTAGATCCTTCCACATCAGATATTTGGCGAACGAAAAGGTGCCGAGCGCGACCTCGGGCACCACCTCGAAACCCACCATGTCGCGCACCGCGCTGCGTACCGTCCGCCAGATGCCCGGGACGTCGATGCCGCTCCGGTCCTTGGGCAGATCGCCGTCGAGGCCGGGGATGGTCAGTTCGAAATCCTGCCGCAGCAATTCGAGCAGCGTCAGGTTGAAACGTGGCTCGTCCTCGTGCGCGCTCATCGTCACGCCCGACAGTGCGCTCTTGCGATCGAGCCGCACCGGCACCAGGATCAGCGGCGCGCGATAGGTCTTTTCCTCGCTCGGCGCCTTCTTCCACTTGAGGAACCCCAGCGCGAGATACAGCGTGTTGGCGCCGCCTTCGTCGAGATCGCTGCGCGCCTTGCGATACAGTTCGACCATCCCAGCATCGAGCTTGTCCTTGGGCAGCAGCGACAGCGCCTCGCCGCGTTTCAGCGCGGCCTCGGCGACTTCGGTACGCAGGCTCGATCGGGTCTGTTGGTCGTACAGTTTCTCGTCGCGCCCGCCGATTTCCAGATCGGGCATCGCGACGATCCGCACTTTCTTGCCCTCGGCCAGCAAATCCTCCAGCGCGCCGGGATCGGGGCACATCAGCCGGATCACGGTCTTGCCGTCGCGCAGGTTGAGCTGATTGTTGCTGGTCGTCAGATTGAGCAGCTTGCGCTGCCATTGCAGGATGCGCCCGGCAGCGGTCGGCGCCGCGTCGACGCTCTCGATGTCGAACATCGGCAGCGCGGGCGCCGCCTCCAGCGCCTCCGCCAACGGGGCTGCGGTTTCGCCTGTGGTAACGGGTCTGTTCGTCGCCACCCCGAGCGGGCGGATTTTCTGCATGCGCGCGCGCCGTACATCGACCGCCATCGCGAATTTGGCCTGCGCGCCCTCATCGATTTGTCGTCGCGCGGTGGCCATCGCCTGGCTGAAACTCGCCGGCGGATTGTGCGTGGCGAGCGTGGTTTCGAACACCACCAGATCGTCGAGATCGAAGCGCCGCCGCAACGCCGCCGCCTCATCCGTTACCAGCGCGGCGAACTCGACCGGTTGCAGCCAGACGCCGACGAACGCATGCCCCTCGGTCAGCACCAGCAGCGGATTGAGGCTGGCCTGTTCGAGCGCGGCGGCGAACAACAGCGCCGTGTCAAGACAGGTCGCCGGCCGCCCGTCGAGAATCTGCGATGGGGTGCGGACCTTTTGCCCGGTCCGTTCGAAACTGGCGGGCGGCAGGGCGTAGGACAGGCGCAGCCCCGCCACCGCCGACCAGATCGCCGACGCCAGTTCCCACACCCGCTCGCGTTTGCCCGACGCATAACCGTCGATCGCATCGGGCTTCCCCGCGCGGCGCAGCACGTCCGATGCCCCCTTCAACACGCGATCGACCGCCGGGTCGTTGGGCATGACGAAGGCGGGGAGCAATTCCGCCATCGCAGCCATGCCGCCCCATTGATTGTGCGCGAGCAGCTCGACCGGCTGCGCTACCTCCGCCAGAATCGCGCCCTCGGCGTCCGATAATGTCAGGCGCAGCGTTCCCGACAGGCTCTCGGTGAGGTCACGGAGTAGCGCCGCGTTCAACGCCACATCGCGGTCGGCGATGCGCAACGCATCGCCTGGCAGCATCGCGTCGATCGCCCAGGTCTTGCTCTGCACGAAGGGCGGATCGGCCGACAGCGACAGCACCAGAGTCTGTGCGCCGACATCGGGCGGCGCGGTGACGCTGAGGTCGCGGATCAAAGGAATCGCGTTCTGGTGCGTTGCGAAGCCGATCTTGGCCCCCAACGCGGCTTCGATTGTCCAGGTCACGCTTCCCCCCTTGCCATCCACCCCGCGAGCAATGCTAAATATTCTCCGAACGATAACAAGGCGTGTTCCTGGCCATGCGCACCGATAGCTCCGTTTCGGCGACGATTCTGCGCGGTCGAGATTGACAGCGCGTCCGGTAGCGCGCAGATTATTAGCCCTCAGAAATCGCGGGCTGGCTGTTAACAAGCAGTTTGACTGCACCAAATAAGGGCGAGGCTACGGCCTCGCCTTTTTTGTTTGAGCGGGACGGGATGGGCGGAATACCGCGTCTTCCCGGCGTATCAGTTCAAAAATCGCAAGCCGACGGCAATTCCACTGAAGGTCGCTCTGTCGCTTAGGATTGCATATCCTTTTCGGATCAACCTGTCGATCATTACCTTCAGTGGAGGGGATTGACGGTCTGTCGAATTGGCGTAGCCTCGTTCACGCTCCACGGACCTGAACCCGTGGAGATCGTGGAGCCAGGGCGGGTGGGTGCTATGAGGCGTCCGTCCGAACCAGAATGGCGAGGACGTGCGCAGACTTGGGCTGGATATCGGAACGAATTCGATCGGCTGGTGCCTGATCGAGGACGACGCGACCATCGTCGATATCGGCGCCCGCATCTTCTCCGACGGGCGCGATCCGCAGTCGGGCGCGTCGCTCGCGGTTGATCGCCGTGAGGCGCGATCAGCGCGGCGGCGGCGCGATCGGTATATCGGACGGCGCTCGGCATTCCTGGAAGCGCTGGTCGCGCATGGGCTGATGCCCGCCGATGCCGACGAAGCGAAATTGATCGCCGCGCTCGACCCCTATGTGCTGCGCAGCAAAGCGCTCGACGAGACGCTGACACCGCACGAGATCGGCCGCGCGCTGTTCCACCTCAACCAGCGGCGCGGCTTCAAGTCGAACCGCAAGGCCGAACGCAAGACGAACGATAATGAGGACGGTAAGATCGCGAGCGGCGCGCGGGCGCTCGATGAGGCGATGGCCGAAGAGGATGCCGATACGCTTGGCCAGTTCCTCGCCGGACGCGAGACGAAGCGCGTGCGAATGGGTGGCGAGAACCAGGATTATGATTTCTACCCCCAGCGTCGCCACGTGGAATATGAGTTTCAGCGCATCTGGGAAGAGCAGGCAAAGCACCATCCCGCGCTGCTGACCGAAACCGCGCGCGCCGCACTCCACCGCATCCTGTTCTTTCAGCGTCCGCTCAAGGAACAGGTCGTTGGCAAATGTACCTTCATGCATAGCGAGGATCGCCTCGCCAAGGCGCATCCGCTGTTCCAGCAGCGGCGGCTGTACGAGGAGGTGAATCAACTCGAAGTGACGACGCCGGGTGAGGCCAACCGCAAACTGACGCTCGACGAGCGCGACCGGCTGGTGCGGCGTCTGGGGCGATCGAAGGCGGTCGCGTTCGAGAGTCTCGCCCGCGAAATCAAGCTCGAACCCGGCCAGAGCTTCAACAAAGCGAGCGAGACGCGCAAACAGCTCGCCGGAGACGAGGTTCGTGCGGTTCTCGGCGACAAGAAACGCTTCGGCGACGCTTGGGAGCATTTCGACAGCGACCGGCAATGGACGATCGTCGAGCGGCTGCTGGAAGAGGAAGACCCGGACGTCCTCCATGTGTTTTTGACCGAGGATTGCGGCCTCGACGACGAACATGCCGCGGCGACAGCCAAGGCGTCGCTGCCCGAGGGCTATGGCCGCCTGGGCCGCACCGCCACCACGCGTATCCTCGCCGAGTTGCAGGCAGAGGTCATCACCTATGACAAGGCCGTCGAGCGATGCGGCTGGCATCATTCGGATCACCGCACCGGCGAAATCCTGCCGCAGCTTCCCTATTATGGCGAACTGCTGCATCGCGACATACCGCCCGGCACGCAGGACCCCGCCGACCCGCCGGAAAAGCGCTGGGGCAAGATCACCAACCCGACCGTCCATATCGGCCTGCGCCAGATCGAAAAGCTGGTGAACGCGATCATCGCCGTTCACGGGCGGCCCGACGAAATCGTCGTCGAACTCGCCCGCGAACTGAAGTTGAACGAGAAGGACAAGGAAGAGCACAACAAGCGCATCCGTCGCGACACGGCGGCGGCGGTGAGGCGTTCGGAAAAGCTGGTGCAGGAGGGCTTTCCCGACAATGGCGCGAACCGGATGCTGTTGCGGCTGTGGGAAGACCTCAACCCCGCCAATCCGCTCGATCGCCGCTGCCCCTATTGCGGGAAACAGATTGGGATGCGGATGCTGTTCTCGGGTGAGGCTGATATCGACCACATCATCCCCTATTCGCGCTCGCTGGACGACAGTACCGGCAACAAGGTGGTCGCCCATCGATCGTGCAACCGCGCGAAGGGCAACCGCACGCCTTACGAGAAATGGGGCCACGACGAAGATCGCTGGGACGCCATTTCTGCCCACGTCGCCCGACTCCACAAATCGAAGCAATGGCGCTTCGGCCCCGACGCGATGGCGCGGGTGGAGAAGGACGGCGGATTCCTGGCGCGGCAACTGACCGACACGCAATATCTGTCGCGGCTGGCCGGGCGCTATCTCGGCAGTCTCTACGCCGACAAGGATGAAGGCAGCGTCTACGTCATCCCCGGTCGCATGACCGCGATGCTGCGACGGCTGTGGGGGCTGAACGAGATTCTACTCGACCACAATATCGTCGAGAACAAGCACAGCAACGCACCCAAGAACCGGCTCGACCACCGCCATCATGCGATCGACGCTGCGGTCGTCGCGGTGACGACGCGCGGCCTGATGCAGCGGATCGCCCGAACCGCGGGATTGGCGGAGGACAAGAATCTCGACCGTCTGTTCGAGGGTCTCGACCATCCATGGGAGGGTTTCCGCGACGAACTCCGCGACCGGCTACTGGCCGTCACCGTCAGCCACAAGCCCGACCACGGCCGCAAGGGCAAGCCCGCGCCGAGCCACGACACGACCGCCGGTCGCCTGCATAACGACACCGCCTACGGCCTGACCGGCGAGATGTCGCCCAAGGGGCTGCCGATCGTCGTTCACCGCATTCCGCTGGCAAGCCTGAAGCCCGCCGATATTGCCGATCCGGACCGGATTCCAGATCCTGTGCTGCGCCAGGCGCTCGACGACGCCACCGCTGGCAAATCGGGCAAGGATTTCGAGGTAGCGCTCGATCGCTTCGGCAAGAACCACTCACAATTCGCCGGCATCCGCCGACTGCGCGTGCGCGAACCGCTGAGCGTCATCCCGATCATGGATCAGGCAGGCCGCGTCTACAAAGCCTATAAAGGCGATTCCAACGCTCGGTTCGATGTGTGGCGGCTGCCCGATGGCAAATGGGTGAGTTTCTGGAAGGACCGCGATGGTATCGCTCGATCGGGCATCGTCTCGATGTTCGATGCGCACCAGCCCAACCAGACCGACCGCCGCCCGCATCCGGCGGCCAAGAAGATGCTGAGCCTGCGCCAGAACGACATGCTCGCGATAGAGCGCGATGACGGCCCGCGTGAGATCGTCCGCGTGGTGAAATTTTCTGGCAATGGTCAGATTGCGCTGGCCCGAGACAATGAGGCCGGTGCCCTGAAAGCGCGTGACGCAACACCGAACGACCTTGATCCCTTCAAATATGTCCTGTCGTCCGCCGGCGGCCTAAAAAAAATCAAGGCCCGTCAAGTCCGGATCGATCCATTAGGGCGCATTCTCGACCCCGGTCCCCGCTGACCAAGCGGCGGTCCTGCCCTAACCTGTGCTGCGGGAGGGCGAATGGAGCGTATCGTCGATATCGGCACCGAAGGGCTGCATTTGTCGTCCTATCGTGGCTTCCTGGTCGTAGCGAAGGATCGCGATGAGGTGGGCCGTATCGCGCTCGATGACGTCCACGCCGTGATCCTCCACGCGCATGGCTGCACGTGGACCGGCAACCTCGTTGCCGCGCTCGCCGAACGCGGCAGTCCGATCGTGTTCTGCAACGCGCACCATAGCCCCGTCGCGGTTACGCTGCCGATCGCGGGCTTCCACGCTCAGGGCGGGCGGATGCAGGCTCAATGGGCGGCGGGTAAGCCACTCACCAAGCAACTCTGGCAGCGGATCGTAAAGGCCAAGATCACGATGCAGGGTGCACTCCTTGCCTTTCACAATGCGCCCGAGGCCACGGCATTCGATCTGATCGCCCGACGCGTGCGCTCCGGCGACCCGGACAATCTCGAGGCGCAGGCCGCGCGGCGTTATTGGCCCGCGCTGATGGGTTCCGATTTTCGCCGCGATCGCAATACCGCCGGCGCGAACGCCTTGCTCAACTATGGTTATGCGGTGATCCGCGCGACGGTTGCGCGCGCCGTCGTCGCCGCGGGTCTGCATCCGACGATCGGCATCTTCCACGCCAATCGCGGCAACGCCTTCGCGCTGGCGGACGATCTGGTCGAGCCGTTCCGGCCGCTCGTCGATGCGCTGGTCGTGTCGCTACTCGGCCAGGGGGTCGAGGCGCTCGATCCGGTGGTCAAGCGCCGCTTCGTCCAGTTGATCGCGTTCGACGTTCATATCGGTGACGAAGCGTCCCCGGTTTCCGTCGCGGCGCAACGCTTGGCCCAATCGCTCGCGCGCAGCTTTGAAACGACCACGTCCGATCTGGCGCTGTTCACCCCACCGACCCGCACCGGACGGGCCACACTCGCCCGGCCGCTGGATTCGTTCGAAGACGCGTGAGCGATGGCACACACCTCAGCGGCTATCGGTTGATGTGGATATTCGTGATGTTCGACTTGCCCGTCGGAACCAAACAACAGTCGCGCGAAGCCACGAAATTTCGCGAATTTCTGCTCGACCAAGGATTCGAAATGAGCCAGTTTTCGGTTTACGCCAGGTTTTGTAACGGACGCAACAGCTACGATTCGCATCTCAGGCGAATCGAACGTAACTTGCCCGAAAAGGGCAAAATCCACGTACTCACCTTCACGGACAAACAATATGAAAATATCGTCCGCTTCTCCAGCCAACGCCGCAAACGGCCTTACAAAAACCCCGATCAACTGGCGCTATTCTGATGCAATCGTCGATTTTTGCTGCACCGGATGTGATGTTTTCCTGATGAATTTCAACAGGTTGACAACGCATCCGGCTTAGCAGCTCAGAAATCGCGAGCCAACAGCAACTCCGACCCCTGCATCGTGTTGATGCGTCGTGGCTTAGCAGCTCAGAAATCGCGAGCTAACAGCAACCAGTCGCGGCGCATAGCGCCGATGATAGTCCCCCGATTTCGTGGACACGGGTTTAGGCCATTTGTCGTTCGGCCTGTTCCGGGGTCCTGTATTCGAGGGCGGAGTGGATCCGCCGCCGGTTATAGTAACCCTCGGTATAGGCGAACAGATCGCGTTTGGCATCCTCGCGGGTTGCCCATCACCGTTGGTGAGCGAGCTCTACCTTGAGGGTATGAAAGAAGCTTTCCATGGATGCATTGTCGTAACAGCATGCCGTTCGGCTCATCGACGGTTTCGCTTTCATTGCGGCGACTTGCTTGCCGTACGCCTCGGATGCGTATTGGCTACCGCGGTCGGAATGACAGATGAGGCCTTCGGCCGGTCGTTGCCGCTGCGCGGCCATCATCAAGGCGGCCAGCGGCAGCTCAGTCCGCATGTGGTCACGCATGGCCCAGCCGATGATCTTGCGGGTCGCCAGGTCGAGCACGGCAGCGAGATACAACCACCCCTCGCTGGTCGCGATGTAAGGGATGTCGGCGAGCCAGACGCGATTGCGTGCAGTCGCGACGAACTCCTGCTTCAGCAGGTTCGGTGCGATCGGCAGATAGTGGCGGCTATCGGTCGTGCATGGCCTGAACCGGCGACCAGCAAGGGCACGGATGCCGTGACGTCGCATCAATCGCGCGACGCGCCCACGGCTTGCCGTCCTGCCTTCCGCGCGAAGCGCAGGCATCCTGGGACTGCCGTATCGGCCATGATGCTCAGCATGGAGACGACGGACATCGGCGAGCAACGCGCGGTTCGCCACCGCCCGAGCGCTTTTGGGACGACTGCGCCATGCATAATAGCCGCTGGTCGAGACCTCGAGGACCCGGCACATCAGCTGGATCGGCCAACGGTCGGTATGATCGCGGATGAATCTGAAGCTCACCTCGGCACCTCCGCGAAGATGCCGATCGCTTTTTTTAGCACGTCGCGCTCCATGCGTGTGCGATCGAGCTCACGCTTCAACCGCGTGATCTGGGACGCTTGGTCTGCTGGCGACGGTATCGGTGACAGCCCCGATGGCGACGCCACCCTCGATCGCGCTGCTCCCCCGCGAACCGTCGTTCGCCAGTTCCGCAGCATCGATGGCGAAATCCCCACCTCGGTCGCTACCTGCATCAACGGTCGGCCGCTACTTTCCAGAAGGGCTACCGCCTCTCGTTTGAACTCGGGAGAAAAACTCCCTTCTCGTCTTCGGCATTGTACACCTCCATGCCCTTACGGGCTTAGCAAAGGTGTCCACTGAATCGAGGGACCATCACCGGCGAGACTCCCCCGCGCAATGATCTCGAAATGGCGTGGAGCGGGTAGCGGGAATCGAACCCGCGTATTCAGCTTGGAAGGCTGCTGCACTACCATTGTGCTATACCCGCGCGCCGGGTTTTGCCCTGCCATAGCCGATCGCTGGCGGTCAACACGATCCGCGCGGCTTGCGCGATGCCGCGGTTCGCCCCACGATGCGATTGGAAATGTCCAAGGGGGATGAATGTTCGGACCGGTGAAATCGCTCGAATCGGTGACCAAGCACGATTCGGCGCATGCGCTCGCCAAGACGTTGAGTTGGCCGCACCTGATCGCGCTTGGCGTCGGCGCGATCGTCGGGACGGGCATTTACACGCTGACCGGGGTCGGGGCGGAACGTGCCGGGCCGGCGGTGATCCTGGCCTTTGCGATCGCCGGCGCGGTCTGCGCCTGCGCCGCGCTGTGCTACGCCGAACTCGCGACGATGATCCCGGCGGCGGGCAGCGCCTATACGTTCAGCTATGCCGCGCTCGGCGAGGGTTTCGCTTGGGTCGTCGGGTGGAGCCTGATCCTCGAATATTCGCTCGCTTGCTCGACCGTCGCGGTCGGCTGGTCGGGGTATCTCGTCGGCTGGATCACCTCCGCCGGCGTGCATCTGCCCGCCGCGCTGCTGGTAGGGCCGCACGGCGGCGGCATCGTCAATCTGCCCGCGGTGCTCGTCGCGCTGACGGTGATGGGGATGCTGATCGCGGGGACACGCGAGAGCGCCACGCTCAACATCGTCCTCGTCGTCATCAAGCTGGTCGCGCTCGGCATCTTCATCGCTTTCGCGTTTCCGGCGTTCAACGCCGACAATCTCCACCCGTTCATGCCTTATGGCTTCGCGAGCACCGAGATCGGCGGCGAGAAGCGCGGGGTGATGGCAGCGGCAGCGATCGTGTTCTTTGCCTTCTACGGTTTCGACGCGGTCGCGACATCGGCGGAGGAAGCGAAGAATCCGGGGCGCGACCTGACAATCGGGATCGTCGGGTCGATGCTGGTCTGTACATTGATCTACATGCTTGTCGCGGTCGCCGCGATCGGCGCCTTACCGTTCACGCAGCTTGCCAATTCGCCCGAGCCGCTCGCGCTCGTGCTACGCTCGGTCAACCAGCCGGTCGCGTCGCATCTGATCGCGCTGGCGGCGATTATCGCGCTGCCGTCGGTGATTCTGGTGATGATGTACGGGCAGAGCCGGGTGTTCTTCACGATGGCGCGCGATGGTCTGCTCCCGCGCGCGCTGGCGAAGGTTAGCCCGCGCACAGGGGCGCCTACGCTCATCACGCTGATGACAGGCCTGGCGATCGCGGTGATCGCGGGGATTTTCCGCCTCGACGAGATCGCCGAACTGGCGAATGCGGGAACGTTGCTCGCGTTCATCTCGGTCGGCGCGTGTCTGATGGTCCTGCGCCGCCGCGCGCCGGAGGCGAAACGCCTGTTCCGCTGCCCGGCGCCATATCTCGTTGGGACGCTCGCGATCCTCGGGTGTCTGTACCTGCTGTTCAGCCTGCCGTCTTCGACGATCATTCGGTTCGTCGTGTGGAACGCGATCGGGCTTTGCGTCTATTTCGCTTATGGTCGGCGGCACAGCGAGGTCGCGGCGACGGGCTAGAGTTCGATCGGCTCACGCCGACAGACGGCACCAGCCCGCTCCCCCACCCCGCCTCCCAAGACATCATACTGAATGGGAGGCGGGGTGGGGGAGCGGGCTGGTGCCGCCCCGGTTCAGCTTTGCTGAACCAGACCCTAAATCCCGAACCGCAGCGTCACGCGCAGATCCCGCCCGGCGAGGGGTGCGAAATCCTTCAGGAAGCTCGCGTGGCGGCGAACGTTCTGGTCGAAGATGTTGCTCGCGCTGAACAGGATCGAGGTCTTGCTGTCGGGCCCGAACGGCGACACGCTGAGCGTGGCGTTGACGATCGTGTAGTCGCTGGTCGGCGTCTCGAACGGCGCGATCCGGTTTTGTTCGAACAGATGCTCGACTTCGCCGCGCGCGGTGAACAAATCGCTCTGCGCCTCGACGCCGCCGAGCACGCGCGCGGGCGGGATGCGCGGGATCGGACCCTCGTCGACGATATTGGCGTGGACGTAATCGCCGAGCAGATCGGCGTTGATCCGGGTCGTGCCGACTTCGAACAGATGCGCGGTCAGATCCGCCTCCGCGCCGTAATAACGCGCGCCGACCTGCTGGCTCTGGAAACAGGGGAGATCGACGACGCGCCCCGACGGCGCCGCCGCCGCCTGACAGATCGACGGATCGACCTGGTTCTCCGAGATGTAGTTCTGGAACCAATTGTAATAAATCGACGCGTCGAGGTTGATCGGCACGCTGTGGTAATGGAACGTCCCTTCCAGCCCCCAGCTCTTTTCGAGCCGGAAGTCGGGATTGCCGAGTTCGTACGCCTGCGTCCCGGCATGCGCGCCGTTGGCGAACAATTCCTCCGCGGATGGCGTGAGTTCGGTGCGCGAACCGTTGAAGCCGATGCGGATCGCGTCGGTCACGCCGTAGGACGCGCCGAGCGAGCCCGACACCGCGTTGAACGACCGTTGCCCGCCGAAGAACCGAAGATCGCTGGCCGGCGCGCGCGACGCGACATCGGTGTGTTCGTAGCGAACCCCCGCCTCGCCTTTCAGCGCACCGCCGTCATATTGCTGGAGGGTGAAGAGCCCGGTTTGGTTGGTCTCGTTGCGCGGTAAAAAGGCTTCGTCGCCGACGACGTTGAACAGGCGGTTGAAATATTGGACCCCCGACGCGCCCTTCCAGCCGCTGTGGCTCGCCTGGACGAGTTCGAGCCGCCCTTCGGTGCCGTTGTTGTAGAAGGCGGTGCCGATCGCTCCATCCTCCTCCAGTTCGAAATGGCGATAATCGGCGTGGCCGATGCGGAGGCGGATCGAGTCGAGGAAACCGCCGCCGGTATCGACTTCGCCGCGCAGATCGTAACGGTTCTGAACGATGTCGAGGCGCGGCGCCTCCTGCGCCTGCCCGACCTCAGTCGCATAACGCACCGGCACGCCGTAGAAGCTGTCGTAATGGCTGTACGAGACGCCGAGATTGCCGATGTCGGTGATCAGCGCCGCGCCGACGCCCGCGGTCCAGGTTTCGGCGAAGGTGTTGGGCAACGTCCCCTTGATCGCGGCGTTGGCGGCGAAGTCGATCGGTTCTTCCGTATCCTGCGGCAGGCCGACCTGGCTCAAGGCGGCGGCGCGCGCCGCGGGCGACAGTGCGAAGCCGCCGATGTCGAGATCATACGATTTCAGATACGATCCGTCGGCGTGGAGGACGATATGCTGGCCGACCAGGACATCGCCCGCGCCCTCGATCGAACGCTCGTTGGCGGCCGAGCCGTAATTGGCGATGCCGTTGAAGCGGTATCCCTTCTCGGGGATGGTGCGCGGAATCCGCGTGTCGATGACGTTGACGACGCCGCCGACCGCCGACGATCCGTAGAGCAGCGCGGCGGGTCCGCGCAGCACCTCGACGCGCTCGGCGAGCAGGGGATCGATGATGACCGCGTGATCGACCGAGGTGTTCGACACGTCGATCGAACCGATGCCGTCGGTCAGCACGCGGATGCGATCGCCCTGGAATCCGCGCAGGATCGGTCGCGACGCGCTCGGCCCGAACGACGTTGCCGAAACGCCGGGGAGCTTGGCGAGCGTCTCGCCGATCGACGGACGCAGATCTCGCGTCAGTTCGGCTGCCTTCAGGACCGAGGTGCCCTGGAGGACGTCGGTCTCGCTCTGCTGGACGACGCCGGTGACGATGATGTCCTGGCTCGGCGGGGGATTCGGCGCGAGTGCGGGTTTGGGCGCGGTCTGCGCCATCGCCACCGGCGCGACGATCATTGCGAGCGCGCTGGCCCCGAAGAGATAGGTTTTCATTGTTCGCACGCTCCCTGAATGGCAGCGCGCACCTAGACTTAATGGTATATTGTATCAAGCCTTGTTTGTGCGACGCACGACGTTTCGTCGTCTAGGCGGGGCGTCCCGACGCGGGCAGCGTTAGGGAAACGGACGGGCGCTAGACAACGCTCTCGGAACTTGCACTTCTAACCGTTCGGCGCTAGCCAAGCACGGTTCGTCGCTGAAACGAGGCTCCCGACATGGTCGAAGACACCGCACCCCTGGGCGCAAACTGTTGATGGCGATTCTGATCGGGGCGCTTCTCGCGATCCCGCTCTTCAGCATCTATTTGTTGAACTACGATCGCCAATCGCAGTCGGAAACCGCGCGCGCTTCGATCGCGGAGGGCTGGGGCGGGCCGCAGACGATGGCGGGGCCGGTCCTCATCCTGCCGTATCAGGAGCAGGTGACCGAGACGGTCGAGGAGGGCGGCAAGCGGGTCGTCAGGTCGAACATGGTCTGGCGCGAGTTGACGCTGTCGCCCGAGACCGCGGATTTGAAGACCGACCTCACCCCGCAACGCCGCAGTCGTTCGATCTACGAAGCGGTGCTGTTCGAGGCGCGCGCGACGGGCACCGCGCGGTTCGCGTTGCCGAGCGACCTCGCGCGGTTCGGGATCACCGCCGATCGTCTCGTCTACGACCGTGCCGAGCTGCGCTTCGGGTTGAAGGACGCGCGCGGGCTGTTCGGGCCGCCGCCCGCGGTGTCGGTAGATGGCCGCCGCCTCGTGCTGCAACCCGGCAAGGGATCGCCCGCAACCGGGGGTTCGGGCTTCTTCACCTGGCTCGACGCATCGTCGATCCGCGAGCGGCCGATGACCGCGACGTTCAGCTTCGCGTTTCGCGGCAACGGCTGGCTCGCGCTGGCGCCGCAGGCGGGTGACACACGCTGGATCGTGACCTCGAAATGGCCGCACCCCAGCTTCCAGGGCGGATTCCTGCCGACGACGCATGCCGTGTCCGATCAGGGATTCTCCTCGACCTGGAGGATCGGCAACCTCGCGCTCGGCCGCGCGCTCGTCGCGGCGGGGGAAGCGCAGCCCGATCAGACGCAGGCGCCGGGGGATCGCTATCTCACCAATGCGCCCGCGGGCGATTACGAGGCGCGGGTCGATCTCGTCTCGCCGGTCGATCTCTATTCGCAGGTCAACCGCAGCGTGAAATACGGGTTCCTGTTCATCGGCTTCACCTTGATCGTTCCTGATGTTCGACGTGATCGGCGGGGTGCGCGTCGCGGTCGTCGAATATCTGCTGGTCGGTGCCGGGCTGGTGCTGTTCTTCGTGATGCTGCTGGCGTTCGCCGAGGTGATCGGTTTCGCGCTCGCCTATTGCCTCGCGGCGGCGGCGATCATCGGGCTGCTCAGCGCGTATTCGGCGGCGGTGCTGAAGAGTTGGCGGCGCGGCGGGTATATCGCGGCGTTGCTCGCGGCGCTCTACGGCGTGCTGTACGTGTTGCTCAGCCTCGAAGCGTATTCGCTGCTGATCGGATCGCTACTGTTGTTCGCGGCATTGGCCGGGGTGATGTACTTGACGCGCGGACTCGACTGGAGCGGGCTGCGCGCGCAGCCGGAGTGATCACCGCCAGCGCAAATTCTCGCGGGTGAGGCCAGCGACCGAGCGGACACCCATCAGCTTCATGTCGCGCTCGATTTCCGCGCGGAGATTGCCGAGCGCGCGCTCGACCCCGGCCTGCCCCGCCGCGGCGAGCGCGTAAAGGTACAGCCGCCCGCCCGAGCACGCCTTGGCGCCGACGCTGAGCGCTTTCAGGACGTGGCTGCCGCGGCGGATGCCGCCGTCGCAGATCACGTCGATCTTGTCGCCGACCGCATCGACGATCTCGGCGAGCTGGTCGAACGGCGCGCGCGATCCGTCGAGTTGCCGCCCGCCGTGGTTCGACACCATGATCGCAGTGGCGCCGATATCGACCGCGCGACGCGCGTCGGCGACCGACATCACGCCCTTCAGGCAGAATTCGCCGCCCCATGCGGCGCGGATTTGCTCTGCCATTGTCCAGTCCATCGATTGATCGAGCATCGTGTTGAAATAGTCCGCGACCGACAGCGCGGTGTTCGTCCCCTCGGCGACATGATCCTTAAGGTTCGACAGTTCGAATTTCTCGCGCAGCAGGTAATCGAGCGTCCAGCCTGGGTGTGCGGCAAAACTCAACGCTGAACGCGGCGTCAGTTTCGGCGGTGAGGTGAAGCCTGTGCGCAGACACCGCTCGCGATTTCCCCCGACGATCGTGTCGACCGTCAGCGCGATGGCGTCGAACTTCGCCGCCTTGCACCGCTCGATCATCGCGTGGTTCAGCCCCTTGTCCTTGTGGACGTAGAGCTGGAACAGTTTCGGCGTCTGGATCGTCCGGCCGATCTCCTCGATCCCGACGGTGGCAAGGCTGGAAATCCCGAAGAACGTCCCGAACTTCGCCGCCGCCGCACCGACGCCGCGCTCGCCCTGCCAGTGGAACAGCCGTTGCAGCGCGGTCGGCGACAGGAACAGCGGCATCGCGATCTCGCGCCCCATCACGATCGTCCGCATATCGACGCTCTCGACCCCGGTGAGGACGTTGGGGACGAGATCGCAATCGTCGAACGCGGCGGTGTTGCGGTCCTTGGTGATCTCGTCGTCGGCGGCGCCGTCGATGTAATGGAACACGGGGTAAGGCAGTCGTCGCCGCGCCAGCTCGCGGAAATCCTCGACATTGCGGCAGTCGGCGGGTTTCATGTGGGGGAACGTGACATGGCGGTGGCGGATCGCGCAAGCGGCGGACATTATTCGAGCCGAAGCCGCGATCATTCCGATCCGTGACCCGCGGCGAGATAGTCCTCGCTCCGCATCTCCTCGAGCCGGCTCACCGTCCGACGGAACTCGAACCGCCCGTCGCCCGCCGGATAGAGGTTCTCCGGCTCGGCGTCTGCCGCCGCGAGCAGCTTCACCTTATGCTCGTAGAGCGCGTCGATCAGCGACACGAACCGCGCCGCCTCGTTGCGGTTCTCCGCGCCGAGCACCGGCACGCCGACCAGAATGACGGTATGATAACGCCGCGCGATCGCCAGATAGTCGGCCGACCCGCGCGCCTCGCCGCACAGCCGCTTGAAACTGAAGACCGCCACGCCCTTCAGCGCCTTGGGAACATGCAGCGTCCTGCCCTGCACCGCCAGATCCTCGCTTGGCACATGGACGCGATCCTCGACCGGGTAATCGGTCAGACGGAAGAACGCCTGCGAAAGCTCTGCCGACGCGTCCGGGCCGTTCGGGACCAGCCAGGTATCGACCTGACCCAGCCGATCACGCCGGTAATCGACCGGGCCATTGAGGGCGAGCACGTCGAGGCGGTCCTCGATCAGCGCGATGAAGGGCAGGAAATGCTCGCGGTTGAGCCCGTCCTTGTAGAGATCGCGCGGGGGCCGGTTCGATGTCGTTACCACGCTTACCCTTGCCTCGATCAGCGCGGTGAACAGCCGCGACACGATCATCGCGTCGGGCGAATTGGTCACCATCATCTCGTCGAAGGCAAGGCACCGCGTTTCCGCCGCCAGAGCCGCCGCGACCGGCACGATCGGATCGCCCGCCTCCTTGGCACGCTCGGCGGCGATGCGTGCGTGGACCTCGATCATGAACTCGGCGAAATGGACGCGGCGTTTCCGCTCGATCGCGAGATTCGCGAAGAACAAGTCCATCAGCATCGATTTGCCGCGCCCGACATCGCCCCACAGATAGACGCCGCGTGGCGCCTCGGGCTTGCGCCCGGCGAGCCGCCAGAGGAGGCTGCCGCGACTCGGTACCGCTTCAAGCGCGGTCGCGAGCGCATCGAGGCGTCTTGCGGCGGCCGATTGTTCGGTGTCCGGGCGGAGTTCGCCTGCGGTCACCAGCGCTTCGTAGGCGGCGAGGACACCGCTCATTTGCGCGACGGCTTGCGGATCGTGCCGCTAAACTCCGCGATCGCGTCTTCGCCCTGCACCACCAGTCCGCGCAGGAACAGCATCCGCCCGGTTTCCTTGACCAGTTCGACGCGCGCTTCCAGCGGCTCGCCAATCTTCCCCGCGCCGACGAAATGCGTGTTGAGATCGAGCGTCACCGCGGTCCCGGCGGCGATCAACCCGAAGCTCCGCGCCGCCGCGAACAGCGCGACATCGATGAAGCCGAGCAATGCCCCGCCGTGGACTCGGTTGCCGAGGTTGGAATGCTGCCGCTCGGGCGTCATCCGCACCCGCGCGATGCCGTCTTCGACGCGGACGATCATGTCGCCGAGGAAGCTGTTGTAGCGGGTCGAATCGAGAAACCCCCATTTCATCCAGCCGGGATGATCGGGATGCTCCTCATATTGGAATTCCTCCGCGTCTGATGCCGGCGCGTCGCTCAACGATCAGAGAACCCGCTCGACTTCCATCTTCTTGATCTCGGCGATCGCCTTGGCCGGGTTGAGTCCCTTGGGGCAGGCGTTGGCGCAATTCATGATGGTGTGGCAGCGGTAGAGCCGGAACGGGTCTTCGATCGCATCGAGTCGCTCGCCGGTCATCTCGTCGCGGCTGTCGGCGAGCCAGCGATACGCCTGGAGCAGAATCGCCGGGCCGAGGAACTTGTCGGCGTTCCACCAATAGCTCGGGCACGCGGTCGAACAGCACGCGCACAGGATGCATTCGTACAGCCCGTCGAGCTTGGCGCGCTCCTCGGGCGATTGCAGCCGTTCCTTGCCCGCGGGGGGCGGGGTCACCGTCTGCAGCCACGGCTTGATCGACGCATATTGCGCGTAGAAATGCGTGAAATCGGGTACGAGATCCTTGACGACGTCCATCGCCGGGAGCGGCGTGATCTTCACCTCGCCTTTCACATCCTCGATCGCGGTGGTGCAGGCGAGGCCGTTGCGCCCGTCGATGTTCATCGCGCACGACCCGCAAATGCCCTCGCGGCACGAGCGGCGGAAGGTGAGCGACGAATCCTGCTCGGCCTTGATCTTGATGATCGCGTCGAGGACCATCGGCCCGCATTCGTCGAGGTTGACCTCGAAATTGTCGTAGCGCGGGTTGGCGCCGCTGTCGGGATCGTAGCGGTAGACCTTGAAATTGCGCATCCGGCCGCCCGGCTGCGGCGAGGCGTGGCGCGTGCCCTTCTTGACGATGCTGTTCGCGGGCAAAGTGAATTGAGCCATCGGTGTTCCGTCCTCGTTGGAAAGGGCGATACACAAGGTGCTGCGGTGCCGCAAATGGGGATGTTTGTTTGATCGCCTCACGGCGATGGGGCGTAAGCGCGTTTTGTTTGATCGGCTCTCGCCGATGTGCGGTGCCAGCCCGCTCTCCCTCCCCACCTCCCAAGACATTATGATTGCATGGGAGGTGGGGAGGGGGAGCGGGCTGGCACCGACTTGCGCCCGAGAGGGCGTCAAACAAAAAGCCAGGGTCTACCGGCAGAAATTGGCGTGATCGTCTTCGAGGTGAAAATGGTTGCGATGCGCCGCATTGTAATCGGGCGAGAGGACGGTGCCGAACCGCTTGCACGCGGACTTGTGGATCGTCTCGACGAACTGGCGAACGCGCGGATCGGGCGAGTTCCAGTCGTTGAGAATCGTGATGCGGCGCCCGTCGCGAAGCGCGAAACCGCCGATGTCGATCGCATTGGCGATGGCGTGGCCCGACCGGCGCCCGACGCTGGAGGCGGTGCCGATCACGTTGCGGCAGGCGTAGCTGCCGAAACTGTCGATGCGGACGAGTTCGCTGCCGAGGATCTGATACGCAGCAGGCGCGACCGCATTCCTGATCCAGCCGACGAACGCGCGCGCCTCACCGCAGCGCACCGCCGTCAGATTGGTGACGGGAACACCGATATCGACCAACTGCACCGCGCCGACGATGCCGCAGCCGCCGCCGTAATTCTTGTCGGGCAGGATCGAGAAGCGGACGCCTTCGCGGTTGAGATCGACATGACATTGCGCGGTCTCGCGGTCGTTGGGGCGCGAGATCGGTTTTGCGGGGGCGTGCGATGGGCGCTCTGGGCTACCGCACGAGCCGAGCAGAAGCGCGAGTATCACCCCCGCCGTCATGCCGGACTTGTTCCGACATCCACCCGTCCCCGCACGCCTCACATCGCTGTGTGTGCGGCGCGGCGGGCCTCGGCACAAGGCCGGGGTGACGAGCGGAGTCTCTGACGCGCCGATCCGAATCTGCGCGGTTGCCAGCCGCCGCAACCGCGTCTAACGGCGTCGGCGGGCCACGCCGTCCCAACGCGGCGCGTGCTCTCTGTAAGGAGAGATACATTGACGGACCTCGCTACCGCACCCGCACAGGGTGCGCCAGGAACTGACAGCGCCAAGCCTGCCACCAAGCCGGCACGCCCCCATTTCAGCAGCGGACCCTGTGCCAAGCCTCCGGGCTGGGATGCGGCCAAACTCGCCACCGAATCGCTGGGGCGGTCGCACCGATCGAGGATCGGCAAGCAGCGGCTGGCGTATTGCATCGATCTGATGCGCGAATTGCTCAAGCTGCCCGAAACGCACCACATCGGGATCGTGCCCGGCTCCGACACCGGCGCCTTCGAGATGGCGATGTGGACGATGCTGGGCGCTCGCCCGGTGACGACGCTCGCGTGGGAGAGCTTCGGCGAAGGCTGGGTGACCGACGCAGTCAAGCAGTTGAAGATCGATCCGACCGTGATCCGCGCGGATTATGGGCGATTGCCCGATCTGACGCACGTCGATTGGTCGAACGACGTTTTGTTCACCTGGAACGGCACCACCTCTGGCGTACGCGTCCCGAACGGCGACTGGATCGCGGACGACCGCGAGGGTCTGTCGTTCGCCGATGCGACGTCGGGCGTGTTCGCCTACGACCTGCCGTGGGGCAAGATCGATGTTGCGACCTTCTCGTGGCAGAAGGTGCTCGGTGGCGAGGGCGCGCACGGCGTACTGATCCTCGGGCCACGCGCGGTCGAGCGGCTGGAGTCGTACACGCCCGCATGGCCGCTACCGAAGGTGTTCCGGCTCGTCTCGAAGGGCAAGCTCGCGGAGGGCGTGTTCAAGGGGGAGACGATCAACACGCCGTCGATGCTGGCGGTCGAGGATGCGATCTTCTCCTTGGAATGGGCGAAGTCGCTTGGCGCCAATGAAGCGGGGGGCGGGCTGATCGCGCGTTCCGACGCCAATGCCGCCGCGCTCGACGCGATTGTCGCGGAGCGCGACTGGCTCGGCCATCTCGCGACCGACGAAGCGTCGCGGTCGAAGACCAGCGTCTGCCTGACGGTCGCGGGCGCCGACGAGGCGTTCATCAAGATGATGGCGGGGCTTCTAGAAAAGGAAGGCGCTGCGTTCGATGTCGCCGGCTATCGCGACGCCCCGCCGGGTCTGCGCATCTGGTGCGGCGCGACCGTCGACACCGCCGACATCATCGCGCTCGGGCCTTGGCTCGACTGGGCCTACGCGACCGCAAAGGCCGCTTAGTCTCCCTCTCCGCTTCAGGGGAGAGGGTCGGGGAGAGGGGCAGTCACGAGCCCGTTCCTCTCAATACCGCCCCTCTCCCGCGCTTCGCTTCGCTCGCTTGCCCTCTCCCCTGAAAGGGAGAGGGAGAAAAGGAATTCCCAATGCCCAAAGTCCTCATTTCCGACAAAATGGACCCGCAAGCCGCCAAGATCTTCCGCGAACGCGGCGTCGAGGTCGACGAGATCACCGGCAAGACCCCCGACGAACTCGCCGCGATGATCGGCGAGTACGACGGCCTCGCCATCCGCTCCTCGACCAAGGTGACCAAGGCGATCCTCGACGCCGCGACCAATCTGAAGGTCGTCGGCCGCGCCGGCATCGGCGTCGACAATGTCGATATCCCCGCCGCCTCGGCCAAGGGCGTGGTGGTGATGAACACTCCGTTCGGCAATTCGATCACCACCGCCGAACACGCGATTGCGCTGATGTTCGCGCTCGCCCGACAATTGCCCGAGGCGGATGCCTCGACGCAGGCGGGGAAGTGGGAGAAGAACCGCTTCATGGGGGTCGAACTGACCTCCAAGACGCTGGGGCTGATCGGCGCGGGCAATATCGGATCGATCGTCGCCGAGCGTGCACGCGGGCTGAAGATGAAGGTCGTCGCTTACGATCCGTTCCTGACACCCGAACGCGCGATCGAGATAGGGGTGGAGAAAGTGGCGCTCGACGATCTGCTCGCGCGCGCCGATTTCATCACGCTCCACACGCCATTGACCGACCAGACGCGTAACATTCTGTCGGCGGAAAATCTGGCGAAGACCAAGCCGGGCGTGCGGATCATCAATTGCGCGCGCGGCGGGCTGATCGACGAGGCGGCGCTGAAGGAAGGGCTCGACAGCGGGCATATCGGCGGCGCGGCGCTCGACGTGTTCGTCGAGGAGCCCGCCAAAGCCTCGCCCTTGTTCGGCACGCCGAACTTCGTTTCGACGCCGCATCTCGGCGCTTCGACGAGCGAGGCGCAGGTCAACGTCGCGATCCAGGTCGCCGAACAGATGGCGGATTATCTCGTCAATGGCGGCGTAACGAACGCGCTCAATATGCCGAGCCTGTCGGCGGAGGAGGCGCCCAAACTGAAACCGTATATGGCGCTCGCCGAAAAGCTCGGCAGCCTCGTCGGGCAGCTCACGCACGGCGCGATCACGCGAATCTCGATCCACAGCGAGGGCGCGGCGGCGGAACTCAACCAGAAACCGCTCGTCTCGGCGGTGCTTGCGGGGTTCCTGCGGACGCAGACCGCGACCGTGAACATGGTCAACGCGCCCGTGCTGGCGCGCGAACGCGGCGTGGAGGTTCGAGAGATCCGGACCGAGCGCGAGGGTGATTACCACACGCTGCTGCGTGTCGCGGTGACGACGACGGATGGCGAGCGTTCGGTTACGGGTACTTTGTTCGGCGATGCCGCGCCGCGTCTCGTCGAATTGTTCGGGGTCAAGATCGAGGCCGATCTGGCGGGGTCGATGCTGTATGTCGTCAACGCCGACGCGCCGGGGTTTATCGGCCGGCTCGGCACCGCGCTGGGCGAGGAAGGAGTCAACATCGGCACGTTCCACCTCGGTCGTCGTCAGGCGGGGGGCGAGGCGGTGCTGCTGCTCTCGGTCGATCAGCCGGTCACCGCGGGTCTCCTCGAAAAGGTCCGCGCGCTGACGGGGGTGAAGACCGCGATGGGGCTGGCGTTCGCGGGATGACCGCGCTTTTACCCGAGGGTTTTCGCGATTCGCTTCCGCCGCATGCCGATGCGGCGGCGGCGGTCGAGGCGCGCATCCTCGCGGCGGCGCGGCTCCACGGCTACGAGCGCGCCGATCCGCCGCTCGCCGAATTCGCCGACGGGCTCGAATCGCGGCTGAAGGCGGGAGGGCTGCACGATGCGGTGCGCTTCGTCGATCCGGTGTCGCAGCGCACCCTCGCGATTCGGCCCGATCTGACCGCGCAGGTCGCGCGGATCGCGGCGACGCGGCTGGCGCACCACCCGCGCCCGGTGCGGCTGAGCTACGCCGGATCGGTGCTGACGCTGCGCGCGAGCGAACTCGCCCCGGCGCGCGAACGGCGCCAGATCGGGTGCGAACTGATCGGGTTCGATTCGGTCGCGGCGGCGCGCGAGGTGGTGACGGTCGCGGTCGATGCGCTGGAGGCGGCGGGCGCGACGGGTGTCTCGATCGATTTCACCTTGCCCGATCTCGTCGAGACACTGGCGTCTGCCATGCCCGTCGATGACATCGATGCGCTGCGCGATCGGCTCGACGCCAAGGATGCGGGCCGGGTTGCGGCGATCGCGCCCGATTATCTGCCGTTGATCGCGGCGGCCGGGCCGTTCGCGCCCGCGCTGGAGCGGTTGCGCGCGTTCGATACCAGTCGCGCGCTCGTCTCGCGGATCGATGGCCTCGCGCAGATCGCGGCGTCGCTGGGAGACCGCGTCGCGATGACGCTCGATCCGACCGAGCGTCACGGCTTCGAATATCAGACGTGGCTCGGCTTCTCGCTGTTCGCGGCGGGCGCGGCACGCGAGGTCGGACGCGGTGGTACCTATACGGTGATGCGCGAGGACGGCAGCGAGGAGGCGGCGACGGGCTTCTCGCTCTACGCCGATGCGCTCGTTGACGAGATGACGACCGGGCGGCAGCGGCTATTCCTGCCGTTCGGTACGCCGATCGATAAGGGCGCCGCAATGCGCGCGCAAGGCTGGGTGACCGTCGCGGCGCTGGCGACGGAGGATACGCCCGAGGCGCAACTCTGCACGCATCTTTGGGTGGATGGCGCCGCCACGCCTCTCTAAGAACCGCGCAAGATTTGGGAGATCATGGGTGGCCAACGTAGCAGTCATCGGCGCGCAATGGGGCGACGA
This sequence comes from Sphingomonas sp., assembly GCA_965219285.1. Taxonomy (GTDB): domain Bacteria; phylum Pseudomonadota; class Alphaproteobacteria; order Sphingomonadales; family Sphingomonadaceae; genus Sphingomonas. The sequence continues at coordinate 249,606 of CBDCNF010000008.1, forward strand.
GGGCAAGGGCAAGATCGTCGACTGGCTCGCCGAGCGCGCCGACATGGTCGTGCGTTTCCAGGGCGGGCACAATGCCGGGCACACTCTCGTCGTCGGCAATTCGACCTATAAATTATCGCTGCTGCCGTCGGGGATCGTGCGCGGGACGCCGAGCGTGATCGGCAACGGCGTCGTGCTCGATCCTTGGGCGCTGCGCGACGAGATCGGGCGGCTGGCGGCGCAGGGGGTGACCGCGACGCCGGAAACGCTGATGATCGCGGACAATTGCGCGCTGATCCTGCCGTTCCACCGCGACCTCGATGGCCTGCGCGAAGATGCGAGCGGCGCGGGAAAGATTGGAACGACACGGCGCGGCATCGGCCCGGCGTATGAGGACAAGGTCGGGCGACGCGCGATCCGGGTGTGCGATCTGGCGCATCTCGACGATCTGGGACCACAGTTAGACCGGCTGACCGCGCATCACGATGCGCTGCGTGCGGGGTTCGGCGAGCCTCCGATCGATCGCGAGCGGTTGCTGAACGATCTGCGCGAGATCGCCGATTTCGTCCTGCAATTCGCCAAGCCCGTTTGGCGCGATTTGAACGAGGCGCGCAGCCGTGGGCGGCGGATATTGTTCGAGGGTGCGCAGGGCGTATTGCTCGATATCGATCACGGCACCTATCCGTTCGTCACCTCGTCGAACACGATCGCGGGGACCGCGGCGGGGGGATCTGGGCTGGGGCCGGCGGCGGTCGGCTTCGTGCTGGGGATTGCCAAGGCGTATACGACCCGTGTCGGCTCAGGGCCGTTCCCGACCGAACTCGACGACGAGACCGGTGAGCGGCTCGGCACGCGCGGGCATGAGTTCGGCACCGTCACCGGGCGTAAGCGGCGGTGCGGATGGATCGACAGCGTGCTGCTCAGACAATCGGCGGCGGTTGGCGGGATCACCGGTATCGCGCTGACCAAGATCGACGTGCTCGACGGGTTCGATGAGATCAAAATCTGCACCGGCTACACGCTGCGCGGCGAGACGCTCGATTACTTCCCGGCGCACGCGGCGGATCAGGCGGCGGTTGTGCCGATCTACGAAGCGATGGAGGGCTGGTCCGAATCGACTGCGGGCGCGCGGAGTTGGGCCGATCTGCCGGCACAGGCGATCAAGTATATCCGCCGCGTCGAGGAATTGATCCGGTGTCCGGTGGCGCTGGTATCGACCAGCCCCGAACGCGACGACACGATCCTGGTACGCGACCCGTTCGAGGATTGAGAGGTTGAAGGATTTGACGACCTCTCGGGCGTAAAAAGGCTCCAGCCCGCTAACCTCTCCCCACCTCCCAATACATTATGATTGCATGGGGGGCGCGGAGGCAAGCGGGCTGAAACCATTCCATCGGCGTGAGCCGATCAAACAAGAAACCTTACCGCCGCGCGGCGGTCGAATTCGGCGTCGACGATTCGTTCATCATCGTCTCGTCTTCCGTGTTCATCGCATCGTCGTGCGACATCATCGCATCGGACGAGTTCATCTCTTCGGTCGAATTCGTCGCGGTCGTGGGCGGCGTTGTGGTCGGCTTGGTCACCTGCGCCAGCGCGGCGCTGGAGATTGCTAGGACCGCAACGCTCATCATCGTCTTGTAGCGCATAGTTATTCTCCTTGAGTTCTAGTTTGTCGTTCAAGCACTGGCCCGCTCCCCATTCACGCGGGCGGGATATTATCTCGGCGGCGCTGCACCGGCCGGCGGAGAAAGATCGGGCCGGGTTCCGAGACCCGCTACGCCATCGCTGAGCGTGGATCCCGAAACGGGTCCGCGCCGACTGCTAGCCGCCCGCGCGTTGCGCTCGGCTTCAAGGCGATCGACCGCTGAGGATTGCGCGAGGTCGGAGCGACGCTGGTCGGTGACCGCGGTCGCGCGATCGATCGCGTTGGGTGGAATCCCCGTGTCGAGCACGCTTCCAGAGGGTGTCGAGGAGACCTGGGCCGTTGCAACGCAAGGGTTTAAAAGTCCAAGACTTACAATAGCGGTAGTAATCACGATCCGCATGGCGGCTCTCCAGGAAATATTACGATTAAAGGACTCCGCAACAAGGGCGAAAGTTCCCTGTCCGAAACGACCGTCAGCCGCATTGGGCGCGGTGGAGCAACGCCTGGTCCGCTAAAACGAGCGACATCATCGCCTCGACGACGGGCGCGCCGCGGATGCCGACGCACGGATCGTGGCGGCCCTTGGTCGCGATGTCGGCTGCGTCGCCGGTGCGGCTGATCGTCTGGACCGGGGTAAGGATCGAACTGGTCGGCTTGAACGCGACGCGGAGGCGGATCGGTTGCCCGGTCGCGATGCCCCCGGCGATGCCCCCGGCATGGTTGGCGAGAAACGTCGGCGCGGCGCCTTCTCCGGGACGCATTGCATCGGCATTCTGTTCGCCTGACAGCGAGGCCGCGGCGAAGCCATCGCCGATTTCGACACCCTTGACCGCGTTGATCGACATGCATGCGGCGGCGAGGTCGGCGTCGAGCTTGGCGTAGATCGGTGCGCCCCACCCCGCGGGAACCCCGGTCGCCTCGCACGCGATCACCGCGCCGAGCGAGGAACCGGCCTTGCGCGCGGCATCGATCTTCGCCTCCCAACGTTCGACGGCGGCGGCATCGGGGCAGAAAAACGGGTTCGCGTCGATCTGCGCATCGTCGAAATTCGCCGGATCGATCGCGTCGCCGCCGATCGCCTCGACCCAGGCGCGGATGCGGACCTGCGGGATCACCAGCCGCGCGACCCCGCCCGCCGCGACCCGCGCCGCCGTCTCGCGCGCGGACGATCGCCCGCCGCCGCGATAATCGCGGAAACCGTATTTCGCGTCGTAAGCGTAATCGGCGTGGCCGGGGCGGTAAGCGGCGGCAACGTCGGAATAGTCCTTCGAGCGCTGATCGACATTCTCGATCATCAGGCTGATCGGGGTGCCAGTGGTCCGTCCCTCGAACACGCCCGAAAGGATGCGGACCCGATCGGGCTCCCGCCGCTGCGTGGTGAAGCGCGACGTGCCGGGGCGGCGCTTGTCGAGCCACGGCTGGATATCGCTTTCGGTAAGCGCGATCCCCGGCGGACAGCCATCGACGACCGCGCCGAGCGCGGGTCCATGTGATTCGCCCCAGGTGGTGAAGCGGAAGACGCGGCCGAAGGTGTTGTAGCTCATTCCGCCGCTTCGGCGCCCCAACCGGATTGCAACAGATCGTGTAGCCGTTGCTCATAAATCGCGCGTAACTTTGCACGCTGCGACTCCATGAACCTGCTCGTGCCGAAATGCCCGGCAAGCAAGCCAGGCACCGTAAAGTCCGCGTCGAGCGCGTCCCAGTGCAGACCAAAACCGATACCGCTCAGCTCGAAGGTATCGAGCTGCTCATCTGTCGCCGTTTGCAGTCCCTGAAGCTGCCGCAGGGGAAAAACGAACGAACAGCCGTTGAACAACTCCAGCGTCATCAAACCCGAACCGCGATCAAAGTGCGCGCTCCTGGCATGCGGCTTGGTCTCGAACTCCACGCGCCCACGCTCGTTGGCCGTTTCAAACTCCGCGTCGTTCACGTCATCCATGGAGGTCGGTCCAGACATTCAACAACTCGTTCCGATGCTCTTTTACCGCATTACGCGCCCGTGCGATATCCGGCTTGCGCATGCCATTGTTCGACAGAAGATGGTGAGGGTGGTCGAGAGCTATTCGAGCCTCGCCAACGCCGCGTACATGGACGTGCGGTGGCGGATGATCATCCGTGAAAATGACAAAGCGCATTCCATCCGCACGAAAGACGACCGGCAATCTCTGCTAAACCAAAGCGATATCCGGCGCGTCCTCAGCCTTCATGCCGATCACATTGTAGCCGGCGTCGACATGGTGCGTCTCGCCGGTCACGCCGCTGGCAAGGTCGCTCAGCAGGTACAACGCAGCGCCGCCGACGTCCTCGATGGTGACGTTGCGCTTCAGCGGCGAATTCAGCTCGTTCCATTTCAGGATCAGCCGGAAATCGCCGATGCCAGATGCCGCCAACGTCTTGATCGGCCCCGCGGAAATCGCGTTGACGCGGATGTTGCGGCGGCCGAGGTCGACCGACAGATATTGGACGCTCGTCTCGAGCGCGGCCTTGGCGACGCCCATGACGTTGTAATGCGGGATGACCTTTTCGGCGCCGTAATAGCTCAACGTCAGCAACGATCCGCCGTCATTCATCATCTTGGCGGCGCGCCGGCAAACCGCGACGAACGAATAGACGCTGACGTTCATCGTCATCAGGAAATTGTCGAGGCTGGTGTCGATATAGCCGCCGCGCAGTTCGTTCTTGTCCGAAAACCCGATCGCGTGCACGACGAAATCGATCGTCGGCCATTCCTCGGCCAGCGCCGCGAAGGTCGCGTCGAGCGCGTCCATGTTCGAGACGTCGCAATTGAACAAGCGCGCGACGCCGAGTTGCTCGGCGAGCGGGCGGACGCGCTTTTCCATCATCTCGCCCTGGTAACTGAACGCGAGTTCCGCGCCCGCCTCGCTCAGCTTGCGGGCGATGCCCCAGGCGAGCGACTTGTCGTTGGCGAGCCCCATGATGAGCCCGCGCTTTCCCGCCATCAATCCGTTCACGCAGCCTCCGGTCCCATTGTCGTAGCCGGCTCCTGTAGCGTCGGTTCGGGGGGTTCCGCCAGCGCGGCGTTGAGATGCGCGCCGAACACCAGACCGAGGCCGATGATGTAGAAGAACAACAGCATCACGACGACCCCCGCCAGACTGCCGTAGGTGAGATCATACCCGCCGAGCTGCGCCAGCACGAGCGGGAGCAACGCGGTCATGCTGACCCACCACACCGTCGTGAACAGCGCGCCGGGCCATTTGCGGCTTTCGGTGTAGCGATATTTCGACGGGGTCACGCAATAGAACAGCATGAACAGCGCGCCGAACATGACGACCCCGGGGATCATCCGCGACAGGCCGATCCAGCCCGCCGCGTCCTGCGCGAATGGCAGCAGGCGATAGATGAACTGCTCCGCCGCGGTCAGCACGCCCTGAACGAGGAACGAGATCAGCGCGAGAAGGACCGATGCGACGATCGCGAGGCTGAGCCCGATCCGCGCGCGCCACATCGCCTGCGAGCTTTTGGTGCCATAGGCGCGGCGGAAAATCTCGCGGATCGTCTCGACGAAGCTGCCGACGGTCCACAGCCCGACCAGACCGCCGAACCACAATAACGACCCGGTCCGCGCGGCGATCACGTCGGTGATCGGCTTGCGGAGCAGATCGGAAACGTTGGGCGGCAGGACGTGCAGGAACGAGGCGACCGCTCGCTGCGTCTCCGCGCTCTGCCCGAAGATCGACAGGACCGCGGCGGCGACGATGAAGAACGGGAACAACGTCATCAGCGCGAGATAGGCGAGGTTGCCGGCGTGGATGAAGCCATCCGCGAACACGCCCGCCGCGGTGCGTTTCAGCACCTCGAACGCATAGCTGCCCGGCCGGACCTTGGCGAGCTGGCGGTCGAGCCGAAGCCTGGTGGCGCCGTGGCTCTTGGCGCGGTCTTCAGGCGTCAGCGCGATGGTGGCGTCGGTCAAACCCATATCCCCTTGTTATCGCAGGTCAGACGCCCATGGCCGCACGCGGGTTCCCATCCTTGCCGTTCCAGCCTTCGACGAATTCGGCGAGTGCGGCATCGTCGGCGGGGATATCGATCATCAGCGTCACCAGTTGATCGCCGCGCCCGCCACCCTTCTTGTGGAAGCCCTTGCCCTTCAATCGCAATACCTTACCCGACGACGCACCCTTGGGGACGGTCACCATGACCGGGTTGTCGACAGTCGGCACCTTGACCGAACCACCGAGCACCGCCTCGGCGAGGCCGATCGGCAGATCGAGCCGGACATCGTCGCCGTCGCGGACGAAATAGCGATGTGGCTGAACCTCTATCGTGACGATCGCGTCGCCCGCGCCGCCCGGCCCCTGCTCGCCCTTGCCGGCGAGCTTCATCTGGGTGCCGTCCTCGACCCCGGCGGGGAGTTTCAGGTCGATCGTCTTGCCGTCGCCAAGCGTGACGCGTTGCGGCGCCAGGCTGGCGGCGTCGACAAAGGGTACGCGGAGCGAATAGGCTAGATTGGCGCCCTTTGGCGGCGCCTGACGCCGGCCCATCCCGCTCCGGAAGCCGCCGCCGCCGCGCTGCGCGCCGCCGAACAGCCCTTCGAAAATGTCGGAGATATCTGCACCCTGATCGCCGAAGCCCTCGGCGCGAAAGCCGCCGCCGGGGCCGCCCGAGCGCGGGCCACCACCACCGCCGAAGCCGTACGCCGCCGCCGGATTGCCGTCGCCGTCGATCTCGCCGCGATCGAACCGCGCGCGCTTGTCCTTGTCGGACAGCAGGTCGTACGCATTCGTGACCTGGCTGAAGCGTTCGGACGCCTTGGGATTGTCCTTGTTGCGATCGGGATGCAACTCCTTGGCGAGCTTGCGATACGCTTTCTTGATGTCGGCCTCGGTCGCGGTCCGCGCCACGCCGAGCGTCGAATAGGGATCGGCCATTTTTGCCCCGGTTGGTGTGTTACGCGCCTATGTGGGGCAGAGCGCGGCGGCGCGCAATCACGCCGCCATCTCGTCGAGCGGCGCGACATCGACGCTGACCGCCATGTCCTGCGCGCCCGAGCCCAGCACGATGCCGTCGACCGGCGCGATTTCGGCATAATCGCGGCCGATCGACATGACGATATGGTCGCCCGCCATCCAGATGCCGTTGGTCGGATCGAGGCCGATCCAGCCGCGGATCGGCCCGCACCACAAAAGCACCCACGCATGCGTCGCGTCGGCTCCGACGAGCCGCGCCTCACCGGGTGGCGGGATCGTGCGGATATAGCCCGAGGCATAAGCCGCGGGCAGGCCGGCGGCGCGCAGACCGGTGATCATGATCTGTGCGAAATCCTGACAGACGCCGCGGCGCTGATCGAACGCCTCGCGCGGGGGCGTATCGACCAACGTCGCGGTCGCGTCGAATTCGAATTCGTTCTGGATGCGCTGCGCGAGCGCGATGCCCGCTTCGAGTGCGGGGCGGTCTGGCGCGAGATCGCGGGCGCAATAATCGGCGATCTCCCGGTCGAGCGGGATCAGCGGCGACGGATAGATATACGCCGCTGGCCCCGCCGCCGACAGGTCGCGGCTGTCGCGGGCGAGCGCCGCGATTTCGCCGAGCGTCGGGTCGCTCGCGTAGGGGACGGGTACGAGGCGATCGACCGCGACGCGCGCGCGGCTTTCGATCGTCAGCATGCGGACGGGTTCGTCGACGACGAGGCGGGTGACTTTGGCGAGCCCTGCCTCGGCGAGCGCGGGATAGGTACGGCCTGCCGGGGAAACGGCGAGCGCGTAATCCTCGACGCGCTGGCCCGGCCAGTCGATCGGCTGAAGGCGCAGATTGCACCGCGCGAACTTCACCTGCGTACCGTAGTCGAAGGTCGTGACGTGGCGGATGTCGTAGATCACGCCAGCGTCAGCCCGCCCGCGCGGAGCGGCTCGGCGCCTTGCAGGAAGTATCGGCGCGCCACCGCGTCGGACAGCGTGCCGAGCCTTCGCTCGACCTCCCACAGCCGGTCGGCATCGAGCGTCGCGGCGGTCGCGGTGGCGAGCAAAGCCTGGATCGCGATGCTCTCCGCCTGCTGGTCCTCCGCCATGCCGTCGTCGGCGAGTACGGGCAGTTCGCCGAGATGCATCACCACACGTTCGACCTGATAGGCGATCGCGCGCGGATTACCGGGGTCGAGCGCGACGAGATCGACGACGGGGACGCGGGCGATGCCGGTCAGATAGCGCTGACGGTAACTGATCTGGCTGTTGGCGAGATCGAGCAAGGTCGACAGATCGTCGAGCGTCGCGCCGGGCAGCCCGAACGCCCGCATCGCGCGCGTCATCGCCAGCGCGCGCTCGATCCGGCGGCCGAGATCGAGGAACCGCCACGCCGCGGTCCGGCCCATATGCTCCGACGACAGCCCGGCGATCGCGGCATAGCGGCGCTGAAGGGAACCCGCGCGATCGAGCATGCCGCGATGCGTCGGGAAAGGCGCCTCGAGCAGTCGCACCATGTCCGCCGACAGCCGGTCGCGCGAGCCCCCGCCGATCTCGCGGGCATGGCGATTCATCGTCGCGACCGATTGCCATTCGTCCGCCTCCATCGCTGTGCGCGCGAACGCGATAAGGTCGGCGCGCCGCAGACTCGCGGGTTGCGCCGCCGCGCCGCCGTTGACGACCAGTGCGACGAGCTTGCCGAGCGTAGGCGCCGACAGCGCCGCGCCGCCGTCCGAATCGATCGAATTGCCGAGCATCACCCGGAGCACCGCGAGCAACGCCTCACCACGTTCGAGATAGCGCCCGAGCCAGAAGAAATTGTCCGCGACGCGGCTCGGCAGCGTGCCGGGATTGCGCCGGATCTGCAGGCTGTCGGATCGCGGCAACAGCGAGATCGGCGCGACCGGATCGCCACCGTGGATGCAGACATCGGCGGACCAGCTGCCCTCGCCCATCACCGACGCGCGCGGATCGGGATGCTCGCCGATCCGCGCGAAGCCGCCGGGCAGCACGAACCATTCGCCGTCCGCCCCGCGCGCCGCGAAGACTCGCAGGATGAACGGCCGGGGCTGGAGGCGGTCGTCGATCACGACCGGCATCGTCGACAGGCGAACGATCTCCTGCCCGACATAATCCTGCGGACGCCGCGCCATGTCGGCGAGCAGCGTCGCGCGCTGATCCGCGCTCAAATCGGCGCCCGCGACCGCACGGCCATCGGGCAGACCGAGCGGCGTGGCGCCGAACGCCGGCGCGATCATCAGGCGATCGAGTTCGGCCTCGACCCGCGCGCGCGCCTCGGGCTGGCCGCACCACCACGTCGCGATGTTGGGCAGATGGAGCCCCTCGCCGGTCAGCCGTACCGACAGGCCGGGAAGGAACGCGGCCCAGGCGGGCACTTCGAGCAATCCCGATCCGGGTGCATTCAACAGCACCACCTCGCCCGCGGCATAAGCGTCGATCAACCCCGGCACGCCGATCTGCGAATGCGAATCGAACGCCAGCGGATCGAGCATCCGCGGATCGACGCGGCGCCACAACGCATCGAGCCGCTTCAATCCCGCGATCGTGCGGACGTAAAGCTTGTCCTCCAGCGCGGCGAGATCTGCCCCTTCGACGAGCAGGAAGCCGAGATAACGCGCGAGATGCGCCTGTTCGGCGTAGCTCGGGGTGAAGCGGCCGGGGGTGAGCAGCCCGATCCGCGGATCGGCGCGGCGGCAGACGTCGGCGATGCCGTCGCGGAACGCCGCGAAGAACGGTGCGTGGCGTTGGAGGTTGAGCCGATCCTGCAACCCGCCGAGCGCGCGGCTGATCGCGAGGCGGTTTTCGAGTGCATAGCCCGCGCCGGCCGGGCTGCGCAGGTGATCGGCCAGCACGCGCCACTCGCCATCGGGGCCGCGTCCGAGATCGAAGGCGACGAAATGAAGCTGGCACCCGCCGGGCGGCGTGACCGCGGCCATCGGGCGGAGATAGAAAGGGCTGCCGGTGACGAGCGCCGCGGGGATCATGCCGCGCTCGATGAGCTGACCGTCGCCGTAAATATCCTCGATGATCTGTTCCATCAACGCCGCGCGCTGAATCACGCCGCGCTCGATGCCGGTCCATTCGTCGGCGGCGATCAGCAGCGGGACCGGGCTGAGCGGCCAGGGGCGTTCGTCCGCCTCGCCGATGACGCGGAAGCCCGTGCCGATATCGACCGCGGCGCGCTGGATGCGATCGCGCGCATTGCCGAGATCGTCGCCCGCGGCGGCGAGTTCCTCGAACATCTCGGCCCAGGCGGTGTCGTGCGATGCCGACAGCACGTCGCCCCTGAGGTCGCCCGCGCAATAATCGTCGATCCAGCGCCGGGCGTTGGTGGCGGAATCGAACAGGGGTGCGGCGCTGGTCGCCATTGTTTGCAAATTTTCTCCGAGGGCCGGATCACGGTCCACGTTTCGATGCTGCATGGCAACAGGAAAGGGGATTTCGACGGGCTCTCGCGCGCTCTATCGCCGGGAGGCGATCAAACAAAAATCAGTGCCGCTTACGCCCGTGAGGACGTCAAATCAAAACCCCTCACAAATCCGGCAGCACCTGATCCGACACGCCCCAGCCCGCGAGCGCGCGCGAGTTGGCGCGGTCGATCAGTTCTGCGGCGTCGCCGACGTGCCAGCGCGCGGCGGTATCGATGTCGCGCAGTTCGCTCCACGAGACCGGCGCGGCGACCGGAGCGCCGCTGCGCGCACGCGCGGAGTAGGGCAGGATTGCGGTCGAGCCGCGCTGGTTGCGCAACCAGTCGATGAAGATACGCCCTTTGCGCTTGGCCTTGGACATCGTCGCGACGAAGCGGTCGGGTTCGGCCTGCGCCAAGGCCCGGGCGAAACGATCCGCGAAATCCTTGACCGCGGGCCATTTCGCGGCGGGCTTTAGCGGAACGACCACATGCACCCCCTTACCGCCCGACAGCATCGCGAAGCTGGCAAGGCCGATTTCGGCGAGTTGCGTCTTGAGATGCTCCGCCGCCTTTTTCGTGTCGGCGAAGTCGAGGCCCTCGTCGGGATCGAGATCGAACACCAGCCGGTCGGGCCGTTCGAGCGTATCGACCGACGAGCCCCAGCCGTGGAACTCGATCGTTCCCATCTGGACGCACGCGACGAGACCATCGGCGTCGGTGACGTAAAGATATTCCTCGGTCGATCCGTCCTTCTCCCGGATCGGCACCTTCAGGACATGCTCGCCGAACGATCCGGCGTCGTGTTTCTGGAAGAAGCATTTCTTGCCACGCCCCTGCGGACAGCGGACCAGGCTGATCGGGCGGTTCGCGGTCCAGGGCAGCATGATCGTGGCGACTTTCGCCATGTAGTCGGCCAGATCGCCCTTCGTGATCTTGCTGTCGGGGAAGATCAGGCGGTCGCGACTGCTGACCTTCACCGTCGTGGCCGGGGCCGCAGCCGCCTCAGGCGCTTCGATCACCACCTCATCTGCGGGCTTATCGCCGCGCAGCCCGAGGAAGCTCGAATGCCGCAACACGCCATCGGGCGTGATCTCGGCGAAAGCGACCTCCGCGACGAGTTTGGGCGTCACCCAATGCGCGCCGCGCACCGCCGCGCGCCCGAGATTCTTGGGCGCCTCGACCGTCGGCGTCTTGCGCTCGAGCCGGTCGAGCTTGGCGCGGAGGTCGTCCATCAGGTCGTTCGAAAAACCGGTTCCGACCTTGCCCGCGTAGATCAGGCCATCATCGCTGTGGACGCCAAGCAGAAGCGAACGGAAGCCGCGCGATTTGTCGCTCGGCAGCCAGCCGACGACGACGAATTCCTGACGGTGGGTGCATTTGATTTTTAGCCAGTTTTTCGTCCGCTTGCCGAGATACGGCGCGTCGGCTTTCTTCGAGACTACGCCCTCATAGCCTTCGCGGCACATCGTTTCGAACAGCTTTTCGCCCGCGCCTACGATATGCTCTGCGAATTTCAGGCGGTCGCCATCGGGGATCAGCGGGCGGAGGCGTTCCTTGCGCTGGACGTTGGGCAGTTTCGTCAGCGTCTCGCCATCGAGCGAAAGCAGGTCGAAGGCGAAGAACGTCATGTCGCCCGCATTCGAGATCGCATCCTTCAAGGTCGAGAAATCGGGGCGGCCGTCTTTGAAGGCAACGATCTCGCCGTCGATCAGCGCCGAGGAGACGGGCAGCGCGGCGGCGGCTTCGGCGATGGCGGCGAACTTGTCGGTCCAGTCGAGGCCGCTTCTGGTGAAGACCTTGGCTTTTCCTTCCGCGACGGCGATCAGTGCGCGATAACCGTCGTATTTGACCTCGTGGAGCCAGTCCGAGCCGGTCGGCACCGAATCGACGAGGGTGCAAAGCTGGGGGTCGGTAAAATGGGGCAAGTGCGTCACACTCTTCCCGTCATTCCCGCGAAAGCGGGAACCCATCTCCGGACCGTTCCGCCTGGCCCTCGCGCTGGAGCTGGGTCCCCGCTTTCGCGGGGATGACGATTTAGGGGACGCGCGCGGCTTCTTTCCTTCCGCGATTTCCAGCATCGTCCGCCCAGTCGAGACACTCGTCAGCGCGGTCTCCACCAACGCATCGGTGCCGCCAGCCTCGCCGTCGTCGATCTTGCGCAACAGCCAGTTCTCGCGTTTTTCCTTGGCGCGCGGTTTCAACCGGATCAGCAGCCACTCCCCCTTCATCCGCTCGCCATCGAGGACGAAGTGGAGGTGGCCGTGCTCGATATCCTTTGCGCTCTTGCCCTTGATCGGCGACCAGGTGCCGCGATCCCACAGCATCACCGTGCCGCCGCCATATTCCTCTGCGGGGATCGTCCCCTCGAACGTGGCGTAGCTGAGCGGGTGATCCTCGGTGCGGACCGCGAGGCGCTTCTCGCCGGGATCGAGGCTCGGCCCGCGCGTCACCGCCCAGCTTTTCAGAACTCCGTCCATCTCGAGCCGCAAGTCCCAATGCAGGCGGGTGGCGTCGTGCTTCTGGACCATGAAGGAATTGCCGTGGCCCGGCGCGAGCGTCCCCGCGGGTTCTGCGGTCTTCGAGAAATCGCGCTTGGCATTGTAAAGCGCGAGGGGGTCGCTCGGCTTGGCCATGTCCTAAGCCGTCATGCCGGACGTGTTCCGGCTCTACCGTGCCGCGTATTTGCTGGCCGGTTGGTTTGCCGCGGGTTGGACCCCGGAACCCGTCCGGGGTGATGGGGTGAGCGCGGCTCAGGCACGCTTCTTCGCCGGGGCAGGCTTCTTAGCCGGCGCCTTCTTCGCGGCCGGTTTCTTCGCAGCCGACGGACCGCCCTTTTCCATCGACTTCTTCAAAGCCGCCATCAAATCGACGACGTTCGATCCGGAGCGCCCGCCGCCATCGTCCTTGTCGTCGATGATCTTGGCAGACCCCTTCGCCTTGCGCTTGCGCTCGACGAGATCCTTCAACGCATCGACATACCGGTCGTGGAAGTCCTTGGGATCGAATGCGCCGGTCTTCTTCGCGATCAACGCTTCCGCCAGATCGAGCAGTTCGGCATCGGGCTTGTCGTCGGGGATGTCGCGGAAATAGCCTTGCGCCTTGTTGACCTCGTCGGCGTAGCGCAACGTCTCCAGCACCATGCCGCGCCCGCACGGTTTCAGGCTCACGACATATTCGCGCCCGCGCATCGCGAGCTGGCCGAGCCCGACGGTCTTGGTCCGCCGAAGCGCCTCGCGCAGGACGATGAACGCCTCTTCCGCCAGGTCGTCGGCGGGCACGACGAAATACGGCTTCTCGTAATAGAGAACGTCGATCTCCGACTGATCGACGAATTGCGTCAGTTCGAGCGTCCGTTTCGATTCGAGCTTCACCGCATCGATTTCGTTCTGATCGAGCAGGACATATTCGCCCTTTTCGAATTCATACCCCTTCATGATGTCATCGACATCGACCGGGCCGACGCCGGTGACGACCTTGTCGTAATGGATCGGCTTGCCGGTCGGCTCGTGAATCTGCTTGAACGCGATCTTGGCGCCCGATCTGGTCGCCGAATAGATTTCGACCGGGATCGATACGAGCGCTAGCCGGATCTGTCCCTGCCAATAGGCGCGTGCGGCCACGTCCATCATCCTCGTCGTTGCGAAGCCGATTCAATGCCGGGCGCCAGGAGTCGTTCCAATGGTGGTCAAAGGAGCGCTTCAGCGCGGGCAGAAAAGGTCAGACGGGCCAGTTGCGCTACCGCTCGCGCAATTCGGCGAATACTTCTTCCGCGTCACGAACGCGGCCTGCGTCGATGTCTGCAAGGCCCTCTTCCACAGTCGCGCGTCCTTTCGGCGTGAGGTCGTCTAAGTCGGCCTCTTGGTCGATCCACCCATCTCCGGTTTCGCGAATCGCGGCGAGCACCAGTTCATCGAAAGACGTGAACTTGCCGCTACGGATGAGTTGGTCTGCGCGGGCCTTCGCTTCATCGCCGATGGATACGACCGTCGTCATCGTGAACCTCCATCGTCAAACATAGCGCATGACGGATCGTTCGCCTATGCCGGTCGCATGCCCGCCGATCCTTTCGCCCTGTTCGACGCGTGGTTCGCCGAGGCGCACACATCGGAGCCCAACGATGCCAATGCGATGGCGCTCGCCACCGCTGATGCGGCGGATCGCCCGTCTTTGCGGATGGTGCTGTTGAAGGGTCACGGACCCGAAGGCTTCGTCTTCTACACCAATCGGGAAAGCCGCAAGGCGGGCGATCTTGCGGCGAACGCCCAGGCGGCGCTGCTTTTCCACTGGAAATCGCTCCGGCGGCAGGTGCGGATCGAGGGCGCGGTGGTGCATGCGAGCGACGCCGAGAGCGATGCGTATTTCGCGACGCGCGGCCGCGATTCGCAGCTTGGCGCCTGGGCCTCGGATCAATCGCGCCCGCTCGACGCACGCGAGACTTTCGAGGCGCGGTTCGATGAAGTGAAGGCGCGGTTCGCCGGTGGCGACGTGCCGCGCCCGCCGCATTGGGGCGGCTATCGCGTCACGCCGTCGCGGATTGAATTCTGGCAGGATCGTGCCCACCGTCTCCATGAGCGCCGCCTTTTCGTGGACCAAGGCGGCGTGTGGACCGAAGGATTGCTGTACCCGTGACGCAGGACGAACGCCGCCAGTTGATCCCGCTCGCGATGCGCGCCGCGCTCGCCAGCGTCGCGATGGCGTGCTTCCTGCTCGTGTTGAAGGGCTTCGCTGCGCTCCACACCGGGTCGGTCGCGATGCTCGGGTCGCTCGCCGATACCGGGCTCGACCTGCTCGCCAGTCTCGTCACCCTCTATGGCGTCAAGCTTGCCGCCGAGCCGGCCGACAACGATCACCGCTTCGGCCACGGCAAGGCGGAGGCGCTGGCGGCGCTTTTCCAGGTCGTCCTCATTACCGCCTCCGCCGCGGCGATCGGCTGGCGCGCGATCGTCCGGTTCGGCGCGCCGCAGGTCAACGAGGACGCCAACCTCGGCATCGGCGTGTCGCTCGCCGCGATCGTCGCGACCTTCGCTTTGCTCGCCTATCAGCGCAGCGTCATCCGCAAGACCGGGTCGGTCGCGATCCTCGCCGACAATGTCCATTACCAGTCCGACGTGCTGCTCAACGTCGCGGTCATCGCGGCGCTGGTGCTCGATCAGTATCTCGGGATCACCGGCGCCGATCCGGTGTTCGGCATCGCCATCGCCCTCTGGCTCGTCTGGGGCGCATTTCAGGCGTCTTCGCGCGCGATCGACATGCTGATGGACAAGGAATGGAGCGAGGATCAGCGCGAGGCCTTCCTTGAGGTCGCGGCGCGCCAGCCCGGTCTGAAGGGGATCCACGATTTCCGCACCCGCCGCGCCGGCGCGCACGATTTCGCACAATTCCACATGGAGGTCTCGCGCGATCTGACCGTCGGGCAGGCGCACGACATCGTCGAGCGGGTCGAGCGCAGCCTGCGCGATGTCTTCCCCCGCGTCGAAGTGCTGATCCACCTCGACCCCGAAGGCCATGTCGATACCGACAACCCGTTGGTCGAGGCCGAGGTGACGCCGCATTGGTTCGGGAAGCGTCTGTGAGGCGCTTGGGGTTCGGCAAGCGGCTATGAGAATCCCGTTCGCGCAGATCGACGCATTCGCCGACGCGCCCTTTACCGGCAATCCCGCCGCGGTGATGCCGCTGTCGGCGTGGCTCGACGACGTGACGCTCCAGCGAATCGCCGCCGAGAACAATCTCAGCGAGACCGCGTTTCTCGTTCCCGCCGAAAGAGACGCGGATTTCGAGCTTCGCTGGTTCACCCCGACGAGCGAGGTCGTGATGTGCGGTCACGCGACGCTCGCAAGCGGGCATTTCGTGCTGTCTTCGGATAGCGCGCGCGATCAGGTCCGGTTCGCGACGCGCAAGGCCGGGACGCTGGAGGTGTCGCGCGACGGCGCGGGCTATGCGCTGTCGTTGCCCGCCTGGCCGCCGTCCGCCAAGGCGCTGCCCGCAATCGTCGCGGCGCTCGGAGTGACCGATGTCGTCGAGACCTTGTGGCACGAGAATCTTTACGGCCTGATCGTGCTTGCAGACGAAACGGCGGTGCGCGCGGTCACTCCCGATTTCCGCGCACTGGCCGCCGAGGGCGACTGGCTGACCATCGTCAGCGCCCCGTGCGACACGACCGATGTCGTCAGCCGCGCCTTCGCGCCGGCGGGCGGGATCGACGAAGACCCGGTCACCGGATCGGCGCATGCGGTGATGGCGCCATATTGGGCGAAGCGCCTCGGCCGCGATACCTTCACGGCATTCCAGGCCAGCGCACGGGGCGGGCGACTGATGTGCCGTCTTGCCGGGGACCGCGTCATACTCGGTGGGTCGTGCGTGACGGTGATCGAGGGGACGTTCCTGCTGCCCTAGGCGGCCGCGAGCGCGGCTTCGGTCTCCGCGATCCAGCCGCCGCCGAGCACGCGATCGCCCGAATAGAGCACCGCAGCCTGCCCCGGTGCGACGCCGTATTCGGGCGCGTCGAACACCAGGCGGTCGCCGATCATCCGCGCCGGCACCGGCTGCGCCATCGATCGGACCTTGGTGGTGATCGCGCCGTCCAGCGAGCCGAGCACGTTCATCCCGTCGAGCCGCGCGGCATCGACCGCGAGCGCCGCTCGCGGGCCGACGACGACGCGCCTCGTCTGCGGCTCCAGCCGGACGACGTAGAGTGGTGCGGGGGTGCCGCCGATCTCCAGTCCGCGGCGCTGGCCGACCGTAAAATGGATCAGCCCGCGATGCTCGCCGAGCTTTTCGCCCGACAGATCGACGATATCGCCGCGCGTGTCGGCTTCGGGTCGCAGTTTCTTGACCAACCCGGCATAATCGCCGTCGGGGACGAAGCAGATGTCTTGGCTGTCGGGCTTTCCCGCGACGGCGAGGCCGAGGTCTGCGGCGATCTCGCGGACCCGCGTCTTGGGCAGCGCGCCCAGCGGGAAGCGCAGATAGTCGAGCTGATCGCGCGTCGTCGCGAACAGGAAATAGCTCTGGTCGCGCGCAGGGTCGGCACCGCGGTGGAGTTCGGCGCCGTCCGGCCGCCCCTCGACGCGGCGGACGTAATGGCCGGTGGCGAGGCAGTCCGCGCCGAGATCGCGCGCGAGCGCCAGCAGATCGGTGAATTTCGGCCCCATGTTGCATTGGACGCACGGGATCGGGGTGCGCCCGGCAAGATATTCGTCGGCGAAGCGATCGACCACCTGTTCGCGAAACCGCGTCGCGTGATCGAACACGTAATGCGCGATGCCGAGCCGGTCGCACACTGCGCGCGCGTCGCGGATGTCGCGCCCCGCGCAACACGCCCCGGCGCGCGCGGTCGCTTCGCCGTGGTCGTAGAGCTGGAGTGTCACGCCGATCGTCTCCGCGCCGGTCCGTGCGGCGAGCGCGGCCACGACCGAGCTGTCGACGCCGCCCGACATGGCGACGACGATGCGCTTGCCCGCGATCGCCCCGATCTGAAAGTCCACTTCTTCCACGAAGGCGCAAATAGGGACTTTGCGTGGTTCGGCAAAGTCTGTTCCACGCCAGTTCCGACCCGGCCCTTTAATCTCGATAAACGAAGCGTTTAATCGGGCTTTACCTGCCCTTCAGATGCGTGCGCTAAACGAGTCGCTCGGCACATTGCCGCGGAGTCGCAAGCGTTTGGATCTGAGCTTTCCCCGGTTCGACAAGGACAGCGAACTCACCGACCTGCCCGCCGATCTGGCGGTGCTGATGGTGGGGATCGCGGCGCGCCAGGCGGCGAGCCCGACCGCGGCGGGCTGGGCACGGATCAATCGATCGAGCGATGACGAGACATTGTTCGCGCCGCTCAGCGGGGCGTTCAACGGCCCCGTCGCGACCGCGCTGATGAAATGGAAAGACGAATGAACGCCGCATTTACCGCGCCGCTTCAAACGATGTTCAAGCTCCGTCGTTAGTGACGGTTTGTGATGGAGAGGGGGCCCCCCGCCCCGAACCGAGGTTGAGTAATGATCGAAAACCAGAAAATCCGACCCGCAAAGGTCATCGGTCCGCTCGGCGAGCCGCTGACTTTGGATTCGCTGCCCCCGCCCGATACGACGCGCTGGGTCGTCCGCCGCAAGGCCGAGGTCGTGGCCGCGGTCAACGGCGGGCTGTTGTCGGTCGACGACGTGTGCGAGCGCTACAATCTGACGGTCGAGGAATTCGCCGGCTGGCAACGCGCGATCGATCGATCGGGCATGCCGGGCCTGCGCGTGACGCGCATCCAGCATTACAAGTCGCTGTACGAACGCCAGCAGCGCTATTGATCCAGTTTAATACGATAGCGGAACAATCTCGCACCTCGCGAGTCTAGACCCCCAGCGCCCGGATGTGTCGGGTAAATTGCAGGGGAATTATCATGCTTGGTCTCATCATTTGGCTTGTCATCGGCGGCGTCATCGGCTGGTTGGCCAGCATCATCATGCGCACCGACGGGCAGCAGGGGATTTTTCTCAATATCGTCGTCGGCATCATCGGCGCCTTCATCGGCGGCCTGATCATCACCGGCGGGTCGATCAACAACGCGCCGCTGACCATCACGACTTTCCTGGTCTCGCTCCTCGGCGCGGTGATCCTCCTCGCGATCGTCAATCTCGTTCGTCGCGGCAGCGTCCGCTAAGCGCGATCGAATCACTCGAAACGAACGGCCGCCCGGGCAATCGGGCGGCCGTTTTTCGTTCTATTTGAGCAGAAACCGGACCGCTATCGTCACCGTGACGTCGGTTTCGCCGGGCAAGCACCTGGGTCGGTGTCGAATCCGCCGAGAGCGCCCGCGCACGGTATAGAACCGGCGGTGGCGGGCCGCCCGCATCCTGGCCATTCTCGTCGATCGCCACGATCCGTTCGACGCGCAGACCCGCCGCCTTCGCGTAAAGATCGGCGCGCGCCTTCGCGGTCGCGACCGCCTGCGTCCGCGCTTCGTCGAGCGCCGCTTCGGGCTTGTCGAGCGACAGCGCGGGACCGTCGATCTGGTTCGCGCCTTCAGCCACCAGCGCATCGAGGACGCGCCCGCTCCGCGCGATGTCGCGGAACCGGATCGAGACGGTGTTCGACGCCTGATAGCCGGTGATCGCCGGCGGCTGATTGTCGGCGTAGCGATATTGCGGCGAGAGCGACAGGCTGCTCGTCGAAAGATCGCGATCCGCGATACCCGCCGATTTCAACGCCGCGATCACTCTGGCGAGCCGCGCCGCATTGTCGGCGCTCGCCGCCGCCGCGGTCGCCGCCTGCGTGACGACGCCGGCGCGGATCGTCGCCAGATCAGGGATGCGGCTCACCCGGCCGGTCGCAGTCACGTCGAGGATCGTCGCATCGGGGACGATCGGGGTTTCGGCGGTCGCGGCGGCGGACAGCAGTCCGAGCAACGTCGCCGGGAGAAATAAGGGCCGGAAGAATGAGGGATCGCATGCGTGTCTCCTAGCTTAGTTTGAGCATTATCGTCGATTGCGCCGGTACCTGCGATGAACGCGGCCACGCCTTGAAAAAAACGTGATTCGCGAGCATGGCGACGCTCGCATCGGCCCGGGGCTTGAGGTCGGTGATATATATCTATAATACAGTGCTTGGTTCAGGGGTCGATCCTGAGGGATCGGAACGGGAAAGTGATTCGCATGGACTACCAGACGGGTGGCCTCGACAATGAACGGCTCGCGATCGCCGGGCCGGACGCAAGCGCGCTCGCGGCGGCGGCGGTGGATCATCGTCGGCCTCGTCGCGCTGGCGGTCGTCGCAATCGCGCTGTGGGTGATGACCCGCGGCAAGGCCGCCCCCGAAGCCGCGCCGACGCAACAGGTGCCGAGCGTCACGGTCGTCGTGCCGGGGCGTCATCCGGTCGAGCGCGGGGTCTCCGCGACGGGGACGCTCGCGGCGCGGATCGATATGCCCGTCGGCGTCGCCGGCGAGGGTGGCCTCGTCACGCGCGTCCTGGTCCAGCCGGGCCAATGGGTGCGCGCGGGCCAGGTGCTCGCGTCGGTCGATCGTTCGGTGCAGACGCAGACCGCGGCGGGCCTTGCGGCGTCGATCGGCGTCGCGAAATCCGATCTGGCGCTCGCGCAATCCGAACTCGATCGCGCGCAGCAACTCGTCGGACGCGGCTTCATCAGCAAGGCCGATGTCCAGCGCCGCATCGCCACTCGCGATTCTGCGGTGGCGAAACTGAAGGTTGCGCAGGCCACGCTTGCCGAACAGCGCGCGCGCAACGGGCGGCTCGACATTCGCGCACCGGCGGCGGGGCTGGTGTTGACGCGTCAGGTCGAACCGGGCCAGATCATCAGTTCGTCGTCGGGCACGCTCTTCCGGATGGCCAAGGGCGGCGAGATGGAAATGCGCGCGCAACTTTCCGAAGGCGATCTCGTGACGCTGCATCCCGGCGCCAGCGCGACGGTGACCCCGGTCGGCGGAACCCAGACTTTCGCGGGGCGCGTGTGGCAGGTCTCTCCGGTGATCGATCCGCAGACGCGGCAGGGCATCGCGCGGATCTCGCTCAGCTACGATCCGGCGCTGCGCCCCGGCGGCTTCGCCTCGGCGACGATCGTCGGCGGGTCGAGCGACGAACCCGAACTGCCGCAGTCCGCGATCCAGAGCGACGAGCAGGGCAATTACGTCTATGTCGTCGATTCGCGTAACCATGTGCAGCGCCGCGGCGTACAATTGGGCACGGTGACCGACAAGGATGTCGCGATCGCCGATGGGCTTAGCGGGAACGAACGCGTCGTGTTATCGGCGGGGGCGTTCCTCAATCCGGGGCAGAAGATCGCGCCGGTGCTCGGAAAGGCCGACGCGTCATGAACTTTCGTAACATCTCCGCATGGTCGATCCGCAATCCGGTTCCGTCGATCGTCCTGTTCCTGATGCTGACCGTCGCCGGGGTGATCAGCTTCGTCCGGATGGACATCAACCAGGAACCCGATATCGAATTCCCGGCGGTGGTCGTCGAGATCACGCAGCCCGGCGCGGCGCCGAGCGAACTCGAGACGCAGGTCACCCAGCGCGTCGAGGCGGCGGTGCGCAGTCTCGAAGGGATCGACCAGATCCAGTCATACGTCAGCGAGGGCGATTCGACGACGGTGATCCAGCTCAACATCGGCACGCCGATCGATCGCGCGGTCAACGAGGTCCGCGACCAGATCGTCCAGATCCGGTCCAACCTGCCCGAGGGAATTCTCGAGCCGCAGGTCAGCCGGGTCAAGATCAACGACAATGATCTCGGCAGCTATTCGGCGTCGGGCACCGACATGACGATCGAGCAGCTGAGCTGGTACATCGACAATACGGTGTCGAAGGAATTACTGTCGGTTCCGGGCATGGCCGCGGTCGAGCGCAACGGCGGGGTCGATCGTGAGATCCGCGTGATCCTCGATCCCGCCAAGCTCGCCGCGCAGGGCCTGACCGCGACCCAGATCAACCAGCAGCTCCGCCAGGTGAATTTGAACGCGCCGGGCGGACGCACCGAACTCGCCGGGTCGGAACAGTCGCTACGCGTCCTCGGCAACGCCAAGAACGCCTATGATCTCGGCCAGACGCAGATCATGGTCGGCGACGGGCGGACGGTGAAGCTGTCCGACATCGCGACGGTGCGCGATCTTTATGCCGAACAGCGCTCCGCCGCCGGGGTCAACGGCCGCCCGGTGCTGAGTTTCGATTTCAAGCGCGCCAAGGGGGCGTCGGACATCACCGTGTTCCGCGAGGGCAAGGCGAAGTTGGAAGACCTCGAAAAGCGCAACCCCGCGGTGCATTTCACGCTGCGCAGCGACGGTTCGAAATACGCGCTGGAGCAATATAAGAGCGCGATCCACGCGATGATCGAAGGCGCGGTCCTCGCGGTGTTCATCGTGTTCCTGTTTCTGCGCGACTGGCGCGCGACGGTCATCTCCGCGCTCGCCATCCCGCTGTCGGCGATCCCCGCTTTCTGGTTCATGGACCTGATGGGCTTCACGCTGAACAGCATGACATTGCTTGCCTTGAGCCTTGTCGCGGGCGTGCTGGTCGATGACGCGATCGTCGAGATCGAGAACATCGTCCGCCACATGCGCATGGGTAAGACCGCATATCAGGCGTCGATCGACGCCGCCGACGAGATCGGCCTTGCGGTACTGGCGACGACGATGGCGATCGTCGCGGTGTTCCTTCCCGTCGGCCTGATGCCCGGCGTGTCGGGGCAGTTCTTCAAGAATTTCGGGCTGACCGTCGTCGTCGCGGTGCTGATGAGCCTTGCGGTCGCGCGCCTCATCACGCCGATGATCGCGGCCTATTTCCTCAAGTCCTTCGGTACCGCCGGTCACGGTGAAGGTTGGCTGATGGACGTCTATATGCGCGTCCTCCACTGGACGCTCGAAACCGGTCGCGCGGTGGAGAGTCGCGCGCGCGGCGGATACCACCGCCTGACCGGCTATTTCCGCGATCACCGCGTCTGGGTAATGGGAATTGGCGGGCTGGCCTTCCTTGCGACGATCGCCTGCTTCGCGGTGCTGCCGATGCAATTCCAGCCTGCGTCCGACCAGGAACGCAGCAGCGTCACGATCACGATGGCGCCCGGAACGACGATGGCGCAGACACAGGTCGTCGTCGATGAAGTTCGCGTGCTGCTCCAGAAGCAGCCCGAAGTCGCGTCGACCTATACCCGGACCTTCGTCGGCAACGGCCGCGTCACCGCGCAGTTCAAGGATGATCGCGACAAGACCTCGACCGAATTCGAGCGCGCGCTCGCGCCCGAACTCGCCAAGATTCCCGACGCGCGGGTCAATTTCCAGTCGCAATTCGGCTGGGGCGACAACAACCGCGACGTTTCGATCACGCTGGGCGGTGACGACCCGGCGAGCTTGCGCCAGACCGCCGACAAGATCGTTCGGGAAATGGGCACCGTGCCGGGGCTGCTCGCGCCGCGCATCGCAGGCGATCTCAATCGTCCGGAAATCCTGATCAAGCCGCGGCTCGATCTCGCCGCCAATCTTGGCGTCACGACGAGCGCGCTGTCGAACGCGATCCGGATCGCGACCTTGGGCGACATCGACCAGAACAGCGCGCGTTTCTCGCTGTCGGACCGCCAGATTCCGATCCGCGTCGCGCTGGCGCAGAGTTCGCGCTCGCATATGTCGACGATCGAAAATCTGCCGGTGCAAACGCAAAGCGGCGGATCGGTGCCGCTCGGCGTCGTCGCCTCGATCGGTTTCGGATCGGGGCCGACCAAGATCAACCGGTTGAACCAGCAGCGTCAGCTGACGATCGGCGCCGATCTCGGCGTCAATCCAAAGACCGGCCGATCCTTCGTCCTCACCGACGCGCTGAAAATCGTCAATCAATTGCCGACGCTGAAGGCGTTGCCGCTCGGGATAGAACGCCTGAGTGTCGGGCAGGCGAAGTGGCAGGCGGAGATGCTGGTCAACTTCATCTTCGCGGTGCTGGCGGGCGTATTCCTCGTCTTCTCGGTGCTGGTGCTGCTCTATCGCCGCGTCCTGCCGCCGGTCGTCAACATGGGGTCGCTGCTACTCGCGCCGTTGGGCGGGGTGATCGCGCTGCTGATCACCGGCAATCCCCTGTCGATGCCGGTGTTCATCGGCTTGCTCATGCTGCTCGGCATCGTCGCCAAGAATTCGATCCTGGTGATCGATTTCGCGCTAGAGGAGATGGGCAAGGGCGTTGGCGTCTACGACGCGATCGTCGATGCCGGGCACAAGCGCGCGCAGCCGATCGTGATGACGACGGTCGCGATGATCGCGGGCATGGTGCCGACGGCCTTGTCGCTGTCGGGCGACGGATCGTGGCGCGCACCGATGGGCATCGTCGTGATCGGCGGTCTCGCGCTGTCGACGCTGCTGACGCTGCTCATCGTTCCCGCCTCGTTCAGCCTCGCGATCGGCGCCGAGCGCCGGATCGGGCCGTGGATCGGCAAGCGCCTGCTCACCTATCGTCCCGGTGACGATGGCGGGCGGGTGATCGAACATGCGCGCGGCGGTGGTGCGATCACGGCGCCGCATGGTCGGATCGGTTACGGCGATCAGCCTGCCGAGTAGCCCAGGCGGGAGGTCCAAACGTGCGTCGTCATTGCGAGCGGAGCGAAGCAATCCAGTGGCGTGCTGCTGGATTGCTTCGCTCCGCTCGCAATGACGGATGGTGACGCAGGCTATCGGCAAGACGTGCCAGGGCTCGTGAACAATCCCCGCTGTCGGGGATTGTTTCGGGCATGACATCAATCTTCCGCCGGCGCGTTTCGCGTGAATCCGTACCGGCGGGCCTCGTTCGTATGCGCGTGATCGCGACCCGGGTTGCTCGTTCTGATGGCGGCGACCTATCTCGTCGCGCGCGTTTTCGAGCCGCAGCATCCCCCGATCGGCTACGTCCGCGCCTTCGCCGAGGCGGCGATGGTCGGCGGGCTGGCCGACTGGTTCGCGGTCACCGCCTTGTTCAAGCACCCGCTCGGCCTGCCGATCCCGCACACCGCGATCATTCCGCGCAACAAGGACCGGATCGGCGACACGCTGGCGCAATTCCTGCGCGACAATTTCCTGATCCCGACCGTCGTCGCGCGGCGGATGCGGCGGCTCGACATCGCGGGCGCCGCGGGCAAGTGGCTCGCCAATCCGCAAGGCGGCAGCAAGCGCCTGATGCGCGGCTCGTCGCGTCTCGCGGTCGAGGTCTTGCAGGCGCTCGATCAGGAAAGGCTCGGCGGTATGGTGCGCGGCGCGATGGTCGATCGCGTTCGATCGCTCGATGTCGCGCCGCTCGCGGGACAGGCGCTGAGCGCGGCGATCGCAGAGAGCCGGCACCTGCCGATCCTCGACGGCATCGTCCGCTGGGCCGGGCGCGTGCTCGAAGCCAACGAACATCTCGTCCGCGCGATGGTTCATGAGCGCGCCGGTTCGATCCTGCGCTGGACGGGACTCGACGAGACCTTGTCGAACAAGATCATCGACGGCCTCGCCAAACTGATCGCCGACATGGCCGACGACCCCGATCATCCTTTACGCGAAAAAGCCGAGGAAGGCCTGTCGACGCTCGCGCGCGATCTCCAGTCCGATCCGGCGATGCGCGCGCGGGTCGACCGGATCAAGATCGAGTTGCTTGAAAATCCGGCGATGCAAACGTGGATCAACGGCCTGTGGGAACAGGCGCGCGCCGGGATGTTGCGCCTCGCGCGCGATCCCGAGAAACTGCTCGCGGGGCCGGTCGGCGAGGCGCTGCGCCAACTCGGCGAAACGCTCCAGCGCGACCCACGACTAGGCCGGACGATCAACCGCTTCATCCGGCGTTCCGCGGTCGGCGCGGCGGCGGATTACGGCGACGCGATCGTCCGGCTGGTGTCTGAGACGGTGCGCGGCTGGGACGCGCGGACGATCACGTCGCGGCTGGAGAATGCGGTCGGCAAGGATCTGCAGTTCATCCGCATCAATGGAACGCTGGTCGGCGGTCTCGTCGGCGTGACGATTCATGCGGTCGATGTGTTCCTCTAAACCGCTATCGCCTTGCCGTCGCCACGATTTCCCACCAAGGGGGCTGCGATGAGTGCGATGGCCGATTTCACCGACGACCGCGCCGCGGGTGGCGGCACGCTGCGGTTCAGCGGCCCGCTGACGCTTTCCTGCATCGGCGATCTGCCGCAGCGGCTTGCCGATTACGACGGCAGCGTCTCGCAGATCGACCTCTCGGGCATCGACCGCATCGATACCGTCGGTGCGTGGCTGGTCCATCGCTTCGCGCGCGACAAGGACGCTGCGATCGAGGGCCTGTCGGGCGATCGCGCGCATCTGTTCCAGCAGGTCGAGGAATCCGATCAGGCGGTCGCGATGCGGCCCGAGCACGTCGGCGCGTTCAGCCGCGTCGCGGGCGAAGTCGGCGAGGCGACGGTCACCGCGTTCCGCACTTTGTACGGCCTGCTGGGTTTCCTGGGCGCGACTGTGATCGCGTTCGGCGCGGTGATCCGCCATCCCAGCCGGTTCCGCTTCAACGCGACGGTCCAGCGGTTCGAGGTCGTCGGTGTTTCCGCGCTCGGCATCGTCGGCCTGATGAGCTTCCTGATCGGCATCGTCATCGCGCAACAGGGCGCAGTGCAGCTTCGTCAGTTCGGCGCGGAAGTGTTTACGATCAACCTGATCGGCCGAATCACCTTGCGCGAACTCGGCGTGCTGATGACCGCGATCATGGTCGCCGGTCGGTCGGGTTCGGCCTTCGCGGCGCAGCTCGGCACGATGAAACTGACCGAGGAAATCGACGCGATGCGCACGATCGGCGTGTCACCGATGGAGGCGCTGGTCGTGCCGCGCACGCTGGCGGCGATCGTGCTGATGCCGCTGCTCGGCTTTTACGCCTCGCTGATCGCGATCATCGGCGGCGGCCTGCTCGCCTGGCTCCAACTCGATATCCCGCCGGTCACCTACATCCAGCGAATCCGCGAGGTCGTGCCGATCACCGATCTCTACGTCGGGCTGGTCAAGGCGCCCGTGTTCGGCGCGATCATCGCGATCGCGGGCTGTTTCCAGGGCATGCAGGTCGAGGGCGACGCCGAACAGGTCGGCAGCCGCACCACCTCCGCGGTCGTCCAGGCGATCTTCCTCGTCATCGTGCTCGACGCATTCTTCGCGGTGTTCTTCACCTGGATCGGGTGGAACTGATGGCCGGGCACGTCGACGACGGTGAGACGATCATCTCGGTCAAGGGGCTGAGGAACAGCTTCGGCGATCAGACCGTCCATGAGAATCTCGATCTCGACGTCCGCAAGGGCGAGATCATCGGGGTGGTCGGCGGATCGGGGACCGGAAAGTCGGTGCTGATGCGCTCGATCATCGGACTGCAAATCCCCGACGCGGGAGAGATCACGGTGTTCGGTCAGCCGACGATCGACACCGAGGCGACCGAAGCGCTCGACGTCCGCAAGCGCTGGGGCGTGCTGTTCCAAGGCGGCGCCTTGTTCTCGACGCTGACCGTCGCCGAAAACGTCCAGGTGCCGCTGCGCGAATTCTATCCCGATCTGCCGCTGCCGCTGCTCGACGAGATCGCGTCGTACAAGGTCGTGATGTCGGGGCTCCCCGCCGATGCCGGCCCGAAATTTCCCGCCGAGCTTTCGGGCGGCATGCGTAAGCGCGCGGGCCTTGCCCGCGCGCTCGCGATGGACCCCGAACTCCTGTTCCTCGACGAGCCGACCGCCGGACTCGACCCGATCGGTGCCGCCGCCTTCGACGAACTGACCAAGTCGCTCCAGCGCACGCTGGGCCTCACCGTCTTCCTGATCACCCACGATCTCGACACGCTCTACGCGATCTGCGACCGCGTCGCGGTGCTCGCAGACAAAAAAGTGACTGCGGTGGGAACGATCGACGAACTTCTCGCGCTCGATCATCCGTGGATCGAGGAATATTTCAAGGGGCCCCGCGGTCGTGCTGCGGTGGCGACGCAGGAGGCGCATTCGGCGCGCGACGATGCCGCACGCCACCCAACCGAGATCAAGGTGGAGGCGACCGGTGAGCGCTCGCAAGGCGGCATCGCCGAAAACAATGCCCGCGGGGCAGTAAAGGCAGACTGATGGAAACGCGATCGAACCATGTCCTCGTCGGCGCCGTCGTCCTGATCCTGCTTGCGGTTCTGGCGCTTTTCACCGTCTGGATCGCGCGGCTGGGCGGCGCGTCGGAGAAGGAATATGACATCTTCTTCAAACAGGCGGTCGACGGCCTCGCCAAGGGGTCGGCGGTCACCTATTCGGGTGTGCCGTCGGGACAGGTGAAGCTGATCCAGCTGTGGAAGAAGGATCCGCAATTCGTCCGCGTGCGGATCAGCGTCGATAACGACACGCCGATCCTGCAGGGCACGACCGCGACGGTCCAGGGCAGCTTTACCGGCACCAGCACGGTCAGCCTCGACGGCGGGCAGAAAGGCGCGCCGGAGATCGTCTGTCCAGACGACAATGCCAAGAGCGAATGCCCCTATGACGTGCCCGTCATTCCGACCAAGACCGGCGGATTCGGCGCGATTCTGAATTCCGCGCCGCAATTGCTCGAGCGGCTGTCGACGCTGACCGAACGGTTGACCGGTCTGCTGACCGACAAGAACCAGGCGTCGATCGCGGGCATCCTCGAAAACACCAACCGGCTGTCGGACGCGCTTGCCGATCGCGCCCCGGAAATCGCCGCGACCCTGGCGCAGACGCGGGTCGCGATCGAACAAGCGGGCAATGCCGCGGAATCGGTCGGCAAGCTCGCCGACACGACCAACGGCGTGCTGGCCGAGGACGTGAAACCCGCGATGGCCAACCTCAACAAGGCGATCCAGTCGGCGCAGCAAAGCGCCGAAACGCTCAACGCCGCGATCGGCGACGCGCGGCCGGGCCTCCAGACCTTCTCGCGCCAGACGATCCCCGAGGCGAAC
Organism: Sphingomonas sp.; assembly: GCA_965219285.1. Classification (GTDB taxonomy): domain Bacteria; phylum Pseudomonadota; class Alphaproteobacteria; order Sphingomonadales; family Sphingomonadaceae; genus Sphingomonas. The sequence goes on from CBDCNF010000008.1 coordinate 277,951, forward strand.
AAGCTGGTGCGCGACCTGCGCGTCACCGCGACCGCGCTGTCGTCGATCGCCGAGAAGGTCGATCAGCAGGGGGCGAGTTCGCTGCTCGGCCAACAGAAACTCCCCGAATACAAGGGCAAGTGAGATGATCCGCATAGTTCCCCGCCTCATCGTGCTCGCCACCTTGCCGTTGGCCGGCTGCATCAGCTTCGGCGCGAAGCCGCCGCCCTCGCTGCTTACGCTGACCGCGGCGGCGGCGGTGCCGATCGGCGCCGAACAGAGCTCGGCCGCCGCCAAATCGATCGTGATCGAAGTGCCGTCGGTGCCGCAGTCGCTCGCCACCGCGCGCATCCCCGTCCAGACGACGCCGACCTCGATCGCTTATGTGCCAGACGCCTTGTGGGCGGAGCCGCCCGCGCGACTGTTCGCGCGACTGATGGCGGATACGGTGACGACGCGCACCGGCGTCGTCGTGCTGTCGACCGTCCAGGCGATTGGCGATCCGAGTTCGCAACTCTCGGGTGAATTGCGCAATTTCGGCATCGATGCCGCGACGCGGATGGCGGTGGTGACGTTCGATGCGTCGCTACGCCGTTCGGGCAGCGACCGGATCGAAAAACGCCGGTTCGAGGCACGTGTCGCGATCGCGACGATCGACGCGCCGTCGTCGGGCGTCGAACTCAACGCCGCGGCGAACCGGGTGGCGGGCGAAGTCGCCGACTGGATCGGGCGCTAGTTTCCGGTTCAACAAAGCTGAACCGGGGCGGCACCAGCCCGCTCCCCCTCCCCATCACCCATTCAGTATAATGTCTTGGGAGGTGGGAGCGGGCTGGTGCCGCCCATCGCCGAGAGGCGATCAACTCTAACCTGTTACTCTCCGGATCGGCACCGGAATATTGCAGATGTCCGCGCCGCCAGCGGGCCGGATGAAGAACGCATCGCGACGATTGGCGCGCGCATCGGCATAATGCGCGAAGCTCGCGCTTTCGGTCGAGAGATATTCGAAATGCGGCTGTTCGGCGGCAGGCAATTCGCTCGCCAGCCGGATCGAGACGATCGGCGTCCGCTCCTCCGCGGTCTTGTAGAACCCCAGCGCCTCGGTCCCGCGTGGCAGGCTGGAGAGATGCTCGATCCCCTCGATCACCCGCCCGACCAGTGCGATGTTGCGATCGAGATGCCGCGGCGCCTGCCCTATGACGGTGTAGAGTTCGGCACCGCTGCCGGTATCGGGGGAGAGGTTTCGGCCGACGCCGACCATGCCGTAGCAGTGGATTGGCCATGCGTCCTGCTTGGCGGTTGGCGCGACCGGCCTCCCGGGCGCTGACTCATGGACCGGCGTGTCGGAAATATTGTCCATCGCAACCGGCCAACCGCCGGTCACAAACGCAAACCCGGCGTAGGGATCCGCCAACACCGTTCGTCGAGGAAGATGCCTGATTGCGAACTCGCGTCGGGCAACCGGGATGGCGGTTGCGTACCGACTCTCCGGAACGGTCGCCAAACCTTCGGGCAGCACTTTTGCCTTCGCCTTATCCTCGGCGTTCGCGTCCCCCCATTGGACCACGTAATTGTCCTGCACCCGGTTGACGCTCGTCTCGTCCCACCACTGCGCCGCGGCAAGCTTGCGGATATTGCCGATCCAGCCTTGCGAGAACGGCGGCGGCATCAACTGGATGATCACCTGCCGCGGCCTCCCCTTCACGTCGGGCCTCAGCGTCATCACCAGCAGGTCCGACGGCGCGATCGCAACCCAATCGGCCGCGGGCGCGGCGGCAACGATCTTGCCGGGCGCAAGCGCGGGCGCCGGAGCGGGCGGCGTCGGCGCAGCCGCCACAAGCAGCGCGACGGTGGCGAGCAATCGGACAATCGTCATGGCCGCGCATCATGCCCGAACCGTGCCGAACCGCAAGGTTGCGCGGTCCGACCGGCCTGCTACAGGCATCGCCTCCAGTGCAACGCGGAGCGGTGGCCGAGTGGTCGAAGGCGCTCGCCTGGAAAGTGAGTATACGTCAAAAGCGTATCGTGGGTTCGAATCCCACCCGCTCCGCCAACAAAGACCCCCCCCACCCCCTCTCAGACCGGACAATGACCAAAATCCGACGGAATTCTGCGGATAATTACCCGAACCAAAAACGGGTCCAGTTGCAATCCGACCCATAACGCTTCATTTCGTTGCATGCTTATTGGGGTGCAGAAGGCGTGTAAGATATGCCACGGGTTGCTGAGATGCTGGACGTTAAGGCGTTCGAGAAAGCCTATCGAGATGCGGTCGAGCGTCTGTCCAAAGCTGACGCACCGACGACGATTCGCATCGCTGTGGGCGGCACGCCCCCTGGCCTATTGCTTCAAGTGATGCCGAACGGCTCGGCTAGTTGGATTCTGCGGCGAACGATCAACGGCAAGCGCCGGATGCTCGGCTTGGGTGCCTATAAGACGGTGACACCGCCCAAATCCCGACCAAGTAGCGAACTCCTCGCGGATATGGTCGCTATGATCGACGGCGAAACAGCCGATACGCCAGCGCCGACAATCCGCAAAACGCTCTCGCTATCGACTGCGCGAAATGAGGCAAGAGCCGTACTGCTTGGTGCCGGTGCGCGAAAGAGCGACCCCAAGCGAAAAACCTTCCGCGACGCGGCCACGGCGCTGATCGAGAAGGAGCGCCCCGGCTGGCGAAATCCGAAGCACGCTGCGCAATGGACAAGTACGCTTGAAAAATGGGTTTACCCGAAAATTGGCGATACCGCTATTGCCGACATCACGACAGACCACGTTGAGTCTATCCTCGTGCAACCCGTGAAAGGCTCGGGCGGAACACTGTGGGCGAACCGACACGAAACCGCGACCCGCGTTCGCCAGCGGATCGAATCCGTGCTCGACCACGCCACGGCGCGTAAATGGCGATCGGGCGACAACCCGGCACGTTGGCGCGGCAACCTATCCGAACTGATGCCCGCCGTTTCTGACGAGGACAAGGCCGTTACGCACCACGCGGCGCTGCCCTATGTCGATGCGCCCGCGTTTATGGCGGCGCTGCGCGAGCGGAACGGCACGGCAGCGCGGGCGCTTGCATTCACCATTCTGACGGCGGCACGATCAGGCGAGGTGCGGGCCGCGACGTGGGAAGAGATGGACCTCGATCGCACCGAATGGGTCATCCCGGCTGGCCGTATGAAGGCAAAGCGCGCTCACACCGTGCCGCTGTCCGACGCGGCGCTGGCGATCCTCACGGCCACCCCCGAGGCCGAACGGACCGGCCTAGTGTTCCCCGGCGCGAAGGCTGGCAAGCCGCTATCTGACATGACCTTGGCCGCTGTCCTGAAGCGGATGGATCGAGCCGACATAACCGTCCACGGTTTTCGATCGACGTTCCGCGAATGGGCGGGTGAAACGACGGGCCACCCGCGCGAGGTAATCGAACACGCGCTGGCTCATTCGCTGCCGGATGCCGCCGAAGCTGCATATCAGCGCGGCACGCTATTGCCGAAACGGGTGCGACTGATGGCAGATTGGGCCGGGTATCTGTGCGACCACACGGGTGCGAATGTCGTGCCTATGCGGGGTACGGCATGAACGATCCGGCCACCCTGATCTACGCCGCTGCTTTCGCACAGCGTAAGGCCACGTTGGCCATCCGTGACCCTGCTACAGCGTCCGACGATGCGACCCGTGCCGCACTGGCCCATGTGGCCGACGTGGCCCGTGCCGAAGCGGAGGCGGCGGAGCGTTCACTGCCAGCCGAGTTGGACGGCGCGACAGTGGCGCTGCTGGTTCTGCACCGTCGGGATGCGCTGATCCTTCAAGGTGACGGCGTTGGATGGCGAGTTGCTGTGTACCTCGCCGCACAGGCGCAACGGCGCGGCGATGCGTACGCTGACGTGCTGGTGGCGGATTTGCTGATCCAAGCGGCTCACCGGACGGATACCGAGCGGGACATGCTCGAACTGATGCTTTCCGACACGCTGCTGCCGCCCGTTGCGAAGGGTCGCCCACAAGGTCCACTGACCAAAATAAACGATGCGCTCGCCGCCGCCCAAGAATACTTCGATTTAGTCGGCACCGATCCGGGCAGGAGCAAGCAAAAGCCGTCAACAGGAATCAAAGGCGAGGACGCGGCGAAGACGATCGGTAGCCCGTTAGGGGTTTCCGTACGAACTGTGCAGGATTGGGTTGCAGCCTATCAAAGATCGGTTCAACTGCTAAATGCGGCTGGGCACGATGGCGTGGCCGTAATGCAGAAGCACATCCGCTCGAACCGCTGATTTGTTTGCGGACAAGTATTGTTGCAGCCCGACGCGCCATGCTTTCAATGGGTAGCACCTTGAACAAACAGGTGCGAAATGGCCCAATATATTACGATTGATAGCGTAGCCTCTCGATACAAAACCACAAAGCACAGTGTTTATCGCTGGCTCCGAGACCAGAAGGATTTCCCCGCCCCTTTGGTCCTGCCATCCGGTTTGAAACGCTGGTCGGTGGCCGAATTAGATGCGTGGGACATCACGCACCGCGCGAGCGCCGACGAATACGCCTGAAACGAAACGCCCGACCACGCGGATCAGGCGGGTCGGGCATGGTGTGAGTTACCGATATGAATGATACTGCCAGCGCCATTGTGGCGCAATCCCCGTCCGTGCCCAACGCCTTCCTGCCATATTCACAATTTGTCCTGTGGCGACTGGAGCAGCGACCCGGTGAACCGAAACCGCGCAAGGTGCCGATCGACCCGCGAACTGGCCATCGCGCAGCTGTGGACGATCCTGCGACGTGGGCCGACTACGCAACCGCTTATACCGCCCTGAGCCGGTTCGACGTGGCCGGGATGGGGTTCGTTTTCACCACCGACGACCCATTCGTTTTTCTCGATTTAGACGATTGCCGCGATCCAACCACAGGTACCTACGCCGAACACGCGACCGCAATCCATGCCGCCCTGCCCGGCGCGTGGGAGGTGTCGCAATCCGGCAAGGGGCTTCACGGCGTCGGGCGGTTAGACGATCCGGCCCGGCTCACTGGCAGAGCGCCGCAAATGGACCGATCCGGCCACCGGCAACAAATACGAGTGTTACCGATCGCTGCGTTTCATGGCGATCGGCGGCGGCGGATGGACGGGCGAACCCGTCGCCGACTGGTCCGGCTCGCTAGCGGGCTGGGTGCCGGACGGGGACACGCTCGCGAATTATCCAGCAGTCGAATGGATCGACCAACCGCGCGATGGATACGATGGCCCCGCCGACGACGACGATCTGCTCCGGCGCGCGGCGAGCACGTCGAACACCGTTGGCCAGCGTAGGCGTCAAAGCTTCGTTCGCCGATCTGTGGGAAGCGTTGCCGTCGCTTGGCGCGTACTGGCCAGATAATAGCGATCGTCCGTTCGATCACAGCAGTGCCGACCTCGCGCTGTGCAACGCCTTGGCATGGTGGACCGGCGCGAATCCGGTTCGAATGATGCGGTTGTTTCAACCAGTCGGCCCTGTGGCGCGATGACGAACGCAAGGCCCGCCTCGCTATATCTAAAGCGATCAGCGATCCCGATCGACCGTTCTACAGCCGGGCGCAGCGGCTCCGCGATGATGAGCGCATCGGCGACGATATGGCAGCGGACGCCTTCCCGGAAGTCTTGACGCTCGAACAGGCCCACGGCTGATCTGGTGTTCATCGGTAGCGGCTCGCTTGTTGTATCGCGCCGATCTAAGCGGATGCGGTCGAAGGCCGACGCTGTGAACGAGTGGGCGGCGTCGGAAGCACACAATCGATACCGGTAAACTCGATAAATACGGCGCGCCTGTCATAAAGGAACTGCCCGTCATCGGCGCATGGCTCGCCAGCCGCGACCGTCGCAGCGCCGACGTGCTCGCCTGGGTGCCCGGCGAAGCCGAATTTTGCCGATCGCCGGAGCGACAACAGGCGGGGGATCGTGCGTTCAACCTGTGGACGCCGCCCACAGCGTTGCAGCCGCCCGTCGATTGGCAAGAGCGGGTGCAGTCATTCGTGCAGCATGTCGCGTATCTCGTGCCGATAGAGGCGGAGGGCGTACGTTTCATGCAATGGCTTGCCCATATCGTACAGCGTCCGGGTGAGTTGCCGCACACAGCCTATCTGATGTTCACCGCGAAGACCGGCACCGGACGCGGTACTCTCGCTAGCATCTTGACCCGCGTAATGCGCGGTTATGTGGCCGCGAACGTATCGGCGGATACGCTGTTCGGCGCGTACAATGGACGACTGAGCATGAAGCTGTTCGCTACTGTAGACGAAATTCGCGAAGGCAACAGCCGCGAAACGATGGACCAAAGCGGAACAAATTAAATCAAAAGTGACCGAAGAATACCGGCATCTTAACCCGAAATACGGGGCGCAGTCGGTGGAGAAAAACTGTTGCCGATGGCTGATGTTTTCCAATCATGCCGATGCGTTGCCGTTCGACAATTCGGATCGTCGTATCATCGTGATCGAGAATCCGTCCGAATGCGCGCCAGCCGATTGGTACGCGCGGCTGCATGACGACATGGACGATCCCGCGTTCATCGCATCGGTGCAGCATTATCTGGCCACGCTGTCACTAGACGGCTTCAACCCGTTCGCACACGCACCGATGAGTGCTGCGAAAGCGAAGGCGCTTGCGTCTCTCGTAACCGACGCTGAGGATGCGGTGAATCAGTTTCAACGCGAATGGCCCGGCGATCTGGCGTTCGTGTCTGACCTGCATCGCTACGTCGGCGATCCCATTAAGTCGGAAGATTGGTGCCGTCACGAAGCGATGCGCGCAGGGGATGCGAACGGGTGAACGGTTCAAGGTGTCTGGACGCTGGGAACGCGTGCTGGTCGTTCGGGGCCATTTGACGCCGGACGACGTCAACGGAGCGAATCGGCGACCACAGGTGCGGGCGGCTATCGAGGATGCGCGCGGCAAGTTTGCGTTTGGGTGCTAGCGGAACAGTCGGAACAGCAAGAACAGCATTCACGGAAACCCAGGACGTTTATGTCTCCTATAATTATAGCGTTTTACGTATATAGTGTTTCGGAAAATGGTGTCCTTGATGTTCCGACTGTTCCGCTGCCACCTGTGGTCGTGATTGACCAATAATCCCTAAAGTTTTGCAAACCGTTGCAGGTTACTTTGACCTTATCCGTGTCGATGTCCACTATCAGGGCGCATAATAGACACGGGGTGATGACATGCTTGCGACCTACACTATGACCGACCGTGGCCCGGTTGCTGGAATTGATGGCACCAACGTTTTTCTACAGACTGGCGACACAGCGACGGCACAGACTGCCACTGCGCTCGAAGCGCTGGTCACTCACGCCGTCCACCTGTCCGACACGACCAAAGAAGATGCCATGCAGCGGGTTTTGCTCGCGTCTACCGCTGGTCATAACGCCATCGCTGCCGCGTCGGTTACGTACGGCGCATTCGTTCAGCGCAAGCGTGATGGCGAAAAGGCGAACCGCGTCCTGATGGAACGCGCGCCGAGTGTCGCCGACGATCGGTTCGATCCTCATTTTTGCGCGATTTATCGCGAACTGAGCGATGGCGAACAGATTGCCCGGATCAGCGCCGCAAGCCTGCCGGAACTGGCAGCGATCCAGAACAATGCGGCTCTTGCCGGACTTGGCCCGCACGCTCAGGAACTGGCGACCGAACGCTACATCGCGCTCAACTGGTCTGATCGCGTAGGCTTGGCGGGCAGCTATCCCAAACAGCCGTCACTGGACGGGGACGTGCTCGCAACCGGGGTTGATCATGCTGCCGTCGAAAATGCGGCCAGCGTCGCGCTCGCACAGCACCGGCAGCGCCTGGAACAGGCGAAGGATGATGAGGGCGTGATGCGCAACCTGATCGCCACGCTCGCCGCCGCGTTCGGCCTTTCTCAGCAGGAAATCTTGAACCGGGTAATTTCGTGAGTCGCCCGGTTCAATATCCTGCCCGCGTCGAATTGCGACCCGGCACGATGCGCGCGGGCGACGTGCACGCTGCCCTTGGCATCAGCAGAGGAACCGCATGGCAGTGGCGGCATCGTGGAATGCCACCATCCGACCGTCGCGGGATGATCCATACCGGAGACCTCGCGCGATGGCTGATCGCTCAGGCCGGTACGCGTATAATTTGGAGTTGATCGATGGACATGACCGAAACGGTTCGGGCTAATACGGATGCAGGGCGCGACGCGCTGGGCCGGTTCGGACCCGGCAATCCGGGCAAGCCGAAGGGGGCCACACACCGGCTCAATCGCGACACGTTGGCTGGTATCGGCGAGTTGGTGCCGACCGCAATGACGGTTCTGCGACAACAGCTTGCCGAGAACAACTGGCGCGCGGCAGCGTTCGTCCTCACGCGCTATTTGCCAGATTCACGCGTGATCCAGTTGGACTGCATGGACCCGACAACGATCGCGGACGCGGCAGCTGACGGACTGACGCCGGGCGAAATGTCGAAGGTGATCCAATCGCTCAAGACGCTCCGCGAGGCCGAAGACCTAGCCGACATTCGTTCGAAAATGGATGAACTCGAATCGCTCGTGCTCAAGATGAAGGCGCATCCGTAATGTCTCGTGTGTCCATTGAGCGGCGTATGGACCGAGTGCGGGACGCTGTGTTGCCGCCCGGCTCCCTCGCGTGGCGTATCGATCGTTTGCCGGATCATTTGAACCGGGCGTACCAAATGTGGCGCGAGAGGTGCGACGCGATAATTCTCGCGCACGAAAAACGCGGCGGCAATTTGTACGAAGCAATGCTCGCCGGTGAGCAATTAACGCCGCCGATGCCAACCGCCGTGGAGCGCGAATTATGGCCGAACGGCAAGCGGCACGTTATTCTCGCGGAACACACAACGGCACAAGCGGCGGCGATTTATCAAGCATTTTTGGAGGAAACCGATGGGTAACCTATTTCAATTCGTGCGCCTTCGCGGCCGGCGGTTGCATCTCCTATTGCTTGATGGCCGGATCGTCGGCGCGGCGGATGGCAAGGCGCATCCCGACGCGATGGTGATCGACCGACTTGACATCACCGATGGCGACGAACGGCTCGACGGCTCGACGCTTTATGTCGGCGCGTTCGGCCTAATGCGGCTCGCCGACCATCTCTATCAGCGTCCGTCGCTCCGCACTCCGCGCGCGCTCGGCAGTCGGCTCGCGCGCCTCTTTTCGGGCGCAATGCTGTGGTCTGAAATGCTCGGTGGGACGGTTCGCGCCGGATTAGGTCTGCGCCATGTCGGCGGGGATACCTCATTGTGGCTAGCGGCGGCACAGCGGCAGTTATCGTGGTCGGGCGCCGGGCCGGTGAGGATACGGCAACGGTGGCATTGATCGTTTGTCGCGCCGGTCATGGTCCGGCATCCTCTAGCCACCGCAATCGAGTCGGATGGGGGGAACATGGCTGACGAACGGGACACGCGCTTAACTGCAATGCTGGACGACGGATGGATCGTGGCGGGATACTCGACGTGCTTATCCCAGTTAGGCATCATCACACACCATGTGTTGCTACAGCACGGCAGCAACCTAGCAACCGTGATGATCGGCATCAAAGGCGCGGATGAGGAAGGCCGCAGTATCAACGTGCTCTCGCCAGCCCCGACCGTGAAGAAGAAAGGCTGGTTCGGCTGATCGGTGCAAACCGAAGCATGGTGATGCATCGCCAGAGAGGTGCAGTAGGCGTGTCAGCGGTCAACCATGTTCCATCAATTAGATTATATAGCAAATAAACCAAGTAGTTATCGGTACATATTGTAAGGCATATGGCGGACACCCGCTCCGCCACCTAGTCTCGAGATTAGAGAAAATCCCCGGGCAGGATCCAAAAATCCCGCAATTGCGCGCCATTCGCGCCGGAAAGCGTATCGCGGAGAATTTTTCAGGCGCGGTTTTGTCTGCAAACTAGGCACGATTCTCCGGACCTCTGTTGGGCAGTACGGTTCCCCGTTTTCTGGGTTATGGCAGGCGGCAGATAGTCAAAAATCCGTTCGTGCACGGTTTTCTGCACGGAAACCATCAAACGAGCAGGGACCCACAAGACCGAGCGCTGCCGTGCAGCGCCGACCGATGGGCTAAGGAGCCCAGAATTCCCTACAAGAATGTGCAGGGTATTGTTCGGGAAGATGCACGCAAATTGAACCGACGAGAAAGGAAGAAGGTTGCCGAAACTCGGCACTTTCGGCGCTCGCGATCAAATTCCCGAGCCCGTGGGGACTCCAGCTCGCCTGTTACAGAATGCTTATCCACGTCATGCGTCAGCAAATTTCGGCTGACTTTGGAGTACGTGCAATGACTCAATCTATAGAGCAGCAGCCGTTGAGGCTTATCGCCCGGAACTTGGTGATCGTGATGGTTCGCATCGAGGCCCTTGTACCCGACCCGAAGAACGCTCGCCAGCACAGCAAGAAACAGATCAGGGGCATGGCGGCCTCGATGCGCGAGTTCGGGTTCATCAACCCCGTATTGATCGACGAATGGAACGGCGTCATCGCCGGCCACGGCCGTCTCGAGGCCGCGCCGACCGCGGGCATGACCGAAGTGCCTTGCATACGCCTTGTCGGACTGAGCGCGCATCAGAGGAAAGCGTTGGCGCTGGCTGACAACAAGCTGCACGACATGTCATCGTTCGATCCAGATCAGCTTCTAGCGACCCTCACAGAGTTGGAGAGCGTCGAGTACAATATCGAACTGACGGGGTTCGACACCGCCGAGTTCGATGTCCTGCAAGAAGCGGCAACCGCGTTCGCGACCGCCGCCGATGCCGCCGACCTGATGCCGCCGCCCGACCTCCCGGCCGTTTCGCGGAACGGTGACCTTTGGCAACTCGGCGGGCATCGGCTGCTGTGCGGGAACTCGTTGGAAGAGGCGAGCTTCGAGCGACTTCTCGGCGCTGACAGAGCTGATCTGGTCATCGTGACGTGACCCCCGTTTCTTCATCCATTTGGAACTAGAGACCGGCCCCTCGAAGGGACGGACAGATGAAGCGGAAGCAGTTTACGGAAGAACAGATCATCGGCATCCTGAAGGAAGCCGAGGCGGGCGCGGTGGTGACGGAGCTGTGTCGCAAGCACGGTTTGTCGAGCGCGACGTATTACGCGTGGAAGGCCAAGTATGGCGGTTTGGAGGTATCCGACGCGAAGCGGTTGCGGGCGCTCGAGGAGGAGAACGCACGGCTCAAGCGGTTGCTCGCGGACACGATGCTGGACAACGCGGGTCTGAAGGATCTGCTATCAAAAAAATGGTAGCGCCCGCCGCGAAGCGGCAAGCAGTCGCGCATCTCCAGGCGACGTTGGGGATGAGCGAGCGGCGGGCGTGTGCTATCGTCGGGGCGGACCGTACGAGCATGCGGTATCGCTCGTGCCGAGCGGATGATGGCGCCCTGCGGTCGCGGCTGTGCGAGTTGGCGCAGCAGCGCCGGCGGTTCGGTTACCGGCGGCTGCACATCCTGCTTCGCCGCGACGGCATCACGATCAACCGTAAGAAGACCCAGCGGCTGTATCGCGAAGAGGGTCTGACGGTGCGGCGCAGGAAGGGACGTAAGCGTGCCGTTGGTGCGCGGGCGCCCGCGCCGGTGTTGGCGCTGCCGAACCAACGCTGGAGCTTGGACTTCGTCCACGATCAGCTTGCCACGGGCCGGCGGTTCCGCATCCTCAATATCGTCGACGACATTACGCGCGAGTGCCTGGCGGCGGTGCTCGACACGTCGATCTCGGGTCGGCGGGTTGTTCGCGAGCTGACCGATCTAATCATCAGGCGCGGCGCGCCGAAGATGATCGTCAGCGACAACGGGACCGAACTTACCTCGAACGCGGTGCTGGCCTGGTCAGGCGAGACGCGCGTCGAGTGGCATTACATCGCACCGGGCAAGCCGACCCAGAACGGCTTTGTCGAGAGCTTCAACGGTCGCATGCGCGACGAGCTGCTCAACGAGACATTGTTCTTCACGATCGGTCAGGCCCGCGCGATCCTTGCCCGCTGGGTCGATGACTACAACACCGAACGACCGCACTCCTCGCTCGGCTATGCCACACCGGCGGCGTTCGCCGCCGAACTTGAACAGCAACGGGCGGGGTTAACCCCGCCCGTTGCTTCAACCGCGCTCATGCGCGACAACACCGGTCGGTCTCTGGTTGCCGCTGGATGAAAGGCGGGGGTCACGTCACGCTGCGTCTCGCGGCCGAACCGCCGGATCTCCATCTCGTCGATGAGACGCTGGCGTAGCGGGCTGACGGCAACAATAGGGACGAGGTTGTTCATGGCAGGGCTCCTTCTCGTGGAGCCCCGGTGTTCTGCCTGCCGCACGCAGCGCTCAACCACCGCGCTACGCTCGTTCCGTCACCTCAACCGCGCCGCACGTACCCCTCCCGCGCAGCGGGTTCGTGCTTCCACCAGTCTGGTAGCGGACCGTCCGCATCTACCAGCGTCCCGCTCGCGGCAGCTGCGCGCGCCGATTTTCCCCGCCGTGGGTTAGGCGTCGCAACGTCAATTTCAGGATGCGAGCCATGCCCACTGTAAGAGCCACTTTCGAGGCGAGGCGAGAAGCAGAACTAGCGATTGAACATCTGGTTCAGGAGCACGAATTTGATCGCGACGATATCGTAGTGGGTCCCGAAGGTGACGAAAATAGCGTCGGCGTCGAAACCAGTGGCGCAGACAGTAATACCGACCTCAATGAAGGTGACAACGATGATGCCGCGCTAAATGGCAGCATCGCGGTCTCCGTTACCGTTGATGACGAGGAACTGGCGGAGACCATTCAAGAACTCCTGGAAGAATTCGGTGGCGGCGATGTGACGGTTGATGGATGAAAACCGTCAAATCGAAACGAGATCAGCATTTGGAGCGCCGCCAGATGCCGCTACGCCCAAACAAAATAAACGTCGCAGTACAGATCCAAGACGGACGATAACAGACGACGATGCGCGCGACGGGGTGCTAGTGCTGCTTGCCTCGCGCGCACCACAAGCGACGGTGTGCCCGAGCGAAGTGGCGAGAATATTGTCAGCGGCACCCGGCGTCGGGTCTGCCACCAATCCTTGGCGTGACGCGATGCCCGCGGTTCACGTAGCTGTCGATCGGCTTGTGGACGAGGGAATGCTCCGGCTGAGCTGAAAGGGGAGCGAGATGACGACCCGCGCGGGCCCCTATCGGATCGGTCGCGGCGAGCGCTTTTAGACTGGAAGAACACCATAATCGCTAGGCCATGGTGACCACCTTATTTCAATATCAATTATCGAGTCGACACCACGAAAGTCTGTAGTGGAGAGCCGCGCTTTTGGCTTTCGCCTCATCACGTTTGAGATCGGCTCCAAAGCCCGCATGATATGCACGTTCCCGACTACGCCGGCCGCGGTGTAGCAAGCGCTGCCGCGATCATGCCTGCGAGCGTTTCTTCGGCACGCGTGCGGATGACGAGATCGCGAGAACTGAGGTCACTGCGCACCCATTCCGGCGCACGTTGCAAAACCTCCGTCACCGTTAAGCTCAGAACCACGCTTTCCATGCCGCAACCAAGCCAGAGTGCTGCCCGTTGCGCAAGGCGGCATGGTTTGGACGCGTCCCCGGTTGAGACCTGTCACTCTATAGCCGGCAGCAGCGCGACGGATTGCGCCGTCCAGCACGCGGCGGGCGGCTTCCCTAGTGGATTGATTCCAACGTTTGGTGCCCACGCCTGACGGCGGCGATGATGTCGTTGGGGTCGGCGTGCCAGACGAAGGGGCGGGGCTGCTGGTTATGCTCCTTGATGAAGCGGTTGATGGCGGCCTGGAGGTCGATGACGGAGTGGAAGACGCCGTTCTTCAGGCGTCGTCGGGTCAGCTTTGCGAAGAAGCCCTCGACCGCGTTGAGCCAGGAGCATGACGTCGGCACAAAGTGGAAGGTCCAGCGCGGATGCCGGGCGAGCCAGGCTCGGACCTTGGGCTGCTTGTGGGTGGCGTAGTTGTCGAGGATGACGTGGACGGCCTTGTCCTGCGGCAGTTCGGCCTCGACGGCGTTCAGGAATCGGATGAACTCCTGGTGTCGATGCCGCTGCATGTTGCGCCCGATCACCGAGCCGTCGAGCACGTTCAGCGCTGCGAACAGCGTCGTCGTGCCGTTGCGCTTGTAGTCGTGGGTCATGGTCGCGCCCCGGCCGCGCTTGAGCGGCAAGCCCGGCTGCGTGCGATCGAGCGCCTGGATCTGGCTCTTCTCGTCGACCGACAGCACGATCGCGTGCGCCGGCGGCGAGACGTAGAGGCCGACGACATCATGCAGCTTTTCGGCAAAAGCCTGATCGTTGGACAGCTTGAAGCTGCGCCAGCGGTGCGGCGCCAACCCGTGATCGTGCCAGATCTTCACCACCGAAGATGCAGCGATGCCAACCGCCTTGGCCATGGCGCGTACGGTCCAGTGGGTCGCCTCGTGCTCGGGCGGCTCCAGCGTCAGCGCCACCACCCTATTGACCAACGATGGCACCAGCGGCGCGATCCCAGGCGGACGCGTCTTGTCGCGCAGCAAGCCATCGACACCCTCGACCATGAATCGCTCCTGCCAGCGCCACACGCAGGTCTTCGACTTGCCCGTCGCCGCCATGATCGCGACCGTGCCCATGCCATCGGCAGTCAGCAGGACGATCCATGCCCGCCACACCTGCTTTTGTGGCGATCCGCGCGCTGCCACGAGCGCCTCGAGCCGAGCCCTGTCCGATGCCGTGACGGCGATGCTGATCCCGCTGCGCATCCCGCATCGTGGCACAGCCGCGCCGCACACGGAATCCTCAGCCGGACTCGTCCGTTCCGATCAATCCACTAGCGTGAGCATCTTGACATCCACCCCAGCGCGCTGTTTGCCAGCAAGGACGGCGGTGACCGCCGCGGGCGACAGAAACGCAAGCCGCACGATGCGGGTGACATAAGCGGGGCTCACCCCGTCACGTTCGGCCAGCCGGGTGATGTCGATCTCGCCCTCGCGCAACGCCCTCCACCAGCGCCGCGCAGCGAGGATCTGCCTGATCAGCGACTGATCGACTGTGGCTGTGGCGAGAGCGCCGCTTTCGTGGACCAGCCGCACGGCGTGACCCGAGCGGGTCAGCCGGACGGTCTCCTGTAGCGTGATGACCGCCGGAGCGTCGCTATAGGTCGCGACCCCGAGCGCGGCGGCGATGGCTGCCGTGTTGCAGGTCACCGCGACCCCGCTGTCCTCGACCCGCACTCGCGTAACGATGGCAAGCGCCTCTACCTGCCGCTGCCGCTGCCGTGCAGCGATTTCGACGCAGCATTGCGGTAGGTCGGCGTAACGATCGGCGGGGACATCGAGCCACGCGGTCGCGACCAGCCCGATGGGATCATCGAACAGCCGCGCAACGCGCTCGGCGACCAGCGTCTCTATCTCGCGGGCCGGAACCCGCAGACCCGTATCGCTGGTTTTGTGATGGAGAGCCCGGCTCACATAATAGCGGTAGCGTGAGGCACCCTTCACCGCGTGCGCCGCCAGCAGCGGCTCGTCGTGCTCATCGACGACCCGCCCGGCAAGCAGGCTGGGGCTCGCCGTACGCGGACCGCTGCGCTTGCCCTGAACATTTCCGGAGAGCCTGGCCTGGACCTGATCCCACAGATCGCGATCGACGATGGCGGTATGCAGCCCGGGGTAGCCCTTTCCCTTGTGATGCACCTCACCGATATAGGTCGGGCACTTGAGGAACGCGTGGATCTGCCCGCGGGTGAACGCGACCCCGCCGTACGGCTTGCCGGAGCCAGTGCGCATGCGCAGCGGCGCGCCGATGCTCGCAGCAGCAAGCGCGTCCGCCACCATCCGTACGTTGCCGCAGGCAACGTAGCGCCGGAAGATTATCGCGGATGATGGCGGCATGCTCCTCGACGATCGCGAGGCTGCGGCCATCGGGGCGATAGCCAAGCGGCGGGGTGCCGCCCATCCACATGCCCTTTGCCTTCGACGCGGCGATCTTGTCCCTGATCCGCTCGGCGGTGACCTCGCGCTCGAACTGCGCGAAGCTCAGCAGCATGTTGAGGGTCAGCCGCCCCATGCTGGTGGTGGTGTTGAACGACTGGGTCACCGACACGAACGACGTTCCCGCCGCATCGAACGTCTCGACCAGCTTCGAGAAGTCGAGCAGCGACCGGGTCAGCCGATCGACCTTGTATACCACGATGATATCGACTCGTCCTGCCGCCACCTCGCCCAGCAGCCGCTGGAGCGCCGGGCGCTCGAGCGTACCGCCTGACAGCCCGCCATCGTCGTAGACATCGGGCAGTGCCGTCCATCCCTCGCTCGCCTGCGAGAGGATATAGGCGGCACAAGCCTCGCGCTGCGCATCGAGGCTGTTGAACGCCTGCTCCAGCCCTTCATCGCTCGACTTGCGAGTGTAGATCGCACACCGGACACGCTGAACGTTAGCTAGGTGCTCACGATCCCCGCTCATGCCGCGGCCTTGCGCTTGAGGCCGAAGAACGCCGGCCCCGACCAGCGCGTGCCGGTGATCGCGCGCGCGACCTCGCTGAGCGAGCGCCACTCGCGCCCGTCCCAGCGGATCACCTGATCCTCGCCGGGCTGACCTTCGTCGATGGTGACGACATGCGCCTTGCCGCGCCACTCGCGGACCAGCCGCATGCCGGGATGGGCAGCGGCGGTCTTTGTCGTCCCCTTCATCAGCTGATCGAGCGTCTGGCTGGTCGCGCGCGACAGACCGCCATAGGCTTTAGCCTGGATCTCCCACGCAAGCGCGAGGCGCAGCAGTCTCGGGCTCACCCGCGGCACCGGCGACGAGGTCAGCCGCCGCCAGTCCTCGCGCAGCTCGGCCGACGACATCTTCGTCAGCCAGGCCAGCTGCGCCTCGACGTCGATCATGCTGTCACCGCGATACGGTAGCAGGTCGCGTCGTCGCGCTTCGTCCGATCGACCACGTGGCCCTTCTTGCGCAGGCCGGTCAGCGCCGCCCGCGTCGTGTGGGGAAGCCAGCCGGTCGCTTCGATCAGCTCGCCAATGGTCGCGCCGTCTTCGCGCTGCAGCAGCGCCAGCACCAGCGCGGTCTTGGTCACGCGAGGGGCGGGGACGACTACGTTATCGGTAATGGTTGCCTCCGAGTTCGGCTGCCCACCTCCATCGATCAGCGCGCGGCCAGCGTTAGTGATGGCCAAACCGATCCGCTGGTCGGCGTCCTCGCGCCATACCCGCACCAGAACGGTTTCGGGCTGCTCGACGACCAGCGCCCGGTTCAGCAGGGACGTGATCGCCTTTGAGATCTCCGCGGTCTTGTCTCTGACGCAGTCCTTTATCGGAAACACATTGCCGTCGTCGCGCGCGGCCGCGGTCGAGAGCAGAATCAGCTTCAGGTCGGTGAGCTTGGGGGTCTTGGCCATGTGGGTTCTCCAGGTCGGAAGCCGGCACGATGCCGCTCCCACGACCTGGAGCCCCGCCAGTCACGCTGGTCAGGGCAGCGCAGGGCTGTCAGCACCCCTGCGAGTCGCAGCATGTTGTCGCTCTGGTGGCGAGCGAAGTCGAATGGTTGCTGGGAAGATGATGATTCTTTCGACTCAACCGGGGCACAGACGCCGCGGCCTGCGGGGCCCTCACGAGCGAGTGGGAAACGGCATACTAATTTCGCCTCGATCGATACCGCCGCTGGACTTCGGTTGCTCCAGTCCCAATCTGGGGTTTGGAAAAAGAGGACTTGGACAGGTTGCTTCGATGGCAAACGGTTGGGCGCCCGATGGGGCGGTGCAGGATCAGATCGACGATACCGTTGCGGACGCGGTGTTGCGCGCCAGGGCCATGCTGCAGGCGGGCGACGGCGCCGACGAGTGTGACGATTGTGGTGCGACCATTGCGCCGGCCCGGCGCGCGGCATTGCCGGGAACTCGCACCTGTACGACCTGCCAGTCTGCGCGCGATGCCAGGGTGCGAAGTGGTGGCATAAACCGGCGCGGGAGTAAGGACAGCCAGCTCCGCTAAGACGATGACAGAAACGTCCATCCTGTAGCGCCTCGCGTCCGGCATTTCGGACTGAACGACGACGATGGGCACGAAATCGCCTGTCCGTTCGCCGCAACGGAACGTGCAGTCCTTTGCGCCGTTGTCGAACTATCCTTTTGACACGCACGCACAGGTACCGAAAATGACCGACAAGAACTCCGCTCCCCGCACCACAACCGATGCCGGCATACCGGTTCAGAGCGACGAGCATTCGCTTTCCATTGGGCGTGACGGTCCAATCGTGCTCAACGATCACTATTTGATCGAGCAGATGGCGAACTTCAATCGCGAGCGTATCCCGGAACGACAACCACACGCCAAGGGGAGCGGCGCGTTTGGCCATTTTGAGGTGACGACCGACGTCAGCAAATATACGAAGGCAAAGTTTTTACAGCCCGGTGCGAAAGTTGAAACCGCGATGCGCTTTTCCACCGTGGCGGGCGAGCGCGGCAGTCCCGATACTTGGCGTGATCCACGCGGGTTTTCGGTGAAGTTTTACACCGGGGATGGCAATTTCGACATGGTCGGCAACAACACGCCGATCTTCTTTATTCGCGATCCGATGAAGTTCCAACACTTCATTCGCAGCCAGAAGCGCCGCGCCGACAATGGTCTGCGTGATCACGATATGCAGTGGGATTTTTGGACGCTCAGCCCCGAAAGCGCGCATCAGGTTACGTATTTGATGGGCGATCGCGGCGTGCCCAAAAACTGGCGTGAAATGAACGGCTACGGCAGTCACACCTATATGCTCGTCAACGAGGCGGGCGAGAAGTTTTGGGTCAAGTGGCACTTCCATACCGATTTGGGCGACGGAAATGCGCACCTGACGCAGGACGAAGCCGACAAGATGGCCGGACAGGACGGCGACTATCACCGCCGCGACCTTTTCGATCACATCGCCAAAGGCGATTTCCCCAGCTGGACGCTGAAATTCCAGGTCATGCCGTTCGAAGATGGCAAGACCTATCAGATCAACCCGTTCGACCTGACGAAGACATGGCCTCACGAAGATTATCCGCTGATTGAAGTTGGCAAGCTGAAGCTTGACTCGAACCCGGTCGATTGGGACACCCAAATCGAGCAGTTGGCGTTCGAACCTAATAACATGGTGCCCGGTATCGGCTTGAGTCCCGACAAAATGTTGCTCGCGCGCGGATTTTCCTATTCGGATGCGCATCGCGCCCGACTTGGGGTCAACTATAAACAGATCCCGGTAAACCAGGCCAAGGCGGCCGAGGTCCATTCCTACTCGCGCGCAGGCCAGGGGCGGACGGTCAACGCAGTCGATCCGGTCTATGCCCCTAATTCGTACGGCGGTCCGGGCGCGCAGCCGGAAGTCGGAGGAGAAGCGACGTGGATGGCTGATGGTGACATGGTCCGCTCAGCTTACACATTGCGCAAAGATGACGATGACTGGAGCCAACCCGGCGCGCTGGTGCGCGAGGTGATGGACGATGAGCAGCGTGATCGCTTCGTCAATAACGTTGCCGGTCATCTCGCCGACGGTGTCAGCGAACCCATCCTGGAGCGCGCATTCACATACTGGCGTAATGTCGACAGCGACATTGGCGATCGGATCGAAAAGGCAACGCACGATCTGCTCGGGGGGAAGTCGGACGCTCCCGGTATGGCGAGCGCGAAATCAATATCCGGCTACCATGGCATTCCTGCTACGTCATCGATCGCTAACGGCGAAGGTCAGAAAAACGCGGCCACCAGCGAGCGCGAGGTTGCGCCCGCAGAATAGTCAGCAACAAGTCGCGCCCGGTTTTGCAAGACTGCTCAATCGTCAAAATCGAGCCTGGTGAAGCGGCTGCATCGCCGCGACACTCGCCTGAGCCAATGCCGACGACGTAGCCGGTGATGGGTTCGACGACGGCGAACAGCGCGATCACTTCTATCGTCATCGTCCAGCCGGGATCGACCGCGGCGGCGAGCGCGGCGGGTGCGACGGCTGCCAGGAACGAGCCCATGTACGGCACGAACCGAAGCAACCCGGCCACGATCCCCCACATCGCCGGCTACGGGACGCCGATCGCCCAAAGCCCCAGCCCGATTACCACTCCGAAACTGGTATTCACCGCGAGCTGCGACAGGAAATATTTGCTCAATCGCTGCCCGGCGTCGTCCATCGCGCGCGTCGTCCGATGCAGGTCGCTAGACCCGAACACGCGGATGAAGCGGTCGCGCAGATCCTCCTTTTGCATCAGCACGAAGATCGCGACGATGAGGACGATGATCGTCGTCTCGAGCGGCCCAAGGATGGGCGCAAGCACGGTCTTTGCGATCGTGAAGGGCGAGGTACTCTCCTGCACCATTTCGACGGGAATCGGTCGGCCGGCACCACTCGCCGCCGGTTGCTGCGTTGGGTGCAGCCTCGGCGCCGCACCGGGTTCCGGCGTGCCAGCCGCCCTGCCGCCGCCCAGCTCTTTGGTAATCGTCGCGAGGCGCGCGACCGCAAAAGCCCGAACGCCTTGGACCTTCGCTTCGATCGTCCGGGCATATTGCGGCGCATTGGCGTTCAGCGAAGCCGCCTGACTACCGATCAGCGTGCCGACGAGGCCCAGAACGCCCAAGGCCGCCAGCACGGTCAGGATCACCGCGGGAGCACGCCACAATCGCAGCCGCTGCAACAGATTGACGACCGGCGACAGGACGAAGGAGAGCATCACTGCGAGCGTGATCGGGATCAGTACTTCCTGCCCGAAATAGAGCGCCGCGATCACCAGCGTTCCGACGGCGACGCCGGCTAGCGTTTTGAGCTCAGGTGCGGATACGGGGCGAATGCTGGCGGCGCCTTCGGTCGAGGGAGGACCGTCCCGGCTGCCAGTCACCACGTCCTTGTATCCGGCCACATCGTCGGCGCTGCTCATGATGTCGCTTTCCAATGAGTGCCTGCCTCAGTCTCTGAACGCGCTTTGATCTGCGCGCGGATCGTGAGCGCAGCGCCGATGAGAAGGCAAGTCAAACATCGGTCTGCTCGGCCGCACTGCTGGATGAGGGATGGAGTTTTCCAGTTTCGAACAGGAGAACCCGCGCAGGCGAGCGGTGCGTTCTTTCGCCGGGTGCGCGATTACGAATCGCGGCCGAGCCACGCGGCAACAGCGGCGGCGGCAAGAAGTGCGCCGCCCTGAGCAGCCCGCCCACGTCGCAGCAACGAAAGGCCGAGCGTTGCGACCGCGGATACGACCAAGCCGACCTTCGGCAGGCCGAACACCCGTTCAACTCGACTGCCGATGCGGCCGGCAGCGTACATCGCCGGCAATGACGGCGCAGCGTCCGGCGTTATGGCCGTTTCCGTACCGACCTGAGGCATGTCTTGCCTGCCGGCTGATCCGTTCGGTTCGGGCGCCTCATCCGCAACGTGATCCGCGACCCAGGCGCCGCGCTCACCCAAGGGTGCGGGGGAGAGCGTCGTGTTCTCAGCGGTCTGATGCTCGAGTTCGGAGTTCAGCTCGGCACCGAACAACAGGATGTAGCTGGAAAGGTAGAGCCAGGTCAGCGTCACGACGACGGCGCCCAGCGAGCCATAGGTCGCATTGTAATTGCCGAAATTGGCGACGTAGATGCCAAAGCCTATCGTGAGCAAGAGCCACATCAGCGCGGCGAACAGCGATCCGGGCGTCATCCATACCCATTTGGCGCGGCGCCGCGATGGCCCGTAGCGGTAAAGGGTCGCTGCTGCGCCCACCCCGGCGCTGGTCAGGAGCAGATAGGCGACGATTTTTCCGGCGAGGACGACGAACCCGGGCGCAGTCGGAAGAACAGTTTCGAGATGACCGAGCGCGGCGACCGCGACCAGTGCCAGGATCGCGACCACGACCGCGGCTGCGGTGATCCCGATCGCGAGCAGGTTGACATGGACGAACCCACGCTTCTCCTCTTCTTCATAGGCGACGTTGAGCGCGGTAATCACCGCACCCGCGCCGTTGCGCGCGCCGAACAGCGCCAACCCGAGCGCGAGCAGGAGGCCGAGGCCTTTCTTGCCGTCGGACGTCTTGACGACGTTCATCAATTGCTCGCCAACCAGCTTGGCGACATCGGCCGGCATGACCGATGTCAGCTGCGTCATGTCGCGCATCACCGTCGTGGGGTTGGCGGCGATGCCATAGAGCAGGACGATGGCGCCGAGCAGCGGCACGAGTGCCAGAAAGCCGTAGAAGGCGACGCCCGCTGCGATGAGCCCGACGTTGTCGTTACTGGTTTCTTTCCAGGTGCGCTTCGCCACGGACGTCCACGCCTCGAGAGGCATAGCCCATGGACTTGTGGCGTCGTGTCCTCGATTGGCCATGTCGTATTCCCGCCGGTGGCCCCAAGAACACGGGGCTTTCGCTTAACCAACGCGATGGTGCCGCGTTCCGGCGGACATTGCGGATCGATCTGCGGCCAACGGCATCGGCGTCGCGAACGTAACGCGATCCGTCGCCCGATCGAAATGTCGTCATGTGCGTTGGTGCGGTCATGACCGAAACGATCGACACGCTACGCGAGAGAATGGAAGCGGCGGCGCGTGCCCAGGATTTCGAGGAGGCCAAACGGCTCCGAGACAGGATTAACCTGATGCGCGGCGGTGCGACTGCGGTCGAGGCCGAGGACGCCGATGTCTCGGGGTTGGTCCGTCAGCGTCCTGGGGCGATGGGACTGGGGACGAGCCGGCAGCGTGTGAGACCGCCCCCCGGCTGGAAGCCGCCGCCCAAGCCGGACCTCCTCACACGCCGCCGACCTCCTCGGACCCGAGGAACAGATGGCAGCTGACAACGTATTGTAAGCAGCGGCCTTTAGGAGAGTGCCTTGCGTGCGGATAGCGACGAGTGCGTTTTGGCAGATCCGGCACTGCCTTGGGCAACGCCACCGTCAGATCAAGGCTCAGAAATATGCGGCTGGTGTGGCCGTCATATCTATCTTCCGGCGATACCATGTTCGGTCAGGCCGGTGGACGGATTGATGGAGTTGCCGACGCGACCGGGATACGGCGATCGTTGTAAATACGAATTCAGCACCAGATCAGTTCTGGCCGAAACGCCGAGTCGCTGACATAGAAGGTCCGAATTCGAAGGCGTGTCGCTTGCTGGCCGGCAGTCGTAAGTCAGTCAGTCGTTTTTGCGCCAGATTTCCTCCGAGAGCAGCGTCGCGAAAGCGACCCACGCCACGAGTGGAACACCAGCGCGCGAGGCCGTCGTATCGACCTGGTCCGCTGCCACGACATAGCCGATGGCGTTGGCGCCCAATGCGGCGGACGCGATCGTACCCCAGCCCGGCGATCGCTGCCCGAAGAAAACCTCGCTCCAGCCACCGACACCGACCTGATTGGCGGTCCACAGCGCCAGCGCGGTCGTTCGCTCGGTCGAAGCTTCGGCCCGGAGCAGGCGATACCCGCTATACGCCAGCGACGCCTGGATCCCGGTCCAGGCAACGGCGTAGACCGGCGGCGGCGGTGTGAAGCTAGGCTTTGACAAGCGCCGATACCATCGCCGGGTGCGAGGGTGATCGGGACCGGGACTGGCACGTCCGCCGACCAAGAGTGCCGCCGTGACCGCACCGATCGCCAGCCCGGCCGCCCAGATTGGCGACAGCCCACCCGGCGCTTCGTTTTGTGTCATTTCGTCAATTCTCCTGTGGCGACAGGACCAGCGAACACCTGGTCTGGTTCCGTCCGGACGCCCAGACTATCAAGCGGCATGCGCCAAGCGATTCACGAACTTGTCGTAGAGACCCTCTCGCAGGGTCTTCACGAGATTACCCCGGCCGTCGTCGATTGGGTCGCGGGCACCGGTATCGACACCGGCCTGCTGACGCTGTTCATCCGCCACACCTCCGCGTCGTTGCTGGTGCAGGAGAATGCCGCCCCCGCGGCGCGGCGCGATATCGAGCGATACTTTGCCGAGGTCGCGCCGGAAAATGAGGACTACGAACATGACGACGAAGGGCCGGATGACATGCCCGCGCACCTGCGCGCGGCGCTGACCTCGACCAGCCTGTCGATACCCGTGATCGAGGGCGCGCCGAGCCTCGGGACCTGGCAGGGCATCTATCTGTTCGAACACCGCACACGGCCGCACCGTCGCCGCATCGCATTTCATGTTTTCGGCGAGTGACGGATGCCGTGCTCGAGGCCATTGGCTTTCGCGAGCGATGCCGAAGGCAGCTGAGAATCGATGCAAGTCAGATCGCTTCTTTGATTTCGAACGTGGAACCGGTCCCCGCTCTTTCTCCCTTGCGCCATCAGTGGGTGGACGCCAACGACACAGAATGCGCACAACAATTTTGCCCATCCTTCTCCTTGCTCTCTCTACTGCCGGCGCCGCGCAACTGACGTCTCCGGTACGGTGGGACGTCACCTCCACCGTCATCGACCTGACGATCCCAGGCGCGCCGGGCTTCCTGGTTAGGATGGCCAAGGGCAAGTCGCGCGCGGAGCATAAGTGTATCGCGGCTGGTCAGACCGTGGCGGCTCTGTTGGCGCCTGACCCAAAAGCGATGTGTCGCATCGACAGGCAACAGATCGCCGATGGGCATTACACCCAGGCGCTTACGTGCCCGCAGCGCCGCGGTGAGCCGTTGCGGGTGACCCGCTTCGGCACT
This sequence comes from Sphingomonas sp., assembly GCA_965219285.1. Lineage (GTDB taxonomy): Bacteria > Pseudomonadota > Alphaproteobacteria > Sphingomonadales > Sphingomonadaceae > Sphingomonas. The sequence continues at coordinate 302,460 of CBDCNF010000008.1, forward strand.
TACGATTCCAGCGGATTTGTGGGCCGCGCCGAAATGACGGGGCAGATCGCGAAAGGCATGATGCACGTGGTCCTAGACCAACAGGCCGCCCGAGCCGCCGGCAAATGCCGAGCCTGAGCGCGCACTGAATGCGGAACGCGGTCGGAAGAAGGTCGTTCGATGTGCAATCGCGGATTTGGGAGCAGATTTCAAACCAGGGCGGTCAATCCCGTTCGACGATGACCTCGAGAAGTATCCTACCATTCCAAAGCAGGGCACGAATTATGTCGATCGAAAAGATGATACAGCTCCATCCAGACGTTGGCTCCGATTTCAATGAAGCCCTAGCGTCAGCGTCGCGACATGCGATGCTGTGTTCGCTGTTCTGTACGTCGTGTGCCGATGCCTGCTCCGGGGAGCCGGGGGATAAGCACCAGTGCATCCGGACCTGCCACGACTGTGCCGACCTTTGTTCGGCGACGGCGTCCATCGGGGTGCGCCGGACTGGTCAGAATGTAGCTGTGCTGCGCGCGCAGATCGAAGCGTGCATTCTCGCTTGCGAAACCTGCGCGGCCGAATGCGACAAACACGACAATGATCATTGCAAGCTGTGCGCGACCATGTGTCGCGAATGTGCTGAAGATTGCCGGCGGACTTTGCCGACACTGCAATAGCGAAATGCTGAGAGGTTAGACGATGTTCGGATTCGGCAAAGATGACGACGTGACGTTGACAATGGACGCGCCGCATCCGGCGAGCCTGCTCGACACCGGCGTTCAGGGCGTGATCGGCAAGTCGATCGACCGCGTCGATGGACCAAAGAAAGTTTCAGGCACCGCGACCTATGCCGCAGAACACGCGCTCGACAACCTTGCTTACGGCGTCCTGGTCGGTTCGACGATCGGCAAGGGCAAGGTGCTATCGATCGACGCGGACTCCGCCAAGGCGATCCCCGGCGTCATCGACATCGTGACCGACTTCGACCGGTTCATCCGCGTGTCCCAGCAGGGCGGCGAGACGAGCGCACCGACCCAGGGCGTCAAAGACATCGAGTATTTCGGTCAGATCGTCGCCATCGTCATCGCCGAGACATTCGAGGCGGCACGCGATGCGGCCCAAAGGTTGTCTGTCGAATACGAAAAGGCGGACGGTGCGTTCGCCTTTTCGATGTCTTTGGAACGCGACGGAAAACTGCCGCCTAACAACGTTCCGGCCCACACCGAGCAGGGCGATCTCGAACGAGCGATGCGTGATGCCGCGGCCACAATCGATGTGACCTACACTACGCCGAGTCAGAACTCGGCTGCGATGGAGCCCCACGCTTCGATCGCGACCTGGGACGACGACGGCGCCCTCACATTATATGGCGCGTACCAGATGCCAACCTCGGATTCGCAGCAGCTTGCCAAGGCGCTGGGGGTGTCCGCGAAAAAGGTGCGGATCGTCGCGCATTATATCGGCGGGGGGTTTGGTTCGAAACTCGGCATCGCGCCCGAAAGCGTCGCCGCGGCGATCGCCGCAAAGCAGCTGGGTCGTCCGGTCAAAGCGGTGATGATGCGTCAGCAGGTCTTCGACGCGACCGTTCGCCGATCGAACACGTCGCAGCGGATGCGGCTGGCGGCTACAGCGGAAGGCAAGATCACCGGCATCGGCCACGAGACGACCGCGTCGAACCTCGAGACCGAGGATTTCTTCGAGCCCGCCGGGATATCGACGCATTTCCTTTATTCGGGCGAAAACCGGCTCATCACGCACGATCTGGTGCGGCTGAATTGGCTGCTATCTGGATCGATGCGCGCGCCCGGAGAGGCGGTCGGACTGCTAGGCCTCGAAGGCGCAATGGACGAACTCGCCGAAAAACTGGGCATCGACCCGATCGAGTTGCGACGGATCAACGAGCCGGATCGTGATCCGCAGAAAGACATCGCCTTCTCGTCGCGCTCGCTGATCCGGGCACTCGACGAGGGTGCCGGAAGATTTGGCTGGACTGGGCGCAATCCGAAACCCGCGAGCAATCGCGAAGGTGAGTGGCTGATCGGAATGGGCGTTGCCGCCGCTGCCCGGTCGAACCTGCTGATGGAAACCTCTGCCAAAGTTGCGATCCGGCCGGACGGGAGCGCCGCCGTGTCCTCGGCAATGACAGACATTGGCACCGGCAGCTATACGATCTTGACCCAGATCGCGTCGGAGCTTCTCGGGATCCCGATGGACCGGATCACGATGATGTTGGGTGATACCAATGACGTGCCCGCCGCGGGCTCGGGAGGATCGTGGGGCGCGTGTTCGTCCGGGTCGGCGATTTATATCGCGTGCGAGGCGCTACGCGGAAAGCTCGCCAAGGCCATGGACGTGGCGGAGGACGCGCTGACGCTGAAGGACGGCATGGCGATCGGGGACAATCGCTTCACGCCGATCGCCGAACTGGTCGGCGAAGGGATCGAGGCGATCGGTACGATCAAACCGGGCAAGCAGGAGAAAAAGTTCACGCAGGCTTCGTATGGCGCGCATTTCGCGGAGGTCGCAGTCAACGCGGTGACCGGCGAAACCAGAGTAAGGCGGATGCTTGGGGTTTTCGCTGCCGGTCGCATCTTGAACGAAAAGACGGCGCGATCGCAGTGTCTTGGTGGCATGACCTTTGGCATCGGCGGGGCGCTGACCGAAGATTTGATCCACGACAAGCGTACCGGAAAGATCGTCAACCGCGATCTCGCCGAATATCACGTCCCCGTAAATGCCGACGTACCGCAACTGGAGGTCGTGTTCCTGCCCGAACGCGACATCCACGCAAACCCGATCCATGCCAAGGGGATCGGCGAACTCGGCATCTGCGGCGCGGGGGCCGCCATCGCCAACGCCGTCTACAATGCGACGGGGATTCGGGTGCGCGATTTCCCGATCACCCTCGACAAGCTGCTCGGCGGTTTGCCAGACCTTTAACGCTGGGCAGCGATGGTTACTACGCGATGCATACGGAACCATGCCGGATTTCTGCCGCCAACATGATAGGAAAATAAATCTGGTGCGGCGGCGGGAATTGACATGAGCGACAGCGAAACGGATCAACTGCCGCATTCCGCAGGCGCAGCCGGTGGTTGGGGATCGCTGAAAAGTATCGCCCGGATCTTCGGCGAAAGTTGGCCGACTCCGGCAGCAATCGCTTCGCTGCAGAGCCAGAACAAGCCGAAAGGAGTCATGTGCGTATCATGCGCGTGGCCCAAACCGGCCAATTATTCGGCGTTCGAATTCTGCGAAAACGGCGCCAAAGCAACGCTGTGGGAGTTGACGAGCGCACGTTGCGGACCCGAATTCTGGGCCGATCCCGAACACAGCGTCACGGCTTTGCGCGACTGGAAAGACCACGACCTGGAAATGACCGGGCGGCTGACCCATCCGCTTCGCTACGACGCTGCAACCGACCGCTATGTCGAGGTAGATTGGGACGAGGCGTTTGCCGGGATCGCCGCCGCGCTGGAGCCGATCGAGCCAAACGCTGCGGTGTTTTACGCCTCCGGACACGCTGGCCTCGAAGCGTCGTATCTCTACGCTTTGCTCGCTCGCTGCTTTGGAACCAACAATCTGCCGCAAAGCTCGAATATGTGCCATGAAACCACCTCGGTTGGTCTGACCAAGGTAATCGGATCGCCGGTCGGTACGATCGTGTGGGACGATCTGGCAAAGACCGACGCCTTTTTCTTCTTCGGGCAGAACCCGGGCACCAACAGCCCGCGCTTTCTGCGGCCTCTGAAGGAAGCCAAGGATCGCGGCGCACGAATCGTGACCTTCAACCCGATCATCGAACAGGGGCTGGTATCGTTCGTCGATCCGCAGAGTCCGGCTGGGATGTTGACGGGCAGGGAGACGAAGATCTCCGACCAATATCATCAGCTCAAGGCGGGCGGCGACGTCGCCGCGATCCTCGGCATTTGCAAGTGCGTCGTCGAGGCGGATGATATGGCGAGGTCAGCCGGCACGGCCGAGATCATCGACCACGCGTTTATCCAGCAGCACACAATCGGCTTTGACGATTTCATCGCCTGCTGCCGCGCCAGCGACTGGGCCAAGATCGAGCTGGAAAGCGGACTCACCGAAGCCGCGCTGCGCGATGCGGCGCAGGTCTACATCGAGGCCGAAACGGCGATCGGCGTCTACGGTATGGGTCTCACCCAGCACACGCACGGCGCGCTTAACATCGCGATGTTGGTGAACCTGCTACTGCTGCGCGGCAACATCGGCAAGGCAGGTGCGGGCTGTTGCCCGGTACGTGGACACAGCAATATTCAGGGTCAACGCACCGTCGGGATAGCGGAGAAAGCGCATCTGGTCCCGCTCGACAAAATCGACGCGCTATTCGGCATCACGTCGCCGCGCGATGACGGGATGCCGATCGTCGATGCGGTCGAGGCGTTGATCGTCGGCAGAGTCGAAGCGTTCATTTCGCTCGGCGGCAATCTCCTTCGCGCGGTCCCGGATCAGAAGCGGATGGAGCAGGCTTGGGCGGCGCAGGCGCTGACAGTAATGGTATCGACTAAGCTCAACCGCAGCCACCTGTTTCCCGGCAGGCATGCCTATATCCTGCCGTGCCTCGGCCGTTTCGAGGCCGACGAACAGGCGAGCGGCAATCAGACGGTCACCACCGAGGACAGCTTTTCGATGATCAGCGGCTCGATAGGAGACCGCAAGCCGGTGTCGGCTCTTGTCAAAAGCGAACTCGCGATCGTCACCGGCATCGCCAAGGCAATCGTCGCGCCCAACCCGCTGCTGAAATGGGACGAATGGACCGCCGATTACGGCTTGGTCCGAGATCTGATTGAGGAGACTTATCCAGACGACTTTCGCGACTTCAACAAGCGGATGTACGATGCCGGCGGGTTTTACCGCGGTAATGGCGCGCACGAGCGTGTTTGGGAAACGGAGTCGGGAAAAGCGGTATTCACGACGCCGGGCCAGCTGAATTCCCTCGGGTTCCAAGATGCGCCGGGGCGGTACCGACTTACAACGATGCGCTCGAATGATCAGTTCAACACGACGATCTACGGTCTGTCGGATCGGTTTCGCGGCATTGAGGGGACTCGCGACGTGCTTCTGATGAATCCGGAAGATATTGCGGAGGAAGGGTTGAGCGACGGGCAGATCGTAAGGATGACCACCGACATCGACGATGGCGTGGATCGCCATCTCGGCGGCTTGACGCTTACGGCCTATCGCATTCCGAGCGGCACGGTTGCGTCTTACTATCCCGAATGCAACGTGCTCGTACCGATCGGTCATCACGATACATTGTCGAAGACGCCGGCATCCAAATCGATACCTGTCCGGATCGCCGCCGATGACCAAGACACGGATTTCGTCGTGGAGGTTAAGTGAGCGGGTCGACCGCACAAGCCTTCGAACGGATATTGCCGGACGGGAGACGCCTGCCGATCGAGCGCGCCGTCCCGATCGAGCGCCCAATCGCGATCGAGTTCAACGGGCTTGGCTATGCGGTAATGATGGCGACCCCGTGCGACATCGAAGATTTCGTTATCGGGTTCGCCCTTGGTGAGCGATTGATCGCCGGTTTGGACGACATCGTGGCGATCGATCGTCATCTAGCGGACCAAGGCAACATCGTGCGGGTCACGCTGGCCGGAGAGCGAGCCGCTGCGCTCCACGACCGGGTGAGACACCGCACATCGGATTCGTCGTGTGGACTGTGTGGCATCGAGAACCTGGAGCAGGCCTTGCGACCGCTGCCCCGGGTTAGCGCGGGAGCGCCGGTCGATCCCGGTGCGATCTTTCGCGCGATCGCGGTGTTAAAAGACTATCAGCAGCTCAACCGGGAAACCGGCGCGGTTCACGCCGCGGCGCGTTGCTCGGCGGCGGGAGAAATCCTCGACGTTCGCGAGGACGTCGGACGGCACAACGCGTTCGACAAGCTGATCGGGGCCATGCTTCGGAGGCCCAGCGAATGGCGCGACGGCTTCGCCTTGTTAAGCTCGCGATGTTCTTATGAACCGCCCCGGGTTTGTCGGAGGCTCCAACTCCTGAGAAGGTGGAGCCATGACGAGCAAGACGACGAACAAGTTTGCGCCCGAGGTCCGCGAGCGAGCGGTGCGGATGGTTTTCGATCACGAGCGGGATCACCCGTCCAGGTGGGCGACCGTGGTATCGATTGCCGAGAAGATCGGCTGCGTTCCGCAGACGCTGCATGAGTGGGTGAAGAAGGCCGAGATCGACAGCGGCAAGCGCGGCGGTGTCCCGACCGAGGTGGCCGACAAGGTGAAGGCGCTGGAGCGCGAGGTCCGTGAGCTGCGACAGGCCAACGAGATACTGCGCAAGGCATCGGCATATTTCGCGCAGGCGGAGCTCGACCGCCCGTTCCGGCGATGATCGCTTTCATTGACGATTACCGCAATGCCTATGGGGTCGAGCCGATCTGCCGTGTCCTGCCGATCGCCCCATCCACCTACTACGAGCACGTCGCGCAGCGACAGGATCCATCGCGTCTGTCGGCACGGGCGCGTGAGGATATGATCCTCAAGCCCGAGATCGCTCGCGTGTTCGCCGAGAACTTCGCGGTTTACGGCGTGCGCAAGGTATGGCGGCAGATGATGCGGGAGGGCTTTGTGATCGCCCGTTGCACCGTCGAACGGCTGATGCATGAGATGGGCTTGGCAGGGGTAATTCGCGGCAAGCCGGTGCGCACGACCATCAGCGACAAAGCGGCGCCGTGCCCGCGCGATCACGTCAACCGGCAGTTCTACGCCCCGGCGCCGAACATGCTGTGGGTGTCGGACTTCACCTACGTCGCGACCTGGGCGGGGTTCGTCTACGTTGCCTTCGTCATCGATACCTACGCCAGGCGGATCGTAGGCTGGCGCGCCAGCAGGACGGCGCACGCCAGCTTCGTCTTGGATGCGCTCGAACAGGCGCTTCACGATCGCCGTCCGACCCATCGGGGTGGCCTGATCCATCATAGCGACCGTGGGTCGCAATACGTGTCTATCAAGTACACCGACCGCCTTGCCGAGGCCGGCATCGAGCCATCGGTCGGCAGTGTCGGCGACAGCTACGACAACGCCTTGGCCGAGACCATCAACGGTCTCTATAAAGCCGAGGTGATCCACAGGCGTGGGCCATGGCGCAGCTTCGAGGCTGTCGAATATGCTACGCTCGAATGGGTCGACTGGTTCAACCATCGGCGGCTGCTCGAGCCCATCGGCAACATCCCGCCTGCCGAAGCCGAAGATCAATATTATGCTGCCGCAGACAACATCAATATGGCAGCATGACTCACTACCCAAGGCCTCCGGCAAAACCGGAGCGGTTCATTACGAACTGGTCGAAAAAGCCGTGCTTTCAGGTTGCTCCACACTTGTCACCATCTCCGCCGCGACCGACCTGGCGATCGAGCGGGCGCGGTCCTGCGGGCTGACGCTGATGCCGCTCTCCCGGCCGGACGCGATCCTGCGCGTCGCGACAACGTAAGAACGGATGGGGCAATCCTAGGCGCCGCAGACAGAAGGCAGGCTTGCAGCACTCTGATGAGCCCGTTGTTCGGGAAGGGAGACCTTTGGAAGGGTGCGGAAGCCGGGGCGGGCGAGCAAATACCCCTGCATATAGCGAACACCAATCGAGCGAAGCGCGTCGTACTCTTCTACGGTTTCGATACCCTCTGCGATCACTTTCATTTTCATCCGGCCAAACATGTTGACCAGACCTTCGACGATCATGCGGCGAGGCAGACTGACGTCGAGATCTCGGATCAGGTCCATGTCGAGTTTGACGATATCGGTCTGAAACCGTGACAGGAGGGCGATGCCCGCATGTCCGGCACCGAAATCGTCGATCGCCGTGTAGAAACCCATGCGGCGATAGGTGTCCACGATGTTGGCGACATGGCCCGAATCGACCATCTCCTCATTCTCTGTGAACTCGAAGATCAAGCGATCGGAAGGAAACCCGACCGCCGACGCGGTCTTGAGAGTAAGCTGGATACAGGCGACCGGCGAATACACTGCGTTAGGCAGGAAGTTGATCGACAGGCGTGCACCGGTATCGAGAATGCCCGCGCAAACCGCCTGTTCGATGGCGGCCACGCGGCACTGCTGGTCGAACGCGTAACGGTTCTCCATCGTGACTGCGGCCAACACGGTCGCCGCACCCCCGCCGTCTGGCCCGCGCACGAGCGCCTCGTATGCCCACACTTCGCCGGTCTCGACATCGACGATTGGCTGGAACGCCATTGCGAGATCGAATCGATTAGCCGCCGTTCGACACCCTTCACACCCGCTCATAAATATCTCCTCCGGCGAGATATTTACAGGAATCCTCTAATTTTTTGTGCCTACTCCGCATCGGTGTTCAACATCTGAAATGGCCTCGCAATCTGAGGGGTGTGTCGTCAACGCACTTTCGGGTGGATGATCTCGCCAGGCATCTGATGCTGGCGCTCGCTAGGGCCGACATAATCGGTACGGCAACGGACCGTTCGGTTTTAGGTCTGGCGTTGGTTCGATTCAATTGAGAATGGAAGCGCCACAATAAGTCAGCGCGCTCGACCATCGATCCGCCGTGCGGCGGACTGAAATTCGTGATGGCAACGGCTTTAGGACTCAATCACCGAATCGCTTTAACGGACGACAACGGCAAGCGTCACGTTGTGGCGACCCGAAGCCTTCTACGTCGTCGAAGGGGAGCAGTGCTTAAAAACGCCCTCCGACAAGCGCAAGATCAAAGCTGGCGGCACCTATATTGTGCAGAGCGGCGTTCATCTGCAGACGGCTCCGCATGGTCGCCGGAACCTGGTGCTCATTATCGCTCCGAAAAGTGCGCCCTTCGTGATCCCGGGTGGAGGCGAGTGGGTGCCCACAGATTTCTGCAACTGAGCGCCATTGCGTTGCTCCGGCGACTTTAGGCTAAGACAGGAACAAATTGCTATTAACGTCGCTGGATTTATCGTTTGAGCTGTATCGAGTGCCCTGGCTGCGGGACGATTCACGATGTGCTGCCAGTTCCCCGCGGCGCGCGGGCGAACTGCGTGGTTTGCGGCACAACGCTCGAGCGGGTGCACGGCACGAGCATCGCGGCGGCGGGAGCGCTCGCCTTGACGACGACGCTGCTGCTGATCCCGGCGATCGCGTTGCCGCTTTACCGGGTCGAACTGCTCGCCGGATCGCGCGGCAGCCGGGTGGTGTCGGGCGCCGACCTGTTCTGGGTGCAGGGTTGGCCGCTGCCGGCGGTCGCGATGCTGCTGTTCGTCGCGATCCTGCCGTTGCTGCGCTTCGGTCTGTTGTCGGCCGTCTTTGTGTCGCTACGGTTGGGTCGGCGATGGCGCGGCATGGGCGCGGCCTTTCGGGTCGCACAGACACTCGCCGTATGGGCGATGCCGGAGGTGATGCTGCTCGGCATCGTCGTTGCGTACGGACGACTGGCGGCGATGTTCGACCTGAAGACCGGTGGTGGCGCCTATTTCATGGCGGCGGCCACGCTCGGCGCGCTGCTGTGCCGTGCGCTGATCAACGAACGCGCGGTGTGGCGCGCGATCATGCCGGAAAATGCGCGGCCGGTCGGCGCGGCATTATCGTGCCAGTCCTGCGCTTTGGTGCTTCCCGCGACCCGCGATGGATCGGATTGCCCGCGCTGCAACGCGCGACTTGAGCCGCGAACCGCCAACAGCCTGATGGTGACGACCGCGCTCGTGATCGGCGGGATGATCTTCTACCTTCCAGCCAATCTGCTGCCGATGGCGCAGACCATCCAGTTGACCGATGCCGGTGCCTATACGGTCCTCGGCGGGGTGATCGAGTTCGTTCAGGCCAATCTGATCGGGCTGGCGTTGTTGGTGTTCGTCGCCAGCTTCGCGATTCCCCTGCTCAAGCTGGCGGGAATGGCCTGGCTGCTCTGGTCGGTGCATAGCGGGTCCACGAAAGCGCTCAAGCTCAAGACCAAGCTCCATCATATCATCCATGAGGTCGGCCGCTGGTCGATGGTCGATGTGTTGGCGATCGGCACCTTCGTGCCGCTGATGCAGTTCGATCAATTGGCCAACGCGAAGGCGATGCCGGGCATGGCGGCGTTTTTGGGGGTAGTGATTTTGACGATGTTCTCGACGCACAATTTCGACACGCGCCTGCTGTGGGATGCGAAAAAGCGCATCGACCGCAGCGAACGGGCGGTCGCGGCATGAACGACGACGTCATCACCACCGACGAAGAGTATCCCGAGCGCACCGAGGCGATCGTCCATCGCGGGCGCTGGCCAGGGCTGATCTGGGCGCTTCCGATCGCGGCGCTGCTGATCGCCGCCTGGCTGTTGCTGCGCGCACTCACCCATCCCGGGATCAACGTGACCCTCGACACGCCGACCGCGCAGGGTGTTCGCACCGGCGACACGCATGTCACTTATAACGGCCTTGAAATCGGCAGCGTCTCGAAGATCGCGCTTGCGCCCGACGGCCGCCATATCCGGCTGACGCTGAACGTTGAGGGATCGAAAAAGGGCCTGTTCCGCGACGGGACGCAGATCTGGATCGTGGGCGCGAATCCCAGCTTCACCAACATCGCCTCGCTGCGCGCCGCCGTCGCCGGGCCGAATATCGGCGTGGCGCCGGGCGCCGGTAAACCGAAACGCCATTTCGCCGCCATCCCGGACGCGCCGCTGGTCGCCCAGGAAACCCCCGGCAAGCATTTCACCCTGATAGCGCGCGACCTGATTTCGATCACACCGGGGACGTCGATCTATACGCACGGCGTGAAGGCGGGCGTCATCGCGGCGATCACACCGATCGGCCAAGATGGCTTCAAGGTCGATGCCTTCGTCGAGAATCCCTACGCCAAGCTGGTGACGCCGGCGACGCATTTCTGGGATGCGAGCGCATTCCAGCTGACCCGAGGCGCAGGTGGTCTGCAAGCGCGGCTAACCTCGCCTTCGATCGCCGCGCTTGGTGGCGTGGTGTTCGAAACCCCCAAACAGATCACCGATCTGACCCCGGCCAAGGCGGGCGCCAAATTCACGCTCTTCGCCGATGCCGGTTCCGCCTCAGCCGCACCGGTCGGGCCGGAGACGCGGTATCAGGTCGCGCTATCGGGCGATGTCGGCGGGCTGTTGCCCGGCGCGCCGGTGCAACTTCGCGGCTATACGGTCGGCCGGGTAATCGACACGCATTTCGAATTCGATTCGGCCGCCGGGGTGATCCGCACGCCGACGACGATCGCCCTCGACGGCACAAGACTGGATGTCGCCGCCACGCGGGATGCGGTCGATGATTTCATTTCGGCGCTCGCGCGGCATGGTCTGCGCGCCGAACTGACTCAGTCGCCGCCCTTCGTCGGATCGTATCTGGTGACGCTCGATCCCAAGGCGGGCGGACCCGCCCGGCTGCGGCCCGGTTCTCCCTATCCGTGGATTCCGAACGCGGACGGCGGGGGCAGCCTGCTCACCAAGGCCGACAGCATCATGAGCAAGGTCGACGCGCTGCCGCTCGCGCAGATCGGCAACAATCTGCGCGCGGTGACCGGCAATCTGGCGTCGCTGACCGGCTCGCCCGAATTGCGCGACAGTCTGCGGCACCTCGATTCGGCGTTGAAGACGCTCGACAGGACGACGCAGCAGGCCGCCCCCGAGATCGCGCCGATGATCAAGGCGCTGCGACGGACCGCCGACTCAGCGCAAAAGGCGGCTGAGGCTGCGGGCCAGACGCTTGGCGGGCCGGGCGGTGGCGGCGGAGGGCAAGACGCCAATCTGCCGGCGGCAATCCGGCAATTGACCGAAGCGGCGCGATCGATCCGATCGCTCACCGATTATCTCAGCCGCCATCCCGAAGCGTTGCTGCGCGGCAAGAAGGAAGACAAATGAAGCGACTAGCTCCCCTCGCCGCCTTGCTGGGGCTCGCCGGGTGCGCGGGCAGTACGCCGACGCGCTTCTGGACGATCGAGCCGGTGACGGCGACGGCCAGGGCTCTCGCGATCGGCCCGGTGTGCGTCGATGCGGTCCATGTGCCGCTGGTGATCGACCGGCTCGAAATCGTCCAGCACGATCTCGAAAACCGGGTGACGGTGCATGATTTCGATCGCTGGAGCGCGCCGCCCGGCGACCTGATTCAGCGCACGCTGACGCAGGATTTGCAATCGCGGCTGCCCGACGGCAGCGTGGTGTTCCCCGCCAGCCCCAAGCCCGATGGGACGATCGGGATCGTCGTCGACATCCTGGATATCCGCCAGACCGGCACCGGCTATGCGATGCAGGTGAGCTGGAGCGCCACCCGAGGGAGCACCCCCAACGCACTGCACCGCCAGCTCGATCTGCAAGTCGCAGGCAGCGCCGATGTCGCCGGGCAGACCGAGGCGTTGGGCCGTCTCGTGGGGCAATTGGCCGATTCGATCGCGCAGGCGTTATCGGCGTCGCCACCCCTGAGCCGTCGTCCGTTGCCCTGAAAGACGAAGAGACCCACCCTTGTCCGATCCGGCCACGCCTTTGTTTCAGCCGATCGGCGACTATGACTGGCCGAAACTGCCCGCGCAGGAGAATTTTCGTCTCGTCGTCGGCCGCCTGTATCGGATGTTTCGCAAGCGATCCGACGCCCCGTTCATCGCCGACGACAAGCTCCAGCAGGCGACGTTGGAGATGCTCGACGATGTCGTCGCGCCGCCCGCCTGCGGGCCGCTGATCGAGGAACTCGAGGCCAGCGTCGCCGACTGGATCGCGAAGCCCAACCCGACCCCGCTCAACAAACTCATCATCCTGCCGCCGGGCGACGAAAACGGGGTCGTCGAAAGCTGGGCGCGCCAGCACGGTCACCAATCGCTCGATCCACCAGACCGCACATCGCTCGTCTCACCAGTCACCACCGTGCTTCCCGATCTTGGCGGCGAGGGCGTGTTGGTGATCCCGCAACTCGAGCGCTGGTTCCTGCGGCACCGAAACGGTCTGGACACGCTTCGTGCGCTGCTCGCCGCGATCGGCGAGAGTGACCGACACTGCCTGATCGGATGCAATAGCTGGGCTTGGGCGTATCTGGCGAAAGTGGTCGGCGCCGACCTGATGCTGCCGACGGGCCTGATGTTTCAGGCGTTCGACGGCGATCGTCTCTACCGGTGGTTTTCGGAACTCGCCGTTGCCGAAACCACGGCGGGCGTCGCTTTTCGTTTTTCGCAGAGCGGCGCCGACGTTTTCGCCGCTGACGACGATGACAAACCAAGCGACGACTATTTCGCCAAGCTCGCCGCCCATAGTCTCGGCATTCCGTGGGTCGCCTGGCATATGTGGCGTCGCAGCCTGCGCTCGAACCGCGAAGAGGCGGATGAGAACGCCGACGACGTTCCGGCACCCGACGACCAGACCTTGTGGATCGCGGCGCTTGACGAACTCACCTTGCCCAACCAGCATCAGGATACCGCCTTGTTCGTATTGCAGGCGCTGCTGATGCACGGCCAATTGAGCGCACAGGAACTGCGGTTGGTTCTTCCCGTGGTCGGCGAATCGACGATCGTGCCGGCGCTGATCGGCGCGGGCTTCGTCGCGCGGCAGGGCGATCAGCTGACGTGCCGACCTGCCGCCTATCCGATGGTCCGTCTCGGGCTATCGGCCGCGGGCTTCTCGATGGATACATTGTGATGGGTGGGGCCACTGCCGAACAGGGCAAACAGGCCGCCGCACAACTGGTCAATAACATACAGGATATCAGCTTCGCCAAGATCGGCGCGATCGTCTTCGGAACGTGGCTGGCGATCTTTTTAGCGCGTAAGATTCTCCCCTATCTCGCCGAGTGTGGTCCCAGTCAGGCGCGGCTCTATCTGCTTGGCGCGGTGCCCATCATCCGGCTGCTGCTGCTGCTGTTCGCCATCCTGTGGGTGGTGCCGATCATCTTCAACATCACGGTGCAGAACTTCCTGGTGATCGCAGGGGCGGCCAGCGTCGCGATCGGATTCGCGTTCAAGGATTATGTCAGCAGCCTGATCGCCGGGATCGTCGCGATCGTCGAGCGCCCCTATCGCCCCGGCGACTGGGTCGAGATCGACGGCGATTACGGCGAGGTCCGCGCGGTTGGGCTACGCTCTATCCGGCTTCAGACGGCGGCCGACAACGCGATAACCGTTCCGCACGACCGGATCTGGACCGAGAATATCTCGAACTCAAATGACGGAACGCGGACGTTGATGTGCATTGCCGATTTCTATCTCGCACCCGGCCACGATGCCGCGCGGATGCGCTCGGCGCTGCGCGATGTCGGGTTGACGAGCGCCTATATGAGCTACGCCAAGCCGGTGACCGTGATGCTCAACGAAACCCCCTGGGGTACGCATTACAAGCTCAAAGCCTATCCATTCGACCTGCGCGACCAATTCAACTTCGTCAGCGACATGACGGTGCGCGGCAAGGAGGCGATCGCCGAAGCCGGCGGCGTCGAGGTCAGCGTGCCCGCCTACGCCACCGAATCCGGCAAGATGCCAAGCTAGCGCCCGTCTTTCACCAGCGACTCCGGGGAATGTAGCTCGATGTCGAATGGCAGTTTTTTGCACGCGCAGCGACGACCGGGCGCTGTCAAAGGGATGTGGCAGGGTAGCGGCGAGGCTGGTATCGGGCGCGAATGAGCCGCAAAACCGGAGCGAAGCCAGACAGTCCAATTCGATATTTCCATTCCGCCCCAAAGCTGATCTGCGAGGTGGTGATGCTGTACGTTCGGTTTCCGCTGTCGCTGAGGAACGTCGAGGACCTGCTGTTCGAGCGCGGCTATGACCTGTGCCATGAGACGGTGAAGCTGTGGTAGAACCGGTTCGGTCCGATGTTCGCAGGCGAGATCCGTCGCAAACGGGTCAGCCACATGCGGGGGTTCCGGCACTGGCGTTGGCATCTTGATGAAATGTAGGTCAAGCTGAACGGCGAGATGGTGTACCTCTGGCGCGCGGTCGATCACGAGGGCGAGATCCTCGAAAACTACATCACCAGAACACGCGATAAAGACGCTGCGCTTACCTTCATGAAGAAGGCGCTGAAGCGCCACGGCTCACCTGCAACGATCGTCACCAACGGCCTCAAATCCTACCGTGCTGCGATGAACGACTTGCGCAATACCGAAAAGCAGGAAGTCGGCCGGCACGACAACAACCGGGCCGAAAACTCCCATCTGCCATTCCGAAGACGAGCGCGGGCAATGCTCAGATCCCGGCGAATGAAGACGCTTCAAAAGTTTGCCAGCGTCCATGCGAATGTCCACAATCACTTTAACCTTGAGCGCCATATCGTCGATCGCGAAACCTTCAAGGAACGCCGCTGGGCTGCCCTGGCGGAGTGGCGGGCACTCGCCTCGTAGACCTCGCGTTCAAAGACCGAACTCCATCCGGTGGAGACGAGTTCGCATCCGACTGACAGCACCGCCACGCAGTCTTAAGTAATCGAGACTGCATGATAAAACGGCCTGATCTGGCGTAAAACTGCGGCTCCTCAGTTGATTTCGGTAGCGTAGAGCATCTCGTTTCGCGCAAATTCGGAGATTTTTCGCCCAGATTCTCTGGCGCTAGAGCGGTTTCCTATCAGTCTGCATCGTAGCCGGCGTTGGCGAAGTAGTTCGCGCATTCCTGCGGAGGGTAGAGGTCGAGGATGCGACCGATGGCGTTCCAGAGACCGTGGATGGTGCGTTCGGCGGCTTTGCGCAGGTGAGCCTTCAGCTTGGAGAAGGCCTGTTCGATCGGGTTGAAGTCGGGGCTGTAGGGCGGGAGGAAGAGCAGGCTCGCGCCAGCCGCCTCGATGGCTTCGCGCGCGGCGGGTGCCTTGTGGCTCGACAGGTTGTCCATGATAACGATGTCGCCCGGCGAGAGGTCGGGCACGAGTACCTGGCGGACATAGGCGACGAACGCATCGCGGTTGATCGGTCCGTCGAGCACCATCGGGGCGACCATGCCGGTGCGGCGCAGCCCGGCGACGAGGGTGGTGGTCTTCCAGTGTCCATGTGGCACGCCCGAGCGTAGGCGCTCGCCGCGCCGGCAACGACCATGGCGCCGCGCCATGTTGGTGGATGCCCATGTCTCGTCGATGAACACCAGCCGGTCGGGATCGAGGTCGAGTTGGCCGTCGAACCACTCCTCCCGGCGCTTCAGGACGTCCGGACGGTCCTGCTCGGTGGCATGCGCCGTCTTTTTTTGCGCGTGATCCGGTGCCGGTCGAAGAACCGCCACAGCGTGCCGATCCCGACCGGCGTGCCACGTTCGGCAAGCAGCGCCTGCAACTCGACCAGCGTAATGTCGTCCTTCGCCTCGATGACGCCCAGGATAAAGGTTGCGTGCGCGTCGATTCTGCCTGCACGGCGGTCGCCACCCTGCGGCTTGGCAGCCGGCGTGCCGTTCTGAACAACCAGCCGTCGCCAGCGGATCGCGCTCGCCGCGCTCACCCCGAACCGCGCTGCTGCGGCCCGGCAGGACATTCCGCCATCAACGGCGGCGACCACCCGCTCCCAAAGGTCCTGTGACAGCACTCGCGGCATCCATGCCGGCCTCCTCGACCCGGCACGAAGCCTGAATCAGAAAACACCGTCCGTGTGAATCCTGAATGATTCAAAAGGCGCGGAAATCGCTCTAATCCGGGCAGTACGGAATGGATTTTGGCCGCTTTGACGGGGCTATCTAACTGCAATCGGGCCTCGATGGCGGCGAACAGTCGGGCTGACGCGCGCCCGTTTCGCTGCAACCGGTCGATTCCAATGATTATTTCTGCCGGCGCGTCGGGACAGTCTGGAGTTCGAGCACGCCTTGGGGACCCACGTCGGGCGATCTCAGGGTGTCGCGCAATCGACATCGGGCAAGTTCGCAGAATCACATCACCCGTTTTTCCCTGCCAAACCCAATTTGGCAGCGAACTTCCCCGTTTTATGGAAAAACAGAGCGAACCGCGCTCAGCTTTATCACGCTATCGCAACCGATTAGGGTGCGATTTCCCTGTTGCTTCCGGCAGGGAAGCGGCAGGGAATGCGCAGAACGCGTAGCCTCTAGTCGCAGTTGTGTAATAAGCAAACAGAGGTATATCCTCTGGACTGTTGGGGACTGTCAGTAATTTTGTGCGGGAGGCTGGTTATCGTCATCAGATGACGAACCGTTCGCCGAAGATCACGGCGAACTGGGTCTTTGCCTCGGACCACTCGCGCGGTGGCCGTTTCCATTCCTGGGCCGCGTTGTTGAGAACGAGGTATAGCAGCTTCATCGCGGCATCGTCACCCGGGAAGTGGCCACGGGTCCGAACCGCCCGCCGCAGCTTCGAGTTCAGCGCCTCGATCGCGTTGGTCGTATAGATGATCCGGCGGACGCCCTCGGGGAAGGCGAAGAACGGGATGACCTGGTCCCAGTGGCGTCGCCAGCTCAGGGCGATCGCCGGATGCCGCTTGCCCCAATGGCCCGCCTCGAACGCATCGAGCGCCGCCAGGCCGGCCTGTGCGGTCTCGGCGCGGTACACGCTGCGCAGTGCCTGCGCGATTGGCTTGCGGTCCTTCCAAGATGCGAAGCTCATCGAGTTGCGCAGCAGGTGGACGATGCAGGTCTGGACGATCGTTTCCGGGAACGCGGCATTGATCGCCTCGGGGAAGCCCTTCAGGCCGTCAACGACCGCGATCAGGATATCGGCGACGCCGCGATTCTTGAGCTCATTCATCACTCGCAGCCAGAACTTCGCACCCTCGGTCTGCTCGATCCAGATGCCGAGGATCTCCTTGGCGCCGTCGGGCAGGATGCCGAGCGCAATGTACACCGCCTTGTTCCGGACGAACCCTTCGTCGCGGATTTTGACGCGGATCGCGTCGAAGAAGACCAGCGGATAGCAGGCGTCGAGCGGCCGTCCCTGCCACTCGGCAACGGTCTCCAGAACCGCATCGGTGATCGTCGAGATCAGGTCGGGAGAGACATCGATCCCGTAAATCTCCTCGAGGTGCCCGCGGATCTCGCGCACCGTCATCCCGCGCGCGTACATCGACACGATCTTGTCGTCGAAGTCCGGGAACCGCCGCTGGTCAAGTCCACATACAGCTCGTTCCGGCCGTTTAAACCAGAGAGCGTAAAAAAAGAATCCGTATAAAGTCTGTTTATTCCACTACCGCCGTGGAGATTTTGCAATTCAGCATTCACGAAGCCGGCGCCACCGGAAAACGTTCCAGTCTGGCCCGAGACATGCAACGCGATATCGTCGGTCGTGTCGATAAAATACTCAACGAATGTCTTGTGAAAACCGCCGCCATCCGCGGAACTTGTGATGTTCGAGAACACCGCGGTCGCATTTGTATCTCGCCGCGATACGTGTTTTCACCTTCGCCAAATAAAATACGGTATGACGAAAAATGACGAAACGATCCGGCTTCGCCGACGATTGATCCGTCCGGCCCCATGGCGAGCGATATGCCATCGATCGCTTTCGTATCGATCTGAATATACGCGTTCCGCGTGTCGCCGGCATCGAGACTGAGCGTCGTATCAGCGCCCCGTGGCGCCACGGTAACTGCAATGCTCGTGTAATTCGACCGGCCCCCATTCGTGCTCAGGAACTGGATCTCTTCGATTCCCTTGAACGTGATATCCGAAGCGGTGGTGGAGCCGCGCTGCCGGGGTTCCTGACGGCGCGAAACTCGTCACCGTAGCCGGTCACGGAATCGTACGTGATCGACGCGATAACCGCGGCATTCAGCGCCGAATGATCCACGAAAAGACTGTCATGGCCGCCACGTCCGTCAACGGTATCGGTCCCCGTTTCCGGATAAAATTAATCGTCGCCACGCGTTCCTACGAGAACGTTGTCTCTTTTCGAGCCAATATAGATTTCTGCCTCGTGAGGGCTGCCGATGACCGGGGCATACGGATCTTCCCAATACCAGCGATACCGGCCACCCATCTTCGAACTCCTCCCCCCAGCGCGGACGACGTATACCAAGGCACCGCCGATGGCCATTCGACGACGCTTATGCCCCGGTGAAAGTTATCCGGATTTTGACCGGGTCCCGTTCGATTTCAAGCCGCGATCTTCGCTCGGCTTGCGCGCTTGCGCTCGTGCGGATCGAGATACCGCTTGCGCAGCCGGATCGATTTCGGCGTCACCTCGACCATCTCGTCGTCGTCGATATACGCGATCGCCTGTTCCAGCGTCAGCTTCTTCGGCGGAGTCAGCCGGATCGCATCGTCCTTGCCCCCGCTCGCGCGGAAGTTGGTGAGCTGTTTCGCCTTCATCGGATTGACTTCGAGATCGTCGGGCTTGGCATTCTCGCCGATGATCATACCCTCGTAGAGCGGCTCCTGCGGCGCGACCATCAGGATGCCGCGCTCCTCGAGGAAGCCGAGCGCGTAGGCGTTCGATTCGCCGCTGCCGTTCGAGATCAGTACGCCGTTCTTGCGGCCCTCGATCTTGCCCTTGTGCGCCCCGTATTTCTCGAACAGCCGGTTCATGATGCCGGTACCGCGGGTGTCCGACAGGAACTCGCCGTGATACCCGATCATCCCACGCGACGGTGCGCTGAACGTGATCCGCGTCTTGCCGCCGCCCGAGGGGCGCATATCGGTCATCTCAGCCTTGCGGATCGCCATCTTCTCGACGACCGTGCCCGAATATTCGTCGTCGACGTCGATGATGACCGTCTCGTACGGCTCGGTCCTGATACCGGTCTCGTCCTCGCCGAACAGCACGCGCGGGCGGCTGATGCCGAGTTCGAAACCCTCGCGGCGCATCGTCTCGATCAGCACTCCAAGCTGCAATTCGCCGCGGCCCGCGACTTCGTAGCTGTCGCGGTCGGCGGCTTCGGTGACCTTGATCGCGACGTTCGATTCCGCCTCGCGGAACAGGCGGTCGCGGATCATCCGCGACGTCACCTTGGTGCCCTCGCGCCCTGCCATCGGCGAATCGTTGACCGCGAAACGCATCGACAAGGTCGGCGGATCGATCGGCTGCGCATGGAGCGGCTCGGTGACGCTGGGGTCGCAGATCGTGTTCGACACGGTCGTGTGGGTCAGCCCCGCGATCGAGATGATGTCGCCGGCGTTCGCCTCGTCGGTCGGCACGCGCTCCAGGCCGCGGAACGTCATAATCTTCGACGCGCGGCCCGTCTCGACGATGTTCCCATCGTTATCGAGTGCATGGATCGGCATGTTGGTCTTGACCGAACCCGAGAACACCAGGCCGGTCAGGATGCGCCCAAGGAAATTGTCGCGGTCGAGCAGGGTCACGAGGAACTTGAACGGCCCGTCGGGATCGGCCGATGGCGCCGGCACATGATCGACGATCTTCTCGAACAGCGGCGCCAGCGTGCCTTCGCGAACCTCGGCATTGTCGCCCGCGTAACCGTTGCGCCCGCTGGCGAAGAGCACCGGGAAATCCAACTGTTCGTCTGTCGCATCGAGTGTCACGAACAGGTCGAACACCTCGTCGAGCACTTCTTGCGCGCGCGCGTCGCTGCGGTCGATCTTGTTGACGACGACGATCGGCCGCAGCCCCAGCGCGAGCGCCTTGCCCGTCACGAATTTGGTCTGCGGCATCGCGCCTTCGGCGGCATCGACCAGCAGGATCACGCCATCGACCATCGACAGGATCCGTTCGACCTCCCCGCCGAAATCGGCGTGGCCCGGCGTATCGACGATGTTGATGCGCGTCTTATGTCCCTTGTGATCGTCCCATTCGACGCTGGTGCACTTCGCCAGAATCGTGATTCCGCGCTCTTTTTCGAGGTCGTTCGAATCCATCGCGCGCTCTTCGATGCGCTGGTTGTCGCGAAAGGTGCCGGACTGGCGAAACAACTGGTCGACCAGCGTCGTCTTGCCGTGATCGACGTGCGCGATGATCGCCACGTTGCGGAGGCTCATTGAATTTTCCCGAATTTCACTGGAGTGCGTCTTTAGCGAGGTACCTTAGCGCATTTGTTGCGTTGCGGGAAGAGTTGCCGCGCGATAGCGGCCCTTGGCGAGGATCGCCTGCTCGTCGGTCCACGTCAGCACGTCTTCAAGCGCCTGATGCTTGTCCGGCGCCGCATCGACATAGCGCTGCCAGATTCGCATGCCGAGCCAATAGCCCATCTCGGACGGCCAGCCGGCGGGCGCATTCTGGTAATTCGCGATCCAGCGATGCATCGCGGCGAGACCCGGCGAGTCCTTTTTCGCGCTTTCCCAATCGAAGCCATTGGTCGCCACCAGATCGGCTTCGAATTGCCGCCACAATTCGGCTTCGCGCGGCGCTGCCCAGTCGGCGCGTTCGGCGTTCGGCGGCGCCCCGGTAACGAGCCCGGCGACGTAATCCGCGCCGCCCTCGATCAGGATCGCGGACAAAAGCGGTTGGGCGCCCTTGTTATCGACGTCGGTTTGCAGCGTGTGGACGGTCTCGTGCGCGAAAAACTGGCGGAGCGTCGCACGGAGCGCGGCGGTATCGGGGCTGATCTTGCACAGCACCTCAAGCCCCAGCACCTGCGCGCCCGGCCCCGCCGTGCCGCCCGAATTGCCCGCGCCGAACACGACGTAGATTTGCGGCAACTGGCGCGTCGGAAAGAGCCCGTGGAGCGCAAGATAGATCGCGCGCAACTCTGCATTGGCGTCTCTGACGACGGGCAGGCAGCGATCGATCGCTTCGCGGTATGCGGCGGGATCCTTGGCGATCGCCGCTGCCAGATGGGCCGCATTCTCCAGCCGATGCGGCGTGAACACCGAGACGCCGTAGCTCGCGGGATCGAGATAGTCGCGCTGAAGCTGTTCGGCGGTCGGCTTGCCGTCGGTCGCGTCGAACAGTTTGGCGAACCGGTCGGCGTCCTCGGTGTGGATGGTGACGGTCAGCGTGTCGACGGCCGGTGGCACGACCGCGGTTGCAGCGGCGAGCGCGAGAAGGGCGGCGAACATCCCGTCCTTATTCCCGCGCTCTGCCTACGACGCAATCGCGATCCTGAAGCGGATCGACATTCAGCCGAATCGCTTAATCGTCGTTCCCGCGAAGGCGGGAATCCCTATTGGCTGGCCCCTTGCGAAGGTGTCGAGGCATCTAAGTTTATGGATTCCCGCCTTCACGGGAATGACGGAGGACTTGTTGAGCTGACCGTCAATCGACTCTAGCCGCCTCTCAAACGAAGGCCGGTGCCCGCCGCAATTGCTGATACGCCGCGATCACCTTTCCCAGCATCGCCTCGTTCGCGCGGTCTCCGCCATTGTGATCGGGGTGATAGCGCCGCACCAATTCGGTATAGCGCCGCCTGAGCGCCGCCCGATCCGCCTCCGCCCCCAGCCCCAGCACCTTCAGGCTCGAACGATCCTGCGGCGACAGCGGCCTGCCGTCCTTGCGCTCGGGCGCGGCCTCGCGGCGGAAGCGCATCCCGATCGCGTCGAGCGGATCGGAGAAATCGGACCAGCGCGGCCCGGCGTCGCCGCCGGCCCGCGCGAACGCGCGCGTCTCGCGCTCCCACCCCGCCAACGGCCGCTGCGAATCGTGGATTTCCTCGGCGGTCATGCCGTTGAAGAAATTATAGCGCGCGTTGAACGCGCGGACGTGATCGAGACAGAAGTACCGGAACCGCGGTGGGCCTTCTCCGCCGCCGGGCCCTTCGAGCGGCGGCGCGCGAAACTCGCCCGGCTCCATGCAGCACGGTTCCGAACACGGCTGGCCGGTGCCTTCCACGCGCCCGTGGAAACGCCCTCCGGGCCGTACCTTGTCGTCTCTCGCCACCAAACTCCCCGCACGCCCGCAAAAGTGGCCTATATAGGGGCGATGACCACGCCCGCCACCGCTCCGCTCGCGGACATTATCGCCGCCCGCCTCACCGAAGCGCTCGCCCCGACGCATCTCGACGTCGTCAACGAAAGCGCACTCCACGCGGGGCACATGGGCGACGACGGCAGCGGCGAAAGCCACTTCCGCGTCGAGATCGAATCGCCCGCCTTCGCCGGCGTGTCGCGCGTCGAGCGTCAGCGGCGCGTCAACCGCGCGCTGGCGGAGTTGCTGGCAACACGCATCCACGCGCTCGCGATCCGGGCGCGCGCACCGGGAGACAGCTGATGGCGTACAAACTCTGGTATTGGCCCGCGATCCAGGGTCGCGGCGAATTCATCCGGCTGGCGCTCGAGACCGCCGGGCTCGATTACGAGGATTGCGCGCGCGCGGTCGGCGAGGAGGGTCTGGTCGCCGACATGACGAGCCGGAAGGGGCGCGCGCCGTTCGCTCCGCCGTATCTCGACATCGACGGCATGGTCATCGCGCAGGTCGCCGACATCCTGCTCTATCTCGGCGACCGCCACGGCCTCGCGCCGTCGAACATCGCCGATCGTTATTGGATTCACGAACTGCAACTGACCATCGCGGACGTTGTCGCAGAGGTGCACAACGTCCACCACCCGGTCGAAATGACGGCCTATTACGATGACCAGAAGGCGGAGGCCGCGCGCGCCGCGAAACAGTTTCGCGAGAGCCGGATGCCAAAGTATCTCGGCTATTTCGAGCAGGCGATCGCCGCCAATCCCGGCGAATGGCTGATCGATCACCGCTGGACCTATGCCGATACGTCGCTGTTCCAGCTCGTCGAAGGGCTGCGTTACATGTTCCCCAGGCGCATGGCTGCGATCGAGCAAGACTATCCCGGCGTGACCCGCATTCGCGATCAGGTCGCCGAGCTTCCCGGGATCAAGGCGTATGTCGCAAGCGATCGGCGGCTTGCGTTCAACGCCGACGGCATCTTCCGGCATTATCCCGAGCTCGATTCCGAATGAGGGCCGCACGCCCCGCCGCCCGCATCCTCCTCGTCGATCGCACCGGCCGCGTCCTGCTGTTTCGCTTCGTCGCGGGCGACGATCGCGCGCCGTTCTGGTGCACCCCCGGCGGCGCGGTCGATCCGGGCGAAAGCTATGCCGCGGCGGCGCGACGCGAGCTGATCGAGGAAACCGGGATCGACGCCGATCCGGGCCGGGAAATCGCGCAACGCACCGTCGATTTCCTGACGATCGAACGCGTCGAAGTGACTGCCGACGAACGCTGGTTCCGTGTAAATGTCGATGCCGTGGAGATCGATGCGACCGGGCATACCGAACTTGAACGCCGCGTGATGACGACGTGGCGCTGGTTCGCGCAGGACGAACTGGCAGGCTGGCCAGAGACGATCTATCCCGAAGACCTGCTGGCGATGCTGGAGGCGACCGATTCATGACCCGCGATGACCTGTTTCTTCACACCATCCAGCCCGTCACCCACGATCTCGGCGGCTTCAAGGTCCACCGCACGCTTCCTGCCAAGGACCGGACGATGGTCGGCCCTTTCCTGTTCTTCGACCAGATGGGCCCGGCGCATCTGCCGAGCGGCGACGGCATTGACGTCCGCCCCCACCCGCACATCAACCTCGCCACCGTCACCTATCTGTTCGACGGCGCGATCGATCACCGCGACTCGCTCGGCACCTATGCGACGATCGCCCCCGGCGCGGTCAATCTGATGACCGCAGGCCACGGTATCGTCCATTCCGAGCGCTCGCCGGGCACCGAACGCGCGCACGGCCCGGAGCTGTCGGGCATCCAGACCTGGCTCGCGCTCCCCGAAGCGAACGAGGAAATGGACCCCGCGTTCGAACATGTCGCGGCAGACGCCCTGCCCGTGATCGACGCGCACGGGGCGAAGGCGCGCATCATCATGGGCGATCTCTGGGGCCGGCGCGCCCCGACCACCACCTATGCCGGGACAATCTACGCCGATATCGCGCTCGAAGCGGGCGCGGCGGTGCCGATCGACGCAGCGGCGGACGAACGCGCGCTCTACCTCGCGACCGGCGAGGCAACGCTGGAAGGCGTCTCCCTCGAACCGCAACGCCTCTACGTCCTCAAACCCGGCGTCGCCGCGACGTTGCGCTCGGCAAACGGCGGTCGCGCAATGCTCTGCGGCGGCGACGCCTTCGCCACCCCGCGCCACGTCTGGTGGAATTTCGTCAGCTCCTCCCGCGACCGCATCGACGAAGCGAAACGCGCCTGGATGGCGGGGGAGTTTCCGCGGGTGCCGGGGGACGAGAAGGAATGGATTCCCATTCCCAGCGTCCCGAAGACGGTGAGTTATCCGTGACTTTGGCGCTGGGGGTTGCGGTTGGCGACCCAATTGCAGTCAATTGCTGGACCTACAGGGACACCTGAAACCGGTCGTTCAGCCGTCCTCGCTATCCGTGCCGTTTCCGGCTTCCGCCATGCGTTGAATAATTGCGTTAGCCTTCGCCAAGCCTTTGCGAACGTCGCCTTCCACGATGATCTGAGCAAAAATCGCGGTCATCAGCACGAATGCCTTTCGAATGTAATCAACATCGCCGTCGTAACTCGCGACCGCTTCATCCGTCAGCATGGAGAACACAGCTTCCCGTAACTCGCTGTCTGCAAATGTTAAAGGTCGTTGAGAATGGGCACATGCATTCCGCATCTCTTTAATAACTTCTATATGCGAGCGGGTAGTGCGATCGACGATTCCCATTGCCTGCGCATTTTTGATCTTCGCAGAAAAAGTGCCCATTGGACCACTGTGGTCGAATAGGTCCGACACCTCTTTCGAATTTAAATGCGCTACCTTCTTACGAAGAGCTTGGGTAAGTGTGTCTTCGATCATCGCCGCTGTGATGATGATGGCCCCTCTATCGCTTTCGGCTTCGATCGACTTGGCGTGTGCGTCGATGGTAGCGTCGGTAATCGGTGCGCGAGCATAGGCTTTTAGAGCGGCTATCATCTGCTTACGGCTTGGGCCTGTCATATTCGACCTATACCGCCCACGCTCCTCCGTACCTAGTCATCGCGTGTGCCTCGGATAACCTCCGCTTCCAAGGATTGATTCGCCGGAAGCGGGCCGACGGAAAACCATCAATAGCGGACGCCCCGCACGTTAAGCCTAAGGCCACACCTGCGCCGGCTCCGGCAGCGCGATCCGGTCGCGTTCCGCGTCGAGCGCGCCATAATTGATCCATGCCGCATGCGCATGCGACGCGCCCAGGACCAACGGCTCGGCGTGCCCCGGCCAGCTCATCACCCGCAGCACCTGATGCGCAACCGACCGGTCGGGCTCCATCATCACCCAGCCGAGCGGGCGTTCGGGGGTCGCGCGATCGCCCGCCGCCAGCATCGCCGCGCGGACGCGGGCCGCCACGTCCTTCGGCAGATATTGCCACACCACCGAATGCATCAGCACGCTCGTCGTCCCCGCCTCTTGCGGTTCGGCGAGCCGCGCCTCGATCCAGTCGGCGGCGTCGGCGCGGTCGAGGCGGACGCCGTGGTCGCGCACCATTGCGATCGCGCTCTTCAGACGTGCCATCCGTTCGGGTTTCTCGGGCCAGACAAAAGCCGACAGGCGTGTCTCGACCGCGGGATCGGTCGCATCCATCGGCGCGATATCGCTACCGCGCGCCGATACGATCTCGATCGGCGTCGCAGGCGGCGCTTCGCCGGTCCATTCGGGGACGATCGTGATCGGCGAATCCTCCGGGCCGACCATCGTCCCGCCGAGATCGAAGCGATAGCGCCCGATCAGCAGATTGAGCCCCGCGCTCGATCCGATCTCGAGGATCTCGATCTTCGGCCCGTGCCGCCGCGCGACCTCGATCAGCCCGCACATCAGTGCCGCCGACCGACCCGGCTCGTTGGTCTGCGGCGGTCCGTCGAGCCACGGCAGCAGCTCGGCCTCGTGGCGCGCCAGCACGCCTTCGACCACCCCGATGATCTCGTCATCCGCGACATGGCCCGCGAACAATTCTGCCAGCTCCGCATCGCGCCCCGCCAGCACCAGCGCATGCAGCCCGCCGATGAACCGCAGCGGCATCGCATCGCGGGTCGGCTCGCCGGGCCAGTCGAGCAGCCGCGCGCCCACAATCGTGTCGCGCGTAAGGTCTTTCGCCACCGCCGCGGCGATGCTGGCATAGATCGGCGCGTCCATCGTCCGGCAATAATGTTCCTGGATCAGGAATGCGTTCCGGTTGCCTGCCTCATCCGCCATTATGCGCCTCCTGACGGTCGCCGCATTGCGCCTTCGCAGGTGCACAAGTAAAGCCCGGCTCCGTGGCTACTCCGATCGTCATCGCCTTACCGAAAGGCCGCATCCTAGCCGAGGCGTTGCCGGTGCTCGCCGCCGCCGGAATCGTCCCCGAAGCGGCCTTCTCCGATGAGGACAGTCGCGCGCTCCGCTTCGCGACCGAAGACCCCGGCATCGAACTGATCCGCGTTCGCGCGTTCGACGTCGCGACCTTCGTCGCGCATGGTGCGGCGCAACTCGGCATCGTCGGGTCGGACGTGCTCGCCGAATTCGCCTATTCCGAACTCTACGCCCCGGTCGATCTCGGCATAGGCCATTGCCGCCTGTCGGTCGCCGAGCCCGCTGGAACGGCCGAGACCGGTGATCCGCGCGGGCAGAGCCACGTCCGCGTCGCGACCAAATACCCGCACGTCACGGCGGCGCATTTCGCGAAGCGCGGTGTGCAGGCCGAATGCGTCAAATTGAACGGCGCGATGGAACTCGCCCCGACGCTCGGCCTTGCGCCGCGCATCGTCGATCTGGTGTCGTCGGGCCGGACGCTCAAGGAAAACGGCCTCGTCGAGGTCGAACGGATCATGCATGTCAGCGCGCGCCTGGTGGTGAACCGCGCCGCGATGAAGACCCGCGTCGAAGTCGTCCCGCTCGTCGAGGCGTTCCGGCGCGCGGTCGGTGCCAGCCAAGCCGCGTGATCCGCCTCGCCACCACCGACGCGAATTTCGCCTCCGCCTTCGCCGCAATCGTCGATGCCCGCCGCGAGGCCGACGCCGACGTCGCGCGCGACGTGGCCACGATTCTGCGTAGCGTCCGCGACGAAGGCGACGCAGCGCTCCGCGCCTTCACCCAGAAGTTCGATGACCACGATCTCGACGAAACCGGCTGGTCGATCGACGCCGCGACCTGCAGCGACGCCTTCGCCGCGCTGGAACCCGAACTCCGCCTAGCGCTCGAACTCGCCGCCTCGCGCATCCGCGCCTTTCACGAAAAGCAGCGCCCTACCGACAGCGACTTCACCGATGCCGCAGGCGTCCGTCTCGGTGCCCGCTGGCGCCCGGTCGATGCCGCAGGAATTTACGTCCCCGGCGGCCGCGCGGCCTATCCTTCCACGCTGCTGATGAACGCGATCCCCGCCAAGGTCGCGGGTGTCGAGCGCCTCGTCGTCGTCACCCCGACACCGATCGGCGAGATCAACCCGCTCGTCCTTGCCGCCGCGCACCTTGCCGGTGCCGACGACATCTGGCGCGTCGGCGGCGCGCAGGCCATCGCCGCGCTCGCCTACGGCACGCGCCGGATCGCGCGCGTCGATGTCGTCACCGGCCCTGGCAATGCCTGGGTCGCCGAGGCCAAACGCCAGGTCTACGGCGTCGTCGGCATCGACATGGTCGCCGGGCCGAGCGAGATCGTCGTCGTAGCCGACGGCACCAACGACCCAGACTGGATCGCCGCCGACCTGCTCAGCCAGGCCGAACACGATTTGACGACGCAATCGATCCTGTTCACCGACGATGCGGAGTTCGCGGATGCGGTCGCGGCGGCGGTGGAGCGCCAGCTTACCGATCTCCCGACGCACGAAACCGCCCGCATTGCCTGGGAGCGCAACGGCGCGGTCATCATCACCGAAACGCTCGCCGAGGCGATCCCGCTCGTCGATGCACTAGCCCCCGAACACGTCGAATTCGCCTGCGACGACCCGCAATCCTTGTTCGACCAGCTACGCCATGCCGGCAGCGCCTTCCTCGGCCGCCATACGCCCGAGGCGATCGGCGATTACATCGCCGGCCCCAACCACGTCCTCCCGACCGGTCGCCGCGCCCGCTTCGCCTCGGGGCTTTCGGTCACCGATTTCATGAAGCGCACCAGCTTCCTCCAACTCGACGAAACCGCGCTTGCAGACCTCGGCCCCGCGACGATCGCGCTGGCGGAGGCGGAGGGGCTGCCCGCGCACGCGAAGTCGGTGGCGTTGCGGCTGCGGACGAGCCGCTAAGAAAAACCCCGCCCGGATCGCTCCGGACGGCACCTTTCCTAACCCAAAAACGTCCGCCCTTACCCGGCAACGCCCGCATGCGCCGCCAGCGCCGCGAGCAGCAGCAGCGCGACGATGTTGGTGATCTTGATCATCGGGTTCACCGCCGGCCCGGCGGTGTCCTTGTACGGATCGCCGACGGTGTCGCCGGTCACCGCGGCCTTGTGCGCCTCGCTGCCCTTGCCGCCGTAATTGCCGTCCTCGATGTACTTCTTGGCGTTATCCCACGCGCCGCCGCCGCTCGTCATCGAAATCGCGACGAACAGCCCCGACACGATCACGCCGAGCAGCAGCGCGCCGAGGCAGGCGAAGGCGCTGGCCTGATCCGACACCGCGAGGATCACGAAATACACCAATATCGGCGCGAGCACCGGCAGCAGCGACGGGATGATCATTTCCTTGATCGCCGCCTTGGTGACCAGATCGACGGTACGCGCGTAATTCGGGCGCGTCGTGCCTTCCATGATCCCGGGATTGTCACGGAACTGCGCACGGACGTCCTCGACGACCGATCCCGCCGCACGGCCGACCGCGGTCATCCCGAACGCGCCGAAGCTGAACGGCAACAGCGCACCGAGTAGCAGCCCGACGATGATATACGGGTTCGACAGCCGGAAATCGACAACCAGATCGGGGAAATAGATCGCCAGATCGGTCGTGTACGCCCCGAACAGCACCAGCGCGGCGAGCGCGGCGGAGCCGATCGCATAGCCCTTGGTCACCGCCTTGGTGGTGTTGCCGACCGCGTCCAAGGCGTCGGTGCGATGCCGCACGTCGTCGGGCAGCCCCGCCATCTCGGCGATGCCGCCGGCATTGTCGGTCACCGGGCCATAAGCGTCGAGCGCGACGACCATCCCCGCCAGCGCCAGCATCGACGTCGCGCCGAACGCAATGCCGATGATCCCGCCCAACTGATACGTCGCGATCACCGCGACCGAGATGACGAGCGTCGGCAGCGCCGGGCTCTCCAGGCTGACCGCGAGGCCCTGGATCACGTTGGTGCCATGGCCGGTCTCGGACGCCTTGGCGATCGACTTGACCGGGCGATAATTGGTGCCGGTGTAATATTCCGTGATCCACACCAGCGCGCCGGTCAGCGCGAGGCCGATCATCATGCACCAGAACAACCCCATGCCGGTGAAGGTCACCGCGGCGGAGCCATTGTCGGTGGTAAGCGCGCCTGTGTCGCCGAGCGCGCTCGATCCGCCGATCACCGCATTCATGTCGCCCAGCACATATTGCGTGGCGAAATAGATCGCGGGGACCGACAGGACGACGGTGGTCCAGAAGCCCTTGTATAGCGCGCCCATGATCGTGCCGCCGCCGAGCCGGACCATGTACGTGCCGATGATCGAGGTCACGATGCACACCCCGCCGACGAGCAGCGGCAAGGTCATAAGCTGGAACAGATGATCGGCGTTGGGCAGCAGCAGCGCGATCGACGCCATCGTCACGCCGATCGTGACGACATAGGTTTCGAACAGATCCGCCGCCATGCCGGCGCAATCGCCGACGTTGTCGCCGACATTGTCCGCGATGGTGGCGGGGTTGCGGGGGTCGTCCTCGGGGATGCCCGCCTCGACCTTGCCGACGAGATCGGCGCCGACGTCGGCGGCCTTGGTGAAGATGCCGCCGCCGAGACGCGCGAAGATCGAAATGAGCGACGCGCCGAACGCGAGCGCGACGAGCGTGTCGACGATGACGCGGCGATCCGCGCCGACAGTCAGGTCGTAATGGCCGAACGTGAGCAGACCCCAGAACAGCACCGAGATCGCCAGCAGGCCGAGACCCGCGACGAGCATGCCGGTGACCGCGCCCGACCGGAACGCCATCGTCAGGCCACCCTGGAGCGAGGTGCGCGCGGCCTCGGCGGTACGGACGTTGGCTTTGACCGAAACGTTCATGCCGATGAAGCCGGTGACGCCAGACAGGATCGCGCCGAGCGCGAAGGCGGCGGCCGAAATCGGCCCGAGGAACAATCCGACGAGGATCGCGACGACGATTCCGACGATGCCGATGGTGCGATATTGCCGGCCGAGATACGCCTTGGCGCCTTCCGCGATGGCGGACGCGA
Source organism: Sphingomonas sp. (assembly GCA_965219285.1). GTDB lineage: Bacteria > Pseudomonadota > Alphaproteobacteria > Sphingomonadales > Sphingomonadaceae > Sphingomonas. Next base: position 333,473 of record CBDCNF010000008.1, read on the forward strand.
TGTCCTGCATCTTCTCGTTGCCGGGCGAGGCGCGGAGCACCTGCTGGCTGGTCACGATGCCGTAAACCACGGCGATCAGGCCGCAGATCATGGCGATGTAAACGATCGTCATCGAAGTCCCCTTAACGTACGGACGCGCGGAATACCCCGGTCGCGCGGTTTTGCGGCTCGGTATAGACGCGTTCGGCCTAGCGCAAGCGTCCGATGGTCTCGTGCTCCCAGCCCAGCGTTGCCGGAAGGGGGACGGATTCGCCGCCATCGACCAGCGTCAATCCGGCACCGGCTGCAAATGTACCGACCGCAGTCGCGGGCGCAGGCGGGACGACGGCGGCGGGGGCGGCGAATAACAATTGATAGTCGTCTCCCGCGGTGACCGCGGCGATCCGCGCCTCGCGGTTTTCACCGGCATGCGCGCGATACGCCCGCGATAAAGGGACGAGCGCCAAGTCGATCGAAACCGCCAAACCGCTCGCGGCCGCCATCCTTGCGGCATCGATCAGCAAGCCGTCGGACACATCCATCATCGCATGGACGACAGGCGCGAGCAGCCGTCCTTCGGCCAGCCGGGGCTGTGGGCGGCGATACGCGGCGAGCGCCTCGGTCGGACCTTGTTCGCCCTTCGCGATCGCCAGCCCCGCCCCCGCGTCGCCGATCGTCCCCGTCACCCAGAGCGCGTCGCCAGCGACCGCGCCGGATCGCGGCGGCGCCGTGGCGTCGTCGCCGAACGCGGTGAGCGTCAGCACCCGCGGCGCGCCCGCTGGCAGCGTTACCGTGTCCCCACCGAGCAAAGCGCAATCCACCGCCGCCAGCGCCGCGCCAAGGCCGAAGACGAACGCGCAATCCCAATCGTCGTCGCCGACCGGGTAGTTGAGCAACACCCCCACCGGCCGCGCGCCCTTGGCGGCAAGATCGGACATGTTCGTCGCCACCAGTTTCCACGCGATATCGCCGGGCGCGTCGCTGCTGAGGAAATGCACGCCCTCGACCAAGGTGTCGGTGGTGACGACATGTCCACCGATCACCGCAGCGTCGTCGGCCAGCCCGCGCGCACCCGGATGTAGCGGCAGTCGGCGCAGCGCGGCGATGAGCTCGGATTCGATCACGCGGCGCAGCGTAGTCGGGAATGGCGACGCTGTCTGCCCGGCGCCGGCCTTGGCTTCAGCCTCAATCCTCGCGCTTCGCCCCGTCGAGCAGATGGTCGCGGCGGTCCGCCTCCGCCTCCGCCGCATCCTTCTCCACCTTTGTCCGGCCGTGCGCTACGCTGTTCGCCGCGGCCTGCGCCTTGTCCTCGGCCCGGCGCTTCGCCTTGCGCGCCTTGTTCAGGTTGACGATGTCAGCCATCAGCGCCGCGCCTCCTTCGCGATCGCGTCGAGCAGACCGTTGACGAACCCCGTCTCGCGCTTTTCGTAAAAGGCATGCGCGACATCGACATATTCGGTGATCACCGCCCCCGTCGGCACATCGGCGCGCGCCAGCAACTCATATGTCCCCGCGCGCAGGATCGCTTTCATCGGCTTGTCGAGCCGTGCGAGCGACCAGCCGCTCGCCAGCTTCGCCGCGATCGCCGCGTCGATCTCGTCCGCACGCGCCAGCGCGCCACTCACGACATCGTCGAAGAAATCAACGTCGGCGTCGGCATAATCCGCATCCTCGATGGTCGCGCCCAGCCGGTGTTGGTGGAACTCGTGGAGCAACGCTGCGACCGCGGTCGCCTCCATCTCATGCTGGTAGAGCGCCTGGACAGCGGCGAGCCGCGCGGCGGCGCGGGCTTTCGATCGGGCGGCGGTGCGGGACATCGCCGCGCGCTCTAGCCGCTCCGCGCCGGGACGTCACCTGTCACGAAGTGTGTGGCGAAAGGGCAACGACTCTGTCGCAGCGTTGCAATCGAGCACCACTCACGCGGCTATCGTATCGCGCTCGCAATGATCGCTTGATGTTTCGTCCGTGTTACAGTTTTCTTGCAGCATAGGGAGACCATGTCGCGACGGCCTCGAACCAAGGGAACACTCGCATGCGCACCAGCCTCTTCACACGATCCGTCCTGAGCAGTGGAATCGCCGCCGCAGCCCTCGCAGTTGCGCTCGTCGCCGTGCCTGCGACCGCACAAGAGGCGGTGAACCCGCCCGCCGACGACACCGCCGCGCCGGGCGAGGACATCGTCGTCACCGGCTCGCGGATCCGCCGCGATCCGCTCGACCAGCCGTTGCCGGTAGTGACCGTCGACGAGACCTCGATCGCCAAGACCGGCCTGTCGTCGGTCGCCGACGTGCTCCAGCGCCTGCCGAGCGCGGCGGGTGGGCTCAACACCAAATTCAACAATTCGGGCAACCTCGGCAATCCGCCCGACGGCGGCGGCGTCGGCGCGGGCTCGGCGGCGATCGACCTGCGCTATCTCGGCGCCAAGCGGACGCTCGTGCTCGTCAATGGCCTCCGCTTCGTCAACGGCGCCAGCGCCAGCGGCATCCCGGCCACCGTCGATCTGAACTCGATCCCCGACAACATGATCGAGCGGATCGAGGTGCTCCAGTCGGCGGCTTCGTCGATCTACGGGTCGGACGCGATCGGTGGCGTCGTCAACATCATCACCAAATCCGAGCAGCGGGGGCTGAAGGCGTCGGCGCAATACGGCACCTTCCGTCAGGGCGACGGCGACACGCAGAACTATCAGATCAGCTACGGCATCGGCAGCGACCGCGTCCACATCGTCGCGGGCGCCGATTACATCAAGCAGGATCCGGTCCGCGCCCGCGACCGCGCGATCTCGCAATTCCCCAATCCGGGACAGACGAGCTGCGCCGACCCAATCGGCGGCTGCTCCTCGGCGGCGGTCAACGGCCGCATCATCGTCGGCGATTTCGACGTCACCCCGCGCAACCCGCCGCTTACCGGGCGCGGCACGTTTGATCCGACGCTCGCCGGCGGCGATTTCCGCGCCTTCGGCACGGGGGACCGGTTCAACTTCGCGCCGTTCAATTACTTCCTGACTCCCAGCGAACGCTACGGCGCCTTCTTCAATACGAAGGTCGAGTTCAGCGAAGCGCTCAACCTGAAAGTCAACGCGGTCTATAACCGCCGCAATTCGCAGAACCAGGCGGCGTTCCTGCCGCTGTTCGTCGGCCCCGACGCGGGCAACGGCAATCTGCTCGACACGATCTCGATCGACGCGACCAACCCGTTCAACCCGTTCGGCTTCACGCTGAATTCGGGCACCAACGGCCAGCCCGCGACCTACAGCTTCATCGCCCGCCGCCTGGTCGAGGCGGGGCAGCGGACGTACAATCAGAAGGTCGACACGATGTCGATCACCGGTACGATCGACGGCAAGTTCCAGGCGTTCGGGCACAATTGGTATTACGACGTCAATGCGGTTGCCGGGTTCAACGAGGCGAAGCAGCTCTTCACCGGCAACGTAAACGCCGCCAACCTCGCGCAGGCGCTCGGTCCGGTTGCGGACTGCACCGGCGCGTGCGTACCGTTCAACATCTTCGGCGGGCTCGGTTCGGTGACGCCCGCGATGCTCGCCTTCGTCGGATTCGACGAACGCGACAAGAGCGACCAGCGGCTCAACGATTACACCGCCAATCTTTCGGGCGAGCTGTTCGACCTTCCCGGTGGCCCGGTCGGCATCGCGCTTGGTTACGAGCATCGCTACCAGTTCGGCAGCTTCACGCCGGATCCGATCATCCAGGCCGGGCTCGGCTCGGACATCCCGGCGCAGGCCGCGCGCGGCAGCTTCAACGTCGATGAAATCTACGGCGAGCTGCGCGTCCCGATCATCAAGGACGTGCCGCTCTTCCAGTCGCTCGAACTGAACGGCGCGGCGCGGCACTCGAACTATTCGACCTTCGGCGGCAATACGACTTTGTCCGGCGGGGCCTTGTGGAAACCGGTCAGCGACCTGCTGCTCCGCGGGTCCTATGCCGAGAGCCTTCGCGCGCCGTCGATCGGCGAATTGTTCGGCGCGCGCTCGCGCTTCGACGCCGCGCTCGACGATCCGTGCACCAGCGCGGCGGGCGGGCTGTTCCAGACCAACGCGACCGTCCGGCAGAATTGCATCGCCAACGGCGTCCCCGCCGACGGCAGCTTCGACGAGCCGCAGGGCGGCCAGCTTCCGGTCCTGACCGGCGGCAACCGTGCGCTCCAGCCCGAAACCGCGCGCACGTTGCTGTTCGGTGCGGTCTACAGCCCGGCGTGGGCGCAGGGCGGCTTCGCCAGGGCGCTGAGCCTCGAGGTGAATTATTTCGACATCAAGGTGAACGACGCGATCAATTCGATTCCCGCCGACGTGCTGGTCAACCGCTGCGTGCAGTCGGGCGATGCGCTCAGTTGCGCGGCGGTGCAGCGCACCCCCAACGGCTTCATCTCGGCGATCAACGGGCAGCTCCTTAACATCGGCGGCATTCGCACCAAGGGCATCGACGCGACGCTGACCTTCCGTTCGTCGGAGACGGGCTTCGGCGCTTTCGGCCTCAACCTCAACGCCAACTACCTCCTGCGTTACAGCGAGATCGTTCCAGCGACGACCGGTTCGACCCGCACCGATTACGAAGGCACCGAGCGCGGCAGCCCCGACCAGGCGTATCCCAAGTTCAAGGCGATCGGCGTCGTCGACTGGACGCTGGGCCCGGTCACCGCGAGCTTCACCGGCCGCTATATCGACAGCGTCGACGAGATCGCCCAGGTGAACACGCTGAACGACCGCCTCTACGGTGACGTCCAGCTCCAGTTCCGCCCGCGTTGGCTCGACGAGCGGATGGCGTTGACGGTCGGCGTCAACAACGTCTTCAACAGCGACCCGCCGTCGTGCTTCACCTGCAGCCTGAACAATTACGACCCGACCACATATGACGTCCCGGGGCAGTTCGGATATGTGCGGCTGAGCTTCGGCCTGTAACGGACCGGGATCGAGGCTTAACCCGGTCCGGAACAGCGCGCACCGCCCAGCACGCAGAAGCGCGCGCAATGCGGGTGGTTGAGCGCGATCGGGCGGCTCCCCTCGGCCAGCGTCGCGCCGAGATCGAAGCCGGGATCGTCGGGGATCAGGGTGCAGGCGACCACGCCTGCGTGGTCCTCGCTGCGGCGATGAACAATCATTCGGCTTGTTGCGCACATCACGTCGCCGGGAGAGACGTCGAGGATGCCCCAGCAAGCGGTGGTGATCTCCGCGACGTCGGCGGTCGCGTCCATTTCGGGGAATAGTACCAGGCGCGCCGGATCGCGCGCGTCGATCGCGATGCCGTGTGCGGCGAACAAGGCGGCGTAGCCGGCGCGGGCTTCGTCATCGGCTTCGGTGGCGAGATGTCGTCCGGCAACCGCGATCGAAAAGCCGTTGGCACAAAGCCATTTCAGCCCGTCCAGCGCGGGCTGCCAGCTCAGCGCGCCGCGTTCAACCTCATGCACCGCCGGCGTGTGATGATCGAGGCTGACGCGCAGAGTAAGGCGATCGCCGCGCCGTTCGCGTAGCGCGAGCAAGGCCGTGTCGTGCCGCCGCATCGGCTTCATCGCGTTGGTCAGCACCAGCACGTCGTGCCCGCGGGCGAGCGCCAGATCGAGCATCGCCATGATCTCGGGATTCATGAACGGCTCACCGCCGGTGAAGCCGATCTCGCGCGTTGCGAAGGCGCCCTCGGCGATCTCGTCGAGGAAGCGCCGGGCTTCTTCCACCGTCAGGTAGATCAGCGCATCGTTGGTCGGCGAGCTTTCGATATAGCAGGTCGCACAGGCGAGATTGCACAATGTACCGGTGTTGAGCCAGAGCGTTTCCAGCGCGATCAGCGGAACCTGCGCGCGCGGTTCGCCGACGGCGGTGATTTCGGGATCGGCGAATTTCGCGCGCGGCAGCGGCGGCGCTTCGACGCGGAACGGCGACGGACCGGTCGGCATCGTCCGGGCTCTGGTCACGCAAGCCACCGCCGCGTCCTTGCGATCGTCGCCGCCCAGCGTTTGGGCCATGCGCCGAACACCGTTGGGGATAGCGCCGCGAACGCCGCCGCCTTGGCGATTTCGGATCGTGTCGGATAGGCGACGATCGCCGAACCCAAAGCGAAGGCGGAGGCCTTGCCGGTGATGATCTGCGCCCAGGGCAGCACCAATTCGCCCGCGCGCGCGCCGACGATGGTGACGCCGACGACCCTGCCCTTGTGGCGGACGAGCTTGAGGAACCCCCGCGTGTCGCCTTCGGTGACGGCGCGGTCGTTATGGCTGAAATCCTCTTTCGTCACTTCGACCTTGCCGTATTGCTCGCGCGCCTCGGCTTCGGTCAGCCCGATTTGCGCGAGTTCGGGGTCGCTGTAGGTGACGTGCGGCAACGCGCGCCAATCGACCTTACCGGGCCAGCCGAGCGCGACGTCGATGCCGACCAGCGAGCCTTCATAGCCCGCGACATGCGTGAAGCGCGGGCCGGCGCGGCAATCGCCGATCGCATGGATGCGGCGATTGCTGGTGCGGCGCCGCGCGTCGACGACGATGCCGTCCTTGCCGACTTTCACACCGGCGGCCTCCAGATCGAGATCGTCGATATTCGCGCGGCGTCCCGTGGCGACAAGCAGATGGCTCCCGGTCACCGATCGGCCATCGTCGAGCGTTACCGCGATAGTCGCCCCACTCGCCTCGATTTGCGCGACATCGCGCCCGCATTCGATCGTCACGCCCTCCTCGCGCATTTGCGTCGTAACGAGATCGGCGGCGTCGCGATCGTCGCGCATGAGCATCGCATGCCGCGCGATCACCGTCACTTTGGAGCCGAGCCGGCGAAAGGCCTGCGCCATCTCCACCGCGATCGCGCCGCCGCCGATGATGACGAGATGATCGGGCAGCACATCCAGCGCGAACAGCGTTTCGTTGGTGAGAAAGGGCGCGTCGATCAGCCCGTCGATCGGCGGGATCGCCGGTCTGGAGCCGGTCGCGATCACGATGCGCGGCGCCGTCAACGTGCGGTTTCCGGCGCGCACCGTCTTCGCGTCCAGGAAGTGCGCGCGCGCTCGGATCACGTCGATGCCCATCTTTTCGAACCGGCCTTGCGAATCGTGCGGCGCGATCGCCGCGATCGCGCCATCGACATGCGCGCGGACGCCGCGCCAGTCGATTTTCGGTGTCGCAGTGATCCCGAGCCGTGCGCCGTCGCGCGCGCCATGCGCCGCTTTCGCCGCCGCCAGCAGCGCCTTCGAGGGCACGCAGCCGGTGTTGAGGCATTCGCCCCCCATCTCGCCGGCCTCGATCAACGCGACCTTCAGCCCGAACATCGCCACCCCGCCGGCAGCGGTCAACCCGGCCGATCCCGCGCCGATCACGATCAGGTCGAATGTATCGGTCATGCCGGGGATACGTTTGCACGACCGCAGCGGTTGCACCATGCTCGCATGGCATGACGCGTTTACGTATTCTCATCACCGGCGCGGGCGGGCTGATCGGTGGCGAGATTGCGGCACGGCTGGCGGCGCGCGGTCACCGGGTCAGCGCGCTGGTCCACCGCAATCCCGAAGTCCGTGGCAATGACGGGCAGACGCCGGCGCTTCATGCGACGTTCCACGGCGATGTGACGCAGCCCGGCTTCGCGATCGATGCCGCAACAGCACGCGACCTCGATCTACTGATCCACTGCGCGGCGACGACGCGGTTCGATCTCAAGGACGAGGATTATCGCGCGGTCAATGTCGCCGGAACCGCGCACGCGATCGAGCTTGCCCGCAGCTGCGGCATGGCGCTGCTCCATGTCAGCACCGCCTATGTCTGCGGCAGACGCGATGGAGCGATCGCCGAGGACGATCCGTTGCCGCGAGACGGCTTCGCCAACGGCTATGAGGCGAGCAAGGCGGAGGGCGAGGCGCTCGTCGCGGCGAGCGGCCTGCGATTTGCGATCGCGCGGCCGAGCGTGGTGGTGGGCGATTCGACCAGCGGCGCGATCCGAACGTTCGACACGATCTATGCCGCGTTCAAACTGATCGCCGAGGGCAGGGTGCGTCATATGGCGGCGCACGGCGACGCGACGATCGATTTCGTCCCGATTGATCACGTCGCCGCCGGCATCGTCGCGCTGGCCGAGAATATGCGCGTGGCGGATGGCGGGCGCTACCATCTCGTCTCGGCGCAACCAGCGCCGGTGGCGATGTTCGCTGCTGCGATCGGTGCCTTTCCGCAGTTCAGCGCGCCGACGCTGGTGCCACCCGAATCGTTCGACATAGCCGCGCTGCCGCCGCTGGAACGCCGTCTGTATTCGCGCGTCGCCGGGCTCTACAGCAGCTATTTCCAGCGCGATCCACGCTTCGACGACAGCGTTTTCCGAAGCGTCACCGGCCTCGTCTGCCCGCCGACCGGCGCGGCGTATCTCAAGCGGCTGATCGGTTATTGTATTGCGGTCGGCTTCCTGTCGGGCGACGCCCAGGCATCGCGTTCGTGACCGAACGGCATAACGAGCGACGCGGCGATACCGGTCTCGCCCGGATCGCGGTACGCAGGAACGCCGATCGTGATATCGGATTGCGCCACATCGAGCCGGAAGGTGCCGTGGAGATGGTCCCACAAGGCCAGCCCGCTCGACCAGTTCGAATCGGTCTCGTCCTCGACCGCGCTGTGGTGGATGCCGTGCATCCTGGGAGTCGTGACGAGGTACGCGAGCAGGCGTTCGAGGCGCTCGGGCAAGGCAAGATTGCTGTGGTGGAACAGGATCGAGACGAAGAACCAGCCCTGCCAGATTTTCAGCGCGCGCGGGGAAACGCCGATCAGCGCGACCTGTGCTGCGCGGTACTGCGCGGAGATCGCCATGTCGGCGGCGTGGAAACGCAACGCCGTCGTCGTGTCGAGATCGAGATCGATGTGATGGACGAGATGGAAGCGCCAGAGGAACGGTACCCGGTGGGTCGCGACATGCCAGAGATAGATGGCGTAATCCATCAAAAGCGCTGCCGCCGCATCGCGCGCCCATGCCGGAATCGGCAAATGCTGGACGAGCCCGCTGCGCCTGCGTTCGGCGCGTTCGGAGAGCGGGTTGGTGAGCGGTGCCTCGACCAGCGCGACGGTCGCCATGCTCAGCGCACCGAGCACCAGATTGGAGAGGCTCCGTCCCGGCTCCGCCTGCGTCGCCTTGCGCAACGGTCGCTTCCTTTCGCCGGCGAACAACGCCATCGCGGCGAGGCCGAGCGCGGCAGCGCCGGCGATCGTCACCATCCTGTCGTGACGGGCCGTGTCCATGCGTCGAAAACCCGCGCCGCGCCGAGGAGTTGCGTGCGCGGCGGCGGCGCCTGCGCTATCGCTGGCCGATGAACCCACGCGTCGTCCTGTTCACGCGCTATCCCGAAGCGGGCAAGGCCAAGACCCGGCTGATCCCGGCATTGGGCGCGGACGGCGCCGCCGCGCTCCACCGCACGCTCACCGAGCGGACGGTGCGCGCGGTGCAGGAGGGTGGGCTGGCGCTGGAGGTAAGGACCACCGGCGCGCCGGTCGCGGTGTTCGAGGCATGGCTTAGCAAGATTACGATCGTCGATCAGGGGGGCGGCGATCTTGGCGAGCGGCTGGCGCGCGCGGCACCGCCTTACCCGACGATCTTCATCGGCTCGGACGCGCCCGATGTGACGGCCGATCTGCTGCGAAATGCCGCCGACGCGCTGGCGCATGCCGACGCGGTGATCGGGCCTGCCGAGGACGGCGGATATTGGCTGCTCGGGCTTGCGCGAGAGGTTCGCGGCGTGTTCGAGCGGATCGATTGGGGAACTGGCGCGGTCCTCACGCAGACTGTGACGCGTCTCGCGGATGCCGGGATCGATCCGGTGCGCGTGCCCGAACTCGCCGATTGCGACCGGCCCGAGGATCTTGCACGCTGGCCGCATTTGATCTCGGGGTGAGCGAGGCGGTCGCCATCGTCATCCCCACGCTCGACGAGGCGACGACCTTGCCGCGCCTCGCGCGTCTGCTTGCCGCGCTCGATCCACCGCCCGACGAAATTTTGGTGGTCGATGGCGGCAGCACGGACGGTACGGCGAAAATCGCGCGCGACCTCGGCTTGGCGGTTATCGAACATCACGAACAGGGTCGGTCGCGCCAGATCAATCGCGGCGTCGATGCGGTGTCCGGCCCGATCGTCTGCGTGCTCCACGCCGATACCGAGCCGCCCGACGACATGATCGCGGTGATCCGCCGGACGATGGCCGATCCGAAGATCGCGCTCGCCGGGTTTACGCCGTTGCTAAGCGGACCCGACAAGGTGCGCTGGGTCACCTCATTCCATAACTGGATCAAGACCTGGTACGCGCCGCTGCTGCTCCGTCCGCATCTGTTCGTGAAGGGCGTCCGCCTGCTGTTCGGCGATCACGCGATGTTCTTTCGCCGCGCCGATTTCCTCGCCGTGGGCGGCTGCGATCCAGGCATGAGCGTGATGGAGGAGGCCGATCTTTGCGTGAAGATGGCGCGTTTCGGCCGCGTCCGGCTGGTCAATCGCGTGATCCTCACCTCCGACCGGCGCGTCGCGGCCTGGGGCGAGTGGAAGGCGAACTGGATTTACTTCACCGTCGGCATCCGCTGGGCGATGGGCCTGCACAAGCGGCTCGGCGAGCGCTATCCGCATATTCGCTGAGCTATTTTCGGGATTTCCCGCGCACGCCCCGGATGGTCGAGAAGGCGCCGTAACCGATCAACAGCGCGAGCGCCGCCCAGACCCAGACCGGAATATCGTGGCCGACGATCGCCAAATAGAGATAGGCCGACACGAAGAAGAAGCCCGCACACAGAACGGGCAGCACGATCGACTGGCCGGCGCGCAACCGTCGGACCAGCCAGGCGATCGACAGCAGGAAAAACGGGATCGCGCCGACGTAGATCGCGCCGAACACGATCGGATCGACGCCGTACCGCGCGCCCAGCCCGAAGAACCAGTCGTGAAGCGCGTTCATGCCGCCGCAAGCCGTGCCGCGCGCCGGTCGCGCAGAACGTCGCCTAGCGTCTCGCGGAAATAGGCGTCGCAGCCGAGACACGGATTGGCGACCGTCTGCCCCTTGGGATCGACGCGAACCGATGTTTCGCGGAACGCCTCCCGGCTCAGCCCCTCCTGTTCGCCCATCCCCTCGGGATCGCCGCGATTGAGCGCCAGGATCGCTGGCTCGGTACGCAGATCGTCGAGAATGTCGGTCAGCCGCTCCTCCGCAAGACTCCCGAGCGGCGCCTGCGTCTTGAGGCAGCAGGGGTAGAGCGATCCGTCGGGCTCGATCGCGACCTCCGATCCGGACTGGCCGTAATCGAGAAAGCTCTTCGCGCCCGACCAGCGCGCGCAGAAATTCGTCTCGTAATCCGCCTGCACCAGCCCGTTGGTCCACGCGCGCCCGCGCGGCCAGAGTTCGCCGATCCACAGATCGGGTTGCGCGCCGAAGAACAGGAAGCTCGGGCCGGTCTCGGCGCGCGCGGGTTTGGGTTCCTTTAGCCGTTGGTCCTTGGCGATCCCCAGACTCACTTCGCGCACGCCCAATCCGGCCATCATCGCGCGAATGCGATCCATCAGGCGGAACTTGCCGTCGCCGGCGTGGCCGACATGATAATCGTCGATGCTAGCGACCGCGATGGTCGAGACGCCGCGCGCGATCATGTCGCGGACATGATTCTCGGTCATGATGTCGCCGGTGGTCTGCACGCCGATGCGCGGGCCATCGTCGCCCCAGCGTTCGCGGATGCCCGCCAGCACCGGCCAGAACAACTCCTCGCGCACGCCGTCGATCAGCAATTCGCCACCCGCTAGGATCAATGTGGTCGGCTGCTCGCGTCCCTTGGTGTCGATCCAGCGCATGCGATCGGGCAGATTGGCGAGGATGCGCGGCCAGGCGGCCTGCCCTTCGCCCACCACGCCTTTCAGCGCATCGCGGACATAGGGCCGAAAGCGATCGTCGTAACAATGCGGGCATTTGCGGTGGCACGCCCAGCTCAGCACCCAATAGATCGATTGCATCAGCCGCCCCATCGCGCGACGACGCGCCCATCGGTAACGGTGATATTGGGCGGCGTGGCGAGCCTCAACGCGGGGTGCGCGGGGCATTTCCCATCGGCCACGTTGAAGACGTAGCCGTGCCACGGGCATCGTATCGCGCGATCCACGACCGGTGCTTCATCGAGCGGGCCGAGCCAGTGTGGACAAACGGTCGAATGCGCGATCAGTGCGCCATCGACATCGATCAGCCGAAACGGCGCGCCGCCGAACTCGAACGTCAGCGGCAAAGCGGCGCGCACCGCCCGCTCCTCGCCGAGATCGAGCGGCGGCGCGGTGAGATCCGGCGTGGTCCGTCGCGCCAGCACGCGCTCGCGCGCCTGCATCATCGCTTCGTCCTCGTCCCACAGCTTGGCGTAAGCCACCGTATAGGCCTCTCCGAGCGCGGCAAGCCGCTCCGGTCGCTCCTCGGGGCAATGGAATTCGACCGTGACATCGACGACGTCGGTGTCGATCGGATCAAGCGCGACGCGGATTTCGGTGCCCTTTCCGCTGCCCCCGACCGTGGTCGATGTGTAGCGACCGGCGGCACGATCGGCGCGCATCTCGATCCGCTGCGGCGTCGCGCCTTTGGGAGTCAGATCTACCTGCCAGCCCCACGCGCCGCGATCGATCAGCGTGCAATCGGCGAAGCTGCCGTCATGGAGGTGCGCGAGATGTTCCCAGTCGAACACATTCTCCCAGATCCGCGCTGGCGATGCGTTCACACGCCGCCGGTAGGTCCCGGCCAGATGCAGCGCCGGCGCCACGCTCATTTTGCCGGTTTCCAATGCTGCGTCTTACAGAAGAACAGGATGCACCCCTGCGCCTTCAGCCCGCCGGTCTCGCGCGAGACGATCGATTTGTACCATTTGCCGGCTTCGGGATCGTAGATATGGCCGCGCCAATCGTCTCCCTGATCGGTAAAGCCGCGCAGCACTTCAAGTCCCTGAATAGGCCGATGGCGTAATTTCGGATCGGGGTTGCGTTCGTCGATCGGCGGACCCTTTGGGGTCGGCGCGAGGATCTTGGTAATATGGCCGCAGACGACCTTGCCGCATTTCGCAATCGTGACGAGCGCCTTGCCGTCGTCGGTGATCCAGCGCCCGGTGATCGGCTCGGCGGCTTGCGCTGCTCCGGCGAACGCGAGGAGGGAAAGGAAAATCATCGATCGCATGGTGCGGCTGTTCCAATCGTGAGAAAGAGGGTGCTGGAGGACGAGAATGAACGCTGAGTGGACCATCGGGATCATCGGGGGCTCTGGTCTATACGCCATAGACGCGCTGGAGGATGCAGAATGGCGTGACGTCGCGACTCCTTGGGGCACACCGTCGGATCAGATCCTGCACGGTCGGATCGGCGACGTCGCCTTACGATTCCTGCCGCGGCACGGCCGCGGCCACCCGATTCCGCCGCACGCGGTGAATGCGCGCGCCAATATCGATGCGCTCAAACGTTGCGGCTGTACCGACCTGCTGGCGATTTCCTCGATCGGCTCGTTGCGCGAGGAACTGGCGCCGGGCCGCTTCGTCGTCGTCGATCAGTTCATCGATCGCACCGTCGGGCGCCCGCCGAGCTTCTTCGGCACTGGCATGGTCGCGCATGTCTCGATGGCCGAACCGGTCTGTCCGCGGCTTTCCGCTCTGGCCGCCGCTTCGGTCACGGCGGCGGGGGGCCGCGTTGCCGAAGGCGCGACCTATCTGGCGATGGAGGGGCCGCAATTCTCGACGCGCGCGGAAAGCCTGCTCTACCGGCAATGGGGTGCCGACGTGATCGGCATGACCGCGATGCCCGAGGCGCGCCTCGCGCGCGAAGCGGAGCTGCCCTATGCGCTGGTCGGCATGGTCACCGATTACGATTGCTGGCGAGACGAAGCCGCGTTCGTCGAAGTTTCCCAGGTCATCGAACAAATGACCGCGAACGGCGCGATCGCGCGCGCGATGGTCGAGCGGTTCGTCGCGGCGTTGCCGACGGAGCGCGCGGCGTCCCCGATCGACACGACGCTGGACCACGCGTTGATCACCGCGCCCGATGCGCGAGATCCGGCGATGCTCGCACGGCTGGACGCCGTTGCCGGACGGGTGCTGGGTTAGATCTCTCGCCCCCGCAGCCAATAGACCGGCACCGCCGCGAGCATCAGTACGATGCTCAGCCCGCTCGCTTGCCAGCCCGCACCCCAGAAAGCGAACAGCGTGAACGGCACGCCGATCAGCGCCGCCGCGACCGCGATCCGACGCATCAGCGCCGACACGCAGATCGCGAGATACAGCCACAGCGACGCGCACGTGGTGAGCAGCGCGGCGAATTCGAACACGCCCGCAAGGCTCTTGCTGGCGTTGAACAGCACCAGCAGGCTCGCCGCGCTCGACGAGATCGCAAGGACGCGCACCGGCACGTCGCGCGCGGAAACCTTGGCGAACCAGCGCGGCAGCAACCCGGCGCGCGCCATGCCGAGCGGCACCTCGCCCTGGATCAGCACCCAGCCGTTGAGCGCGCCGATCGCCGCGATCGCCGCGAACGCCGCCACCGCGAGGCTCGCGCCGCGCCCGACGAAGCGATCGACGAACAACTGGAACGGCGCACCCGAGGCGGCGATGTCGGCAGCGGGGAGCAGCAGGACGATCGCCGAGCAGACGACGATGTAAAGCACGCCGACCAGCAAAGTCCCCGCCATCGTCGCGCGCATCACGTTGCGCGCGGGATCGCGCACGCGCTCTGCGGCGACGCCTGCCGCCTCGAAGCCGAGCAGCGGGAACAGCGTCAGCGTGACGGCGGCGGCGAGCCCGGCGAAGGCGGTGCTCGCGGGGGGCAGCGGCGGCGCGCTCGCCTGCCCGGTGCCGCCGAGCCACATCGCGATCGCGACGACCGCGATCAACGGCAGCAGCTTGAGGATTGTCGTGACCACTTGGAAACGCCCGGCGAGCCTCGCGCCGCCGAGGTTGAGCAAGGTCAGCAGCCAGATCAGCGCGACTGACACCAGCGCCCCGGTGAGCGGGGTCGCGTCGAGCGCGGGCACGAACACGCTGAGATAGCTCGTCGCGGCGATCGAGATCGCGGCATTGGCCGACCACACCGACACCCAATAGCTCGCGCCGACCATCACGCCGGGGAGCGCGCCGAGCACCGCCCCGGTGATCGCGACCGCGCCGGTCTCTTCGGGCATCGCCCGCGCCAGCCTTGCGATGCACAAAGCGATGGCGAGCGCTCCGGCAATGCTGACGACCCAGGCGATCGTGCCGGTCCAGCCGAACGGTGCGAGGGCGATCGGCATCAGGAAAATGCCCGATCCGATCATCCCCCCGACGATCAGCGCGGTCGCGGTCCAGAAGCCGAATGGCCGTTGGTCTGTGGTCATGTACCCCCTGCACCATAAGCGAACCACGAAACCGGGGAGCCGTCTAGGGCGCGACCGTGCGGCTTGACGCTTTGCGCGTACGCGTGGTTTCTCGCGAGATGGCCAGCCGCTATCCTCCACAACTCGTCGATGCCGCGCTGGCGCTTCACGACAACCGGCTCGGTGAGGCGGAGCCGGTGTTGCGCGCGTACCTGAAGCGCGATCCGTTCGATGCGCGCGCGATCCGGATGCTTGCCGAACTCGCCGGGCGGATCGGGCGGTACAAGGATGCCGAGACTTTGTTGCGCCGCGCGATCGAGATCGCGCCGGGCTTCACCGCGGCACGCGCCAATATGGCGATTGTGCTCCACCGCCAAGGGCGGTCGGCGGACGCGCTTGCCGAACTCGACGCGGTGTTGGCCGACGAACCCGACAATCCCGGCCACAGCAATCTGAAGGCGGCTGCGCTCGGCAGGATCGGCGGGTTCGAAGAGGCGATCACGCTGTATGAGCAGGTGCTGGCAAACGCGCCGCACCAGCCCAAGGTGTGGATGAGCTATGGCCATATGCTCAAGACGATCGGGCGGCAGGCCGATGGTGTGGCCGCCTATCGCCGTGCGATCGCGCTGCGCCCGGCACTGGGCGAGGCGTGGTGGAGCCTCGCCAATCTGAAGACGGTGAAGTTCGACGATGCCGATATCGCGGCGATGCGGGCGGCGCTCGCCGGTCCCGCGATTTCCGACGAGGATCGTTTCCACCTCGATTTCGCGGTCGGCAAAGCGCTCTGGGACGTGGGCGACGATGCCGCGAGCTTCGCGCATTATGCCGATGGAAACGCGCTTCGCCGGACGGCGATCGTCTACGACGCCGACGCGACTGAGGCCTTCGTCGATCGCTCGATCATGCTGTTCGACGCGGACTTCTTCGCTGCGCGCGTCGGGCAAGGCTGCCCCGGTTCCGATCCGATCTTCGTGCTCGGCATGCCGCGCGCGGGATCGACGCTGGTCGAACAGATTCTCGCCAGCCACAGCCAGATCGAGGGCACCACCGAACTGCCCGACATTCCCGCGCTCGTCCGCGGAATCGAAGACTATCCGGCAGGACTGGCGACGCTGCCGCCCGAGCGGCTCCGCGAGATGGGCGAAGAATATTTGCGCCGCGCCAGCGTTCAGCGTCGCACCGACAGACCCTATTTCATCGACAAGCTGCCCAACAACTGGGCGCATGTCGCGTTGATCCGCTTGATCCTGCCCAATGCGACGATCGTCGACGCGCGGCGCGATGCGATGGATTGCTGCGTGTCGAACTTCCGCCAGCATTATGCGCGCGGGCAAGGGTTCAGCTACGCGCTCGCGGACATGGGGCGCTATTATCGCGATTACGTCCGGTTCATGGAACATATCGATACGGTCCAACCGGGCGCCATCCACCGCGTCGTTCACGAGGATTTGGTCGCGGATACCGAAACGCAAGTTTGGAATTTGCTCGCGGCGTGCGGTGTGGCGTTCGAGCCCGCCTGTCTCGCGTTTCACGAAACCGAACGCGCGGTGCGGACCGCCAGTTCTGAGCAGGTCCGCCAGCCGATTTCGGCGGGCGCGATCGGCGGCTGGCGACGGTTCGATCCGTGGCTCGCGCTACTCAAGGACGCGCTTGGCCCGGAATTGTTACGATAGCGTTGCAGAATCGTCACGCTCGGCAATGAAGTGTCGCGACACGCGGCGCGCGATTGACCTTTGTTGCGTTGCACCACAGTCTCGCGAACGGATTGATCGGGGGGATTTGCGATGCATGGTGTTCATTCGCGGCTGGCGCTCGCGACCCTGCTGGGTACGACGATGCTCGCAGCGTCGCCCGTGTTCGCGCAGACCGAACCGAAGACGACCGATACCGCCGCCAGCGAGGTGCAGGACGACATCATCGTCACCGCGCAGAAGCGCGACGAGAATATCCAGGACGTGCCGATCAGCATTCAGGCGATCGGGACCAAGAAACTCGATCAGCTCAACATCTCGAATTTCAACGAATATACCCAGCTTCTCCCCTCGGTCGCCTTCCAGACGCTGCAACCCGGCGCCACCACGGTCTATATGCGCGGCGTCGCATCGGGCGGCGACGGCAACCATTCTGGCTCGCTGCCGTCGGTCGGGACCTATCTCGACGAGCAGCCGGTGACGACGATCGGCGGGACGCTCGACGTCCATATCTACGATATCGCGCGGATCGAGAGCCTCGCCGGGCCGCAGGGTACGCTCTACGGTGCGTCGTCGGAGGCGGGGACGATCCGGATCATCACCAACAAGCCCGACACCTCGGGCTTCTACGGCCGCGTCGACGGCGAGGTTAACACCGTCCATTCGGGCGGCGTCGGCGGCAAGATCGAAGGCTTTATCAACGCGCCGATCAGCCAGGACGTCGCGCTGCGCGTCGTCGGCTTCTATCAGAAGGACGCGGGCTTCATCGACAACGTGCCGGGCACGCGCACCTTCTGCGGCACGCCGACCTTCGACGGCGACGGCAACATCAACGGTTGCAACCCCGACGGGATTTCGGTCGACAACAGCCAGTTCGTCAAAAAGGACTATAACACCAACGAGACCTATGGCGGCCGCGCCGCGCTGAAGATCGATCTCGACGACAGCTGGACCGTCACGCCGGCGGTGATCTACCAGGAGCAGCGCTCGAAGGGTAGCTTCGGCTACGATCCGCAGGTCGGCGACCTGCAGCTCCAGCATTTCTACCCCGAATATCGCCGCGAGCGGTTCGTCCAGGCGGCGCTGACGATCGAGGGCAAGATCGGTGACTGGGACGTGACCTACGCGGGTGCCTATCTCGACCGCACGACCGCGGCGTCGACCGATTATACCGATTATTCCGAAGCGTACGATTCGCTTTATGCGTCGGTCGGTGGCCTCGCCAATTATTTCTATTATCAGGACAATGCCGGCGCAACGATCGATCCGCGGCAGAACGTCCTGTCGACCGACCATTTCAAGAAGACCAGCCAGGAAGTCCGCGTCGCCAGCCCGCAGAGCGAGCGCTTCCGCGTCGTTGCAGGTGCCTTCTACCAGCGCCAGTCGAACCTGATCCATCAGGATTACGCCATCCCCAATCTTGGGTCTGACGTCTCGGTCAATGGCCTGCCGGGGACATTGTGGCTGACGCAGCAACACCGCGTCGACAAGGATTATGCGGTGTTCGGCGAGGCGAGCTTCGACATCCTGCCGAAACTGACCTTCACCGCGGGTGTGCGGGGATACATTTACGACAATTCGCTGATCGGGTTCTTCGGTTTCGGGCGCAATCCCAACGCCGATCCAGATGACGGGCGGCCCTTTACCGCTTTTCCGCGCAACGCCGCCGGCAGTTCGGGGACCGGCGTCGCGGGCTGCTACCTCGTCAACGGACAGACTCTCGGTGCGGTCGTGAACGATCCCGACGGCGGTCCCGTCCCGGCGCTCCTCCCGCCCGCGGTCAAGGGCGGGCCGTGCGTCAACCTCGGCGATTACGCCAATGGTGCGGTTGCCCCGCGCGACGCGCAGGGACAGGGCGCCACCTATCGTTTCAACCTGACGTGGAAACCGATCGACGACATCCTGTTCTACGGCACCTTCTCGCGCGGCTTCCGCCCCGGCGGCATCAACCGGCGCGGCGATGTCGCCGCCTACGCTGCCGATTTCCTGACCAATTACGAGATCGGCGCGAAGACGACGCTGCTGGATGGGAAGCTGCGGCTCAACGGCGCGGTCTACCAGCAGAATTGGGACGCGTTCCAATTCTCGTTCCTCGGCCAGAATAGCTTCACGATCATCCAGAACGGGCCCGACGCGCGCATTCGCGGGGTGGAGGCGGATGCCAATCTCGGTCTTGGTCCGCTGATTCTGACTGCGGCGGGCGCATACACCGATGCGGTGACGCGCGACGATTTGTGTACGACGGTCGTCTGCAGCGGCGATCCCGCCGATGTCCTCGCGCCCAGCGGAACCCGCCTCCCGATCACGCCGCGGTTCAAGGTGAGCGGCACCGCGCGCTACACCGTGCCGATCGGCAATGCGAACGCATACATCCAAGGGCTGGTCGCGCATCAGAGTTCCGCGTCTTCGGACGTGCGCGTCGCCAAGGCGGCCGCGCTCGGACAGTTGAAGCAATATACCACCGCCAACCTCGCGATCGGCGCCGACCTAGGCAATTACAAAGTCGAGGTGTTTGCGCAGAATCTGTGGGACGAACGCGCGCAACTGACCCGGTATCAGGAATGCGGTTCGTGCGACCAGCGGCCGTATATCGTGCCGTCGACGCCGCGCACGATCGGGATCAGGGCGGGGGTGAAGTTCTAGCGCGCGCTACAGCGACTGCCCGTCGTCGATGTCGATCACCGCGCCGGTCATGTTCGCCGACGCATCCGATGCCAGATGCAGCAGCATCGCATCGAGCGCGCCCGCGTCCATCAGGCGGCGGCGATGCCAGCCCGCGATCTGCGCCTTGCCGCCTTCGGTCTCGAACCAGTCGCCAGAGATTTCGGTCTGGATATAGCCCGGCTGGATGACGTTGACGTTGATCCCCTGACGCACCCATTCGCGCGCGAAATTGCGCCCGAGATGCGCGACCGCCGCCTTCGACGCGGCATAGGCGCTGTCGCCCTGCGCCGTCATGTGCGCGGTGATCGATCCGATGATGACAACGCGGCCATGCCCGCGATCGCGCGCACCCGCCGCGATCAGCCGCTTCGCGCCTTCGCGAACTGTGAGGAACACGCCGGTGAAATTGGTGTCGATGGTCGATCGCGCCGCCGCCGCCGCGATCTCGGTCGATCGGCCACCGTTGCTCGCGCCGGCATTGGCGACGATCGTATCGACCGTCCCGAACACCGCCTCCGCACGATCGTAAGCATCGATGATCGAGGCTTCGTCGGCTACGTCGAGCGGCACCGGCAAGGCGCTATCGCCGATCCGGTTCGCAAGCTCGCGGACGCGATCGACCCGGCGCGCGCCGAGCACGACGCGCGCGCCTGCCGCCGCCATCACGGTCGCGAAATGCGCGCCGAGGCCCGAGGAAGCGCCGGTGATCAGCGCGACGCGGCCCTCTAGCGACGGGTTCGTGGGCATCAGAGCATTTCCTTGAGATCGACGGTGATGTCGGCCAGTCGGTCCGCGTCGGGCGCTGTGCCTTCGACGACGAGCTTGCGGCCCTGGACGTAATCGCGGACGCGGTTGACGCAATCGAGCGCGATCACCCGCCCGGCCTTCAGATAGACGATCGAGAAACTGCGGTTCGCCGGATCGCCGCGCACGACGGTCGCGTCGTAACCGATCGACAGGCCGACGGTCTGGAGATTCAGATCGTATTGGTTGGACCAGAACCACGGTACCGCGACGAAATGCGATTCCTGATCGAGCAGGGTTCGCGCCACGGCCATCGCCTGGTCGTTGGCATTCTGGACCGATTCGACGCGGATCTGTGCATCGCCCGCAAAGCGATTGGCGTGGAGCGCGCAATCGCCGATCGCGAAGACATCGGGCAGGCTGGTGCGGCATTGCGCATCGATCGCGACACCGTTGCCACCTTCCGCGCCGGCGGCGAGCAACGGCGCGACCGCGGGTATGATGCCGATGCCGACGATCACCATCTCGCACGCAAGGACGCTGCCGTCGGCGAGCCGTACGCCCGTCGCGCGCGCGTCGCCCTCGATACATTCGACCGTGACGCCCAGCCGCAGGTCGACGCCGTGGGCGCGGTGTTCGGCTTCGTAGAAGCGCGACAGTTCCTCGCCCGCGACGCGCGCCAGCACGCGGTCGAGCGCCTCGAGCACCACCACCTGCTTGCCCAGCTTGGTGAGGACCGCCGCCGCCTCCAGCCCGATATAGCCGCCGCCGACGACCACGGCGCGTTCGACGTCGGGCATTTCGGCGATCATCCGGTCGACGTCGGCGCGGGTCCGCACGGTGTGAACACCGACGAGGTCGTTGCCGGCGCAGCCGAGCCGGCGTGGTGCTCCACCGGTCGCCCAGATCATGTGGCGGTATCCGATCGTCTCACCGGCATCGGTCGTCACGATATGCGCATCGGGATCGACCGACTCCACGCGGCACCCGGTTCGCATCGCGATCTCGCGGACAGTCCAGAAATTTTCCGGGCGGATCATGATTCGGTCGAAGGTCTTTTCGCCCGCCAGATAGTCCTTCGACAGCGGCGGTCGCTCGTAGGGAAATTCGGGTTCGTCGCCGACGATCGCGATCGAGCCCGCGAACTTCGATTGACGAAGCGCGATCGCGGCCTGAGCGCCGCCGTGCCCGGCCCCGACGATCAGGACGTCGTACGTGTCGGTCAAAGCTGAATTCCCCTAGACGCGATCGGATGTCGCGCCTGTTGCCCGAAGACGGCGGCCCGCGTCCAGCCCGCGATACTCGCCCGCCTGCCAGGCGATGAGTGCGGGCACGCCGATCACGAGATCGCGTGCCCGCTTCAACAGCGACAGCGCCAGCGCGGTCGCAGGGGGCACGCCGAACAGCGGGCCGATCAGCGCATAGGTCGCCTCCTGCACGCCGATCGCACCGGGGATCGCGAAGGCGACGCTGCGCAGCGTGAAGATCAGCGCCTCGAGCGCGATGACCGCAGGCAGCGTCGCGTCGGACCCCATGAAGCGTAGCGCGATCCACGCGCCCGCCGCGCTCGCAATCCAGGCGAGCAGGTTCCACAGAAAGGCCGCGATCACGCGGCGCGGTTCGCGATAGATGTCGTCGAGCCGTGTCCGCACCGCCGCCATCGCCGCGACCGATCCGGGAAGGACGCGCGCGCCGAGCTTGCCGGCGAGCCGAAGGATCGGCCGCTGCGCGAAGACAAACGCTGCCATGATCGCCACCATCCCGACGACCCCGGCGATCGCCAGCGGCACTACCCCCGCCTGCACCGGCAAATGCGTCAGCGCGAGCAGCAGCATCGCGACGCCGGCCAGCGTGAACAGCAATTGCGCCGCCATCTCGGTCGTCAGGTCGGCGATCATCGAGGCGTAGACGGTCGGCTCGGCAACGCCCGCCGCAGTCAGCGTCCGCGCGCCGACGACCAAGCCGCCGAGTTGCGAGAACGGCAGGACATCGGTTGCGGCTTCGCGGGTCGTTCGCGCCCAGATGAACAGCCCGATACGGCCGACACCCTCGCCGGGCGCGACCGCGATCCAGGCCAGCCCGAGCAGCGTCAGCACGCCGATCGACCACAAGGTGAAGACCGCCATGCCGAGCCAGCCGATCGCGGCCATCGCTTCGAAAACCTGACGTGCGCCGACGATCCCGGTGGTGAACGCCGCGACCGCAAGGCCGATCAGGGTCAGGAGAAGGAAACCAGCGTGGGCGTATTTCTTCATGCCGACGCCGGTTTACCACCGATCAAACGGAGCGCCAGCCGTATCGCCCCCGGCACGAATTTCGGCCGCAGCAGGCGGGGGTCGTAAACCGCCAGGCGTCGGTCGTTTTCCGAAAGGCAGATCGCGGCGAGTTCGGAAAAGCTGACCTCGACGCCCAAGTCCTTCGATCCGTTCAGCGTGAAATTATTCTCCTGCGCCTTGGTGTTGCCGTTTCCCATCCCTTTGGCGATGCTGATCCGCTCGCCGATCAGGAACAGCCAGACGAGGATCACCTTTGCCTCGAACAGCGGCCGGCGCCACCACGGCATCGTCCGACGCCACCACGCCACCCAATTGACGAAGAACAGGATATGCCGTCCTTCCTCGCGCATCACCGGCTCGAACGTGTCGATCAGTTCAGCGGGGAAGAAGCCGGTGTCGCTGGCGAGCTTGAACAGGCCGAAGCCGAAGAAGCTATCGATACATTCGGAATAACCGGTGCGCAGAAAGGCAAATTCGGCGTCGCGTGGGCGGACATATCCGGGTTCGGGCTGAAGCGCGATGCCGTACGCCGCGACCATGTCGGCGAGGACGACCTTGTGGCGGCGCTCCTCATACGCGTTCATCCCGATCGCTTCCTTGAGCAAGGGATCGTCGATCTGCTCGTTGAAGGTCTTCACGTTCATCGACGCGCGTCCCTCGGTCTGGACCGCAATGTCCCAGATCGGCAGGCTGACGATCCGGTCGCGCGTTTCGGCCGCGAGCGTCGGCCAGTGGATGAGCGCCGGATGGTAGGGATCGTGCGTGTCGAGCATCATTCGCGACAAGAGCCGGCGATGCGCGTCCGATCCCAGCGCTACCGGGCGTTCGGGGGGCGGGGGCGCTTCGAAGCTCGCGGCTGAGATCGCAAGCGGCGCAAGGTCAGGATGATGCCGCGTGGTGAGCGAAGTGGCCATTCGAGATTCCTTCGCCCACGATCACTGTCTTCGCAATATCGTCGATCAACGCAGCAAGTTCATCGCGGTAGCGATAGCCCGTGGCGGCGCCGGGCCAGTCGTCGGCGGTGGCGGGGTGGGTATAGATTTCGGTGACCCCCGGCGGCAGCGCGGCCAGCGCGGCGCGCATCCGTGCGGTGTCGAAGGCGCCGGTCCAGGCGAGGCCGACGACCTGATCGGGGACGAACAGCCCGGCGCGCCTGAGGCGACGCTGGAGCAGCCGCGCCCACAGCGCCTCGATCCCGCGATTGCCGCGCTCGATCGGCGCGCGGACGGCGCGCATGCCGTAGCGCCGCCCGACGAGCAGCACCGTCGCCGCGATCGTCGGATGGAGGTGGAAATGCTTGTGCGCATTGACGTGATCGAGCGGCAGCCCGGTCGCGGCGAAGGCGGCGAACTGCGCCTCGATTTCGCCGGCGAGTTGGCGGCGCGCGGACGGATCGAGGAAGATCCGGACCGCCATCCGCGCCATATCGGTGCGGAAACGACCATCGGTGCCGACGAGTGCGGGAATTTGCTCCGGCGGCAACGCCGGCACACCTTCGACGAGGACGAGATGGAGCCCAACCCCCAGCATCGGCATCCGCCGCGCGCGCGCCACCGCATCGGCCACGGCGGGCGCGGCGACCATCAGGCTCGCGGCGGTAAGGATGCCGTCGCAATGCGCCTGTTCGACCGCTTCGTTGACCGCAAGGGCGGCGCCGAAATCGTCGGCGGTCACCACCAGGCGCCGCGTCGCTGGAGATTTATCCGCCACGCCGCCTGTCTAGCGCGGGAATCGCGGCAATTGCAGCGATCCTGTCTGAAACCTGATCGATCCGTTCATGAAACAATCAGCGCGCTCGCCCATTGTAGGGGCAGTATTGCGTAGGAGAAAAAAATGAAGACGTTTTTCGCCGCGGCCCTGATGGTCGCCGTTGCCGCCCCCACCGTCGTTGCCGAGCCCGCGTTCGCGCGCGATGGCTATTGGCACACCTACAAGGGCCGGGATGGCCGGGTCCACCGCGTCTATCGCTGTAAGAAGAGCAGCGGCACGACCGGTGCGGTCGCGGGCGCGGTGGGCGGCGGCGTCGTCGGCAACGTACTCGGCGGCGGGACCGTCGGGACGATCGCAGGTGCGGTCGGTGGCGGCTTGCTCGGGCGGCACCTCGACAAGAAGCACGACGCCGCGCAGAATCGTCGCAACGGCTGTTAGGGTTTTTCCGGACTTACCCGGCTCGCCGATTGGTTGGGCACCTGTAAAGTAAAAGTGGCCTCGCGCAGTTAGCGCGGGGCCGTTTTCTTACGCCTCGACCTGTTTGCGCCGCCGAAGGAAATCGAAAAACTCGACGCCTTCGCGCAGGCGGCGCTTCATCATGTTCCAGTCGCGCAGCATTTCCCAAACGATCGACCCGATCTTCGACGGGCGAAAATAGAAGCGTTTGTAGAATTCCTCGACCTTGTCGAAGATCACCGTCGACGACAGGTGCGGATAACTCAGTTGCGCGATCTGGTTGCCGCCATCGGTCAGCAGGTGATCGCTGCCGTCGAACCAGCCGTTTTCGGTCGCCTGTTTGTAGAGGAACGTGCCGGGATACGGCGCAGCGAGGCTGACCTGGATGGTGTGAGGGTTGATTTCCTTGGCATAATTGATCGTCTCCTCGATCGTCTCCTCGGTCTCGCCGGGAAGTCCGAGGATAAAGGTGCCGTGGATGACGATGCCAAGCGCGTGGCAATCCTTGGTGAATTGCCGCGCGATGTCGGTGCGCAGACCTTTCTTGATATTGTGCAGAATCTGTTGGTTGCCGCTTTCGTAGCCGACGAGAAGCAGGCGCAGGCCGCCCTCCTTCATTACCTTGAGCGTTTCGTAAGGGACATTGGCCTTGGCGTTGCAAGACCAGGTGACGCCGAGCTTGCCGAGTTCGCGCGCGAGTTCCTCGACGCGCGGGCGATTGTCGGTCAGCGTGTCGTCGTCGAAGAAGATTTCCTTCGTCTGCGGGATTTCGCGCTGGACGTATTTCACTTCCTCGATGACGTGCGCGATCGATCGGGTCCGGTAATTGTGCCCGCCGACGGTCTGCGGCCACAGACAGAAGGTGCAGCGGCTCTTGCAGCCTCTGCCAGTGTAGAACGACACGTACGGGTGGAGCAGATACCCGCCGAAATACTTCTCGATCGTCAGGTCGCGCTTGTAGACCGGGGAAACGAATGGCAGCGAATCCATGTCCTCGATGACCGCGCGATCCTTGTTGTGGATGATCTCGCCAGCCGCGTTGCGCCACGAGATGCCATCCACCTCGGCAAGCGGCATGCCCTTGGCGATATCGAGGATCGTGAAATCGAATTCGTTGCGCGCGACGAAATCGATCGCGGGGGAGGCTTCCATCGATTTCTGCGTCTCGACCGCGACCTTCGCGCCGATGAGGCCGATCATCGCGTTCGGGTTGCGCGCCTTGATGAGTTCGGCGGTGTGGACATCTTGGCGGAAACTCGGGGTCGAGGTGTGGAGGACGACGAGTTCCTTGTCGTCGACCTCGTGCGCGATATCCTCCCAGCTCTGGTCGTGTGCGGGGGCGTCGATCAGGCGTGACCCTTCGACCAGCGCAGCGGGCTGCGCGAGCCACGTCGGATACCAGAAAGATTTGACCTCGCGCTTCATCTGATAGCGCGCGCCGGCCCCGCCGTCGTAACCGTCGAACGAGGGAGCCTGGAGGAACAGGGTCTTTTTCACGAAAGAGTCTCCGCAGCGGCAGAAATCCGGCCGCCATTGTCCATTCTAATCCTTGCGCCGCGCCAATCAACCGAACGGACGAAGAACGTCGCGACGAACACCGCGAGCGTCAAGCAATCGCGCAGCGGCAGCATCCAGAACGGCGCGGTTCGGGCGCCGGTCGTCGCGTCGACGCTGCGTCCCAGCAGCAGTCGCGCCACCAGCGCCGCCAGCGCGAGCAATGCGCCGGCCGCCGGCCAATATAGCGCGCCGAGCAGCGCGAGTGGAAACGGCAATCCGATGATCGATCCGGCATAGGCCGCGGGCACCAGATCGCGCACCGTCGCGCCCCAGCGCAACTCGTGGCGCCACAATTCGCCGAGCGTCCGCTCGCCCGACGCGTGCGTCACGATGATCGGCGGCACGGTGACGTCGAGCCCGAGTCGGTGGACCGCGGTGCCGATCGCGTAATCGTCGGCCAAATCATCGGCGAAGGCCGCGAAGCCGCCGATCCGGTCGAGCGTGTCCCGGCGTATCGCGATCGTCGAACCCATGCACGGCCGGGCCAGCCCGGTCGCGGCGCCGAAGATCGTACCCGGCAAGGTCTGATAGCTTAGTCCCGCCGCGCCGATCCGGGACCAGAAGCCGGTATCGCCGCGCCCGACATAGGCGCAGGTCACGATACCCGCGCGCGGCGCCGACAGTGCCTCGAGGAGACGCGACAAATAATCGGGTGCGACCGCGATGTCGCTGTCGCTGAGGATCAGGATCGGGTGGGCGGCGTAGCCGAGCATGTTGGTGAGGTTCGATATCTTGCCGTTGGCGCCGTGCCGGGTCGCATCGACGACGAGATCGATCCTCGCATGGGGATAGTTGCGTCGCAGCGTCTCGACGATGGCGATCGCGGGATCGTCGGCACGTTGTACGCCGCAAAGGAGCTGGACCGGGCCGGCGTGATCCGGCCTCAGGAAGGTCGCGAGATTTTCGGCGAGGCGCGGTTCGGCGCCGTGCAGCGGCTTCAGGATCGTGACCGCCTCACGGCTCGCCGGAGCCGGAGGCCGTTTCGCGAGGAACCGCCGCAACACGATCGCCGAGGCGAATGTATAGGCCGCCCCGAGCGCCGCCAGCACCAACGGTGCGCGGCCGAGGATCGCGCCGATGAGGCCTGCCGCGTTCGCCATGCGGTCCCCTAACGCCGATCGCGCGATTTGCCAGCGCCTTCCGTCGCGCGTCTCGTGGTGTAGAGAGCGTTTCGGGTTCGACTTGGAGGACATGTGGCGGCTGAAGGTGAGGCGGTGCTGGTAACCGGAGTTTCCGGTTTCGTCGGTTCGGCGGTCGCGCGGCGGCTCGCGGATACCGGACGGCAGGTCCATGGGCTCGTCCGCGCGTCGAGCCCGCGCACGAACCTGACCGACTTTCCCGGCACGCTGATCGAAGGCGATGCGCGCGACCCCGTGGCGATGGCGCGGGCGATGGCGGGGATGCGCAATGTGTTCCACGTCGCCGCCGACTACCGGATCTGGGCGCCCGATCCCGAGGAGATCGTCCGCAACAACCTGACAAGCACGCGCGCGGTGATGAATGCCGCGCTGGCGGCGGGGGTCGAACGGGTGGTCTACACGAGCAGCGTCGCGACCTTGAAGCCCGATCCCGCCGGGCCCGCCGACGAGACGCGCCCCGCGACCCCTGAACAGGCGGTCGGCGCGTACAAGCGCAGCAAGGTCGTGGCGGAACGGCTGGTCGAGACGATGGTCGCCGAGCGCGGCCTGCCTGCGGTGATCGTGCAGCCCTCGACCCCGATCGGCCCGCGCGACGTGCGGCCGACGCCTACCGGGCGGATCGTGATCGAGGCGGCGTCAGGACGGATGCCCGCGTTCGTCGAGAGCGGGCTGAACCTCGTCCACGTCGATGACGTTGCCGAGGGGCATCGGCTCGCGCTGGAGAAGGGCCGCGTCGGAGAACGCTATGTATTGGGCGGGCAGGACGTCAGCCTGCGCGCGATGCTGGCGACGATCGCGCGACTGACCGGGCGGAAGCCGCCGACGATCCAGATTCCGCGCGCACCGCTGTTCCCGCTCGCCTGGGTCAACGAGGCGCTGGCGCGGGTGACGCGCATGGAGCCGTTTTTGACGCGCGATGGGCTGCGTATGGCGGCGCACAATATGTACTTTTCGAGCGCCAAGGCGGAGCGCGAGTTCGGCTATCGGGCGCGGCCGTATGAAGAGGCGCTCGTCGATGCGATCGCGTGGTTTCGTCAGGCGGGGATGCTCGCGTGATCGGGATTGCGGCGATCTCGCTGGCGATCTGGATCGGCATCCTGTTCGCGCGCGACTGCTTCTGGCTGGCGCGGGAGAGGGACGACGATGCTACCAGCAGTCGTCACCCCGGACTTGATCCGGGGGCCATTCGTCCACCTGCGCCGGAACCCGAGGCACAATGGACCCCGGATCAAGTCCGGGGTGACGGAGCGGGCAAGGTAATCGCGTGGCCCATCGTCGTCGCGGTTGTCCCCGCTCGGAACGAAGCGGAGGTGATAGCCCGCTCGATCGCCAGCCTCGTCATGCAGGATTATCCCGGCGACTTCCGGATCGTTCTGGTCAACGATTCGAGCAGCGACGGCACCGCGGGTATTGCGCGCGCGGCGGCGGCTGACTCGAATCGCCTGAGCGTGATTCAGGGTGCGCCGCTCCCCGCTGGCTGGACCGGGAAATTGTGGGCGGTCTTGCAGGGGATCGCCGCGGCAGGCGACGAACCCGACTATCTCCTGCTCACCGACGCCGACATCACTCATGCGCCAGACACGCTGCGCAGCCTCGTCTCCCGCGCGATTACCGACGATCGCGTGCTGGTGTCTCTGATGGCACGGTTGCGGTGCGAGAGTCTCGCCGAACGCGCGCTGATCCCGGCGTTCGTGTTCTTCTTCCAGTTGCTTTACCCGTTCGCCGCGGTGAACCGACGCGGCAAAGGTCGCGGCGCGGCGGCGGGCGGGGTGATGCTGGTCGAGCGCCATGCGCTGGACCGCGCCGGCGGCATCGGCCAAGTCCGCGGCGCGCTGATCGACGATTGCGCGTTCGGGGCGCTGATGAAGCGGCAGGGCGACATCTGGCTCGGCCTGACGGCCCGCGCGCGAAGCATCCGCCGCTACGACACCATCGGATCGGTCGCGGCGATGATCACGCGTTCGGCCTATGCGCAGCTCGGCTATTCGCCGCCGTTGTTGGCTGGGACGATCCTTGGTCTAGCGGTTACCTATCTCGCGCCGCCCTTGCTGACCGTGTTCGCGCGCGGGTATGCGCAGGGCATGGGCGCGACGGCATGGGTATTGATGGCGATCGCTTTGCAGCCAATGCTGCGATTCTATCGCCGCTCGCCGCTGTGGGGCGTCGCACTGCCGTTGATCGCCGCCTTTTATTCGGGCTGCACGCTGCTGTCGGCTTGGCAGCAGGGTCGCGGACGCGGCGGCATGTGGAAAGGCCGCGCGCAGGCCGGGGTCGGCGCATGACCGCGACTTCCGCATCTTTCGCCTCGGGCAAGGACCACCGCCAAGAGAATTTCCCGGTCGCGTCGGTGCTGCTCAAGCGCGAACACCGTGCGCCGGTGATGGCCTTCTACCGTTTCGCGCGCGCCGCCGACGACGTCGCCGATAATGCGGTGGCGAGCGCGGCGGATCGGCTGGCGGTGCTCGCCGATATGCGGTCGTCGCTGGCGGGGGCGAGCGACACAAATGTGGAAGCGCGCGCGCTCCGCGACATGCTCGATGCGCACGGCCTCAGCCCGCGCCACGGTTTCGACCTGCTGACCGCGTTCGAGCGCGATTGCCGGCTGAACCGGTATGGGACGTGGGAAGATCTAATCGATTATTGCCGCTATTCGGCGATGCCCGTCGGGCGATACGTTCTCGACGTTCACGGTGAATCCAAGGAGACCTGGCCCGCGTCCGATGCTTTGTGCGCGGCTTTGCAGGTGATCAATCACCTCCAGGATTGCGCCAAGGATTACCGCGATCTCGACCGTGTCTATCTGCCGCTCGATACGCTGGCGACCCACGGCGCGGCGATCGAAGACCTCGCCGCGCCCGCTGCGACACCCGGGCTGCGCGCGGCGATCGTCGATCTGTCGAAGCGAACCGATGCATTGCTGGCGCAATCCGCCGGTTTCGCTGCGCAGATCCGCGACCGGCGGCTTTCGTTAGAGGTGGCGGTGATCCGCCGGCTCGCGACAAGCCTCAATGCGCGCCTCAAGCAACGTGACCCGCTGAGCGAACGCATCCACCACGGCAAAGCGGAAGCGCTCGGGCTGGCGGCGGTCGCGGCGCTGTCGCGCCTGGCGGGACGCGGATGAACCCCGATACCACCCCCGCCGCGCTGCAATCTCAGGTCTCGGGCAGTTCCTTCTACGCCGGGATGCGCGTGCTGCCCAAGGCCGAGCGCGAGGCGATGTACGCGGTCTACGCCTTCTGCCGCGCGGTCGACGATATCGCCGACGACGAGGTCGGCGAGCGGGTCGCGCGGGCGGAGGCCCTCGAATCGTGGCGCGCTGATATCGAATCGCTTTACGCCGGAGGTGCCCCCGGCAAGGCGGCGCTGGTGGCGGAGGCGGTAACGCGCTTCCATCTCGACAAAGCCGATTTCCTCGCGGTGATCGACGGCATGGCGATGGACGTGGCGGAGGATATCCGCTGGCCGCCGTTCGCGACGCTCGATCTCTATTGCGACCGTGTCGCCTCCGCGGTCGGGCGGCTGTCGGTCAAGATTTTCGGGATGCCCGACGCCGATGGTGTATCGCTCGCCTATCATCTCGGCCGTGCGCTGCAATTCACCAACATCCTGCGCGACGTCGACGAGGATGCGGCGATCGGGCGAGTGTATCTGTCGGGCGACCATATCGCCGCTGCAAGCATCGATTTCACCGATCCGGTGACCGTCGTGAATGATCCGCGGATCGACGCGGCGTGCCGGCAACTCGCGGCGCTGGCGCACGAACATTATCGCGCCGCAGAGGCGATCCTGAAACGCCGCCCTCCCGGCCACCTCATCGCGCCGCGGCTGATGGCGGCGGTCTATGCCAAGATCCTGGGGCGGATGGAGGCAGTCGGCTGGGCGCCGCCGCGCACGCGGATCAAGGTCAACAAGCTCGCGTTGCTTTTCACCGTCGGGCGGCTGTGGCTGCTGCGGTGACGCGCCGAGCGTGGGTGATCGGCGC
The DNA here is from genome assembly GCA_965219285.1 of Sphingomonas sp. Lineage (GTDB taxonomy): Bacteria > Pseudomonadota > Alphaproteobacteria > Sphingomonadales > Sphingomonadaceae > Sphingomonas. Next base: position 364,964 of record CBDCNF010000008.1, read on the forward strand.
GGGGATGGCGGGGCTGTCGGCGGCGGTCGAACTGGCGCGTGCCGGGTTTACGGTTGAGGTTGCCGAGGCGGCGGCGCAGGCGGGTGGGCGGTGCCGCAGCTATCACGATCCGCAACTCGGGCGGGTGATCGACAACGGCAACCATCTGGTGCTGTCGGGCAATCGCGCGGTCGCGTATTATCTCGCGACGATCGGCGCGAGCGACCGGCTGACCGGCCCGGATCGTGCGGAATTCGCTTTCATCGACCTCACACCCGTACCCCCGCGTGCGCGGGGGTACGCGGAGTTCGAACGTTGGACATTCCGGCCCAATGACGGTCTGATACCTTGGTGGGTCTTTGCCAAGCACCGACGCGCACCCGGCACCCGCGCGACCGACTATCTGGGTCTTGCCGGGTTGCTCAAGGGACACCCATCCGAAACGGTCGCGGATCGCATCGACACGCGCGGCGCGATCTGGGATCGGCTGCTCGAGCCGGTGCTCCTCGCCGCGCTCAACACCGCGCCAGCCGAAGGATCCGCCGCGCTTACCGCGAACGTCCTGCGCGAATCGATCGCGCGCGGCGGCCGTGCGATGCAGCCGCGGATCGCCGAACCGACGCTTGCCGCCGCCTTCGTCGATCCGGCGCTGGTGTGGTTGTTGCAGAACGGTGCGACGGTGACGCTCGGGCGGCGCCTCCGCACGCTACGGTTCGAGGGTCAGCGCATCGCCGCGCTCGATTTCGGCGAGGGCGAGGTGACGGTCGCGCCCGGCGAGCCGGTGGTCCTCGCGGTACCGCCCTGGGTCGCCGCATCGCTCGTTCCCGATCTGACCGTGCCCGACGATTTCCGCGCGATCGTCAACGCGCATTTCGCCTTCGCGCCGCCCGCCGGGACACCCGCGATGATCGGGGTGATCGGCGGTACGGCACAGTGGATATTCGCGTTTGCAGACCGCCTGTCGGTGACGGTCAGCGCCGCCAACGCGATGATCGATACCGACCGCGCCGAACTCGCCGCAACATTCTGGGCGGAAATCGCGGCGATCCACCGCCTGCCACCCGAACTGCCGCCGTGGCAGATCGTCAAGGAGAAGCGCGCAACCTTCGCCGCGACTCCGGTGCAGGACGCGAAACGCCCGCCCGCCGAAACGCGATGGGCAAACCTTTTCCTCGCTGGCGACTGGACGCAGACCGGCCTGCCCGCGACGATCGAGGGCGCGCTAAGATCGGGCGCCACCGCCGCGCGCTTGGCGAGCGCGGTTCCGACCGGCTAGGCACACCATATGGCGACCCTGCTCGAATCGACCGATATCGTAAGCGCCGCCGACGCCTGTGCGACGCGTGCCGCCGCGGCGCTGGCGGCGTTGCAGCGCGACGACGGGCATTGGGTGTTCGAGCTCGAAGCCGATGCGACGATCCCCGCCGAATTCGTCCTGCTCAAACACTATCTCGGCGAACCGCGCGACGCCGCGCTCGAAGCCAAGATCGCGCGCTACCTGCGCCGTATCCAGGCCGATCACCGTGGCTGGCCGCTGTTCCACGGCGGCGCGTTCGACGTCAGCGCGACGGTGAAGGCGTATTTCGCGCTCAAGATGATCGGCGACGACGTCGATGCACCGCACATGGTGCGCGCTCGGGGCGCCATCCTTGCGGCGGGCGGGGCGGAGGCGGTCAACGTGTTCACCCGCATCCAGCTCGCACTGTTCGACGCCGGGCCTTGGCGCGCGGTGCCGACGCTTCCGGTCGAACTGATCCTGCTGCCGCGCTGGTTTCCGGTGCATCTGTCGAAGATGTCGTATTGGGCGCGCACGGTGATCGTGCCGCTATTGGTGCTCGCGGCGAAGAAGCCTCGCGCGCGCAACGCCTACGGGGTGCGGGTCGACGAACTCTATACCGGCCGACCCGTCCCGCCGAAGAGCAAGGCGGCGAACACCAAACGCGTATGGACAGCGCTCTTCAACGGCCTCGATGTCGTCCTCAAAGGCGCGGAGCCGCATTGGCCCAAGCGCCTGCGTCAGCGCGCGATCGACGCCTGTGTCGCGTTCGTCACCGAGCGGCTGAACGGCGCGGACGGGCTCGGCGCGATCTATCCGGCAATGGCGAACAGCGTGATGATGTTCGATTGCCTCGGGTATCCCGAGGATCACCCGCATCGCGCGATCGCTCGTGAGTCGGTCGAAAAGCTGCTCGTGATCGGCGAAGACGAGGCCTATTGCCAGCCCTGCGTATCCCCCGTGTGGGACACCGCGCTTGCCGCGCATGCGATGATGGAGGCGGGCGGCGCGAACAACTACGCCCGTGCCGACGCCGCGCTCGCCTGGCTGAAGCCATTGCAGGTGCTCGACGTGAAGGGCGACTGGGCGGGGGAACGCCCGGACGTGCGCCCGGGCGGCTGGGCGTTCCAGTACAACAACGCGCATTACCCCGATCTCGACGACACCGCTGTCGTGGTGATGGCGATGGATCGCGCCAAGGGTCGGACCGGCGGCGATTTCGATCACGCGATCGAACGCGGGACGGAATGGACCGTCGGCTTGCAGAGCCGGGACGGTGGCTGGGGGGCATTCGATGCCGACAACAGCCATCATTACCTCAACAATATCCCCTTCGCGGATCACGGCGCCCTTCTCGATCCGCCGACCAGCGACGTCAGCGCGCGCTGCGTGTCGATGCTGGCGCAACTCGGCGAGACTGACAGCGCGCGGATGAAGGCGGCGCTCGCGTTCCTCGAACGGGAACAGGAGGCGGACGGCAGCTGGTTCGGGCGCTGGGGGGTGAATTACATCTACGGCACCTGGTCGGTGCTGTGCGCGCTCGGCGCGGTGGGGGTCGATCCGGCGTCGCCGATGATGCGCAAGGCGGTCGATTGGCTCTACGCGATCCAGAATGCCAATGGCGGCTGGGGGGAAGATTGTGCGAGCTATGCGCTCGATTACGCGGGCTACGCGCCTGCCCCGTCGACCGCTTCGCAGACCGGCTGGGCGTTGCTCGGCCTGATGGCGGCCGGAGAGGTGGACGATCCGCGCGTCGCGCGCGGCGTGGCGTATCTGGCGGAGACGCAGTGCGACGACGGCTTGTGGGGGCAGGAGAGGTACACCGGCGGCGGCTTCCCGCGCGTCTTCTACCTAAGCTATCATGGATACCCGGCGTATTTCCCGCTGTGGGCGGTAGCGCGGTATCGGAATTTGAAGCGGAGCAACATGCGGGCGGTCGCGTGGGGAATGTGATCGTATTTGCAAGTATCCATTGCGCGCTTCCCCGGCGAAGGCCGGGGCCCAGTATCGAGCCGCCCGCCGCTGGGCCCCGGCCTTCGCCGGGGAAGCGCGCAGAGGCTGGCGCATGACCGGCCACGTCGTCGTCGCGACCGGTGTCAACCGAGAGGCGGCGGTGTTGAAGCAAGCCGGCATCGTCGTGATCGCGGGCGGCGGCGATCCGGTGCGGTTGCGCGAGAGGCTGGACGTAGCGGCGGAGGCGGCGGACGGGATCGTCAGCTTCGGCATGTGCGGCGCGCTGGCGGACGGCCTCGTTGCGGGGGACTGGGTGATCGGCGACCGGCTGTCGGGTGCGGTCGAGAAGGAGTGCGACCCCGTTTGGGCGACGGCGATGCTGGCGAAGCTGCCCGGTGCGCGCGCGGGCGGTTTCTTCGCCGACGGACGGATGATCGCCACCATCGCCGAGAAACTGGCGCTGGGCGAGCGACACGGGTGCCTCGCGGTCGATATGGAGAGCCACGTCGCGGGCGCGGTCGCGCTGACGCGCGGCCTACCCTTCGCGATCGTGCGCTGCGTCTCGGATCGCGCGCGCCACGCGATGCCGCATGCGATCACCGTCGCGATGCGCCCCGACGGTGGCGTGAACGGCCGCGCGATGCTTCGCAGCCTCGCCGCGCGTCCGGGTCAGGTGGCGGATATCGCGCGGACCGCCGCCGGGTTTGCCAAGGCGATGCGGGAGTTGAAGCGTGGCGCGGTGCGGATCGGGCCGCGAATGGGGTTGATCTAGGAGGAACGATCGACGGAGGGGTCGGTCGGTGCGGAACAGATGTTAGCGAATTTGTCGTAATAGGTTTGACCAAGCGGCGGTTCGCCCTGAACAACGTTCCCAGAGATGTCGTCGCGGCTGGCTGGGTGCCCGCTCCCGATGATCTCGCAGGCCTTGGCCAGCGCGGCGCGATTTTGTCGGATGTACAAGCGGTCCAAGGCGGCAGGATTGCCGAACGAGAAGCGGTGTTCGGGCGCTCGAAGCGCTATACAATAAGCTCGCACACCGCCGCGACTATCTTTCGCTAGGCGATGCTCAATCATCAAGGCAGCGATGAGGTTCTTCCCAAAAACACACTGCTCGACCGCATCTCCCCCACGCGCATCCGTCAATTCGATTTTGACGACGGACGAACTGGACGAGCCATTCTGCAATGCGCGTTCGAACTGTGCCTGAGCTGCTTCGCGGCGCAACTCGCCAAAGCAAGCACTAACGCTGCCGACGCCCTAGACCGCTTCATTAGGTGCCGCTCACCGCCCTAAGCCGCCCGCTGCACCCGCTTATACCCTTCCGGGTCCGCCGCCTTGATCTTCGCCAGTTCCTCGTCGACGTGCCCCGAGAACACGTCGTCCGCGGGCCGCGCATGCGACAGATCGATATCGGGCGCCATCGGGCCTTCGGTGCGCACGCCCTTGCGGCCGATCTGGAACATCTTGAGCGGGTGGCGGATCGAATCGGTCGCCGCCGTCCCCTCGAACCCGCAATGCACCATGCAGTCGGCGCATTTGGCGTATTTGCCGACGCCGTAATCGTCCCACTCGGTGCCCTCCATCAGTTCGGCGAAGGTCTCGACATAGCCTTCGCCGACGAGGTAGCACGGCTTCTGCCAGCCGAAGACGGTGCGCAGCGGCATCGACCACGGCGTGCATTCGTACGTCTGGTTGCCCGCGAGGAAGTCGAGGAACAGCGGCGAGTTGGTGAAGGTCCACGCCTTGCCGCCGTCGCCTTTGCGGAACACGTCGCGGAAGAAATTGCGGGTGCGCTCGCGGTTGAAGAAATGCTCCTGATCGGCGGCGCGCTCATACGCATAGCCGGGCGAGATCGTGATCTCGACGCCGTGCCTTTCCATCTCGTCGAAGAATCCGGCGAGCCGATCGGACGACGCGCCGTCGAATACGGTGCAATTGACCTGGACGCGGAAGCCCTTCGCTTTGGCCAGTTCGATCGCCTCGATCGCGACCTCATAGGTGCCGTCCTGATCGACCGCGTGATCGTGCATGCGCTGATCGCCGTCGAGATGGATCGACCAGGTGAAAAAGGACGACGGTTTGTAATCGTCGATCTTCTTCTTGAGCAGCAAGGCGTTGGTGCACAGGATCACGAACTTCTTTTTCGCGATGTACCCTTGCACGATTTTCGGCATGTCGCGGTGGAGCAGCGGCTCGCCGCCCGCGATCGAGACCGCGGGCGCGCCGCATTCATCGATCGCGTCCATGCACTGATCGAAGCTAAGCCGCTGGTTGAGGATCGCGTCGGGATAATCGATCTTGCCGCAGCCGGGGCACGCCAGATTGCAGCGCAACAGCGGCTCGAGCATCAGCACGAGCGGGTATTTGCCGCCCTTCAGATGATTCTTGAGCGTGTACGCGCCGATGCGCACGAGCGGGGAAAGCGGAAGGCTCATCGAAACATCCTATCGTGCCGCGGCTTGTGCGGGCATCGCCTCGGCGCGCGGTCGCTGCGACCTTAGCTCACGTGGCAGGCCGAATTCCAGATTTTCCTCGACGCCGTCGAGTTGCGACACCCGCACCGCGCCGAGCTTGCGAAGCGCCGCGATGACGCTGTCGACGAGTTCGTCGGGGGCCGAAGCCCCCGCGGTCAGCCCGACCGCCTGGATGCCCGCGAACCACGTCGGATCGATCGCATCGCCGTCTGCGACGAGATAGCTCGGCAGGCCCTCCGCCACGCCGATCTCGCGCAACCGGCTCGAATTCGAGCTGTTTTCCGATCCGACCACCAGCAGCAGTTCGGCGACACGGCACAGGTCGCGCACTGCGGTCTGGCGGTTCTGCGTCGCGTAGCAGATCTCCGAGACGTTGGGGCCGAGCACGTCGTCGAACCGCGCGGTCAGCGCCTCGATCACGTCGCGGGTGTCGTCGACGCTGAGCGTCGTCTGGGTGATATAGGCGATGGGCGTATCGGTCTGCAGATCGAGCGCGGCGACGTCCTCGACCGATTCGACGAGATGGACGGGCACGCCGACCTGGCCGATCGTCCCTTCTACTTCGGCATGGCCCTCATGTCCGATCAGGACGAGCGTGCGGCCGGTGGTCGCGTAGCGCCGCCCTTGCAGATGGACCTTGGTGACGAGCGGGCAGGTCGCGTCGAGCACGGGCAGGCCCCGCGCCTTCGCCTCGTCCTCGACGCTGCGCGCCACGCCATGCGCGCTGAACACGGTCATCGCGCCCGCGGGCACTTCGGACAGTTCATCGACGAACACCGCGCCCTTGCGGCGCAAGGTGTCCACGACGTGCCGATTGTGGACGATCTCGTGGCGGACGTAGACCGGCGCGCCATAGGTCTCGATCGCGCGCTCGACGATCTCGATCGCGCGGACGACCCCGGCGCAGAATCCGCGTGGTTTCGCGAGGATCACTTGCAAGAATGGCGTCCTTTCAACCCAAACCCGGCCAGCCCCGCCACTGCCCGGCAAATATGGCCGTTTCAGGCCGCGTCCGCCGACATAGCTGCGCTGCACAACAAAAAAAAGGCGGGAAGCGGCGGGTCCTTGGCAAATCCTGCGGCGCATCTCAGGGCATCGCAGCGCATCTTGGGGCAACGGCGCGCTAGAAAAGCGGCGCGACGACGACGCAGGCCAGGAACACCAACAGCCCGGCGAAGCGGTTCGACCGGAAACGGTGGAGCGCGTTCGCGCCATCGTCGGGGACGAGCGTCGCGACCTGCCAGACGAAATGCAGCGCAACCGGGATCAGCGCGACCCAGACGAGCGGATCGGCGCGGACCAGCCAGAAGGCGACGCCCCACAACGCCAGCGCCGCCGCGTAGAATGCCGCCACCCCGGGCTTCACCGCGCGTCCCATCCGCAGCGCCGACGACCGGACACCGACGAGGGCATCGTCCTCGCGATCCTGCAGCGCGTAGATCGTGTCGTAGCCGATCACCCAGGCGATCGCTCCGGCGTAGAGGAGCAGCCCCGGCACCGTGAGACTGCCCCAGGTTTCGCTCCATCCGACTAGCGCCGCCCAGGAAAAGACGATGCCGAGCCACGCCTGCGGCCACCAGGTGATCCGCTTCATGAACGGATACGCCGCGACGGGGGCAACGCTCAAGAGCGCGACGACCGCGGCGTAGACGCGCAGTTGCAGCAGTACGACAAGGCCGATCAGGCACAGCGTGACCAGCCACACCCATGCCGCACGTGGCGATACCACGCCGCTGGCGATCGGGCGAACACGGGTACGCGCGACTTGCCGGTCGAGATCGCGATCGACGATATCGTTGTAGACGCAGCCCGCGCCACGCATCGCGACCGCGCCGACGAGCAGCCACAGGATCAGCCGCCACCGCTCGCACGCGCCGCCCGCCAGCGCCACGCCCCATGCGCCGGGCCAGAACAGCAGCCACCAGCCGATCGGCCGATCGAACCGCGCGAGCAGGGCAAAGGCGCGGAGCCGCGGCGGCAACAGCGCGACGATCCCGCGATGCTCGCTGTCGGGGACGATCTCGGCGGCGGTCATCGCGTACGAATGTTGAGGACGTTGAGGACTGCCCTTGCCGCTCGATATCCCGCTCGATGGGCCGAGAGACAGCGGGGAGGGGATGCCGGGTTCATCACCATCCTGTGGCACGAATCGGGTCTTGTAGGACAGGGCCCTGTCGAACGGGGCGATGTGGCCATTCGGATAAGTTGGCGTCATCGGCGCGACCTCTGTAACCGGGCTGGATGATCCATCTCTCGGTCGCGATCGGCCGTTTCGTCGAGGCGTTGTTCTACGCGATCCTGCGGGTTGCGGGCGTCGTGACGATGGCGGTCGTCGGCGTCGCGCTTGCCGGGCTGGTGCTGTTCATGGCGGCGCGCTGGATGCTGTCGAAGGGGAGGCGATGATGGCCGCCACTCCCGCCTGGCCGCCGCGATCGACGCCGCGCTTGTTCGTAGAGGCGCCGCTCGCGCCCGGTCTGCTACGGATCGAGGGGCCGCAGGCGCATTATCTGATCGCGGTGATGCGCGCGAAAGCGGGCGATCCGGTCAAGCTGTTCGACGACACAACCGGCGAATGGCTGGCGCGGGTGAGCGATGTCGGCAAGCGCGCGCTGACGCTGGAGGTGACCGATCGCTTGCGCGAGCGTGAGGCGGTGCCCGACCTGTGGCTATGCGCCGCGCCGCTGAAGAAAGGACGCATCGACTGGATGGTGGAAAAGGCATGCGAGCTTGGCGTCGCGAGGTTTGTGCCCGTCGTCACCCGTCGTTCGGTGGTGGACAAGCCCAACACCGCCCGCCTCCGCGCGCACATGATCGAAGCCGCCGAGCAATGCGGCCGCACCGCGCTTCCCGAACTCGCCGAACCGGTAAAGCTAGCCGCGTTGCTCCGCGATTGGCCGGAGACCCGCGCGCTGTTCTTCGCCGACGAAATGGGCGGCACGCCGGCGGCGGAGGCGATGCGTGGGCACGCGGGGCCGGCGGCGATTCTGGTCGGCCCGGAAGGCGGCTTCGACGATGAGGAGCGCGCAGCGATTCGCGCGTTGCCAAGCGCGGTGCCGATCAGCCTCGGCCCGCGCATCCTGCGCGCCGACACCGCCGCGGCGGCGGCGGTGTCGGTATGGATGGCGAGCGCAGGGGATTGTTCATAGGCGATGCGTCACCGGACGAGCTGCTTTCGCCGGTGGGTTCAACCGATCGACGCAACGCTCTGAGCGAACTTCTCAGCTGGCGTTTGGTACATCAAGGTTTTTCTCGGCCGCTCGTTGAGCTGCCTGGCGATGGTGCTGAGCTGGGCCTGGCTGAAGGTCGACAGGTCGATGCCGTGGGGCAGGTACTGGCGCAGCAGGGCGGTTGGTGTTCTCGTTGGTGCCGCGCTGCCAGGGGCTGTGCGGATCGCAGAAGTAGACCTCGACATCGGTCGCCAAGGTGAAGCGCCGGTGGTCGGCAAGCTCCTTGCCGCGGTCCCAGGTCAGCGACCGGCAGAGGTCTCCGGGCAGCTTGCGGGCCTGCCCGATCAGCGCCGACACGACGGTCGCGGTTTGCTTGTTCGCGACCTTGGCGAGGATCACGTAGCGCGATTGCCGCTCGACCAGCGTCACGACATGGCTGCCGCGCGCGCCCGAGATTAGATCGCCCTCCCAGTGCCCGGGCACGGCGCGATCGTCGACGCAAGCGGGCCGTTCGCTGATCGAGACCGCGTCCTTGATCTGGCCGAGCCCGTCGCGCTTCAGGCTGGCATGGCGCGAGCGGCGGATCGTGCGCTTGGCGCGCAGATGCTCGAGCAGCTCTTTCTTGAGGACGCCACGCGCCTGGATATACAGGCTTTTGTAGATCGTCTCGTGTGACACGCGATGCTGGTCTTCGTCCGGAAAGCTATGCTTGAGCCAGCCCGCAACCTGCTCTGGCGACCATTTGCGGCGCAGCTTGCGCGATACTGTTCGTCGCAAGCCCGGGTGGCAAGCGAGCTTGCAGCGCTTCGGGCGCAGCGCACGATCCCATGCCGCCTGATCCGATAGCGTGGCACGATACCGATCAGCGCCGCCGTTACGGCCAACCTCCCGGCTGATCGTTGACGGCGCGCGGCAGAGCTGGACTGCAATCGCACGCAGCGAACGACCGGCGACCAGACCCCTGGATATCTCCTCGCGTTCGACCAAGCTCAGCGCACGGCCCGATCGCCTCCGATCGGGTGGGCGGATTCCGCCCGACGGTGAGAGCACCGAGAAGATCGACGAGCTCTCCCGCTCAAAGCCGCGACCGATCGAACTCATCGACTCGCCGCGCTGCCACCGATCCCAAATCTCCGCCCGCTGAGCGGCCGAGTAATATATCCGACGACGCTGCTTCATCGCACCACTCCTTCTCATCATGAGAATGATGCGTTGCGACCACCCGTTGAACCCACCCCCAATAGCGGCCATTGGAAAAGCCGTGCATCTATCCGTGAATGCTGACGATCACGCATTTGGAGAGGAGCATCCTCGATGCGATCTGCATGGTGGAAAGTCCCTCCATGCCAGCGTTACGGGAGGTCCTTTCCACGGCAGTCGTCGTCAGCCGCGAAAATACCGGCCACGGCTTCTATACGAAGCTTCGATTGACGGCACCATGTGATGGGCGTTGGATGCAGATGATCGACGGTCCGTGTGCTCGAATGTTCGATATGCGCGACGATGCCCTCATGGGCTTTATCCTCTGGTGTTCGGAGCACGGACCGGAGACGCTTGAGGGGTTTCAGTTCGGGGATGCGAAAGGCGACACTGTCGATTTGAAGACCCGCGATCTTGGGACGTTGCGATTTAGCGAAATTGCTTATTGAATTTATCTGCCACGGATTGTCCGCTTTCCACCAGAATCAGCCGTTCCCAGCGTTTTGAATACGCCGACAAGCCTTGACGAATCCTCCCCTAGCGCCCGCCCCGAACCGCGCCTACATCGCGCCCGATGACGACCAAAACCGTTTCGGACGACACCGCACCCGTCATCGAGTCGCGCGATCAGCTGATCGTCAGCTTCGCGAGTGGCGAAAAGCCCGAGGAGCGGTGGCGGATCGGCACCGAGCACGAGAAGTTCGTTTATTCGTGCCGCGATCATCACGCGCCGTCATGGGGCGAACCGAGCGGCATCCTCGCGCTGCTGACCGAACTCGAGCAGTTCGGCTGGAAGCCGGTTATCGAGGGCGGCAACGTCATTGCGCTGACCGGCGCCGACGGCAGCGTCAGCCTGGAACCCGCCGGGCAGTTCGAACTCTCGGGCGCGCCGCTCGAAAACCTCCACGAAACTTGCGCAGAAACCGGGCGGCACCTCGAACAGGTGAAGGCGGTCGGCGAGAAGCTCGGCATCGGCTTTCTCGGGCTCGGCATGTGGCCCGACAAGCGTCGCGGCGAGCTGCCGATCATGCCCAAGGGGCGCTATGCGATCATGCTGCGGCACATGCCGCGGGTCGGGTCGATGGGGCTCGACATGATGCTGCGCACCTGCACGATCCAGGTCAATCTCGATTACGCCTCCGAGGCGGACATGGTTCAGAAATTCCGTGTCGGTCTCGCGCTGCAACCGCTCGCGACCGCGCTCTTCGCCAATTCGCCGTTCACCGAAGGCAAGCCCAACGGCATGCTGTCGTACCGCAGCCATATCTGGTCCGACACCGATCCGCACCGGACGGGCATGCTGCCGTTCGTGTTCGAGGACGGCTTCGGCTATGAGCGTTACGCCGAATATGCGCTCGATGTGCCGATGTACTTCGTCTACCGCGATGGCCGGTATATCGATGCGGCGGGGCTGAATTTCCGCGATTTCCTGCGCGGTGAACTGTCGGTGTTGCCCGGCGAGAAGCCGACGCTCGACGACTGGAACGATCACCTTTCGACCGCCTTTCCCGAGGTGCGGCTGAAGACCTTCCTCGAAATGCGCGGCGCCGACGGCGGTCCGTGGAACCGCATCTGCGCGCTGCCCGCATTATGGGTGGGATTGCTCTACGACAGCCAAGCGCTCGATGCGGCATGGGATCTGGTGAAACATTGGTCGCTCGACGCGAGGCAGGCGCTACGCGATTCGGTGCCGAAGTTGGGGCTCGACGCACCGCTGCCCGCCGGCGGGAAACTCGGTGACATCGCGGGCGAGGTGCTCGATATCGCCTCAGCCGGGCTGTCGGCGCGGGCGCGGACCAATCGTGCGGGCGACAACGAAACCGGCTTCCTCGATCCGCTCCGCGAGATCGTGCGGAGCGGCAAGGTGCCCGCGCAGTCGCTGCTCGATCGCTACCACGGCGCCTGGGGTGGCGACGTCAGCCGGGTGTATGCGGAAGAGAGCTTCTAGCGCCGCGCAGCCACGCGAAGAACCGTGGCACGGGGCCATTGCGGTCCATCCACTCGCTGTATTCGCGGTACGCGGGATCGGCCGAAAGATGCCGCTCCTCGGTCCGCGCACGCCAGTAATAGACCCCAGCGACCACCCCCATCAGGATCGTCGCGCGCGCCGCGTCGGTCAGGCTGCCAATGGTTAGGAACGGCAGCGTCGCGATCCACCAGAACAGGTTCTTCGACAGATACGCGGGGTGTCGCGACCAGGCATACGGCCCGTGCGTCAGGATGCCGCGATGCGTAAGGTTGGAAAATCGCATCCCGAACGCCATCGTCGCCCAAGCGTAGATCGCGGTCAGCACGACCATCACCGCGCCGACACTAGCGAGCAGGATCGGATACCCCGCTAGCCAATGCATCCAGCCGTCGGCGCGGAAATTGCCGACGCTGTAATCGAGCGGCCCGCCGTCATCCATCAGGATGAAGGGCGGGTAGCACATCAGCGCCGCCATCCAGCCCGCGGCATAGGGATTGGCGGTGCGGATATGCGCGTCGAGCGGGCGCATCGTCAGCAGATAGCCGACCGTCGCGAACGCCACATCGACGACGAACATGAACCCGATCAGCCAGTTCGACAGAGCGACTGGATCGTGGAGGATCGTCGTCGTGTCGGTGCGGACGAAATTGCCGAACCCCGGCGGGACGATCGCGAGCATGAAGGCGAGGAAGAACGCCTTCACGCCCCAACTTCTGAGGTGATTGTGGATCGCGTCCTGCGACGGCTCGCCGGTGCCCATCAGCCACGCGCCGAACGCCCAGGCGCCGTCCTTCGGCGCGACGAGATGGCGATCGAGCCAGATCACATAGGGGATCGACAGCACGAAAATCCACGGCGCGGCGTTTTCGAAACACCACATCGCAAAGGCGAAATTGCCCTCCCAATAGAACCGCCCGGTGCCGTAGATCAGCGCGATCCCCGCCCAGGTCGCCCATAACCCGGCGAGTTTTGTGAGGCTGACGTCGATCGTCTCGCGCCAGGGCTTCGCGGCGGACCAGTCGATCCCGGTCGAGGGGTTGCGGTGGACCTTGTCGACGATCAGCGCCCACGCGATCATCGGTACCCCGCACGCCGCGACATTGATCAGCGCCGCATAGGGCCCGTCCATGCCATACGCGCGCGACAACGCGATCCAGCAGATCAGCCCGGCCAGCCCGGCCAAACCGACGCCGTGCGACACCGCCGAAGTCGGACGCGGATCGGCCTTCGCGGCAGTTGCGAGTGCGGCGTCGTGGTACATGACGCGCTAACTAGCGGCGAAACCGTAACGAAGCGGTGAAGGCGTCGCGCGATGTCGTTTTACGCTGGCAAAGCGCGCCAATCGGCCTAAGCAGTTGATACGATGGAGCGAAGACCGGATCGTCGGCGATTGGGCGCTGTGCTCGCGATGGCCGCGATGCTGTCGGCGTGCGGCGGCGATGGCGGTGGCGGCGGCAGTTATACCGCCAGCGGTTCGACGGGCACGGTCGCGCCGACCCCGACTCCGACCCCGACCTCTTCCGCGAATGGCAGTTGCACGCTGCGCGAGCGCCAAGACTGGGCCGCGGCGCAACTCGACGAATGGTATCTGTTCCCGGAATTGCTTCCCGCGAACCTCGATCCGACGCCATATTCCACCGTCGAGGATTATATCGACGCGCTGACCGCCACCGCGCGGGCGCAGAACAAGGACCGTTATTTCACCTATCTGACCTCGATCTCCGGCGAGGACGCGTATTTCGACTTGGGGTCGAGCGCCGGTTTCGGGGTCCGCCTGGCGTACGATACCGCCGCGAACCGCGTGTTCGTCGCCGAAGCGTTCGAAGGGACGACCGCGCTCGCCGCCGGAATCGATCGCGGTGCGGAATTGCTCGCGATCGGCACCAACAAGTCGAATCTCCAGGACGTCAGCGCGATCATGGCCGCGGATGGGCCGCAGGGCGTCAGCGACGCGCTCGGCCCCAACACCGCGGGAACGAGCCGGGTGCTCACGATCGCGGATGCGAACGGCACGCGCACCGTGACCGTCGCCAAGAGCGATTATGAGCTGACGCCGGTCTCGAGCCGTTATGGCGCGAAGGTCATCACCGACGGCGGTGAAAAGGTCGGCTACGTCAACCTCAGAACCTTCATCAATCCGGCCGATCCGGCGCTACGCAGCGCGTTTGCGAAATTCCGCGCGGCGGGCGTCACGAAGGTGGTGGTCGATCTGCGCTACAATGGCGGTGGTCTCGTCTCGATCGCCGAATTGCTGAGCAATCTGCTCGGCGCCAACCGGTCGACCTCCGACGTCATCAGCTACACCGTGTTCCGCCCGTCGAAGTCGAGCGAGAATTCGACCGCGTTCTTCGCGCCGCAGCCGCAATCGATCGCGCCGATGAAGATCGCGTTCATCGGCACCGGCGGCACCGCCTCGGCGAGCGAATTCGTCATCAACAGCTTCATTCCGTATCTCCATGCGAACGCCGGGCTGATCGGCACCAACACCTACGGCAAGCCGGTCGGCCAGTTGCCGTTCGACAAGCCCGAATGCGACGATCGCCTGCGCGTGATTTCCTTCGCGACGCAGAACGCGAACCACAAGGGTGGCTATTACGACGGCCTCGCCGGGACGGTCGAGGCGAGTTGCAAGGCCGGCGACGATCTGTCGTATCCGCTCGGCGATCCGCAGGAAGCGTCCACCCGCCAGGCGCTCGATTTCCTCGAAGGCAAGAAATGCACCGCGATCGGCGCGGCATCCGCCACCGTCGCGGCGCGTTCGTTTCGCGCGGCGGCGGGACCGCGCGAACTGCTGACGCCCGATCGACCGAATACCGTCCAGCGCGAGGTGCCGGGTTCGTTCTGACGGTGCTGTCAGTCTAATGCGAACTCGTCTCCACACGATGCAGGTCGGGCTTTGAGGCAATGCCTAGCTGGCGAGCGACTGCCACTCCGCCAGGGCGGCGGAGCGTCGTTCCTTGTAGGTCTGTCGGTCGACGAGATGGCGTTCGAGGTTGAAGTGGTTATGGACATTGGCGTGGACGCTGGCGAACTTCTGTAGCGTCTTCATTCGCCTGAAGCGCAGCATCGCGCGCTCGCGTCGTCGAAACGGCAGGTGGCTGTTCTCCACGCGGTTGTTCGCCCAGCGTCCGACCTCCTGCTTCTCGGCATTGCCGAGCTCGTTCATCGCGGCGCGGTATGAGCGTAGGCCGTCGGTGGTGACCCTCTAGGGCGAGCCGTGGCGCTTCAGCGCCTTCTTCATGAAGGTGAGCGCTGCGCTCTTGTCGCGGGCCTTGGTAAGGTAGCTCTCGAGGATCTCGCCCTCGTGATCGACCGCGAGCCAGAGGTAGACCATCTCGCCGTTGAGCTTCACGTACATTTCGTCGAGATGCCAGCGCCAATGGCGAAAGCCGCGCATTCGCGACACCCGCTGCCGGCGAATGTCGCCGGCGAACATCGGGCCGAACCTGTTCCACTACATACGCACCGTTTCGTGACAGATGTCGATCCCGCGCTCAATGCGGGCAACGGCTGTTATGACGAGTCCCGCACACTTCGAGCTACGTACGTAAACGCGCGCTGTCACCGGGTACAATCGATCCGCAATTCGGCTTGGACGCGAGCCGAGGAAATCTAGTGGCCCGATCGCGCCGCGTTCGACGCCGACTGGCGCGGCGCGCTAAGCCAAACGATGGGAATGCGGCGCGATCCGAAGCGGTTGAAGGCCGCGTTCATCGACCAAATCCAAGTCTTCACGCCACCGTTCGCGCTGGGATAAGCCATCTAGCCGACGCCGTCCCACCAAACCGCGCGCGTGATCGGGATCGCGGCTTCGTGGCGACGCAGTTCGTCCGGCGCATCGGTCGGCAGACGCTGCTCTACGGTCGCGGCAAGCGGCCCCGCGCCGGGCACGGGATCGAGAATCTCCAGCCTGATATCGTCCCAGCAGTCGCGCAGCGGATCGGTATAATGTTCGTGCCAGTCGCTTGCCTGATGCGTGTAGAAAGCGTGGCTGTCGCGAAACGCGAGCAGTACGTAATAGGTGCGCGGATCCTGTCCGCGCCAATATTCGTACCGCACGCAGCCGGGTTCGTTGCCGATGGTCTGGCGAACCATCTCACGCGCGATGTCCTCGAAGTCTTTTTCCTTGCCGGTCTTGATCGTCAGATGCGCGAGAATCGTGGTCATGCGGCCTCTCCTTGCGTGATCGCATTTTTTCAACGATATACTATCATCACTGCCGACAATAGGTCGAGCGTTGATCGCCACGGCCTCGCCGCTATCATCGGCGCGCCAGAGGAGGGCGAGCAATGGCGGATGCGGCGCGACGCAAGACACCGAAGCGGAAAACCAAACCCGCCGAACCCGGCCGCCGCGAGACCATCCTGGCTGCCGCAGTCGAAAGCGTGGTCGAGGAGGGGTATGTCCGCACCACCATGTCACAGGTCGCGCGCCGCGCCGGTGTGCCGCGTCCGCTCGTCCAATATTACTTCCCGACGCTCGCGCTGCTGCTGCGTGCCGCGATCGAGGCGATCGCGGAGGGCTGGCGGTCGAGCTATTACAAACGGATCCTGACCGCCGAGGCCAATGGCGCGATCGGGATCGCGGAAGGGGTCCAGGATCGCTGGGTGTTGATGCAGCAACCCTTGTATCGGGCCTATCACGAGTTGCTCGGCGCTGCGCGCACCGACACCGAGCTTGCCGCGATCATGGAAGAACTCGACGGCACCCACGTCGCGCGCCACCGCGAGGCGGCGGGACGCGCATTCTCCAGCTATGTCGCCGCCGACGCCAAGGCGTATGACGACACCAGCACCTTCACCTCGATCTTTCTCGACGGGCTGTTGCTGCATCAATTCGGCGCAGGCAATCGCTACGCGGTCACCGAACGCCAGCTCGCGCTGCTCACCGGGATGCTGGCGCGATATTGGTCCGATCATGGCCTCGCTGCGGTCGCCGACGGCGCGCCGAATCCAACGCCGCAGCCGTCCGACTTGTCCGATCTCGCGCAGCAATTGATCGATCGCCTCCGCCCACTCGCCGAAACGAAACCGATCACTTGACTCTGTTATCACTGATGATAGTTTTCTCCCCATAGAGTGAAAAGTATTGGGTGGCGGGGGCGTGTCATGCCAGCGGAAGCGATCGACCTGTTCGACCCTGCGACGCAGGAGGACTGGTATCCGTCCTATCAGGTGCTTCGCGAGGAGCAGCCCGTCTACCGGATTCCCGACACCGAACTCTACGTCCTGACGCGTTACGAAGACATCATCCGGGTCGTGCGCGATCCGAAGCTGTTCTCGGTCCTCGCCGAAGTCCACGGCGGCGATCTGCTGATCAAATATCCTGAGGCGCGCGACTATTACCGGCAGCATGGCCTGGGCCGCGACGCGGGCGTCGGCCGTTGGTCGCCTTTGTCGTCCGACCCGCCCGAGCACCGCAAATATCGCGCGCTGGTCGATCGTTTTTTTCAGGGCAAGGGGCTCGCTGCGGTCCGTCCGCTCGTCGAGCGGTTGGTCAATGATCTGATCGACGGTTTCGTCGGCGACGGCGAGGTCGAACTCGTCAAGGCGTTCGCCGAGCCGCTGCCGGTCACAGTCATTACGACGCTGCTCGGCCTGCCGCTCGAAGACATGCCGCAGCTCAAGGTCTGGTCGGCCGCCTGGGCGGCGCCGTTCGCACGCGGCCTGACGCTCGATCAGGAAATGCATGTCGCGCGGCAGGGCGTCGATTTCCAGCGTTATATCAAGCAAGTCGCCGATGCGCGGCGTCGCGAGCCGCGCGACGACATCATCACTCACCTCGTCCAGGCCGAATATGACCGCAAGCGTCCGCTGAGCGACCATGAGATCGCTTCGATCGTCGATCATCTCTACATCGGCGGCAACGAGACGACGACCTTCGCGATCACGTCCGGCCTGTGGCTGATGCTGCGTGAACCCGACATCTACCGCAGCCTGCTCGACGACCGTTCGCGGATCCCGACCTTCGCCGAAGAAGTGCTGCGGCTCGAATCGCCGACTCAGGGTCTCTACCGCACCGCCACCGCCGATACCGAGGTGCGTGGCGTGCCGATCCGCAAGGGCGCGACGCTCCACCTGCGCTTCGCCGCGGCCAATCGCGATGCCGCGGTGTTCCCCGATCCGGATCGGTTGAAGCTCGATCGCGTCAATGCCGCGCGGCATTTGGCGTTCAGCCAGGGCGAGCATCATTGCCCCGGCGCTGGCCTGTCGCGGCTCGAACAGGTGATCGCATACGAGCGGCTGCTCGAACGTCTGCCGAACCTGCGGTTCACCCCCGGTCGCAACGATTTTTCGCACCTGCCCGGCTTCGTGCTGCGCGCGCTCAACCATTTGCACCTGTCGTTCGGCACCTGAGCGCCGGCGGACGTGGGTTCGTCCGCGAAAAAGGATTTCGACCGAAGACTGAAACCAGGACCGGGCGGAAGAGCCCGGCCAGCATCGGAGAGAGCGGGATGGATATCGGCAAGACACTCGTCGGCACGCTGGCACTCACGCTCGCCAGCGGCGCGTACGCGCAAGACGCGATGCCTACCGCCCAAGCGACCACGACCGAACCCGCAGCCACCGACGGTACGAGCCAGACGCTTGGGGACATCGTCGTGACCGCACAGCGCCGCGCCGAACGGTTGAGCGACGTCCCGATCTCGATCACCGCCCAGACCGGCGAGGATCTGACGCGCGCGGGGATCACCAACGTCCGCGAGCTGGGCAATGTCGTCCCAGGCCTGAGCTTTACGACGCAGGGCACCTTCGCCCAGCCGACGATCCGCGGCGTCCAGTCCTCGATCAGCCTCGGCGGATCGGACAATCCGATCGCGATCTATATCGACGGTTTCTATCAGCCGAATCAGGTCGGCAACATCTTCGACCTGCCAGACATCGCGCGGGTTGAGGTGCTGAAGGGGCCGCAGGGCACCTTCTTCGGTCGTAATGCGACAGGCGGCGCGATCACGCTATACACCCGCGATCCGACCTTCGAGACGACCGGCGACATCACGATCAGCGACGGCGTCTTTGTCGGCGGCAGCGCCAACACGTCGAACGAAATTTCCGCCAAGGGCTTCGTCAGCATCCCCGTCCTCGATGACGTGATCGCGCTCAGCGTCTCAGGGTATTACGACAAGATCGACGGCTATCTGACCGACGATCTGACCGGCAAGGCGACCGGACGGGTCGAAAGCTATCTCGGGCGCGCCAAACTGCTGGTGCAACCCGCAGCGGGCGTGCGGCTCGTGCTCAGCGGCTTCTATGACCATCGCCATGACGATACCGCGGCCTCGGCCAAACCGCTCAACGGCAATACCAATGCCGCCAACTTCGCGGACGCCATCGTCGCGGTGGACCCCTATCACGTCACCGGCGAACTGAAGGGCAGCGTTGTCCCGACGCGCTCGGAACACCAAGGCGTCACGCTGCGCGGCGAATTCGATATCGGCAACGTCGGCACTTTGACCTCGCTCACCGGCTATACGCGCACGGACGCTGTTACGACGTCCGACATCGACGGCGCCTACGCCCCGAGTTGCCCATTCCCGCAATGCCTGATCTACAATATCCGCTATGGCCCGGAACGCACCTTCCAGCAGGAACTGAGCTTTGCGTCGCGCAAGTTCGGCGCGTTCAGCGTGGTCGGCGGCGCCTTTTACTATCACGACGACTTCAGTTCGACGACGAACCTCAATCCGCCGCTGACTCCCGACGGCGCGCTCGTCGGAGGAGGAATCGGCATCGTCCATAACGAGGCCGAGGTTCGCACCCGCGCTTACGCTGGTTTCGGCGAGGTCAATTGGGATCTGACGAGCAAGCTGCGTCTGATCGGCGGCGTCCGCTACAATGTCGAGCGCAAGCGCGGCACCGGCCAGCGCGGCGTCAGCGGCGTGCCGTTCGACTTCGGCGGCCTGCCGGCATCGCACACCTGGACGCCGCGCGCGTCGATCCGCTACGCGCTAGACGATCGGACCAATGTGTACGCGACCTACAGCCGCGGCTTCAAAAGCGGTGTGCTCGATTCGCAAGGCTTCACCGACACGCCCGCGCTGCCCGAATCGATCGATTCCTACGAGATTGGCGCGAAGACCGGATCGAAGCGATTCAACCTGAGTGTTGCCGGCTTCCTGTACGAGTACAAGGATTTGCAGGTGCAGTTCTTCAACGGCACGCGCACCCTGCTGGGCAACGCTGCCAACGCGCGGCTCTACGGGTTCGATCTCGATGCGACCGCGGAAGTTCTGCCCGGACTCCAACTCCGCCTCGCCGGCTCCTGGCTACCCTATGCGAAATACCGCGATTTCCCGACCGGCGTCGCCTTCCTGCTGCCCAACGGCCCCGCCGGCATGACGCAGGTGGTGGTCGATGCGAGCGGCCGTCGGTTGCTCAAGGCACCTAAGCTGACCGGCTCGTTCTCGGCGAATTACGCGACTGAAACCGGCGCCGGCAAGCTGGAAATGAACGGCACCCTATCCTATTCGAGCCCGTATGACTGGGAACTCACCTCCCGCGTTCGCACTGGCCGCTATGCGATCCTGAACACCCAGGTCGCGCTGACACCCAACGAAAGCCGGTTCCGCATCGCGGTCTATGGCAAGAACCTGACCAACGTGCATTATATCAGCGGGACGCTGCTCGCCGCGCAGATCGACGGCGTGGAATATTCGCCCCCGCGGCAGCTTGGCGTCAGCTTCGGCTACGCGTTCTGACAACCGTCTCCGTGCGCGAGCACCAGTCGCCGTGCCCGTGTCGGACCAACGGACAGCGGTCCGGATGTTGAGTAGCGCTCTTGTGGCGGAACGCATCGGAACGCGATAATTGACGTCATCGCGATCCTCACCGTCGGTTTGACCGGACGGCGCTGGACCGCGAGCGGCCAAACCTCGTAGAGAGGCCAAAACAATAGGCTCACTCCGCTACGAGCTAGAGCGTTTTCTGTTCGATGTGAGTCGAAAGGGGATTCACATGGCCGCGCTGATCTGATTCACGGTAGTGGCTGGACTGGAGGTCGGCATGGATGGGAAAGCCGTTATCGATGGACTTGCGATCGCGAGCGCTGGCCGCGGTTGATAGAGGAATGAGCTGCCGTGCTGCGGCGACGCGGTTCGGTGTCGGCCTCGACGGTGATCCGCTGGCACGACCAGCGACGCGATACGGGCGGCTATGCCGCCAAGCCGCAGGGCGGGGACACGCGGTCGCGCCGGATCGAGGCGCACCGGGACACGGTCCTGGCGCTGCACGACGCACGCCGCGATATAACGCTGGACGAGTTACGGCGTGCCCTAGGTCAGGCGGGCGTGATCGTGGCGATCTCGACGCTGCACCGCTTCTTTGCCCGGCACGGGATCACGCGCAAAAAAAGACCGGCCATGCCGAGGAGCAGGACCGCCCCGACGTCCTGATCCAGCGCGAGGCCTGGTTCAAGGGGCAACTCGATCTCGATCCCGAGCGGCTGGTGTTTATCGACGAAACGTGGACGGCGACCAACATGACGCGCAGCCACGGTCGCTGTCAGCGGGGCGAGCGGCTGCGGATGGGCTACCCGCACGGTCATCGCAAGACCACCACGCTGGTCGCCGGGATGCGCATGATCGGCATGGTCGCGCCGATGGTGCTCGATGGCCCGATCAACGGCGACTGGTTCGAGGCCTATGTCGGTCAGGTGCTCGTGCCCGACCTCCGCCCCGGCGATGTGGTGATCATGGACAATCTATCCAGCCACAAGCGCGACAGCGTGCGCGTGCTGGTCGAGGCAGCGAGCGCTTGCCTTATGTTCCTCCCGCCCCCGGCCTTCGCCGGGGCAGGCTCTACAGCCCCGACTTCAACCCGATCGAAAAGGCCTTCGCTCGCCTGAAGGCCATGCTCCAAAAGGCTGGCGAGCGCACCGTGTCTGGTCTGTGGTCCCTCATCGGCAAGCTGCTCGATCTCTTCGAGCGGGAATGCGCCAACTACTTCAGCTCGTGCGGATATGACCCGGACTGAAGGGAATCCGCTCTAATGCCGGAAATGCCGCATCCCGGTGAAAATCATCGCCAGTCCAGCCTCGTCGGCCGCAGCGATCACGTCCGCATCGCGGATCGAACCGCCCGGCTGGATCACCGCGGTCGCGCCGGCCTCGATCGCCGCGAGCAAGCCGTCGGCGAACGGGAAGAACGCATCCGACGCCACCGCCGAACCGATCGTCCGCGGCTCGGACCAGCCCGCCTTTTCGGCGGCATCCTTCGCCTTCCAAGCCGCGATCCGCGCCGATTCGAGCCGGTTCATCTGCCCGGCGCCGATCCCCGCGGTCGCGCCATCCTTCGCATAAACGATCGCGTTCGACTTGACATGCTTCGCCACCGTCCAGGCAAAGCGGCAGTCGGCGAATTCCTGCGGCGTCGGCTGACGCTTCGTCACGACGTTCAGATTGCCGCCCTGGCCCCCAATCGAACCATTGTCGCGCGACTGGACCAACCAGCCCCCCGCGATCGCCTTGACCGCCATGCCGCCGCGCGCCGGATCGGGCAGCGCACCGGTCAGCAGCAAGCGCAAATTCTTTTTCGCCGCGAACAGCGCGATCGCTTCCTCGTCCGCCTCTGGTGCGACGACGACCTCGGTGAAAATTCCCGTGATTGCGCGGGCAGTTTCCGCGTCGAGGGGGCGGTTGAGCGCGATGATCCCGCCGAACGCCGAGACGGTGTCGCACGCGAACGCCGCCTCATACGCCTCGGCCATCGTCGTTGCGGTTGCGACCCCGCAGGGGTTGGCGTGCTTGAGGATCACGCAGGTCGGTTCGGCGTCGCGAAACTCGGCGACCAGTTCCAGCGCGGCGTCGGCATCGTTCAGATTGTTGTAGCTGAGTTCCTTGCCCTGCACCTGCCGCGCTTGGCCGATCCCCGCCGCCGCCGGACCGGCATGCTGATAGAATGCCGCTTGCTGATGCGGATTCTCGCCATAGCGCAGCACCTTCGGGCGTTCGAGGACATAGGGCAGAGTCGCCGGAAACAGCTGCCCTTGATCAGCGAAATCGAACCAACTCGCAATCATCGCGTCATAGGTCGCGGTCGCAGCAAAGGCCTTGGCGGCGAAATTCTTGCGTTCGTCGAGCGTCGTCTCGCCCTTTGCGACGATCGCATAATCCGCCGGATCGGTGACGATCGCGACGAACGCATGGTTCTTCGCAGCGGATCGCACCATCGACGGGCCACCGATGTCGATATTCTCGATGATCTCTGTACGCTCGGCACCCTTCATCACCGTCTGGAGGAAAGGGTAGAGATTGACGACGACGAGATCGATCGCGCCGATGTCATGCTCCGCCATCGATGCGGCGTGCGCCGGATCGTCGCGCATCGCGAGCAGCCCGCCGTGGACCTTGGGATGGAGCGTCTTCACACGGCCGTCCATCATCTCAGGAAAGCCGGTGAGATCGGAAATGTCGCGCACTTCCAGCCCCGCGTCGCGCAAAGCCTTTGCGGTGCCGCCCGTCGAGACGAGTTCGACGCCGTTCGCGGCGAGCGCCTTGCCGAGTTCGACGATCCCCGCTTTGTCGGAAACCGACAGGAGCGCGCGCTTGATCTTGATAGAGGTCATGGTGCGGCCTTACGCGTCAGCGCGCGCGTTTCAACAGCCATCCGACATTGGCGCCGCCAGCTTCGGCCTTGCCCGCCACGACCAATTGCTGCGTCGCGATCGGCCGACCGTAACCGTCGATCCATAGACTCGGCTCAATCGCGAGGCCGCCGCCGCGCGCGCGGAATTGCCACATCGCGCCGCCCGGCAGGCGCAGAATCGCCGCCTGTCCGTCCGCGGTCGGCGATGCCTCGATACCGTGCCCGAGGTGGAATCGGACTGCGAACGGCGTCGTTCCCACGCGCTGTCGTCGCCCCTGCGGCAACAACGAATCCTCGCCGCGCAACTCGCGTCCGTCGCCGGTCAACACCAATTGGCGGCGGTGGAGAAAGCCGTGGCGGCGAACATACCCATCGTGGCTCGCCTCGATCCGGCTTGCCGCCTCGCTTTCCTGGCGGCTCAGTTCGACCTCGGCGACCCCCCGCCCCAATGTCCCGTCGGCATGGATCGCGGTCGAGTTCGTATCGGCCAGCACCAGCGTCGAATGCGCGGCGGTGGTGCGCAGCCCCTGGACGAGCGTCGCCGGCACCTGCGCGACCGCGGCGTCGGCGCCACCGCAATTGACCATTATCCGCGCATCGCCATCGGAAAATTCGAACGCCAGCGTCGAGGCGCAACCGCCATCGACGATTCGCGCGACAGGCGGCGGCGCGGCGTCCACGATCAACGTCGCGGTTCCCGCCGCGAGCCGCTGATAGCCCCAGTCGCGCGCCTGACGCAGCGGCCGTGTCCTGACGCCGCTCGCCGCGATCACCTGCGCGACGCGGTCGCCCGGCACCGGCCCGCTCGCCTGCCAACTCGCCAGCCCCTTGTCACCGTGGCACACCCCGAGCAGCGCGGGCACCATCCGCGCGACCGCCGCGCTCGCCGCATCGGGCAGGTCGAGCCGCCGCGCCGCATACGTCTCGCGCAGCATCGCCAGCAACGCGATCAGGTCGAGCAATGACCCCGGCGCGCGGCTGATCGTGCCGCCGTCCTCGAACAAAGCGGTCGCCAACGCACGCGCGAGGCCCGCCTCGCCGAAGCTGCGCCGCGGATCACCGCCGGGAATCAGTAGCCCCGCCGCGACGATGCCGCACCACGCCGCCACGCGTGCCGGGCCGGGCGGCGCCTTGTCCGCTCCGCGATCGATGTGCCGCGCCCCGCGGGCCAGCGCGTTCAGCACCTTCGAGCGGTAAATCAGGTCGGTCGACGACAGGATCAGCGGCGCGTGGGCGGTCCAGAACAGGATGCGCCGCCCCCACAGATCGGCGCGCCACGCTACCCCCGCGACCTTCTCGCCGTGCGCCGCGATCCAGCGCGACATCAGGTCTTCGGCAACCGGTGCGGCCTGCGCGCGCGTGGCGACGGTCGAAAGGTCGCGCAGCCACGCAAAGCTTTGGAGATATTCGGCGAACGCCGGCGACGCGTCGAGCGTCCTGAGATCGAGTCCTTCGATCGCGCGCGTCTCGCCGCGGAAATGAATCTGCCCCGCGAGCAAAGCCTGGCCGCGTCGCGTATCGCCGAGGATCGGATCGTCGGGCACCGCGATCAGCTTGAGCGGATAGCCGCCCTTCAGCCTGAGCGTATGGATCGGTGTCCGCCACGTCAGGCGGTGAAAACGGTCGGCGAAGCGATCCGCCAACGACAGGCCGGTATCGCCGCCGAGCCGGATCAGCCGCTTGCCCTGTTCGATCCCGTCGGCGGCGGGATCGCCGTTGGTGTCGCTCATTCCCCCCGCAACGCGCGAATGTTGTCGGCATATGCATCGGGACCGCCGCGGAAGGTGGCGGTGCCCGCGACGAGCGCATCGGCGCCGGCTTCGATCGCCTGCCGCGCGGTCGCCGAGTCGATCCCGCCATCGACCTCGAGATCGATATCGCGCCCGCTGGCGTCGATCATCTTGCGGATCGCAGCGATCTTTCTGAGCTGGCTCTGGATGAAATGCTGCCCGCCGAAGCCGGGATTGACGCTCATCACCAGCACCAGATCGACCATGTCGATGAGGTAATCGAGCATCTTCGCGGGCGTACCGGGATTGAGCACGACGCCTGCACGCTTTCCCAGCCCCTTGATATGCTGGAGCGAGCGATGGATGTGCGGCCCTGCCTCGGGATGAACCGTGATCGTGTCCGCGCCCGCCTCGGCGAAGGCGTCGAGGTAGCGATCGACCGGCGAGATCATCAAATGGACGTCGAAGGGCTTGGCGGTGTGCGGGCGAAGCGCCTTCACCACCATCGGCCCCATCGAGATATTCGGCACGAAATGCCCGTCCATGACGTCGATATGAATCCAGTCCGCCCCCGCCGCGTCGATCGCGCGGACCTCCTCACCCAATTTGGCGAAATCGGCGGACAGGATCGATGGCGCGATGCGGACGGGTTTCATGACGTCGGCGATAACGCGCGATTGGCCTATTCGGAAGCGCGGACGAGGCGCGCGATGAAAAAGCCGTCGCAGCCGCCCGCCTCCGCCAGCATTCCGGGCAGGATACGGAGCCATCCCCCGGGATCGGGGACGATACCGGCGGGCAGTTCCTCCGGCAGGACCGGCGCGATCCGGTAATCGTTCCGGGCGGCGAGAAAGGCGTCGAGTTGCGCCTCGCCCTCGTCGCGTTCGATCGAACATGTGGCGTAGATCAGCATACCTCCTGGCCGCACCCAATCCGCCACGCGCGCGAACAGGCGCTGTTGAAGTTCCGCCATCTCCGCGATCACGCGTGGATGCGCGCGGTGGAGTACGTCGGGATGCCGCCGGAAAATGCCGGTCGCGCTGCACGGCGCATCGAGCAGGACGCCATCGACCGGTGTGGACGGCTGCCACGCCAGCGCGTCCGCGGTCACCACTTCGGCCTTGAGACCAATCCTCGCAAAATTCTCGCGAAGTCGCGCCAGACGACTTTTCGAGATGTCGAGCGCAACGACGTTCGCGCCGCGGCTAGCGAGTTGCAGCGCCTTGCCGCCCGGCGCGGCACAAACATCGATGATCTTGCCGCCGACATCCAGCAATCGCGCGGACAGCGACGCCGCCAAATCCTGCACCCACCACGCACCCTCGGTATAGCCGGGCATATCGGCGACCAAAGCGTATTCGGCGACGCGGACGTGCCCTGGCAGCAGGCTGACGCCGCCGAGCCGCTCGGCCCAAAGATCGGTTTGGCTCGGGTCGGCGAGCGTCAGGTCGAGCGGCGGCGGCGCCGCGATCGCGCGCGCCGCCGCGGCGACGACATTCTCGCCCCACAGCGCGGTCCAGCGCGCGGCGACCTCTTCCGGCAGCGTCGGCACCTCGGGCAGCCGCGCCTCTTGACGCATCAACGTGCCGAACACGCCGTGGACCAGCTTACGCGGACCGCCATCGACCAAAGGCAGCGTCGTCGAGATTGCGGCATGGGGTGGCGTTCCGAGGCTGAGCACTTGCACCAGAGCGATGCGCAGGACGAAGCGCGCCTTGGCGTCGTCGGGCAGGCGTTGCCTTGTCGCCGAGTCGATCAGCGCATCGAGATCGGGCAGCCGCCTGAGCGTCTCGCCGGCGATGGCGTGGGCGAGGCCGCGATCCGGCCCGACGATCGCGCGCGTCGCCTGCGGCAACGCCGCTTCCAGCGCCTCGCCGCGCCGCAACACCGCGTCGAGCAGCCGCAGCGCCGCGCGCCGTGCCGGCGTTCCGAGCGGATCGCGCCCAGCTATTCCGCGTTCGTTCTTGATCGAAGGCCTCCCAGTGCCGATGTGGCAGACACGAGACCACAGGACACGCCAATGAGCCAGCGACCGCCGCATGTGAAGCCGCCCGCGCATCTGTCGAAGAATCCGCCGGTGCCGAAGCCCGCTCCGATGGTCCGCGCGGAAGACGATCCGCTCGGCCGGGACCCGGTCCGCTACGGCGATTGGGAACTGAAGGGCGTGGCGGTAGATTTCTGACCCGCGATGCGCCTGCTTCCCGCCGACCGCTGGCTTAAATGGCTCGCCATCGCGGGGTATGCGGTCGCGGCGCTTTTGGCGCTGGCGCTGCTGACTATCGCGACGTTTCCGATCGGCGTCTTCAAGCAAACGATCGAGTCGCGGTTGAGCAAACGGTTCGGGCGGGCGGTGACGATCGCCTCGCTTGAACGCGAGGATGTGTTTTCGCTGCATCCGACGATCATCTTACGCGGCGTTCGCGTGCCGCAACCCGAATGGGCCGGGACGGGCCTGCTCGCGGCCATAGACCGCGCCGAACTCCGCATCGCGCCGCTGCCGCTGCTGGCGGGCCATATCCGACCCGATTCGATCGCGCTGTCGGGCGCGCATTTCGCGCTCATCCGTACGAAGGACGGGCGCGAAAACTGGCATCGCCAAGGGTCCGAAACGTCGAGCCACGGCAAGCCCGTGATCGAGCGGCTGTCGATCGCGAACAGCACATTGTCGTATCGCGACGCCAAGCGCGACCGGCGGTTCGCTGTGAAGCTGGCCGCGACCCCCACAACCGGATTGATGGCGCGCGGGAACGGAATCGTCCGCGGTAGCGCGGTCACGGTCGATTTTCGCGGCGCGCGCATCGCCGGAGGCGGTGGCCGCTGGCCGTTTCGGGTAAAGATCGACGGCGCCGACCTGACGCTTGCGGCGACCGGCAGCATGGTCTCGCCGCTCGACACCGACCGGATGTCGCTCCACGTCACCGCGCGCGCCAGCGACCTCGCCTATCTCGATGCGATCATCGAGGCGGGGCTGTTCCGCACTCAGCCGATCCGCCTCACCGCGCACGTCGAACACACCGCGCCCGACTGGACGGTGACGAAGCTGACGGGGTCCGTCGGCCGCTCGCGGATCACCGGGCACGTCACCGTCAAGAAGCGTGACGGCCGCAACCGGATCGACGGCGCCATCGCGTCGAGCCTGTTCGATCCGTCCGATTTGTCCTCCAGCGAGGGCATCGCCGAGGGCATCGCCAGAGAGCGCGCGATCGGCAAGCGGATGGTGCCCGACACCAAGGTCGATCTCGGCAAGATCGACACCACCGATGGCCAACTCGATCTAACGATCGCGCGGATCGTCAGCCGTACCGGCGAATCGTCGATGAAGACCGCGCGCGGCACGATTCGGCTCGACCACCAGGTGATGACGATCGCGCCGCTCAGGATCGGGCTGGCGCGAGGCGCGATCACCGGCCGCGCCGTCGTCGATCAGCGCGGTGATCGCGCGGTGCCGACGGTGACGCTCGACCTGCGGCTGACCGACAGCAGCATTCCGTCGGTCGCGGGCGGCGGCGGATCGGTGACGGGGCGGCTCGACGGGCGCGCATATCTCGTCGGGCGCGGGCGCGACATCCGCACAGCGGTCGGCAATTCGAGCGGTCGCATCGGCATCGCCGCGCGCAACGGCTCTCTGCCCGCGAAGATCGCCGATGCTTTAGGCTTCGATGCGGGCCGCGCGATCTTCGCGGACAAGGACGACCGCGCCGGGCTGCGATGCGTCATCGTCGGCGTGACGGTGCGGAACGGGCAGGGGCGGGTCGGACCGTTCGTCCTCGACACGACGCAAAGCCGCATGCACGGTGAAGGCAGCGTAACCTTCCCGAGTGAGGCGCTGTCGATCCGCCTGACCGGCGCGCCCAAGCGCCATTCGGTGCTCCGCTTGCCCGGCTCTGCTACGATGGCAGGTACGATCCGCGAACCCGATATCGTCGTGCCGAAAAAGGTGAAATCGGTCGGCAACATCTTCAAGGCGATCGGTCGCGCGATCACCGGCAAACAGGGCCCGACCGCGACCGACGCCGATTGCGGCGCGCTGGCGGCGAGGGTGTTGCGCTAACGCTCCAGCACGCGCTCGCGCATCTGTTTGCGCAGCCGCCCCGGCATCCACCGCGCCGCGAACGCCAGCCGCCGCGCCGTCTTGCCGACCAGGGTGTGCACCTTGTCGCCATGCACCGCCGCCCACGCCGCCTCCGCGACGTCAGCGAGCGGCGTGAACTCCAGCCCCGCCGCGACCACAGCCTCGCGCGCGCTGCGGTTCGACCCCGCGATCGTCATGTCGAGCAATGGCGTATCGATGAAACCCGGCATCAGAGCGCGGACCTTGATCCCGTCCCCGGCCCATTCGCCGTCGAGCGCTTCCGTCAAACCGCGCACCGCAAACTTGGTCGCCGAATAGGCCGACAGACCCGGCGAGCCGTAGATCGCCGAGGCCGACGCGATGTTGAGCAGCACCGCGCCCGGCGTCGCCTTGAGATACGGATAAGCCGCTCGCGCGCCGTAGGCGACGCCGCGAAAATTGACATCGATGACCCGGTCGAGTTCGTCGATTGCGATCTCGCCGAAAGAGCCGCCTTGCGCGACGCCGGCATTGTTGACGACCACGTCGAGCCGCCCGCCGCCCGCCCGCGCGAATTCCGCGAGCACCTGTTGCCATTCGTCGATGTCGCGAACGTCGAGGACGTGCATCGACGTCCGATCGTCGGGGAGCATCGTCGCGGTCTCGGCCAGGCCCTGCATGTTCACGTCGGCAAGCCCGACACGCCAGCCGCGTTCGGAAAACAGCCGCGCCACCGCCCGACCGATACCCGAGGCCGCGCCGGTCACCAGGAGCGCCTTCATCCGTTTTCTCCGTTTAGCGTGGACGGGTGAATCCCGCATCGTCGTACGCGACGACGGAAGAATGCTAAATCGTCGGCTCACCGCCCAACCGGCAGATCCTTGAACGCATCATCCTTGTCGGTGCGAATTTCGCCCGGCAGCCCCAGCACCCGCTCGGCGATGATGTTCTTCAAAATCTCGTCGGTCCCGCCGGCGATGCGAAGCCCCGGCGCGTTCATCACCGCCGACTGAAACAGTCCCTTCAGCGGCAGCAGCGCCGGATCGTTGATGATTCCATACTGATCCTCCGCCTCGACCGCGGCATTGCCGATGTCCTGCAACTGGTTGGCGGTGATGATCTTGCCGATCGAGCTTTCCGGCCCCGGTGTCTGCCCGCGCGACAATGCGGTCATCGTTCGCATTCGCGTGTTCTTCAGCCCCTCAGACTGAACGTACCAGTCGGCGAGCCGCTGGCGGAAGTTCGTATCCTTGATCAGCGGCCCGTCCGCGCCATCGAGATCCTTGGCGAGCGCCAATATGTCTTTCGGTCCGACACCACCGCCCCCGCCAATCGCCAACCGCTCGTTCATCAAGGTGACCAGCGCAACCTTCCACCCGGCATCGACATCACCCAGCCGCTGCGCATCGGGAATGCGGACATCGGTGAAATACACCTCGTTGAAGTTCGAGCCGCCCGACATCTGGTGGATCGGGCGGATGTCGATCCCCGGCGATTTCAGGTCGAGCCAGAACATCGTCAGCCCCTTGTGCTTGGGCACATCGGCGTTGGTGCGGACGAGGACGATGCCGAAATCGCTGTAATGCGCGCCAGAGGTCCAGACCTTCTGGCCGTTGACCACCCAGTCATCGCCGTCCCTGACCGCGCGCGTCCGGATCGCCGCGACGTCCGATCCGCCCGCGGGTTCGGAAAACAGCTGCGACCAGATTTCCTCGCCGCGCAGCGCCGGGCCGACGAAACGCTGCTTGGTCGCATCGTCGGCGAACGCCATCACCGTCGGCACGCACATGCCGAGCCCAATCGCGAAATAGCCGTATTGGACGGGGTGCTTCGCCTCTTCCTGCCCGAAGATGACGCCGTCGATCGGGGTGCCCCCGCCGCCGCCCCATTCCTTGGGCCAGGTGATCTGCGCATAGCCCGCCGCCGCCTTGCGCGCCTGCCACGCGCGCGCCGCGGCCATGTCGTCGGCATGCGGCAGCGCCTTGTGCTCGGGGGCGTTGGTTTCGAGCCAGTCGCGCGCCTCCGCGCGGTACGCGGCTTCTTCGGGGCTGTCGTTGAAATCCATGAGTCCGCTCCTCAGGCCGCGTTGCGCCGTTCGAGTTGGCTGACCAGACGCTCGCGCCACGTTGCCGGCGCGCCCGCAACGAGGCTGAGCTGCCGCGAACGCCGGTAATATAATTGCGGGTCCGCCTCCCAGGTGAAGCCGATGCCGCCGTGCGTCTGGATATTCTCCTTCGACGCGAACCAGAACGCCTCGCTCGCCGCGACCCGCGCGGTGGCCGCCGCCAGCGGCAGTTCGGCCGCCCCCGCGTTCAGCGCCCACGCGCCGTAATATGCGTTCGACCGTGCGACCTCGTTCTTGACGTAGATGTCGGCGAGCTTGTGCTTGATCGCCTGATACCCGCCGATCTGCCGCCCGAACGCATAGCGATCGAGCGCATAGGCCTTCGCCATCTCGAGGCAGCGATCCGCGCCGCCGAGCTGTTCGAACGCGAGTAGCACAGCGGCACGATCGAATACCGCCTTCATCTGTGCGACGCCGTCGTCGCTTCCGAGCCGCTCGGCGGAGGCATCGGCGAAGGTGAGTTTCGCGGCGGATCGTGTCGGATCGAGCGTCGTCAGCACCTCGCCGGACACGCCCGCACCCTTCTCGACGAGATACAGTCCATCCTTCGCGAGCACGACGATCACATCGGCGATGTCGCCATCGGTGACCGGGATTTTCTCCCCCGAAAGCTTGCCGCCAGCAACGCTCGTCCTGATCGACCGCGCCATCACCGGCCCCTTGCCCTCCGACGTGGCGAACGCCCCGATCGCTTCGCCCGCCGCCATCTTCGGCAGCCATTTCGCCTTTTGCGCGTCCGATCCGAACAGCATCAGCGCTTCCGCGACGAAATAGACCGTCGAAGCAAACGGGATCGGCGCGCACGCCCGCCCCAGTTCCTCCGCCAGCGCGCACAATTCGACATGGCCTAGGCCAAGACCGCCATGCTCCTCCGGAATCGCCGCGCCAAGCCAACCCTGTTCCGCCACCGCCTGCCACAGCCCTTCGTCATACGCCTTCGCGTCGTCGTCGAGCACACCGCGCACTACCTTGGCGTTGCACCGCGCGGCGAGGAATTTGCGCGCCTCGTCCTTCAGCATCTTCTGGTCGTCGGAATAATCGAGGTTCATGCGTCGATCCTAACCATCACCGCGGCTGCATCCGGATCGCGCCGTCGAGCCGCACGTCCTCGCCGTTGAAATAACAATTGGTGATCATCTCCAGCGCCAGCCGTGCATATTCCTCCGCCATGCCGAGGCGTTTCGGGAACGGCACCATTGCGGAAAGCGCCGCCTTTACCTGCGGCTTGGCGCGCGCGAGCAACGGCGTGTCGAAAATCCCCGGCAGGATCGTGTTGACGCGGATGCCCTCCGCCGAAAGATCGCGCGCGACGGGCAGCGTCATGCCGATCAACCCGGCCTTGGCGCTGGCATAAGCGACCTGCCCCATCTGCCCCTCCTCGCCCGCGACGCTGGCGGTGTTGACGATCGCGCCGCGATCGCCGTCATCTGTCGGCTCCAAGGTCATCATCCCCGCCGCGCTGCCGACGATGCAGCGAAAGCTACCGATCAGGTTGAGTTCGATCGTCTTCACATATTTGTCGAGAGGGTACGGCAGGATTGCCCCATCCTCCTTCGATCGCGCGACCGTCTTGTGCGCGCCGAAGCCCCCGCCCGCGCAATTCACCAGAATACGCTCCTGCCCGTTGGCGGCGCGCGCGGTGACGAACCCGGCATCGACCGACGCCTGATCCATCACATCGACGGCGCAGAAGGTCGCGCCGATCCCGTCCGCTTCGCCGGGGCCGATTTCGGCATTCTTGTCGAACAACGCGACCTTGACGCCCGCCTTACGCAACGCCGTCGCGGTGGCGAGACCGAGGCCCGATGCACCACCGGTGACGATCGCGGCGATATCCGCTCCCAATTTCATAGCTGCCACCTCTCCAAACGCTTGAGGATAACATTCGTTATGTTGCCGCCCGCCGTCAAGCGGAGCGAAGGGAGTTGAACCCGAGACGGCGATTGCGCAGGAGGCGGGAGAAAGGGATTCGCTTGGTACCGCCCCCCGCCTCCGCCGACACAACCGCCGACGGCCGCGGCGAATTCCGCTCGCTTGCCGAAAGCCACGCCAGCATTCGCGTCCCCGTCGGCGCGGGTTTCTGGCGCAAGCTCTTCGCCTTCGCCGGTCCAGGCTACCTCGTCGCGGTCGGCTATATGGACCCGGGAAACTGGGCGACCGATATCGCCGGCGGTTCCGCGTTCGGCTATACGCTGCTTTCGGTCATCCTGCTGTCGAACCTGATGGCGATCGTACTGCAATCCTTGTCCGCAAGGCTCGGCGTCGGCGCCGGCCTCGATCTCGCGCAGGCGTGCCGCCAACATTATTCGCGCCCGACGACGCTTGTCCTGTGGGTCTTGTGCGAGATCGCGATCATAGCCTGCGATCTTGCCGAGGTGCTCGGCACCGCGATCGCGCTCAAACTGCTGTTCGGGCTGCCGCTCGTCGCGGGGGTCTGCGTCACCGCGCTCGACGTATTCCTGATCCTGGCGCTCCAGCGGTACGGCTTTCGGCGGCTGGAGGCGTTCATCGTCGCGCTGCTGATCGTCATCGCGACGTGTTTCGCGCTCGAACTCGCCTGGGCCGGGCCCGATTGGGGCGCGGCGGCGATCGGGCTGGTCCCGACCGCGCAGATCGTCACCAATCCGGCGATGCTCTATATCGCGATCGGCATCCTCGGCGCGACCGTCATGCCGCACAACCTCTACCTCCATTCCTCGATCGTCCAGACCCGCGCCTTCGGCCGAGGTCGCGCCGAAAAGCGCGAGGCGCTGAAGCTGGCGACGATCGACTCGACTGTCGCATTGGGCCTCGCCTTCTTTATCAACGCCGCCATCCTGGTGCTGGCGGCGGCGACCTTCCACGTCGCCGGGCGCACCGACATCGCCGATATCGAACAGGCGCACCAATTGCTCGCGCCGATGCTGGGCGTCGGCGCGGCGAGCGTCGTCTTCGCAGTCGCGCTGCTCGCTTCGGGTCAGAATTCCACCGTCACCGGCACGCTCGCCGGGCAGATCGTGATGGAGGGGTTCCTCGATCTGAAACTGCCGCTGTGGCAGCGCCGGATGATCACCCGCGGCATCGCGATCGTCCCCGCCGTCGCGGTCGTCGCGCTCGCAGGGGACCGCGGCGCGACGCAGTTGCTGGTGCTGAGCCAGGTCGTGCTGAGCCTTCAACTGCCGTTTGCGGTGGTGCCTTTGGTAGCGTTCACCGGCAACCGTGCGATGATGGGCGATCTCGTCGCACCGGCGTGGCTGAAGATGCTGGCTTGGGGAATCGCGGCGGTGATCATCGCGCTGAACATGACGCTTTTGTGGGGGTTGGTAACGGGGTAACTTCTTAGCCCTCTCCCATCTTCATGGGAGAGGGTTGGGTGAGGGTCTTCTTCTTTTCGACGCTCGCGAAGAAGAAGACCCTCACCCTCCCGCTTCGTGGGCCCCTCCCTCCCCCGCGAAGGCGGTAGAGGGGAACCGTCATTTCTGGCAGGCCACCACCGTCGCGATCACGCTCAGCGTCTCCGCCGGATCGCGCACCTTGACCGTGTCCAGCCCGAGTTCCTTCGCCGGATAATCGTTCCCGCCAGGAAAGATCGCGTCGCCGATGAACATCATCGCGTCGAGCGCGATGCCGCTTTCGTCGCGCAGCTTCTTCAACCCATACGCCTTGTCGACACCCTCACGCGTGATGTCGATCGACGTAGTCCCGCCCATGTTGATCGCAAGCCCCGGCAGGCGCTTCTTCAAATCCGCCTGAATCACCTTGCGCTTGGCGAAATCGGGGTCCCATTTCTCTTTGGCGCCGATAGGCGCTTCCTGGCCGAGCGCGGAGAAGGTGATCTGGCTGCCGCGATCCTCGATCCGCTCGCCCCAGGTCTTCTCGGGTTCGAACCCGGTCGCCTCGAGCGCCTCACCGAATGCGTCGATGATCTTCGTCTTCTCGTCGTCGTCGAACAGTTCGGCATAGACCGTCGACCACTCCCCGCCCTTGTGCGTGTAGAGCTTGGTCCCGGTCGTCGGCATCAGCCACAATTTCGCCAGATCGGCGCGTTTGGGCAGGCGGCTCGCGACCTGCTTGTCGAATTGCGGCCAGTCTCCGCCCGAAATCACCGCAACATCGGCGACGCCCATCAAATCCGCCAGCGCCTCGCCCATATCTTCTTTTATCGCTTGCTTGCTTTCGGCGAGAGTCCCGTCCAGATCGAAGGCGACGAGTTTCTTCATGCGGATACTCCGGTTTTCGGCAGGATGATCGTGTCGATGGCGTGCGCCACGCCATCGGCATCGTTGCCGTCGGTGACGTGGTCAACGCCGTCTTTCACAGCGTCGGGGGCGTTGCCCATCGCGATCGAAACGCGTGCGATCTCGAGCATCGCGACATCGTTGGCCTGATCGCCGATCGCGGCGGTGGCAGAGAGCGGCACGTCATAGGCGGCGCAGAGCGCAGTGATGCCGTCGCCCTTGTTCGCCGCGGTCGCGGTGACGTCGAGATAATAGGTCTGCGACTGCACCACCGTCGCGGTGTCGCCGAATTTCTCGCGCGCCTTTTCGTGCAAGCCCGCCAGCAACGCCGCGTCGTCGCTGACGAAGGTCAGCTTATCGGCACGATCGAGCAAATCGGCGAAATCCCGCGTCACGACCGGATCCTGGTTCGACGCGATCCGCTCATGCTCGACATGCTCGCCCTCATCGGTCGAGGCGTACCATCGATCGTCGGCAAAGACCCAGCGATCGACCTTGGAGTCGCCGATCAGATCGAACATCCCGCGCGCCACGCTTTCGTCGATCGTATGATGTTCCAATATGGTGCCGTCGCGCCGGAAGACGATCCCACCGTTGATCGCCCCCATCGCGCCGTCGAGCCCGAGCGTGTCCGCGATCGGCATCATCCCCGACATCGGCCGCGCGCTGATGATCGTGAAGGCGACGCCCGCGTCGGTCAGCCGCGTGACGGCATCGACCGTCGCCGGGGTCAGCTTCTTGTCCTTGTCGACCAACGTCCCGTCGACGTCGGACACCACCAGTTTGATAGCCGCCATTATTGGGGCATCTCGACGTGCCCGCCGAAGCCGTAGCGCATCGCCGACAGCAATTTGTCGCCGAACGTATGATCGACGCGGCTGCGATACCGCGCGAACAGCGCAGCCGACAGCACGTTGACCGGCGTCGCCTGCTCCATCGCGGCGGTCACCGTCCAATGGCCTTCGCCCGAATCGGCGACCTTGCCCGAGAATTTCTCGAGCTTCTGGTCTTTCGCTAGCGCCGCAGCCGACAAATCGAGCAACCATGACGAGATCACGCTGCCGCGCCGCCAGACCTCGGCGATGTCGGTCAGGTTGAGATCGAAGCGCTCGTCATCGGGCAATTTGTCCGAATTCTTGCCCGCCAGCACGTCGAAGCCTTCGGCATACGCCTCCATCAGGCCATATTCGATGCCGTTGTGGACCATCTTGACGAAATGGCCAGACCCCGCCGGGCCGGCATGGATATAGCCCTTCTCCGCGCGCGGGTCCTCGTTTTCGCCGTTGCGATCGGGGGTCCGCGCGATGTCGCCGAGCCCCGGCGCCAGCGCTTCGAAGATCGGATCGAGCATATCGACGACCGTCTTCTCGCCGCCGATCATCATGCAATAGCCGCGCTCCAGCCCCCACACGCCGCCCGACGTGCCGACATCGACGTAATGCGTTTTCTTCTCGCGCAACTGCTTCGCGCGGCGGATGTCATCCTTGTAGAAGGTATTGCCGCCATCGATCACCACATCGTCCTCGACGCAGGTGTCGGCGAGCGTCTGGATCGTCTGCTCGGTCGGGTCGCCCGCGGGCAGCATCACCCAGAAGATCGCGGGCGTGCCGAGCTTCTCGCGCATATCGTCGAGGCCCGTCGCGCACGTCGCGCCTTCATCCTTCAAGTCGGCGATCGCCTTGTCGTTGCGATCCCAGACGACGGTTTCGTGCCCCGCCTTCATCAGCCGCCGCGCGATATTGCCGCCCATCCGGCCAAGGCCGATGATTCCGATTTTCATGCGATTGTCCTTCCGGCGAATGCTCGCCGTTCAAAGCGCCGGGGCGGCGCAATGGTTCATTCGTGCGAAGCCATGGCGAAGTTTCAGGCGTCGGCCGGATGTTTCGCCGCGATAGCGCCGAGCAGGTCGTCGAACGCCTTCGCGAACGAGGCGACGCCTTCCAAGACCAAAGTATCGGTCACGCCCTTCAGATCAAGCCCCAGCCGCTCGGTCTCCACCAGCACATGCCGCGCGCCATCGACGTCCGCCTTCAGCGTCGCCGCCGCAGTGCCGTGGTCGCGATATGCGTCGAGCGTCTTGGGCGGCACCGTGTTGACCGTGTCCGGCCCAATCAGCGTGTCCAGATACAGCACGTCGGAATAGGCCGGATTCTTGGTGCCGGTCGACGCCCACAACAGCCGCTGCGGCATCGCGCCCTTGGCGGCGAGCGCGGCCCACCGATCCGACGCGACGAAATCCCGATACCAGGCATAAGAGGCCTTCGCGCTGGAGATCGCGACCTTGCCCTTGATCGCGGCGAGCGCATCGGCCTCGTCCGCGCTCGCCTTTTCCATCGCCTCGGCCGCGTCGTCGATCTTGGTGTCGATCCGGCTGAGGAAGAAGCTCGCGACGCTGGCGATCCGGTCGATCGCCTCACCGCGTCCGGCGCGTTTCTCCAGCCCCGCGACGAACGCTTCGGCCACCGCCTGATAAGCGTCGATCGCGAACAGCAACGTCACGTTGACGTTGATCCCGGCATCGATCGTCGCGGCGATTGCGGGCGCGCCCGCGGCGGTGCCGGGGATCTTGATCATCAGATTGGGCCGATCGACCGCCGCCCATAGCCGCGCGGCTTCCGCGATCGTCGCGTCGGTATCGTTGGCGAGATAGGGCGAGACCTCCAGGCTGACATAGCCGTCCCTGGCGTCGAGTCGGTCGTAGACCGGCCGCAGCGTATCGCACGCCGTCCGGATATCCTCGATCGCGAGATGCTCGTACCGCGCCATCGCGGACGCGTCGGGGTTAGACTTGTCGAATTCGGCGAGGCTTTTGTCGTAGGCGTCGCCGTGTCCCATCGCCTTTTCGAAGATCGACGGATTGGAGGTGACGCCGGTCAACCCGTCTTCGTCAACGAGCTTCTTAAGCCCGCCTTCGTCCATGAATTTCCGATCGACGAAGTCCAACCAGATCGCCTGACCCAAGGCTTCGAGATCGTTCAACTTGCCCACGTAAAGTCTCCTTCGTCACCCCGGCCTTGAGCCGGGGTCCCGCTGCCTTGACCCGCCGCGGAAGTAGCGGGACCCCGGGTCCAGCCCGAGGTGACGATTACTTCATGACGCTCTTTGCGGTCTTCACCACATTCTCGGCGGTGAAACCGAACTTGCTCCTGAGTCCGGCAAGCGGAGCAGAGCCGCCAAACGTCGCCATGCTGATCGCCTTGCCCTCAAGCCCGATATAGCGATCCCAGCCGATCTCGCTCGCCATCTCGATCGAGACGCGCGCGGTGACCGCCTTCGGCAACACGCTTTCCTTGTACGCGTCGGACTGTTTCTCGTAGCGGAACCAGCTCGGCATCGAGACGACGCGCACCGCGACGCCGTCCGACTTCAGCTGTTCATAGGCTTCGATCGCCAGCGACACCTCGGACCCCGTCGCGATCAGGATCAATTCGGGATCGTCGCTGTCGGCGAGGACATAAGCGCCCTTCTCCAGCCCGTCGGCGCTGGCATATTTCGTTCGATCTAGCGTCGGCAGCGCCTGACGCGACAGGACGAGCGCGGTCGGATGCCCGCCATCCTTGACGATCGCCTTCCACGCCGCCGCCGCTTCGTTAGCGTCGCCGGGGCGGATCGTGTCGATCCCCGGCGTCGCGCGCAGCATCGCGAGTTGCTCGATCGGCTGGTGCGTCGGCCCGTCTTCGCCGACGCCGATCGAATCGTGCGTGAACACCCACACCGCGCCGATCTCCATCAATGCCGACAGCCGTACCGGCGGGCGCATATAATCGAGGAACACGAAGAAGGTGGAACCGTAACCGCGCAGGCCCGACACCGTCATCCCGTTGACGACCGCGCCCATCGCGTGTTCGCGGACCCCGAAATGAAAGTTGCAGCCGCCATAGCTGCCTGGCTCGAACGACGGCGCGCCCTTAATGTCGGTCTTGGTCGAAGGCGCAAGATCGGCCGATCCACCGATCAGCCACGGCAATTTGGGTACGATCGCGTTGAGCACCTTGCCCGCCGCGTCGCGGCTGGCGAGGCCCTTGGCGTCGGCCTCGAACACCGGAATATCCGCATCCCACCCATCGGGCAGCGTGCCTGCCAGCATCGCATCGACTTCCTTGGCGAGATCGCGATGCGCCGTGCGATATTCGCCGAGCATCTTTTCCCATTCTTCGCGCGCCGGGCGGCCGCGATCGGCGATCGCGCCGTTGAAATGCTCGATCACGCCGTCGGGCACGTAGAACGTCTTGTCCTCGGGCCAGCCGTACGCGCGCTTGGTCTCGGCGATCACCGCGTCGCCCATCGCGTCGCTGTGCGCCTTCGACGTACCGGCGATCGGGCTGCCATAGCCGATGATCGAATGGACGATGACGATCGTCGGGCGGTCGTCGGTGTTGCGGAACGTCTCGAACGCCTCAACCAGCGCGGCGCAATCGTTGGCGTCGTCGACGTGAACGACATTCCAGCCATAGCCCTCGAAGCGTTTGCCGACATCCTCGTCGAAGGTCAGGCTGGTCTTGCCCTCGATGGTAATGTGGTTGCTGTCGTAGATCCAGCACAGGTTCGACAAGCGCAGATGTCCGGCAAGGCTCGCCGATTCCTGACTGACGCCCTCCATGATGTCGCCGTCGCCGGCCAAAGCGTAAACGTCGTGATCGAACAGGTCGAAACCCGGCTTGTTGTACCGCGCCGCAAGCCAGCGCTCGGCGATCGCCATTCCGACCGAATTGCCGCAGCCTTGCCCGAGCGGCCCGGTGGTCGTCTCGACGCCCGTAGTGTGGCGATATTCGGGATGGCCCGGCGTCTTCGATCCGAGCTGCCGGAAATTCTCGATATCCTTAAGGCTGACCGCTTCCTTGCCGGTCTTCTTGCCGTCGCGGTCGATCTCCTCGACGCCGGCAAGGTGCAACAGCGAATAAAGCAGCATCGAAGAATGCCCGACCGACAGCACGAAGCGGTCGCGGTTGGGCCAGTCGGGCGTGGCAGGATCGTACCGCAGGAACTGCGACCAGAGCGTATAACCCACCGGCGCCATGGCCATTGGCGTCCCCGGATGCCCCGAATTCGCCTTTTGCACCGCATCCATCGAAAGCGTGCGGATCGTGTCGATCGTGAGACGCTCGCGCGATCCGTCCTCATGGATGTCGATGGATGCGGGCGCGGCGGTGGCAGTGTCGGTCATGGAGCCTCGTTCGGTTTCTGCTGCAACGCACTCGCGGGCGCGGGGTTGCCGATCCGATGTCGCTCTAACGAAGCGATCGGTTACGTTCCAGCCTCGTAACGATCCCGTCGGTCGCGAGATACGCCGAATCGACCTCGTCGAGGAACAGCCCGTGGCCGAGCGCACCGGGAATCGCGTCGATCGCGGCGGCGAGTTCGTTTGGGTGACCCAACATCGCAAGGCGGCAGTCCGCGACGATATTGCCATTGTCGGTCGCATAGTCCTGTCGGATCGTCACCGCGGCGCCGAGCGCCTCCAACGCTGCAATCACGCAGTCGCGCGCGAACGGCAGCACTTCGACCGGCACCTTCGCCGCGCCGATCCGCGCGACCCGCTTCGACCCATCCGCGATCACGATCATCCGTGTCGCCGCCGCGGCGACCGCCTTCTCGCGCAGCATCGCCCCGCCCGCGCCCTTGATCGCGAAGAAGCGGTCGTCGATCTCGTCGGTCCCGTCGATCGCCAGATCGAGCCGCGAGACGCCCGCGAAATCGATCACCGCGATCCCTGCCGCCCGCGCCGCCGCTTCCGTCGCCAGCGATGTCGCGACCGCCTTTATCCGCAGTCCGTCACGCACCCGGCCCCCGAGGGCTGCGATGGCATGCGCAGCCGTAGTCCCGGTGCCGAGCCCGACCAGCATCCCGTCGCGCACCTCGGCGACGGCGGCCTTAGCGGCCAGGCGTTTGTCGTCGTCGATCATGTGACTGACATGGGACAGCGACGGCTATTCGCAATCCCGTGTTCCCGCGGAGGCGGGAACCCAGAGTTGTAGAGGACTGCGGTGGTGGCTCTGGGCTCCCGCCTCCGCGGGAGCACCGACCTTACGAATATTTCTGATCATCCCACCATGGGAAATAATCGGGCATGTCGTCCGAAACCGTGTCGGGATAGACTGGCGCACGCTTCTCGAGGAACGCGGTCACGCCTTCCTTCGCATCGCCGCTGCGCCCGCGCGACAAAATGCCCCGGCTGTCCACTTTGTGCGCGTCAATCGGGTGCGCCATGCCGAGCCCGCGCCACATCATCTGGCGGATCAGTGCGACCGAAACCGGCGCGGTATTGTCCGCGATCTCGCGCGCTATTTCGTGCGCACGCGCCAGCAATTGATCGGCCGGAAGTACGTCCTTGACCAACCCCCCCGCCTTTGCCTCGTCGGCGGGGAACACCCGCCCCGAATAGCACCATTCGAGCGCCTGACCGATCCCGACGATCCGCGGCAGGAAAAACGACGAGCACGCCTCGGGCACGATCCCGCGCCGCGCGAAGACGAAACCGATCCGTGCGGTATCGCTTGCCAGCCGGATGTCCATCGCCAGAGTCATCGTCGCACCGATGCCGACCGCGGGGCCGTTGATCGCGGCGATCACCGGCTTCAGGCATTCGAAGATCCGCAAGGTCACCCGCCCGCCGCCGTCGCGCGCGCTCTCGCTGCCGTAACGCAATTCGCCATCCGGCCCGACCGGCGACGTGTCGCCGCGATTCTCATAATCGAAGGTCTTGGCCCCCCCCGACAGGTCGGCCCCGGCACAGAAAGCGCGGCCCTCGCCCGTCACGATCACGCAGCGCACCGCGTCGTCGGCATCGACCGCATCGAATGCCTCGATCAATTCGCGCATCATCGTCGCGGTGAACGCGTTGAGCTTGTCGGGCCGGTTCAGCGTGATCGTCGCGATCCCGTCTGTCACATCGTATTTGATCTGTTCGTAGGCCATCGGCGCCGCTCCTTGCTTTCGCCCGACCGTGCCGTAACAAAGGTTACGGAGCAAGAGGAGAGCGCGGGTGAGCGATGGCTTGAAGGGGCGCGTCGCGCTGGTGACCGGCGCGAGCCGCGGCATCGGCCGCGCGATCGCGTTACGGCTAGCGAAGGATGGCGCCGATGTCGCGGTCAACTATCGCCGCGATGTCGGCGCGGCGGCAGATGTCGTCGCCGCAATCATCGCAATGGGCCGCAAGGCGAAGGCTTATGCTGCTTCGGTCGATCGCTGGGAGGAATGCGAAACGATGGTCGCGGCGGTCGTCGCGGATTTCGGCGGCGTCGACATCCTCGTCAACAACGCCGGCATCGCCAGCCGCGGTCACAATGTTGCCGACACCGACCCGCAGGAATTCGAGCGCGTGATGCGGACGCACGCCTTCGCGCCGCATTATCTGTCGAAGCTGGTGCTGCCGTCGATGCGCAAGGCCGGACGCGGCGACATCGTCATCATCTCCAGCGTCGCGACGCTCCACCATGCCGCGAACGGCGCGCCCTACAATATGGCAAAAGCCGCCGCCGAATCACTCGCGCTGACGCTGGCGAAG
This sequence comes from Sphingomonas sp., assembly GCA_965219285.1. Classification (GTDB taxonomy): domain Bacteria; phylum Pseudomonadota; class Alphaproteobacteria; order Sphingomonadales; family Sphingomonadaceae; genus Sphingomonas. The sequence continues at coordinate 408,190 of CBDCNF010000008.1, forward strand.
GAAGAACGCCACAACGGCATCCGCACCAATATCGTCGCCCCCGGCCTGACCGTGACCGACATGGGGAATCGCTTGGCGAAGGCGGTGTCGGGTGTCGCCGACATCCAAGAACTCGACGCGACATCGCCGTTCGGGCGCGTCTCGACGCCCGAGGATGTCGCCAATGCGGTGGCGTGGCTCGTCTCCGCCGATGCCGAATACGTCAATGGTCAGAAGATCAATCTCAACGGCGGCGGGTGACTCGTGGGTTCGGCGCGTTTGCGGTATAAAACCGGTCGTGAACAAGTCGGCGATCGATTTCGCCGCGTCCTAGGCTCAGGACTCATTGATTATATCCAGAAGATGATGGTGGCAGCGAGGGCGACGGCGGAGAAGGAGACGGTTGGGCATCGGTCGTAGCGGGTAGCGACGCGGCGCCAGTCCTTGAGGCGCCCGAACATGATCTCGATGCGGCTGCGGCCCCTGTACCGGCGCTTGTCGTATTCAATGGGCGCGGTCCGGGATTTCCGCCCTGGGATGCAGGGCTTGATGCCCTTGGCTTCCAAGGCGTCCCTGAACCAGTCGGCGTCGTAGCCACGATCGCCGAGCAGCCATGCCGCTTTTGGCAGATCGTCCAGCAGCGCGGCTGCACCGGTGTAGTCGCTGACCTGGCCTGCGGTCATTAAGAAGCTCAAGGGGCGGCTGCAGGCTCGATGCCGTGCGGTGTGCCTTGAGGTAGGTCGCGTCGATCATGACGGTCTTCGGGTCGGCGCTTGCGGCAGCCAGCCCCTCCATCATCTGGAGGAAAATGCCCTTCTCTCCCCAGCGCTTCCACCGGTTGTACAGCGTCCCCTCGACGAAGCTCGGGACAGGCTTGTGCGGACCGTAAGCGCTGGGCGCATCACGCCAGCGCAAGCCGTGCGGTTGACGAAGACGATGCCGCTCAAGACCCGCCGATCATCCACCCGAGGCTTGCCATGGCTCTTGGGAAAATACGGCTCCAGGCGCGCCATCTGCTCGGCGGTCAGCCAGTACAGGTCAATCATCTTCAGTCTCCTTGCAGAGCCCGAATCAGATCGCGACGCTCGGATCAATGCGTCCTGAGCCTAGCGGCAATCTGATGCGCAATATGCTCGCCATGTTCGACGAGCATTTCGCGTTAGAGGCGGCCAAGCACACCAAGCGCACGATGCGCGCCAATGCGGCTGACGGATATTACAATGGCGGTCCAGTACCATTTGGCTACCAGAGCCTTACAGTCGAGCGGCGCGGCAACAAGGAGAAGAAGAAACTCTTCCTGATCGAAGATGAAAAAAGTGTCGTCCAGACGATCTTCCGACTGGCATCGACGGCGATGGCAACGGCCAGTTTGGGACCCGCGGCATCGCGCAGTGGCTTGACTAGTGCGGTTACTCCCTGCGCGGGCGCCGGTTCAACAACAGCGACGTCTCCGGTATCCTCGGTCGCGAGCATTATGTCGGGCACTATTTCGACCGCGCATTCAGTGAGGACGGTAAACCGGGAGCTGAAAGCCTGTGGATCAGCGTGCCCTGTCCAAAGATCATCGAGCAGGCGACGTTCGATGCGGTAGCTGCCCTACGTGCCCGTTGCGCGCCTCGCGTGACGGCACCTCGCGCGACCGGCGGGCCGACCCTTTTCACGTCGGTCACGTCATGCGGCATATGCCGATCGGGATTGACGATCAGAACCGGCAAGAGCGGTCGCTACAGTTACTATCACTGTAACGCACAGGTGAACGGCTCAGCCGCGCGCTGTTCCTGTCCGGCGATTCGCATGGAGAAACTTGACGATATCGTCCTGTCCGTACTCGAAGAACGGTTGTTTGATCCCGGACGCCTGCGCGTGCTGCTCTCGCGAATGCTCGACGTGCGGAGGCCGATGAACGTCGGACTCGCGATTTAGTGCAGGCCCGTTCTACCCGGACCCAGGCCGAGACGCGGTTGCGCAACCTGTTTGAGCTCGCCGCCGATGGTCATGCGTCGGTGCGTGACAAGACGTTTGCGGACATGCTCGCCGATGCCAGATCGCGTTTAGCGTCGCTCAGTGCGGCAATCGATCTCCTCGAAGCACAATATCGCCGCAGTACCTGCCGTATCACGCCCGATTTGATCGACCGGTTCTCAGCGTTAATTCGCGATGGTCTGCGCAACGCCGATCCTGCCATGCGCAAAGGCTATGTCCGCATGTTCGTGTCGGAAGTGACGGTCGACGACGCCACCGTCCAAATCCGAGGGTCAAAAGATGCGCTCGCCCACGCCGTGAGCAAAACAGCGGTCAACGGGCAAAAGGTGCCCAGTTTTGACCGGGAGTGGTGCCGGAAGAGGACCCGCATCGCTCGGGATGAGTGGAGCGGGCGAAGGGACAGCAGCCACGGCTGTTTCACGACCCCCATCAGCATGCTTGAACGACCGCCCTTCGGGCGTGGATCGTGGGTCGATGCTGCTCGGGATCGTGCTCATCGAGGGTGGGGTCTGATCATCGTCGGGAGCATGGGTCGAGGCTTCTTCGATCTCCGAGCCTGTGGTGATGCTGTTGGTCATGATTGGCTCTCCACGGCTGCGGTGATGTTCGATGTGACGATCTCGGCGACGATCTTCGGCACCGTAAGGCGGCTTGAGCTTGGGCTTGGGCCATGCGGGCCTTGATTCGGTGGGTGGTGGCGACTCCGATGCGCAGCTTCTTGGCCGTGGCGTTGATCGACATGCCCGAGTCGAGGAGCTTGCGGGCGCGATGTTCGAGGTCGGCGTCGAGCGACGGTCGACCAGATCGTTTCTCCGATCGTGCGAGTCCGGCCATGATGCGGTCGCGGAGCATGCTGCGCTCGAACTCGGCGAAGACACCCAGCATCGCGAACATGGTGCGTCCGCTCGGCGTGCTGGTGTCGAGGCCTTGGACGTGGAGATAGAGGTCGACGGAGCGTTCGTTGATCTTGGACAAGAAGCTGACGAGGTGCTGAAGGCTGCGGCCCAACCGGTCGACGGACCAGCAGGCGATGAAGTCGATCTCGCGCCGGGTGACCATGGTCATCAGCCGGTCGTAGGAGGGACGCTTCTCCCGACCCTTGGCCCCCGAGATGCCTTCGTCCGCCAGCCGCTCGACGATGATCCAGCCCATCCGCTCGGCGACCGCATCGAGTTCGCGACGCTGGTTCTCGACAGTCTGGCTGTCGGTGCTGACGCGGGTGTAGATGGCGACGCGCTTGGTCATGGGACGGATTAAACCACGACGGAGGTCACTTTATTCAGCAGCGATGCCGGATTATTTCACCCGGTATATTGACAGGGTGATTTCACCCTCTATCTGCGTGTCACAAGGTTATTTCACCCGGTATCAGGAGACACGAGATGGCCGACTATCAGCCGAACAAGTTCGCCAAGGAGTATGCCACCCCCGAGGGGCAGAAGCTATGGGCGGTGCTCAACGACGCGCCGAACATCGCGCGCATGGAGACCGCCAGCGACCTTGGTCAGCCCGCCCTCAAGCCGCTGGAAGACATCCTGCTGGACGAGATCGGGGAGCCGATCACCGACGACCGTATGAAGCAGATGGCAGGGCACATGGTTCGTCAGATCATGGAAGCGCGGGGCTTCGAGCACGACGTTGACGGCATCAAGCTCGCGTCCGCACCCTTCTATAAGGCGAGCCGCTATCGTCGCCACGACCGTGACGATGCCATCGTCCTTCACCTCTTCCGCGACAGCGGCGACCCGAACCAGCTTGCGCTGACCGACACCCGCAGCGATGAAAAGCTGCCCACTGCGCCTACCGGCAAGCGATGGTCCTACTACAACTCGATCTCGTCGCCGCTCAAGGCATCAGTCGGCTTCGGCTTCGACCTCAAGAAGGCGGCAGCGGAGGTGGAGCAGCAGGGCTACTTCCTGCATCGTCGCGAACGAGTTCTCCGTCCGGGCTGATCGGCATTCCCCAACCATTCGATTGCGGAATGGCCAATTCGGATCGCAAGGATCGGCAGAAAAGCGTGGCTCAATGAAGCGCCGAATCGGAGAGGGTTTTGGAAAGCATCCGCGTCTCCGTCGAGCGTCGAATTCGCGACAGTCCCAGCAGGGTCTGAAACGGGGAAGTATGAGATAGCCGCAACGGCGGAGCGATTCGTCGCAACAGGGCATACCCGAGGAACAACCGAGGGTTGCGCCAATAGTGGGCCTCTTTGGACTCAGAAGGCCAAGGCCATCACCACTGCCTACACAGTCGGAAATCGGTGTCATGACGCTTGACCCGTAGCTACAAGCATGATGGGCGTATCATATACAGAGCTACAGGAGGACAACATGATCGATCCCAAGTCCATAACGACTGGCGGTGTGCGCACCGCCGAAATCTTGCGTGATACTGGCGCAGACGGCTTTACCGTTGCGACCGTCCGACAGCCGACCGGACACCTTTATCACGGCCTGAGATGGAATGGCGAGCCGGGTGACCATAAGGGCTATCCTACTGCGCGTGGCTACCCAGCGTGGTTCTACCTCCCGGAAGAGATCGCCGATGTCTTGGCTACGCATTATGCAGATCATACGCTCGATTGATGATGCCGCGAGGCTGAGTGCACCCATCTCGGTTTGGATCGAAACGTCGGGCCGGTGTGCCGAGGAGGATCAATGCGCGCCAAAGAGCGGATGGACCTGTTAGAGAAGGTCGGTACAGAGCTTCAGAAGCTCTATACATTTAATGAAATTGATGCGTTCTTCGGTGCAGTAGGGGTACAGACGCATGACTTTGAATATGGAATGAGTAAGCGCGTCTACTCTAAGGACGTGCTCAAGTATGTGGATGAAGAGGTATTGTGGAAAGTCGCTGCCGAGCTTGATCTCGTCGCGAATGGCTCAGCAATAAAGGCGATTGAACCTCCCGCCAACTGGAATGAAACCAAGGACTTTCGCCTTTTCATATCGCACATTAGCAAGGACAAATTGAAGGCAACACGGCTGAAGGAAGCGCTTAAGCCATACGATATTGCTGGGTTCGTCGCTCACGAAGATATCCACCCTACACTCGCATGGCAGGACGAGATTGAACGTGCGCTTCTCACAATGGATGCTTTCATCGCGGTTCACACGCCCGGCTTTTCCCAATCGATTTGGACTCAACAGGAAATCGGTTTCGCACTCGGCAGAGGCGTGAAAGTGATCTCATTCAAAATGGGGGAGGACCCAACCGGTTTCATTGGGAAGCACCAAGCGCTTCCTCGGGGAACGAGAACGGCCGACGAGATCGCGACCGAGATCGACAAGCTGCTAACACTTGATGCACGGACCGTTGAAAGATTGAGCGCGGCGAAAGCCGCCGGTTGGGGCGAGCCGTTCTGAGACGCCAGCGAGCCTCCTTCGCTTTCCTAACTCCGCCGCAACAAGGCACGCGCGATCAGATCGTGACCTGTTCCGGTACATCCGCAACAAGCCGCTCGTAAAGCGTCGCTGGCGCGATCCCTAAGGCTCGGGCGATCACGAAAATATCGAGTACCCCCAGCCTCCGCTCAGCGCTCTCGAGACGACTGACGTAGCTTTGCGTCTTGCCCACCCGTCGCGCCAGTTCAGCTTGAAGGACTCCCGTCGCCTCACGCACTTCGCGCAACCGCCGAGCGACGCTCCGATAAGCGTCTGAATGGAGCGAATCTGCCACTCCATTGCGCTAGTCGCCGAGCGCCTATATGCCAGTTTGGCAAGGCTCCGAGCCGCTTTGCGAAACGGCTTTGGGAGAGGGTGTTTGGGGTGTTTCGGCTTTATCGTGTTGGGGGTGCTGGTAATTTTAGCGCAGAAGCTACCATTCGTGGCGCTCGCCGGAGCAGCGATCCTTTTGTACTATCGAAATGAAATTATCGATAAAATGTATGAGTTTGAGCACAATAGTTGGTCGAGAGGAGTAATTGCATTCGCCTTCTACACCATGGTTATTATAGTTGGGTTTCCAGCAATACAGACACTGGCCAACAGGTTTCATAAGGGAGCGGACCGGGAGGATGTTGTACAACAGGAGGAGGCTACAGAAGCTGGCGTTGTAGCTATCATTCCGGAAATGTATCGGGGTGTCTGGGCGTCAGGTATTGATGATTGTAGCAGTATTGATTCTCGCATCTCCATAACGAAGGGCGAGATACGATTCCCAACTGGGGGCATCTTTGACGCGATATCGTCGAGTGAGGGCGATGACAATCATATGACGCTGTCTGGAAAGTTCTACGCTGGATTCTCATCGCAGGAGAATAACGTAACACTGGCACCCGGCTCTGCGCAAGACGCTATATCGGTGAATGGAGACCAACTCGTCCGATGCTCGGAGTAATAACTTGTGGTCCAGACAAAGTGCTATCTTGATGCTTTGGCATAACAAACGTGCCCACTGACTAATCATCAGCATCGTAGCCATATTCGTTTGAAAGACGACGAAGCGCGATCCATGGCGACCCGCTTGGGCCGCGATACTCTCTCGATGTGACGCCCCGGTGGGCGAGATAGCGCATCAGAGACTCACGAGCGGCGGAGCCTAAAAGACCGTTTCCAAGGCCGTACACTTCGTCGAACCACCAGTGCTCGCCCCGATATACAAGATGCACGACCGCCGCTTCTTCGTCGTGAACGAACTCCGCGAACGCCGACTTCCTGTCGAGCGCGCTGGTCAAATAACGACGCATGCAGTTCCTGTAACGAAGCGCTGTGTCGGCAAGATGCTTGCCGCTCACGATAGGCCGATACTGCTGGCTCGCCGGAATTGGGTGGTCTGGCAACGACAGCTTTAGCGACCACCTCCGCATGAAATCGGTGAGGCGCGTCGTGGTGCTGACGCTGCGCAGAGCCCGCGCCATAGCCTCGCGCGACAGACCATTCGCAGAAAACTTCTCGACCACTGCGGCGATGTCACGCGCTTGCTGGACATCCTTGATGCAGTCGATCAGCGGAGTCAGCCGGAGGTCGTGCGGCAAAACTCGCAGGATGGCCAAACGCTTCGCACTAATGCGAGCCAGCCTCAGAACGATCTTGGCGGAGGACTGTCGCGACGGTGCTACGAGGATACCGGCGAGATATCCATAAAAGCGTGGTGGCTGAACATGCTCCGTTCGTGATAGCGCCGAGCGAAGGCCGGGAATCGATCGGTTAAAAGCGCGACGCAAAAGGCAATCATGAGAAGCGAGAGTCAGAAACTCGCCAAGCTCACTTGAAAAGTCGCTCGGTGCGGTTCGGGACAGCAGCGCAGCGATGACCTGCCGACGCTCAGATGACGCTCGAATTGCGTGGCCTGCGACGCCGGAGAAGTGAGAATCCAATTCTGCAACTGCCTCAAGCAGCCATCCTCTCAAAGGCGCGATTGTCATGCCGTCCCCCTACAAAATCTGGAGGCGCGGAGCCTTTCGTGCCAGTGAGTTCATTTGCGTATTATACACGGACTCGGGGCTTTTGGCGACTATTTTGATGGACGGTAGGGCCTCATGCCCCTCTCCATCCGCTTTACCAGAACTCTCTCTACTTCAATAGGGCTCAGTTCCGGTCGTTCAAGCACCAGCGCTTCCCGCATCCGGCGCATTATGGAAGACGGCGTGACCGATCGCTGCTCGGCTTCATTTCGGCATCTAAAGTTCCAAGTGACCTTTTTGATGCGATGTTTGGGGGGTGGCCCCTTTCGATATCTTTTGTCCATACTCCAATATTAAGTGCGCCATGATACGAACGTCTATATTAAACTGCGCGCGACGTTAGTGCGGCAGAGAAAGTAAAACATATAGACAGCAGTCGGGTATGTTGGCTAAATAGATACATCACTTCCTGTAGGGCATATTGGTGCTGGCCCGGCAAAAAACCGACCCGAATACGAGACGGGGAATCGGAAAGAACGATTGGGGCCAGAGCCCGGTCGCTTGTTGAACAGGCAACGGTCGCCGGTCGGGGGCGAAGTCAAACAAGCCCCGTACGCAGATCGCGACCCCTGTCCGCCCACGCTGACAAGTCGCGAGCGCTGCCCTTGTCGTGTTAACAAGAGCTTGGGTAGCGCGCTTCTCTTATGAGATAACCACGATGTGCCACCAACGTAAAAGCTTTTGCTTCCCCCTATGACCGATTACGCGAGGGGTTGGGCACGGAAGATTGCAGCAGTAGCCGGTTTCGGATCGTCACGGCTTAGAGAGTTAAACGCCTCAAAACTGCATCTCACAGTTCGACAACCTAACGGATGTTTTCCAATCGAACCTACTTTCCTCCCTCTGGGCCAGATTGATGCGATAGATGCGTCCGCTGGTCCAGAGGGGGGATAGAGTTGTGTTCTCTTCCCTTCGGATGAGACGATTGTGCTGCCAAGACGATGAGAACGAATCGCGCAGCGAGCAGTGATCATCGACGTAGGCAGCCGGTGGGCGCATGCCGCACGCCGTGGGCAGTATGGAATCGAATCAGTCCGTCAATAATTGACCTTGCAGAGATACAGAATCTGATACCAGTTGGCCCATGAATCTGCTCGATGTGATATCGACCTCTCGGTCGCAACGTGGTGTGTCGCAAGCCGATCTTGCTGCCGAACTCGGTATAGCCCGACTGGCGGTCACGCGGCTCGAGTCCGGGGTTGGGGCGGTGTCACTTCTGCTGGCTGTAATGAAGGCTCTCGAACTACGGCTCTCCGGAATTGGGCTTGGTGACACGCTTCCCGAGCAACTGCGTGCCCGTCGTGAGCGGCTTGGCCTATCCATAGCGCGAGTCGCTGAAAAAACCGGAATAGATGCTCGGACTTTGCGAGCGGTTGAGCGGGGTGAAGGGACGATTAATTCTCTCATTCCGCTCCTTGAAACGATAGCACCGAAGTGGAAAAAGTCAGAGCCCGCCCGTGCCTCATGGAATTATGATCCCCGTGGACTCGCGGAGCGCGACCAACGCTTTACGCCGGGCTGGTTTCTTGACCACGTACAAACGGCTTTCGGGGACATTGATCTCGATCCGTGCGCCCATCCAGAGTCGTCCGTCGAGGCTCGAAGGAAGATTGTTCTGCCTGAGTGCGGTCTCACAAGTTCGTGGTCTGGGACGAGGCTGGCTTACGTAAATCCGCCGTTCTCGGCAGTTGCTGCGTGGATGGCTCGCGCCGCTGACGCATGGGATCGAGGAGAAGTAGAAAAGATGGTCTTGCTCGCTCCTGTGCGGACAGATTCTGACGTTTTCCAGCGGCGCGTTAGCCGTGACGCAGAAACCTTATTTCTGGCGCGACGAATGCGGTTCGAGAGCCCGACCGGGCTGGCTTGGCCTGCGCCGTTCAGTCTCATGGTGAATGTTTGGGGCTCATCGGAGGACCGGATTCGGCACTTTGTTTCATTGTCACCTGCTGTCCGAATGCGGCCTTATGGCCATGACAATCAGATACCGCAGGGCTTGGATTGAACCTCTCTTCAACCCCGTTTTAGCAAGGTGAGACCACTCTATTGATCCAAAATGGCCGTTTTCCCGCCTCTTGCAACAAACCGGCCTCAGCCATAGGCTCGCCGCAGGGGGAAAATGCGTGTCTCAGAGCTTCTTCGATCACCCGATTTTGAATTCTCCCTACACGGTCCCCACTCGGTATCATGCTCTCGACGAGGACGGCCAACCGCTTGAGGTGCCGCCAGTCTCCGGGCGACGCCCATGCGACTTCGTCACACCCGTTCCCAAGCCGAAACGGCGATCGTCCAAGGGCACCCAAGGCGCAATGGTGTTCGAGGACGAGAGCGGCCTCACCAATGAGGAGCAGGAATACAATCCCAAGCCCATCATCAACGAGATTCGCGGCCATGTCGCGACATGGCGTGTTCTCCCGAGCGATCGAGACTGGGGCGTCACCCCCGCTACCGCCAAGCTCCTGCATCATTGGCGTCGGACAGAAGTCGAGGGATTACGTCCCTTCTTTTGTCAGATCGAGGCGGTCGAGACGATCATCTGGCTGACCGAAGTTGCCGGAAGTCGCAGACAATACGCCCACATTTCAACGCACCTGAAGAGCGCGAACGCGCTGTCCAATCCTGATCTGATGCGCATCGCGATGAAAATGGCGACGGGCTCAGGTAAAACGACCGTCATGGCGATGCTCATCGCGTGGCAGACCGTCAACGCGGTGCGATCCCCTACCAGCACTCATTTCAGCCGTGGCTTTCTGATCGTGGCTCCGGGGATCACGATCAAGGATCGGCTGCGCGTTCTGCTGCCCGATGACCCGGACAATTATTACCGGTTCGCTGACATCGTGCCATCCGAGATGTTGGGTGACATTGCCAAGGCCAAGGTTGTCATCACCAACTATCATTCGTTCAAACGCCGCGAGACGATGGACCTATCCAAGGTCGGGAGGGGACTTCTTCAGGGTCGTGGCGAAGCGCTAAAAACGCTGGAAACCGAAGGGCAGATGCTCCAGCGCGCTTGCGGCGATCTCATGGCGATGAAGAACGTGGTGGTCATCAACGACGAGGCGCATCATTGTTACGAAAAGCGTCTACTGGGGAACGTCGAGGAGCTAAAGGACGCCGACAGTAAGGTCGAGGCGAAGCAGAACAAGGAGGCGGCGCGCCTCTGGATCAACGGCATTAAGGTGCTGAAACGCAAGGTAGGCGTCCGCGCGGTCTACGACCTTTCGGCGACCCCATTCTTCCTTTCCGGTTCGGGCTATGCGGAGGGCACGCTCTTCCCATGGGTGGTCAGCGATTTCTCTCTGATGGACGCGATCGAGTGCGGAATCGTAAAGCTTCCGCGCGTGCCCATAGCGGACAATCTGCCGATCGCGGACATGCCGATCTACCGCAAATTGTGGGACCACATCGGCAAGGAGATGCCCAAAAAGGGTGCATTGAAGTCAGGCGATCTCGATCCGCTCAAGCTACCCACCGAATTGCTGACCGCGCTCGATGCGCTCTACAACCATTATGTGAAGGTGGATGTAGAATGGCGTCGCGCAGGGATTCCCGTGCCGCCCGTGTTTATTGTCGTGTGTAACAACACCTCAACCTCGAAGCTTGTGGCCGAGTGGATTTCGGGATGGGATAGGCCGAATGCGGACGGCGATATGGTCAACATCCATCGCGGCCATCTCGAACTCTTCCGCAACTACGACGAGCACGGAAATCGGCTCGCCAAGGCCCCGACGTTCTTGATCGACAGCCAGCAGATCGAGAGCGGCGAGGCGCTTGATGCGGACTTCCGGAAGATGGCGGCAGCCGAGATCGAGCAGTTCCGCCGCGAGCGTCAGGAGCGAACTGGTCGTGTCGAGGACGCCGACGATATCGATCCTGCCGATCTGCTGCGTGAAGTGATGAACACGGTCGGGCGTCCCGGTCGCCTCGGCGAGTGCGTCCGCTGTGTCGTGTCGGTCTCGATGCTGACCGAGGGGTGGGATGCGAACACCGTCACGCACATCCTCGGCATCCGCGCCTTCGGCACCCAGTTGCTCTGCGAGCAGGTCGTCGGGCGCGGTCTAAGGCGGCAATCCTATGAGTTGAACAGCGATGGCCTGTTCGATGTCGAATACGCCGACATTCTCGGTATCCCATTCGATTTCACGGCCAAGCCAGTGATCGTCAAAGCCAGCCCTCCAAAGCTTGTCACTCGCGTGCAGGCGGTCCGCGAGCGCGTCGCCGCGCATCCGGACCTCGAAATCGAGTTCCCGCGCGTCGAGGGCTATCGTGTCGATCTGCCCGAGGAGCGCATCGCGGCGCAGTTCAACGAGGATCATCGCCTGATTGTCGATCCCTCTATGATCGGTCCATCGCGCGTAACGATGGCGGGCATCGTCGGCGCAACCGAGGAGCTTCGCGCCGCAGGTCTGGGCGATCAGCGCCCGAGCGCCATCGCGTACAGTCTCGCCGCGCATTTGCTGAAGCGCTTTGCGGGCGACGACGGCGACTTGCCGGTCCACCTGTTCGGTCAGGTGCGCCGCGTCGTTCGCGAGTGGCTCGATGGCGGCTATCTCGTGCTCAAGGGCGTCCCGATGGGCGTCCTCGATTATCTCGAAATCAAGGATCAGGCAGCAGAGCGAATTTTCCTCGCCTGTCAGCGGTTCGACTACGGTCCGCAGCGGATCAAGGCGGTGCTCGATCCCTACAATCCGAAGAGCAGCACGCGTTTCGTGAATTTCACGACGAGCAAAAGCACTTACAGCACCGATCCCCGGCGCAGCCATGTCAGCCATGTCGTATGCGATAGCACGTGGGAGGCTGAGCTTGCCCGCGTGCTCGAAACGCATCCGCGCGTGCTCGCCTATGTGAAGAATCAGGCGCTGGGCTTCGAAGTCCCGTATCGCGACGGATCGACACCGCGCCGCTATGTCCCCGACATGATCGTCCGCCTCGATATCGGTGCGCCCGAGCCGCTGAATCTGGTGCTGGAGACCAAGGGCTATCGCAAGGGCGACGCCCAGTTGAAGGCGGAGACGATGAAGACGCTGTGGACTCCCGGCGTCAACAATCTGGGCGGTTTCGGGCACTGGGAATTCGCCGAGTTTACCGACGTTTTCGAGATCGAAGCCGGGTTCGCGAAGCTGGTGGATCAGTTGAGGTCGCGGGATGCGACCTCAAAGGTGGCAGTGTAAAGATGGCTGGCCAGAGCCTCGTCCCGGTTCCCGGCAAGGGCTATCAGGTATACTTGATCCGAGGTGAGCAGGTCGTCCTCGATGCGGCGGTGGCGATCGGGTTTGGCGTCGAAACCAAACGGGTGAACGAAGCTGTCGCTCGCAACCCCGAAAAGTTTAACGAATCCCATACGTTCAAGCTGACGCAGGATGAGTTCGATGCTTTGAAGTCGCAGATCGCGACCTCAAACACCGGACGTGGCGGCACTCGCCACGCTCCCCATGTTTACACGGCAAAGGGGGTTGCCCGCCTCGCCACGATTTTAGATACCGACGAGGCGCTCCACGCTACCGACCTCATCATCGACACCTTCCTTCAGGTGCAGCGCCAGATCGCTGACGGTGAGCAGAAAATTGCCATCTCGCAGCCATCCCGCCTCCGTGCCGAAGGTGACGGCGGCTTGGGTGAAGCGGTACGCTCGAAGCTGTCAAAGGCCGTAACCACGCTGCTCGACACCGTGATCGACACCAAGAACAACATGAATGTTCGCGCCGTATCAAAAGACCTCACATCCGGCGCGCTGGAAAATCTCCGCGAGCGGCTGCGCCAAAAGGGTCTCGAAAACGCCAAGCTCGAAGCGGACGCGATCCTCGTCATGACCCAAGCCGAGAAGCTCGTGGCCGAAATCCGCAAAGATCACGCCGAGGCCGAAGGCATCGAGCTCGACAACATTCCCAAACGGATCAAGGCGGTTCGAGAGATAATGGCGCTCTATCGTGAGACCGAGCCATCCCAACTTGTGCAGCTACTGACCCAGATGGATCAGGCCGCGCCGAGATCGATCGGCGGGACACGCCTGCTCTCCGCACCTGACAAAGACGAGACATGAAGGAATTCGACTAATGGCCCGTGCGCCCAAGGGGCCGAAGCAGATCGGCACGCTGAATCACGATCGTGAAGGTCGGCTCAATATCCCGACCGCCGAGATGGCCGATCTGGCCGCGATGCAGGAGGAAATGGACCCGCTCGCGGCGGTATCCTATCCGCGCGCCCGCCCATTGGCCGAGGGCGAGACGCGTCCGCGCGACGAAGACCTCGATCCCCAGATCGTATGGAACGGCGCGAAGATCACATTGACCAAGGATCAGGTGGCGCAGCTTGCCGTGTCCGGCAGCGTCGAGATCGGCGACGCGCAACTCGTCTGGCGGGGTAAGGATCGGCAGGACTGGTCTGATCTGATCGTCACTGCGCCGATGATTCACACGCAGGAGAAGGTGCATCCCAAAGCGATCATCGACGATCTGGTTCGACAATCAAAAAAGGCGAAGGAGGACGCGAGCGACGCGCCCGATCTGTTCGGCGACTTCAACGGCCTGACCGACCCGATGGCGCGCACCGAATTCTACCAGCACGATCAACACTGGTCGAACCGCATGATCCTCGGTGACAGCCTACAGGTAATGGCGAGCCTCGCCGAGCGCGAGGCGCTCAAGGGCAAGGTGCAGGCGATCTATTTTGACCCGCCATATGGCATCAAGTTCAACTCGAACTGGCAGGTCTCGACTCAAAGCCGTGATGTGAAGGACGGGAAGCGCGAGGACTTAAGTCGCGAACCCGAACAGGTGAAGGCGTTCCGTGACACTTGGAAGGATGGTATCCATTCTTACCTAACATACCTGCGCGACCGGCTGACAGTTATGCGTGAGTTGCTGACGGAGAGTGGTTCGGTTTTCGTTCAAATCAGCGACGAGAACGTGCATCGAGTTCGGGGATTGTTAGACGAGATATTCGGCCCAGAAAACTTTGTTTCTCAGATTGCCTTTAAGAAAACGACTGGACTCACTTCAGGATACATCGCAGCTAACTTCGATCATATCGTCTGGTATGCAAAATCTTATGAAGCACTTAAGTTCAGACCTCTTTTGGTGGGGAAGGGCTGGGAAAGCGAGCTTGGGTTTTATAAGTATCTTCGTGACCGCGACAGCGGAGAGCTGGAGGTGCTACCAATCCGAACGGCAGATGACATCCCCGCAGATGGATCAAAACAGTTATACAGCGTTAGTGATCTAACGAGTAGCCACGATTATTCACTGGGTAAAACAAGTTTCTCATTTAGAGGAAAGGCATATTCTCCTGCGCGCAGATTCTGGACGACATCGCCTGATGGAATGCGTCGGTTAGCAGCTGCTCAGCGCATTCACGAGAGCAGTAACTCAATAAGATATGTCCGCCTACTTAACGACTATCCGGTTCAGTTGGTAACATCAAACTGGGCAGACACCATCACTGGTCAGTATTCTGATGAGCGGACCTATGTCGTTCAGACAGCCGCAAAGGTTGTTCAACGCTGCCTCTTAATGGCCACCGATCCCGGCGATCTCGTGCTCGATCCAACTTGCGGCTCCGGCACTACCGCCTATGTTGCGGAGCAATGGGGTCGCCGCTGGATCACGATCGACACCAGTCGGGTTGCGCTGGCGCTTGCCCGCACACGCATAATGGCTGCGCGCTATCCTTGGTATCTTCTCGCGGACAGTTACGAGGGAAAGCGCAAGGAAGGCGAGATTACCGGCAAACCGCCGAGCGAGGCGACGACCTATGGCGATGTCCGGCAGGGCTTCGTTTACGAGCGCGTGCCGCACGTCACGCTCAAGTCGATCGCCAACAATGCCGAAATAGACGTGATCTGGGAGCAAAGGCAAACGCGGTCTGAGCCGCTGCGCGCCGAACTGAACGAGCTTGCCGGTGAGGACTGGCAGGAATGGGAAATCCCGCGCGAGGCCGATCCGAAATGGTCGTCGAACGTCGCGGGTGTCCACAAATCATGGTGGACCGCGCGTATCGAGCGGCAGCGCGAGATCGACGCCTCGATCGCCCGCGCAGCTGATGTCGAGTATCTCTACGACAAACCCTACGCCGATCCCAACCGCGTGCGCGTGGCTGGACCGTTCACGGTCGAAAGCCTATCGCCGCACCGCATCGTTCCCGCCGACGCGGACGAACTGATCCACCTCGTCGATGCCGCTGATGCTAAGGTAGAACGCGAGCCGCAGTCCGCGTCCGACGACGACTTCACGGCCATGGTCTTCGAACATCTCAAGACCGCAGGAGTGCATCAGACCGAGCGCGACGACCGCATCACCTTCACCAGCCTTACGCCGTGGCCGGGCAGCTACATTGGTGCCGAGGGCCGATTCATGGAGGGCGAGACCGAACGGCGCGCGGCGATCTTCATCGGACCGGAATTCGGGACCATGTCGCGTGTGCAGCTTACCGCTGCCGCCCGCGAGGCGTCGGAAAGCCGCTTCGATGTACTGATCGCAACCGCCTTCGCGTTCGATGCCCACGCCTCGGAACTGACCCGGCTCGGTCCGCTGCCGGTGCTCAAGGCCAAGATGAATCCCGATCTTCATATGGCGGGTGACCTGAAAAACACCGGCAAGGGGAACCTGTTCACGATCTTCGGCGAACCCGACATCGACATTCTGGATGAGCCCGATGGCCGAATCGCCGTGCGCGTCAACGGCGTCGATATATACGATCCGAACACCGGCGCGGTGCGCTCGAACGATGTGAAGGGCATTGCCGCGTGGTTTATCGACACCGCCTATAACGAAGAGAGCTTCTTCGTCCGACACGCCTATTTCCTCGGCGCGAACGAGCCCTACAAACAGTTGAAAACCGCGCTGAAAGCCGAGATCGACGAGGAGGCATGGGCCACCCTCAACCGCGCCACGTCTCGCCCGTTCGATCGCCCGAGCACCGGCAGGATCGCGGTGAAGGTGATCAATCACTTCGGCGATGAAGTGATGAAGGTGTTCGGGGTATGACGCATGAAATACACTCTCCCGACATCGACACTGCGGCTCTTAAAAAGGCTAAGGACGACGCAGTTGCAGCGAACATCAAGATTTTGGAGAATTTCTATTCGTTCTTAATCAGCTTTGCGCTGACTCAGGCAACTTTACAGCTTGCAAATATCTGGTCTGAGCATGGGCTAGACTTAAAAGTTGCTGGTCCGACGCTCCTTTACGTTTCCCTGCTCGTTACGATTGTCCCGTTCTATCAGGGTATGAACCGGTTTCTGTATGTCACCCATGTCGTAAGGCCATTAGAAAAACCCGGCTTCCGATCATCTCCGTTGCTCATCGACATTTACGTTTTTGCGCTTCTGAGTTGCATCATCTTTGCGATGGGGAGATTTCTCAAAGACCCCAACGTATTCTTCTATCTTTGGTCGGCCTTGCTCGCGGTCGACGTGATTTGGTCGGTTTTCGTTTGGAAATTTCAACGAAGTCGAAACCCACTTTGGGCATGGAATAACCTCGGTTTTTTGGTCCTCGCTTGGATTTATTGGGCTGTGATGCACTTTTTCCCCAGT
The DNA here is from genome assembly GCA_965219285.1 of Sphingomonas sp. Lineage (GTDB taxonomy): Bacteria > Pseudomonadota > Alphaproteobacteria > Sphingomonadales > Sphingomonadaceae > Sphingomonas. The sequence continues at coordinate 425,085 of CBDCNF010000008.1, forward strand.
GGTCTGCCCTACCATTTTCGATGGCCGGAAATATTGCCATACGGCTTCGTCGCTTTCGAGATCGCCCGCTCGATTTTTGACTACAGAATCAACTGGAAGTTTTACTTTCCACCCGAGTATAAGGGCGGTTGATGTGAGCGGGGTCAAATGATTTATATTGCAGGACCATATTCAAACGACGCTCCCGCCGATCGCGCAAGAAACGCACCTCCATTGAAGCGGCTTGCAAGGTTCAACGCCGTTACGGAAGTGGCGCGTTACCTTATCGAACGTGGTGAGATCGTTTACAGCCCGCTGACGATGACCCACCCGATCGACATCCGCATGGAGCACGATCCGGGAGGGGCATTCTGGGTAGCGTTCGATGAAGCGTTCATGGTTCATTGCAATCGGCTTCTCGTGCTGAAGCTGCCCGGATGGGACGCCAGTTCCGGCGTCCAGCGCGAGATTGAATTCTTCGGAGAGAGGGGCGTCAAGGCGGAATATTGCGACCCGATAGATTTCAGCGTTACACCCGGCCATCCCGATTTCGCTGCGGCGTTTGATTTACCCGAATGAACTTCCACATAGCCGACAGCTTCACCGCTGCCCTCGCACGCCTCACCGGTCAGGAGCAAAAGCAGGCGAAGACAGCGGCATTCGACCTACAACTAAATCCCGCGCTACCGGGCCTTCAGATGCATCGGCTGACCAATGGCCGCGATCCGAATTTCTGGTCGGTGCGCGTGAATCATGACATCCGCATCATCATCCACAAGACCGAGGCGAGTTTCATGCTCGCCTATGTCGATCACCATGACGATGCCTATGCTTGGGCCGAGCGGCGACGTATCGAGACCCATCCCCGAACCGGCTCGATCCAGATCGTCGAAGTCCATGAGCGGGTCGAACTTCTCGCCCCCACATTTGTTGCCAGCGAGCCACGCGAAGCGCCACGGGCGGCACCGGCACCTGCGATCTTCGCCGGGCTGAGTGACGATCAGTTGCTCGATATCGGCACGCCTGAGGACTGGCTGGACGAAATCCGGGAGTGGACCGAGGAGCAGTTCTTCGAGCGGAGTGACCACCTGCCAGCGGAGGTGTCCGAAGCGCTTCTCGATTACGCAGCAACGGGTCGTCTGCCCGAACCGCTCCGGATCGAACTCGTCGCTACTCCGTTCGAACATCCCGACACGCTTCGCCGCGTTCGGCTCATCGAATCCAGCGAGGAACTGCGGCTCGCGCTCGATTTTCCTTGGGATAAGTGGAGCGTCTTTCTCCACCCGTCGCAGCGCGAAGTCGTCGATCGCGACTTCGCCGGGCCAGCGCGCGTCACCGGCACAGCCGGGACCGGCAAGACGATCGTCGCGCTACATCGTGCTGCTCGGGCCGTGCGCGAAGACCCGCAAGCACGCGTGCTGCTAACCAGCTTTTCGCGGCCCCTCGCCAACTCCCTTCGCTCAAAATTGAGCATTCTTCTGTCCGGCGATGTCGCGCTGCTCGAACGCGTCTCGGTCGCTTCGTTCGAGGATGCGGCGGCAGAACTCATCCAATTGGCGACTGGGCGGCGTGCAATGATCGCGACCGATAAGCTTGAAACCGCCATCGTCGAACGAGCCGCGAGCGATACTGGCTATACGGACTTGCCATTGCGCTTCGTCGTTGGAGAGTGGCGGCAGGTCATCGACGCGTGGGCGGTCGATGATCAGGACGCCTATACGCAGGTCCCTCGCATCGGACGGCGCAACCGCCTCGGTGCCAAGCAGCGCGAATCGCTGTGGCCTGTTTTCGAGCGGGTGAGGTCTCTACTGACGAGTCGGGGCATGATGACGCTTCCGCAGCTATATGCGGCTGTCCGGGCGATTCACGCCGGGCAATCGTCGAAGCCCTACACCGATCGTCGATGAGGCACAGGACTTGGGCGTCCCCGAGCTTCGCATGATGGCATCGCTTGCCACTGGCCCGAACGCTCTCTTCTTCGCGGGCGATCTCGGCCAGCGGATATTCCAGTTGCCATTTTCATGGGCAGCGCTTGGGGTGGATGTCCGGGGGCGTTCGAGAAGCCTCAAGGTCAACTATCGCATGTCGCGCCAGATCAGGGAGGCCGCCGACAAGCTGCTACCGTCCGTCGTGCGGGATGCGGACGGGGGCGAAGATGATCGAACGGGCGCTCAGTCGGTTTTCGAAGGACCGATGCCTTCGGTTGCTGAGTTTGCCGATCTACAATCTGAGCAGGCGCATGTTGCCGAGTTCCTGAAGGGTGCGCTTGCAGATGGCATAGAGCCGTCCGAGATCGGCGTGTTCGTGCGGGCAGCCGAGCAACTTCCTCGTGCCCGAGAGGCGATAGCGGCGGCTGGATTGATGGCTCGCCAACTCACCGAACGTCCTGACGATACGAACGATTGCGTATCAGTAGGCACGATGCATTTTGCGAAGGGATTGGAGTTCAAGGCGGTCGTCGTGATGGCTTGCGATGACGAGGTGCTCCCGCTTCAGAGCCGAGTGGACGGCGCGACGAACGAAGACGAGTTGCGGGAGGTTTTCGATACCGAACGGAGCTTGTTCTACGTGGCGTGCACACGCGCACGGGACCGCCTCTTGCTGAGCGCGGTCCGGCCTGTTTCTGAGTTTTTCGGCGACATGGGAATCTCAGCGGAGCCGCCTTCATGAGTTTGGGCGGGTCTAATTGGGGGACAACCGGTTTTTGCGAAGTCGATCTGACAAGACAAGGCTTCACCGGATGGCTGGATTTTCCCACCGCCGCAAAAGGCGAAAACTTCCCGCGCATCGGCGGCATCTACGTCGTTCACTATGACGGCCCACACCCGCCATCGTTCGAGAAGGTTAGCTCTGGTGGGTGGTTCAAGGGCCGCGATCCCTCGGTCTCCCACGAAGCGCTTTTGGCCAACTGGGTTGAAGGCGCGAGCGTCGTCTACATCGGAAAGGCAGATCAGCTACGTCGCAGAATCCGCCAGTTCGCTGAGTTTGGGCGGGGCAGGCCAAAAGGGCATTGGGGCGGGCGTTTAATCTGGCATCTATCAACAGCGAGCCTTAGAATCGCTTGGGCCGAAACCCCCGATCGCGCTCCCATCGACGCGGAAGCCAATCTGATTGGCTGCTTTCGCTCCGCCTACGGCAAACCTCCGTTCGCCAACAACCCTCATTTGCTGGGACGCTGATGACCCTGCTGGGACTGTCGCGAATTCGACGCTCGACGGAGACGCGGATGCTTTCCAAAACCCTCTCCGATTCGGCGCTTCATTGAGCCACGCTTTTCTGCCGATCCTTGCGATCCGAATTGGCCATTCCGCAATCGAATGAAATTGGAACGGGGGCGGGTGAGGCGATGTTGAAAGCGTCAGGTGCCAGACGCGAGCGCGGGGTGGGGGAAGTTGCCAGATAATCTGGCATCGTCCGGAGTGCGTGTCCGCGTGCGATGCGTTCCGAAAAATCGGTTTCTCAGCGCTTGAGTAATTTCGTTCGGGCCACTGTCGGCCCGACGTGTGGGTCGCGAACGACCCCGGAGGAATCCGATGAAAATATACCGAGCGAAAATCACTCCCGGCGTGGGCGGTTCGTCCATCTGGGTGGAAACTCCCGCCAACGACAAGGGTCAGGCGAAGAAGCTGATCGAGTCGATTTATGCGCCACGATCGTGGTGGCGTAGCCCGGAACTCGTGAAGTAACGTATAGCGTGCCGGAGGGGGCGAGGCGGACCTCGTCCCCAAAGGGGAGACGGTAGATGCTGATTACGCGTGGTTACTTCTACAAGACCCGAGGCAACGCCGTCATCCGCGTCACCGCGCAGGTCGATTTTCTTGTCGATCTACAGGTCCATAACAATGACCCGGTAGCCTGCTTGGCGTCGATACAAACACCACCCAGTCCGGTTGTGGGCGGTGGTGCGGCAGGACCGACGAACGGCATCGGGTTCACGGTACCGCCGAATACATCTCAGCATAGCGGTCCAATCGGCATGCTCGCGGGAGAGGAGTTTGCCTTCCAGACAAATGCCACCAACCTTCAGGTGTTCGTCACCGTAAGAACTGAGGAGAGCGATACGCAGGTCGCTCAGATCGCGATGTGGGAGTGACGTCTACCTAACCCACTCGGAATGAACTGAAATCGCTTCGCCGATCTGGTATAATCCGTACTATGAGCAAGAGGGTGGCGATTTACACGAGGGTGAGCACCGACTCCCAGACGGTCGAAAATCAGCGTCGAGAACTCGATGCTATGGCCGAGAGGATGGGCTGGATCATCGTCGCCACCTTAGCCGACGAAGGTATCAGCGGAGCCAAGGGTCGGGAGAAGCGTCCTGCTTATGATCGGCTGATGACCATGGTGGCGAGAAAGGAGATCGACCTCATCGCCTGCTGGTCCGTCGATCGGCTGGGCCGTAGCCTCCAGCACCTCGTCGCCTTCCTCGGCGAGATCAACAGCCGAGGCGTGGACTTGTACTTGCACACCCAAGGCCTCGATACCTCGACCCCGGCAGGCCGAGCCATGTTCTCCATGCTCAGCGTCTTCAGCGAGTTCGAGCGCGCCATCCTCCGTGACCGAATCATGGCCGGGCTCGCACGATCGGACAAACGATCAGGAAGGCCTTCCCTCGACGCCGACAAAGAGCATCGTGCCCGCAAGCTGCTGACCAACGGCACCAGCATCAACGCCACGGCCAAGAAGCTCCGGATCGGCGTCGCCACGGTCCACAGAATCAAAACCCGGATGATCGCCCAAGCGGCCTGATCCCAACAGCGTCACCAGCACGGTCGATCGAACATCGTCGCCGAGATCGTCACGCACAACCATCGCCCGTCATCATCGGAGACCAGCATGAGCAGAGGCTCGAAGAACCGTCAGGAAGCCTCGATCGAGATGCTCACCGAGATGATCATGCAGGACGATCAGATCAGCATCACGGAACGATCGAAGGGCGTCGGGGGATCGTCGGAGGATGCTCTTGGAGATCGTAATGATGCGATGCCTCTTCCGGGACTCGAACCACCCAACACTGAAAAAGTGGGACAAAACTCGGCCAACGATGGCCCCTTCCCAACCCGGACCAACGGCGCTCCTCTTCCGGGCACCAGATTTTCACAACACACTGAAAAACCGTCACAATCGTTCGCAGAACGGTCGAAAAAGCGTGTTTGCTACACATCCCTGCTACACAATGACGCCCCACAATCGGAATTAAATCCTTGGAAGAAAACGAGGAAAAGTCGGACCGGCTGCTCTTCGTCCTATCGCGCGAGGTGCGAGAGGTCGATGTCCAAGAAGGCCAAACGATTCACGGACTCCGCTAAAACTTCGATCCGATGTCCCCGCCCGTAGTTCTCCGAAACCGTCCCCTGAAGCTGCGGCCCGTTTGTCCATCCGCCGAGCGCCATCGCGATGTCGTGATCGATTCGTGCGACGCGCAATTCGTCGCGATAATTGTGTCTAAATGAATGAAAGCAGGTCCGCTCGCGTCGTGCGCCTGCGTGAGTCAGGAACTGGGTAAACCACTTCGAAAACGCGACGGCCCTGATACCTCTCGTGCCGGGCTCAATCTCGGCAAACAGCTTTGTCTTACCGGATCGTTCTTGCGATTCCGCATACGGTATAAGACCAAGATCGAGCAGGCATCGATGGATCGGCATTACGCGCTCGCTCGCGCCGGTCTTCAGAATCTTGTCATGAGTACCGCATAGCGACTCAGTCGTCACAACGATGCACGGTATTCCGTCAATGGACCGCAGGTCGGTTACGTCGAGTTGGGCGATTTCGTTCAAGCGCAGACCTGTGTGAAGAGCGATCAGCGGCACCCAATAGCGGGCGTTCTGAGGTCGCTCTGAACCCGGTGTGACGTAGCCCCGGTCACCGTTCACACAGCCGGTAAAGAGCGGCGCACTGAAGATCATACCCAGTTGCTGAGGCGAAAAGGGGTTCCGCTTGTCGCGCTTGGCAACCTCGTCCGGCAACCGGAGCCCTCGAACGGGATTTCGGTCAGTCATCTCCTCATCGATCGCCCAATTCCAGAAGGTCGATAGGCTGCTGAGATAAGCGTTGGCGTTGGCGGTGCTGATGACCGCCCCCAACCCCTCCTGTTTCTGTCGCTCGGAAGCATCCTTTGGCGCAAGCCTCGGAAATCGCTTCGTTGAGTTGCGCGGCAGAAACCGTAATATCTCGATCAAATCGCGTACATGTGCGCGGGTGACGCTGCGGATCGGTGTTTCCGATTCGATGGTTGAAAGGACGAACCTACGCGCAGTGTCATACGTTTCACGCGTCCGGATCGCCCAGTGATGGGTCGGATCGCTCATGTACCGACCGTACGCCTCACCGATGGTGATATTTGCTTCCGGAGTATCGACCGACTCACCGTTTCCATGATTGGCGGTCCTCGACGACTCACTCAATGACGGGAGTTTGGTCCGGGATGTCTCGACTGGTTGATCGTCCTCAAACGGTTCGATCAGCGTCGAATCGAAGCTCAACCCAAGGATCGATCTGGAGCGCTCGATCTCGGCCTCGACCTGCGCGGCTACAAACGGGAAGCGCCGAAGCGCAACCTTGAAGCTGTCCGTGCGAAGCGAACGCCAAATTTCGTCCCGGCCAATTGCGTTACGAACGCCGCTGGGAACGCGGCGACGGAAGTAGAATTGTTCGCTCCGAAGGCACATTCCAACCGGCCATTTGTGTAACAGCTTTGTGTAGCAGCCGGTCCGACTTTTCCTCGTTTTCTTCCAAGGATTTAATTCCGATTGTGGGGCGTCATTGTGTAGCAGGGATGTGTAGCAAACACGCTTTTTCGACCGTTCTGCGAACGATTGTGACGGTTTTTCAGTGTGTTGTGAAAATCTGGTGCCCGGAAGAGGACTCGAACCTCCACGCCCTTGCGAGCGCCAGCACCTGAAAGCTGGTGCGTCTACCAATTCCGCCATCCGGGCACGAAAGAACAAGCAAGTTCCGGTAGGCGCGGGCGTCTAGGTTAGGGGCTGCGGCCTTGTCAACCACGGCCTCCGGGGGCAAGGCGCGCGCTTCGCACCAACGAAGAAACGGGCGTCATGAAGGACAGATTGGTCACGCTGGTCGGCGGCGGAGGATTTCTCGGCCGCTATGTCGCGCAGGCGCTGCTGGAAGCGGGCGCGCGCGTCCGCGTCGCGCAGCGCGATCCGCGACAGGCGTGGTTCCTCAAACCGCTCGGTGGGCTCGGTCAGACGCAGTTCGTCGCCGCCGATATCGCGCGGCCCGAGACGATCGCGCGCGCGGTCCATGGTTCGGACGGCGTGGTGAACCTCGTCGGCAGCTTCACCGGCAATCTGACGCGCATCCATGTCGATGGCGCGCGCGCAGTGGCCGAGGCGGCTGAATCGAACGGCGCGGCGATGGTCCATATTTCCGCGATCGGCGCAGACCCGGCGTCTTCGTCGCGTTACGGCCGGACCAAAGGCGAGGGTGAGGCGGCGGTGCGCGCCGCATGTCCGAATGCGACGATCCTGCGCCCTTCCACCGTGTTCGGGCGCGAGGATCAGTTCGTAAACCGGTTCGCCGACAGGATCGCCAAACTCCCGGTCATCCCGGTGTTGCGTGCGAGCACGAAGTTCCAGCCGGTCTATGTCGGTGATGTCGCGGCGGCGGTCGCCGGCGGCGCTGGCCAATCCCGAAAAATTCGGCGCGCGGACGTTCGATGCTGCCGGACCGGAGGTGCTGACGATGCTCGCGCTCCAGCGCTGGATCGCCGACGCGATCGGCCGCGCGCCGCTGTTCGTCGAGCTACCCGATGTCGCGGGGCAGGCGATCGCAACGCTCGGGTTCCTGCCCGGTGCCCCG
>CBDCNF010000009.1:0-48855 GCA_965219285.1 Sphingomonas sp.
TCGGTCGAGGCCGCGGATGCGGGCGGTGATGGCGACGTCGCAGTCGCTGCACCCGAGTTCGCTGGCGAAGCACCGGTGACTGAGGCGCCTGCCGAGAGCGAACCGGCACCGAGCCGGACGCGGCGGCGGCCACGGGCTCGCGCCGCTGAACCCGCCACTCCGGCAGCACCGGAATCTCCGCCAGTCGTGGAAGCCGAGCCGGTCGCCGAGGAAGCCGCGCCCAAGCCGAAACGGTCGCGTCGCAAGACCGCCGCGGTCGCGGAGTCGAACGAGCCTGCGGTCGCCGAAGCACCGGCGACGCCGGAAGCAGAGGCGCCCAAGCCGAAGCGCCGCTCTTCGCGCAAACCGCCGGTCGAGCATATCGAGGAACCCGCGGTCGATCCGGTCGCGGCGACGACGTCGGTAGCGACGCCAGAACCCGCGCCCTCGTCCCCACCGGAAGCCGGCAACGACACCGACACCGACACCGATGGCGATGAGCCACGGCGCGGCTGGTGGCAGCGCACCTTCGGCGCCTGATCCGATGGCCGGGCTTCAGCGAGGGTTCAGCGGAACCGTCGCAGACGTCCGGCCACCCGGGATGCAGACAATGACACCGCCATGTTGAAGCGCCTGATCGCCGCGGCGACCGCCGCGATGCTGCTGTGGACTCAACCCGCGGCGGCGCAATCGATCCTGCGCGACGCGGAAACCGAGGCGTTGCTCAATGATATGTCGGCGCCGCTGATCACCGCCGCGGGCCTGCGTCCGCGCGACGTGCAGATCGTCCTTCTCAACGACGATTCGATCAACGCCTTCGTCGCGGGCGGGCAGATCGTCTATGTCCATTCCGGACTGCTTCAGGCGGCGGACAACGCCAACGAAGTTCAGGGCGTCATCGCGCACGAACTCGGCCATATCGCCGACGGGCATATCATCTTGCAGGACGCGGCGCTGAAACCCGCGCTTGGCATCACCCTTCTCAGCATGGTGATCGGGCTCGCCGCCATTGCGGCAGGCGCGGGGGAAGCGGGAGCGGGAATCCTCGGTGCGGGGCAGCAGGTCGCGCTCGGCAAATACCTCGCTTTCAGCCGCGTCCAGGAATCGACCGCGGATGCATCGGCGGTGAAATATCTCAACAAGGCCGGCATCACCGGCAAGGGCATGCTCAGCTTTTTCAAGAAGCTGCAGGGGCAGGAATTCCGCTACGGCCTGAACAACATCGATCCGTTCATGCAGACGCACCCGCTGTCGGGCGAGCGCATCCAGACGATGTCGGCCGACCTCCAGGGTTCGCCTGCATGGAGCACGCCCGCCGATCCCAAGCTGCAGGAGCGTTTTCTGCGGATCAAGGCGAAACTCAACGGCTATCTGCTGCCGCCGCCGCAGACGCTCAACAAATATCCCGACACCGATCAGACGGTCTATGCGCATTACGCGCGCGCCTATGCGTATCACAAAGGCGGTTATCCCCAGAAAGCCGATGCCGAGGCGAACGCGTTGGTCAAGGCCGACCCCGACGATCCCTATTTCCAGGAGATCAAAGGGCAGATTCTCCTGGAGGCCGGAAAACCCGGCGAATCGCTCGCGCCGCTACGCCTTGCAACCGAGGGCACGCGCAACAATCCGCTAATCGCGACGACGTTGGGTCATGCGCTGATTGCGACCGAGGACCGGGCGAACTATCCCGAAGCGACGCGGGTGCTGCGAACCGCGGTCTCGCGCGACGACGAAAATCCGTTCGCCTGGGTTCAGCTCGGCACCGTCTATGAACTGACCGGCGACGAACCGCGCGCTGCGCTCGCCACCGCGGAACGCGCGAGCATGACAGGCGACGTGCGTACCGCAGTCCAGAGCGCGCGCTATGCGATGGCGAGAATCCCTCAGAATACGCCCGACTGGATTCGCGCGCAGGATATCGCGCTGACCGGCCAGAACGAAATGGACGACAATCCCAAGAAGTATAAGCGCCGATGAGCCGGTTGCTGCTCGCCGGGCTGGTGATTTTGGGTGCGCTGTTCGGAGCGGGTGGGACATGGCTCGCCGAACGTATCGCGCCGGGCGATCTCGGCACCGCCGACAAGACGCGGATCGAGCGCGTCGTCCGTGATTATGTGGCGGCCAACCCCGAAATCGTATCCGACGCGATCGACACGTTGCGCGACCGCGAAACGGGTAAGCTGATCTCGGCAAGCCGCAGCGCGATCGAGACGCCGCTCGGCAGCGCCTGGGCGGGCAATCCCAAGGGCGACGTCAGCGTCGTCGAATATTTCGATTATAATTGCGGCTATTGCCGCGCGATCCTGCCGGTGATCGACGAGTTGGTGCGGACCGATCCCAAGGTGCGCGTCGTCTATCGCGAACTGCCGGTGCTCGCCGAATCGAGCCGTGACGCCGCCAAGGCGTCGATCCAGGCCGCCGAGCAGGGCAAGTTCCCCCGCTTCCACCAGGCGCTTTACGCCGCCGGGCCGGTGACGCCGCAAACCATCGCGGGCGCGGCGGCCTCTGCCGGGGTCGACCTCTCGAAGTCGAGCAGCGATGCGGACGAGGAGATGAGACAGAATGTCGCGGTCGCAGGACGGCTCGGCATGTCGGGAACGCCGGGGTGGGTGATCGGTGATCGCATCCTGGTCGGCGCGCAGCCGCTCGATCAGTTGCGCGAGGCGGTGGCGGCGGCGCGCGCCCGCTGAGCCGGGACTTGCGGGCATAGGCGCGCCACCCCACTTCCCCGGCTCCGAGGGGACCCAATGCCAGAACCGATCCTGACCGTCGCCGGCGTCTCTAAGACGTACGCCGGCGGCTTCACCGCACTCCATTCCATCGACCTGAACATCGAGAAAGGCGAAATCTTCGCGCTGCTCGGGCCGAACGGCGCGGGCAAGACGACGCTTATCAACATCATCTGCGGCATCGTGACACCGTCGTCGGGGACGATCACCGTCGATGGCGGCGATGCGATCGCCGATTACAGACACGCGCGCCGCCGCATCGGGCTGGTGCCGCAGGAATTGTCGGTCGATATGTTCGAAACGGTGCTGGCCACCGTCACCTTCAGTCGGCGGCTGTTCGGGCGATCGGGGCATAGCGCGTATATCGAACAGGTGCTGCGCGATCTGTCGCTGTGGGACAAGCGCCACGCGAAAATCCGCGAGCTATCGGGCGGGATGAAGCGCCGCGTGCTGATCGCCAAGGCGCTGAGCCACGAACCCGAAATCCTGTTCCTCGACGAGCCGACCGCGGGCGTCGATGTCGCGCTGCGCAAGGACATGTGGAAGCTGGTTCACCGCCTCCGCGAGAAAGGCACGACGATCATCCTGACGACGCATTACATCGAGGAAGCCGAGGAAATGGCCGACCGCGTCGGGGTGATCAACGGCGGCAAATTGCTGCTCGTCGAGACCAAGGCGGCGCTGATGACGAAGCTCGGCAAGCGCGAACTCGATCTGTCGCTGGCGGCGCCGATGGACGCGATACCCGCGGGGCTCGGCGACTGGGACTTGAGCCTCGAGGACGAGGGCACGCGATTGCGTTACGTGTTCGACGCGCGCGCCGAGCGGACGGGAATCCCGTCGTTGCTGAGAAAGCTCGGCGAGCTCGGCATCGGCTTCAAGGATTTGGAGACCTCGAAATCGAGTCTCGAGGATATCTTCGTCGACTTGGTGGGGAAGACGGCATGAACACCCACGGCATCTGGGCGATCTATCGCTTTGAAATGGCGCGGTCGCTCCGCACCATCTGGCAGAGCCTCGTCACCCCCGTCCTCACCACCAGCCTGTATTTCGTCGTCTTCGGCGGCGCGATCGGCAGCCGGATGCAATCGGTCGGCGGCGTCGCGTACGGCAGCTTCATCGTGCCCGGGCTGATCATGCTGTCGCTGCTCACCCAGAGCATCTCGAATGCATCGATCGGCATCTATTTTCCCAAGTTCACCGGGACGATCTACGAACTGCTGTCCGCCCCCGTCAGTGCGATGGAGATGGTGATCGGCTATGTCGGCGCGGCGACAACCAAGTCGGTGATCCTCGGCCTGATCATCCTCGCGACATCGGCGTTGTTCGTACCACTCAGGATCGAGCATCCCGCCGCAATGATCGCGTTCCTGCTGCTGACGTCGGTCGCGTTCAGCCTGTTCGGCTTTATCATCGGCGTCTGGGCGGACGGCTTCGAGCAACTGAGCTTCGTCCCCGCGCTGCTGATCACCCCCCTCACTTTCCTCGGCGGCAGCTTCTATTCGATCGACATGCTGCCCGAGCCGTGGCGGACGGTGAGCCTGTTCAACCCCGTGGTCTATCTGGTCAGCGGTTTTCGCTGGAGCTTCTTCGGGCAGGGCGACGTCAGCGTCGGGGTGAGCCTGACGGTCATCTTCGCGTTCCTGATCGTGTGCCTCGGCTTCATCGCGTGGATTTTTAAGACCGGCTGGCGAATGAAGAGCTAGCCTTGGTCGATCCGGTGCTCGCCCTTGACCCAGCGGACCGTACCGCTCGACGCGCGCATCACCACGCTTTCGGTCGTCATCTTGCCACTCCGGCGCTTGACGCCTTCGAGCAGCGAGCCGTCGGTGACGCCGGTGGCGGCGAAGATGCAGTCGCCCTTGGCGAGGTCCGACAGATCGTATTGGCGGTCGAGATCCTCGATCCCCCATTTGCGCGCGCGGGCGCGTTCGTCGTCGTTGCGGAACAGCAGGCGCCCCTTGAACTGGCCGCCGACGCAGCGCAACGCGGCGCAGGCGAGCACGCCCTCGGGGGCGCCGCCCGAACCCATGTACACGTCGATCGTCGTGTCGGGATCGGTCGTCGCGATGACCCCCGCGACATCGCCGTCGCCGATCAGCATCACGCCGCAGCCGATCTTGCGGAGTTCGGCGATCAAAGCCTCGTGGCGCGGTCGATCGAGGACGCAGGCGATGATGTCGCTCGGCTTGACGCCCTTGGCCTTGGCGATCGCGGTGACATTCTCCGTCGCGGTCTTGTCGAGATCGATGACGTTCTCGGGCAGGCCGGGGCCGACCGCGATCTTGTCCATATAGACGTCGGGCGCATTCAGGAGCCCGCCTTGTTCGGCGATCGCCAGCACCGCGAGGCTGTTCGGCCCGGCCTTGGCGCAGATCGTCGTGCCTTCGAGTGGATCGAGCGCGATGTCGATCGCGGGGCCGTTGCCGGTGCCGACCTTCTCGCCGATGAACAGCATCGGCGCCTCGTCGCGCTCGCCCTCACCGATGACGACGGTGCCGTCCATGTCGAGTTCGTTGAGCGCGGCGCGCATCGCCTCGACCGCGGCGGCATCGGCGGCCTTTTCGTCGCCGCGCCCGACCAGCGTCGAAGCGGCGATTGCGGCGGCTTCGGTGACGCGCACCATCTCGAGCACGAAGACGCGGTCGAGAACCTGGCTTGCAGCGGTCGGGCTGGCGGTGGTGGTCATGAAATCCCCTCTGTCTTGGCGGGCGCGATAGTCCGGGAGAGGCGGAATGCCTAGGCTTGATCTTCATCTAGCCCTCTCCCGCGAAGGCGGGAGAGGGCTAGAAAGATTATCGGTCGCTCCCTTTCGGCGGCGCGATCTGGAACATGGTCGGCCACATCTTGCCGGTCACGTATAGTCGGCGGTGCCTGGCGTCCCAGGCGATGCCGTTGAGGACAGCCTCGGGGTCGCTCGCATCGACTTCGGCGACGAGCGCGGAAAGATCGATCACCCCGATCACCTTGCCGCTCGCCGGATCGATGCGGACGATCGCGCTTGTGTGCCAGACGTTGGCGAGGATTTCGCCATCGACGATCTCGATCTCGTTGAGCAATTCGAGCGGTTTGCCCTTGAAGATCACCGCGATCCGGCGCTTCACCGCCAGTGTTTTGGGGTCGAGCACGCGGAGCGTCGGGGTGCCGTCGGACATCACCAGCATCCGCCCGTCGCTGGCGAGCGCCCAGCCCTCGCCGGTATAGTGGAATTCGCCGAGTTTCCTGAACCTGTCGGCGGACCAGCGGAAGCCGATGCCGTGCTGCCACGTCAGGCTGACGATCTGTTTGCCGACCTGCGCGATGCCCTCGCCGAAATAGGGCGGCGGGATGGTGATCTGGCGGACGACCTTGCCGGTCGCGGGATCGACGCGGCGGATCGACGAATGGCCGACCTCGCCGGTCGATTCGTAAAACGCGCCGCCTGAGAAGAAGAGGCCCTCGGTGAAGGCGGTCGGATCGTGCGGCAGGCGGGCGATCACGTGGGCCTTGGTGACCGGGGGCGCCTCATCCGCAATCGAGTCCGCAGGCAAAATCGCGAGAAGTAAAGCGATCAGCCAGCGCATCAGTCGCGCAGCAATTCGTTGATGCTGGTCTTCGACCGCGTGCGCTCGTCCACCCGCTTGACGATCACCGCGCAATAGAGGCCGAGGTTGCCCCCGGTCGAACCCGGCACGACCACCGCATAAGGCGGCACCTCGCCGCGAAACACCTCGCCGGTCGCGCGATCGATGATCTTGGTCGAGGCGCCGAGGTACACCCCCATCGACAGCACCGCGCCCTCGCCGACGCGGACCCCTTCCGCCACTTCCGCGCGCGCGCCGATGAACGCGCCGTCGCCGATGATGACGGGATCGGCCTGAAGCGGTTCGAGGACGCCGCCGATCCCCGCGCCGCCCGACAGATGCACGCCCTTGCCGATCTGCGCGCAACTGCCGACGGTCGCCCAGGTATCGACCATCGTACCCTCGCCGACATAGGCGCCGATGTTGACGAAGCTGGGCATCAGGATCGCGCCCTTGCCGATGAAGGCGCCGCGGCGGACGATGCTGCCTGGCACCGCGCGGAAGCCGCCGGCGCGGAATTCGGCCTCGCCCCAGCCGGCGAATTTGGTCGGGACCTTGTCGAAGGACGGCCCATCCATCACGCGGTTGTCGTTGAGGCGGAACGACAGCAACACCGCTTTCTTGAGCCACTGGTTGACGCGCCAGCTGTCCCTACCCTGATTCATGGCGCCGTCGGGTTCGGCAACCCGTACCTCGCCTGCGTCGAGCATCGCCAGCGCGGTATCCACCGCGTCGCGTACCTCGCCGGTCGTTCCGAAATCCAGCGTGTCGCGCGCGTCCCAGGCGGCGTCGATGGTCGTCTCCGGGGTCATGCGGTCTCCAATATCTCGTCCAGCCACGCGGTCAGATCGGTGATCGTATAATCGACATAGCCGCGATCCGCATCGCGCGTCTGTTCGGAGCCGTTGTCGATCCAAACGGTCGTCATACCGATCGCCTTGGCGGGTTTCAGGTTGCGCGCCATATCCTCGACGAACAGCGATTGGCTCGGATCGATATCGAACGCGGCGCACAGCCCGGAATAGGCGCCGGAATTGGGCTTGGGCTTCAGCGCCATCGCGTGGATATCGTGCACCGCCTCGAAACTGCCGCCAAGCCCGAGACGGTCGAGCACCTTGAGCGCATAAGGCGCATCGCCGTTGGTGAAGACGATCTTGCGCCCCGGCAGTTTCGCGATCGCGGCGGCGAGCGGCGCGTTTTCTTCGAGCACGTCCATTTCGATGTCGTGAACGTTTTCTAGGAAGGCGTGCGGATCGACGTCATGCTCGGTCATCAACCCTGCGAGCGTGGTGCCGTGGCCAAGGAAATATTCCTTCTGGACGCGGTGCGCTTCTTGCGCGTCGAGGTGTAGGAAATCGCCGATGAAGGCGGTCATCCGCGCGTCGATCAGCGCGAACAGGTTGGTTCGCGCGGGGTAAAGGGTGTTGTCGAGATCGAAGATCCAGTTGCGGACGTGTGCGAGCGACGCGAGCATGGCGAGGCCGGTAAGGGTAGCGGCGAGGCCGGGCAAGCCTTCTCCCCTCCCTGCAAGGGAGGGGTCGGGGGTGGGTGTGAGCGCGAAGCGCGAGCTTCGGCGCCTGTAACGAGCGTCAGAAGCTCGCTTCGCTCGCGACCCGCCCCCTGCCCCTCCCTTGCAGGGAGGGGAGAGTACTCCCCACATCCCTACGCATGACCAAGCTCTCTCTCCTCGATCTCGTCCCCGTCGTCGAAGGCGGCACCGTCGCCGACGCGCTCGCCAATGCTGCGACCCTGGCGCGGGAGGCCGAACGGCTCGGTTACCAGCGCTATTGGGTCGCCGAGCATCACGGTATGGCGGGCATCGCCTCCGCCGCGACCGCAGTCGTGATCGCGCACGTCGCCGCCGCCACCAGCACGATCCGCGTCGGTGCGGGCGGGATCATGCTGCCCAATCACGCGCCGATCCAGATCGCCGAGCAGTTCGGGACGCTCGACGCGCTGTTTCCCGGACGGATCGATCTCGGCCTCGGCCGCGCGCCGGGATCGGACCAGCGCGTCGCCCGCGCCATGCGACGGACGCTCGAAACCGATCCCAACGCCTTCCCCAACGACGTCGTCGAACTGCAAAGCTATTTCGCCGACGACGGCCGGACGGGCATCGTCGCGACGCCGGGCGCCGGCGCGAAGCCGGAGATGTGGATTCTTGGATCGAGCCTGTTCGGTGCGCAACTCGCCGCGATCCTCGGCCTGCCATATGCGTTCGCCTCGCATTTCGCGCCCGATGCGCTCGACGAGGCGATGGCGATCTACCGCCGCGATTTCCGACCCTCGGCGCAGCTAGACAAGCCCTACGCTATGGCGGGGTTCAACATCTTCGCTGCGGATACCGATGCGGAAGCCGAGTATCTCGCCAGTTCGCAGCAACAGGCGTTCGTCGCGCTCCGGACGGGCAATCCGGGCAAGATGAAGCCGCCGGTCGAGGGGTATCGCGAATCGTTGCCGCCGGCGCACGCCGCGATCCTCGACCATGTCCTGCAATGCTCGGCAGTCGGATCGCGCGATACGATCGCACGCGGCATCGCGGCGTTCATCGAACGGACCGGGGTGGACGAAGTGATGGTCGCGAGCAGTATCTACGATCCCGAGGCGCGGCGCCGCAGCATCGCGATCACCGCGGAGGCGGTCGGAGAATTGGCGCTCGTCGAATAAGTCGGCGCCCGGATGAATACTTCACGACAGTCTCGCTGCGAAGGGTTCAGCCTCGATCTGTCATAAAGGCGAAGTTCAATCGCTCGCAGGAGGATATTATGAAGAAGATCATCGCTCTGGCACTCGCCGCCGCAAGTATCGCCACGCTGCCCGCCGTCGCCGACGCGCAGACTTGGCAGTCGATCAACACGCGTCAGGCAAATCAGCTCAACCGGATCAATCAGGGCGTCCGCAACGGCGCGCTGACTCAGGGAGAGGCCACCAATCTTCGTACGCAATTTGCCGCGCTCAACCGGCTCGAGCAACAATATCGCCGCAACGGACTCACACTGCGCGAACGGCAGGATCTCGATCAGCGGTTCAACGCGCTCAGCCGCAAGATCTACGTCCAGAAGAACGATCGCCAGACTGCGTCGCAGTGGCAGTCGATCAATGCGCAGCAGGCCAATCAATTCAACCGGATCAACCAGGGCATCCGCAACGGCGCGCTGACCCAGGGCGAAGCGACGCGGCTACGCTCCGAATTCTACACGCTAGAACGGCTCGAGCAGCAGTATCGCCGCAATGGTCTGACGCTACGCGAACGGCAGGATCTCGATCAGCGGTTCAACGCATTAAGCCGCCGCATCTACGTTCAAAAGCACGACCGGCAGGATTACCGCCGCTAGGACTGTGTCGGTACGTATCTCTTTCCAACAAGGGCGCTTCCCCGGCGAAGGCCGGGGCCCAGTCGCGCCGATGGCGGCAACTGCGAGAGGTTGCATTGCCATTGACGTTTTCGCAACTGGACCCCGGCCTCCGCCGGGGAAGCCTAGCAAGTGCATTGCTTGGAAGGGATAAGGGCCGACTGTACCGGGTGGGTCAGGTCGCCGCCGGCAAACGAAGCCGGACGAGCAGCCCGCCCAAATCTTCGCTCTCTTCGAGGCTCACTGTTCCCTCGTAAATCTCCGCCACATCGCGGACGATCGCGAGACCGAGCCCCGTGCCCGGTTTTCCGGTGTCGAGACGCACGCCGCGGTCGAAGATTCGCGCCCGGTCCTCCTCCGGGATGCCCGCGCCATCGTCCTCGACCTGTATCTCGACGAACCCGGAATGCGCGCCGACCGTGACGAACACACTGCCGCCGCCGTATTTCGCGGCGTTCTCGACCAAATTTCCCATGATCTCGTCGAGGTCCTGCCGCTCGATATGCGCGACCGCGGTTTTGGTGCCGTCCATGTCGATGCGGACGTGCGGGTAAAGCCGCTGGACCGCGCGTTCGACCGCCTCGATCGCGGGCCAGACTTCGGCGCGGCTGTGTGCAGAGCCGCGCCGCCCGACCGCGCGGGCGCGCGCGAGATGGTGATCGACCTGACGCCGCATCGTCCGCGCCTCGCGGATCACGGTGTCGGCGAGATCGTCGGCGTGCGCGGTGGCGGCGTTCATCACGACCGTCAGCGGCGTCTTGAGCGCGTGCGCGAGGTTGCCGGCATGGCGCCGCGCCTCTTCGGCCTGAACCTCGTTGTGCGCAATTAGCGCGTTCAACTCCTCGACGAGCGGCGCGACCTCATTGGGCATCGCGTCCGACACGCGCGTCGAGCGGCCGCCGCGCATCCGCGCGATTTCCTCGCGGACCTTCCTGAGCGGCCACAGACCATAGAACGTCTGGAGTGCGGCGAGCGCGAGCAAGCCGAGCGCGAGCAGCGCGAAACTGCGCACCAACGTCCGCCGCAACGCATCGATCTGCGCGTCGAGGCCGTCGCGGCTTTGCGCGACCTGGAAGCGCCAGCGGGTCTTGGCGCCGGGCAAAGTCACGTCGCGCTCGACGATGCGGAGTTTCTCGTCGGAGAATTGCGCGCTGTCGTACGAATGGACCGAGCGATCGTCGTGGTCGTCGCCATAGGCAAGCTGGCGATCCCACAAAGATCGCGACGGAAACGGATCGTGTCCCCGCGCCGAGACCTGCCAGTACAGACCCGAGCCGGGTTCGAGGAACCGCTGGTCCGCGGGTTCGCGGTTGAACACGACCTCGCCGTTGGGATCGATTTCCGAACTGACGATCAACGCGGTCAGGACATATTCGAGCTGATCGTCGAAATTGCGCGTCACCGCCGACGACAAGACGCGATCGAGCGCGAAGCCGCCGCCCGCTAGCAACAGCCCGATCCACACCGCCGCGATCAGGATCATCCGGCGCCATAGAGAGCCGGTCGTGCGCGTGCGCTGGGTCATCGCCCGCCGCGCTGGGGGAACGCTTCGCCGTACGAATCGTTACGCTGACGAACCGGGAGAACGGTCGTGTCGCGTAATATACCAGCGATGATCTTGGGATCGATGGCGGGCGTCGCGGTCAGCATGATGAGCGGCTTTCTCCTGGCGTCTTATGTCACGGCCGGAATGCTGCCGCCCTATTCCACACCACCGACGCTGGCGCGGTCCGAACCGAGGATCGTGATGCCGACGTTCGACGAATTCCCCTCCGCCTACGGCGCCGGAGCGACCGAGGTCGCTTCCGCAGATTAGGTCGCGGGCGTCCGGTCTTCCGGATCTTCGAGACTGTAACCGAGGCCGCGGATCGTGGTGATGACTTCCTGCCCCAGTTTCTTGCGGATGCGTGTCACGAACACCTCGATCGTGTTCGAATCGCGATCGAAATCCTGGTCGTAGATATGTTCGATCAACTCGGTTCGACTGACTACCTTGCCCTTGTGATGGAGCAGATAGCTGAGCAGCTTATATTCCTGCGCGGTCAGCTTCACCGGCTCGCCGGCGCGGGTGACCTTGCCCGAACGCGTGTCGAGCCGGACGTCGCCCGCGGTCAGTTCAGATGAGGCGTTGCCCGAGGCGCGACGGATCAACGCGCGCAGGCGGGCGATCAGTTCCTCGGTCTGGAAGGGCTTCGCGACGTAATCGTCCGCGCCCGCGTCGAGCCCCGCGACCTTGTCCGACCAGCTGTCGCGCGCCGTGAGCACCAACACGGGCGTCGCTTTGCCCTCCTTGCGCCAGCGATCGAGCACGGTCAGGCCGTCGATCTCGGGCAGGCCGAGATCGAGCACGATCGCGTCGTAACTCTCGGTCGATCCGAGGAAATGCCCTTCCTCGCCATCGGTCGCGAGGTCGATCGCATAGCCCGCGCCCTCCAGCGTGTTCTTGAGCTGAAGCCCCAGATTAGGTTCGTCCTCGACGATCAATACGCGCATGAAATTCCCCTTTAACGCCCTGTACGGCCCAAGATGGCGCCGGTACGGCCGTTGACGTCGATCCAGATGACATTTCCATCGCGCAGGAACTTCAATGTGTAAACCGCGCTGCCGGTATCGAAGTCGAAACCGAGATATTGCGCCCCCGGCATCGTCGGCACGACGCGGCGTTGGATATCGCGGATCGACAGGATGCGGCCCTCGCGCCGCGCCTCCCACGCCGCGACGCTGTCGCGACGACGCTGCGCCGACGCTTCGCCCGCGAGCGGCACCGTCAGCAGCACGAGCGAGAGCAGGAGACGCATCGACATGCTGCGTCGCATAGGGTCGCGGCGTTGAACAGCCTGTGAATGCGGTTGCGGCGCGCGCGCCCGCCCCCTAGCTGCCACGCGCATGGCGGCCCCGATCCTTTCCTACGAGAATCTCGGCCTGATCCAGGGATCGGGCTGGCTGTTCCGCGACCTGACGCTCCACATCGGGCAGCGCGACCGGCTCGCGCTGATCGGGCGTAACGGCGCGGGCAAGACGACCTTGCTCAAGCTCATCGCGGCGCGGATCGACGCCGACGAGGGGCGGCGGACGATCGTGCCGGGGACGCGGGTCGTGCTGCTGGAGCAGGATCCGGACCTCGCCGGTTTTCCGACGCTGTCTGACTATGTCCTGTCTGGCAACGACGCGCCGCTCCCCCATGAGGCGGAGGCGATCGCGGGGCAACTCGGCATCGATCTGGCGCGCGAGGCGGCGACCGCGAGTGGCGGCGAACGGCGGCGCGCGGCGATCGTCCGCGCCTTGTCGCAGGACCCCGACGTGCTGCTGCTCGACGAGCCGACCAACCACCTCGATATCGCCGCGATCGAGTGGCTCGAGGACTGGCTCGCGCGGTTCAAAGGGGCGTTCGTCGTCATCAGCCACGATCGCACCTTCCTGACGCGGTTGACGCGGCAGACCCTGTGGCTCGATCGCGGGACGATCCGCCGTACCGAGATCGGCTTCGGCGGGTTCGAGGCGTGGACCGAAACCGTGTTCGCCGAGGAACAACGCAACGCCGAGCGGCTCGACGCGAAGCTGAAGATCGAGGAGCATTGGCTGTTGCGCGGCGTCACCGGGCGGCGGCGGCGCAACCAGGGGCGGCTCGCGAAGCTGAAGGAGATGCGCGCGACGCGGGCGGCGATGATCGGGCCGCAGGGGGCGGCGAACCTGTCGATCGGCAGCGACGACGCGCGGACCAAGGTGGTGATCGATGCCGGGCATGTCAGCAAGGCGTATGACGGCCGCGCGATCATCCGCGACTTCACCTTCCGGGTGACGCGGGGCGACCGGATCGGCATTGTCGGGCGCAACGGGGCGGGCAAGACCACGCTGCTGAAGCTGCTGACCGGCGAACTCGCGCCCGACAGCGGGAGTGTGAAACTGGCGAAGACGCTCGACGGCATCGTCATCGATCAGCAGCGCCGGCTGATGGCGCCCGAGAAGACGGTGCGCGAGGTGCTCGCCGACGGCGGCGACTGGATCGACGTGCTGGGGACGCGCAAGCACGTCCACGGCTATCTCAAGGAATTCCTGTTCGACCCGAACATGGCGGATGCGAAGATCGCGTCGCTTTCGGGCGGCGAGCGATCGCGGCTGCTGCTGGCGCGCGAATTCGCGCGGCCGTCGAACCTGCTGGTGCTCGACGAGCCGACCAACGACCTCGATCTCGAGACGCTCGATCTGCTGCAGGAAGTGATCGCGGATTACGACGGGACGGTGCTGATCGTCAGCCACGACCGCGACTTCCTCGACCGGACGGTGACGGTGACGCTGGGCCTCGACGGCACCGGCAATGTCGATGTCGTTGCGGGCGGGTACGAGGATTGGGAGCGTCAACGTGCGGCGCGGCCCGACGCGAAGCGCGCGCCCGCGAAGGCGGCGACAGCCCCCATCCCGCCACCGCCGTCACGCGCCAAGCTCAGCTACAAGGACCAGCGCGATTTCGATCGGCTGCCGGCGCGGATCGAGGCGCTCGATGCGGCTATCGGACGCGACGAGGCGGCGCTGGCCGACGCCGATCTCTACGCGCGCGATCCGGGTGGGTTCGACCGGCTGATGGCGGCGATCGCCGATGCGCGCGTGGAGAAGGATTCAGCGGAGATACGGTGGCTGGAACTCGCGGAAATGGTCGAGGCTTTGCAGTAAAGCGCCGGTCAGGGGTTCCGCGTCTCGTACGCGCGCACGCCGGCGCCGAGTTTGTTCGAGCTCTGTGCCAATTGCTGCCCGCTGACGTTGGCGAGGAACGCGGGGCTCTTGTCCTGGCCGGGTGCCAGGCTGGCGGTATTGTTTTCGACGCGTAGTCCGGCGGACGAATATTTGCGCTGCTCCGCCGCGACGACGATGAAGCCGGTCCAATTCTCCTTCGCCTTGCCCTGGACGAAGGTGTTGTTGGCGATCAGCCCGGTCGCGCCCTCGGGCAGGTCGATCATGTAATTGGTCTTAGACCCCGCGGTATCGTCGAAACTGTTGCCGGTGATCGTGACGTTGGGGAGCCGCGCCTTGACGTAATGCCCGCCGCGCCCGCGCTCGAAGCGCGAGTTGGTGACGGTCAGCGATGCGTGCGCGCCGCCGACATAGACCGAATGCGCGCAATCGGGGGTCTCGTCGCACTGGCCCAGCCCCGAAAAGGTCGAGCGATCGACGGTGATGCGGTGCGGATCGTCGTTGCTGCCGAGGATGCCTTCCTGGCTGTCGAGGAACATCGAATTCCTGACGGTCAGGTCGCCGATCTCGATGCGGATGCCCGCACCGTTGCCGTCGCCGACGCGCATCCCCCGGAAGATGATGCCATCGACGGTCGATCCCTCGCCGCGCAGGACCAGCGCGGCCTTGCCCTCGCAGGTTACGCCGTCGAAGATCACCTGCCCCGGCACCGCCGCTTTGAAGGTGACGTGTCCGGCCTGCTGGATCGCGCATTCGCGGTAGGTGCCGGGCGCGATCATCACGGTGCCGTCGCGGCCGCGGATCGACATCAGCGCGTCGGACAGGTTCGAGAAGCCCTGCCCAGTTTCGACGATGGTGAAGGGTGCTTTGCCTTGCTGGGCCGCGGCGGGGGCAGTGAGCGCGCCAATGATCAGGGGAGCGATGAGCGGGAGGAAACGCATGAGGGAGTCCTTTCCCCTCCTTCGTTGCGCGCGCGATCGCCGCGCCGGAAGGCATAAAGGCGGTTAACGGCGCGGTTCGGCGCGGCGATCGGTTGACGCCGCGCCGATGTGTCCCGTCGCGGTACGCTCCGCTACATCTGCGGCTGGCCGTTCGAGGCGCTGAGGCCGCCATCGACGGGCAACGTCACGCCCGTGACGAAGCCGGCATCGTCGCTGGCGAGGAACAGGATGACCTTGCCGACATCTTCCGGCGTGCCGATCCGCTGCATCGGAATACGATCCATGAACTTGGCCAGCGTCGCCTCGTCCTGCATCGACTTGGTCATTTCGGTGTCGGTCATGCTGGGGTTCACGGCGTTGACGCGCACGCCTTGTTTGCCGTGATCGAGCGCCATCGCGCGCACCATATTATCGACCGCCCCCTTGGACGCGTTGTACGCCAGCATGCCCCAATCGCCGCCGGTTCCCGACACCGAAGACGTCATCACGATCACGCCCTTGGTCTTCTTCAATTCCGGGATCGCGGCCTTGGCCATGTTGAAATAACCGCCGACGTTGACGTCGATCACGTGCCGGAAATCCTCGACACTGGTTGCCTCGATGTCCCCTATGACGACGGTGGCGGCGTTGTTGACGAGAACGTCGAG
Organism: Sphingomonas sp.; assembly: GCA_965219285.1. Taxonomy (GTDB): domain Bacteria; phylum Pseudomonadota; class Alphaproteobacteria; order Sphingomonadales; family Sphingomonadaceae; genus Sphingomonas. The sequence continues at coordinate 15,899 of CBDCNF010000009.1, forward strand.
GCCGCCGAAACGGTCCACCGCCAGTTTCACCGCCGCCACGCCCACCGCCGGATCGGAGACGTCGCCGGTGTGGATCAGCGTGCGGTCGTGGGGAAAGCCCTTCGTCGCCTGTTCGAGTTTCTCACGGGTTCGGCCGATGACGATCAGGTTCGCACCGGCCTGCGAGAACAGCTTTGCGGTCCCTGCGCCGATGCCCGATCCCGCGCCGGTGATGATGACGGTCTTTCCCGAAAAGCGGGCCATGGTAGCGATCTCCTGTGTTGCGTGTCGTGCGTCCGAACGATCCCGTCGCGTTTCCGGTTGCAACCGATCTGACGCGGTCGCATGAGCATACCCAAATCTCGACAAGAGCGATGGAGAGGCATGTCATGCAGAGCTATTTGAAGCATTATATCGATGGTGCGTGGGTCGAGAGCGACGGCGGCAAGCGGCATGAGGTAATCGATCCCGCGACCGAACAGCCCTGCACCGAAATCACGCTCGGATCGCAGGCCGATGTCGATAAGGCGGTCGCCGCCGCCAAGGCCGCGTTCAAGACATGGTCGCAGACCAGCGTCGAGGAGCGGATCGCTCTGCTCGAACGGATCATCGCCGAATATAAGGCACGCATCCCCGATCTCGCCGCGGCGACGAGCAACGAAATGGGCGCGCCGATCAGCTTCGCGAACATGGCGCAGGCGCCCGCGGGGCTCGGCTATTTCATGGGCACGCTGGCCGCGCTGAAGGACTTCAAGTTCTCGGAGCAGGTCGGCAAGTCGCGTATCGTCCACGAGCCGCTCGGCGTCGTCGCGATGATCACGCCGTGGAACTGGCCGCTCAATCAGATCTGCGCGAAAGTCGCCCCGGCGCTCGCCGCGGGTGACACAATGATCCTGAAGCCGTCCGAGGAAGCGCCGGGCAACGCGATGATTCTCGCCGAGATCCTCGACAAGGCAGGCGTGCCGAAAGGCGTGTTCAACCTCGTCAACGGCGACGGTCCGGGGGTCGGCGCGGCGCTGTCGAGCCACAAGCACGTTGATATGGTGAGCTTCACCGGATCGACCCGCGCGGGGATCGCGGTGGCGACCGCCGCCGCCGCGACGGTCAAGCGCGTCCATCAGGAACTCGGCGGCAAGGCCCCGAACGTGGTGCTCGAAGGCGCTAAGCTCGACGAGGTGCTGCCGCCGACGATGGCAGGGGTGCTCGCCAATTCGGGACAGAGCTGCATCGCGCCGACGCGGCTGCTCGTCCACAAGAGCCAGGTTTCCGACGCGACCGGGGTTGTAAAATCGATCCTCGAAGGCGTGAAGGTCGGCGATCCGACGCAGGAAGGCGCGCATATCGGGCCGGTCGTCAACAAGGCGCAGTACGAGAAGATTCAGGGGCTGATCCAGTCGGCGATCGACGAGGGCGCGACGCTCGTCACCGGCGGAACCGGGCGACCCGACGGGCGCAACGCCGGGTTCTTCGTCAAGCCGACGTTGTTCACCGACGTGACGCCGGAAATGCGCATCTACCGCGAGGAAACGTTCGGGCCGGTCGCAACGATCAGCTCCTACGCGGATAGCGACGAGGCGATCGAGATGGCCAACGACACCGATTATGGCTTGTCGGCGGCGATCTCGGGCGACCCCGCCGAGGCCGCGAGGATCGCGGGCAAGCTGCGCGCGGGGCTCGTCACAATCAACGCCTGGGGGCCTAGCGGACCGTCGCCGTTCGGCGGCTACAAGCAATCGGGCAATGGCCGCGAGGGCGGCAAATGGGGCCTGGCCGATTTCATGGAAGTGAAGACGATCGTCGGCGAACCGGCGTAATCGCGTCAAGCGACGGCTTTGAGTGGCTCAAACCTGGTCGCGTAAGCCGCTACTCACGGAGCGACCGTCCCCGCCACGCAGCGCGCGGCGGGGACGCGTAGATCAGAACTTCCCGCGCAACGTCACGCCGTACGTCCGCGGTTCCGCGAGGAACGCCGAGAAGGTCTGCGTCCCCCCCGGATAGGTCGCCGCCGGGAAGTTCGGGTTCACCCCGACACCCGGCCCCGCCACGAACGGCGTGTTGAACGCGACCTGTGTATAATCCTTGTTGAACACATTCTGCGCCCAGAATTCGATCGCGAACCGCTCCTCGGGCGCGCGGATGCCGACGCGGGCGTTGACCAGGAAGAAGCCGTCCTGCGCCTTCTGGTAGAATTTGTCCGATCCGGTGTTGTAATCGCTGCTCAGCCGATTGTCGGCGTAGAACAGCGCCGAATAGCCGGTGCTGCCGATTTCCGGCGTCCAGGTCACCGCGGTGGTGACGACCGCTTTCGGCGCGTTCGACAATTGCTGGCTCGGCAGGACGCGCAGCGCCGGATCGAGCGGCGCGCCGTTCGCGTTGCCGACCAGATCCTTGCGAAAATGCGTGTCGGCGTAGGTGAAGCCCGAACTGACCGTGAAGTTGCGCGCGGGGCTGAACGTCGCTTCGAGCTCGACGCCCTGCGAGATAACCCCGGGCTTCACGTCGCCCGATGCGCAGCTTCCCGTCGTTGCGCTCAGGTCCGCATCGCCGCCGTTCAGGCCGGTCGAGCAGCTGTTGACGTTCTGGACCAGAAAAACCGTGCCGTTGAACGTGTTGAGCTGGAAATTGTCGAACGCCTGGTGAAAGCCCGCGATATTCAGGCTGAAGTTTGGCCCAGAATATTTTGCACCGATTTCAAAGGCATTATTGATTTCGGGATCGAACTGAAGGTTGCCCGACAGCGCCTGAGCGCCACCGACCGCCGCGAAAGGAAGGATCGGCGATTTGAGCGCCGACCCGTCGAGATTGAACCCGCCCGCCTTGTAGCCGCGCGCGTAGCTGCCGTAGATCAACGTATCGGGCGTGATCTTGTACGACAGGATCGCGGTGCCGGTGAATTCATCCTCGTTCCGCTTGTCGCGCAACGTCTGGCCGTCGAGCTCGGAGGTCGAATTGCCCTGGCAGCTCAGCCCGATGATCCCGCCCGCGACCGCGGCCAGACCGGGGTTCGTAAGGAACGGAATCAGCGCCGCCTGCTGCTGCGGGCAGACCGTGTTGTTGTTCGCGAACCGCGCGTTCAGCTTCTTTTGTTCGTTGGTGTACCGGAGGCCCAGCGTCAGATCGAGCCCATCGACGATATGGACGATGTTGTGCGTGAAGAACGCGAAATTGCGCTCCTTCTGCCGAAACACCGTCCCGGTGTTGCCGAGGCTGCGAAGCGTATCGAGCCGGTCGATCGCCGACAGCAAGGTCGGTGCCGCCGCCCCGAACACCGACGGGAACACACCGAAGCGGCCCGCCGTGCTGAGGCACCCCGTCTGCGTCGCATCCTGGAACGGCGACAGCGCGCCCGACGCGAGCAGACGGCACGCCGCGAACCGCCCGTAATCCCGCCCGAAGCTCAGATTTTCGCGCGTTTCCAGCGTCTCGTTGCCGTAATAGCCGCCGACCAGCCAGTCGATCCGGTCGTTGAACAGCTTGCCCTGCAGCCGCAGCTCCTGCGAATAGGTGTCGAACTCTCGCGCGCCCGCATTGTCGCCCGGCGCGCGGTACAGAATGTCGACATAGCTGTAATCGACGTCGCCCGCCTGATTGTTGTTGTAATGACGATAGGCGCTGATCGAGGTCAGGTTGACGTTGCCGAAGTCGTAATCGATCTGCCCCGAAACGCCGTAATCCTCGGTGATGCCCTCATAGGTCCGGCCCGGCGACACGTAGAGATCGCGCGAGAACGGATTGGTCAGCGCCGCACTCGGCTGACCGAGGTTGAGCAACACCGGAATGATCGGGTTCGTCGTCGTCAGCAGGCCCTTGTTATACGGCGACGTCGTCTGGTCGAGGAACACCGCGCCGCAGCATGCCTCGTCGCGATGCGTGTAATCGCCGATCAGGCGGACCGTCAGATCGCTCGACGGCTGGAACAGCAATTGCCCGCGAATGAAATAACGGTTGCGGTCGTTGACGTCGGTGTTGTTCGTCTTGTCGTCGTAGAAGCCGTCGCGCTTCGAATAGACGCCATCGACGCGGGCCGCGAGCGATTCGCCAAGCGGCACGTTGAGGTTCCCGGCGAACCGGTAAGCATCGTAATTGCCATAGGTTGCCTCGCCACCGCCGGTGAACCCGCTGCTCAGGCTGGGCGATTTGCTGACGATCGACAAAATACCCGCCGACGCATTGCGCCCGAACAACGTCCCCTGCGGCCCGCGCAGCACCTCGACGCGCTCGATGTCGCCGAGTTCGTTGAGCCCGATGCCCGAACGCGAGCGATAGACGCCATCGACGAACACCGCGACCGAGCTTTCGAGACCGGGATTGTCGCCAACCGTCCCGATGCCGCGCAGACGGGCCGATCCGTTCGCCTCGTTACCCGTCGAAGACACGAGAAGCGACGGCGCGATCTGGGTCAATTGGCGGATGTCGTTCGCGCCCGAGCGTTCGAGGCTCGCTGCGCTGACTGCGGTGATCGCCAGCGGCACGTCGGCCAGCACCTGTGCGCGGCCCTGCGCGGTGACGATGATGTCCTGCGTCGGCGTCTGGTCGTCGGGGGTGGTCGCGGGCGAAGCGCCTGCGGGCGTCGTCTCGGTCGCGTCGCTTGCCTGCGCATCCTGCGCGTACGCTTGCCCCGCGCTCAATACGAAAGCGGCCGCGGTACACGTGGCCAGGAACCGATGCTTCGTCATGTCTCTCTCCCAAGGGCTGGAATCTGTGCGGATTCCATACCGAAGGCTCGAATAGAGAGAGAGCAGAGCGTCAGGTCAAGTCAGAAGGGCTGCACCAATCGCCGAAACGAACCGTTTCGCCACACTGTGTGGCGATTACGGCACAGCGCGGGATCAGTAACCATTCAATCGCGCGAACCGCTCACGATGGAATGCCGCATTGCCCCACATCGTCTCCAGCACCGCCGCGCGCTTCAGGTACAGCCCGGCGTCATGCTCGTCGGTCATGCCGATACCGCCATGCAATTGCACCATCTCGCGGCTGACGAGTTTCAGCGTATCGCCCGCGGTCGCCTTGGCGAGGCTGACCGCCTGATCGACATCCGAGCGCCCGGCATCGATCGCCTCCAACGCACCCTCGACGGTCGAACGCATCAGTTCGAGTTCGGTGAACATCTTCGCCATCCGGTGTTGCAGCGCCTGGAAATGCGACAGCACCTGCCCGAACTGGACGCGCGTCTTGAGATAATCGTTGGTCTGCGCGAACGCCGCCTCGGCCATGCCAAGCATCTCCGCGCAGGTCGCCGCGGTCGCCATATCGATCGCCGCCGCAGTCAGCTCTGGCCCACCGATCTTCTCCGCCGCCGCGCCGTCGAACGTCACCGCCGCGTGGCTGCGATCGTCGGCCATATGGCGCGGTGATTTCGCGACGCCGTCGCCGTCAGCGACGAGATACAGCCCGTCGGTCGCCGCCACGAGGAAGAGCGCCGCGGCATCGCCTTCCGCGACGAACGCCTTGCTGCCGGTGAGCTTGACACCCTCGACCCTGGTCGCGATCCTGGCCGGATCGTGAACCGGCCCCTCGTCGACCGCGAGCGTCGCGACGATTTCACCCGTCGCCAGCCTGGGCAGCCACTTTTGCTTGATCTCGTCCGACGCCTCCTTTGCGATGACGCTCGCCGCCACCGCGCTCGCCGCAAGCGGGGTTGCCGCGAGGTTGCGTCCAAGCTGTTCGAGCACCAGCCCCAGCGACAGAAACCCGAACGCCGACCCGCCGAATTCTTCGGGAATGGTGACGCCGAACCAGCCCATCTCGCCCTGCGCGGTCGCGGCCTGCGGATCGAAACCGAATGCGGGCGCGTCGCCGCGCATCTTGCGAAACGCGGTGACGGGCGATTCATTATCCGCCCACTCCCGCGCCATATCGCGCAGCATCACCTGTTCGTCGTTGAGTACGGCCATATCGATTCTTCCCTCGGAACGTCCCTCTCCCGCTTGCGGGAGAGGAGCGAGACTTGGTCCGCATTCTTCATGCGGGTCTAGTCGCAGCGGTGAGGGTCTTCTTCTTTTCGCGAGCTTGGAAAAGAAGAAGACCCTCACCCAACCCTCTCCCATGAAGATGGGAGAGGGCTAACGATTACTGATGATCGAGCATCCCCAGGATGCGCTTCGCGATCACGTTGTTCTGGATCTCGCTGGACCCGCCATAGATCGACACCGCCTTGCCCCACAGCCACGTCCGGGTCTGTGCGATCTCATCCTCGCTGAACCCCTCGCCGTCCCAGCCGAGCGCCTGCATCCCCATGATCTCGACGTTCAGCTCGGCCCGGTCCTGCGTGATCCGCGCGCCGACGTTCTTCATGATCGACGTCGCCGCCGACGGCCCCTGATTGCTCTTCGCATCGAGCGCCGCGCGCCGCAACGTCAGCGCAAACGCGCGCTGATCCATCTCGTGCCTGATGATCCGCGTGCGCAGATCGGCATCCGCGATCCGCCCCTCGCCATCCACCCCGCGATATTTCTTGGCAATCTCGGGCACCGACCGCCCCTGGTTCATCCGCCCCGCCGAACCGCCCCCGCCCGACAGCGAATTGCGCTCGTGCTGGAGCAGCCGCGTGCCGATCGTCCAGCCCTGCCCCTCCTGCCCGACGAGATTCTCCTTCGGCACCTTCACATCGGTGAAGAACGTCTCGCAGAACGGCGACGAGCCCGAGATCAGCCGGATCGGCTTGGTCTCGACCCCCGCCGCGTCCATGTCCATCAACAGGAAGCTGATCCCCGCGTGTTTTTGCGATTTGTCGGTGCGGACCAGCGCGAAACACTTGTCCGCCCATTGCCCGCCCGACGTCCACGTCTTCTGGCCGTTGACGACATAATGGTCGCCCTTGTCCTCGGCGAAGGTCTGAAGCGACGCGAGATCGGACCCAGCGCCCGGCTCCGAATAGCCCTGGCACCACCGCACCTCGCCCTTGGCGATCTTGGGAATATGCTCCTGCTTCTGCGCCTCGGTGCCATATTCGAGCAAGGTCGGCCCGAACATCATCACCCCCATGCCGCCGATCGGGTTCCACGCCCCCACGCGCGCCATCTCGTCCTGCAACACCCGCGCCTCGGGCTTCGACAGCCCGCCGCCCCCGTATTCCTTCGGCCAAGTCGGCACCCCCCAACCCTTCGCCCCCATCGCCTCGCGCCATGCCGTCTGATCGGGAGATTCGTCGGTCGGCCCATCGAGTCCGGCAAGCGCGTTGTCCGCGTTCTTCAGGCTTGCCGGAAAATTCGCGGCAAGCCAGTCGCGGACTTCGCTGCGAAAGCCTTCGAGAGAGTCGGCGGGGCGGTCTAGTTCGGCGGCGGTCGCCATTTCAGTCTCTCCGAAATCGATTGTTGAAGATCGGGTATGGCGAACGACATCGCACGAATCCCCGCGCGGCGCAAAGGTTCAAGACACGCGCCCGGTGCGAAATTACAGCTGCATCCGCTGCATCCGCATCAGCCCGTCATTGCGAGCGCAGCGAAGCAATCCAGCTTCACGAGCGTCGGACTGGATTGCTTCGTCGCTACGCTCCTCGCAATGACGATGCTCCGGATGTCGCGTACGCCGCTGTAGACCATCGGCAGGGACACAGAATGCCACGCTTCCACCATCGCGCCGTCCCGATCGTCCTCGCCGCCGCGGTGATCGACATCATCGGCTTCGGCATCGTCATGCCGGTGCTGCCCGCGCTCGTGACGCAACTCGGCCACATGACCCTGCCCGAAGCGACCCGCACCGCCGGCTGGCTCCTCGCCGCCTTCGCGGTCGCACAATTCTTCGCCGGACCGATCCTCGGCAACCTCGGCGACGCCTACGGCCGCCGCCCGGTGCTGATCGCGCCGATGGTCGGCTTCGGCCTCGATTACGCGCTGATGGCCTGGGCGCCGACGCTGGCGTGGCTGTTCGTCGGCCGCGTCATCGCCGGAGCCACGGGCGCGATCTTCGGCCCCGCCGGATCGGTGATCGCAGACGTCACCCCGCCCGAAAAGCGCGCCGCCGCCTTCGGCTGGCTCGGCGCGGCATTCGGAATCGGCTTCATCGTCGGCCCCGCGATCGGCGGCCTCGTCGCCGATTTCGGCATACGCGCCCCCTTCCTGATCGCCGCCGCGCTCGCGGGCGTGAACGCGGTCGCGATGATGTTCCTGCTGCCCGAAACGCTCGCGCCGGAAAACCGCCGCCCGTTCCGCCTCCGCGACGCGCACGTCATCGGTTCGTTCAAGCCACTGTTCGCCGCGGGCAACGCCGCGCCTTTGCTGGTCGCCTGGTTCCTGTGGCAGGTCGGCGGGGTCGTCTATCCCGCTGTGTGGTCGTTCTGGGCGGCGCTGCGTTTCGATTGGGACGCAAAGGCGATCGGCTGGAGCCTCGCATGGGTCGGTTTCTGGAGCGTGATGGTGCAGGCGTTGCTCACCCAGCGTTTCGTAAAGGCGATCGGCGAACGCAAGACCGCCATCGTCGCGCTGAGCGCGGGCACGTTCAGCCTGTTCGTCCTCGCCTTCGTGACGCAGGGCTGGCAGATCTACGCCTTGTTCCTGGTCGGCTGCCTCGGCCAGATGGGCTGGCCGGCGATGAACGGCATCTTGTCGCGGATGGTCGATGCGACGCGCCAGGGATCGCTCCAGGGCGGGATCGGCAGCATGAACTCGGTCGCGCAGATCATCGGCCCGTTATTGGCGGCGCAAAGCCTCGCCTTCGGCGCCGCGCGCGGCTTCGACGGCCTCGCCTTCATCGCCGCCGGGCTGTTGTTCAGCGCGGCGGGTCTCATCATCGCGTTTGGAGTTCCGCCGCTGCGTTATGCCGATGACAAGCGCAATGTAAGCGACCTTACTCATACTCACTAAACATTACACAAAATATCGACGGTTAATAAAATATCTTGAAAAAAACCAACCGGACTATTATGATCATTGCAATGAGTGTAAATTGAGCTAATAACACAGCCAATCTCATATGCATTATGTCTATATTAAGATATTCTACTTTTTTTTCTATAACTTTTTGGCCAACATTACCACTAATTGCGTGAATTCTCGGTATATCATTATATTCTGCTACAACGTGTAAAATCAATGTTCTTCTAGCTCCCAACCTGTCTATTGATGCCAGCATCGCTCCGTTGTCTAGCGCTTGCCGGCCAACCTTATGCCCGCCATCAGGTTGCGTTACCACCTTTCCAAATATGATATTATTTTTTGGCCTGCTGGGGTAAATAAGAATAGTAAAGTCTCTCATTTTTCTTGAGCGATTTTCTATGACGACTTGCCACCTTCGCGAGCCATTTACCTCTTCCGTATCGATCGCAATAATTTTTGCACTAAGCCGATACCGTATTTTCTGCCACAAGGCCGGAGCGAGCGCCGGCGCCGATAGGCAAGCTACTATAGCCGCGATTGCTTGTACCCAGTCAGCCCAACTTGCTCCCGCAAAATAGCTCACTGACCTAATCCTGCCTCACAATTTGCCAGCCCACTATCATAGAAATGGTCGATATAACTATTGTCACCCCTCCCGCCCCGGTCGCCGCGCGAACCCGGTATCGAGGTGCGCCCCGGCATCGAGCAGCATCGTCTCGCCGGTCACCACCCGGCTCGCCGGATCGAGCAGCATCTCGATCGGCCCGGCGATGTCCTCGGCCTGTGCCGCCATCGCCATCGGGGTTTGCCCCGCGATCCGCGTGTCGAGCTTCGCCTTGCCCTCCGCGCCCAGCATCTTTTCGAACCAGCCCGTCCCGACATAGCCCGGCGCCACCGCGTTCACCCGGATCGCGGGCGCCAGCACCCGCGCCAGGCTCTTGGTCATCGTGATCAGCGCGCCCTTCGACGCGGCATAGGCGATCGACGAGCCGATGCCGTGCACCCCCGCGACGCTCGCGACGTTGACCACCGCCGAATGCGGCCCTTCGCGCATCGCGGGCGCGCAGGCGCGGACCATCTGGAAAGCGGCGACGGTGTTCAGCCGATAGATATCGACGAAATCCTCCGCATCGAGGCTGTCGAGATCCTCATGCTTCACATGCTTGGTCCGCCCGGCATTGTTGACAAGGAAATCGAGCCGCCCGAACGCCTCGGTCGCAGCCGCGGCGAGCTTCCGGCACGCGTCGTCCGCGACGATATCCGCCTGCACCGCGATCGCGCCGCCCCCGACTTCGGCGGCAAGCGCCTCCGCCTCGTCACGGCTGTGCGCATAATTGATCACGCAGCGCACGCCCCGCGCGGCGAGCCGCCGCACCACCGCCGCGCCGATGCCGGTGCCGCCGCCCGTCACGATCGCCACCGAACCCTTCACGCCGCCGTCTCCCTCGTTTTTCGAACATCGCGTATGGCATTCGCCGGGAGCTTCGCCTAGCTCACCCGGCATGAAGACCGCTGCCGATATGCTCGCGACCGATTTTGCGACGCTCCCCGACCTGATCCGCGCCAACGCCCTATCCTACGCCGACAAGGTTGCGATCGCCGACGACGAAACGTACATCACCTACGCCGAACTCGACGCCGCGATGGATCGCGTCGCCGCGACGCTCCAGCGCGCCGGGACCGCGCAGCGGCAGGCGGTGGCGATGGTCAGCTACCCGTGCGTCGCGCAGGGCATCGTCTTCCTCGCCGCACTCCGCGCCGGATCGGTCGCCGCGCCGATCCAGCCCTCCGCCACGCCCGAACAGATCGCCGGGATGATCACCGACAGCGGGGCGAACCTGGTGTTTCTCGATGCCGCCAACGCCGAGGCGCTGGCGGGGCAAAAGATCGACGCGAAAGTCATCTTCCTCGCTTCCCCGGCGAAGGCCGGGGCCCAGTCGAGAGACCGTCACAACTGGGCCCCGGCCTTCGCCGGGGTAGCTTTAGAAGATTGGATCGCCGAGGAAAACGCCATCCCCGCCCAAGTCGAAATCGCCCCCGAAGACGGCTTCAACATCATCTACTCCTCGGGCACCACCGGCGTCCCCAAGGGCATCGTCCAGAGCCACGCGATGCGCTGGCAGCATCTGTCGCGCAACGCCGCCGCGCGGTTCGACACCGCGGTCACCCTGCTTTCGACGCCGCTCTACTCGAACACGACGCTCGTCACCTTCCTGCCGACGCTGGCATGGGGCGGCACCGTCGTGCTGATGAAGAAGTTCGAGGCGCATCGTTACCTGCAACTCGCCGAAAAATACCGCGCGAGCCACACGATGCTGGTGCCGGTCCAGTACCAGCGGATCATGGCGCTCGCCGATTTCGACACATTCGACTTAAGCGCGTTCCGCTTCAAGACCTGCACGTCCGCGCCCTTCAAGCCCGACCTGAAGGCCGACATCCTCAAACGCTGGCCCGGGCTTCTGGTGGAATATTACGGCATGACCGAAGGTGGCGCGTCGTTCGGCCTCAACGCCAGCGAATTCCCCGACAAGCTCCACACCGTCGGCCGCCTGATGCCAGGCAACGAAGCCAAGCTGATCGCCGATGACGGCAATGAAGTCGCCCCCGGCGAAACCGGTGAGATCGTCGGTCGCGGCCCGGCGATGATGAACGGCTATCACGGCCGCGACGATGCGACCCTCGCCGCCGAATGGCGTGACACCGACGGCAACCGCTGGATCCGCCACGGCGACATCGGCCGCTTCGACGAGGACGGCTTCCTGATCCTGATGGACCGGAAGAAGGACATGATCATCTCGGGCGGCTTTAACATCTACCCCTCCGATATCGAGGCGGTGCTGGGCAAGCATCCGGCAGTCGCAGACTGCACCGTCGTCGGCGTGCCGAGCGAGGCTTGGGGCGAGACACCCGTCGGTTTCTATGTGCCGAGGGGAGATAGCGATCCCGCAACCGTGCTGGCGGAAACCAACGCGAAGCTCGGCAAGACCCAGCGGCTGTCGGCGCTTCATCTCGCCGAAGATCTGCCCCGCAGCGCGATTGGCAAGGTGCTCAAACGCGAACTCCGCGACCGCTTGGCGGCAGGGGAATTCGCATGACTTCGCTCAAACAAATCCTCGACGCACTCGAGCCGCTCGGCGACGGCCCCGGCTGGCGTGGCAGCATCCCCGACGACTGGCTCCAGGGCCGCACCGCGTTTGGCGGCCTCTCCGCCGCGATCGCGCTCCACGCCGCGATGCAGTCGGACAGCGACCTCCCCCCCCTGCGCTCGGCGCAGGTCAGCTTCGTCGGCCCGCTCGCCGGCCCGATCATGGTCACCGCGCACCGCCTTCGCCGCGGCAAGAACGCCACGTTCATCCAGGCCGATGTCGAAAGCGAAGCGGGCCTTGGCCTGCGCTGCACCTTCGTCTTCATGCGCGCGATCGAGAGCGAGGTGGATTACCAGACCACCACCCTCCCCGCCTTCCCGAAACCGGGGCCGGGCGACGAGACGTTCAAAGGCAATGCCCACATCGCCTTCACCCGCCAGTTCGAGTTCCTCGACCGCCGCGACGGTCCCGGACTGCTCCCCGCGGAATGGCTTCGCTGGACCCGGCTCAACGATCGCGAAGGGCTCGATCCGATGGTCGAATTGATGCTTGTCGGCGATTGCTTACCCCCCGCCGCGCTGCGCCTGATCGGCCGCAACGTGCCGATGAGTTCGATGACATGGATCCTCAACGTCCTCGGCCCCGCCCCGCGTACCGAAGACGGCTGGTGGCTCCTGCGCTCCAACGCCGATTACGCGCGCGCCGGGAGTTCGTCGCAACAGATGGGTATATGGAACGCGGCGGGCGAGATGGTCGCCGAACAGATGCAGTCGGTCGCGCTGTTCGCATGAGAAGCGGTTACCGGAACCTACCGCCCGCTTCGCCCCGCGCTTGACACGCCCCGACGCGCATCCTAACTGCGAGTCACTCCGAAACACCGGTTCCCGGCGGCGCTTGTCTGCGCTCGCCGCGTTTTTGCGTTAAGGGACCGGCGCCGAGGATCATTGCGACGAGATGGGACGCGTGCAGCCATGCCGCGACCCGTGGAGCTGGGAGAATAAAGTTCATGGCACGTATAGCGGGTGTCAACATCCCGACCAACAAGCGCGTGGTGATCGCGCTGACCTATATTCACGGCATCGGTTCGACCAAGGCCAAGGAAATCACCGAAAAGCTCGGCATCGCGCCGGCGACGCGCGTCCAGGATCTGACCGATCAGGAAGTGCTCCACATCCGTGAGACGATCGATTCGGATCACAAGGTCGAGGGCGATCTGCGTCGCGAAGTGTCGATGAACATCAAGCGGTTGATGGATCTCGCCTGCTATCGCGGCCTCCGCCATCGCAAGGGCCTGCCGGTCCATGGCCAGCGCACCCACACCAATGCGCGCACCCGTAAGGGCAAGGCCAAGCCGATCGCCGGCAAGAAGAAGTAGACGGCAACGTTTTCTTCTCCGCCGGTCTGATCCGGCGTCACTTGAGATTCAGGTCAGGAATACCACATGGCACGGGAACCGCAGCGCATTAAGCGGCGCGAACGCAAGAACATCACCTCCGGCGTCGCGCATGTGAACGCCAGTTTCAACAATACCATGATCACCATCACCGATGCCCAGGGCAATGCGATCAGCTGGTCCTCGGCGGGGATGATGGGCTTCAAGGGCTCGCGCAAGTCGACGCCGTACGCCGCGCAGGTCGCGGCCGAAGACGCCGGCAAGAAGGCGGCCGAACACGGCGTCCGCACGCTCGAAGTCGAGGTCAAGGGTCCGGGTTCGGGCCGCGAATCGGCGCTTCGCGCGCTCCAGGCGGTCGGCTTCCAGATCACCTCGATCCGCGACGTGACCTCGATCCCGCACAACGGCGTGCGCCCGTCGAAGCGCCGCCGCGTCTAAAATATCCGGCGCCCGGCTGACGAGCCGGCGCGTTTTTTCTCCACGGTCGCCGCCGCCCCCGCGCCGACCCAACCCCAGGGGACGAGAACTTGTCCGTCAATGCAAAGAACTGGCAGGAACTGAAGAAGCCCAGCGCGCTCGAAAAGAAATCGGGCGGTGACGGCAAGCGCAAGGCGACCTTCGTCGCCGAACCGCTCGAGCGTGGCTTCGGCCTGACGCTCGGCAATGCGCTGCGTCGCGTTCTGCTGTCGTCGCTGCAAGGCGCCGCGGTCACATCGATCAAGATCGAGAACGTGCTCCACGAATTCTCATCGCTCGCCGGCGTGCGGGAGGACGTGACCGATATCGTCCTCAACGTGAAGCAGATCGCGCTGCGCATGCAGGGCGAAGGGCCGAAGCGGCTCCAGCTTTCCGCCACCGGCCCCGGTGAAGTAAAGGCGGGCGACATTGCGGTCAGCGGCGATATCGAGGTGATGAACCCCGAACTCGTCCTTTGCCACCTCGACGACGGCGCGACGCTCAACATGGAGCTGACCGCCGATATCGGGAAGGGCTATGTCGCCGCGATCGCCAACCGTCCCGCCGACGCGCCGATCGGACTGATCCCGGTCGATGCGCTCTACTCGCCGGTGCGCCAGGTGTCGTACAAGGTCGATCCGACCCGTGTCGGGCAGGATCTCGATTACGACAAGCTGACGCTGACGGTCGACACCGACGGCACGATCACCCCGGAAGACGCCGTCGGTTACGCCGGCCGCATCCTTCAGGACCAGCTCGCCTTGTTCGTCCACTTCGACGATTCGGCGGTGCCGCGCTCGGCCCCGATCGGCATGGCGGCCCCCGCGCAGGGCACCGACATGGCCGGCGACACCCAGCAGATCAACCGTTACCTTCTCAAGAAGGTCGACGAGTTGGAACTGTCGGTGCGCTCGGCCAACTGCCTGAAAAACGACAATATCATCTACATCGGCGATCTCGTCGGCAAGACCGAGGCGGAAATGCTCCGGACCCCGAATTTCGGCCGCAAGTCCTTGAATGAAATCAAGGAAGTGTTGTCAAGCATGGGGCTGCGTCTCGGGATGGAAATCCCCGGCTGGCCGCCTGAGAACATCGAAGAGATGGCCAAGAAGCTCGAGCAAGAGATCATGGGTTAGGTCCGCTCTAAGCGTTACTTTCGTTACCTTTGGGTTTTGGGCGGTGGCCCGTTTCGCGCCGCCTGGTCTGGGGTTTCCGTAAAACGGCCCCTCAACGAACGAAGGACAAGACAATGCGCCATCGCGTAGGCGGCCGTAAACTCCAGCGGACCTCGGCCCATCGCATCGCGCTGTTCCGCAACATGGCGGCAGCGCTCATCAAGCACGAACAGATCACGACCACGGTCGCGAAAGCCAAGGAGCTTCGCCCCTATGTCGAAAAGCTGATCACGCTGGCGAAGAAGGGTGGGCTGTCGAACCGCCGCCTCGCGCACGCCCGCCTGCTCGACGACGCGCAGTTGGTGAAGCTGTTCGAGGTGCTGGCGTCTCGTTACGCGGATCGCAACGGTGGCTACACCCGCATCATCAAAGCCGGCATCCGCGCCTCCGACGCCTCCCCGATGGCGATCATCGAATTCGTCGATCGCGACGAAGGCGCCAAGGGCCAGGATTCGGGTCCGGTGATCAACGACGACGAGGATTTCGACGAAGCGGCTTGAGATCGTTGTGCTCCCGTGAAGGCGGGAGCACAGACTAGGTCCCCGCCTTCGCGGGGACACATCGATCTTTCGTTACGCGGCCCGCGCCGCTACACGCCCCCGATGGAGCATCCCGACAGCATCCTGATCGTCGATTTCGGCAGCCAGGTCACCCAGCTCATCGCCCGCCGCGTTCGCGAGGCGGGTGTCTACAGCGAAATCGCTCCCTTCCAATCGGCGCAAGCGGCGTTCGAACGCATGAACCCCGCGGGCGTCATCCTCTCGGGCGGTCCCGCCTCGGTCCTCGACGAGAACAGCCCGCGCATCCCCGACGCGATCCTAGCCGCGAACGTCCCGATGCTCGGCATCTGCTACGGCCAGCAGGCGCTGATGCACCAGCTAGGCGGCATCGTCGAAGCGGGCAGCGATGGCGAATTCGGCGAAGCGTTCATCGCGATCGCCGACGGCTGCGCGCTGTTCGATGCTTTGTGGCGCGAGGGCGAACGCCATCAGGTCTGGATGAGCCACGGCGACAAGGTGACGAAACTCGCTGACGGCTTCCGCCCCGTCGCCGCAAGCAAAGGCGCGCCCTACGCGATCATCGCCGACGACGCGCGCCGCATCTATGCGATGCAGTTCCATCCCGAAGTCGTTCACACGCCCGATGGCGGCAAACTGATCGCCAATTTCGCGCGTCACGTCTGCGGTCTTTCGGGCGACTGGACGATGGCCGAATTCCGCGACGCCAAGATCGCCGAGATTCGCGAGCAAGTCGGCAAGAACCGGGTAATCTGCGGCCTGTCGGGCGGGGTCGATTCGGCCGTCGCTGCGGTGCTGATCCACGAGGCGATTGATGAGCAACTCACCTGCGTTTTCGTCGACCACGGCCTGATGCGCAGCGGCGAGGCGGATCAGGTCGTCAGCCTGTTCCGCGGGGCCTACAACATCCCGCTGATCCACGTGAACGCCGAGACCTTGTTCCTCAACGGCCTCGCCGGCGTCACCGATCCCGAGGCGAAGCGCAAGTTCATCGGCAAGACCTTCATCGACGTGTTCGAGGACGAAGCCCGCAAGATCGGCGGCGCCGAATTTCTCGCGCAAGGCACACTCTACCCCGACGTGATCGAAAGCGTCAGCTTCACCGGCGGTCCGTCGGTGACGATCAAGAGTCACCACAATGTCGGCGGCCTGCCCGAGCGGATGGACATGAAACTCGTCGAGCCCTTGCGCGAACTGTTCAAGGACGAGGTGCGCGCGCTCGGTCGCGAACTCGGCCTGCCCGAAGTGTTCGTCGGCCGCCATCCGTTCCCCGGCCCCGGCCTCGCCATCCGCATTCCCGGCGAGGTGACCAAGGACCGCTGCGACACCCTCCGCAAGGCCGACGCGATCTACCTCGAGGAAATCCGCGCCGCGGGCCTGTACGATGCGATCTGGCAGGCGTTCGCGGTGCTGCTCCCGGTCAAGTCGGTCGGCGTGATGGGCGACGGCCGCACCTATGAGAGCGTCCTCGCCCTCCGCGCGGTAACCTCGACCGACGGCATGACCGCGCAGGCGTTCCAATTCCCCGGCGATTTCCTGCCGCGCGTCGCGACGCGGATCGTCAACGAGGTCCGCGGGGTCAACCGCGTGACCTACGATCACACCTCGAAGCCGCCGGGGACGATCGAGTGGGAATGATTTTGGGGCCCATCCGACGTTGTAAAAACTAACCCACAGAGCTTTGAGTAGCACTCAATCAGCTCGAATCGACATGTCGAACGTTAGCTGCTCCCCTTCGGGTGAGCAGTTCGTCAATCAATGGTTGAACGACAGGTCTCGTCCGCGCTAAGCGCACGATATTCGCAAGGACCCGGCGCAATCCCGGGTGGCTATTCCGGCCGCCGATCCGCCGGACAATACTCACATGTCGGAATCATCACCCCGCATCCCGATGGGATGCGCCATGTGTCTACCTATCGGGCCTATATGACCGTCGCCTTTCGGAACCAATGGTTTTCCAGCCTCGCCGACGTGCGTCGGGAGGTGCTCGCCGGGATCGTCGTCGCGCTCGCGCTTATTCCGGAGGCGATCGGTTTTTCGATCATTTCCGGCGTCGATCCCCGCGTCGGGCTGTACGCGTCGGTGGCGATCGCGATGGTGATCTCCTTCGTCGGCGGCCGCGCGGCGATGATCTCGGCGGCGACTGCCGCGGTAGCCGTGGTAGTGGCTCCGCTGGTGCGCGAACACGGTGTCGAGTATCTGCTGGCCGCCACGATCCTGATGGGCCTGATCCAGTTGCTCGCCGGTTTGCTCAGGCTCGATCTGCTGATGCAATTCGTCTCGCGTTCGGTCATCACCGGGTTCGTCAACGCGCTCGCGATCCTGATCTTCATGGCGCAATTGCCGCAACTGATCGGGGTGACGTGGCACAGCTACGCGCTCGTCGCGGGCGGCCTCGCCATCATCTATCTGCTGCCGCGTCTCACCAAGGCGGTGCCCTCCCCGCTCGTCGCCATCGTCGTGCTGGCGACGATCAGCATTGTCATGGGCCTGCCGGTGCGTACGGTGGGAGACATGGGTCGCCTACCCCAAGGCCTTCCGGACCTTGTGCTGCCGCAAGGTACCGCTGACGCTGGAGACGTTGCGCATCATCCTGCCATATTCGCTGACGATGGCCGCGGTCGGGCTGCTCGAATCGCTGCTGACCGCGCAGATCGTCGACGACATGACCGACACCGACAGCGACAAGCGGCGCGAGTGCCTGGGCCAGGGCGGCGCCAATATCGCCGCGGCGCTGGTCGGTGGCATGGGCGGCTGCGCGATGATCGGCCAGTCGGTCATCAACGTCACCTCGGGCGGGCGCAAGCGGCTATCGACCTTCGTCGCCGGCGCATTCCTGCTGTTCCTGCTCGCGGTGCTCGGCCCGGTGGTCGGGCGAATCCCGATGCCGGCGCTGGTCGCGGTGATGATCATGGTGTCGATCGGGACGTTCAGCTGGAACTCGATCCCCAATCTACGCCGCCATCCGCCGACGTCGTCGGTGGTGATGCTCGTTACCGTGGCAGTGGTCGTGGCGACGCACGACCTCGCGCAGGGTGTCCTCGCCGGAGTGTTGCTGTCGGGGATATTCTTCGCTGGAAAAGTTCGGCGCATGTTCGTGGTGGACCGGGCGGAAAGCGACGGTGCGGCGTCCACGTCATACAAGGTCAGCGGCGAGATATTCTTCGCCTCGGTCGATCGCTTCACCCGCGCCTTCCAGCCCGAGGACGGACATCCCGTCACGATCGACGTTTCGGCGGCGCATTTCTGGGATATCTCGGGCGTCGGCGCACTCGACAAGATCGTCGCCCGGCTGCGTCGCGACGGATCGGTCGTCGAGGTGATCGGGTACAATCGCGCGAGCGCCGACCTGGTGGATCGGTTCGCCTTGCACGACAAGACCGGCTTCGAGCTTGGCGCTGTTCCGCACTGAGCGGCACTGCAGACGTCCACCAAGAAAAGACTCAACACCCGTCGCCGCCTCGGCTAAATCTCCGCAATGCTCCAGCCCAGCCCAGCTTTCGCGACGACCGCGCGTCCGATCGCTCTGTCGCGGTGGTTGTTCGCGGTCGCCGCGCTGATCGTCGCGATGGTGATCGTCGGCGGGATCACGCGGCTGACCGAATCGGGGCTGTCGATCACGCAGTGGAAGCCGATCAGCGGCATCGTCCCACCGCTCAACGATGCGCAGTGGCAGGCGGAGTTCGCGGGCTACCAGCGTATCCCCGAATATCGCGCGATCAATTCGGGGATGACGCTCGCCGGATTCAAGGCGATTTTTTTCTGGGAATATCTCCACCGCCTGCTCGGGCGCGTCATCGGGATGGCGTTCGCGTTACCCCTGCTCTGGTTTGCGATCCGCAGGCGGATTCCCGTTGGTTATGGTTGGCGGCTGACCGCGTTACTCGCGCTCGGCGGACTGCAAGGAGCGATCGGCTGGTGGATGGTCGAATCGGGGCTGTCGGTGCGAACCGACGTCAGCCATATCCGGCTGGCGGTGCATCTGCTGACCGCGCTCTTCATCCTCGCGGGGATCGTTTGGACCGCGCTCGACCTGCGGACGCTGGCGAAGCGGCCGTTTTCGGCGCGGGCAGCGTTCGGCTGGCTGCCCGCGTTCGCGATCGGGCTGCTGTTCGTGCAGCTGATGTTCGGGGCGTTCACCGCCGGGCTCGACGCGGGCTACGCCTTTTCGAGCTGGCCGCTGATGGGCGACGCGTGGTTCCCCGCGGACACGCCGATGCGGGCGCCATTGTGGAGCAATGCGGTCGACAATCCGGTCGTCGTTCAGTTCATCCACCGCTGGTTCGCGTTTGTCGCGGCGACGGGGCTGATCGCGCTCGCGCTCAAGGCGCGCGTCAGCGGCAACGGTAGCATTGCGGCGGTCATGATCGGGCTGGTGTTGCTCCAGATCGGGCTCGGCATCGCGACGTTGCTGACGGGCGTGCGGATCGAGATCGCGGTCGCGCATCAGGCGAATGCCGCGGTTTTGCTGATCGCGGCGGTGACCGCCGCACATGCAGTCGGCGTGGCGCGACGCTGATCGTACGGGGTCCGATCGCGCGGCTTGCCTTCGCGACGGCTGCTCTAGTCCTATCCGCCGAAACCGCCGCGCGGTTCGCGCCGCGCGAAAACCAGCCCTATCGCGAAACGGTCACGCAAGTCCGCGACGATGGCAGCGAGGTCGAACGCTTCACGATCGAGCGGACCGTCGTCTTTTCTCGCCGGCCTCCGGGGTGGATCGTCACGGTGACGTTCGGCCCGGCCCAAAGCTCGGCGAAGAACGGAACGGTTGCATTGTTCGAGGGCGCGATGGCGGCGCTCGCCGGCACGACGATCCGGTATCGGCTCGATGCCGACGGGGCGGTCGCGTCGATCGAGGACGAGGCGTTCCAGTGGCAGCGGTTCGTCGCGACGATCGCCGCTATGGGCGCGGAAGATGCGGCGCGCTCGGGGGATGCCGCCGCGATTGCCGCGACGCTCGCGACCCTTCCGGTCGGGCAGAGGCGCGAAATTCTTGGCGAACCGATCACTCCGATCGTCGCCGCCGACAAAGCCGAGCGCGGCGCGCGGGCGGCGAGCCCGACGATGATCTCGGCGCGCAGTTCGCAGGGGATCGCAGCCGATATCCCGGGCACGATATCCGCGACCGAAACGTCCGGCACCGTCCGCATCGTCACCGAGGGCGAAGGTCCGGTCGGGATCGGCGGGTCACAGCCCGGGCGCATTCGGATCATGCGGTCGCGCGAGATCGACAAGGCGACCGGGCTGCTACGAGAGGCGCGCGAGGAGACGATCACCGATGTCGCGATGAACGGCAAGTCGGCGCACCAAAGCATCGTCAATACGACGACACTCGCTCTCATGGTACACTGATACCCGTCATGGAACCCGCCGAAATGCTTGACTTCGCGCCGGCTCGACAGCAAAGAACCGCCACGGCGCCGGTCCTTAAGGGATCGGCGTGTTGCATTTTTGATAAGGTCCAAAGCCCATGAAGGCGCTGATGAAGACCACCAAGTCGGTCAAGCCGTACGAGGTGGAGAAGAAATGGCATATCGTCGATGCCGATGGTCTGGTCGTCGGCCGCGCGGCGGTGGTGATCGCCAACGTCCTGCGCGGCAAGCACAAGACGAGCTACACCCCGCACGTCGATTGCGGTGACAATGTCATCGTCATCAACGCCGAGAAGATCCGTTTCACCGGCAAGAAGTTGGCGGACAAGGTCTATTACAAGCACACCGGTTACGCCGGCGGCATCAAGAGCGTGACCGCGGGCAAGGTGCTCGAAGGCCGTTTCCCCGAACGCGTTCTGGAGAAAGCCGTCGAGCGGATGATCCCGCGCGGGCCGCTCGGTCGCGAGCAGATGCGCAACCTGCGCATCTTCAAGGGCAGCGAGCATCCGCACGAAGCACAGAACCCCGAGGTTCTCGACATCGCGGCGATGAGCCGCAAGAACAAGGTGGGCGCATAATGACCGACAACCGCCAGTCGCTTTCCGATCTCGCGAACCTGACGAACCAGCCGGCTCCCGCGCCGACCGCTGCTCCCGCCGGTTCCGATGCTCCTGCCGATGCGGAGGCTGCTGCCGCCGCACCGCAGCCCCCCGTCGAAACGATGCCGCTGCGTGAGCAGGTCCTCGACAAGCAGGGTCGCGCTTATGCCACCGGCCGCCGCAAGGACGCGGTCGCGCGCGTCTGGCTGAAGCCGGGATCGGGCAAGATCACGATCAACGGCCGCGACCAGGAAACCTATTTCGCGCGTCCGACGCTTCGGCTCGTCATCAACCAGGTGTTCGGCGTGACCGAGCGCGAGGGCCAGTATGACGTCGTCTGCACCGTCAAGGGCGGTGGCCTGTCGGGTCAGGCCGGCGCGGTGAAGCACGGCATCAGCCAGGCGATCACCCGCTACGAACCGGTCCTGCGCGCGCCGGTGAAGGCTGCAGGCTTCCTTACCCGCGACAGCCGCACGGTCGAGCGCAAGAAATACGGTCGCGCCAAGGCCCGCAAGAGCTTCCAGTTCTCCAAGCGTTAAGGCGCGGGCGGCTTCGGAGCGCGCAAGCAATCCGAAGACTCGCCACGGCGGCCGGCGAAGGCGGCATAGCCGCATTCGTCCGACGTCACGGATTCACTCCGTGACGACGCCATCGAAAAGGGGCGGCCCGGCAACGGACCGCCCTTTTTCGTGACGCCACGTCAATCCCGCATCAAAGCTGGAAGTCCGCCGCGACGGGATCGAGCGTGCCCGTAAGCCGGATGTAGAAGTCGGCCTGCGCATCGCCGTTCAAGTCGCCCGAGACGAACGTGTCTCCGCGAAAGTGATTGAACCGCAATTCGCCGGCTTCTCCGCTGAACGCGTCATCGCCGATGAAGGTGAAGCGATCGTTGCCGGGGCCTTCGATCGCGTCGATCGCGCGAAGCGAGATGCGGTCACCTTGGGCGTGCGAGAAATCGGTGATCACGTCGGAATGACCGCGGCTGTCGGTGGTTTCGCCATCGCGGAACACGAACAGATCGCTGCCACGGCCGCCGGTCAGGATGTCGCGCGCATCGCCGCCGAACAGTTTGTCGTCGCCGTTGCCGCCGTTCAGGATGTCGTGCCCGCCCAGGCCGTAAAGCGTGTTCGCCTCGCCGTCCCCGGTGATCCGGTTCGATCCGGCGTTGCCGACGCCCTTGATGGCATCCCCGACCAAAGTCAGGTTCTCCACGTTAGCGCGGAGACGATAATCCGCGCTCGCGAAGACGTGATCGATCCCGCCTTTGCCATATTCGCGCGCGATATCGTGGCTGTCGTCGACAATATAGGTGTCGTTGCCGCGACCGCCGAAGAGCTTGTCGACCCCGGTTCCGCCATCGAGTCGGTCAGCGCCGTCGCCGGTCTGGAGATAATCGTCACCGGCGCCACCGTTCAGCGAGCTCGCGGCGTGGTTTGCGTTGGCGGTCAGGATCCGGTCGGCGAATGCGGTCCCGATCACGCGGTCGACCGCTTCAAAGTTACCGAGTTCGGCTTGGCCGAGCGTTATGGTGATGCGATCGAGAATGCCGCCGCCGATATCAACGCCAAGCGTCATCGGGCGGAAATCGACGGAAACGCCGCGAGGGGCTCCGGAAAGGTCGAGAGACAGCGTATCGAAGCCGGCGCCACCATCGAGGATGTCGCCGTATCCGGCGTAGACGTGGTCGTTGCCGAACCCGGCAAGAACGGTATCGACCGCGTCGTCGGCCCAATTTGCCCGCGACCCGGCGTAGATGACGTCGTTGCCGCTACCCGCATCGACGAGGTCAGCGCCGGTGCCGGCGACGATCGTGTCATTGCCCGCCAAAGCGGTAATCAAGTCTGCGCCGTTCGTACCGGATATTTTATCCGAACCCAGCGTACCAAGTAAGATAGCCATGTCTTCGATCCTTTCTGGTCAAGGTATCGAGACGGTCATCCAGAAACAGCTTACCCCTTTTCGCATCGCGTTTGCGTGCAAATACTCTCGCCGAGTCATAGATCATGTCTCAACGAAGCAATCATCGCAGATGAACCGTTGAATGTTTTACAAATTCTACGGTTAACTTGGCGGATACGTTGATTCGTCGAGATGGATAGCCAGCGTATCGGCACATCGGACACCTTAGGCCGCGTGGAACATCTCCGGCGGCAAGGCCATCACCGCCTCCGCCCCGCCCTCGATCTGGCGCCGCAACGAGCCCGTCTGCGGCATGACGCGCTCGGCGAAATAGCGTGCGGTCACCAGCTTGGCGTCGAGGAATGCCTCGCCGAATTGGCTGTCCCCCTCCCCCGCCGTCTTCAGGCCAGTCGCGGCGACCGCCATGCGCAGCCACATCAAACCGACCGCGACGATCCCCATTAGGTGCATGTACGGCACCGCGCCCGCGCCGACGTTGTTGGGGTTTTGCATCCCGTTGGCCATGAACCACATCGTCGCCGCCTGGAGATCGCCGAGCGCCTTTTCGAGGCGAGCCGCGAGATCGACGGTGGCGGTGTGGGCCTTGGCTGCGGCGACCTCTTCGGTCACGACCTTGAAGAACAATTGCACCGCGCGGCCGCCGTTCTGCGCGAGCTTGCGCCCGGCGAGATCCATCGCCTGCACGCCGTTGGTGCCTTCATAGATCATCGCGATCCGGGCATCGCGGACATATTGCTCCATCCCCCATTCGGCGATGTAGCCGTGGCCGCCATAGACCTGCTGCGCATTGGTCGCGATGTCGTAACCCTTGTCGGTGCCGACGCCCTTGATGACCGGGGTGAGCAGCCCGATCAGGTCGGCGGCGGTCTGGCGCTCTTCCTCGGTGCTGGCGTTGTGTTCGAGATCGACCTGGAGCGCCCCCCACAAGCACAAAGCGCGCAGACCCTCGGTCCACGCCTTGCCGTCCATCAACATTCGGCGGACGTCGGGGTGGACGAACAGCGGGTCGGCCTTTTCCTCGGGCTCGGCCGGGCCGGTGAGCGCGCGACCCTGACGCCGGTCGCCCGCATATTGCACCGCGTTCTGATAGGCGACCTCGGCAATGCCGAGACCCTGAAGGCCGACGCCAAGGCGTGCCGCATTCATCATGATGAACATCGCGGCGAGCCCCTTCATCTCGTCGCCGACCAGCCAACCGGTCGCGCCGTCGTAATTCATCACGCAGGTCGAATTGGCGTGGATGCCCATCTTGTGCTCGATCGATCCGCACGAGACGGCGTTGCGCTCCCCCAACGAACCGTCGTCGTTCACCATCACCTTCGGCACGACGAACAAAGAGATGCCCTTCGAGCTGTCGGGCGCGCCCGGCGTCTTCGCCAGCACGAGGTGAACGATGTTGTCGGTCAGGTCATGCTCGCCCGCCGAGATGAAAATCTTGGTGCCGGTGATGCTGTACGAGCCATCGGCCTGCGGCTCGGCCTTCGTCTTGATGAGGCCAAGGTCGGTGCCGCATTGCGGCTCGGTCAGGTTCATCGTCCCGCCCCATTCGCCCGACACCATCTTCGGAAGGTACTTCGCCTGCTGCTCGGGCGAACCCTTCACGACCAAAGCGGCGATCGCGCCATGCGCGAGCCCCGGATACATCGCGAACGCCATGTTCGCCGAAATCATATATTCCTGGAACGCGGTCGAGACGACGTGCGGCATCGCCTGCCCGCCGAACGCCTCGGGCGCGGAAAGCGTGCCCCAGCCGCCCTCGACGAACTTCGCATACGCCTCCTTGAAGCCCGCGGGCGTCGTGACCGATCCGTCGTCGTGCCGCGTGCAACCCTCCTGATCGCCCGAATGGTTGATCGGGAACAGCACCTCGGCGACAAACTTGCCGCCCTGCTCCAGCACCGCATCGACGGTGTCGGGCGTCGCCGCCGCGAAGCCGGCGACGTTGGCGTAGCGGTCGAGACCGACGACATGTTCGAGCACGAAGCGCGTGTCGCGGACGGGGGGCGTATATTGCGGCATGGCTGTCAGTCCTTCGCTTGGTCGAGCAACGCGACGAATTCGCCGAGTTCGGCGATCGCGGCATCCAGATCGTGTTTCTGCGCTTCCAGTGTCGCAATTCGCGCACGGCAGCGATCGATCGTCACGGCGCGCTGCGTGTGCCGTTCGTCGCCGACGTCGTAGAGGTCGATCATCTCCCGGATTTCGCCGAGCGAGAAACCGACCCGCTTGCCGCGCAAGATCCACGCGAGCCGGGCGCGGTCGCGGTGCGAATAGATTCGCGACGTGCCGCGGCGTTCGGGCGCGATCAGCCCCTCGTCCTCGTAGAATCGCAACGCGCGCGGCGTGACCGAAAACTCGGCGGACAGATCGGAGATCGTGAACACCTCGCGATCGGGGCGCGGCGTGATCGCGGCATAAGTTGTGACGCTGGGCACGAACGCGTCGTACATTCCCTTTACGTGAACGTCAATTACACAGCCGCGTCCCGCCGGGGCCGATGGTGCTCGCGGCCTCCGTCCCCGAACGGCTGAGACGCTCGGCGGTGAGCGCGGCGAGCGAGGCTCGGCCGATACAAACAGTGTCGCAAGCGGCGGGCAACAGCGCGGGAAAGGTGATGCGATCGCCCTCGATCTTCGCGGTAAACCGGCAATCCTGCTGGAATCGCACGTCGAGCGTCGCGCGGCCCGTGGCGGTGCCGCGCGCGGTGCACGATTGCGCCTCGCCGTAATCGACCGACGCGCCGATCGCATAACCGTCGTCGCGCGCGACGATGCAGACGCGGTCGGTGTCGCTCGAATAGACCCCGACGGGATCGATCGACGCCGGATCGGCGACGATCCCGCGCGCGATGGCGGCGCGTTCGAGCGCGTCCCCGGCGGTGTCGGCGTTGGCGGCGTTCCGCGTCGCTGCGCCACCGCAACTCGCCAACAACACCGCGCAAACGAAAACCCCCGCCCTCAATCGACGCGCTCCAGCGCATCGCCCGCGATCCGCCGATAGAAACAACTCCGCGCGCCGGTATGGCAGGCGGGGCCGGCGGGATCGACGATCAGCCAGACCGCATCCTGATCGCAATCGATGCGGATTTCGCGGACGCGGAGAACGTTCCCCGAGGTTTCACCCTTGCGCCACAATGCTTGCCTGCTCCGCGACCAGAACACCGCCTCCCCGCCCGCCCGCGTCGCGGCGAGCGCCTCGGCATTCATATGCGCGAGCATCAGCACCTCGCCCGACCCCGCATCGGTCACGACCGCGGTGACGAGACCGGCGGCGTCGTATTTGGGGGATAGGGTCAGGCCGGTTTCGCGCGGGTCGGGCATGAAAGTGGCTTAGCGCAGCGCTGCGCGGATCGACAGTGCGATATCGACTACTGGAGAAAACGGACGGTCGGGGTCGTGCGTCTCAAGGTCGTCAACAGAAAGTTGGCATATTAGCGAAGATGTGAGAACAAGCACCATGAGCTCCCGCGCGGTGAAAGTTCTAGCCCTGTTGTTTGTCAGCGGCTTGTATTGGCAAGTCGTTTGTCAAGTGACCGGTGTGAGGGAGCCTTGGGACGCCGACGCCTACTGGCGAGTTTGGTATCCGCTTTCTCTCGCATTAGCAGCGTTTGCCGGGTATGTGTTTGGGAAAGACGGATGGCTGGCGGGCGGCATACTAACGTTTGCGCAGCTTCCGGTTATGTGGATCAACAACGGCACAGGTCCGTTGATTGCCGTTGGCGTATTATTTTTGTGCGTCTTGGCAGTTCCTCCGGGACTGTCAGTAATTTTGTGCGGGAGGCCATAGGATGGAACAGGAAGGACCATCGATATGGCGATCGACAAGGGCATGTTGGACCAGCTGCTGGCTGGTCGTGAACCGCACGAGCTGTTTGCCAAGGACGGCTTGCTCGACGAGCTGAAGAAGGCGCTTTCGGAGCGGATACTGTCGGCCGAGCTGGACGATCATCTGGAGAGCGAAGGCGCCGAAGGCGCAACAAATCGACGCAACGGCTCGTCGAGCAAGACGATGCTGACAGGAACGTCGAAGGTGACGTTGGACGTCCCACGCGACCGTGCGGGGACGTTCGATCCGAAGCTGATCGCTAAATACCAGCGGCGGTTCCCGGACTTCGACGACAAGATCGTGTCGATGTACGCGCGCGGGATGACGGTGCGCGAGATCCGCGGGCACCTCGAGGAGATTTACGGGATCGATGTCTCTCCCGACCTGATCTCGACGATCACCGATGCGGTTCTGGAGACCGTTGCCGAGTGGCAGGGACGGCCGCTCGACGCCTGCTATCCGCTGGTCTTCTTCGACGCGATCCGCGTCAAAATCCGCGACGAAGGGTTCGTCCGGAACAAGGCGGTGTACATTGCGCTCGGCATCCTGCCCGACGGCGCCAAGGAGATCCTCGGCATCTGGATCGAGCAGACCGAGGGTGCGAAGTTCTGGCTGCGAGTGATGAATGAGCTCAAGAATCGCGGCGTCGCCGATATCCTGATCGCGGTCGTTGACGGCCTGAAGGGCTTCCCCGAGGCGATCAATGCCGCGTTCCCGGAAACGATCGTCCAGACCTGCATCGTCCACCTGCTGCGCAACTCGATGAGCTTCGCATCTTGGAAGGACCGCAAGCCAATCGCGCAGGCACTGCGCAGCGTGTACCGCGCCGAGACCGCACAGGCCGGCCTGGCGGCGCTCGATGCGTTCGAGGCGGGCCATTGGGGCAAGCGGCATCCGGCGATCGCCCTGAGCTGGCGACGCCACTGGGACCAGGTCATCCCGTTCTTCGCCTTCCCCGAGGGCGTCCGCCGGATCATCTATACGACCAACGCGATCGAGGCGCTGAACTCGAAGCTGCGGCGGGCGGTTCGGACCCGTGGCCACTTCCCGGGTGACGATGCCGCGATGAAGCTGCTATACCTCGTTCTCAACAACGCGGCCCAGGAATGGAAACGGCCACCGCGCGAGTGGTCCGAGGCAAAGACCCAGTTCGCCGTGATCTTCGGCGAACGGTTCGTCATCTGATGACGATAACCAGCCTCCCGCACAAAATTACTGACAGTCCCGTTCCTCCCGCCGCAATCTCGCTACTCACTGGCCAACTCGCGTTGCGATTTCGTCCTGCTTGAACGCCCGCCACTGGGCGAAAGCAGGCCTTTATACTCCACGAAAATTCCGCTGTCCTACAAACCCCGGCATCAGGCATATACTGCCGGATGACGACCCCGCGCGCGCCCTACCACCCCCTCGCCTTCACCCCCGTCGCGACCGCATCGACTCGCCACGACGGCTGGACTCCCGCCCGGCAGCGCAACTTTATCGCCGCGCTCGCGCAGCACGGTGGCGTCGCAGCGGCAGCGCGAGCGGTAGGGAAGACGCCGCAGACCGCGCGGCGGCTGCGCGAACGGCCCGGCGCGGAAAGCTTCGCGCGCGCCTGGGACGCCGCTCTCGAACAGGGGCGGCTCCGTGCCCTCGACGAGGCGATGGTCCGTGCGCGCGACGGTTGGCTGTCGCCGATTGTCCGCAACGGGCAGATCGTCGGGCACCGCCGGCGCTTCGACAATCGCCTGCTCTTCGCCGCCTGCTACGGCGAACCGATGTCGCGCTACGAACGCGATCTGCCATGAGGGCCGACCGATCGTTGTCGTTTTCCCGGAACCTTCGGAACTTTCGCGCGGAAACGTTGCCACGCGGAGGAGTTCAGCCCGAATCATCGTTAGCGAGAAGTGAACGGAATGGTTTCCGTCATTGCGAGCGAAGCGAAGCAATCCAGTCTGCGGCATCGCTGGATTGCTTCGCTTCGCTCGCAACGACGGCTGGCGCGAACAAGGCGATACGTATTCTTGATGGTGGCTCGTACGCCCTACTTATCCCCGCGAATCGCCTTCACCAAAGCCGCCTTGTCCATCGTCGACCGCCCCGCGATCCCGATCTCGCGCGCTTCCTTCAGCAGGTCCGCCTTGGTGCGATCCTCCAGCTTCGTGCTGCGGTGATCGAGCGTCCCTGCCGCCATCGCGTTGGCGATCCGCGCCGCCTTCTCGGGCGAATTGCCCTGCTTGCGCAGCTCTTCGTACAGCGCGTCGTCCTTGATCGACGGTCCGTGATCGCGTGCCATGCCAACCTCCTGATACGCCCGCGAAAACCCGCGATGCGACGAAATGCTCCGGCGTTTCATGACAAATACGCGACAAACCCGAACCGCACCCCTATATGCCGCCTCGCACGACGTGAGCGCCGCCATGCTGACCACGAACCCCTACGATGACGATCACTTGCACGAAGAGTGCGGCATCTTCGGCGTGTCCGCGATGGCGGGCGCCGCCGCGCTCGTCGCATTGGGTCTCCACGCGCTCCAGCATCGCGGACAGGAAGCCGCCGGCATCACCAGTTTCGACGGCACCCATTTCCACACCCACCGCGCGATGGGCCACGTCGCGGGCAATTTCGATCGCGACGAGATCATCCGCGCGCTCGCCGGCAACGTCGCGGCGGGCCACGTTCGCTATTCGACGACCGGCGAGACCGCGCTGCGCAACGTCCAGCCGCTCTATGCCGAGTTGCAATCGGGCGGCTTCGCGATCGCGCATAACGGCAACATCTCGAACGCGATGCGGCTGCGGCGCGAACTCGTCCGGCGCGGGTCGATCTTCCAGTCGACCAGCGATACCGAGACGATCATCCATCTCGTCGCGACCAGTCAGTACCGGACGCTGCTCGACAAGTTCATCGACGCGCTGAAGCAGGTCGAGGGCGCCTATGCGCTGATCGTGATGACGCCCGAGGGGATGATCGCCTGTCGTGACCCGCTCGGCATCCGCCCGCTGGTGATGGGCCGCCTCGGTGACGCGGTCATCTTCGCCAGCGAGACGGTCGCGCTCGACGTCGTCGGCGCGACGTTCGAACGATCGGTCGAGCCCGGCGAACTCGTCATCGTGCGCGGCAGCGAGATCAAGTCGATCCGTCCGTTCGCGCCTGTGGCGTCGCGGCCGTGCATCTTCGAATGGGTCTATTTCTCGCGCCCCGATTCGATCGTCGACGATCATTCGATCTATTCGGTGCGCAAGGCGATCGGCGCGCAATTGGCGATCGAGGCGCCGGTCGACGCCGATCTCGTCATCCCGGTGCCGGATTCGGGCGTGCCCGCGGCAATCGGCTATGCACAGGAATCGGGGTTGCCGTTCGAACTCGGCATCATCCGCTCGCATTACGTCGGCCGCACCTTCATCCAACCGAACAACGAGGTGCGGCATCTCGGCGTCAAGCTGAAGCACAACGCCAACCGTGCGCTGATCAAGGGCAAGCGCGTCATCCTGATCGACGATTCGATCGTGCGCGGCACGACCAGCCTGAAGATCGTCCAGATGATGCGCGATGCCGGCGCGGCGGAGGTCCATATGCGGATCGCCTCGCCACCGACGCAGCATTCGTGCTTCTACGGTGTCGATACGCCCGAGCGCTCGAAATTGCTGGCCGCGCAGCACGATGTCGATGGGATGACCGATTTCATCCATGCCGACAGTCTGGCGTTCGTGTCGATCGACGGGCTGTACAAGGCGCTCGGCGAGCACGGCCGCGCCGATATCCGCCCGAAATATTGCGATGCGTGCTTCACCGGCGATTATCCGACGCGGCTGACCGACCATGACGAGGTCGCCGAAGTCGATCAGTTCCAGATGCTCGCCGAGCGAGTGAACTGATCGCACCCGAATGACAAAACCCCTGCAAGATCAATTCGCGCTCGTCACCGGCGCGTCGCGTGGCATCGGCGCGGCGACCGCGCTGGCGCTCGCCGAAGCGGGTGCGCACGTTGTCCTCACCGCGCGGACCGCGGGCGGTCTCGAGGAGGTCGAGGAGGCGATCCACGCCGCGGGCGGATCGGCGACGATCGCGCCGCTCGACCTGACCGAGACTGATGCGATCGCGCGGCTCGCGGCGGCGATCGGGGAGCGTTGGCAGGCGCTCGATGTGCTCGTGCTGAATGCGGGGATGCTGGGTTCGCTAAGCGCGGTCCCGGCGATCGACGCGAAGGAACTGGCTGCGGTGCTGACGCTCAACGTCAGCGCGCAGGCGGCGCTGATCGCGGCGTTCGATCCGATGCTGCGGCGCGCGGCGGCGGCAAAGGTGATCGGGCTGACCTCCTCGGTCGGGCGCACGCCGCGCGCGTACTGGGGCGGGTATGGCGCGTCGAAGGCGGCGTTCGAGACTTTGCTTTCGGCTTACGGCGACGAGATGGCGGAGATCAGCAAGGTCCGCACCGTGATCGTCGATCCCGGCGCGACGCGAACCCGAATGCGCGCGCGCGCCTATCCCGGTGAAGATCCGGCTTCGGTGAAGGAGCCCGCGGTCGTGGCGGCACGCATCGTAGCGCTAGCGATCGAGGGATTCGATGCGGGGCATTTCGAGAGGATCGACGGTTAAAGCGCTTTCGGGTTCGCTGCGATCCAGCGTGCCGCGGCGGCATCGTCGCTGGTGCGCGGTTCGACCCAAGTTGCGTTAGCTCCACGGGCTTCGCGTTTCCAGAAGGGGGCGTCGGTCTTCAGGCGATCGATCAGAAACGCACAGGCATCGAGCGCGGCCTTGCGGTGGGACGAGGCGGTGCCGACGAAGACGATCCGCTCGCCTGGCATCATCGCGCCGACGCGGTGGACAATCGTTGTCGCCGAAAGGCTCCAGCGATCGCAGGCCGTGTCGCACAGCGCGCGCAACGCGGCTTCGGTCGCGCCGGGATAATGTTCGAGTTCCAGTGTCGTCACGCCGTCGTCGGCGCGGACGATACCGGTGAAGGTCGCGATCGCGCCGCCGGTCTCGATCCGCCTATGTTCCGCCGCGATGTCGATCGGCTCGCGCTGGACCGAGACGCGGATCATCCCCCCGTCACCGGCGGGAAGATCGCGATCTCATTTGCGCCCGCGACCGGCGCGTCGAGCGTGACGAACGCCTGATCGATCGCGGCGCGCAGCCGGGAGCGATTGACGAACGCCTGGGCGTGACGGTCGCTCCGCTGCGACAGCCAATCGATCAGCGCATCGACCGTCGTGACCTCGGGCGGGAGATCGACAGCCTCCTCCCCCGTCCCGATCGTCTCGCGAACCCAGGCGAAATAGAGAAGGCGCACGGTCAATCCATGTGCTTCAGGCCAACCCGCAGATAATCCCAGCCGGTGAGGAGTGTCAGCGCCGCCGCCGCCCACAGCGAAGCCAGCCCGACCGTCTTTATCCAGGTCATTGCGGGTAGCGCCCCGGCGAGAATCAACGCACCGAGCGACACGAGTTGCAGCGTCGTCTTCCACTTGGCAAGTTTCGAGACAGGCACCGAAACCTGAATCCCACCGAGAAATTCGCGCAGCCCCGATACCGCGATCTCGCGCAGCAGGATCACCATCGCGGCGATGAGATGGACACCGCTGATGATCGCACGATCCTCGAAGCGCGTGCCGACGAGCATCAGGATGACCGCCGCGACCATGATCTTGTCCGCGATCGGATCGAGAAACACGCCGAGTTTCGAGACGGTGCCCTGCGCCCGCGCGAGATAGCCGTCGAAATAATCGGTGATGCCCATGAGACAGTACAGCGCGAAGCCGAACGCATAGCCCGCCTCCCACGTCGGCCACCACAGGCACGCGACCAGCAGCGGAACCGTGACGATCCGCGACAGC
>CBDCNF010000010.1:0-57037 GCA_965219285.1 Sphingomonas sp.
TAAAGCGCGGCGGTCTGGACGAGGCCCGGATGGAGCGAGAACATCGCGTCGAGCTTTGTTCCGGGAATCTCCGCCAGCTTGCCACGCAACCCGGCGTAGGCGGGATCGCCAACCGGAGCGACGATCCCCATCCCGTCGGCGGCGCCACGCTGGATGATGAAGACGAACCTCTTGTCGGTCGCCGCGCGCGCGAACGCCATCCGCGGCGAGCATCCGGCGAGCACCGCGAAAAGCGCGCCCCGCGCCAGCAACGACCGCCGGTCGATTCTCGAATCGGTCATGATCATCTCCGCATCGCCTCCGGCGCGACGAGCAGTAACGCCAGCGCCTGCGCCGGGCTCTCCGCGCGCGCCAGTGTTTGAGCGGTCGCGGCGGACAGTGCTTCGGGATGAAGCACGACCGCCAACTTGCGCGCGTCGACCGGTCCACTGGTACGCGCTGCAACGCGCTCCGCCACCTCGACCCGCCGCATCACCGCATCCGACCCCGCCCAGCTTTGGTCGATATCGTCATAACCCGACGGCTGCCCCGGCCTCCAGACCGGCTGGCCGAGCTGTATCATCAACCCAACCGCCGCAGCGGGCGCGATCGTCGTCTGGCCGGTCGCACGCAACGTCGCGAGCGACCAGTCCCACGGCGTGCGAAACCGCACCGGTCGGTCGACCCACACCTCGGGCGAATCGACGATCGCGCGGTAGACGGTCGGCAGATCGCCATCCGAGCCGACGAACGCCGCGGCCAGCCGATCGACCATCACCGGAAGCACCGGATCCCCCGTGAAATGCCTTGTGAGTTTCGTCGCGATATGCCGCGCGGTCGCGGGATTGCGCGCGAGATCGTCGATGACCGACTGCGCCTGCGCCTCGCCATCCTCGCGGTACGATCGGCCCATGATCGTCCGCGCGCCCGGCTCGTGGAGCGCATCGACGAAAACGAAACCTCCCGCATCGCCCTCCGCGGGGGCCGCGCGCGGCGCGAGGCCGCGCGATGTCCAGCCGGTCAGCGCGCGCGCCAGTTCGGTGACGTCGGCTTGCGAATATCCGGTCCGGACCCCGATCGTATGAAGTTCGAGCATTTCGCGCGCGAGATTCTCGTTGAGCCCGATTTTTCGGTTCCGGCCGCCCTGAGCGATCTCGCTCCCCGGCCCCGCCGAGACCGCCTGATCGAGATAGAGCAACATCGCCGGGTGGCGCTCGACCGCACTCAACATGTCGCGGAAGCGTCCGAGCACATGCGGCCGGATCGCCTCGAACTCGAACGGCCCCGCCAGCGCGCGCACCGGCGCCTTTTCCGCCGAGACCGCAAAGTGATTCGCCCAGAAGTGGACGAGGCGCTCGACGAACGGCGTCGCGGACGCAAGCGACGCGGTGAATCGCGCGCCGACCGACGCCACGTAATCGTCGCGCGTGCCGCGAATATAGGCTTTGCGCACAGTGGATTGCGCCGGGCTCTCGGCGGGCTTCGGTTTGCCCTGACCGAGTAATCCGGCGCGTCGCATCCCCTGAATATATTCGTGGCGCTCAACCAGATAGCCGGCGACGTTCTGCGCGGCGGATCGCGTCGTCGGCGCAGCGGCGATCGCGTCCGGCCGCACGACGAAATGGTCGAGTTGCGCCGCCACCCAGCCATGCGGATCGCCCACGACCCGGTCGCCCGGCCGTGCGCCGAGACCGAACCGGTCCAGTGCGATGCTCGCGCCGCTCACTCACTCACTCCTTCATGCTGCCGGAGCATTAGCGCAGAGCTGTCGCAAAAGTTTGTCAGCGAAAGCGAACATTTAGAATCCCTCGGGCAGCGCGATCGGTCCGACCGTCTCGCGATACCGCGCGATCGCATAACGATCGGTCATTCCGGCAATGAAATCGGCGATATGGCGAGTCCGTGCTGGCTCGTCCTCGGGCAGACGATCGCACCACGCCTCGGGCAGGTGCGCGCAATCGTCACGATACGCCGCGCAGAGCCCGGCGACGACCGTTCGCGCGGCGTCTGCCGCCTCCAGTTGGAGCGGATGGTGGTAGAGATTGGCGTACATGAAGCGTTTCAGATCGCGCTCGGCAACCTGCATCTCCGGCGAGAAACGCACCAATGCGCCCCCGGCGTTCCGGACGTCCGCGACGCTCTCGATGCCCTGCGCGACGAGCGCAGACCGCGTCTCGGCGATCACGTCGTTGACCATCGCGCCGATCTGGCTGCGGACGAGTTCGCCCACCAGCCGCGCCGGCGCCACATCGAAGGCTGCGCGGACGGCGTCCCAACCATGCGCCACCAGCGGCACGGCCAGCAGTTGATCCAGCGTCAGCAACCCCGCGCGCAGCCCGTCGTCGATGTCGTGATTGTCATAAGCGATATCGTCCGCGATCGCCGCGACCTGCGCCTCAAGGCTCGGCCAGCGATCGAGCGCCAGATCGAACGCCGCGTTCGCCTCCGCCAGCGCCCAGCCCGGGTGCCGCGCCGGGCCCCCAAATGGGCCATTGTGCTTGGCGAGTCCCTCCAGCGTCTCCCACGTCAGGTTCAGACCGTCCCACAAAGGATACGGCCGCTCGATCCGCATCAGCGTGCGGAGCGTGTGGCCGTTGTGATCGAACCCGCCCGCATCCGCGAGCGCCGATTTCAGCGCATCCTCCCCCGCATGGCCGAACGGCGGATGGCCGATATCATGCGCCAGGCACAGCGCCTCGGTCAGATCCTCGTTCAGCCCGAGCGCGCGCGCAATCGTCCGGCCGATCTGCGCTACCTCCAGACTGTGCGTCAGCCGCACTCGAAAATGGTCGCCGTCGGGCGCGAGGAACACTTGGGTCTTGTGACGCAGCCGCCGGAAGCTGATCGAATGCAGGATGCGGTCCCGGTCCTTCTCGAAAGCACCGCGCTCGAAGGTGTCGCGGGGGCCGCGCGTCCCGACCCGCTGTTCGTGGAGCCTGCCTCTGCTATGCGCCGGGTCCGAAGCCCAGAGCGCAGGCTCCCTCATTTCGCGGGAAGCCGCGTGACCTTCTGCCCCGCCGCGCTCGTGAAGGTGAACGCCGACACGCCTTGCTTGCCGAGCGTGTTGACGAACGCCTGCGCTGCGTCGTTCGTCTTGAACGGCCCGGTCACGACGCGATTGGTCGCGCGGAGCGGCGTCGAATAGCCCTGCCGCCCCGAAAGCGCCGACGCCTTCGCCTTCACCGCCGCCCATGCCTTGGGCAGATCGCCCTCGTAAGCGCCGCCCGCGATCTGCACCCAGATCCGCGCCGGATCGGCCTTCGCCGCCTTCTTCTCCTCCGCCGCCCCCTTGGTCGCTACGGCCTTTTCGTAGGCGGCCTTCTTCACTGCGAGCGCGTTCGCGTCCGCCGCTTTCTTGTCGGCCAACGCCTTGGCATCGGCACGCTTCTTTGCGGCAAGCGCGGCGCGCTCCTTCTCTTTCTTGGCGGCAGCTACGCGGTCATCCTCGGCCTTTTTCGCGGCCGATTCCTCTGCTCGCTTCTTTTCGGCGGCGGCGGCATCGAGTTCGGCGGGCTTGGCCTGAACGTTCGCCGAGCCAGGAACCGGCGTCGCATCGGCGATCTCGGTCGCAGGTGGCGCGGGAGGCGGGCCGACGCCGAGTTCGTACCCGGGGATCGAGATGCCCGCGACGATCTTCGCCAAGATCGAATCTTCGCTCATCCGCGGAGCGACCGGCAACGGCGCGGCGCTGGCAACTTCCTTGGCAGGAGCAGGAATCGCCGATGCGACTACAGATGGCATAGTATTGCCGCCGGGAGCGGGCGACGGGCCGCTGGCGATCTGATCCACCGCAGGCGTATTTGGCACCGTCGACTTGCGCTCAGCCAGCGTCGCGGCAGCATTCAAACTAGGCGTAGGCGGCTGCTGCGACGCCGAAGCGACGGACGGCGCCGGTCCCTGACCAGGGGACGATGACGCAGTCTGCGCCAATTTGGTCGATGCGGCCGGACTTGCGACCGTCGATACAGCTCGCGCGGTCGGCGACAGCGGCTCCACGCTCACGATTCGTACCGGCGCCAGTCTTACCGACGTTGGTGTGGGCGTGCGCGCAACGCTCGGGGTCGGAGCGGCCACCGCAACAGCGGAGGCCGTGCTCGGCAACGTGCTCGCTCCAGTCGCGGGAGGCGCTACCGAACGCGTGCGCCGTTGCGCCGTTGCCCGCAGCGCCTCGACTCGAAGCGCTTCGTTGCGTTGAAGCGGAACCGTATCGGCCGGCGCAATCGTCCGCCGCACGACCGCCTTTGGCGCCGAGGACGTTGGGATCGCGACCGTGTTCGACACGAGCGCCACCGGCGGCTTCGCGGCGGGCGCATTCCGGATCGGATCGGTCGGCGACGCGCCTGCGCTGCCGAAGCCCGGCGGAGGTGGCAGGGTCGCGATCTTGGGGGCGGCGGACGCCACCTCGATGCGGTCGATCGGGCCGCGATGCCTGCGCTCGCGCTTGCGCTTTTTCGAATCGGCTTTCGTCGGCGGTGGGGTCGTCGCCGCCAAGGCCGTCGCGGGACGCGGCTCCAGCGCAAGCGGTGCGAGCGCCGGCGTCAGCCGCGCATCGGCGAGCCGTTCCGGCGTCGGGCTCACCTCGCCGAAATTCACCGCGAACGCGCGATCGACCGCGTCCAGCGTCGGGAGCCGGATAAAGAACGGCTGCAGCCCCTTCGCAATCCCCGGGATCATGCTCGTCGCGATCTTCGTCGCGCCAGCGACGTCGCCGTTCATCGCCAGGATGAACGCACGCGCGCGCCACGCGCCGCGATCGCTCTTGCGCAACAGCGTATCGATCTGTGCGAGTGCCGCATCCTGCTTGCCCGATATGCCGAGTGACAGCGCATACCGACGAATCGTCTCGTCGTCGTCGGGATCGGCTTTGAGCGCCAGACGATAATCGCGTTGCGCGCGCTCCTGCTGGCCGATCAGATCGTACGCCAGCCCGCGATCCGACGCGAAGCGGCGCGGATCGAATCCGAACCCTTCGGCCTGATTGAAATAACGCAGCGCCTCGCCCGGCCGTTCGGAGCGTACCAGGATGCTCGCCATCCCCGCCCTCACCCGGCCGTTGGCGGGATCGACCTGCTCGGCGCGCTTGAACAGCGAGGCGGCACCGCTCGGGTCGCCGACCTTCAACGACAATTCGCCCGCGGTCAGCAGCGCATCGACATCGCGCGGATTATCCGCCAGCCGCCGCATCGCGTTCGCCAGCGCATCGGCGTCGGGAGTCGGCCGCGGCATCGTCTGCACCGTCGCGACCGGCGGCGCCTGCGCGCGCACCGACGCGCCGCCCGCAATCGCGAAGGCCAGCGTCGCCACGGACATGAGAAACCGAAACCTGCGCATCGAAACCCTGGCTAAGCCCTAGCGCGACCGAACCCGCAATGTCCGCAGGCAAAGGCGCACGACGGACGGAGCCGCCCCGGCGACCAGCCGGAACGTCACGCCGCGCAAGACATCACTGGTTGTTCTGGCGATTCAGGAAGCGCGGGATATCGAGCGAATCCCTATCCGCCGAGTCGTCGTCGCTAGGCTTGGCACCGCGACTGGCGTTCTGCATCCGCTCGAACAGCGTCCCGCCCAGCTTGACCCGGGGCTGCGCCGGGGCAGACTCGGCCGCTTCGTCGTTCCCTCCCGAAAGCCAGCGGCGACGCCCGGTGTCGCCCGCCGGAGCGGCGGGGGCCGGCGCGGCATCGTCGAACACTTTCGGTTCGTCTGCGGCGGCCTCGGCATCGGCGCGGATCATCGCGTCCTCGCCGAGTACGAGTTCGCCGGCATCCTCCGCCGCCGGTTCGACCAAAGGTCCGTCGGTTTCGGGGGGAACGCCGTCCGCCATTGCGTCGGCCGCCGCGCCGGTCGGCAGCGCCACGGGCTCCTCAAGGGCGGCGGGCGCAGGCGTCTCGATCTTGCGCGGCGCAGCGAAGGTGAACGCGCGGGTCGGCTCAGCGGCGGGCGCTTCGCCTCGCGCCTCTGCCTCGATTCCTGTGGCGACGACCGACACGCGGATCTTGCCTTCCAGATCGGGGTTGAACGCCGATCCCCAGATGATGTTGGCGTCGGGATCGACCAATTCGCGAATATGATTGGCCGCCTCATCGACTTCGAGCAGCCGCATATCCTCGCCACCGGTGATCGAGATGATGACACCTTTCGCGCCCTGCATCGAAACACCGTCGAGCAAAGGATTGGCGATCGCCTTCTGCGCCGCGACGAGCGCACGGTCGTCGCCGTCGGCCTCGCCGGTGCCCATCATCGCCTTGCCCATTTCCTGCATCACGCTGCGGACGTCGGCGAAATCGAGGTTGATCAGGCCGGGCATCACCATCAGATCGGTGATCCCGCGCACGCCCTGTTGCAGCACCTCGTCGGCCATTTCGAAGGCCTGTTTGAAGGTGGTGTTGGCGTTGGCGATCAGGAACAGATTCTGGTTCGGGATGACGATCAGCGTATCGACGAACTTCTGAAGCTCCTCGATGCCGGCATCGGCGCTCTTGGCGCGGCGGCTGCCCTCGAAACTAAACGGCTTGGTAACGACGCCGACCGTCAGAATTCCCATATCGCGCGCCGCCTTGGCGATGACAGGCGCAGCGCCCGTCCCGGTGCCCCCACCCATCCCCGCCGCGATGAAGCACATATGCGCGCCTTCGAGCAGCTTGCCGATCTGGTCGATCGTCTCTTCCGCCGCGGCACGGCCGATCTCGGGGCGGCTCCCCGCGCCGAGCCCTTGCGTGATCTTCGCGCCAAGCTGTACCTTGCGCGGCGCGTCGGATTGCTTGAGCGCCTGCGCGTCGGTGTTGGCGACCAGGAAATCGACCCCCTGGACATCTGCCTTCATCATGTTGGCGATGGCGTTGCCACCGGCCCCGCCGACGCCGATCACCGCGATACGCGGGGTCAGTTCGTCGACCTCGGGTGCAAGAAATTCGATGCTCATCGCCTGGTGTCTCCGATAAATTCCGGCCGGTACATTTGGCCGGCTCCCCCGATTAACCGTTCTGCAACATAGCCCCCCGCCATTCCAGCCGAAAACGCGCCGGAGCGTACAGATCGTTCAATAATTCGCGCGAGCCGCCTGAATGAGCCGACGAAGCGCCTTCAATCCCTTGGGCCGGTGAACGGTTTGCCCCGTTTGAACCAACCCCCGCAGATCGATCGGGTCGTTTGCCGCAAAGAACGCGAGCCCCGCCAGCGTCGCGAAGCCCGGCCCCGAATGCGCCTCGGGCAGACCCGTCAGCCCGCGCGGTCGCCCGACCCGCACCGAACGCCCGAGCGCTTGCTGCGCGTAATCGGCAATGCCTTTCAACTCCGCCCCGCCCCCGGTCAGCACCACCTGCCGACCGACCGGGCCTTCGAACTTCAACTCGGTCAGCGCCGCCTGGATTTCCTTCATCAGATGCTCCAGCCGCTGCCGGATCACGCCGATCAACGCCGCTTTGGTGATCTGCACCGCATCGCCGCCGTCCTCGTCGGCCGAGGCCGGGCGGATCGGGATCATCTCGTGATTGTCGCGAGGGGAAGCGTTGGCCGACCCGTGGAAGCATTTCATCCGCTCGGCCTGCCCCCGCGTGGTTCCAAACGCCGACGCAACGTCGTCGGTGATGTCCTGCGCGCCGAACGGAATCGACTTCAGCCCGACGAGCATCTCGCCCGCGAACAGCGAGACGTTGGTGATCCCCGCGCCGATCTCGACGAGCGCGACGCCGAGGTCACGCTCTTCATCACTGAGGCAGGCAAGTCCCGTCGCGATCGGCGAAGCGATGATCGATTTGACCTCGAGATGCGCCGAACGGACACACAGATCGAGGTTACGCACCGGCGATCCGTCGGCGGCGATGACGTGGATGTGGACGCCGAGCCGGTCGGCATGCAGCCCGAGCGGCTTCTTCACCCCGGTCAACCCGTCGAGCGTGTAGAGCGCGGGCTGCGCATGGAGCACCATCCGCCCCTGCGGATCGATCGCCTGGCGCCCCTCGTAGAGCAATGCGTCGATATCGCCCTGCTCGATGCGGTGGCCGTTCAGCTCGACCTCGATGAACGCCTCGTCGCTGACCAGGCCCCCCGCGGAGAACCCGGCCCAGACGTTCTCGATGTTGATCCCCGCGATCCGCTCGGCCTGTTCCACCGCCTCGCGCACCGCGACCTCGGTCGCCGCCATGTCGGCGATATAGCCGCGCTTGACCCCCTTCGACTCGCGCTGCCCGGTGCCGAGCACGATCAGCTCGCCGCCGTCGCCCTTCTGCGCGATCATCGCCGAAATCTTCGACGACCCGATATCGAGCGCCGTGATCAGTCCCTCTGGTGCCGCCTTTGCCATTGCCCTGCTCCCTTACCCTGAAACGCCCGTCAGCCCTGTTCCGCCTGCGCGGTCTCGATCTTCGCCGGCACCGCGCTGACGCCACCCGCATCGCGGATCGCGTGCTCGCCCGCCCCGGGCTTGCGCGCGACCAGCTTGGTCGGATCGCGCATGTCGAAACGCAGCCAGCCTTTGCCGAGCAACGGCTGCGCCCCATCCATCTCCGCGAATTTCGCCAGCGCCGCGCGCGCATCCTCCTGCGGCAACGCCAGAGTCTCGCCACTGTCGAAGGTCAGATCCCAGCGCCGGTTGCCGACCCAAGACGCCGCGCGGACCCGCGGTTTCAGCGCAGGCGCCGCCGCCATCAACTGCTGATACCCAGGCTCCTGCTTGTCCGCGCCCGGCCCGATCACCAGCGGCAGATCAGGCATCCGGTTCGCGTCGACCGGTTCGAGCAACACCCCGTCCTTGTCGATCAAGGTCAGTTGGCCGTTATCCTGCCACACCGCGGCGGGTTCGCGCTCGTCGATATCAACGAGCAAAGTATCGGGCAGGCGCCGCGACACATGCACCTCGGCGATCCAGCCGTAGCGCAGCAATTTCGCGCGCACCTCGCTGAGATCGACCAGCGGCATCGCCCGGCTCTGCTGATCGAGCGCGACCGCATAGACGCTCATCCGGTCCATCCGGTTCAATCCGGTGATCTCGATCTGCTCGACCCGGAAGCCCGCCCGCCCCGCGCTATCGGCGACCGCGCCGCCGATCATCGCGGGCACCCCGACGTAATTCGCCGCGACGATCGCGCCTGCGCCCACCAGCCCCAACACCGACCAGGTCGCCGCCTTGCGCAACGTCGCCTCGCTGACCGGCAGCATCGCAAGGATACGGTCGCCGATCGACGGCTTCACGACCTTGCGCTTTTTCTGAACGGGCCGCCGCGGCACCGACCCGCGCTTGATCGTGCGGCTCATTTCAGCACCTCCCCGAGAGCTTCATCCACAATCGCCTGAACCAATTCCGGGTAGCTCATCCCGCAATGCCGCGCCTGTTCGGGGACGAGGCTCAGCGGCGTCATTCCCGGCTGCGTGTTCACCTCGAGCAGGAACAGCCCATCGACGCCGCGCTCGTCGTCCCAGCGAAAATCGGCGCGGCTGCATCCCTTGCAGCCGAGCAGCCGATGCGCCTCCAGCGCCAGCGCCATACAAGCCTCGGTTATCGCGTCGGAAATTTGCGCGGGGAAGATATGCTCGGTCATCCCCTCGGTATATTTGGCGTCGTAATCGTAAAAGCCGCTCTTGGGCCTGATTTCGGTCACGCCCAAAGCCCGATCGCCGAGCACCGCGGTCGTCAACTCGCGCCCGCGCACGTAGGGCTCGGCGAGCAATTCCTCGAAATCCTGCCACGGCCCCGCGACATCGCGCCCGATCGGGTTACCATAATTCCCCTCAGCCGTGACGATCGCGATCCCGACCGACGAGCCTTCGTTGACGGGCTTGAGCACATACGGCCGCGACAGCGGATCGCCTTCGAACACCTCGGCGGATTTGACGACGCGCCCGCCAGGCATCGGGATGCCGTGCGGGACGAGCGCCTGCTTGGTCAGCACCTTGTCGATCGCGATCACCGACGTGGCAAGGCCGCTGTGCGTATAGCGCAGCCCCATCAGGTCGAGCAGCCCCTGCACGCTGCCGTCCTCGCCCGGCGTGCCGTGGAGCGCGTTGAAGACAAGATCGGGCTTCACCTCGGCAAGCCGCGCCGCAACATCGCGATCCATATCGATCCGCGTGACGCGATGCCCGAGCGATTCCAACGCATCGGCGATGCCCGCGCCCGACGTGAGCGAAACCTCACGCTCGGCGGACCATCCGCCCATCAGGACCGCGATGCGGAGGGAGC
The DNA here is from genome assembly GCA_965219285.1 of Sphingomonas sp. Lineage (GTDB taxonomy): Bacteria > Pseudomonadota > Alphaproteobacteria > Sphingomonadales > Sphingomonadaceae > Sphingomonas. Next base: position 10,154 of record CBDCNF010000010.1, read on the forward strand.
GACCGTCAGTCACACCATCCCCCCGTCATCCCCGCGAAGGCGGGAATCCATAAACGCCGCGATTGCCAAGGAGGCGACAGGCCAGCCAGTCTGGATCCCCGCCTGCGCGGGGATGACGATCAAGATGATAACGTTCCTCACTTCGCCACCCCAATGCGCTGGATTTCCCATTCGAGCGTCACGCCCGAATGCGCCCTCACCCGCTCGCGAACGTCATCTCCCAAAGCCTCGATATCCGCACTCGAAGCGCCGCCGAGGTTCAGCAGAAAATTGCAATGTTTCTCGCTGACCTGCGCGTAACCACGCCGCAGCCCGCGACACCCCGCCGCGTCGATCAGCGCCCAGGCCTTATGACCATCCGGATTCTTGAACGTCGACCCCCCCGTTCGAGACCGCAGCGGCTGGGATGCCTCGCGCTCGGCGGCGATCCGGTCCATCTCCGCACCGATCACGGCGGGATCGCCGCGCTCTCCGTGAAAGACCGCACCCACCACGATCGCACCCTTCGGCAGATTGGAATGGCGATACGTATAGTCGAGTTCCCAGTTGAGCAGCGTCCGGGTCTCGCCGTTGCGCAAAACGACGTCCGCACTCACCAACACATCTTTGACGTCGCGACCATACGCACCGGCATTCATGCGCAGCGCGCCCCCTATTGTTCCCGGTATTCCGCGCAGGAACTCAAGGCCGGCTATCCCGCGATCCCGCGCGCCCGACGCAACCGCGATGCCCGGCGCACCCGCTCCCGCGCTCAGGTAAAAATCGTCCTCGCGATCCGCCCGAACCTCGATCCGCGCGAACGCCTTGCCGAGCCGCACCACCACCCCCGGCCAGCCGCCATCGCGCACGATCATGTTCGATCCGAGCCCGAGCGCCATCACCGCCACCGCCGGGTCGAGACCGGCGAGGAACGCGGAAAGATCGTCCGCGTCCTTCGGCTCGAACAGCCAATCGGCGGCGCCGCCAGACTTGAACCAGACGAGCGGCGCCAGCGGCGCGCGCTCGGTCAGCCGCCCGGCAGGTCGTGGAAAGACGGCGGGTGCGTTCACCCCAGGCCCCACATCTTCGCCCAGGCGTTCATCGCCGCCAGATTCGCCTCGGCCATCTTCCGACCGGTTTCCTGCATCCGCACGAATTGCTCGCCCGCGCTGGTCATCTGGCGCCCTGCGTCGAGCGACGCCTTTTGCGCATCCAGCATCTGCTTCTGCAATTTGATCGAGGCGCCGAACCAGTCGCTCATGCCGATACTCCTTCCATGGCTTCCGCTAATCCGGCCGCCCATTTGGTTATGTCGCCCGCGCCGAGGCATACGATCTGATCGCCCGCGCGCACCTCGTCACGCAACGCCGCGGCCAACGCCCCGGCATCCGCCACCGTCGCCGCCGAACGATGCCCGCGCCGCTTCAACCCATCGACCAACGCCTCGGCATCGACGCCTTCGACCGGCGCCTCGCCCGCGGCATAGACCGGCGTCACCAGCACCATATCGGCGTCGTTAAACGCGGTCTGGAACTCCGCCATCAGATCGCCGAGCCGCGAATAGCGATGCGGCTGCACCACCGCGATTACCCTACCCTGCGCACTCTCGCGTGCCGCCGACAGCACGGCGCGGATCTCGACCGGGTGATGCGCGTAATCGTCGATCACGACCGCGCCCCCACCCCCTTCAAAGGCTACCTCGCCAACCTTGGTGAAGCGCCGCTTCACCCCGTCGAACTTCGCGAACCCTCGCGCGATCGTCGCGTCGTCGATCCCCATTTCCAGCGCGACCGCGATCGCCGCGAGCGCGTTCTGGACGTTGTGCCGCCCCGGCATCGGCAGATCGACGCCTTCGATCGACCGCGTCGCACCGTCGCGACTCCTGACGATCGTCTCGAAGCGATTGCCGCCGGGATAGGGCGTCACATTCACCCCGCGCACATCGGCCTGCGCCGAGAAACCATAGGTCACGACCCGCCGGTCGCGGACACGCGGGATGATGTTCTGCACCTCCGCGTGGTCGAGGCACAGGATCGCCGCGCCGTAGAAGGGTACGTTCTCGACGAATTCGACGAACGCGTCCTTCACCGCGTCGAAGCTGCCGTAATGGTCGAGATGTTCGGGATCGATATTGGTGACGACCGCGATCGTCCCGTCGAGGCGCAGGAAGCTGCCGTCGCTCTCGTCGGCCTCGACCACCATCCAATCGCTCGCGCCGAGCCGCGCGTTCGAGCCATAACTGTTGATGATCCCGCCGTTGATGACGGTCGGATCAACCCCGCCCGCGTCGAGCAGCGCCGCGATCATGCTGGTCGTCGTGGTCTTGCCGTGCGTCCCCGCCACCGCGACGGTGGATTTCAGCCGCATCAGTTCGGCGAGCATTTCCGCGCGGCGTACGACGGGCACGCGGCGTTCGAGCGCCGCCTCGACCTCGGGATTGCCGCGCTTGATTGCGGTCGAGGTGACGACCACCGCGGCATCGCCGAGGTTGTCGGCGGCATGGCCAATCGACACGGTAATGCCGCGCTTGCGCAGGCCATCGATCACATAACCCTCGGCGACGTCGGACCCCTGCACGCGGTAGCCGAGGTTCTTCATCACCTCGGCAATCCCCGACATGCCGATCCCGCCGATCCCGACGAAATGGATCGTGCCGATGTCGGTCGCGACGCCCCTCACGCGAACGCCTCGCGCTTCTGTGGCGTCGTCACCGGAAGTGCGACGCGCGGTGCATCCAGCCCCTCGACCAGATCGGCCAGATCGCGCACCGCATCGGGCTTGCCGCAAACCTTCGCGCGACCCGCCGCATTCTCCAGCGCCGCCGGATCGAGCCCCAGCTTCTGCATCTGCTTCGCCAGCTCGCCCGCGGTGAAATCCCCCTGCGCGATCGTCCGCGCGCCCCCCGCCTGCGTGATCTCTCGCGCGTTCGCGGTCTGGTGATCGTCGGTCGCCGAAGGCAGCGGCACCAGGATCGCCGGCCGCCCCGCCGCGGTCAGCTCCGCGATCGTCGAGGCGCCCGCGCGCGCGATCACCAGATGCGCCCAGCCGAGCTGTTCGGGCATGTCGGGCAGATAGGTCGCGAGATCGGCGGCGATATCGAGATCGGCGTATTTGGCGCGGCACCCGTCGATATCCTCGATCCGCGCCTGATGCGTCACCTGCAACCGCCGCCGGAACGCGACCGGCAGCATCGCGAGGCCATCGGGCACGACCTGCGACAACACGCTCGCGCCCTGCGACCCGCCCGTCACCAGCACCCGGAAGATGCCGTCCTCCTCGAGCAGCGGGAACGGTTTCGCGCGCAGCGCCAGCACCGCCTCACGCACCGGATTGCCGACCACATGGACCTTCGCGTCGTAACCGGGCTTGAGCCGCTCGGTTTCGTCATACGAAGTCGCGATCGCATCGACGCGCCCCGCGACCAAGCGGTTGACGCGGCCGAGCACCGCATTCTGTTCATGCACCGCGGTCGGGATCTTGTCCGCGAACGCCGCCGACAGCGCCGGAAACGCCGGATAGCCACCGAACCCGATCACCGCGGCGGGCTTGAACGTCTTGTAGAGTTCGCGCGCCATCGCGCGCCCGCGCCACATCTCGCGCGCCGCCTTGGCCCAGCCGACCGGCCCGCCCGCCAGCCTTTGCGCCGGTATGACGTGGGTCTGAATGTCGTCGAACAGCCCCGGAAAGCGCACGCCCCGCGCGTCGCTGACCAACGCGACGCGGTGGCCGCGCTTGGTCAATTCGGTCGCCAGCGCGGCGGCGGGGACCATATGCCCGCCGGTTCCGCCGGCGGCGAGGACGAAGTGACGGGCCCGGCTCATGCCGAACCCCAGCGGGTGACGTAGGGACTGCGCATGAGGAACGGGTTGCGCCGCGTGAACGCCAGCAGCAACCCCATCCCGACCGACAGCGCGATCATCGACGATCCGCCGTAGCTGATGAACGGCAAGGTCATCCCCTTCGACGGCGCGAGGCCGGTGTTGACGGCCATCGACACCATCGCCTGCGCGCCGAACTGCGTCGCCAGCCCCGCCGCCGCGAGCAGCTTGAAACTGTCCTGTTCGTCGAGCAGTTTCACGAACACCCGCACGACGATCGCGAGGAAGATCAATGCGATGATCGCGCACGCGACCAAGCCGAATTCCTCGCCGATCACCGAGAAGATATAGTCGGTATGCGCCTCGGGCAGCCCGAATTTGGCGGTGCCGCCGCCCGGCCCGGTCCCGGTCCAGCCGCCCGCGGTCAAGGTCGCGTGCGCCGCATTGGTCTGAAAATGGTCACCCGCGCCGACGCCTTCGCTGTCGGGAAACAGGAACGCGTCGATCCGCGCCCGCGCGGTGCCGTAGAACAGATAGGCCGCGATCAGCCCGGCGGGCGCCAGGCTGACGAAGCCGAGGATCACACGCGCCGGCGTCCCAGCGATGACCAGCAGCGCCAGCCACACCGCGCAGAAAATGATCGTCTGGCCGAAATCGGGCTGGAGCATCAACAGGACCGCGATCAGCCCGGTCAGCCCGGCGGTGATCGTCACCACCGGCAGATCCTCTTCCTTGGCGCGGAGCGACAGCAGCCACGCGACCGTCACGACGAACATGGGTTTCAGGAATTCGGAAGGCTGGAATTGCGAGATGCCGACGCCGATCCAGCGCCGCGCGCCGTTCACCTCGACCCCGATCAGCGGGACGAGCGCGAGAAACGTCACGAAAACCGCGGTGCCGACCAGCGCCAGCCGCTTCGCCAGCGTGACGGGCAGCATCGACACGACGAACAGAACGGGCAGCGAAACCGCCACCCACATCAGCTGTTTCCAGAAATAATAGAGCGGCGCGATTCTGTGGTGCTCGCCCGAATAGCGAACCGCGCTCGCGGGCGACGCGGCGGCGACCGCGATCAGCCCGATCGCGATCAGCGCCAGCGTCAGCAGCAGCAGGACACGATCGGTATCCCAGAACCACGTCCCGAACGGCGAACGATCGACCCGCCCGCCGCGACCGCGCAGGCGTGCTTTCAGACCTTCGGGATACTCGTCGCTCACGCAAGTGCCTCCACTGCCGCGCGGAATGCCTGCCCGCGATGCTCGTAATCGTCGAACTGATCGAAACTCGCCGCCGCGGGAGACAGCAGGACGGTCTCGCCACGCACCGCCTCGGCCGCCGCTAGCTTCACCGCGCGCTCCAGCGTCTCGGCTTCGGCGACGGGCATCGCGGGTCTAAGGATCGCGGCAAACTTCGACCCGGCCTCGCCGATCGTGTAAGCGCGCACGACATGCCCGAAATTGGGCGCGCAGGCGTCGAGATCGTCGCCCTTGGCGCGGCCCCCGACGATCCAGTGCACACGCGGGAACGCGGCGAGCGCGGGCGCGGTGCTTTCGGGGTTGGTCGCCTTGCTGTCGTCGATCCAGGTGACGCCGCCTAGCGTCGCGACCCGTTCCATCCGGTGCGGTAGGCCGGAAAAGGTCTCCAGCCCGCGATCGATATCCGCTTCGCTCACGCCAAGCGTCTGACACGCCGAGATCGCGGCGAGCGCGTTTTGCGCATTGTGCGGGCCTTGCAATGAAGGCCAGCGCGACTGATCCATGCAGACGCCGGGCGCGATCTTGGTGAGGTGCTCGCCCCGCGCGGACAGGCGGCGCGCGATCTCGTAGGATGGCGTGTCGCCGATGCCGATGATCGCGGCATGCTCAGGCGATTGCATCGCGAACAGCCGCGCCTTGCTGGCCGCATAGCCCGCGAAATCGTCGTAGCGGTCGAGATGATCGGGGGTGATGTTGAGCAGCACCGCAACGTCGCAGTCAAGGGTTTGCGTCAGATCGATCTGGTAGCTCGACAATTCGAGGACGTAGACGCCGCCGTCCGGGAGCGCGTCCTGCGCGAGGATGGGTAGGCCGATGTTGCCGCCCATCAGTGTCGGGATGCCAGCGGTCTTCAGGATGTGGTGGATCAGCGCGGTAGTCGTCGACTTGCCGTTGGTGCCGGTGATCCCGACCACCTTGTGCGCCGGGAGTTCGGCGCGGGCCTGCGCGAACAGATCGATATCGCCGATGATCGGGATACCGGCGGCGCGCGCCTTCGCAGCGATCAGATGAGTATTGAGTGGCACCCCCGGCGAAACGACGAGCGCGTCAAACCCGGTGAGGTCGATCGTGTCGAGATCGGCGAGCGTCAATTCCTCCCCGGTACGGGGAGGGGGACCGTCCGAAGGACGGTGGAGGGGGCCCGCCGCAAGCGCATCGCTTCTGGCTGGGCCCCCTCCACCACCGCCTTCGGCGGCGGTCCCCCTCCCCGTCCCGGGGAGGAATGAGTCCCGCCTAGCCGCATCCGAGTCCCACGCAACAACGCTCGCGCCGCTCGCCACCAACGCGCGCACCGTCGCCGCACCCGACCTTGCCAGCCCGAGCACCGCATAGCGTTTCCCGCTCCAGGCGTTGCTCGTAATCACCGCAGCTTCAACGTCGCCAGCCCCGCCAGCGCGAGCACGAACGCGACGATCCAGAAACGGATCACCACGGTCGGCTCGCTCCAGCCAAGCTGTTCGAAATGGTGGTGTATCGGCGCCATCCGGAAAATCCGCCGGCCGGTCCGTTTGTACCATAACACCTGGATGATGACGCTCATCGCCTCGACGACGAACAGCCCGCCGATGATCCCCAGCACGATCTCGTGATGCGCGACGACCGCGATCGTGCCCAGCGCGCCGCCCAGCGCGAGGCTCCCGGTATCCCCCATGAACACCGCCGCGGGGGGCGCATTATACCACAGGAACGCCAGCCCCGCCCCCATCATCGCGCCGCAGAAGATCGCCATCTCGCCCGCGCGCGGCACGTGCGAAATGCCGAGATAATCGGCATATTTGATGTTCCCGACGAGGTAGACGATCAGCATGAACGCCATCGACGCGATGATGACGGGCATCGTCGCCAGCCCGTCGAGCCCATCGGTCAGGTTCACCGCATTGCCGAACGCAACGATCGTGAACGCCGCGAAGACGGGGAAAAACCAGCCGAGATCGATGAACATCCGGTTGGTGAAGGGCAGATAGAGGTGCGTCCCATTCTCGATGACGATGATCGACGCCGCGATCCCCGCGATCGCGAACTCCAGCACCAGCCGCACCCGCCCCGAAACGCCTGCATGGCTCGCCTTCGTGACCTTGTCGTAGTCGTCCATGAAACCGATCGCGCCGAACCCGAGCGTCACGAACAGGCACGCCCAGACGAACGGGTTAGACAAGTCCATCCAGATCAGAATCGAGAGGCCCAGGCTGGTCAGGATCATCAGCCCGCCCATCGTCGGCGTGCCGCGCTTGGCGAGGTGCGTCTGCGGCCCGTCGGCGCGGATCGGCTGGCCCTTTCCCTGCCGCACGCGCAACCAGCCGATGAAACGCGGCCCGATGATCAGCCCGATCAGCAGCGCGGTCGCGATCGCCCCCCCCGTCCGCACCGTCTGGTAGCGGATGAGATTGAAAACCCCAGAAAAACTAACGGTCTGGGCGATCCAATACAGCACTAACTCTTCCCCGCGAGACCCGCGATCACGCGCGAGAGCCCCACCCCGTTCGAACCCTTGACGAGCACCGCATCCCCCGGCGCGATCATCGTTTTCAAACGATCGAGCGCTGTTGCGGCGTCGGCCACATGGACGAAATCTATACGCCCCTCAAGCGCTTCGGCGAGCGGCGCCATCGCCTCGCCTACGAGCAGCGCCGTCTCGACGTGCGCCGCTTCGATCGGCGCGGCAAGCGCGGCATGAAAGTCGCGGCTGCTCTCGCCGAGTTCGCGCATCTCCCCGAGCACTGCGACATGCCGCCCCGGCTCGTGCGCCAGCACGTCGAGCGTCGCGCGCATCGAGGCGGGGTTGGCATTATAGCTCTCGTCGATCACCAAAGCCCCGATATTATCCGGGTCGCCGAGCAACTTGGCGATGAACCGCGCGCCGCGCCCCGGCAAACCGCCCATCTCGGCGAGCGCCAGCCCCGCGAGCGCGAGATCGCCGCCGACCGCATCGACCGCCGACAGCACCGCGAGCGCGTTCGACACCCAATGCGCGCCGGGCTGCGCGATCGTGAAGGAGAGTTCGCGCTCGCCGACCTTGGCGGTAACGAATGTGCCCCCGGTCGCGAGAAGCATCGTTTCGATCGGGCAGACGTCGGCGTCACGCGCGGTGCCGAAGGTCACGATTCGTCCAGCATAGGGCGTGGCGGCGGCAATCAGGCGCTCGCGATGCGGGCTGTCGTAAGGGACGATCGCCACCCCGTCGGGCTCAAGTCCGCGAAAAATCTCCCCCTTTGCGTCGGCGATCGCGCTTTCATCGGGGAAGAATTCGGTATGCGCCGGTGCGATCGCGGTGATCACCGCGACATGTGGGCGGACGAGCGTCGTCAGATGCGCGAGTTCGCCGGGATGGTTCATCCCCATCTCGAACACCCCGAACCGCGCGTCCCGGGGCATCCGCGCGAGGCTCAGCGGAACGCCGGTGTGGTTGTTGTAGCTCTTGACCGAACGATGCGCCTCACTCGGCTCGATCCGGTCGAGGCACGCGAACAGCGCCTCCTTGATCGATGTCTTGCCGACCGATCCGGTGACGCCGATGATCTTCGCATGGCTCCGCACGCGCGACGCCCGTGCGAGGTCTTCCAGCGCAGCGAAGGTATCTGCAACGCGGACATGCGGGTGCGGGATCGATACGCTGACCACCGCACCCGACGCTCCCCGCTCGGAGCACTGATCGAGAAATTTGTGTCCGTCGGCGGTCTCGCCCTTCAGCGCGAAGAAAAGGTCGCCGGGGCCAACTTCACGCGAATCGAAGGTGACGCCGGATGCGACGAAATCCGCCGACGCGACACCATTGGTCGCAAGCGCGATTTCATCCGAGGTCCAGAGCGGCGCACGCATTATCCGTCACCCCGGACTTGTCCCGGGGTCCACCGTGCCACGCGACAAACGGCGTGTGCTTTCGCGGCTCGGTGGATGCCGGAACAAGTCCGGCATGACGGGGAAAAGGGTCTCGACATTCGTCCTGCTACCGCAACCCGCTCACGGTCTCACCCGTCAACAGATCGAACCGGATCCCCAGCGTCCGGCGCTCGCGCGGCTTGCGCTCGCCCTCACGCTGCTTCGCTGGTTTCGTCGGGATCACAATCTTTCGTTTCACGCCGCAACCTCCCTTGCCACACTCACATCGTCGAACGGCAAGACGAGATCGCCGACGATCTGGCCCTGTTCGTGCCCCTTGCCCGCGATCAGCACGATATCTTCGGCGCCCGCCATACCGACCGCCGCCGCAATGGCCGCGCGACGATCGCCGATCTCGGTCGCGTCGGGCGCACCCTCCATCACATCGCGACGGATTGCCGCGGGGTCCTCACCGCGCGAATTGTCGTCGGTGACGATCGCGACGTCGGCCAATGCCGCCGCGATCGCGCCCATCGGCTTGCGCTTGCCCTGGTCACGATCGCCGCCCGCGCCGAACACCAGGATCAGACGCCCGGTTACATGCGGGCGAAGCGCTGCGATTGCCGCTTCGAGCGCGTCCGGTGTATGCGCGTAATCAACATAGACCGGCGCGCCCTTCGCCGAAATGACAGCGCGCTCCAGCCGCCCGCGTACCGGCTGCAGCCGCGCCAGATTTGCGATCGTTGCGGCGATATCGCCCCCGGTCGCGATCACCAGCCCCGCCGCAACCAAGGCATTCGCCGCCTGATAAGCGCCAATTAGCGGCAACGTCACCTTTTGCTGCTTGCCGTCCGCCTCGATCACCAACCCCTGCCCCAACAAGGTTGGATCACGCGATACGAGACGAAGCGTATCGCCATGCTCGCCAACGGTAATCAACCGATTGCGGCGCTGACGCGCGAGATCGACGACGCGTTCGGATTGCGGATCGTCTACCCAGACGACCGCAATCCCGTCCGCCGCCAACACCTCCGAAAACAACCGCAGCTTGGCGGTGAAATACGACGCCATGTCGCCGTGATAATCGAGGTGATCGCGGCTCAGGTTGGTGAAGGCCGCCGCCGCCACCGGCACGCCCTCGGTGCGATATTGCGACAGCCCATGGCTCGACGCTTCGAACGCGACATGCGTGACGCCCTCGCGCGCCAGCCCCGCGACGTTCGACAGGAAGGTCACGATGTCGGGCGTCGTCAGCCCCGTCGTCACGCGCTCGTCGGCGGTCGCCACCCCCAAAGTCCCGATCGAGCCGGCATGATGCCCCGCCATCCGCCACAGCTGCCGCGTCATTTCGACGGTAGATGTCTTGCCGTTGGTCCCGGTCACCGCGACGGCTGTCGCGGGAAACGGCGCGAAGAATTGCGCCGCGAGTTCGGCGAAGCAGCCGCGCGCGTTATCGGCCGCGATGTGAACCACGCCCACCACCTGCGCTTCCGGCCGCGCGACCACAGCCAGTGCGCCGGACGCAACCGCGGCGGTAATGAAATCCTCACCGTTGACCCGCGTCCCCTCAAACGCGCCGAAGATATTGCCCGGTGCGACCTTGCGGTGATCGATCGCGAATCCGGTCACCTGCGCCGTCTCGGCCCCGCCGGTCAGCGCGCCCAATTTCATTCCGCGCCCGCCTTGTCGGGGTTAGGCCCCGGCGCGTGCCAGAGTAGCGGCGTAAGGTCGCGCTCGTCGATGTCGCGGTGCTCGTCGGGAATGACCCCGAGCATCGCGCCGGTCCGGGTGATGACGCGGCTGACGACCGGCGCCACGGTCCAGGCGGCGGTAGTGATCCCGAACGATTCGGCATTGCCCTTGGGCGAATCGAGCATCGCGATGACGACGTAACGTGGCGCATCCATCGGAAAGGCGGCGGCGAAGGTCGAGACGTTGCGGTGCCGATCATATCCGCCCGCCGCCGCCGCCTCAGCGGTGCCGGTCTTGCCGCCGACGCGGTAGCCGGGCGCCTCGCCCTTCTTGCCGGTGCCGTCGAGGACAACGAGCCGCAACAACTGACGCATTCGCGCGCTGGTCGCCTCGCTGATGACGCGCCGGCCCTTGGCGGCACGCCCCGGCGCAACCTTCAGCAACGTCGCCGGCCGCCAGACGCCGCCGTTGACCAGCGCGGCATAGGCGCTCGCGAGGTGCAGTGGCGTCACCGCGATGCCGTGGCCGTAAGCGGTTGTCATCACCGTCGTCCGCGCCCAATAGGTCGGCCACAACGGGTGACCCTTTTCCTTGATCTCGATATCGGGCTTGGTGTCGAAGCCAAGCTTCCTAAACATCGTCTGCATCCGCGCCGCGCCGATCTCATCGGCGATCCGCGCGGTCGCGATATTCGACGAATAGATCAAAGTTTCCGGAATATTGAGCCAGCGTCGCTGCTCGTGCCCACGATCGTCATGGATCGTGTAGCGCCCAACCTTGATCGGCGCGGTCGCATCGAACCGCCGCGCCATCGAGGTGACGACGCCGGTATCCATCGCCGCCGCCATGGTGATCGGCTTGAACGTGGACCCCAGTTCATAAACGCTCTGCGTCACGTTGTTGCGAAGCTCGTTGATCCCCGCCATCCCGACGCGATTGGGATTGAACGACGGGAAGGACGCCATCGCGATCACTTCGCCGGTTGCGACGTCGAGGACGATCCCGGCGGCGCCGCGCGCCTGGAACGACGCCATCGCGCGGCCGAGTTCGCTCTCCATCGCCGCCTGAACGCGGCTGTCGATCGACAGTGCGACGGGCGCACCCGCAGTCGCCGCGCTGGTCAGTTTGTCGTCGAGCGCGCGCTCCATCCCCGATCGTCCGTGGATCGTCGGATCGTCTTTTACCGTGCCGATGTAGCCAAGGACGTGCGACGCGAGCACGGTCTGCGGATAGAGTCGCTGCGGCTCGGCGGCATAGACGATTCCCGGCTCGCCGATCGCGTTCACGGCCTCGACCAACGCGGGCGATGCGCGGCGATCGAGATAGGTGAACGACACCTTCTTGGTGATCTGCGTGAAGAAATACGCTTGATCGCCGATGTCGGGCATCAGATCGGCGAGCTTCTGCGCGATCTCGCTGCGATCGCCGAGCAGGCGATCGGGATGGACCCCGATCGTCCAAGCATCGATCGTTCGCGCCAGCGGCGTGCCGTTGCGATCGACGATATCGCCGCGCGCGACATGCCCAATCGTCGGCGAGCCCCCGTCCGCCTCACTCAGCACGCCGAGCAGCGCGAGCCGGATGACCACGACCAAGACCGCCGCAAAGAAAAGCAGCATCAGGATCATCAGCCGCATGTGCTGCGTCGCGAGCCGCAGCCCGCGCTGCGTCGCGGTGCCGCGCACGCCCCGGATCGGACGGGCGACCGCCGCGGTCAACGCAGGCGGCCGGTTTCGCTACGTGCGCCGCTCAGCAGGTCGCCGAGGGTCGAATCGCTGAGCAAAGTCCGGTCGAGCATCGCCACCGCCTGCGCCTTGCGCGTGGCGACCGGCTTGGCGATCGAGGCGACGATCGTCGCGGCCGATTTGACGGGTTCGGTGACCTTGCTCGCCGCTGCCATCGCGACCGGCGCAGCGCGACGCGCCGGAGCGACTAGTGCAACCTTGGTCGTCACGATCGAGGCGACCGCGACGGGCGTTACGACGCTCGGCACCGTCGGCGCCTGCGGGGTGAAGGCGGGAACGACGAGCGCGGCGGTCTGAAGCGCGGGCTGCGAGGAACCGCCATCGAACGAGATCGACGCAAGCTGCGCCTCGCTCCGCACGAACTGCCCCGCGGTCGGCGCGACGAGCGACAAGGTATCGCCATTCCAGCGCTCGAGCTGGACCAGGTTCGCGCGCGTATCGAATTCGGTCTCCAGCGCGCGGACGTCGCGCTCGGCCGAGACGATCTTGGCATCGACCTGTTCGAGCCGCTTGCGCTCCGCCGCGACCTGCAACGAGACGAGATAGAAGCCCAGCGTCACGATCACGCAACCGCCGAACCAGCCCAGGCCCTTCAACCGATATGCCGCCGTCATACTATGTCTCCACTCAACTCGCCCCACGCCGGTGCAGTCGTTCGCCGCGCCGTCCGCAATGTCGCGGAGCGCGCGCGCGGATTGCGCGCCACCTCCGCCTCGCCCGCGCGAATACCGCGGGCGATGATCTCGAAACTGGGTGCCCGCGCATCGTTGGCGGCGGGCCGGTGCCGCGATCCGGCAGGCGTCGCGCCAGACCGCTCGCGGAGGAAATGCTTCACCACCCGATCTTCCAAACTATGGAACGTCACCACCGCCAGCCGCCCGCCCGGTGCCAGCACGCGCTCCGCTGCGATCAACCCGTCGGCGAGTTCGCCAAGCTCGCGGTTCACGTGGATGCGGATCGCCTGGAAGGTCCGCGTCGCGGGGTCCTTCTTGTCGTGCGGTTTGTGGCCCAGCGCCTTGCGGACGATCGTCGCGAGTTCGCCCGTCCGCGTGATCGGCCGCGCCGCGATGATCGCGCGCGCCACCCGCCGCGACTGCCGCTCCTCGCCGTATTGATAGAGGACATCCGCGATCTCGCTTTCGTCGGCCTCGTTGACGAAGTCCGCCGCGCTTTGCCCGGCCTGGCTCATCCGCATGTCGAGCGGCCCGTCGGCCTGAAACGAAAAGCCGCGGGTCGCCTGATCGAGTTGCATCGACGACACGCCGATATCCATCGTCACGCCGGCGACCGGCACCGCGCCCCGCGCCTCCAGTTCCCCAGCAATCGCCGAGAACGGCGCTTCGACCAACGTCAGCCGCCCATCGTTATCGGCGTCAGCGCTCGCCGCGAAAATCGCATCGGGATCGCGGTCGAACGCGATCACCCGCGCACCCTTGGCGAGCAGCGCCTTTGCGTAGCCCCCCGCGCCGAACGTCGCGTCGACCATCGTCTCGCCGAACGCAGGGGCAAGCGCGGCGACGACTTCGTCGAGCAGCACGGGGACATGCGGAGCCGCGCCGGTCACAGCACGATGCCCTTCTCGGCACACAGGAAAGTCGCCTGATTCTTGATGCGTTCTTCGATCGCGGGATGCGCCACCAGGCGGCGCGGCTCCCAGATCATGAAATTCTCGATGTCGCCGAGGAAGAACGCGACGTCGGCGATCCCCGAACTCTTGCGCTCGTAGCTTGGCAGGATGAGGCGCCCGCTGCCGTCGAACGTCACCTCTTCGCCGCTGCCGACCGCCATGCGCGCCGCATAATATTCGGGCGACCCGATCTTCGCCGCCGCTTCGTTGCGTCGCTCCAGAAGCTGCTGCTTCAGGAGCGGGACATAGCCGCGGTCGTAGGCGATCAGGCAGGGGAAATCGGGGTGGTCGCCGACCAATACGGTGCCGCCGTCCTTGCCGTCGGCGCGCGGCGCGTTCTTGGCCAGCGCGGTGCGGAGCGCATTGGGGATGGCGACGCGGCCCTTGTCATCGACAAGTCCAATCCCCTTCCCCTGATATTCCAGCCTGTCCGACACGCGCACCTCGCACATGGCGCGCAGACCTTCCCCGATCCCGGAATCGGGTCGTTACCCGATCCCCGGCGTTGCCGAGCGGCAAATACGGTGAGTCTGCCCCCAATGTTCGATTGGGAGTATCAGCGATTCTTTGGGATGAAAAGGGATTTTTGGGGAAATCCGGGGACGCTCTCGGCGTCTTCACGGATCAATTGGCAGTATTCGCACAGAACGATGTGAATGTTCTTTATTCGTTCTACTTACGAATATGCGTGATGCGCCGGGAAAAGCGGCCGTCCCCGGTTTTCCCCGGCGACTCATTTGCCGGTCGCCGGTTGCGGCGTCACCGGCTGGACCCGGATAATCTGGATAGGCGGCTGCGCGGTCGTCGCATTGGCATCGACCGTCCCTGGCGCGACGCCGAGTTCGGCGAGCGGCTCGTTCGCGTGTTCGGTCGGGACCGCGGTGTTGCTGATCGTCAGGTTCGCGACCGTCTCGGCGTCCGGCGCCCCCACGACGGCGATCGGTTGCTCGTGGTTTCTGGTGCTGAAGATCGCACTCGCGAGACCGATAAGCAGCACCACCGCCGCGAGACCGATCATGCCGACCTTCACGCGCTGCATCGTCTGTTGGGATGAGGGTGCGACCGTCTTCATACCAGCGCAAAGCTGTAACGGATCGTCAAAGCCTTGTCGAACCTGCTATCGCGCGGCGTGTCTTAGCCCCTTGGAGGCGAGCCATTCAGGATCGTAAAGACTTGAGAGGTAACGAAATCCGGTATCGCACAAAATCGTCGCGATCCGCTTGCCCGGCCCCAATTGCTTCGCCAACCGCACCGCGCCAGCGACGTTGATCCCAGACGAAAGCCCCAGGCACAACCCCTCCTCGTTCAGCAGCCGATCGACCCAGTCGAGTCCCTCCTGATCCGAAATCCGGAACTGCGTATCGATCGGCGCACCCTCCAGATTGCCGGTGATTCGTCCCTGCCCGATCCCCTCGGCGACCGACGACCCTTCCGACTTCAACTCGCCATGCGCATAATATTCGTAGAGCGCGGCGCCATGCGGATCGGCGAGCGCGATCATCACCTTCTCGTCCTTCGCCTTCAGCCCCATGCCGACCCCGGCCAACGTCCCGCCCGTTCCGACCGCGCAGGTGAAGCCGTCGACGCGCCCCTCCATCTGCGTCCAGATCTCCTCGGCGGTCCCGACGATATGCGCGCGGCGGTTGGCGACATTGTCGAACTGGTTCGCCCACACCGCCCCCGGCGTCTCCTCGGCGATGCGCCGAGACTGATGGACGAAATGGCACGGCGAGGAATAAGGCGCGGCCGGCACCGTCACCAATTCCGCACCCAGCGCGCGCAACGTATCCATCTTCTCGTGGCTCTGCGTCTCTGGCACCACGATGATCGTCTTATAGCCCTTGGCATTGCCCACGAGCGCAAGCCCGATTCCGGTATTCCCCGCAGTCCCCTCGACGATCGTCCCGCCGGGCGACAGCGTCCCGCGCTCTTCGGCGTCCAGGACGATATAGAGCGCCGCGCGATCCTTAACCGACGCGCCGGGATTGGCGAATTCGCATTTGCCGAAGATGTCGCAACCGGTCTCCTCGCTCGCGCTTTTCAGGCGAACGAGCGGAGTGTTGCCGATCAGGGCGAGCGTATCGGGGGTCGTGGGCATGTTAGCTAAATGGCGCGCGTACCGGTCGCGAGCAAGCGATCACCGCTACGTTGCGGCCAAGCATTGCTCTTGGTATATGGCGCGACCGGAGGTAGATCGATGGGCGTGCAACTCAACATCAAGGATCCCGAGACGGTCCGCCTAGCGCGCGAACTCGCCGGAGAGACAGGAAAGTCCGTGACCGAGACGATCCGTACTGCGCTCGAGAAGGCGCGCTCGGATCGCGAGACGGAAATTCAAGCGAGGATTATGAAGATGAATGCGGCGGTCGATCGGCTACGCAAACATCTGCCCCCGGAGTGGGAAGGCAGAACCTCCAAGGAAATCATGGACGATCTCTATGACGAGGATGGTCTGCCCATATGATTGTCGATATCTCGGCGTTGATGGCAATCGTCCTCGATGAACCCGAGCGTGAACGGTTCGTCGCAATTCTGGCAACCGCGGACTCCCGGTCGATTTCTGCGGGTACCTGGGTCGAAATCGGCGCGGTGATGGTTCGAAAACGCCAGCCCGAACTGGAATCCGAACTTCACGCGCTGCGAGCGGACTTCACGATCGCAATCGAACCTGTGACTGTGCGCCAAGCCGAGATCGGACAGGCCGCGTATCGCGAATATGGGCGCGGCACGCGGCATCCCGCCGATCTCAACTTCGGCGATTGCTTCGCCTATGCGCTCGCCAAGGCCACCGGCGAGCCGCTTCTCTTCAAGGGCGAGGATTTCGCGCAGACCGATATCACGTCTGCCTTCACCCGGTCTGATTAGCCACTGGCGCCGCGCCGCCGTCACCCCATATCCCGCCCGATACCTTCATGGGGAACACCGACATGGCGACCGAACTCTACGACATCCTCGTGCCGCAACTGACCCGCGGCCTGACCAATCTCGCCGCCTTCCTCGCCAAGGGCGAGGCGTTCGCCAAGGAAAAGGGTATCGTCGAAGCCGACTTCCTTGACACCAAATTAATCGAGGACATGTCGCCGCTCACCGCGCAAATCCAGCGCGTCAGCGATTCATCGAAGGGTGCGCTGGTCCGCCTCGGTGGCGTCGAAAATGTCGCGATGCCCGACGAGGAAGCGACCTTCGCCGATCTTCAGGCGCGGATCGCCAAGACGCTCGATTTTGTGAAGTCGGTCCCGCACGATGCGATCGACGGCAAGGAAGACAGCGAGGTCGTGCTGACATTCCCCAACGGCGAATTCCGCTTCACGGGAATCGACTTCGTCCGGTCGTTCGTCCTGCCGAATTTCTATTTCCACGTGACGACCGCCTACGCGCTGATGCGGATGCGCGGTGTCGAGATCGGCAAGATCGATTATCTCGGCGGCATCTGACACAAACCGCAAGGCGTCGTTCGCGCCGGTCGTCGATGATCGCACCCGCGTCCTGATCCTTGGCAGCCTGCCCGGCGAGCGCAGCCTCGCCGAGCGCCGCTATTACGCGCATCCGCAGAACCAGTTCTGGCGGTTGGTTGGGGCGGCGATCGACCGGAATCTGGTGTCGCTGGACTATGATGCCCGTTTGGCCGCGCTCCGAGACGCCGGCATAGGTCTGTGGGACGTCGTCGCCACCGCTCGCCGGATCGGCAGCACCGACGCCGCGATCGCGGATCATGCCACGAACGACCTCGCCGGGCTCGTCGCGTCGCTGCCGCATATTCGCGCCGTCGCCTTCAATGGCGGCAAGGCTGCGGCGATCGGCCGCCCGCTGCTGCTGGCGGAGTCCGACATGCTGTTGCTCCCGCTCCCTTCCTCGAGCCCGCTCCACACCGTCGGCATTGCCGCAAAGCAGCCCGCCTGGAACGCGCTGACGGATCATCTCTGAAGGCCGAATGTCGGCGGCAGCGTCGACAGTGTCGGTACGAAGATCGCGTTCGGCCGTATTCCGGAACCGTCCGAATTCCACGAATGACCGGATCGGGCACAAGAAAATGCTACGCGTCATCGCAACACCGCTTGACGGCTCATTGTGCATGCGCGAAGCGAGAAAACGCCATGAAGACCCTCTTCCTCATCGCCGTTGCCGCGCCGCTCCTTGCGCTTGCGGCCTGTAACAACAACAAAGCGCCGCAGGTGATCGACACCAATCCGGATCCGATGGCGACCCAACTCGCCAACGCCGCGCCGGTCGAGCTGCCGCCTTCGATCACCGCCGACAAGACTTTCCGGTGCAAGGACAACAGCCTTGTCTACGTGAAGTTCTTCGAGGGCGATAAGCAGGTCGTCGTCCGCACCTCGGCGGATGGTCCGCCGACGACGCTCAAGGCGCCGACCGCGGGTGAAGCCTATACCGCGGATGGCGGATGGAGCCTGACGGGAGACCCGAAAAACGTCACGGTCACGCGTCCGGGCAAGGACTCGGTCAGCTGCCACCTCTGAACCCGTTCGCATTTGCGAAATTATGGGCCGGCGGGGAAACCCGCCGGCCTTTTCGTCTGCGTCGCCGATGACCCGAAAAATCGAGACACTCGATCCCAATCTCGTCCTCGGCGCCTATTCGGTCGGCGTGTTCCCGATGGCCGATCACCGCGACGCGACGAGCGTCTATTGGGTCGAGCCGCGCCGCCGCGCGATCCTGCCGCTCGAACAGTTTCGTCTGTCGCACACCTTGCGCCGCACCATAAGGCGCGACCGGTTCCGCGTCACCGCCGATACCGCCTTTCCCGCGATCATCGCACTCTGCGCCGAAAGCATCGACAAGCGTGCCGAGACCTGGATCAACCATTCGATCGAACAAGTCTTCCTGCGCCTACACGCGCTAGGCTATGCGCATTCGATCGAATGCTGGGACGGCGACCGGCTCGTCGGCGGGCTCTACGGCCTCGCGCTCGGCCGCGCGTTTTTCGGCGAGAGCATGGTCAGCCGCGAAACCGATGCGTCGAAAGTCGCGATCGCGTGGCTCGCCGCCCGCCTTCTGCGCGGCGGTTTCACCCTGCTCGATTGTCAGTTCATGACCGATCACCTCGCCTCACTAGGGGCAATGGAGATCGATCGTGCGGCTTACGTCGCGTTGCTCTCCACCGCGCTCGGTTCGGGTGGCGTCGCATCGGGTTGGGCATTTCCGGCATCGGGCGGCGCTGCCGGCGCCGATTTCTTCGCGCTCGACGGCGCGGAGGCCGACACCGTGTCGGGTCCGGTCTCGGGGAAGGACATCGTGCAACTCTTGACCCACACGTCATAGACCGGGTGCAGCACGACGTTGAGTTGCGGGCGCTCCTTATAGAGCCAGCCCGAGAACACCCGTCGCCAGTTGCGATCGACACTCTGCACATCGAGCTGGACAAACGCGCCGGTCAACGTCTGCTGTTCCCACGGCGCGGTATGTTCGCACGCGCGCAAGCGCACGACGGTATCGCCGACGCGCCGCGCCTGACCCGGATGCATCGTCAGATCGCGGCTGACGCCGTTGCGCTTGTTGAGCAGGCCGACCACCGCAACGCGCTGCGCCATCGGCGTGGTGCCGGCATCGACAACGCGCGTCGCATCCGATTCGACCGTCACCACGTTGCTGTCGGTATCGGCATCGGGAGCGTCGGGCACCGGCTGGCTGGTCGTGGTCGCGCGCGGAGACGAGGGCTTGCCGAAATACGACGCGCCATACCAGGCGCCCGCTCCGACGACCGCCGCGGCGGCGATCGCCCCCGCGACCAGGCCGGTCCTCACCCTTCGGGGCTCCACGCCTCGTAATCGCCGGTCGCGGCGGCGCGCGTGCCGCCTTTCTCCAGCGCCCCCGACGGACGATAGGCGAGCGCGGTTCCGGTCATGTTCGGCACCGCCGGCTTTTCCCACTTGCGCTGCGGCGGCAGCGATTTTTCCGGAACGTCGTCGATCTGGTGGTGCAGCCAGCTGAACCATTCGGGCGCGACGCGGCTCGCGTCGTTGGCGCCGACATAGATCACCCAGCGTCGCGGCCGCCCCGCAGTATCGCTGCCACCCTGCCAATAAGCGTTGCCAAGCGCATCCTCGCCGACGCGCGTCATCCCGCGCAGACCGAACCAGGTGCCGATCGTGGCACCGTTCCACCAAGTGAACGGATTGAGATTGATACCCATCGTGGGCGCCGCTTAGCGCCCGATCACGGCGCGGTCCAGCGGACCTTGTCGCCCTCCGCGATACCGAGTTCGCCCGCACGCCCGCCGTTGATCTCCA
This sequence comes from Sphingomonas sp., assembly GCA_965219285.1. GTDB lineage: Bacteria > Pseudomonadota > Alphaproteobacteria > Sphingomonadales > Sphingomonadaceae > Sphingomonas. The sequence continues at coordinate 30,335 of CBDCNF010000010.1, forward strand.
ACACCGCAGCGACCGGCCCGCGCGACGGAATCATGCTTTCCGAGAACGGCACCGCATTCTCGGCGATCCGCGCGATACCGTGGTCGGCGCGGATATAGACGATGTCGAGTGGCGTCGGCGTGTCCTTCATCCAGAAATTGGCGTCCTTCGGCGGACCGCCCTCTGGCGGGTAAGGCGCAAACAGCATGCCGCCATCCTTCGCGATATCGGTGCGAAACATAAGCCCGCGCTGTTGCTCGGCGGCGGTCTTGGCAATTTCCACGCGAAACACGTGCGCTCCGTTATTACTGTCAATCGTCACCGCGATCCGCCCGTCAGCGACATCAGCGCCAGTGGTGTCAGCTTGGCGCGAACCGTCGTCGCTACACCCGCCGATCAGCAGGCCCGCCAGCAACAAAGCCGATTTCACGCGTCCTCGCTCAGCGCCACCGACACCGCGAGCGGCCCCTTGCGCCCTTCGACGACGCGCGCGCGAAGCCGCTGATCGGGCTCGACCTCCAGGATGTCGGCGCGGCGCAGCGTTTCCATATGGACGAAGATGTCGGTCGCGCCGACATCGCGCACCAGAAAACCATATCCCTTCAGCCGGTTGAACCATTTGACCGACACCGGCTCCCAATCCCCCGCGCCTTCGATCAGCGAGGCCGGATCGACACGCGGCGAACCTGACTCGCGGACCGGCTCGATTGCGGTAGAGGTATCGATCGACAAGATTTCGCGCGCCTGCATGCCGCGCTCGCCGCGCACCGCGATCGCTTCCAGCCGCGCGCCCTCCGGCAGGCTGCGCCGATTGAGCGGTTGCAGGACCGAGAAATGAATGAGGACATCCCCGACGTCCGCCTCGTCGGGGACGAGGAACCCGAAACCGCGAGTCACGTCGAACCATTTCAGCGAGCCCGCCACGCGCACACCCTCGGCGGCGTCGGCACCGTCGGTGCCGACCCCCCCCTCGCGGTCTACCGCGTCGCCAGGCGGATCGTTACGCATCAATACCCCCTTGTCGACGCTAGCAGCCTTGACGCAGCGCACAACCATTTGCGTCGTCAATCGAGATCGGAAGAATCGAATTCGACCTCGTTAGAGGCTTCGACGATCCGTCTCGCGAGCCCATAATCGTGCCCGGCACGGACCAGCGCCGCGATCTGGCGCTCGCGCTCGGGGCGCTCGGCAGCACCGTTCGCGAAGGGCCCGATGCGCCGCCGCCGGGCGAAGGCGAGCGCCGCTTCGACCGCGGAGAGACCATCGACGATCGGTGCGATCTGCTCCGCCTCGATCGCAGCGTGGCGCAGCGCCTCGGTCACACGCCTCGGGCCGTAACCGCGCCGCGCCATCGACGCCGCCCGCGCCTCGGCATAAGCCGCGTCATCGACATAGCCTCGCGCCGCCATCCGCTCGGCAACGGCGGCGCTATCGACCTCCCCCGCCACGCCATATTCGCGCAGTTTTCGGTTCAGATACGCGGTCAATCGCCCCCGGCTCGTCGCGAATCGCTCGACGTAGCGCAACGCCAGACGATCGAGCGCAGCAGCGTCGAGCGGGGCCGGGGATTTGCGCGATCGGGCCATGCGCCATGTTTGTGCCACACTGAAAGTCGAATTTGAACGTTGCAAACGGGAAGACAGGGTGGCGCGAAGAGATTCGCGCCGCTCCGATGGAAGATATTTCGAGATGACGACCGACGAAACCGTCACGGCCGGCTATACGCCCAGCGAGGATTCGCTGCCGCGTCGCTACGCCGATTTCGCGACCTTGGGCGAAGCGCTCGACTATGCCGCGCAAGGATCGCGCGGTCTCAATTTCCACGATGCGCGCGGGACGCTGATCCATGCATATCCTTTCGGCGACTTGCGTGCCGACGCGATCGCCGCCGCGCATCGCCTGATCGCGGCGGGTGTCGCGCGCGAGGACCGTGTCGCCTTGGTCGCCGAGACTAGCGCGGAATTCGCCGCTCTGTTTTTCGGCGTCGTCTACGCCGGCGCATGGCCGGTGCCGCTGCCGCTGCCCACCTCGTTCGGCGGCCGCGATTCGTATATCGACCAGCTCCATGTCCAGCTCGACGGTTGCGATCCGGTGATGCTGATCTACCCGCCCGAACTCGCCGAAATGGCGGGCGCCGCGGCGGAAGCCGCCGGCATGCAAGGCGTCGCCTGGGACGATTTGCTCGCCCGCCCGGTCGTCGAAGGACCGCTCCCCGAAGCGGCGAGCGACGACATCGCCTATCTGCAATATTCGAGCGGCTCGACCCGCTTCCCGCACGGAGTCGCGATTACCCACGCCGCGCTGCTCAACAATCTCGCCGCGCACAGCCACGGCATGGCGATCGACGGCAATGACCGCTGCGTTTCCTGGTTGCCCTGGTATCACGACATGGGGCTGGTCGGCTGCTTCCTGTCGCCGGTCGCCAACCAGGTCTCGACCGATTATCTCAAGACCGAGGATTTCGCGCGCCGCCCACTCGCGTGGCTCGATCTCATCAGCCGCAATCCCGGCAACACGCTCAGTTACTCGCCGACCTTCGGCTACGACATCTGCGCGCGCCGCATCTCGAGCCAGATCAAGGCGTCGGAACGATTCGATCTGTCGCGCTGGCGCGTCGCGGGCAACGGCGCCGACATGATCCGCCCCGACGTCATGCAGAATTTCGTCGACGCCTTCGCCGACGCCGGCTTCAAGGCATCGGCCTTCCTGCCCAGCTACGGCCTCGCCGAGGCGACGCTCGCGGTCACGCTGATGCCGCCGGGCGAAGGCATTCGCGTCGAACTCGTCGAGGAAACCCAATTGTCGGGCGTCGCTACCGGGCAGGATCGCCCGCAACGCTTCCGCGCGATCGTCAATTGCGGGAAGGCCGTCCGCGACATGGCGCTCGAAATCCGCGAGGAGGACGGTACCCCGCTCCCCGAGCGCGCGATCGGCAAGGTGTGGTGCAAGGGCCCGTCGGTTATGGTCGGCTATTTCCGCGACCAAGCCGCGACCGATGCGTGCATGCAGGACGGCTGGCTCGACACCGGCGACATGGGGTATCTCAGCGACGGCTATCTCTACATCGTCGGTCGCGCCAAGGACATGATCATTGTCAACGGCCGCAACCATTGGCCTCAGGACATCGAATGGGCAGTCGAGCAACTCCCCGGTTTCAAGGCCGGCGACATCGCCGCCTTTGCGATCACCACTCCGGGCGGCGAGGAAACCCCAGCGGTCCTCGTCCAATGCCGCAGTTCCGACGAATCCGAGCGCGTCCGGTTGCGCGAAGAAATCCGCGAACGCGTCCGTTCCGTGACGGGCATGAACTGCGTCATCGAACTGATCCCGCCGCGCACGCTGCCGCGCACCAGCTCGGGCAAGCTCAGCCGCGCCAAGGCACGCAACCTCTACCTCAGCGGCGACATCAAGCCCTATGATATCGCCGCATAACATTCGAGATCGCCGGCAAGGTTAATTTGCGATTCGGGCTGCGCGGAAACCATGTGTTAGGCCGCCCCGTCCTATCTCGAAACAGTGAGGACCGACCCGATACCCGCCGCGACCAACGGCGTCACGAAGATCGACCTGCTCGCGCTGGTAGGCCTGCGCGAGGGTTCCGATCCCGTTGCGATGAGCCGAATCCGCGCGGCCCAGCTTCGCGCCGGACGCGAACTCGCGATATTCCTGCTCGCCGCCAATCTGATCGGCGGCGCGCTCACCGCGATATTATTCAGCGACGCTGTGCCGCTCTTCCTGCTCGGCAGTTGGGGCGCGCTCCTCACCGCCGTCGCGCTGGCGGTCGCCTTCCGGCGTTTGCGCGCACGCTATCAGGATGGCGGCTACGCCCCGATCGGCGATCTCCGCGACACCGCGCTCGAGGGGATCGGTCTCGCCGCGGTCTGGTCGATCCCGATCACGGTGTTCGCCGAACCCGGCGGTCCCGCCGCCTTCGGACTGTGGATGGTCGCCAGCGTGCTGATGACCGCCGCGGCGGTCGCGATGGCACCGCTTGCACTCGCCACAGCCTTGTTTCTCGCGACGATGGGCATCGCCGGCGCGGTCAAGGTCGGCCTCGCCGGCGCGCATGCTGCGGCTGGAGCCATGCTCCTCTTCACCGTGCTGCTGATCGTCGCCTGCGTCGGTCGCGCACGCACGCTGGTCGCGCTTCGTGCATCGGAGATCGCGCTCGGCGAACGCGACGAGACCGTCAGCCTGCTGCTTCACGAATTCGAACAATCGGGGTCGGACTGGCTGTGGGAAACCGATACCGCGCGGCGCGTCGTGCGCGCCAGCCCGCGCTTCGCTTATGCGCTCGGGCTCGATCCGGTGACGATCGACGGTATGCCGTTCCTTCAGGTGCTTGCCGGCCCGACATGGGAAAAGGGTGATTTCGCCCCGGCGCTGCATATCCTCGCCGAGAAACTCAAGACCCGCGAGAGCTTCCGCGATCTCGCTATCCCGGTCGTCATCGATGGCGTGCCGCGCTGGTGGGACATGGCGGCATCGCCGCGATACGACGACGCCGGCACCTTTCTCGGTTTCCGCGGCGTCGGATCCGATGTGACCGATCAGCGTGCGTCGGCCGAGCAGATCAACCGGATGGCGCGCTACGACGCGCTGACCGGTCTGCCGAACCGCCTGAGCATCCACGAAGCCCTGACGCGTGCACTCGACGAATCCGAAAAATGGGGCTCGCGCGCGGCGTTCCTGATGATCGACCTCGATCGGTTCAAGGCGATCAACGACACGCTCGGCCATCTCGTCGGCGATCGGCTGCTCGGACGCGTCTCCGAAAGGCTGGCGCAACTCACTGCGGGCAGCGACCTGATCGGTCGTCTCGGCGGCGACGAATTCGCGGTCGTCATCCGCGACGCGACCGACACGAAACGTATCGAAGAGTTGGCACGCGACATCATCGCTGCGCTTTCGAAACCCTATGAACTCGATTCGCAGACGCTCTACATCGGCGCGAGCATCGGTATCGCGACGAGCCCACGCGACGGCCGCACCGCGGAAACGCTGATCCGCTCCGCCGATCTCGCGCTCTATCGCTCGAAGGACGAGGGAGGCGGCGTCTTCCACGCTTACGAGCCGCAACTCCACGTCAAGGCCGAGGAACGTCGCGTTCTCGAAATCGCGCTGCGCCATGCGCTCGAAAACGGCGAGATGCACCTCAATTACCAGCCGGTGGTCGAGGGACATACTGGGCGACTCACCGGCTTCGAGGCGCTGCTCCGCTGGCAGCACCCCGAACTGGGCAACGTCTCGCCGGTCAAGTTCATCCCGATTGCCGAAGATGCGCGGCTGATCGGCCCGATCGGCGAATGGGTGATGCGCACCGCTTGCGCCGAGGCGGCTGGGTGGCCCGACGACGTCCGCGTCGCGGTCAACGTATCGCCCGAACAGCTCCACAATCCCAATTTCGTGACGATCGTCACCTCCGCACTCGCGCAGAGCGGCTTGCCCGCCGACCGCCTAGAACTCGAAGTCACCGAAAGCGTCTTCATGCGCGAGGGAACCTGCGCGGTGCAGACGCTCGAACGCGTCCTCGATCTCGGCGTCCGCCTCAGCCTCGACGATTTCGGCACCGGCTACTCGTCGCTCGGCTATCTCAGCCGGACGCGCTTCTCGACGATCAAGATCGATCGCAGCTTCGTAACCGGCGCGGCAAAGGGCGTGCCCGAGGCGCTCGCTATCATCTGCGCCGTCGTCGCGCTCGCCAAGAGCCTCGGCATGGCGACAACCGCCGAAGGCGTCGAGACCGAAACCGAACTCGCGATGGTCCGCGAACTGGGCTGCAGCAAGATTCAGGGCTATTATTTTGGCCGCCCGCTTCCCGTCGGCGAAGCCCGCGCGCTGGCAATGCGCAACGTGACCCAGGTTCGCGCCGCCTGATCCCAAGACGCAATACGGCCACGGCTTGACACCGGCAAGACGCGCGGCCAATCCCGCCGCCGCACAGGAGTGTAGCTCAGCTGGTTAGAGCATCGGTCTCCAAAACCGAGGGCCGACGGTTCGAATCCGTCCACTCCTGCCATCATCTCAACGCAAATCGCCGCCCGACCTTAAGCATGGATTTCGTCATCGTTCGATGCTATATTCGTGCCGAGGGAGATCGGTATGCGGACGACGATCGCGCTCGACGATGATCTTGTCGCAAAGGCGCAGGAATACACCGGGATTACTGAGAAGTCGGCGCTCGTACGCGAGGCGTTGCGGGCGCTTGTCGAGCGGGAAGCGATCGAGCGGCTGATCGCGCTTGGCGGATCCGACCCGAATGCGACGGCAGCACCAAGGCGTCGCTTCACCTGATGAAGCCCATACTCGCCGACAGTTCGGTCTGGATCGCGAATTTTCGTTCGCCCGACGAACTCTTCGCCGAACTGGGTCGATCGCGCCGATTGCGGATTCATCCCTTCGTGATCGGCGAACTCGCGCTTGGCACGCTGCCTCGCCGCGACCGTACCCTCGCCGATCTGGCCGCGATCCGGACCGTCAGGGTCGCAACGCATCTCGAGGTAATGGATTTGATCGAGGCCGAGGGGCTCTCCGGGCGTGGTATCGGCTATGTCGACGCGCACCTGCTTGCCGCATGTCTGATCACGCCCGGCGTCGGCCTTTGGACACGCGATAAGGCGCTAGGCGACGCAGCGACACGTCTGGGCCTCGGCGCACAACTGACGAATTGACTTTCGCCCCCGCGCCGCTATGAGCGCGCCTTCGTCCGACGGCTCGCCGCCGGGCACCGTCCGAGACAGTGGGTGACCGGGATAGGCCGGTCTTAATTTCCCGCCGAGACGGGGACAGGATAAGCCCGCGAAGCCATGCAAGGCGTCAGCGGTCTGCCATCCACCTCCGTTGTGGGGTGTCGGCTTCCCATTCCCCATCGCTGGACTTCCGTGTGCGCCCCGGCGTTCGCGGTTCGTAACCGGGTGTCGTTCGCGGCGCCGATGAAGTGGAGAATGGCATGGATCGTGCGCAAAAGACCGCGGCCGTCGCCGAGCTGAACCGCACCTTTTCCGAGGTCGGCGTGGTGGTCGTCACCCGCAACCTCGGCCTCACCGTCGCGCAATCGACGCAGTTGAGGAACAAGATGCGCGAAGCCGGCGCCGTCTACAAAGTCTCGAAGAACAAGCTGGCGAAGATCGCGCTCGACGGCACCGACTATCTCTCGTTGGGCGACATGCTCACCGGGCCTGTCGGTCTGGCGAGTTCGGTCGATCCGGTTGCCGCCGCGAAGGTGGTGGTCGATTTCGCGAAGACGAACGACAAGCTCGAAATCGTCGGCGGAGCGATGGGCGCGACCGCGCTCGACGTCGATGGCGTAAAGGCGCTGGCGACGTTGCCGTCGCTCGACGAACTGCGCGCCAAGATCGTCGGCCTGTTGGTGGCGCCCGCCACCAAGCTGGCAACGATCACGCAGGCGCCGGCCGCGCAACTCGCGCGGGTGCTTTCGGCCTATGCCGAGAAGGAAGACGCCTGATCCTTCAGGCGTAAGACACATAAATCATTCAGATACGGAGAAATATCATGGCAGACCTGACCAAGCTCGTTGACAGCCTGAGTGAACTGACCGTCCTCGAAGCCGCCGAGCTTTCGAAGATGCTCGAAGAGAAGTGGGGCGTTTCGGCCGCGGCAGCGGTTGCGGCGGCTCCGGCAGCAGGCGGCGGCGCCGCTGCGCCTGCCGCCGAAGAGCAGACCGAATTCGACGTCATCCTGACCGGCGACGGTGGCAAGAAGATCAACGTCATCAAGGAAGTCCGCGCGATCACCCAGCTCGGCCTGACCGAAGCCAAGACGCTGGTCGAATCGGCTCCGAAGGCGGTCAAGGAAGGCGTCAACAAGGACGAGGCCGCCAAGCTCAAGGCCCAGCTCGAAGCCGCCGGCGCGACGGTGGAGATCAAGTAAGCCGCAGCGGGAGAGCCGGGCCACATTGGCCCGCACTCCCGCAAGGCCGGCCGGCGCGAGCGCAAGCTCAGCGTCCGACGTCACGGTGTTCATCTCCGTGACGGCTTGCTGGAAAGAAAGGGCGGTCCAGCAACGGGCCGCCCTTTTTCTTTACGTTTGCTATTGGGGGAAAGTGGTCCGGCAGCTTTCAGGCGGGATTGCGATAACTGGCATTAGCCGATGCAGGCTCGATCATCTAACGTCAGCGCGATGCCCTGAACGGAGGCCCGGACCGTGTCGCCCACGCGGCACCTTAATTGCGCGAGCGGGACGTTCTTCACGGCGACAAGACCGTCTAAGCTCCGTGCTGTAACCTGCACTTTGTCGGTATCCCACTTCGGACGAAAGCCCGGCGCAATATTTACCACCACGGCTGAAGTCTGACGCACTGGCTGTTTCGAACAGGCTGGCAGTGACGTGGCGGCGATGAGAAGGCTGAGGCAGAATGCTCGCATCCCCGGCACATACATGACCAGAGCCGCGTCTGCTAACGGGATCGAGCCAAGCAGGCTCCTATGTCCGCAACTGGGCGCTAGCGGACACCCTACCGCACCCCCCGAAAACACCCCCGCACCTCGCTCACAAACACCTCCGGCTGCTCGAACGCCGCGAAATGCCCGCCGCGGTCGAGTTCGTTCCAATGCACCAGCCGCGGATATTTCCGCTCGGCCCAGCGACGCGAGGCGCGGAAAATCTCCTTGGGAAAGATGCTGCACCCGACCGGGATCGCCACCGGATCGGCGGGAAACGCGCGAAAACTCTCCCAGTACAGCCGCCCCGACGACGCACCCGTCCCGGTCAGCCAATAGAGCATGATATTGTCGAGCATCTCATCACGCGTCAGCGCGTTTTCGGGCGTCCCGTCGCAATCGGTCCATTCGCGAAACTTCTCGTAGATCCACGCCGCCTGCCCCGCAGGCGAATCGGTCAGCGCATAGCCCAAAGTCTGCGGTCGCGTGCTCTGTTCGACCGCATAACCGTTCCCCTCGGAGCGATACCGCTCGAAGTCGGCGAGCGCAGCTTTTTCCGTATCGGTCAGCGTCGCCATGTCCTCGGGCAAGGGCTGCGCGACCACCATGTTGAGGTGGATACCCGCCACCGCCGCGTCGCCGGTCAGCGCGATCGCGGTCGTCACCGCCGATCCCCAGTCGCCGCCCTGCGCAACGAATCGGTCGTAACCGAGCCGCTTCATCAGCGAGACCCACCCAGCAGCGATCCGCTCGACCGGCCAGCCCGTCGTCGGGCGATCCGAAAAGCCGTAGCCGGGCAGCGACGGCACGACGACGTGAAACGCGTCCGCCGCGTCGCCGCCATGCGCGGCCGGATCGGTCAGCGGGCCGACCACCTTGAGAAATTCGATCACCGACCCCGGCCAGCCATGCGTCAGGATCAGCGGCAGCGCATCGGGATTGGGCGAGCGGATGTGGAGGAAATGGATACCGCAGCCGTCGATCTCGGTCTGGAACTGTCCGGTTGCGTTGAGCGCCGCCTCGCACCGCCGCCAGTCGTAACCGTCGCGCCAATGATCGCACAAAGCCCGCGCCGCGGCGAGCGGGACGCCCTGCTCCCAGCCATCCACCGTTTCGCGTTCAGGCCAGCGCGTCCGGCTCAGACGATCGCGCAGATCGTCGAGATCGCTCTCGGGGATCGCCAGATGGAAAGGTGTGACCGCGTCGCCCATGGCCAGCTTCTCCAATTTAATCTCCGCCATTTGTCATTGCGAGCGTAGCGAAGCAATCCAGTCGAGCATCGCTGGATTGCTTCGCTACGCTCGCAATGACGATTCATGTTTCGCGTGAGCAACTCCAGCGGCCTTGTACTCCGGCAGAGGTAGAGGTCCAGTCGGAAGCCTTGCGCGATCGTCCCGGCTCGCCCAACGTCGGCACCATGCGTTTTTCCCTGCTCGCCTCGATCGCACTCGTCTCGATCTCCACCCCCGCCCTCGCCGCACCGGTAGCGACCACCACCGGCGCGCTTCTCCCGGTCAAGGTCGACCAGGCCGAGGGCAAGATCCTCGTCACCCTGCCCCCACCGGCCGCCGACGGCGTGTCGGGCCGTTTTCTTTACGCAACGAGCTTGCGCACCGGCCTAGGCTCAGCGCCGGCGGTACTCGACCGTGGCAGGGTCGGCGAATCCCGCATTCTCGCGTTCCGGCGGCTCGGCAAGAAAGTCGCGATCCAGTTCGAGAACCCGCGCTTCCAGGCCGGAGGCGCCAATCCGGCAAGCGCCGATTTCGCGATCTCCACCGTCTGGATGGCGGATGTCGTATCGTCCACGCCCGACGGCGGCGTGACGATCGACCTCTCGGGGTTTCTCGCCGCCGACGTGCTCGGCATCGCCGCCGCGCTTGGGCCGGACGGCGATCCGCTCGGCGTCGGCGCGCGGGCCGGCGCGGGCGACAAGTTCAAGATCGAGGACAAGCTAAGCGCCGCCGACACCAATTCGGTGAAGGTCTTCCCCGACAATATCGAGATCGACGCGGTCCAGACCTATGTCTCCGACAAGCCCGGCGACGAGATACGCAATATCCTGCCCGATCCGCGCCGGGTCAGCTTCACCGTCCACCACAGTTTCGTCGCGCTCCCCAGGCCAGGCTTCGTATCGAAGCCGTTCGACGTCCGCATCGGCGGCTTTCCCACCCAAACGCTCGATTTCGGCGTCCCGCTCGGCAGCGACGTGGTGGGTGACGTCGCCAACCGCTTCCGTCTGGAGAAGGTCGATCCGACCGCCGCCCGCTCGAAGGTCAAGACCCCGATCGTCTTCTACGTCGATCGCAACGCCGCCGAGCCGATCCGCGCCGCGCTGATCGAAGGCATCAACTGGTGGGGCAAGGCGTTCGACGCCGCCGGCTACATCGACGCCTTCCGTGCAGAGCTGTTGCCCGAAGGAATCGATCCGCTCGACGCGCGCTACAATGTCGTCAACTGGGTCGATCGCGCGACGCGGGGCTGGTCGTACGGGCAGGAGATCGTCGATCCGCGCACCGGCGAGATCGTCAAGGGCATGGTCGTGCTTGGGAGCCTGCGCGCGCGGCAGGATATCGAAATCTTCAAGGGGCTCGTCGGCGCCACGCAGACCAATAGCGGTGGCCCCAACGACCCCGTCCGCGTCGCGCTCGCCCGCCTGCGCCAACTCGCCGCGCATGAAGTCGGCCACGCGCTCGGCTTCGCACACAATTTTGCCGCCAGCACCCAGGATCGCGCCTCGGTGATGGACTATCCCGCGCCGCGCGTCGGGTTGGTCGATGGCCGCCCCGATTTGTCGGACGCCTATGGCGTCGGCGTCGGCAAATGGGACATGGCGACGGTAGCCTGGCTCTACGGCGACAACCCCGCGGCGGACCCGACGAACGGCTTGCGTTACGTCCCCGACGACAACGCCCGCGCCCCCGACACCGCGCAGCCTTGGGGCGGCCTGTGGGACGACGGCGCCGATCCGATCGCCGAACTCATCCGCCTGATGCAGGTCCGCCAGGCGGCAATTGCGGGCTTCGGACTGACGGCGCTGTCCCCCGGCGAACCCGTCGCCAACCTGCGCCGTCGGTTCGTGCCCGTGTGGCTGCTCCACCGCTACGAAGTGAACGCCGCCGCTAAATCGATCGGCGGGGTCGATTTCGTCTATTCGATCAACGGCGGCGGTAACGAAGGCGGCACCCCGGTCGCATCCGACCGGCAACGCGCCGCGCTCGACGCCTTGCTCGCCACACTCTCGCCTGATGCGCTGCGCGTCCCCGATCGCGTGCTCCCGTTGCTGTCGGCGGCGCGCAACGGCAGCGACAACCGGCAATATGATATCGAGACGCTCCAGACCGCAGGCGGCCCGGTCTTCGATCCCCTGGTCGCTGCCGATGTCGCCGCAGAGGTGACGCTCGGTACGCTCCTCGCACCGACCCGGCTACAACGCCTGGTCGTCCAGCACGCCGCCGACGCGCAGGCGCTAAGCCTCGACGAATTGCTCGACCGCCTCGACGCCATTGCGATCCCCGAACACGGCGACGCGCTGTCGCGTCGCATCGCCTACCGCACGATCGTCACGCTCGCGCAGGTCGCGCGCCGACCCGGCTCCACGCCTGAAGTCGCGACGACGCTCGACGCACGCGTTCAGCAGATCGCGGCACGCCTCGCCAAACGTGCGGGCGATGGCGGATGGGGCACCAGCCTGTCGCGCCAGTTGCTCGACCCGCGCGAGCGCGAAGCCTTGCTCGCCGACCACCCGCGCGTCTCCACCGTCCCGCCCGGCGAGCCGATCGGCGGCGGCGAGGACGACTGGATGGCGCTGCCGTGACGGCGACCCGGGTCGAGACGTTTCCATCCTTCACGATCGCGGTTCTGGTCGCCGCATGACCCGAATCCTCGGCGCAGTGCTGGCGGGAGGCCAGTCGCGCCGCTTCGGCAGCGACAAGGCGCTGGCGCTGTATCGAGGAAAGCCGCTGATCGACCATGCACTCTCGCGTCTCGGCGCGGTCACGGACACCGTCGTCATCTGCGGCGGCGTACGACCCGGCTATGTGGCGGTTCCCGACGCCCCCGCATCCGATCTCGGCCCGCTCGGCGGTCTGTGCGGTGCGATCGGACATGCCCGCGCGCATGGCTTCGTCGCCGTACTGACGATGCCGTGCGACACGCCCGAACTGCCGATCGATCTCCTGCGAGACCTCGCGCGTTCGGCACAACCGGCCTATCTCATCGACCTCCCCGTCGCAGGATATTGGCCGGTCGATCTCCACGATGCGCTGTTCGATCAGGTCGTCGGAGAAGACCGCTCGATGCGCGCGTGGGTCGCCCGTTGCGGGGCAAAGGCCGTCGCAAGCCCCACAATCGCGAACGTCAACCGCCGCGAAGATCTCACAAATCTATCCGATAATACCGATCACTAACGCCCGCTTGCGCGCCAGAAGCCGCGCAACGCCCGTCCGGCGACCGCCGTCACCCCCGGACGCAGCAACACCCAGTCGCGCAACATCGGCCCCGCTTCGGCGCCGATCGTCTGTTTATAGCCGCTGTCCCCTGCCCCCCAATCGACCCGCGCGATCCCCCGCCCGACGCCGTCGACCAGATTGCGGTAATAGAGCAATTTCCCCGGCGAATGTTTCGCATATTCGGGCGCATAGCTGTTGGCGATCGCATAACGCAGGTCGCCCGCGTCCACGTCGAACGAGAACGCCGCAGGCGCACCGTCCACGCTCAGCACCGCAGCATGGAACATCGCCGCGATCGCCGGATCCTCGGCCGCCGCCCGCCAGAATGCGGCGTGCGCGGTGTCGGTGAACTTGGCGTCGTCCCCCGCGTCCGCCTGCCAGCTTTTCGTCTCGACAGCGGCAAGAATATCGAACGCCGCCGGCCACGCCGCGCCATCGATCATTCGCCAATCGAGCGAACCATGTTCGGCCAAATGCTTCTCGTGGAACCGGTTCTTGCGCAAAGTCGAGTTGCGCGGCCAAGCCCCATCCGTCCGCGCCGCAGCCATATCGAATACGAAGCTCTCCGCGACGACCCGGTCGATCACACCCCACCCCGCCGCGCGTGCGGCGTCGATCAGCGGCGCGACCGCGGCGTCGCCATCCGCCACCGGCCCGATCCGGATCGCGCGATACGCCCCGGCAAGCTCGGCCAACGCGGTGGTGAACACATTATCGTCCACCAAATCCCCGACAGGAAACCCTCTGAACGGCCAGTAACACCCCGGCACCGACGCCAGCCCCAACCAGCGCGCGCCGACCGCAACCAGCGGCATCGCCAGCACCGGCGCATCCTCGGCATGGGCCAACAACGTCCGCGCCCGCCCACCATATGCGCGCAGCGCCGCCGCGAACCATTGGTGCCGCAGGAAACGATGCGACGCAGGCCCCGCTTCGGCGACGCGGTCGATCGCCGCGGGCAACCCCTCGACCAACGCCGCGCGCACGACGCGCGGCAACCGCGGAAAATCCGAGAGCGACATCGGGCGGGTCATCGCCCGACGCATAATCACCCGCGGTTACCAATCGGTGTCGCGCCGGTTGCGGCGCGCTTGCGCTACCCCGATATGGCGCGCGGTGACCTTCTCCCCCGTCCTCTCCACCGTCGCCGAGACGATCCAGACCGCGATCGCCCCGGTGTTCCTGCTCGCCGGGATCGGATCGTTCCTGAACGTCCTCGCCGGTCGACTGTCGCGCGTCGTCGATCGCGCCCGCGCGCTCGAGGAAATCCACCCGACCTCCACCGGCGCGGCGCATGATCGCCACATCGAGGAACTCCGCCTGCTCGATCGGCGGATGGGCGTCATCAACGCCGCGCTCCTCATGTCTGTGACCAGCGCGGTCGCGATCTGCGCGGTCGTCGCCTTGCTGTTCGTCGCCGAACTGATGAACTTCCGCGGTGGCCGCATCGTCGCCACCGCCTTCATCTTCGCAATGGCGATGCTGACCGCGGGCTTCGTCGCCTTCATCGTCGAGGTCCGCCTGTCGCTCGGCGCTACGCGTATCCGCCGCGACCTCATCGAAAAGGCCAACTGAATGCTCCTCGTCCTGAAGATCGTCGGCGCGGGCGTTCTGTTCCTGATCGTCGCACTGACACTGGCGATCACGATCGTGCCGCGCTTTCTCGATCGCATCTATTACGAGGGACCGGAGAGCGACCATTACGACGGTGCGCGCTTCCTGAATCCAGACGGCGACGCCGACACGTTCCGCATGCCGACGGGCAGTGGCGGCCGCGCGAGCTTCTTCTGGCGCTATCTGACCGGCAGCGACGGCCGCCCGAAATGGCCCGACAGCGTTCCCGTCAGTCCCGGCAAACCCGAACCGCGCGTCGCGGCGGAACGCATGGTCGCGACGTGGATCGGCCACGCCACCGTCCTGATCCAGACCCAGGGTCTCAACATCCTGACCGATCCGGTGTGGAGCGACACCGCCGGCCCGCTCGGCCTCGGCCCGAAGCGTGTCGCCGAACCCGGCGTTCGCATCAAGGATCTGCCGAAGATCGACCTGATCCTCGTCAGCCACAATCATTACGATCATCTCGACAAGGCGACGATCAAACGCCTGTGGCAACGCGATCATCCGCAAATCGTCACCAGCCTCGGCAACGACAGCGTCATCGCGCAGACCGGCGCAAAGGCGACCGCGCTCGACTGGGGCCAGAGCGTCCAGATCAAGCCCGGCGTCGCGGTGACGGTGACGCGCAACCACCATTGGGGCAGCCGCTGGTTCACCGATCGCAACCGCGCCTTATGGTCGAGCTTCGTTATCGTCCTCCCCGGCGGCAACGTCTTCTTCGCGGGCGACACCGGCCTCGGCGACGGCAAATGGCCCGGCGAAGCGGCGGCGCTCGGCCCGATCCGTTTCGCGATGATCCCAGTCGGCGCGTTCCGCTTCGCCCCCGGCCAGATGGGCGCGGGCAGCCACATCGGCCCCCCCGACGCGATCCGCGTGTTCGACCGCTTGGGCGCGAGCACCGCGATCCCGATCCACTGGGGCACCTTCCGCCTCAGTTACGAGGCGCGCGATACGCCTCCAAAGATGCTCGACGCGCTGCTCCGCTGCACCGGCGGCGATCCGACACGGTTTGCGCCGGTGGAGTTTGGAGTACCGATTGAGGTTCCGGGCTATTCGCCGCCGACGCAGCGGCCCGACGAGGCCAAGCTTGCGGCGTGCGTGGAGCGGTCGGAGATCAGGGCGTTACAATAACGCAGCGCACCGTCTGCGGATAACGGACGGTTACCCGGCTTACAAGATTGGCAGACAGTATCGAGCGTCGTGCCCGATTGCGCAGACATGCAGATGGATTACCTCTCGCTTCTTCTCGCGGTAAATGCCGACGGCTCGATCTGAATTGGGCTGAAATGCGGCGCCGAGCGCTTGTTGCGTATCGAACAATGCCGACCGTCGCGCGAGTGCCTCGCAGTTGGCGGCAAAACGATTCGCTTGCTCATAAGTTGGCCGAATATTTGTTTTTGCGACCAATTTTCGTGTCTGCACAAGGAGGCACTGCCTAAACGCCCCCTCTGGTTCTACTTCTCTTCTCTGGCAGCCCGCGAGACCGACCAGCAAAATTAGCGCGATACAACGGCGAGAGTAGGCTTGCATTCGTAGGAGGTAGCATAAAGGCAACCTTCCGCAATTGTGGCGAAGGCTGTCACCAATTCCGTCACCCCGGGCGTGACCCGGGGTCCCGCTTCTTTCTGTTTACGACCACAACCGCAAGATATCTAACGGGAGTCCCAAGCGGGACCCTGGCTCAAGGCCGGGGTGACGAGTTGAGAGAGATATCGTCGACAAGAAGGTGGCACCCTCCTCACCCGCCCGAAAACGTCCGCGACAGGCCGTGGTACAGTTTCTCGCGGCACACCTGCTGGCTCGCCCAATCGGCGATGAAGGCGCTCGCGAACATCGGCAGCAGCAGCCCGCGGCTGAGCGTCGTCTCGGACAGGATCACCACCGCGGTCAGCGGCGCGCGGACGACCCCCGCGAAATAGGCGACCATGCCCAGGATCACGATCGCGCTCGCCGGCTCGCCCGGATAGAGGAAGCGCAGCAGATTGCCGACCCCTGCCCCCACCGCGAGGCTGGGCGCGAAGATGCCCCCCGGCAACCCCGCGATCGCGGTCGCGAGCGAGGTCGCGAATTTGGCGGGGCCGAACCACCACGGCGCGTCGGTCCCCAGGATCATGCCGTGCGCCGCCGAATAGCCGGTGCCCCAGGTCAGCCCGGTCGCGACGCCGAGCACCGCGACGACAGCCCCGCACACCCCCGCGAACGCGACCGGCCGAGCCTTCGCCTTGCGCGTGATCCAATGGTCGCCGATCGCCAGCGCCAGCACCATCCGCGCGAACAACCCGCCCGACAGGCCGCCCAGAACGCCCGCGACGGGCACCACCAGCAGTGCCGAGAGGATCGGCATATGCGCGCCGATCGCGCCGAAATAAACGTAATCGCCCGCCAGGCTTTGCGCGACCATGCCCGCGATCACGATCGACGACAGCACCAGCAACGTCACGCGCTGCTCATAGGCCGACGCCAGTTCCTCGATCGCGAAGAGAATGCCCGCCAGCGGCGTGTTGAACGCCGCCGCGACCCCCGCCGCACCCCCCGCGATCACGACCGAAGCCCGCATCGGCACCCGCATCAGCCGGTGGCTCAGCCCCATCACCGCGCCGGCGAGTTGCACCGTCGGCCCCTCGCGCCCGACGCTCGCCCCTGTCAGGATCGCCGCGATCGTCAGCCCCGCCTTGGCGACCGCGGTCCGCACCGAGATCAGCGCGCCGAGCCCGAGGTCCGGCCGCTCGCGCGCCGCGATCACCTGCGGAATGCCCGATCCGCGCGCCAGCGGCACATAGGTGCGCGTGAACCAGACGATCGCGGCGAAACCCAGCGGCGTCGTCAACAGCGGCAGCCACCGCCACGCGCCGACGAAATCCCCGAACGCCTGCCCGGCGAGATCGGCAGCCTCCGCAAACACCACCGCGACGATCCCAACCGAGATCGCCCCGGTCAGCACAGCGATCCGCTTGCGAAACCGAAGCGACGTCGGCCCGCGCGAACGCAAGAGCGCGCGAAAACGCGAGACCGTCCACGGCTTGGCCGGGCGGAGACTTTGCGGAAGTGCGGGCATGTGCGCCCGCCCTATAGAGGGATGCGTTCGGATTGAACCCGTCTGATAAATTCCGCTCGTTTCGAGCGAAGTCGAGAAACGTGTCAACGGCTTTTCGCAGCGTTTCTCGACTGCGCTCGAAACGAACGGGCTCGGGAGTCAGCGATTACCCAGTGCAATCCTTCGCCCAGCGCGCGTCCATCGCCGCGATCGTCGGCAGCGACGATTCGATCGTTACCGTGCCACCGACGACGACGAACCGCTCGTACCCGACCATGCCCATACCCATGCTGCCGTTGACCTCGCCGCAAACCGCTTTCGGATGCGCCTCGACATTCTTGAACCGCGCGGTTTCGGGGTGCATCATTTGCGCACTGACCGCTGCCGTCGCCTGCCGGATGCGATCGAGATCGGCCTTGTCTGTCCCAGCGCCGCATCCAGAAAGCACCGCGACGAGCAGGACCGCCGCCCGCCTCATCGTGCCGCCACCTTCGCGCCCGGCTTCAGCAGGTCGAGCACCGCCGCGGTCATCGCGATGGCGCCCGTCGTCACCACCGGCTCGGGCGAAATCTTGAACAGCGGCGAATGGTGCGAAGGGATCGGCGGACCGCCCTTGGCCGCGGCGTCGAACGCCGCCTGCGGCGTCCCGCCGATCGAGAAATAATAGCCTTTCACGCCCGTATCTTCCTGGACAAGGTACGCGAAATCCTCCGCTCCCATCCCTTTCTGCGCGAACGGGATGACGCGGTCCTGCCCCAAAGTCTGCACCATCACCGCGTTCAGCCGATGCGCGAGCGCGGGATCGTTGTCGGTCACCGGCGTCCCCTCGGTCACGGTGACGATCGGCATCTTGTCCTCGGGCATCCCGTTGAGCACGCCGACGCCGTACGCGACGCGCTTGATCCCCGCGAGCAGCTTGGCGCGCGTCGCCTCGTCGTTGGCGCGCACCGTCACCTGCAATTTCGCCTCGTCGGAAATGATGTTGTGCTTCAGCCCCGCATGAAAGCTTCCGACGGTGATGACGCCCGGTTCGAGCGGCTGGCGTTCGCGGCTGATCAACCCCTGCAACGCGATCACGAGTTGCGACGCCATATACACCGGGTCCTTGCCCATATGCGGACTCGCCCCGTGCGCGCCGATGCCGGGAACGGTGATGTCGACCGAATCGGACGACGAATATTGGATGCCCTCCGAAGCCGAAACCGTCCCCGCCAGCCCTTCCGAATTGCTGTGGAACGCCAACGCAAATTGCGGCTTGGGGAAGCGCGTATAGAGCCCGTCCGCGATCATCGCCTTCGCCCCGCCGACACGCTCCTCGGCGGGCTGAACGATGAAGACGACTGTCCCCTTCCAGCGATCCTTCATCGCCGCCAGCCGCCGCGCGGTCGCGACCAGCGCGGTGATGTGCGTGTCATGCCCGCAGGCGTGCATCACCGGCGTCTCGACGCCATCGACGCCGACTTGCCGAACGTGGCTGGCATTGGCGAGCCCCGATTTCTCGAGCACCGGCAGCGCGTCCATGTCGGCGCGGACGAGCACCACCGGCCCCGCCCCGTTCTTCAGCACGCCCACGACCCCGGTCTGCCCAACCTTCTCGGTCACCACCATCCCCGGCACCGCCTTCAGCTCCGCGGCCATCTTCGCGGATGTCTTGAACTCGCGAAACGACAGTTCTGGGTTGCGGTGGAACCAGTCCCACAATGCCCCCAGATACTTGTCGTAATCCGCCTTCACCGCCGCGGCGTAATCGGGCTCGGCGCACGCGGGCGCCGCTGCGAATGTGGACGCCAGGATGGCGGCGGCGGCGGTCGCGGCGAGCAGATGGCGCATGATGTCCCCTTTGTTGTTCGCCGTCATCGTACCATCGCGGTCCGGCGCGTCGAGTCCGTTGCCCGAACTCTCGACGCACCCCATGTTCGTAAGATGCCGATCCAAATCCGCACCAGCCTCGCCGAACCCGAAACCGGAGAGTCCTTCGTTCCCCACCGCCCAAATCGCCCCACCAAGGTCGAAGGCGGCAAGCGGTTTATCCTGTCGAGCGAATACCAGCCCTCGGGCGACCAGCCGACCGCGATCGCCGAACTGACCGAGGCGGCGCGCGGCGGCGAGCGCGATCAGGTGCTGCTCGGCGTCACCGGATCGGGCAAGACCTTCACGATGGCCAAGGTGATCGAGGAACTCCAGCGCCCAGCGCTGATCCTCGCGCCCAACAAGATCCTCGCCGCCCAGCTCTACGGCGAATTCAAGTCGTTCTTTCCCGAAAACGCTGTCGAATATTTCGTCAGTTACTACGATTATTACCAGCCCGAGGCGTACGTCCCGCGCTCCGACACGTACATCGAGAAGGAATCCTCGGTGAACGAATCGATCGACCGGATGCGGCATTCGGCGACGCGCGCCTTGCTCGAACGCGACGACGTGATCATCGTCGCCTCGGTCTCCTGTCTCTACGGCATCGGCTCGGTCGAGACGTACAGCGCGATGATCTTCGACCTGAAGAAGGGCCAGACCGTCGATCAGCGCGAGATCGTGCGCAAACTTGTCGCGCTGCAATACAAGCGCAACGACGCCGCATTCCAGCGTGGCAATTTCCGCGTGAAGGGCGACACGCTCGAAATCTTCCCGTCGCATTACGAGGACAGCGCCTGGCGCGTCAGCTTCTTCGGCGACGACATCGAGGAGATCGTCGAATTCGATCCGCTGACCGGCAAGAAGGTCGCGAGCCTCGATTACGTCCGCGTCTTCGCCAACAGCCACTATGTGACGCCGGGGCCGACGCTGAAACAGGCGGGCGAGGCGATCCGCCACGAACTCGCCGAGCGGCTCAAGGAACTGGTGACCGAGGGCAAGTTGCTCGAGGCGCAACGCCTCGAACAGCGCACCAATTTCGACCTCGAGATGATCGCCGCGACCGGCAGTTGCGCGGGGATCGAGAATTACAGCCGCTTCCTCACCGGCCGCCTCCCCGGCGAACCGCCCCCGACGTTGTTCGAATACCTCCCCGAAAACGCGCTTCTGTTCGTCGACGAAAGCCACGTCACGATCGGCCAGATCAACGGCATGTCGCGCGGCGACCACCGGCGGAAAATCACGCTTGCCGAATACGGTTTCCGCCTGCCGAGCGCGATCGACAACCGCCCGTTGCGCTTCAACGAATGGGACGCGATGCGCCCGCAGACAACCTATGTCTCGGCGACACCCGGCGGGTGGGAGATGGAGCAGACCGGCGGCGTCTTCGCCGAACAGGTGATTCGCCCGACCGGCCTGATCGACCCGCCCGTCGAGATCAAGCCCGTCGAGGAACAGGTCCAGGATTGCATCGTCGAATGCCGCAAGACCGCGGAGGCCGGCTACCGTACCCTCGTCACCACGCTCACCAAGCGGATGGCTGAGGACCTCACCGAGTACATGCACGAGGCGGGGCTGAAGGTCCGCTACATGCATTCGGACGTCGAGACGCTGGAGCGCATCGAGCTGATCCGCGACCTGCGCATGGGGGTGTACGACGTGCTCGTCGGCATCAACCTGCTGCGCGAAGGGCTCGACATCCCCGAATGCGGCCTCGTCTGCATCATGGACGCCGACAAGGAGGGCTTTCTGCGTTCGGAGACGTCGCTGATCCAGACGATCGGCCGGGCGGCACGCAACGTCGACGGCCGCGTGATCCTCTACGCCGACCGGATAACCGGCAGCATGGACCGCGCGATGAACGAAACCTCGCGCCGCCGCGAGAAGCAGCTGATCTACAACGAAGCCAACGGCATCACCCCGACGACGATCCGCCGCATCATCGGCGACATCATCAAGGACGTCGCCTCGAAGGATCAGGTCACCGTCGAGATCGATGAGCACCGCCCCCACATGGTCGGCCACAATCTGCGTGCCTATATCGAAGACCTCGAAAAAAAGATGCGCAAGGCCGCGAGCGACCTGGAGTTCGAGGAAGCCGGGCGGTTGCGCGACGAGATCCGGTCGCTGGAGCAGGAGGAGCTTGGGCTACCTCTCGATGAGCGCAAGGCGCCGATGATGGGACGCAGCAACGAAGGCAAACCGGGCACGCGCAAGACGCGGTACGGGAAAACACAGCGGAAGTTCGGGAGCAAAGGCCGAACGTAACCGTCGGACCCGCCCGTCAGGTATCCCGCCCAACGCCCATTTCGCTTCCTAATCCGAAGCCACGATCCTATATGCTGGTCCATGGCAGACACCCCCGAAAATCCCAATTCCAGCGACTATGGCGCCTCCTCGATCAAGGTGCTGAAGGGCCTCGACGCGGTCCGCAAACGTCCCGGCATGTATATCGGCGACACCGACGACGGCTCGGGCCTCCACCATATGGTGTTCGAGGTCAGCGACAATGCGATCGACGAGGCGCTGGCCGGGCATTGCGACCGGATCGACATCGTCCTGAACGCCGACGGATCAGTCAGCGTCACCGACAACGGCCGCGGCATCCCGACAGGGATCCACGCCGAGGAAGGCGTTTCGGCCGCCGAGGTCATCATGACCCAGCTCCACGCCGGGGGTAAGTTCGACAACACCAACGACGACAATGCCTACAAGGTCTCGGGCGGTTTGCACGGCGTCGGCGTTTCGGTGGTCAACGCGCTCAGCGAATGGCTCGACCTGACGATCTGGCGCGATGGCGAAGAGAATTACATGCGCTTCGCCTTCGGCGATGCGGTCGCGCCGTTGAAGGTCACCGGCAAGGCCGACGGCCGCAAGGGGACGATGGTCACCTTCCTGCCGAGCCCCGCCACGTTCAAGATCGTCGAATTCGATTTCGAGAAGCTGGAGCACCGCTACCGCGAACTCGCCTTCCTCAATTCGGGGGTTCGCCTGTTCCTGACCGACGCCCGGCACGCCACTGACTCTGGGGAGCCAAAGACCGTCGAACTGTTCTACGAAGGCGGGATCGCCGCGTTCGTGAAATGGCTCGACCGCGCCAAGACCCCGCTGTTTCCGGAGCCGATCGCGATCACCGGCCACCGCGACGATATCGGCATCGACGTCGCGCTCGAGTGGAATGACAGCTATTACGAAAACGTCCTGTGTTTCACCAACAACATCCCGCAGCGGGACGGCGGGACGCATCTGGCCGCGTTTCGTTCGGCATTGACGCGGACGCTCAATAACTATGCCGAGAAATCGGGCATCCTGAAAAAGGAAAAGATCGCGCTGACCGGCGATGATATGCGCGAGGGGCTGACCGCGATCGTCTCGGTGAAATTGCCCGATCCGAAATTCTCGTCGCAGACCAAGGACAAGCTCGTATCGTCCGAGGTGCGCCAGCCGCTCGAAAGCCTGCTCGCCGACAAGATGGCGGAGTGGCTCGAGGAGAACCCGCAGAATGCGCGCCAGATCATCCAGAAGGTGATCGACGCCGCCGCCGCGCGTGAAGCCGCGAAAAAGGCGCGTGAGGCGAGCCGCAAGTCGGTGCTCGGCATCGCCAGCCTCCCCGGCAAGCTCGCCGATTGTCAGGAGAAGGATCCCTCCAAGTCCGAGCTGTTCTTGGTCGAGGGCGATTCCGCCGGCGGCTCGGCGAAGCAGGGCCGCGACCGGCATTTCCAGGCGATCCTGCCGCTCAGGGGCAAGATTCTCAACGTCGAGCGCGCGCGGTTCGATCGCATGCTCGGCTCGAAGGAGATCGGCACGCTGATCCAGGCGATGGGGACGGGCATCGGTCGCGACGAGTTCAACGCCGACAAACTGCGCTACCACAAGATCGTGATCATGACCGACGCGGATGTCGACGGCGCGCATATCCGGACGTTGCTGCTGACGTTCTTCTACCGCCAGATGCCCGAACTGATCGAGCGCGGTCACCTCTTCATCGCGCAACCACCGCTCTACAAGGCCGCCAAAGGTCGGTCGGAAGTGTATCTGAAGGACGACAACGCGCTCGACGAATATCTCGTCGAGGGTGGCGTCGCGAACACCGTGCTGGAGACGCAGGGCGGCGCGCGCAGCGGGGCGGACCTGCGCGCACTTGTCGAGCATGCACGACGGATGCGGACGCTGATGCATTACGTGCCGCGCCGTTACGATCCGCTGATCGTCGAATCGCTGGCGCTCGGCGGCGCACTCGATCCCGAAGCACCGCGCGACATTCGCGCCGAGCGGCTCAAGTCGGTGGTGACCCGGCTCGACGCCGCCGATGCCGAAGCGCGCTGGACCGCCGATCTCGCCGAGGGCGGCGGCTATCATTTCAAACGGCTGTGGCGCGGCGTGACCGATCACCACATCATCGAGGCGACGTTCGTCGCCTCGGCGGAGGCGCGAAAGCTTCACGCGCTCGCGATCGAACAGGCGGAGAGCTATCTGTCGCCTTCGAAGCTGGTTTCGTCGAAGGCCGCCGCTGCCGAACAGGCCGAGGCGGATGCCGTGGCGGCGGACACCGACGACGAGCCGGTAACGATCGGCAAGGGGGAGGCGCTGGTATCGCGGCCATCGCAGCTACTCGAGGCGATCCTCGCCGCAGGCCGCAAGGGCCTGTCGATCCAGCGCTACAAGGGGCTGGGCGAAATGAACGCCGAGCAACTTTGGGAAACCACGCTCGATCCGTCGGCCCGCTCGATGCTGCGCGTCGAAATCGCGCAAGCCGATGTCGCCGACGAAATCTTCACCCGCCTGATGGGCGACGTCGTCGAACCGCGCCGCGAGTTCATTCAGGACAATGCCTTGAGTGTCGCCAACCTCGACGTGTGAGGCCGCAACCATTTCGTCATACCGGGCGGAATAGCTCCGCATTCTTGACTCCGATCCCTTCATAACGAAAGTTATGGTGATGATGCGCCGTACGATCGGCGTTTACCGGGAGAGCGCGCGATGAAGCTGGTGAGCGACCACGTCGTCGATGGCCGTCCCGGCCCGAATTTCCCGCTCACCTTTCCCGTCCTCGACGGCGTCGATCTGACCGATATCTGGCGTTTCCGCCATGGCCAGCCCTGGGCCGATTTCGCGCGGATGCGCGCCGAGGCGCCGGTGATGTGGCACGAGGAGCCGCACGGTCACCCCGGTTTCTGGGTCGTTACGCGCTACTCCGACATCCGCCAGGTCAACGGCGACCCCGCGACCTTCTCGTCCGAAGTCGGCGGCATCTTGATGGCGATGGGCGACAAGACGACGAGCCACCCGGTCTTGTTCTCGGCGAATTTCAACTCGCTGATCAACCTAGACGCGTCGCCGCACCGCCAGCTTCGCCGCGAACACATGCCTTATTTCACCGCCGCTTATATGCGCCACCTCCGCGCCAGGGGTCGCCGAGGAAGCGGCGCGTCTTGTAGAAGGAATGGCGGGCCGGGAAACCTGCGATTTCGTCGGCATGTTCGCCAGCCACATGCCCGTTTTCACGCTCTGCGAGATGCTCGGCGTGCCCGAGGGCGACCGCGAGAAATTCGTCCGCTGGATCCACTTTCTCGAAATGGCGCAGCAACTCGCGGTCGAACAGGGCGAGCAGCTTCGCGCGGGTGGCGAACTCTCGCCCGAAATTCTCGCGTTCATCGAATTGTTCAACACCAATGTCTCGGACATGTTCGACTACGGCCGCGACATGATGGCGAAGCGCCGCGCCGAACCGCGCGATGATCTGATGAGCGCGATCGCCAATGCCGAGATCGACGGCGAGCGTTTGCCCGACGAATATCTCGACGGCGCGTGGTTGCTGATCGTCTTCGCGGGCAACGACACCACGCGTAATTCGCTCAGCGGCGCGATGAAATTATTCACCGAACATCCCGACCAGAAAGCGCGGCTCCAAGGCGACGAATCGTTGCTGACGAACGCGGTCCACGAGATCACCCGGCTGGTCAGCCCGGTCATCTACATGCGCCGCACCGCGACCGCCGACGCCGAAGTCGCCGGACAACGGATCGCGAAGGGCGAGAAAATCGTCATGTATTACGGCGCCGCGAACCGCGACCCGGACGTTTTCCCCGATCCCGACCGTTTCGACATCGCGCGCGCCAACGCCGACAAGAACATCGTTTTCGGCCACGGCCCGCACATCTGTATCGGGCGACTGGTGGCGCAGCTTCAGCTCGAGGAATCGTGCCGCGCGATCTTCGCACGCTTCCCCGACATCCGCTGGACCGGCGACATCGACATCGCCCCGAACAATTTCGTCCACGCGATCCGGCGGCTTGAAGTGGTGTTTACGCCTGCGAAGGTGGCGGCGGCGGCATAGTGTAACCCGAGCCACGAAAGCCGGTGTTCATCCGCAAGCACCTATGATCGCTTGGTGTCTCTCGCGCAGCCAACGACCAACGACCGGATCAAATCCGCGCTCGCCGCGATCGCGGTGCAGGCGCTGATCGGCTATGCGTTGCTCGTCGGCCTCACCGTCCATTTCGCCGCACCGATCGATGACACGCTAAAGCTGTTCGCGATCGCTCCGCCACCACCGCCGCCGCCCGAACTTACGAAGTCTGATCCCGTCCGCAGCAAGCGACACGAAAGCGCTGCCTCGGCCCCTAACCTCCGCTCGAAAGCGACCCCGGTGGTCGCGCCGATCCCGGTCGTTCGCCTCGACATACCACCGCCCATCGTCGTCGCGGCAACGCCCGCGTCCGGAGCCGACGCGACCTCGGGCGCCGCAAAGTTTGCCGGTCCCGGCACGGGAGGCGGCGGTGTGGGCAGCGGCAGGGGCGGTGGCGACGCTTACGGTGACGAGACGCCACCCCGCTGGCGCCGTGGCGACCTGAGCAACGCCGATTTTCCCGCTTCGGTGCTCGCTCGGGCGGGGCGATTTCCACGGCACGGTCTCGGTTCGTTACGTCGTCGCGGTCAACGGGCGCGTGACTCAGTGCAGCGTCATGCACTCGAGCGGGGATCGCGATGTCGACGGCACCACCTGTCGCCTGATCGAAAAGCGATTCCGCTTCGATCCCTCGCTCGACGCCGAGGGTCGCCCGGTGCCGGTAATGATCGTCGAGAATCACAGTTGGGATATCGAGCACGATCGCCCCCGACCGCGATCCTAGCGCGCGATCAACACCACGCCGATCACCGCCAGCGCCAATCCGGCGAGCTTGCGCATGGTCACCGCCTCGCCGAGAAACATCATCCCCAACACCGCGCCACCGACGATGAACATGCCGTATATCGGCACGACCACGCTCGCCGGCCCCATCGACAGCGCGCGGAACAACGAGAACACCGCGATCGCCAGCACAACTCCCGCCGCGACCGACCATCCCGTATTGGCGGTGGTCAAACCACGCCAGCC
>CBDCNF010000011.1:0-84258 GCA_965219285.1 Sphingomonas sp.
AAGCGTTACGGTATCCGGAGCACCGATCACGCGTTAGGCGGCGGGAATGACCGATCCCCGACCCGCCATCTCGTCCGCCGCGATGATCATCAACGCCAAGTCGCGCAGGGGCCGGAAGATGTTCGCGCGCGCCTGCGCGGCGATGAGGGGCCTGCCGTTCGAGGTCGATGCGCGTGCCGTCGACGATCCGGGTAAGCTGGAAGACACCGTCCGCGAAGTCCTGGCCGCGAAGCCGGATCTGCTGATCCTCGGCGGCGGCGACGGCACGTTCAGCGGGCTCGTCGATCTGATGGTCGGCCACGACGTCCTGCTCGGGGTGATCCCGCTCGGCACCGCGAACAGCTTCG
This sequence comes from Sphingomonas sp., assembly GCA_965219285.1. Classification (GTDB taxonomy): domain Bacteria; phylum Pseudomonadota; class Alphaproteobacteria; order Sphingomonadales; family Sphingomonadaceae; genus Sphingomonas. The sequence continues at coordinate 348 of CBDCNF010000011.1, forward strand.
CGCGCACGCTCGCGATTCCGTTGGAGATCGAGGGCGCCGTGGAGGTGATTCGCAGCGGTGTGCCGCGCCGCATCGACCTCGGCATGATCGACGGCGATTATTTCGCGAATTGCGCTGCGCTCGGCATCAGCCCGCAGATTGCCGAGACGGTGCCGCATGGCCTGAAGAAAGTGCTCGGCCGCATCGGCTATCTCGGCTGGGCGGCGCTGCAATTCGCGAAGTTCAAGCCGTTCACGCTGATCGTCGGCGAAGGGGCGGACGAAAAGCGGCTGCGCGTCGTCGAGGTCCGCATCTCGAACGGGCCGTATCACGGCGGCACCTGGCTGGTCGACGAGGCGTCGGTGAGTTCGGGCGAGATCGTCGTTCAGGCGGTGACCGGGCATTATCGCAGCACACTCATCAAGAACTGGGCGGCGAGCTTCGTCGGCAGCGAAGTGCGGCACGAGGATACGGTCAGATTCTCTGGCAAAAACCTGAGGATCGCCACCGAACCCGCAATGCCGATCTCCATCGACGGCGAGGTGCTGGCGCATACCCCGGTCATGGCGAAGATCGCGGCGGGGGTGATCCGGGTGCTGGTGCCCGCCTAACCCACCGGCATCTGTTTGCCCGCAGGCTCGACATCGGCCTTGGTCTGCTCCTGCGCCGCGCGCCCCTCGCCCGGCGTGACCAGCTGGACGCGCCGCCAGCCGCCGTGGCGGTAGTAAGCGATCGTTAGCAGCATCGACGCGAGTGAGCCTGCGGGGAAACTCCACCAGATCGCATCAGCGCCCAGCGACGGCTCAAGCGCAACCGCCAGCCCGATCCGCACCGGGAACATCGCGATCGCCAGGATGACCAGCGGCCCGATCACCGCCCCGTTCGCGCGCACCGTCGCCGACAGCACCATGCCGATGCCGAACAGGATGAAGCTGACGCTGGCGATCAGATTGATCCGCGCCGCAATCCCGATCGCGTTCGCGTCGCTACCCAGGAACAGCCACAGGACGTGCCGGTCGAGCAGCGCGACGACAAGCACCAGCCCACCGGTGAGCGCGACATTCATCCACAGCCCGGCTTTGGTGATCCGGTCGACCCGGTCCCACCGCCCTGCCCCGATATTCTGCGCCGCCATCGCGCTGACCGCGCCGCCCACCGCCATCGCGGGCATCTGGATATAGGTCCACAGCTGGTTCGCCGCGCCGTACGCGGCGGTCGTCACGGTGCCGTGGCGGTTGACCAGCCCGATCATCGCCAGCGCCGATGTCGAGACGACCAGCATCTGCAATCCCATCGGAAAGCCCTTGACGACGATGGTTCCGAGCAGATCGCGCGTCGGCCAAAGATAGCGCCATTCCGCGCCGCGCAGCCGGATCGTCAAGTCGCGGTAGTAGATGAACCAGAGCAAGGCGACGAACGCGACGCTGTTGGCGATCAGCGTCGCCAGCGCCGATCCCCCGATCCCGAGCGCGGGCACCGGGCCCCAGCCACGGATCAGCAGCGGATTGAGCGCGACGTCGAGCACCGACCCCAGCGCCATGAACTTGAGCGGCGTCATTGCATCGCCGACGCCGCGCAGCGCCATCGTCAGCAGCACCGACAGGAACCCCGGCACCATCGCGACGAAGATCACCCGGAGATAATCGAGCGCGAGCGGATAGACCTCCGGCGGGGTCGCGAGCAGCCGCAGGATCGCGGGCGCGAAGGCGATCCCGACGACGACGGTCAGCACCGAGATGACGCTGAACAGGCCGAGCGCGGTGCCGAGCACGCGGCGCACCGCGTCGATATCGCGGCGGCCCATATGCTGCCCGATGAGGATCGTCGCCGCCATGCCGAAGCCGAAGACGGCGGCGACGAGCAGGAACATGATGATGTTCGCGTTGGTCGTCGCGGCGAGCGCGCGCTGGCCGAGAAATTGCCCGATCCAGACCGCGTTGATCGATCCGTTGAGCGACTGCAGGATGGACGAGCCCAGCGTGGGGAGGGCGAAGGCGAACAGCGTGGCGGCGATCGGCCCCGAGGTGAGGTCGCGCTGGCCGGGGCGCCGAGTCGGGACGGCGTCAGCCATGATGGACGCTTAGCTTCGCGGGATTCGCGGCGGTCGGGTAATTCTGTTTCGCCGCAGAGTTATTTTGTGGCGCGAGCGCAGGAGATAGATCGGGCTGTGACAAACGGGACATGAGGCACAATCGCAGAATCGGCAGGTGTAGGACAGCACCGATTATTGGGTGCGGCGGATGTCGTTGGGCAATCTCATATTAGTCATGCCGGACTTGTTCCGGCATCCACCAAGCCGCGATCCTCGTCGCTCAGACTGTGCGGCACGGTGGGTCCCGGCACAAGGACGGGGTGACGGCGTGGTCTACCCCAACCGCGCGAGCGCCGCCGACAACCGTTCGGTTTCGGCTGATTTCTCGGTGTGATCGGCGCGCGCCTTCTCCACCGCCTCGGGCTTGGCGCGCTCGACGAAGCTGGGGTTATCAAGGCGCGCGGCGAGGGCGTCGCGTTCCTTCGATGCGGCTTCGATCGATTTGGTTAGCCGGGCGCGCTCGGCGTCGAGGTCGATGACGCCTTCCAGGGGCATCACGAAAGTTGCCTCCTCGACGACAACCTGAATTCCACCCTGGCCGTAATAATCGTCCTCGACACAGTCTACCCGTGCCATTCGGCCAAGAACAGCCTTGGTTCGAGCAACCCGATCCAACGTGTCCGCCGTCGCGTGGCGAATGTGCATCGGCAGGCGGGCGCCCGGCGCGACGTTCAGTTCATTGCGAGCGGTACGAATTCCGCTGACGACGGAAATCAGCCACTCGATCTCAACGGCGGCCTCTGTATCGATCGCCCGAGCATCCGCCATCGGCCACTGCGCGACGATCAGATCGTTCTCCCGCTCCGCCAGCGCGTGCCACAATTCCTCGGTGATGAACGGCATGAACGGGTGCAGCACGACTAGGATCTGGTCGAGCACCCAGCCCGCGACCGCCTTGGTCTCGTCGTCGATCGCGCCTTTCACCAACTCCACGTACCAGTCGCAGAACTGGCTCCAGACGAACTGGTAGATTGCGTTCGCTGCGGCATCGAAGCGATATTCGGCGAGCGCGAGATCGACCGCCTGGATCGCCTTAACGCACTCGCCGACGATCCATTTGTTGACAGCGAGCGTCGCGGGCGGCGGCTCCAGCGTCGTCGAGCCGCCGATGCCGTTCGCCTGGCAGAAGCGCGCCGCGTTCCACAGTTTCGTCGCGAAGTTGCGATACCCCTCGACGCGCTTCTCATCCATCTTGATGTCGCGGCCCTGGCTCTCCATCGCCGCCATGAAGAAACGCAGTGCATCGGCACCGTAGCGATCGATCAGCCCGAGCGGATCGACCGTATTGCCCTTCGATTTCGACATCTTGGCGCCATCCGCGGCGCGGACGAGGCCGTGGAGATATAGCGTCTTGAAGGGGACATCCTTCATGAAATGGATGCCCTGCATCATCATGCGGGCGTCCCAGAAGAACAGGATGTCGAAGCCGGAAATCAGGACGTCATTGGGGTAGCGACGCCTCAACTCGGGATTTAGAGCCTTTTGCGCGGCACGTTCCGCTTCCGCCGACATTTTGTACGGCTGAGCCAACAGCCGTTCGGTGGTGGCATCGCCCTTCGCGAGCGCGAAGATCGGATAATCTGGTACATCGACTGGCCAGCCCATAGTTGCAAAAGGCCAGAGCGCGGAAGAGAACCAGGTGTCAAGCACATCGAGGTCTTGGTAAATATATCTGTTTCTAGGATCAAAATCATGGTAATAATCAAATCCGCCAGCCATCGGTGCGTCATCAACTAAAATGACCCTTTTTTCGTCGACGCCATAATATATTGCAAACGCCCGCTGTATCTCGGACCGATCGCTCGCAACTTCAAAATGACCTTTCGTAAAAGCAAACCCGGCCCCCGTTCGATGTCGCAATCGATCTGATTCTTTGTAGACATCACGCTTTGCGCCGAACCACGCCGGGATTCGGTGTCCCCACCAAAGCTGCCGCGACACACACCAAGGCTGGATGTTCTCCATCCAGTTGAAGAACGTCTTCTCCCACGTCTTCGGCACGATGCGGATCGCGCCCGATTTCACCGCATCGATCGCGGGTTTCGCAAGCGTCGCGGCGTCGACATACCATTGGTCGGTCAGCATCGGCTCGATCACGACGTTCGAACGGTCTCCGAACGGCTGCATGATGACCTTATCCTCGACCTTGATCATCAATCCCTCGGCGTCGATATCGGCGACGACTTTCGCGCGTGCGTCATATCTGTCGAGGCCACGATACGTGTCCGGGACCAGATTGAGCCTGTCTATCTCGGCGGCAGTTGCGCGCGCGCCTTCGGCCAGTTCCTGCGCGCGTGCCGCGACCATCGGATACGGCGCGCCGTCCGTCCGCATGGAACCGACCTTGTCCATCAATCGGTACAGCGGAATGTCGTTGCGTTGCGCGACTCCATAGTCGTTCTGATCGTGCGCGCCGGTGATCTTGACCGCGCCCGATCCGAACGCCGGATCGGGATAATCGTCGACGATGATCGGGATCAAACGACGATATTCCTTTGGCCCGACTGGAATTTCGCATAATTTGCCGACGATCGGGCGGTAGCGTTCGTCCTTGGGATTAACCGCGACCGCCCCGTCGCCGAGCATCGTCTCTGGGCGCGTGGTCGCGATCGCGATATAATCGCGCTCCTCCTCCAGCACGATCGTGCCGTCGGCATCCCGTTCGACGTAGGTGTAGCGTTCGCCGCCGGCGAGCGGATATTTGAAATGCCAAATGTGGCCGTTCACTTCGCGCGTCTCGACTTCGAGGTCGCTGATCGCCGTCCGCAGCTTCGGGTCCCAGTTCACCAGCCGTTTGTCGCGGTACAGCAGGCCCTCGTTGTAGAGATCGACGAACACCTTGAGGACCGCCTTCGAAAAGCCCTCGTCCATCGTGAACCGCTCGTTCGCCCAATCCATCGAGCAGCCGAGCCGGCGCAACTGCCGCGTGATCTCGCCGCCGCTTTCGCGCTTCCAGTCCCACACCTTCGCGACGAATTCCTCGCGCGAATAATCGGTGCGCTTCTCCTGGCGTTCGGCCATCTGGCGCTCGACCACCATCTGCGTCGCGATGCCGGCGTGATCGGTGCCGACGACCCACAGCGCATCCTTGCCCTTCAGCCGCGCGTGGCGTGTCAATATGTCCTGCAAGGTATTGTCGAGCGCGTGCCCGATGTGGAGCGAGCCGGTGACGTTGGGCGGCGGATTGACGATAGTCCACGGCTCGGCGCCGGGGCGCTCCGGGCGGAACAGACCGTTATCCTCCCAATGCGCGTACCAGCGGCGCTCGATCTCGGCGGGGTCGAAGGTCTTGGCCAGGGTCTTTGGGGGAAGCTCAGTCATGTCCGCGCCCTTAGCGGGGCCGCAGCGGCGTTGTCACGCGTCAGTCAGCGCCCTTCGCGCGTGATCCGTGCGATCTCGCGCGCGACCATCGATTCGACGATACCCGGCAAATGCGCGTCGATCCATTCGCGCAGCATCGGGCGGAGCATCTCGCGGACCAGCCCTTCCAGCGTTCCGTCGCCCGCCGGATCGGGCTTTATCATAAGCTTCGACAAGGTATCGAGCGCATCGCGCGCGGCGTTTGCGGTGCGGCCCGACACGATTTTGTCGGATTGGGCGGACGTGTCGAATTGGGCAAGCGTTTCGGCCGCGGGGATCGCGGTCGCGCGCACGACGGGATCGGGCATCGGATCGCTCAATTCCAGAACCTCATCCTCGGCATCGGCCTCGGGCGGGGACGGCACGGGGCGCACATTGGCCTTGCGCGCGCGCGGCTTGGCGGCGCCGTCGCCTTCTTCGGAGATGATGCGTTTGATCGAGGACAGGATGTCCTCCATCGACGGTTCCGCGCTCAAATCGCCCATCGTCCGCATCCCGACAGCATTGCCAGCCGCCGCGATCAGCGGTTCGGCGTATTCTCACCTGTGGTTAATGCGGGCGTCCTGTCAACATCGCTTTCAAGCTCGGGATCGAGGGGCTTGGTCACCGTCGCGGTCTGGGCCGGGGTCTCCTTGGTCGATGGCGCGACCGCCACCGGGGCCTTGTCGCCATCGAAGTCGGAGAGCTTGTTCTTCACCCGATCGTAGTTCGCGACGGGATCGTAGAGCGGCCCGCCTTCGAGCCCGAGATCGCGCGCCTCCGCTTCGCCCATCGCCGCGAGCAGCGCGAAGCCCGCGACATAGGCGTCGCGCCGCGCCGTCACGAGCGTGACCTGGCTGTTGAGCAATTCCTGCTCGGCGTTCAGGATATCGAGGATCGTGCGGTTGCCGACGCTGTTTTCGGCGCGCACGCCTTCGAGCGACAGGCGGTTGGCGCTGACCGCCTCTTCGGAGGATTTGATGACCTGCAGCGACGAGCGCCAGATCGCATAGGCCGAGCGCGCCGAAGCGACGATCTGGCGTTCGGTCGCGGTCGCCTGCTCGATCGCCTGGCTGCGCAGCGCCTGCGCCTGACGCACCAACGCGGCGGGGCGGCCGCCCTGGAAGATCGGCAGCGTCAGATTGAGGCCGACGCCCAACGACGCGCCCGACTGGCCGACACCGAAACCGGTATTGTTTCCTGTACCCAGCGTGCCGAGGTAGTTCGCGTAATTGCCGCCGACGGTCACCCCGACCTGCGGCAGGCGCGACGCCCTGGCGACCGCGATATCGTATTGCGTCGCGTCGCGCGATTTGAGCGCGGCGAGCAAGGTCGGATTGTTCTGGACCGCGACATCGACCGCGGCATCGGGCGACGTCGGCAGATTGGGTAACGGCGGCGGCGGCGCCAGCGTGCCCGGCACGCTGCCGACGAGCCGCACGTAATTCTCGCGGCTCGAGATCAATTGCGACTGCGCGGTCTGGAAATCGGCGCGCGCCAGCGACAGCCGCGCTTCGGATTGCGCGACATCGGTGCGCGTCAGGTCGCCGACCTGAAACCGGTCGCGGCTCGCGGCGAGATTGGTGTCGAGCACCTTCACGTTCTGCGCGTTCAGGCCGACGATCGCCTCGTCGCGGATCACGTCGTTATACGCACCGACGACTTCGGTGAAGGTCGTCGCCTCGGTCCCGCGCAGGCTGAGTTGCCCCGCCTCGACGCGTGTCCTGGCCGCGCGAATCCCGTTGCGCACCGCTCCGCCCGAAAACACCGGGATCGTCACCCCGCCCTGCGCGGTCAGGCTGCGTTCGGGATTGGCGAAATTGTTGCCGGTGTTGACCGGGTTTTCGGCGAGGCCGCCGGTGACCGACACCGACGGACGGCCATCGGCCTTGGCGATGGGCACGTTCTCGTCATTGGCGCGCTGTTGCGCGCGGCTGCCGGTGATCGTCGGATTGCCCTGGTAGGCCTTGAGCAGCGCTTCGCGCAGCGTCTCCGCCGAAGCGGGCGCCGCCGCCAGGATCGCGAGAATCGCGACGCCGTGAAACCTTGTCCGCATCGCCGTTAGAACCGGAACCGCTGTGGATCGGCGAAGCCGGGCAGCAACACGCATTCGACATCCGCGAAATCGGCCAGGCCGACCCCGCCCGCGGTCCGCCGCCCCGTCGCCAACCGCGTCACGCCGCGCTCGACGAGGCCGGTCACGATCCGTCCGCCGATCGCAACTTGATCGACCAGCGCGTCCGACAGCCGCGCGATCGCACCGTCGATGACGAGGACATCGTAGGGCGCTCCGTCGGCGCGGCCGGTCGCCAAATCGCCCTCGACCAGCGTGACGTTGCCATATCCAACCAGCGCCTCACGTGCCGATCCGGCGAGGACCGCATCGCTTTCGACCGCGACGACGGTCGCGACCAACTCCGCCAGCACCGCCGCGGTGTAACCGCCCGCCGCGCCGATCAGCAGCACCCGGTCGGTGGGTTGCAGATAGGCTTCGGTCAGCAACCGCCCCGTCGCCATCGGCAGATTCTGGTAACGCCCGCGCCCGAGCGGCACCGCCGTGTCGCGGTACGCCAGTGCGCCGTCGGCATCGGGAAGGAATCGCTCGCGCGGCACCCGCGCCATCGCCGCCACGACGCGCGAATCGCTGACCGCGTTGGTCCGGAGCTGGCTCGCGACCATAATATGGCGCGTCGCGCCGAGATCGCGCGGTTCGATAGACGTGGCGTTCATGACGGGGCCCTGTCGCACAACTGTTTTAGTGATGCAATACACGTATCGCTTGCCGGACTTGTATCGCGCGGCTTTGTCGCCGCCAAGCCACAGTATCGCGCCGTCCCGCCACCTTGACACGCCGCCCGCGCATCCGCATCTGCCGCGCCTCGCACGCTTCGAGGCCCGATGGCGGAGTGGTGACGCAGAGGACTGCAAATCCTTGCACCCGGGTTCGATTCCCGGTCGGGCCTCCAGCGGCAAATTCCGTCGATTTCGCGCGCGCCATCTTGCCAAGCCCGGGAGCGCGGCTACGGTCGCGGCGATGAGCACGATCGATGGGGCGCTGGATCGCCTGCGCGAATACCGCCGGACACTGGACGATGCGGACCGGATCGACCCGATCGGCGGGCTGAGTGCGGACGACCTCGACGTCATCCTCGATTGGGCGACGCACCAACCGGGCGTACTCGGTACGGCGGCATCGGGACGGTTGCCCTACCCCGCCCGCGCGGCGGTTCGCGTCGGCGTGCTGGTCGCGATCATCCTGCTGATGATCTTCGTCTGGCAGTATGTCGGAACATGAGACGCGGGCGGGTTCCGCTCGCCTGCGCGAGCGGATCCAACCCTAGAGCGATTTCCGCGCCTTTTGAATCATTCAGGATTCACACGAACGGTGTTTTCTGATTCAGGCTTCGTGCCGGGTCGAGGAGGCCGGCATGGATGCCGCGAGTGCTGTCACAGGACCTTCGGGAGCGGGTGGTCGCCGCCGTTGATGGCGGAATGTCCTGCCGGGCCGCAGCAGCGCGGTTCGGGGTGAGCGCGGCGAGCGCGATCCGCTGGCGACGGCTGGTTGTTCAGAACGGCACGCCGGCTGCCAAGCCGCAGGGTGGCGACCGCCGTGCAGGCAGAATCGACGCGCACGCAACCTTTATCCTGGGCGTCATCGAGGCGAAGGACGACATTACGCTGGTCGAGTTGCAGGCGCTGCTTGCCGAACGTGGCACGCCGGTCGGGATCGGCACGCTGTGGCGGTTCTTCGACCGGCACCGGATCACGCGCAAAAAAAGACGGCGCATGCCACCGAGCAGGACCGTCCGGACGTCCTGAAGCGCCGGGAGGAGTGGTTCGACGGCCAACTCGACCTCGATCCCGACCGGCTGGTGTTCATCGACGAGACATGGGCATCCACCAACATGGCGCGGCGCCATGGTCGTTGCCGGCGCGGCGAGCGCCTACGCTCGGGCGTGCCACATGGACACTGGAAGACCACCACCCTCGTCGCCGGGCTGCGCCGCACCGGCATGGTCGCCCCGATGGTGCTCGACGGACCGATCAACCGCGATGCGTTCGTCGCCTATGTCCGCCAGGTACTCGTGCCCGACCTCTCGCCGGGCGACATCGTCATCATGGACAACCTGTCGAGCCACAAGGCACCCGCCGCGCGCGAAGCCATCGAGGCGGCTGGCGCGAGCCTGCTCTTCCTCCCGCCCTACAGCCCCGACTTCAACCCGATCGAACAGGCCTTCTCCAAGCTGAAGGCTCACCTGCGCAAAGCCGCCGAACGCACCATCCACGGTCTCTGGAACGCCATCGGTCGCATCCTCGACCTCTACCCTCCGCAGGAATGCGCGAACTACTTCGCCAACGCCGGCTACGATGCAGACTGATAGGAAACCGCTCTAAGGCTTGAAGATCAGCGTTTCGAGAATGCCGATCAGCGGCGCATCGGCGGGCGGCATCGCCAGCGCGTGAAGTTCGGCGGGGCGCGCCCATTTGAGCGCCGCGGCCTCCAGCGCGCGCGGTACGCCGACCCATTTGCGACAGATATAAAGCAACAGGACAAGGTGCCGGTCGCCGAGCGCGGCACTGGCGAAGGTCGCGGGCGACAGGCACGCACATGGCACCGTGATCGCGAGTTCTTCCTCCAGTTCGCGAACCAGCGCATCTTCGGGGGTTTCGCCGGGTTCGACCTTCCCGCCGGGAAACTCCCACAGACCCGCCATCGACTTGCCCGCCGGGCGCTGCTGGACGAGCACCCGCCCGTCCGCATCGACCAGCGCCACCGCAACGACGGGAAAGAGCATATTTTCCATCACCGTCGGCACCGCGTCAGTCATTCTTTAAGCCTCTTCGCCTTATTCATCGCCGCATGGTCCGATCGCCTTCCTCGCGCAACCGTGCCCCGTTCCGCTGGCTGCGTCGGTTCGGCGCCAGCATACGCGGCGCAACCGCCATCGAATATGGCCTGATCCTCGCTCTCGTCGCGCTCAGTATCATGGCAAGTCTTATCGAGGTTGCTAACACAACGACCGGTATGTGGAACAAAATTAACACCGAAGTAACCAAAGCGCGTTGATAGAGCAAATGAATCGACGAGTTCTTTCAGCTGGTCTTAAGCTTTTCTCAACTTCGACTTCGTAAGACCGCATTGCTGGCCCGGTTTCCCGGTCCGGCCGGGTGACTGAAGCGTTTGAAACCAACGGAGACCGGAAACATGACCAAGATTCGCAGCTTCCTGAAGAACAGCAAGGGCGCCACCGCCATCGAGTACGGCCTAATCGCCGCGCTGATCGCCGTCGCCGCCATCACCGCGATGCAGGGTCTGGGCAATCAGCTCAAGACGACCTTCAGCAACGTGTCGACGAACATGAAGGCTTCGTAAGCCCTCATCTTCGCCAGAAGTATAAGTAGGGGCGGCGAAACCTGGGTTTCGTCGCCCCTCTTTCATTCCCGAGAGGATTAGATGTTGGAATCCATTTCGAAGATGCTCCGCAATACCCGCGGCGCAACCGCAATCGAATACGGCCTGATCGCTGCGCTGATCGCCGTCGCCGCCATCACCGCGATGCAGGGCCTTGGCAACAAGCTGAAGACCACCTTCAGCAACGTATCGACGAACATGAAGGCAAGCTGAGCCGGGTTTACGCGATCCGACCCATTGCGAGGTATTTCTCGCGCCGCCCTGAGCGGAGCTGGTCGGTCGATTGGGCGGTCAGCCCGCCGAGCGCCGTTTCGATCGCGCCGCTCAGCGCGGTAATCGCCGCGGCCGGATCGCGGTGTGCGCCGCCGAGCGGCTCTGGGATGATCGTGTCGATCACGCCAAGCGCCAGCAAATCCTGAGCGGTGATCTTCATCGCATCGGCCGCCTCGGGCGCCTTGTCGGCGGTGCGCCACAGAATCGATGCGCAACCTTCGGGCGAGATCACCGAATAGACAGCATTTTCGAACATCAGCACACGATTGCCGCAGGCGAGCGCCACCGCGCCGCCCGATCCGCCCTCGCCGACGATCGCCGCAACGACGGGAACGTCGGCGGCAAGGCACGCTTCCGTCGACCGCGCGATCGCCTCGGCCTGGCCGCGCTCCTCCGCCTGGATGCCGGGAAACGCCCCCGAGGTGTCGACCAGGGTGACGATCGGCAACCCGAAACGATCGGCCAGCTGGACCAGGCGAATCGCCTTGCGATAGCCCTCGGGCTTGCCCATCCCGAAATTATGCTTGAGCCGGGTCGCGGTGTCGTCGCCCTTTTCGTGGCCGAGAACCAGCACGCGTGTGCCCGCGAAACGTCGCGAAACCGCCGACGATCGCCTGATCGTCGGCGAAAGGCGCGGTCCCCCGCCAGCGGCACGAATTCGTCGAACAAGACCGGTGACGTAATTGTTGAAGTGCGGGCGTTCGCCATGCCGCGCGACCTGCGTCTTCTGCCACGGGGTCAGCCTGGTGAAGGTATCGCGAAGCAAGCTTGTCTGACTTCGCCTGAAGCCGCGCGATCTCCGACGGAAATATCGACGTCGCCGCCGCTGTCGCGGAGTTCGTCGATCCGGCCCTGAAGCTCGGCGATCGGTTTTTCGAAATCTAGGAAGGCAGGCATCGCGCGGGGCTAAGCGCGGCGGCGCGGCGCGTCAACGAGGGGGTGGTGGGTGTTGACCAGTTCGACCAGGCGGCTCGCATCGACGTGGGTGTAGATTTCGGTCGTCGCGATATCGGCGTGGCCGAGCATCGTCTGGAGCGCGCGCAGGTCGGCGCCGCCTTCGAGCAGATGCGTCGCGAAGGCGTGGCGCAGGACGTGCGGGCTCACCCGGTCGGGCGGCACCCCGGCGTCCGCGGCGAGCGCCTTCAACAACTGATACAACCGCACTCGCGTCAGATGCGCCTTGCCCGATGGGAAAAGCCACGCACGATCCGCCGCGACATGCGCGCGCCACGCGCCGACCGCGGCGCGCGCGCGATCCGAGATTGGCACCATCCGCTCCTTGCCGCCCTTGCCCCGCAGGATCAGGAACGGCCGGTCGGGCGCGACGGCGTTGCGCGGGAGCGAGACCAGTTCGGTCGCGCGCAGGCCGGATCCGTAGAGCAGCTCCAGCAAGGCGGAGAGCCGCAAGGCGTTGCGATCGAAGGGCTCGCGCGCGGCTTGAGCCGAGACGGCGGCGAACAGACGATCGACATCTTCGTGGTCGAGCGTTCGCGGCAGCGGGCGTCTCGCGCCCGGCCGGGGGAGTGCTGTGCCGGGGTCGTCCGCGCGCAGGCCTTCATCGACAAGAAATGCGAAGAACCGCCGCAAAGCCGCCGATTTGCGCGATACCGTCGATGCCGCCAGCGCGCGCCATGCTTCGGCTACGCGGTTCAGGGCATCTGCGTCGGCGGTCGCCAGTCCGCCCCCAATCGATTCGGAGGCAAGCGACAGGTCGCTACGATAAGCCGCGATCGTATTGGCCGCCGCGCCGGCCTCCGCCGCCATCATTTCCAGAAAGCGCTCGATCAGGGAATCGTCGGCGCCCATCGTCAGGGCGTGCCCGTCACGACCGTGCGATCGCCTCGGCCGCGATCATCCGCGCTTCGCCGCCAAGACCCGCCGCCCGCAACGCACCGACGATCCGGTACAGCGCTTCGGGCGAGACCCCGCTCCAGTCGCTCGTCTGCATCCCGATCGCGGCGAGCAGCACCACCGCGCCCGGTTGCCGCTGCGCCGCGGCACGGTCGATCGCGCGGGTCCAGGCGTTGCTCGCGCCGATCTTCACGTCGAGCGAGGATGCGCCGCGCTCGATATCGTCGGGGGACAACCGGCCCAGTCCCGCCATCCCCGCGAAGAACAAACGCTGCTTGCGCGCGGCGTCACCCTGCCCGGAATAGTTCGAGAGGTCGCGATACGACAGACGCCCGCCGAAATCGGGATTGGCGAGCGTCAGCATCGCCCAAGCATCGCCGCCCGCCGGGACGACATCGCGCCATCTCTGCGACGAGCGGTCGAGTCCCGCGGTCAGCATCGACGCGACCAACCGGTCGGGATCGTCGTAATCGGTCGCCGCCGGAATCCGCGCCGCGGCGCGCGCGGTGAGCACCAGTCGTGAATAGGGTCCCGCCCCCGCCCCCGCCGGCGCGCCGTCCCACAACCGTTTGAGCGCGGCGCGGCGCGTATCGCGGTCGACCCCGGCATATGCCGCACGCAGATCGCTCGCGATCGCGCCGAGCGCGGCGGGCTCATCGTCCGCTGCGTCGACCGCCGCATAGAAATCGACCAGCGCGGCGCTCGACAGGATTCCCATCGCCGCCGCGCGATCAGCCGGCGCGGCGCGATCGGCCATCGGGATTGCCGGCGAAAGCGCGCGCCAGCCGGTCACTTGCGGACCGACGGTCGCGTAGAGCGCATCGGGCACCGCCACGCCGGTCGCGGTCGCGAGCCCGAATCGCCAGGCGGTCAATTGCACCACCGGCTCCCACTCGATCGTCACCGCCTGTCGGCTATCCGCGCCCGCACCGACGACCTTCTGCGCGAGTTGGAAATCGATGCCGTCGGCGACGCGCTTGCGGCGTGCCGCCGCGATCAAAGGTTGCGCGGTCTTGGGCATTCCGGACAGCCCCGCACACATCGCCTGCGCCAAAATCCATCCGCGCGCCGACGACGGCGCCGCCAACGCCGCGGGCACGAGCGGGCACAGCCCCGCCGGATCGGCGGTCGCCAGCGCCGCCTGCATCGTCACCTGACGCAGTTTCGGGGTCACGTTGGCGGTATCGACCGCTTGCACCACTCCGCGCGCCGCGACCGATTCGCCCATCCGCAGCAACAACCACGCGCGTTCGGCGGCATAATCCGCGCCGTTCAAGCCGCGCGGCGTCGCCAGCCGCGACACGAGCGTCCGGCGGAGCGCCATCGACAACCAGCGCGACGGCAGCGGCGCCGCGGTGCGCCGCATCAGCGCCTCGATCCAGCGCCCGTCGGCATTGCCGAACGCATCCTCGGGCAAGCCGCCCTCCGTCGTTCCCGCCGCGCCAACGACGTCGAGCGATCGCCGCGCAAACGCGGGCATCTCATATTGCGCAAGCGTCGCGGGATCGATCGGCGACGGCGATGCGCTGGGGCTCGGCGACGGCGAAGGCCTGACGTCGGGCAGCGGCAACGATTGGACGGTCTGCAACGGCGTGCCGTTCGCGGTCGCGGTCGGCGCGGGCGCGACCGGATCGCCGAACCCCGGCGGCAACAGCGATTCGGGCGCCTGGCTCTGCTGGTTCTGCGCGATCGCGGCGGCGCCGGCCAGCAGCGCTACGGCCGCGGTCGCGGCGAGCCTAACCCGCAAGATTGCCGAGCTCGACGGACTTTTCGACACGGGTCTGCGGCCGTTCCTTGGCCGAGCCGGCGAGGAAGAACAGCCCGCCCACGACAACGACGAGAACGACGACGACCGACACGATCAGGCGGGACATGGCAAACCTTGTATGACAAGCGAAACACTCGGCACCCGGCGCTTTTGCCCGATGCGTGGAGGCGCTGTATAGCGCGCGGCTCCATGTTGCAAAGCCGCCCAGAACCAACCGGCGTACCGCCCGTCGAACCGCCGATCTGGTCCGGGCAGCCGATCGTCCTCATCGGACTGATGGGGGTCGGCAAATCGACCGTCGGGCGTCGCCTTGCCGCGCGCCTGTCGCTGCCCTTCGTCGATGCCGATGGCGAGATCGAGGCCGCGGCGGGGATGACGATCGCGGATATTTTCGAAAAATTCGGCGAACCCTATTTCCGCGACGGCGAGCGCCGCGTCATCGCGCGGTTGATGGACGGCAAGGCGAAAGTGATCGCGACCGGCGGTGGCGCCTTCGTCAACGACGAGACGCGCGCGCTGATCCTCGCCGAATCGCTCGCGATCTGGCTCGACGCGCATCCCGACGTCCTGATCGAGCGCGTTCGCCGCCGCGATACGCGGCCATTGTTGCGCGGTCGCGACCCCGGTGACGTGCTCCGCGATCTCGCCGCGGCGCGCAACCCGCTCTACGCGCTCGCCCCCTTGCGGATCGCCAGCAACCATTCGCCGCACGACGTAACGGTGCGCGCAATCCTGAAGGCGATCGGTAAATGACGATCGTCACGGTCGATCTCGGCGCGCGCAGCTACCCGGTGCGCATCGAAGCCGGATTGCTGGCGAAGGCGGGCGAGCATCTTGCGGCGATCTCGAAGGGGCGGCGGATACCGATCGTCGCCGACGAGAATGTCGCGCCGCACCTCGCGACGCTCCGCGCCTCGCTCGATGGCGCGGGCGTCGCGAGCGAGGCGATCGTCGTTCCGGCGGGCGAACGGTCGAAAAGCTGGGCGACGCTGGAACACGTCACCGATCGCCTGCTCGATCTCGGCGTCGAGCGCGGCGATCATGTCGTCGCGCTCGGCGGCGGGGTGATCGGCGATCTCGTCGGTTTCGCGTGCGGCATCCTGAAACGCGGCTGCGGCTTCATGCAAATCCCGACGACGCTCCTCGCACAGGTCGATTCGTCGGTCGGCGGCAAGACCGGCATCAACGCCCGCGCCGGCAAGAATCTGGTCGGCGCGTTCCACCAGCCGAAGATGGTGCTGATCGATCCCGACGTGCTCGACACCCTCCCCGCCCGCCAAGTCCGCGCGGGCTATGCCGAGGTCGTGAAATACGGGCTGATCGACGACCTCGCCTTCTTCGAATGGTGTGAAGCGAATGGCGCGAAGCTGCTCGCGGGCGACCCCGGCGCGCGCGAATATGCCATTGCGCATGCGGTCGCGGCGAAGGCGCGGATCGTCGGCGAGGACGAATACGAAACGCTCGGCCGCCGCGCCTTGCTCAACCTCGGACACACTTTCGGGCATGCGCTCGAGGCGGAGGCGGGGTTTTCGGACACGCTGCTTCACGGCGAAGCGGTGGCGGCGGGGTGCGGCATGGCCTTCGCTTTCTCCGCGGCGCACCACATTTGCCCGCGCGAGGATGCCGAGCGAGTCGCCGCGCACTGGCGCGACAGCGGCCTGCCCGATGGATTGGCCGCTTCGGGCGTCAGCGCCACGCCCGCGCGTCTCGTCGAACACATGCGCCACGACAAGAAGGCGAGCGCGGGCCGCATCCCGTTCCTCCTCGCGAAGGGTATCGGCAAAACGTATCTCGATCGCGACGTGAATCTCGACGATATCGCCGCATTCCTCGTTCGCCAGCCTGAGTGATTTCAACGGAGTCCCGATGATCTTCCTAGCCCTTTTGCTGCAAGCCGCCTCCCCCGCTCCGGCCACACCGCCGCCATCGGCCGACGAAAAGCTCCGTCGATTGCTCCCGCCCGGCTATCCGCTGCCGCAACGCTCGCACAAGGTGACCGGCCCGGTCGAACAGGTGCTGCTCTCGCCGGTCTTCGACAGGATATACTCCTGCGTCGAACATCCGTTCGGCAGTCTCGGTTTTCTCGGCGACGACCTCGGCACCGATTGCCTCGTTCAAGGTGGGATCACACGCGAGGGCGGCTATCTCCGCAACTTCAAGACCGACGGAAAACGCAACGACGATTGGTATGGCTGGCACGCCGATGTCCTCGCGCCGCTCGACGGCACGATCGATTTCATCTGGATCAACCCGGTCGACAACACGCCGGGCACCTTCGGCAAGCCGCCCGCATCGGAGATCACGATCCGCGGCGACAATGGCGTGATGATCAGCCTCGCGCACATCGTCGATCCGACCGTCAAGAAGGGCGATCACGTCACCGCCGGGCAGAAGATCGCGAAGGTCGGCAACAACGGCGTCGCGCGCGCCCCGCACACCCACATCGGCGCCTACCGGATCTCGGACAAGACGCCGCTCCAGATCCGCTGGGACCAACGCGCGATCGCGAAGATCATCGGCGAGGAATGACCCTCAGCCGCGCGTGCCGAGCCACGCGAGCCACAGCCACCCGACGATCAACAAAGTGCCCCCAATCGGCGTAATCGCCCCCGAACCAACGCGGCGCGCCGAGCGCCATGAGATAGAGCGTGCCTGCGAACACCAGACCGCCCGCGACGAACAGCCACGCCGGCCCGCGCGCCTCCAGCCACATCGCGACCAACGCCGCGACCGCGTGGACGAGTTGGTACTGCCCCCCCGTCTTGAGCCACTCCTGCGCCGCCCCACTCGCGCCGTGCGCGCCGAACGCGCCAGCCCCGACCGCCATCGCGCCCGACAAAGCGGCGAGGATCATCAGCCAGTTCACGTGGCCTCCCTCCGGCTCCGGTCGGTCGCGGCGCGGATCGTTTCGCGGTCGGGCTCGGTAATGATCCGCCCGATCGCCGCGCGCATATCGCCGCCCGCCTCATATTGCGCGCGAAGCCGTTCCTTGTCGCGCGCGCGGTACATGTCCTCGGCGCGGTCGATGTCTTCCTGGCTGATGCCAAGTCCCTCCATCGCCAGTCGCGCCATCCTTACCGCCGATTCCATCACCTCGCGGACGATGCCGCGCGCCGGGCCACCCTTCAGCTTGACGAGCCCGCGGCGGTCGAACGTGCGGACGTAGATCGCGGCGTTCGGGAACGCTTCGTGGACCCCCTCCAACGTATCGGGTTCGATCTGATCGCCATCGATGCAGAACATGATGAGTTCCGCCTCTGCCGCGCCCGCCTGGCGGAGCAGGTCGAGCCTCGTGCCGTCGCCGTAATAGACCTTGGCGCCGAATTCGCCCGCGACGTCGATCATCTCGATATCGGTGTCGATTAGCGTCACCGGCACTTCGTTGGCGATCAGCATCTGCGCCACCGTCTGCCCGAACCGACCATAACCGACGATCAGCGCATTGGCGCCGTCGGTTACCGGGCCGTCGCGCTCTTGCTTCCCGACCGGCGCCTCGCGGATCTTGCGCGTCGCCATCATCAGGAACGGCGTCGTCGCCATCGACAAGGTGACGATCGCGCCGAACAGGCTCGCCGCTTCGGGATCGATTAGATACGCATGCTGCGCCTGCGCGAACAGGACGAAACCGAACTCGCCGCCCTGACTGAGTAACAGCCCGAGCGCGAGCGCCCCGCGCCAGTTCATCTTGAAGGCGAGCCCGACGAGGAAAATGACGAGCGTCTTGGTCGCGACCAGCGCCGCCGCCATCGCGACGACGAACAACGGCCGCTCGGCGATCGCGCTCAGATCGAGCATCATCCCGATCGTCAGAAAGAACAGCCCGAGCAGGATCGACCGGAACGGCTCGACATCCGCCTCCAGTTCGTGGCGATACGGGCTGTCGGCGAGCATGACGCCCGCAACAAATGCGCCGAGCGCGGTCGACAGGCCCAGCGCCTGCATCAGCGCGGCGCTGGCGATGACGGTGAACAAGGCGGCGAACACGAACATCTCGCGCTCGCCCATGTTGCCGATTCCACGGAACAGCGGACGCAGGAGGAAGCGCCCCGCCGCGATCAGTCCCGCGACCGCGGCGACGGTATAGAGCACCAGCAGCCACCCCGGCGGCCCGGCCGCGTCGGCGGGGTTGCGGCTCAACGCGGCGATGATCGTGATCAGCGGGATGATCGACAGATCCTGGAACAGCAGGATCGAAAAGGCGCGCTCGCCGAATGGGGTACGGAGCCGCCCGACGGATTGCAACATCGGCAACACCTGCGCGGTCGAACTGAGCGCGAGCGGCAGGCCCAATGCGAGCGCCGCAGCGGGGGAGAAACGGGCGATACCCCAAAGGATCGCGGTGATCGCGAGGCCACACGCGACCACCTGAATCCCGCCGAGCGCGAAGATATCCTGCTTCATCCGCCACAGGCGCGAGGGATTGAGTTCGAGCCCGACGATGAACAGCAGCAGCGTGATGCCGAGTTCGGCGATCCCCATCTTCGATTCGGCATCGCCGACGAGGCCGAGCATCTGCGGTCCGACGACCGCGCCCGCGACGAGATAGCCCAGCGTCGCGCCCAGCCCGAGCCGCCGGAACAGCAGCACGAACCCCAGCCCCGCGCCGAGCAGGATGACCCCGTCGCGCAGCAGCGAAGTCGCCTGTTCGGCTTCCTGCATCAGCCCTTACCTCCCAGCGCTTTTTGAGCCTGCTCGGCCGCCTCCGCCGCCGCTTCGAAGGCGAGACGGATCGACGGATGGCGCGCGGTATAGTCGAGCGCGGGGGTGAAGATGTCGAGTCCCGGCCAGTCGGGCGGTTCGCCTTCGCGTGCCAGCCACGCGGTAAGCGAATCGCGCGCGGCGGCGATCTCGTCCGGGGTCCGCCCGATGACACTGCCGCCGAGCAACGACGACGAAGCCTGCCCGAGCGCGCAGGCGCGGACAAGCATCCCAACTTCGTCAACCGTGCCGTCAGGCGCGAGCTTGACGTCCACCGTCACCCGGCTGCCGCAGATCGGCGAGCGCTTCTCGGACGAGCCCTGTGGTTCCGCAAGTCGCTCGTGATGCGGGATCGCGGTAGCGAGGCGGAGGATCTCGGAATTGTAGAGCGGTTCGGTCACCGCGCGGATTTAGGGATGGGAGCGGGGAAACGCATCCCCCATCACGACGCATTCTCCGTATCGGGCACCGTCGCATGGCGCGGCCCAAACACCGGCAGGCCCTTCCTCCGCCGGTCGACGAAATCGGCGATGCTTGCGCTCGTCGCGTTGAGCAACGGATAGGTCCGCGATTCGATGATCCACGCCGGGCGCCGCGTCGGTCCGCCACCGATCGTGTCGAGTACGAGGACGATGAGCAGGAAGGCGAGGCTCGCGAGAATAAGCCCCTTCAGCGCGCCGAACCCGAAACCCAGCGCGCGATCGACCGGTCCTAGAATCGACGTCCGGGTCCGCGATCCGATCGCGTTGGCCACCATTCTTCCCGCAAACCAGGTGCCCCCGGTGAGCAGCGCCAGCGACAGCACCGCCGCGCCCGACGGTGTCCCGACCACACCCGCAAGCATCTTCGACAGCGGCAGATGCGCGAATTTCACGACGAACACGACCGCCATCCATGCGAACAGCGCCAGCACTTCGTAGACGAAGCCGCGCTTCAGCCCGAGCAATGCCGCGCCACCGACGAAGAGGAGCACCGAGATGTCGAGTGAGGTGAGATTCATGGGGTTTTCGCTAGATCAAGATGCGCGCGAGGGGAATTCCCCAACCGCTCAACCCCGTCCCAACATATGATCGACGAAGCTGCCGAGCGTCTTGAACCCGGAAAGCGCCAGCGCGCCTTTCTCGTTTGCCAGCGCCATTGGCACCAGCGCGCGCTCGAACCCCAGTTTCCCCGCCTCCTTAAGCCGGAGCGCGCCATGCGCCACCGGCCGCAATTCGCCCGACAGCGCCACCTCGCCGAACGCCACCGCATCCGCCGCGACCGGCCGCTCGCTCAGTGCCGAAACAAGCGCCGCCGCCACCGCCAGATCCGCCGCGGGGTCCTGCACCCGGTATCCGCCCGCGATATTGAGATAGACCTCGCACGTCGAGAAGCTGAGCCCGCACCGGGCCTCGAGCACCGCGAGGATCATCGCCAGGCGCCCGCTGTCCCATCCGACGACCGCGCGCCGCGGCGTCGCCCCGCTCGCCAACCGGACAACCAACGCTTGAATTTCGACCAGAACCGGCCGGGTCCCCTCCAGCGCGGGGAACACCACCGTCCCCGTCACCCCTTCGTCACGCTGCGTCAGGAACAGAGCCGAAGGATTTGAAACCTCGGCCAAACCCTCCGCCACCATCGCGAACACACCGATCTCGTCGGTCCCGCCGAAGCGGTTCTTCACCGCGCGCAGGATGCGATATTGATGGCTGCGCTCGCCCTCGAAGCTCAACACGGTATCGACCATATGTTCCAGCACGCGCGGCCCCGCGATGCTACCGTCCTTGGTGACATGGCCTACCAGCACGACCGCCGTTCCCCGCTCTTTTGCGAAACGGATCAGCTCCTGCGCCGACGCGCGGACCTGACTGACGGTGCCCGGCGCGCCTTCGATCAGGTCCGAATGCATCGTCTGGATCGAATCGATCACGAGCAAGGCGGGCGGGCGGGCCGTCGACAACGTCGTCAGGATATCACGCACCGAAGTCGCCGCGGCGAGTTGCACCGGCGCATCGCCCAGCCCCAGTCGCCTAGCGCGCAACCGGATCTGGTCGGCGGCTTCTTCGCCCGAAACATAAGCGACGGGCAATCCAGCGACCGCCATCTTTGCCGCCGCCTGCAACAGCAACGTCGATTTCCCAATCCCCGGATCGCCCCCGATCAGCGTCGCCGATCCTTCGACGAATCCGCCGCCGAGCGCGCGATCGAGTTCCGCGATCCCGCTCGCAAGCCGCGGCGGCAGCGCGACTTCGGCATCGAGCCCGACCATCGTGATCGCGCGCCCCCCGCCTTGCAGATTATGCTTCGCCTGAAACGGCGTGACGTTCGCGCCGACCTCCTCGACGAGCGTGTTCCATTCCGCGCAGTCGGCGCATTGCCCCTGCCACCGGTGCGACACCGATCCGCAGGCCTGACAGACGTAGCGTTTCTGGGGTTTCGCCATGAGGCCAAACTTAGCAGGTGCGGAACGAGGAGGGAACAAATTTCTTGTCAGGGCGACCCGGCGCTTACTTCGCTACCTCCAGCCCTCGCTGCACTGCCGGCCGCGCCAGCCCGCGGTCGAGCCACGCCTTCACATTCGCGAAATCGTCGAACCCGACCAACTCCCCCGCGCCGTAGAATTCGACCAGCCCGCGCACCCAGCCGATCATCGAAATGTCCGCGATCGAATAGTCGTCGCCCAGGAACCACGTCTTCCCCTCAAGCGCGGTATCCATCACCCCGAGCAACCGCTTGGTCTCATCGACGTAACGGTCGCGCGGGCGCTTGTCCTCGAAGTCTTTCCCTGCGAATTTCACGAAGAAGCCGAGTTGCCCGAACATCGGCCCGACACCGCCCATCTGGAACATCAGCCACTGGATCGCCTGCCATCGCCCGATCGGATTGGTCGGCAGGAATTTACCAGATTTGCTCGCGAGATACATCAGGATGGCGCCGCTTTCGAACAGCGCCATCGCCTTGTTGCCCGGCCCGTCGGGATCGAGGATCGCCGGGATTTTACCGTTGGGATTGAGCGACAGGAATTCTGGAGATTTCTGCTCGTCCTTCGCGAAATCAACCCTGTGCGCCTCGTACGGCATTCCCGCCTCTTCGAGCATGATCGACACCTTGACGCCGTTGGGCGTCGGCAGCCCGTAATATTGGATGCGATCGGGATGCTTGGCGGGCCATTTGTGCGTGATCGGAAAACTGGAAAGGTCGGGCATTTGGCGAATCTCCACGTCGAAGGTTAAGGGTAATATACAGATAACGCGTCGCCATGCGCGATGGGTGCGGGAACCCGACGCCCGCCTTTACCGTTGTCTGCGCGTAACAATCGGAGGACCTCATGAGTCGTATTGCTCTTTTCACGATCACCGCCCTGTCGCTGCCCGCCGCGGGGTTCGCGCAAACCACCCCCGCACCGGCACCCACCCCGGCGGCTGCACCGACGACAGCCACGCCCACAACCGCCACTCCGACGACTGCTGCTCCGGGGACTGCCGCGCCGGCAACTGCCGCACCCGCCTCAGGAGCGCCGAAGCCGATCCCCGGCAAACCGACGCTGACCGCCGGGACCAATGTCCTCGGTTCCGACGGCGTATCGGTCGGCACGATCGACAGCAACGACGGGACGAACTCGGTCCTCAACACCGGCGCGGTGAAGGTCACGCTCGCCAATGCCTCGTTCGGCAACAGCACGACCGGCCCGACGCTGGCGATGACGAAAACGCAGCTCGATGCCGCAGCGAATGCCAAGGTCGCCGAATCGAGCGAGGCGATGAAGTTGAAGCTCGTCGCGGGCGCGCAGGTTTATGGCAGCAGCGGCAACATGGTCGGCACGATCAAGTCCGCCGATGCTCAGTTCGTCACGCTCACAACGCCCAAGGGCGACGTCCGGATTCCCCTCAACGGGTTCGGCTCTAACGAGAAAGGCGTCATGCTCAACATGACCGACGCCGAACTCGCCGCCGCGATAAAGCCCGCGGCCAAGTGACCGATCGGGCCGCATCGCCGCACGAGCGGCGGTGCGGCCCGCACTCACGCGGTCTGACGGCTTTCTTCCAGCGCCGCACGGATCGCGGCGATCGCGTCCGGTGCCTTCGCACCATCCGGCCCGCCACCCTGCGCCATGTCGGGCCGTCCGCCACCGCCCTGCCCGCCAAGTATCCCCACCGCGCGCTTGAGCAGATCGACCGCGTTGAACCTTGCGGCGAGATCGTCCGTCACGCCAACCGCGATCGAGGCACGGCCGTCATTGACCGCGACCATCGCCGCGACCCCCGACCCAATGCGTGCCTTCGCCTCATCGACCGCGCCGCGCAGGCCCTTCGCATCGAACCCGTCGAGCACCTGCCCGACGAACGCGACGCCACCGACGTCCTCGCTAGCTGAGGGGACACTCGAGCCGCCGCCAAGCACGAGCGCGTTCTTCGCTTCGGTAAGTTCACGCTCCAGCCGCCGCCGCTCCTCGATCAGCGCCGTCACCCGCGCGGGCGCTTCGTCTGGCGATGTCTTGAGCGCCGCCGCCACCTCGCGCAATTTCTCGTCGCGGCTCGTCAGATAGGCCCGCGCCGCTTCGCCGGTCAGCGCCTCGACGCGGCGGACGCCCGAGGACACCGCGCCTTCGCCGACCACCTTGAACAGTCCGATATCGCCGAGCGCGCCGACATGCGTGCCGCCACACAATTCGATCGAATAGGTTTCGCCCTCCCCACCCTTGGCATCCTCCATGCCCATCGCGACGACACGGACCTCATCGCCGTATTTCTCGCCGAACAGCGCCATCGCGCCCATCGCGATCGCGTCGTCGGGGGTCATCACCCGCGTCGTGACCGCGCCGTTCTGGCGAATCTTGGCGTTCACCGCCGCCTCGGCATCGGCGAGCTCATCCGCGCTCATCGCGAGGGGATGCGACACGTCGAAGCGGAGGCGATCGGGCGCGACCAGCGATCCCTTTTGCGCGACGTGCGTGCCGAGCCGTTGGCGCAGCGCTTCGTGCAGCAGATGCGTGGCGCTATGGTTCGCGCGGATAGCACCACGCCGCGAAACGTCGATCGCCAGGCGGACGGTATCGCCGACCTTCAGGTCACCCGCCGTGATCGTCGCGTGATGGACGAACAATTTGCCGAGCTGCTTCGACGTGTCGGTAATATCGCCCCGTAACCCGTTGTCGCTGCTGATCTTGCCCGCATCGCCGACCTGCCCACCGCTCTCGCCGTAGAAAGGCGTCTGATTGACGATCACATCGACCGCCTCGCCCGCCCCGGCGCGTTCGACCCGCGCCCCATCCTTGACCAGCGCCAGCACGACACCCTCGCCAATATCGCTCGAATAGCCGGTAAACTCGGTCGCGCCGACTTCCTCGACAAGATCGAACCACAGGTCGTCGGACGCCTTGGCGCCCGACCCCTTCCAAGCCGCCCGCGCCGCGCGCTTCTGCTCCGCCATCGCGGTATCGAAACCGGCACGATCGACCGCCAAATCCTGCGCGCGTAATGCATCCTCGGTCAGATCGTAGGGGAAGCCGAACGTATCGTAGAGCTTGAACGCGGTCTCACCCGCCAGCGTATCGCCCGGCTGCATCCCCGCCGTCGCCTCGTCGAGCAGCTTCAGCCCCTTGTCGAGCGTCTGGCGGAAGCGCGTCTCCTCCTGCTGCAACGTCGCCTCGATCAGCGGCTGAGCCCGGACCAGCTCCGGAAAGGCCGCGCCCATCTCCGCGACCAGCGCGGGAACCAGCCGATACATCAACGGCTCCTTGCTGCCGAGCAGATGCGCATGTCGCATTGCCCGCCGCATGATCCGCCGCAGCACGTATCCGCGCCCCTCGTTGGCGGGCAGCACCCCGTCCGCGACGAGGAACCCCGAAGTCCGCAGATGATCCGCGATCACCCGGTGGCTCGCCTGATTGTCGCCCGTGGTCACGGTATGCGTCAGCGCGCCCGAGGCGGCGATCAGCGCCTTGAACGTGTCGGTATCGTAATTGTCATGCACCCCCTGCATCACCGCGGCGATCCGCTCCAGCCCCATGCCGGTATCGATCGATGGCTTCGGCAGATCGCCGATCTGAACGTCGTTCTCCTGCAAGAACTGCATGAACACGAGGTTCCAGATCTCGACGAAGCGATCGCCGTCTTCATCGGGCGATCCCGGCGGGCCACCCGGAATATGGTCGCCGTGGTCGTAGAAAATCTCCGAACACGGCCCGCACGGCCCGTTCGATCCCATCGCCCAGAAATTGTCCTTGGTCGCGATGCGGATGATCCGCTCCTCGGGCAGTCCGGTGATCTTCTTCCACAGATCGAACGCCTGATCGTCGGTGTGATAGACCGTCGCGGTCAGCTTATCGGGCGACAGGCCCCACTCCTTGGTCAGCAAAGTCCAGGCATGCGTGATCGCCTGATCCTTGAAATAATTGCCGAAGCTGAAATTCCCGAGCATCTCGAAGAACGTGTGGTGCCGCGCAGTGTAGCCGACATTGTCGAGATCGTTGTGCTTCCCGCCCGCACGGACGCATTTCTGCGAGGAGGTCGCGGTCGAGTAAGGCCGCGTTTCGAGGCCTGTGAAGACGTTCTTGAACGGCACCATCCCGGCATTGACGAACATCAGCGTCGGATCGTTCTGCGGCACCAGCGGCGCGGAGGGCACGATGGCGTGGCCGTTGGCGGCAAAGTAATCGAGAAAGCCGCGGCGGATGTCGTTGGTGGAGGTCATGCCCGCGACTTACGCGAGGCACGATTGGCGCTCAAGAGAGCCGCGACGATAAGCGTAGCCAGGCGCCGCTGGATGACATTCGCCACTTCGCGTTAACCCGACGGCGCTACCGTCGCTGCTCTTCGACGGTTTCAAGTTCGGCTTCAAGCACGACGTCGAGAAGGACGGAAGCTGGCGCGTCGTCGCATCCACGCGGCGCGGTGAGGCGATCGACATGGCGATGTACCGCGCCGCAGAACTCGCGCGGGAGAATGGCACCCGTTACATCGCGTTTCTCGGGGGACAGGAATCACGAAGCCCCGGCATATATTCGGCGACCGTCTATGCGCGCCCGAGCGACAGCGCGGCGCCACCGTCCGGGTGCCGATCGAATCGGCGTGGCACCTGCTACACCGCCGATGTGGTGGAGGTGCTGCGGATCCTTGGCGGACCCGGTGGCAAACAGCCGGGCGTGGCGATCGTCGATCATTACGACGAATACGGTCGGGCGGTTTCGTTTTCGGGTTTTGGTGTCGGCCTCGCGTCACTCCACCCGCACCAACCGATTCCGAGCGTCGCGCGACCAGTCCCCGTCACGACGATGGCAGCGCACATCGCGCCTTTACCTTCGCCGAGCCGTAGCGCGCCGAACGTTCGCGCGACCGACCCGGCTTCCAGATACCAACAAGCCCTGAAAGCCGCGCAGCCGATACGTGGTCGCGAGCCGAAGCAAGGCTGGACGATCAGCGACTAAAATCGCGATACGCGTACCGATCGTGGTTTCTTGATCGTGTAGGCCGCTCCGCCGGACTTCTGCTTGCGCCCAAACTTCGCCGTAGAGAGCTTCGCTCGCCGATCCCAGAACCCGCCGTTCAGTTGTTGCTACCGCGCGTTGTCGACCGACGAAGGGCGAGTGGACATAGCTGTCCGTCTCGACGTAGCTGAGCCATGCGCAAGCCTGCGATTACCACGAGCCGTTTAATGCTGAGGCGCTGGCGAAGCGACGACGTCAAGCCGTTCGCGGCGATGTTCAACGATCCCGAAGTGATGCGCTATATCGGTTCCGGTGACACCCGCACCGTCGAGCAAGCGGCAGCCAGCATCCTCACGTTCGAACGGGTATGGGAAGAGAATCATTATGGCCTCTTCGCCGTCGAGTTGATGGCCAGCAATCAACTGATCGGCTTTACTGGGCTAGCTGATCCAACCTTCCTTCCCGAGATAATGCCTGCCGTTGAGATTGGTTGGCGCTTCGCACGCCAGAGTTGGGGCAACGGCTATGCAACCGAGGCCGCACGAGCCGCGCTAGATTTCGGTTTGGCCGAGCTAGGATTGCCTGAAATCGTCAGCATCCATCAGGTCGGTAACAATGCTTCGAGCCGGGTAATGCAAAAGCTCGGGATGCGGTTCGACAGAGAGACTATCGATCAGACCTGCGGGCGATTGGTGCACATATATCGAACGTGCCGAATATCAGCTTTGGGAGGCCGACATTCCGTCTCCGCAGGCAAATGGCTACACCGGCCCAGAAGACGACGGTGAACGAGCAACCGGTTTCGAAGACCGCTTTGGGCCGACCGAATGACCGAAAAGTCGTCGGCACCTGCCGGTCG
Source organism: Sphingomonas sp. (assembly GCA_965219285.1). Classification (GTDB taxonomy): domain Bacteria; phylum Pseudomonadota; class Alphaproteobacteria; order Sphingomonadales; family Sphingomonadaceae; genus Sphingomonas. The sequence continues at coordinate 28,025 of CBDCNF010000011.1, forward strand.
CGGGCAGAATGACGAATGGCAGCTATAGCATCGCCGTCGCCTAAAAGCTGCGCGACCGCAGTCCACCAATTCGCGCGGTTCATTCGGCGTGGCGACGATCACGATGCCAAAATTCGCCGGACCGCTTTTGGCCGATCAACCTGCCCTTCGGCAGCCGCCCCACACTCGGTCGTTCGATCGGTCGGCACGCGATCTCGAAACCGGCCGTTTTACGCTACCCGCCGCGTTCCCGTTTCTCCATGTCCGATGGGCCATTTCGGGAAAACTCAATCGGGAACAGGTATTGCGAAAGTGGAGCCCCGTAGCGCGCGTTGCGGGTTTTACAAACCGTTCTTTCCCGCTGAACCTTCCCAATCGGGAAGCGACCTTTGCCGAGTTTCAGTTTGGACATATGATCGGCGTATGTTGATCCGAAAGTTCGAGCCGAACGACGCGGGCGCGCTCGCGGATCTGTTTAATATGTCGGTCCATCGCGCGGCAATCAGCGACTATTCGCCTGAGCAGGTCGCTGTGGAGTCCATCCAAGCGAGACGCCGAACGCTATGTTGAGCAAGCGGTTGGCCGAATATTTTTGGTTGCGGAAGGCGATGACGGCAGGATCGCTGGCTACGGCGATCTCGAACCCAACGGCCATATCGATCACCTATATTGTCGCTCCGACGTGGTAGGAACTGGCGTCGGCTCTGCAATCTATGCGGCTTTGGAAAGCGCCGCGATCGGCGCTGGGATCGCAACCCTTTTTGTGGAAGCGAGTGAGGGCGCGCGTCGGCTCTTTGAACGTCGAGGCTTTGCCGTGGACGGTCGAAACGACTTAATCATCAACGGTGTTGCGATCCACAACTACCGTATGTCGAAGTCGCTCACTCGATAGTCGTCGCCTGCCTGCGTTCTCGAAACTCGATCATTTTCGGGAACGGCAGCTATTTGCCACCTGTCCGCCAAAAGCCGTCCTGCGGGAATACACCAACAACGGACGTATCCCTCAAACCGGTGTCTCGATCGACACCGGCGGTTCGCTGAAGAATTTCGGTCCGGTGTCGGTCATATGAAAACAATCCTCCAGCCGCACCCCGAACTTGCCGGGCGCGTAAATCCCCGGTTCGTCCGAAAAACACATGCCCGCCGCCAGCTTCGTCGTCTCGCCGTGGACGAGATTCACCGGTTCGTGTCCGTCGAGCCCGATGCCGTGGCCGGTGCGGTGCGACAGGCCGGGGAGTTTGTAGCCGGGGCCGTAGCCGATGCTCTCGTAATAACGCCGCACCGCATCGTCGACCGCCCCCGCGGGCGTCCCGATCTTCGCGGTCGCCAGCGCGATTCGCTGCCCCTTCGCGACCTGATCCCAGACCTTGCGCTGCTCGGCGGACGCCGCGCCGTGGACCCACGTCCGCGACACGTCCGACTGATAGCCCTGCACCGTGCAGCCGCAGTCCATCAACACGATTTGTCCGTCCGCAACCTTGCGGATTTCGCGACTGCCGTGCGGATAGGCGCTCGCTTCGCCGATCAGCGCGAGCGCGAATTCGGGGTCGCCGCCCAGTTTCCGCGTCGCGGCATTCATCAGCGCGCCGATCTCGGGCCCGGTCATCCCCGCTTCGACGCGCGGCTGTGTCCAGCGATAGGCGGCGATCGTCACGTCGGTCGCCTTTTGCATCAGCGCGATTTCGGCGGGCGTCTTGATCATGCGGCAGGCGCGGACAACGGGGTTGGCCGAGACCACGTTCGCGTCGGGGACATCGCGCTGCAATCGCGCGACCGCGAACCAGCGCGTCGTTTCCTCGATCCCGATCGGTCGCGCCGCCAGCTTACGCTCGGCGAGGAAGTCCGCGACGAGCCGCAGCGGGTCTTCGTCTTCGTTCCAGACGCGGACGTCGGCATCGATCGCCAGAGTCTCGCGGATCGACGCATTCTCGAAGAACGAGGTGAAGACGAGCGGCCCGCCCTCCACCGGCAGTACGCAACCGACCAAGCGTTCGCTGCGGCCCCAATGGATTCCCGTGAAATACGCGAGGCTCGACCCCGCCTCGATCAAAACCGAGCCGATATTGTTGGCGCGCATCAGCGATTGCGCCCGCGCGAGACGCCCGGCGCGCTCCTCGCGAGAGATCGCGCGCGCATCGCCGGTCATGTCCGACAGTTGTGAAAGATCGGGCTCCGCCGCGCGGAGGATGCCGGGAATGGATAGCAGCGGGATCATTGCGGCGGCGCCCAACACGGCGCGCCGATTGCTGCGAAATCCCTGCCGATACGTCATGGCCTCTCCCGTCTCGTCGTTTCGCACGCCTTCGATGGACCGGCAAAAAGGCCTAACTACGCCGATGGTCAAGGGGCGTCAGGTCGCCGCCGCTTCGCGCGTGTCCGAGACCCGCGCGCCGATATCGCGCCCCGCGAGATAGGCGAACACCATCGCCGGCCCCAATGTCCCGCCTGCCCCGCCATAGGTCATCCCCATCGGCGAGGCCATCGCGTTGCCCGCGCAATACAGCCCCGGAATCACTGCGCCGTCGACATCGAGCACCCGCGACCGCGTATCGGTCTGCGGCCCGCCCTTGGTGCCGAGCGCGCCGCTCTTCACCTCGATCGCATAATACGGCCCGCCGCCGAGCGCGCCAAGCGTCGCGCGGCGATCGCCCCGCCACGCCGGGTCGCCCCACCACAGATCGTTCGCCGATTCGCCGCGCTGGAAATCGGGATCGTGCCCGGCCTCCGCATTGGCGTTGAAGCGCGCGACCGTCGCCTCCAGTCGGTCGGCATCGATGCCCACGCGCTCCGCCAACGAGCGCAGCGTCGACGCCGCCGCCACCCATTGCGGCGGCGTCGCGCCCGCTTCGAAACTGTCGGTCAAGCCGCCCGCCAGAAACGGATACCGGCCATAGAAATCGGCGTTGAAGACGAACCAGCAAGGCAGGTTGGCGTATTGGAACGCGCTCACATCCTGCTCGTGGAACGCCGCGCCGAACGCATTGTAGTTCGATGCCTCGTTGGTGAAGCGCCGCCCCTTGCGATTGACCATCAGCCCGCCCGGCATCGTCCGTTCGTAGGTGAAGAGTTGCTGCCCCATGTCGTTGATGTCGGTCGGCACCTCGATCACCGGCATCCACCACGCCTCGCGCATGTTGCCCAACATTGCGCCGACGCGCATCGCCATCTTCAAGCCGTCACCGGTGTTGGTCCGAATCGAAACCGGGTGCGTCATCGGCCCGCGGGTAAAGGCGCGGACCAAGTCCTTGTTCCATTCGAACCCGCCGGTGGCGATGACGACGTTGGGCGCAGTCACCTCTCGCCCGCGCTCGAACCGCACCCCCGCGACGGCGCCGTCCGCCATGATGAGTTCGGTCGCACGCGCGCCGGTTTCGGGTTCGATCCCGCGATCGAGGCAGGCCTTCATCAACCGCCCGATCAACGCCGCGCCCATGCCGCGCGCGTCGATGCGGCGACGTTCGGCCTTGATCGCGGGATCGGCGGGCTGCGGTACCGGCTGGCCCAGCGTCGTCTCGCCGACGGTCATCGTCTGATCGGGATAATAGGGTGATTTCTGCATCCGATCGGCCCAGTCACCGAGTTCGAGATACGAAAACGGCGGGCATTCGAGCGTGCGGCCACCCTCACGCTTCGCGCCCGGATATTCGGAATGATAATCGGGGAAATCGGGGATCGAATAGAATTGCACCAGCGTACGCGCTTCGAGGTAGGCGATCATCTCGGACCCGGTATCGACATAGGTCTCGGCCATCGCCGGATCGATCATGCCGTGCGACAGCGCCCCGAGATAGGTCAGCGCCTCCTCGCGACTGTCGGTGCGGCCCTTGGCCATGTGCTGGTGGTTCGGGATCCAGATCTGTCCGCCCGACCACGCGCTGGTGCCGCCGACATGTTCCGCCTTCTCGAACACCGCGACCCGCGCGCCGCCTTCATGCGCGACGACCGCCGCGGTAAGCGCAGCCGCCCCGGAACCGAGGACGATCACGTCGAAATCCGGCATATTTCTCTCCTTTGGCGAGAGAGTGCCGCGCATCGCGATGCAGGGGGACTGGCAATTGAGGTAGCCGAGGGTGGAACTCCAGCCTCACGAAACCCGTCACCCCGGACTTGATTTGGGTCTAAATATCCGCGAGCGATGCGTCTCAGCATCTAGGTGAGCGTTCGCCGCGCGATGGACCCCGGATCAAGTCCGGGGTGACGGATGGTCTCAAATCCCTCCATCCGTCACCTCACGCCCCGCCGCAATAAGCGCAGCCGCCAGATCGCCGATACAAGCATCGACCAGCGCCGCGTCGGGCGAACGTACGACGAAATTCGCCCCCACCCGCCCCTCGCGGAAAAAGGGATAGCTGCCGATCGCGACTCCCTCATGCGCCTTCTCCGTCTCGCGCAGCAGATCGGCGACCTCGCTCTCCGCAACCCAGCAGCCGATCGTCCGCGACACCACCGGCCGACCGCCCTCCAGCGTCCCGGTCAGCGCGTCGAGCATCCCCGCGGTGATATGCGGCACCCCCGCCATCACGAACAGATTGCCGATGCGGATACCCGGCGCCCCCGACATGCGGTTCTCGATCAAATCCGCACCCTCGGGCACCCGCGCCATGCGGAGCCGTGCCTCGGTCGCGCCGCCGCGTGTCGCGTAATATTTCTCCAGCACCGCGACCGCCTTGGGATGGTGGCCGACGCCAACACCCAACGCTTCGGCGATCGCATCGACGGTGATGTCGTCGTGCGTCGGGCCGATGCCGCCGGTGGTGAACAGGTAATCGTTGCGCGCGCGCAGCGCGTTGACCGCCTCGACGATCGCGGCGGCCGTATCGCCGACGACGCGGACTTCGGCGAGGCGGATACCCTGCACGCCCAGCCACGCCGCAACCTGCGCGACGTTCTTGTCCTGCGTGCGGCCCGACAGGATTTCGTCACCGATCACGACGAGCGCGGCGGTCCAGATCCGTTCGGTCATGCGGGCACCTTCATCGGGTTCGCTTAGTGCTTCGCGACCGCACATTGAACCCGTTCGTTTCGAGCGAAGTCGAGAAACGCTGCGCAACGCTCGGAACACGTGTCTCGACTTCGCTCGAAACGAACGGAGAGGGGCGCCTCACCATCGCACCCGAACCCTCGCAAAATCCCCCGCACCACGCTATATCGCCGCCCCATGACCGATTACACCACGATCACCAGCGACACCCCCCTCACCCGCACCGGCGCGATCAAGCTCCACGGCGCCGAAGCCTTCGCAGGGATGCGCGCCGCGGGTCAACTCTGCGCCGAGACGCTCGACATGATCGTGCCGCACATGGTGCCCGGCGTCACCACCGGCGAGATCGACCGGCTGGTGTTCGCGTTCATCACCGCAAAGGGCGGCGTGCCCGCCACGCTCGGCTATCGCGGCTACGGCTTTTCGTGCTGCATCTCGATCAACCACGTCGTCTGCCACGGCATCCCCGGCGAAAAGGTGCTGCGGTCGGGCGATATCGTTAACGTCGACGTGACCCCGATCCTCGACGGCTGGCACGGCGATTCGAGCCGGATGTACCTGGTCGGCGACGTGCCGTTGAAGGCAAGGCGCCTCGTCGACGTCACCTACGAATGCCTGATGCTCGGCATCGAACAGGCGCGCCCCGGTGCGCGCATGGGCGACGTCGCCAACGCGATCCAGCGCCACGCCGAGGCGCACCGCTACGGCGTGGTCCGCGATTTCTGCGGCCACGGCGTCGGCCGCCTGTTCCACGACGCGCCCGAAGTGGTCCACGTCGGCAAGCCCGGCACCGGACCGGATCTGCGCCCCGGCATGATCTTCACGATCGAGCCGATGATCAACATCGGCCGCCCTGACGTGAAGCTGCTCGACGACGGCTGGACTGCGGTGACGCGGGATCGGTCTCTATCGGCGCAGTTCGAACATTCGATCGGGATCACCGAGGACGGGTGTGAGGTGTTTACGGGATCGCCGATGGGGTTCGATCAGCCGCCCTACGCCTGATCCGAGCGATGTACCTCCGCGAAGGCGGGGGTCCAGTCTGGGCTCCCGCCTTCGCGGGAGCACATGCCTTGGCCGCCGCGATATTGCGCTTAGTCAACACTTAGACTAAGCTCGCGACATGACAACCGTCAGCGTCCACGAAGCCAAGACCCACCTCTCCCGCCTCATCGAGCAGGTGCTCGCGGGCGAGGAAGTGGTGATCTCGCGCAACAAGGAGCCCGTGGTGCGGCTCGTCCGCGAAGCGCCGCCACGAAAGAGATCACCGCTGGGTGCGATGGCAGGCCGGATCGCGTTCGACGAGAGTTTCTTCGATCCGCTGCCCCCCGAGTTTCTCGGTTGGCCCGAGGATGACAAGGATTGAGACTGCTACTCGACACCCACGCACTGCTGTGGATGTTGCAAAAAAGCCCGCGGCTGTCGCCACGCGCGGCAGAGCTACTCGGCGATCCCGCGAATGAAAAGCTGATCAGCGCGGTATCGGCTTACGAGATTTGCCTGAAGCACACGCTCGGCAAGCTCCCCAGCGCGGAAGCGCTCGCGCTCGATTTCGCCGGCGAGATCGCGGGCTTGGAACTGACGCCGCTTCCCATCACGATCGCGCATGCCGAGACGGCGGGGAAGCTCGCCATGTCGCACCGCGACCCGTTCGACCGCCTGCTGATCGCGCAGGCGCGGGTCGAGCGGATCGCGATCGTTTCGAACGACAGCATGTTCGACGCGTTCGAGATCGAACGGATATGGTGAGGCGCGCGAGGCGAGGATTTAGCGAAAGCTAAATCCCGCGCCCCCTCGCGCGCCTGGCCGGCGGCGCTACGAGCGCCGTCCGACGACGCGGCTTTGCCGCGGCGCACTTCTTGCAAATCGCCGAGCATAATTGCAGCATCCCACAAGGGGACTTGTGATGAATGACGCATTCTACAACAAAGTTGGCGGGCCACGGATCGCTTCGAGGCAGATAGACGAATTAATCGGCATCGCCCGGGGTATCGCGGCCGACGGGTCGCTCAATCAGGCTGAAGCCGAATTTCTACAAAAATGGCTGGCCGTCAATCAGGATATCAGCGATCAGCCGGTGATCAGGACGCTGTATAATCGTGTCAATGGGACGCTTAGCGACGGGGTACTCGATTTGGATGAAGCGCGCGACCTTCTCGACACGCTCAACGCATTTTCTAATCGCGACTTCGAACTCGGTGAAGTACTGAAGGCGACAACGTTGCCATTATGCGATCCGGCCCCCTTGTTGTCCTTCGAAGGTCGGAATTACTGCTTCACCGGGACGTTTAACTACGGTCAACGGAAAGCATGCGAGGCGGCGGCTGATGAGCGTGGAGCGACGAGCGGGTCGCTGACACGCACGACCGACGTGCTCGTGATCGGCGTCTATGCAACCGAAAGTTGGAAACATTCGAGCTTTGGCAACAAGATCGTCAAGGCTTGCGAGATGCGCGATGAAGGAGTGCCGATCGCGATTGTATCGGAACCGCATTGGGTACGGCACCTGTAGAAATTAGGCTGCTGCCGTCCACCGTCACCCTTGTTATCCCCCTGCCCCCGCGCCATCATCCCCCGCGATCCCCACACCGGGACTCACGGAGAGAGCGATGCGGATAGGTCTGGCGTTACTGGCGGCGGCGCTCCTCACGGCATGTACCGTCAAGGTTGCGGGCGACGACAAGACCGCCTCCGCCAGCGCGGGCAAAGTCGATGCCGCCCTCCTCACCACCGGCGGTGACGGCTCCGACTGGGCGATGACCGGGTTCAACTACAGCGAACAGCGATATTCCCCGCTCACCCAGATCAACGCCGGTAACGTCGGCACCCTCGGGCTCGCGTGGTTTGCCGACATGCCCGATGCGCGCGGGCAGGAAGCGACGCCGATCGTCATCGACGGCAAGCTCTTCGTCACCGGCCCGTGGTCGAAGGTTTTCGCCTTCGATGCGGTCAGCGGCAAGAAACTGTGGGATTTCGATCCGCAGGTCGACAAGGCGAAGGGCGTCCAGGCGTGTTGTGACGTCGTCAACCGCGGGGTCGCGGCGTGGAAGGGGCGCGTCTATGTCGGCACGCTCGACGGACGGCTGATCGCGCTCGACGCGGCGACCGGCAAGCCCGACTGGTCGGTCCAAACGACCGACACCGCCAAACCCTATACGATCACCGGCGCACCGCGCGTGTTCAAGGATATGGTGGTGATCGGCAGCGGCGGGGCCGAATTCGGGGTGCGCGGCTATGTCACCGCATACGACGCCGCGACGGGCGCGAAGAAATGGCGCTTCTATACCGTGCCGAACCCGACCGGCGCGGCGGACGGCGAGGCGAGCGACGCGGTGCTGAAGGCGAAGGCGAACGCGACCTGGTCGCAGGACGGCGGTACCTGGCACCAGTCGGGCGGCGGCGGCACGGTGTGGGATTCGATCGTCTATGACGCCGAACTCGATCAGCTCTATCTTGGCGTCGGCAACGGCACGCCGTGGAACCACGGCATCCGGTCTAACGGCCAGGGCGACAACCTCTTCCTCTCCTCGATCGTCGCGGTGAAGCCCGAGACCGGCGAATATCTGTGGCATTATCAGGAGACCCCCGGCGAGACGTGGGATTTCACCGCGACCCAGCCGATCAACCTCGCCACGCTGAATATCGGCGGGCAGCAGCGAAAGGTGCTGATGCAGGCGCCGAAGAACGGCTTCTTCTACGTGATCGATCGCGCCAACGGGAAATTAATCAACGCGGGCAAATTCATTCCAGAGGTCAATTGGGCGACCGGATACGACATGGCGACGGGGCGGCCGATCGAAAATCCGGCGGCGCGTTACTACAAGACCGGCAAGCCGTTCCTCGCGCTGCCCTCGGCGATCGCGGCGCATAACTGGCAGCCGATGAGCTTCAATCCGAAGACCGGCCTCGCGTATGTGCCCGCGCAGAGCGTGGCGGCGGGGTATCTCGCGTCGGATGCGCCGCTCGATCGGGCCAAGCCGATCGGCTTCAACGTCGGCGAGAATCTCGGCGCGCTGATGTATCCGCGCGATCCGGCGGTGGTGAAGGCGGCGACCGCGGGGGCGGCGGGATCGCTGGTCGCGTGGGACCCGGTCGCCAACAAGGCGCGCTGGGAGGTGAAATATCCGACGCCGTGGAACGGCGGGACGATGACGACCGCGGGGAACCTCGTGTTCCAGGGAACGTCGCTGGGTGAATTCCGGGCCTATGCGGCGGACAGCGGCAAGCAATTGTTCGCATACCCCGCGGGCAGCGGGATCATGGCGGGAGCATCGACCTTCGCGGTCGGCGGCGTGCAATATGTCGCGGTGCTGACGGGACGCGGCGGCGCGCTGCCGCTGACGATCGGCTATGCGATCGGCAAGGCGCGCGATGTGCCCAATGTGCCGCGGTTGCTGGTGTTCAAGCTCGGCGGCAAGGTGGTACTCCCCGCTCCGCCGCCGCCCGACGTCGCCGACCTGCCGCTGCCCGTATCGACCGGCACACAACCGCAGATCGCGGAGGGCCGCGCGCTGTTCGGCCGCTATTGCCAGGTCTGCCACGGCGCCAGCGCGGCTGGGGGCGGGCCTCTGCCGAACCTCCAGCGCTCCTCGACGATCGGTGACGCGGGCATCTGGAAATCTGTGCTGATTGACGGAATCCTCGCCAAGAACGGCATGGTCAGCTTCGCCAAGGTGCTGACGCCCGAGCAGGCGGAAATGGTGCGCCTCTACGTGGTGGACGAGGCGAACTGGGCGCAGAAGAATTTGCCGCGGGACAAGGCCACGAAATAACCCCGCCGTTCCAAACCCTCTCCCGCTTTCGCGGGAGAGGGAGGGACCCGCGAAGCGGGAGGGTGAGGGTCTTCTTCTTGGGCGTCGGAAGAAGACCCTCACCCGACCCTTTCCCGCGAAGGCGGGAGAGGGCAGAATGGGCGACATTGCCTGCCCCGCAAACCGGCACCAACCGGAACCCTGCCCGTTCGTTAGGCATTCGTTAAGCGACCACGCCGCGCGAGTCCCGGGATTGCCCTCGTAGCGCCCGGCTGGCACGTTCGGTGCAAGCCGCCCATCACGGGCGATGGTTTTCTTGAGGGTAGCGCACGCGTGAAGAAGATCGAGGCAATCATCAAACCCTTCAAGCTCGACGAGGTGAAGGAGGCGCTGCACGAAGTCGGCGTCAGCGGCATCACCGTCACCGAGGCGAAGGGCTTCGGCCGGCAGAAAGGCCATACCGAACTCTATCGCGGCGCCGAATATGTCGTCGATTTCCTCCCGAAGGTGAAGCTGGAGGTCGTCGTCGAGGACGGCATGGCCGCGCGCGTCGTCGAGGCGATCGCGGCGGCAGCACAGACCGGACGGATCGGCGACGGAAAGATTTTCGTCATTCCCGTCGAAACCGCGCTCCGCATCCGCACCGGCGAGCGCGATGAAGACGCGATCTGACCAATTTTAGCATTCAATCAAGGAACACAGACACATGGCGAACAAGGCCGCGGACATCATCAAGCGTATCAAGGACGAAGAGATCGAGTGGGTCGATCTGCGCTTCACCGATCCCAAGGGAAAATGGCAGCATCTGACGATGGTCGCCTCGATCCTGGGTGAGGACGAATTCACCGACGGATTGATGTTCGACGGCTCCTCGATCGCGGGGTGGAAGGCGATCAACGAGAGCGACATGACGCTGATGCCCGATCTCGACGCGGTCTACGCCGATCCGTTCTCGGCGACGCCGATGCTGATCGTGTTCTGCGACATCGTCGAGCCCTCGACCGGCGAAGGCTATAGCCGCGACCCGCGCACCACCGCCAAGCGCGCCGAGGCCTACCTCAAGGAAACCGGCGTCGGCGATACCGTCTATGTCGGCCCCGAAGCCGAATTCTTCATGTTCGACGATGTCCGGTTCGAGACGAGCTACGCGACGTCGTACTTCAAGATCGACGACATCGAACTGCCGACCAACACCGGTCGCGAATATGAGGGCGGCAATCTCGCGCATCGGCCGCGCGCCAAGGGCGGCTATTTTCCCGTCGCGCCGGTGGACAGCGCGGTCGATATCCGCGGCGAGATGGTCTCGACGATGATCGAGATGGGCCTGCCGTGCGACAAGCACCACCATGAGGTGGCGGCGGCGCAGCATGAGCTAGGCCTGACCTTCGGCACGCTGACCGAGACTGCGGACCGGATGCAGGTCTACAAATACGTCTGCCACCAGGTCGCGCATGCCTATGGCAAGACCGTCACCTTCATGCCCAAGCCGATCAAGGAAGATAATGGATCGGGCATGCACACGCATTTCTCGATCTGGAAGGGCAAGACGCCGTTGTTCGCGGGCAACGGTTATGCAGGCCTCAGCGACATGTGCCTGTTCTTTATCGGCGGCGTCATCAAGCACGCCAAGGCGATCAACGCCTTCACCAACCCGACGACCAATTCGTACAAGCGCTTGGTGCCGGGCTATGAAGCGCCGGTGCTGCTCGCGTATTCGGCGCGCAACCGTTCGGCCTCGTGCCGTATCCCATACGGCACCGGCCCGAAATCGAAGCGCGTCGAGGTGCGTTTTCCCGATGCGATGGCGAACCCGTATCTGGCTTATGCCGCGCTGATGATGGCTGGGATGGACGGCATCCAGAACAAGGTTCACCCCGGCGAGGCGATGGACAAGAACCTCTACGATCTGCCGCCCGCCGAGCTCGCCGACATCCCGACCGTCAGCGCATCCTTGCGAGAAGCGCTGGAGTCGCTTTCGGCGGACCACGACTTCCTGCTGAAGGGCGACGTGTTCACCAAGGATCAGGTCGAATCGTATATCGAGCTGAAATTCGAAGAGGTCGCGCGTTGGGAGATGACACCGTCGCCGGTCGAATACGACATGTATTACAGTGCCTGACGGCATTCGGATAAAAGCAATCGTCATTCCCGCGACTGCGGGAATCCATAATCGCTGATCTACCGATCTTGAGCGCAAGGATTATGAATTCCCGCCTTCGCGGGAATGAAGAAATTGGCAGGCGTTCTGCTCGCCGCCAGGTCAAGTCACCAATAAGCGGCAGGGTCCGGCGCAGGCGTATTGCAAGCTTGGTTGCTGCCATGCTCGCAAGCATAGACCTGCGCACGCCAGTCGGCCATCGCATCGGCATAGGCGCGCTGCTGATGATCGTAGATGCGCGCATCGCTGTTGATCGCATGCCGCCTGACACGGAGCGCGTCGCGATACGCGGCCATATCCTGCGAATATTGCGCATTATCCGCCCCGCTAAGCGACCGATCGGCGGACTGGTCCAGAACTGAACCGTTCGCCGCCTCGACGCCAGCGCGACCCGACGCATCGATCGCCTCGGTGCGCGGGCTGTCCTTGTCGTAGCCGCGATCATACGGCAGCGGCGTCCGCGGCGCATCCGGGCTTTGCGATTGGGGGGCGGGCGATTCCGGAGCGTTCTGCGCGGATAGCGGGATGGCGGCGGCAACGAGGCCGGCGCCGATGAACAGCTTGAACGCGTGCATGTGAGATACTCCTTACTACGATCTCTGCAAAACCCGCCTGCAAGACCTACGGTTCCGTGAGGAACTGGCGCACCTGTCGTGCGTCATCCTATCGCACTGTGGAGAAGACCATGACCCTCAAGGCCATCGCGTTGAATTGTACGTTGAAAGCCGACCCGGGCAAAACATCTTCGACCGATGCGATGATCGCGGTCCTGGCGAAGGCGTTCGCAAAGGTGGATGTCGAGCTTACCGAGACGGTCCGCGTCGCGACGCTCGACATCAGATCGGGCGTGACCTCGGACGAGGGCGATGGCGACGAATGGCCGGCGCTGCGGGAGAAGATTCTCGCGCACGATATCCTCATTTTCGGCGGCCCGATCTGGATGGGGCAATTGGGCAGCGTCGGCAAACGCGTGCTCGAACGAATGGACGCGTTCCTCTCCGAAACCGACGACGCAGGCCGCATGCCGAGTTACGGCAAGGTCGCGGTCTGTGCGATCGTCGGCAACGAGGACGGCGCGCATTGTTTGTCGGCACAGGTGTTCCAATCCTTGAACGACACCGGTTGGACGATCCCGCCGGTCGCTGCCTGCTATTGGGTCGGCGAGGCGATGGGCTCGGTCGACTTCAAGGACTTGAAGAAAACGCCGAAGAAGGTCGTCGAGACGGCGACGATGTGCGCGACGAACGCGGCGCATCTGGCGAAATTGCTGAAGAAAAAGCCGATACCAGGACACAAATGAGCCGCCGATGCGGCCTCTCGCGACCAAATTCACGACGATTATAGCACATCGCGCTTTGCTCTCCACGCGAAAGGCGCCGTAATAATGACGAAGACCATGAAGACGATCTGCTCGACCATTCGCGGTGAGGCCGCGAGCGCATGGAGCAGTGGCGGAAAATAACGTGCCTCGATCCAGACATTGTGGATCACATCGACAATGATGATGGCTGCGGTTGCCGCCACGCCGGCATTGGGTCGCAAGAAAAGCAGGATGACGGCTGCGGGATCGACAACCACCAGCATCGTCCAGAAAATAGTGCTTCCCCTCGGAAAGCCTCCATAGTCCCAGGTCAGTCCGTGCTGAAGAACCACGTTCGCATGATTGTACGTCGCGCCGAGGAGGCACAGTGCGTAGATCGTACGGAGGATTAGGCTGCGTCGGTCTGTCGCGTTGTCGTGCGCTGCCTCACCCATCCGGATATCTGAAACAGATCGCCCTTCGCCGTCAAACCGTGTCGGCGTCGCGCATTTCACGATCTGGCAGCGGTCGGACCGGATACGACCGAAAGCGCCGCTCAGTCCAAATTCGGCCGCAGCCACCGCGTCGCCTGCTCCACACTCACGCCGCGTCGCGCGGCATAATCCGTGACCTGATCCTCGCCGATCCGCGCGACGCCGAAATAGTCCGCCTGCGGATGCCCGAAATAGAAGCCACTGACCGCGGAGGTCGGCATCATCGCAAAGCTTTCGGTTAGCGAAATCCCCGTCGCATGATGCGCGTCGAGCATGTCGAACAGCAGCGCCTTCTGGCTGTGTTCGGGACATGCCGGATACCCCGGCGCGGGCCGGATGCCGCGATATTTCTCGCGGATCAGCGCTTCGTTGGTGAGTTGTTCGTCGGGCGCATATGCCCATAATTCCTGCCGGACGTGCTGGTGAAGTCGCTCGGCGAACGCCTCCGCCAGTCGGTCGGCCAGCGCCTTCAGCAGGATATCGCTGTAATCGTCGATCGCCGCCTTGAACCGCGCGAGATGCGGCTCGATGCCGTGGATCGAGACCGCGAAACCGCCGATCCAGTCACCGTCGCGATCGATGAAATCGGCTAGGCACATGTTCGCGCGCCCCTCCCGTTTCGCGATCTGCTGACGCAGGAACGGCATCCGCACCAGATTATCGCTTTCGATCAATCCGATGCGATCGAGCCCCTTCAACTCTTCAGGAGACCACACGCCTTCGGGGTCGATGAACACGTCGTCGTCGTGACGCACGCATGGCCACAACCCAGCGACGCCGCGCGCAACAAGCCATTTCTCGGCGACGATCTTGTCGAGCATCGCGGTCGCATCGGCGAACAGCGACCGCGCGCTCTCGCCGACTACCGCGTCGTCGAGGATCGCGGGATAATTGCCCGCGAGTTCCCACGCGCGGAAAAACGGCGTCCAGTCGATCAGCTCGCGCAGGTTCGCCAGATCCCAGTCGTTGAAGCGATGGATGCCGGGTTTGGCGGGCGCGCCGGGCTTCATCGCCATGTCCGTCGGGAACGCGTTCGCACGTGCCGCAGTCAGCGACAGCAGTTTGTTCTGCCCGGCATTCGCGCGCGCCACCCGGACCTTCTCGTAATCGTCGGCGATCCCCGCGACATAAGCGTCGCGCCCGGTATCGCTGACGAGCGTCGTCGCGACGCCGACTGCGCGGCTCGCGTCGAGCACGTGCACCACCGGCCCCTTGTATGCGGGCGAGATGCGGATTGCGGTGTGGACCTTCGATGTCGTCGCGCCGCCGATCAACAGTGGCATCGTCATCCCCGCGCGCTGCATCTCCTCACCCACCGTCACCATCTCGTCGAGGCTCGGCGTGATGAGGCCGCTCAACCCGATCATATCCGCGTCTTGCTCGGTCGCGACCTCGAGGATCTTCGACCACGGCACCATGACGCCGAGATCGACGACGTCGAAGCCGTTGCACTGAAGCACGACGCCGACGATGTTCTTGCCGATATCGTGGACGTCGCCCTTCACGGTCGCCATCACGATCTTGCCCTTGCCCTTCGCGCCCGGCTCCTTCGAGGCTTCGATGAAGGGCAGCAGATGCGCCACCGCCTTCTTCATGACACGTGCGCTTTTAACGACTTGCGGCAGGAACATCTTACCCGAACCGAAGAGATCGCCGACGACGTTCATGCCGTCCATCAACGGCCCCTCGATCACCTCGATCGGCCGCGCGTAATTCTGCCGCGCTTCCTCTGTATCATCGACGACATGCAGGTCGATGCCCTTGACCAGCGCATGTTCGAGCCGTTTCGAAACCTCCCAGCCACGCCACTCCGCCGCCTGTTTCTCCGCGACCGCGTCGGTCCCGCGATAGCGTTCGGCGAGCGCGATCAGCCGGTCTGTCGCGTCGTCACGCCGGTCGTAAACGACGTCCTCGCACGCCTCGCGCAATTCGGCGTTGATGTCGTCGTAGATATCGAGCTGCCCGGCGTTGACGATCGCCATGTCGAGCCCAGCAGGGATCGCGTGATACAGGAACACGCTGTGCATCGCACGGCGGACGGGCTCGTTGCCACGGAAACTGAACGACAGGTTCGACAGCCCGCCCGAGATATGGACATGCGGCAACCGTGCCTTGATCTCCTTGCACGCATCGATGAAGTCGATCGCATAGCGGCGATGCTCGTCGATCCCCGTCGCGATCGCGAAAATGTTGGGGTCGAAGATGATGTCCTCGGGCGGAAACCCGATCCCGGTCAGCAACTTGTACGCGCGCTCGCAAATCTCGACTTTCCGGGCGAGCGTATCGGCCTGACCCGTCTCGTCGAATGCCATCACTACGACCGCCGCGCCATACGCCATGCACTTGCGCGCCTGCGACAGGAACGGAGCTTCACCCTCTTTCATGCTGATCGAATTGACGATTGGTTTGCCGCTGACGCATTTCAGCCCCGCCTCGATCACGCTCCATTTCGAGCTGTCGATCATGAACGGGACGCGCGCGATGTCCGGCTCGGCGGCGATCAGCTTGAGAAATGTGACCATCGCCGCTTCGGAATCGAGCAGCCCCTCGTCCATGTTGACGTCAACGACCTGCGCGCCGTTTTCGACCTGTTGGCGCGCGACTTCGACCGCCTTGGCATAATCGCCCGCCATGATGAGCTTCTTGAACGCCGCCGATCCGGTGATGTTCGTACGCTCGCCGATGTTGACGAATTGGGCGGTGGATTGGGTCATGTTGCTCTCAATTCCTCCCCGCTCGCGGGGAGGGGGACCGCACGAAGTGCGGTGGAGGGGGCTCTCCTCGAACGTGATCGCTGGTGGAGAACCCCCTCCACAAGCCTCTGGCTGGTCCCCCTCCCCGTTCCGGGGAGGAATTTCACGCCGCCATCGTGAACGGCTCCAGCCCGGCGAGCCGCGTCCGCACCTCGGGCGTAGCGATCCGCCGCGGTGCCACCCCGCGTACCGCCCCCGCGATCGCCGCGATATGCGCCGGGGTCGATCCGCAACAGCCGCCGAGAATATTGACCTGCCCCGCCTCCGCCCACTCCCCGACCAGTCCCGCGGTCGTCGCGGGCATTTCGTCATATTCGCCGAGTTCGTTGGGCAACCCGGCGTTGGGATAGACCATGATCAGCGTATCCGCGATCTGAGAAAGGGTGCGAACATGCGGCCGCAACTGCTTAGCTCCGAACGAACAATTCAGACCGATCGTCACCGGCTTGGCATGCCGCACCGCATGCCAGAACGCCTCGACGGTGTGCCCCGACAGGTTGCGTCCGCTGAGATCGGTCAGCGTCATCGACAGCATGATCGGCACGTCGCGCCCAAGCGCCGCGCCCGCCTCGATCGCCGCCATCACGCCCGCCTTGGCGTTGAGCGTATCGAACACCGTCTCGATCAGGATGAAATCCACCCCGCCTTCGAGCAGCGCATTGGTCTGTTCGCGGTATACGCCTTTCAAATAATCGAAATCGATCTCGCGAAATCCCGGATCGTTGACGTCGGGGCTGAGCGACAGCGTCTTGTTGGTCGGCCCGATCGCTCCCGCAACGAAGCGGGGTCGCCCGTCCTTCGCCGCATAGTCATCGGCGAGCGTCCGCGCGATCTTCGCCGAGGCGAGGTTGATGTCGCGCACCATGCCTTCCGCGCCGTAATCGGCCTGGCTGATCACGTTCGCCGAAAAGGTGTTCGTCGAGACGATGTCCGATCCCGCATCGAGATAAGCACGCGTAATGCTCTCCGGCACCTCTGGCTTGGTCAGCGCGAGGATGTCGTTGTTGCCCTTCTGGTCGCGCGCCAGCTCGAGATCACCGGCATAGTCGGCCTCGGCGAGCTTCCAGTTCTGGATCTCGGTGCCGAACGCGCCGTCGGTGATCAGGATGCGCTTTGCCGCTTCGGCGTTCAGTCGTTCGCGGGGTGTCATTTCGACCTCACCTCAAAAAAATTTCGTGGAAATTCACGCCGCCTCGGCCTTCACGCCCGCCTTCGCCCGCACGCCGAGCAGGTGGCAAATCGCGAAACTCAGTTCGGCGCGGTTGAGCGTGTAGAAATGGAAACTCTTGACCCCACCGGCGTAGAGTTTGCGGCACAATTCCGCCGCCAGGGTCGCTGCGACGAGTTGCCGCGCGGCGGGAAGATCGTCGAGCCCCTCGAACAACCGGCCCATCCACGCGGGCACGTCGGTGCCGCACATCGTCGCCATGCGCTGGACCGCCGCGAAGTTGGTCACCGGCATGATGCCGGGCACGATCTCGGCCTCAATCCCCGCGTTGGCGACCTGATCGCGATACCGAAAGAAGGTATCGGGCGAGAAGAAGAACTGCGTGATCGCGCGACCGGCGCCAGCGTCGATCTTACGCTTCAGATTGTTTAGGTCCGCCGCCGGATCGGGGGAATCAGGGTGGCATTCGGGATACGCCGAAACCGACACTTCGAACGGATGCAGCCGACGCAACCCCGCGACGAGTTCGGCGGCGTTGGCATACCCGCCCGGATGCGGCGCGTAAGGCGTGCCCGCGTCCGGCATATCGCCGCGCAGCGCGACGATATGCCGGACGCCTGCCGACCAATAATCGTCGGCGACCGCGTCGATCTCGTCGCGCGTCGCCTCGACACAGGTAAGATGCGCGGCGGCGGGAATCCCGGTCTCGCGCGCAATCCGCGCCACGGTGGCATGCGTCCGCTCGCGGGTCGATCCGCCCGCGCCGTACGTAACCGACACGAAGCGCGGCGCGATCGGCGCCAGCGTCGCGATCGAGTCCCACAGCGTCGCTTCCATCTTGTCGGTTTTGGGAGGGAAGAATTCGAAACTCACGTCGATGTCACCAGCGACATCGGCGTAGAGCGGCGCATCCAACGCGCGCCGCGCTTCTTCGAGTTGGCTAACCGACAGCGTCATGCCGCCACCGCACGCAGACCGGCCGCGCTCCTGTCGGCCCCGCTTGAGACAGGCTTGCGCCCCAGCCACAATTTCACGGTCAATTCGCCCCCTTCCAAGGTCTCTTTGCGCACCGGCATCAGCCCCGCCGCGTCGAACCAGCCGGTAATCTGCGCGTCGGAGAAACCGAGCCGGGTATGCGCATCCTTGCTCCGCAAATCCTCGCGGTCGTGCGGCGCGAAATCGGCGATCAGCAACCGGCCTTCGGGGCCCAACACCCGCGCCGCCTCCGTGATCGCAGCGCCCGGTTGCTGCGCGAAATGCAGGACGTGGTGGAGGATCGCGACGTCCGCCGCACCATCGGCAAGCGGCAACGCATACAGATCGGCCTGACGCAATTCGGCATTGGCCAGCCCCGCCTCGCTCAGCTTGGCGCGCGCCAGCCGCAGCATCTCCGAACTGCGATCGATCCCGAGCGCGGTCCCGGCGCGATCCGCGAACAATTCGAGCATCCGCCCGGTGCCGGTGCCGATATCGATCAGCCGCGCGATCGGCGTGTCGCCGATCACCGCCGCCATCGCCGCCTCGACCTCGCTGTCGGCGACGTGGAGCGAGCGGATCGCGTCCCATTCGCCGGCATGGCTTTCGAACCAACCCGCCGCCGCCGCCGCGCGATCCGCGCGTACCGCCGCCAGCCGCGCCGCATCGGCGATCGCCCAGCGATCGGTCTCGGTCGCGCTCCACGCATCGAGCGCGGCGGCGACCGGCGCGACACGATCCGCCTCGCCCAGCGCCAGGAAGACCCAACTCCCCTCCTTTCGCCGTTCGGCGAGCCGGGCATCGCACAGGATCTTGACGTGACGACTGACCCGCGGCTGGCTCTGCCCCAGCACCTGCGCCAGTTCACCGACAGACAGTTCCATCGACCGCAGCAGCGCGAGGATGCGCAGCCGCGTCGGATCGGCGAGAGCACGGAAGATGTCGAGCGCGGTCGTCATGTCGGAACAAGATATAAAGATATCTTTATATGACGTCAACGCAGCGGAGAACTTGCCATCGCTGCGGACCCGAACCGCACCCGATAGCGTTGGGGGCTTCGTCGGCGCGACCCGTCGGCAATCGTAATTCTCAGGAGTATCGAAGATGAAGACCCTCACCGCAGGCCTCGCGCTGGCCGCCGCGATCGGCCTCGCCGCATGCAGCCCGAAAGCGCAGAACGAATCGGCCGATGCCGCGAACACGATGGCGGCGGACACCAACGCGACGATGTCGAACGCGACCAGCGACGTCGATGCGGCGAGCGACCAGGCGTTCGGTTCGGCCGAATCGTCGATGGACAATGCCGGCGATTCGATCGCGCGTGGCGCGGACCGCACCGGCGATGCGATCGCCAACGGCGCCGATCGCGCCGCCGATGCCACGGGCAACGCCCTGAAAGATGCAGGGAACGAACTGGAGGATCATTGAGGTGGCCGCGCGCCTCAGCATGTGCCGGGGCGCGCTTCCCCTCCTGTTGCTCGCCGCCTGCTCGTCTCAGCTCGATGATCCAGGCGCGGTGACTGCGGACGAGGCGCATCAACTCAACGAAGCGGCGACGATGCTCGACGCCAACAGCGTCGATGCCAATGCGTTCGACCCCGAAAATGCTCCGGAAGACGGGAATTCCCAATGATCGAATACCGCCGCCTCGGCGCCTCCGACCTCAAGATCGCGCCTCTGGTGCTCGGCGGAAACGTCTTCGGGTGGACCGCCGACCGCGATGCCAGCTTCGCGGTCCTCGATGCGTTCGTCGCCGGAGGCGGGACGATGATCGACACCGCCGACGTCTACATGGCGCGGATTCCCGGAAACAAGGGCGGCGAATCGGAGACGATGATCGGCGAATGGCTGAAGGCCAGCGGCAAGCGCGAGGATGTATTGATCGCGACAAAGGTCGGGATGTTGTCGAGCGATGCCGGCGAGAAGTTGCAGCCCGCGCATATCGCCGTCGCGTGCGAAGCCTCGCTCAAGCGCCTAGGTACCGACCGGGTCGACCTGTATTTCGCGCACCGCGACGATGAGGATACGCCGCAGGAGGCGGCGCTCGAAGCGTTTGGCAAACTCGTCGATGCGGGCAAGGTCCGCGTTCTCGGCGCCTCCAACTTTCACGCCGCACGGCTGAAATCGGCGAATGACGTGGCGCGCGCCGCCGGGCTGCCGCACTATCAGGTGCTCCAGCCCGAATATAATCTCGTCAGCCGCCACAAGTTCGAAGGCGAGCTTCAGGATTATTGCATCGATAACAACATCGGCGTGGTCCCCTATTTCGGCCTCGCTTCGGGCTTTTTGACCGGCAAGTACCGTTCGGAAGCGGATTTCGGGAAGAGCGTGCGCGGCGGGCGGATGGGCGACCTGCTCGGCGGCAAGGGCAAGGCGACTCTCGCCGCGATGGACTCGGTTGCGGAGGAAACCGGCGCTACATCAGCGCAGATCGCGCTCGCCTGGCTGATGGCGCAACCCGGCATCACCGCCCCAATCGCCTCGGCCACAAGCGCGAAACAACTCGACGAACTGCTGCCCGCGATGACGCTCGACCTCTCGAAGAATCAGCAGGATCGCCTGACCGCCGCCGGCGCTTGAACGCGATTACCGCCGCGCGCATCCGTCCCGCGCCGGGACGCTTGTGCGCAGGTGGTGGAAATCTTTACCCGTCGCGCCGAATATACCGGTCATGGCAAGCACATTGGCAAGGATCGGCAGTCGGCTCACGATCGGCGTATTGGTGGCGACCGCGGGAATCGTCGCGCTGAAGACGACCGCGCAACCCCCCGCCCCGCTCACATCGCAAGCGGTTCCGGCGGCGAAACGCGTCGCGCTACCGATCAAACCGAAACGAGCGCCAGCCCCCGATTCCGATGCCTATGTCATCAAAAGCATCCTCCCGATCGACGGTGCGATGAAGATCGGCGATCATTATTGGGACGACAGCGCCGCCCCCGCCGCGGGCACGATCGTCATCACCGTCGATCTCGCCGCGCAGGTACTGAGCGTATTCCGCGACGGGCATGAGATCGGCACCTCGGCGATCCTCTACGGCGCCGACGCCAAACCGACCCCGCTCGGCGTCTATCCGATCACGCAGAAGGACGCTGACCACCATTCGAACCTCTACGGCAATGCGCCGATGCCGTATATGCTGCGGCTGACCAACGACGGCGTTTCGATCCACGGCAGCCAGGTCGAGGACGGGTACATGACGCACGGCTGCATCGGCGTGCCGATCGTATTCGCAAAGAAACTGTTCGGCGTCGCCAAGCTCGGCGACAAGGTCATCGTGACGCGCGGCGAGATGCTCGATGTCGGGAAACCCGTAACCGCGGCCTGACGTCGACGTCGCGATCTTTCGTTTACCCTGGAACCCTTGCAGCCTGACGTAGGTTAACGCCGCGACCTTTGGCGGGAGGGCCTTCGGCGACGCGCGTGACCGATCCCGCACCATCCAGTCGCGCGACCCGCCCGCTTGAGGCGCTGAACTTCTTCATGGCCGATATGCAGGCGGGGATCGGGCCGTTTCTCGGCGTGTTCCTACAGGCCCACGGCTGGGCGACGGGCGCGATCGGATCGGTGATGACCGCTGGCGGGATCACCGGCATGTTCATGACCGCCCCCGCCGGTGCGTTCATCGATCACACCAAACGCAAGCGCTGGGTCGTCGCGGTCACCGGTATCTGCACCGTCGCCGCCTCGTTTCTTATCCTGTGGTCGCAGGCGCTGCCGGTGGTGATCTTTTCGCAGATCGCGACCGCCATCGCCGGGGCCGCGATCGGGCCGGCGGTCGCCGGAATGACGCTAGGCATCGCGCGGCAGAAGGGCTTCAATCGCCAGAACGGGCGCAACCAGGCGTGGAACCACGCCGGCAACATGGTGGGCGCGGCCCTGTCCGGCTGGCTGGGCTGGGAATTCGGTTTCATCGCGGTATTCTGGCTGGCCGCTGGGTTCGGCGTGCTGGCGATCACGTCGGTCTTCCTGATCCCCGAACGCGCGATCGATCACCGCGCCGCACGCGGTTTCGAGGGCGAGCGAACCAGCGATGAGGGTGAAAAGGCCGAGGGCTTCCGCATGCTGCTCGCCAACAAGCCGCTGCTGATCCTCGCCGCCAGCCTGGCTTTCTTCCACCTCGGCAACGGCGCGATGTTGCCGCTTTACGGGCTGGCGGTCGTCGGTACGGGCAATGCCAACCCGGCGATCTTCGTCGCCGAGACCGTCGTCGTGGCGCAATTGGTGATGATCGGTGCGACGCTGTTCGCCACGCGTCTGGCGAGCGCCAGGGGTTATTGGATCGTACTGTTGATCTCGTTCGCGGCGCTCCCGATTCGCGGCATCGTCGCGGCCAGCGTCATCGCGCATTGGGGGGTATGGCCGGTGCAATTCCTCGACGGCGTCGGCGCGGGGATGCAGAGCGTCGCGGTCCCCGGCTTGGTCGCGTGTCTGCTCAGCGGCACCGGCCGGGTAAATGTGGGACAGGGCGCGGTGATGACGGTGCAGGGGATCGGCGCCTCGCTCAGCCCGGCGATCGGCGGATGGATGGCGCAGTTTCTCGGTTATCAGACGACGTTTCTGATCCTCGGCAGCTTCGCGCTCGGCTCGCTGGCGCTGTGGATCGGCTTCGGCGGCGTGCTGCGCCCGGCCTGCGACGCATCGCGCGACGACACGTCACCCACAGGCGCCGTGCCGGCATGACCGCCACGGCGATCGCGACCGTCGCGATCGGCCTGTTCGCGACCGCCGGCGTGCTGATCCGCCCGTGGCGCCTGCCCGAGGCGGTGTGGGCCTGCATCGGTGGGGCGGCGCTGGTCCTGTCCGGCCTGTTGCCGTGGCGCGATGCGTTGACCGCGGTCGGCAAGGGCGGTGATGTCTATCTTTTTCTCACCGGGATGATGCTGCTGTCCGAACTCGCGCGGCGCGAGGGGTTGTTCGACTGGCTGGCGACGCACGCCGTCGGCTGGGCCAAAGGGTCGCGGGCGCGGCTGTTCGCTTTGGTCTATGCGATCGGTGTCGTCGTCACCGCCTTCCTGTCGAACGATGCGACCGCGGTCGTGTTGACGCCCGCGGTCTATGCCGCCGCGCGCAAGGCAGAGGCGGACCCGTTGCCCGCGCTGTTCGCGTGCGCCCTGGTCGCCAACGCAGCGAGCTTCGTCCTGCCGATCTCGAACCCGGCGAACCTGGTCCTCTATGGCGGTCGGGTGCCCCCTCTCGGCGCATGGCTGAGCGCCTTCGCATTGCCGTCTGTCGCAGCGATCGTGGTTACGTTCGTGATGCTGCGGCTGGTCGAGCGCAAGCGCATCGCCGGCACCTGCCTGATAGAGGCCGACGGATCGGCGCTGTCGGTCGGCGCCGGCG
The DNA here is from genome assembly GCA_965219285.1 of Sphingomonas sp. GTDB lineage: Bacteria > Pseudomonadota > Alphaproteobacteria > Sphingomonadales > Sphingomonadaceae > Sphingomonas. Next base: position 51,924 of record CBDCNF010000011.1, read on the forward strand.
TGGCGCTCGCCGGGATCGTCTCGACCGGGATCGTGCTGCTGACGATATCGGCGCTCGACCGCCCGCTTGGACTGCCGACCTTCCTCGCCGGCGCGATCACCGCATTGGCACTCACCGCCTGGCGCCCCCGCGAGGCTTGGGCGACGCTGCGCGGGGTTTCGTGGAGCGTGCTGCCGCTCGTCGCCGGCTTGTTCGTCCTCGTCGAAGGGCTGGCGCACACCGGATTGATCGGGATGCTGTCGCGAACGCTGGCGCAAGCTGCCGCCCACAACCCCGATGGTGCGGCGGCCGGCACCGGCACGATCGTCGCGATCGCATCGAATTGCATCAACAATCTTCCCGCCGGACTCATCGCCAGCACCGCGATCGCGCAGGCGCATCCGCCGCAAATGGTGACCGATGCGCTGTTGGTGGGGGTCGATCTCGGGCCGAACCTGTCGATCACCGGCAGCCTTGCGACGATCCTCTGGCTCGTCGCGATCCGGCGCGAAGGCGAGGATGTGACCTTCTGGCGTTTTCTGAAAGTCGGCGCAGTAACGATGCCGCCGGCGTTGATTGCGGCCTTGGGCGTGAGGATCGCGTTGGGGTGAAGAACCGTCTCAATCCCCCGCGAAGGTCAACGCGGTCACCCGCCGTTCGCGTTCGTTGATCGTCAGCGCGCGGCCCGCGGGTGCCGCGGAACGCTGCGGGCAATCGGCGCGGAAGCAGGCGCGGCAGCCAAGCCCGATCGGCATCGCGACTCCGGCGAGATCGAATCCGCGCGCCGCCGCCAGCGGCTTCGCCAGCCCCGCCTCGACGCCGATGCCGATTGCAAATTCGGCGGAGAGCGCGCCGTAGCGCCGGCCCTGCGGATTGACCGTCCGCGCCATCGTCAAAAACCGCGTCTCGTCCTCCAGCACAACGAGTTGCACGACAAGTGTCCCGGCACGATCGAACGCGCGATGGAGGTGCCACAGCGGGCAACGCCCGTCGCCCGCGACCAGCGCCGCGCCGCTCGCCCCGGCGTAACGCTTCGACGATTGCCCCGCGCGGTCGATGCGGATCATGAAGAACGGCAGGCCGCGCGCGCCGACGCGCTGCAGCGTCGTCAGCCGGTGCGCGACCTGTTCGAACCCTGCGCCGAACCGCCGCTGGAGGAGTTCGATGTCGTATCCCGTCGCCTCGCATGCGCGCAGGAAACGCGCATAGGGCATCATCACCGCCGCCGCGAAATAGCTCGCGAGATGACGGCGATACAGCCGGTCGGCGGCACGGTCGGCGAAGCCCGCGCCATTCGCCAGCGCCTCGATCTCCGCACGGGCCTCGATCTGCGCGAGTTGGAACGCGGCGGCGAAGGTCCGGCTCGCGGGATCGAGCAACTCGCTGATCTGCAACTGCCGCGCGTGAAGATCGAGCCGGCGCAGCACATCGGGCATCACTTCGACCGGCAGCACGCGGATCGACAGCGAATGTCTGACCCTCAGGCGCTCGGCGATCGCGCCATAGAGATCGCCCGCGCCGAGCCGCAATTCGTCCGCCAGCGCCTCCGCCGCCGCGTCGAGATCGGCGAAATGATTGCGCCACCGCTCGATCTCGCGTCGGACCGCCGCGACCGGATCGTCGGCGACCGGCGCGCCACCCTCTCCGCCCATTCTGTCAAATGCGCGCGCGAACGCCTCCGCGCCGCCCGGCGCCGCCGCCATCCAGTCCTCGATTTCGCCACGATCGATCTCGAGATCAGCGAACAGCGGATCGGCGAGCCGTCGTCGCATCGCGTCGGCGCCACCGCCCGGTTCACCCGCCGCCAGCGCACGTGGATCGAAGTCGAAGGTCTCGGCGAGTTTCACCAGCAGCGCCGCCGACAACGGACGCTGGTTGCGCTCGACGAGATTGAGGTAGCTCGGGCTGATCCCGAGCATCTCGGCCATCGCGACCTGCGCCAGGCCCTGCCGACGCCTGAGCCGTCGCACCGCGTGCCCCGCGAGCAGCTTTCTATCGGCCATCGCATTCCTCCCGACGTCACCGCATATCGCGACGGCGTTTTATGTCAAATATTTACAAAATTACTAAATCAATTCGTGCAGCGCTCACGTCGAGACAGCGATAGCGCCGGTTTTCCGTTGCTCCGACGCACTCGATACGCTTCTTATCATCGGTATTGTACGTCGTTTGACAGGACAAATCATGGACCCCGCCCCGCAACGCAGCCGCGCCGTCTTCTCCACCGAGGATTTCGACCTGATGAAAGAAGCCGTCGGCGAATATATCAAAAAGATCGCGGATGACCCGCGTTCGGCGAAATTCTCCAACCTCTATCACCGCCTCGGCCGGCTTAGCTGACGCCGGAAATGCAGAGGGAAGGAATTGTCATGACCTATCAGGACACGATCGCCAGCGTCGGCCAGTTGGTACGCGGATTTGGCGGGACCTGGGACGGGATCGATCCCGAAGCGGTGGCGCGGATGCGCGTGCAGAACCGGTTCCGGACCGGACTCGACATCGCGCGCTACACCGCCGCGATCATGCGCCGCGACATGGCCGCGTATGACGCCGACGCCGCCGCCTACACGCAGTCGCTCGGTTGCTGGCACGGCTTTATCGGCCAACAAAAGATGATCAGCATCAAGAAGCATTTCGGCTCGACAAAGGGCCGCTACCTGTACCTATCGGGCTGGATGATCGCGGCGCTGCGCAGCGATTTCGGGCCACTGCCCGACCAGTCGATGCACGAGAAGACCAGCGTTCCGGCGCTGATCGAGGAACTCTATACCTTTCTGCGGCAGGCCGATGCCCGCGAATTAGGTATGATGTTCCGTGAACTCGATGCAGCGCGCGATGCCGGTGACGAGATCAACGAGCACCGCCTGACGAACGCGATCGACAATTACGAGACGCATGTCGTGCCGATCATCGCGGACATCGACGCCGGGTTCGGCAATGCCGAGGCGACCTATCTGCTCGCCAAAAAGATGATCGAGGCGGGCGCCTGCGCGCTGCAAATCGAGAACCAGGTCAGCGACGAGAAGCAATGCGGCCATCAGGACGGCAAGGTCACCGTGCCGCACGAGGATTTCCTCGCGAAGGTCCGCGCCTGCCGCTACGCCTTCCTAGAACTCGGGGTCGAGGACGGGATCATCGTCACGCGCACCGATTCACTCGGCGCCGGCCTCACCAAGCAGATCGCGGTTTCGAAGGAGCCGGGTGACCTCGGCGACCAGTACAACAGCTTCCTCGATTGCGAAGAGATCGACCCTGCGACCGCACGCAACGGCGACGTGATCCTCAATCGCGACGGCAGGATGTTGCGGCCCAAACGGCTGCCTTCGAACCTGTTCCAGTTCCGCGAAGGGACCGGCGCGGATCGCTGCGTCATGGATTGTATCGCCAGCCTCCAGCACGGCGCCGACCTGCTGTGGATCGAGACCGAAAAGCCGCATATCGATCAGATCGCGAGCATGGTCGATCGCATCCAGGCGGTCGTGCCGAATGCCAAGCTGGTGTACAACAATTCGCCGAGCTTCAACTGGACGCTCAATTTCCGCCAGCAGGTGTTCGATGCCTGGTCGGCGGCGGGAGAGGATTTGTCGGCATACGATCGCGCCAAGCTGATGAGCGTCGGTTATGACGGCAGCCCGCTGGCGGACGAGGCCGACGAACGTATCCGCACCTTCCAGAAGGATGCATCGGCGCGCGCGGGCATTTTCCATCACCTGATCACGCTGCCGACGTATCACACCGCGGCGCTTTCGACCGACAATCTCGCGAAGGAGTATTTCGGCGACGCGGGGATGCTCGGCTATGTGAAGGGCGTCCAGCGCAAGGAGATCCGCGAAGGCATCGCTTGCGTGAAGCACCAGAACATGTCGGGCAGCGACATCGGCGACGATCACAAGGGCTATTTCGCGGGCGAAGCGGCGCTGAAGGCGGGAGGCACGCACAACACGATGAACCAGTTCGCGGCGTAGTGCGCACGGCGCGCAGAGACTCTGCCGCCGAGACGCGCAAGCCCGGCCGGCGGCGCCAAAGCGCCGTACGACGACGCGGGCTTTGCCTGCGGCGGGCCAAAGTTCTTGGGCCAAAAGTTCCTGGGGAGGAAAGGTGCCCGCCGGTGGTTCGCCATCGGCGGGCATTTTCGTCAGGCGGAGACGATGTGAGCGCGGAACCACTCCGCGAGGGCATCCTCGCTCAGTTCGCCCGCCGCCAGCGCCAGCATCGTCCGGGTCGCGGCCGCCTTGTCGAAAGCCAATTCGATCGCATTCAGCTTCAGGAAGACGCGAGCCATGACCCACGCCGTCCGCTTGTTGCCGTCCGCGAACGGATGATTGCGCGCGATCCCGAACGCATAAGATGCAGCGAGCGCGCAAAAACCGCTTTCGCCATCACCATGCTTGTTGATCGGTCGTGCGATCGCGGACTGAAGCGGTCCTTCATCTTTCACGCCCGCAAGCCCGCCATGCTCGGCAAGCTGGCGATCATGGATAGCGCGTGCGACCTCCGCGCCCAAGAAGCGCGGCACCGTAATCGCGGTCATCGCGCCAGTACGGCGAGGATGTCGCGATCCTCCTTCATCACCGCTTCGGCCGCGGTCATCGCCTTGACGAACGCCGGATCGTTCCCGCTGATCTGAAAGCCTTGTTGGTTTTCGCTCAGGAAAACATCGTCACCCGGATCGATCCGCAATTTTGCCAGGACGTCACGGGGTAGGACTACGCCGTAGGAATTGCCGATCTTGATGAGCTTGAGCGTCTTGGTCATACAGATGTAATAACAAAGATCGTCGCTTGGTTCAACTTCGTTTGACGCATATCGCCGGATCATGCCCAAACCCGCCGAACGCGAATCGACCATCGTCATCCTCGCCGCGCTCGTTGCGAACCTCGGCATCGCGGTCGCCAAGTTCGTCGCGGCGGGGATCACCGGATCCTCGGCGATGCTCACCGAGGGCGTCCATTCGGTCGTCGACAGCGGCAATCAGGTGCTGCTGCTATGGGGCCAGCACCGCGCCAAGCGACCGCCCGATGCGATCCATCCGTTCGGTTATGCCCGCGAGCTTTATTTCTGGAGCTTCGTCGTTGCGATCATGATCTTCGCGGTCGGCGCAATCGTCTCGGCGTACGAGGGCTGGCGCCATGTCGTCGATCCCGAGACGCTGCTCGACCCGACGATCAACTATATCGTTCTCGCGATCGCCTTTGCGCTGGAAGGGACGTCATGGACGATCGCGATGCGCGCTTTCGCCCGCACCAAAGGCGATATCGGCTGGTGGCCGGCGGTGAAGGAGTCGAAAGACCCGGGCGGCTTCATCGTGCTGTTCGAGGACTCGGCGGCGCTGGTCGGGCTGGTCGTCGCCGGGGTCGGCGTCTGGGCGAGTCACCACTGGAACGACGGCCGGATGGACGGCATCGCCTCGATCGTCATCGGCGTGATGCTCGCCGCAACCGCGATCCTGCTGGCGCGCGAGGCGAAGGGCCTGCTGATCGGCGAACGCGCCGACCCGCAAGTGATCGCACATATCCGCAGCGCCATCGCCGGCAGAACCGGGATCGCTTCGGTCAATCACGTCCGCACGATCCACACCGGCCCCGACAGCATCTTCGTCGCGGTGAGCGCGGACTTCGACGACGCACTTACGATGGGCGAGGCGGAGACCTTGATCGAGCGGATCGAAGCCGACCTGAAGGCCGACGAGCCGATGCTGACGTCGATCTACATTCGTCCCGAGAGGCACGAGGACGCGTTCGTCGTAACGCCGCCCGATTAAGCCGCCGGTACAAGCTCGATCACGTCGAGCAAAGATTCGAACCGCGGCCACGGCAGCACGATCCGCCACCGTTTCTCGTCCACGCGCTCGACATAGCCTGCCATGTCGCGCGACGCGTCGCGACCATAATCCATCGGACGCGTCTCGTCGCCGAGCATCATCGTGCCGAGAAACACGCCGCGCCCGCCGCGATCGTCGAACATCAACCCGACCGGGCGTTGCGATCCGTCGACCTTGTAGAAGCCCGCGACCTCGCCTTCATCATCGATGCGGCAGGCAAACGCCGGATAGGCGGTAAAGTCAGGCGACGCCGGGCCTTTGCCGCCGAGCTTGAACATCCGACAGCGATAGTTGCCCGCCGGCGGACGCGCGGTTGGCAGCGATCGGTCTATGTCGAACAGCGCGCCCTGTTTGGCAATCGCGTTCGCGTTCCCCGCCGCCCGCGCCTTGGCGAGCGCCGCCACCCAGGCGTCGCGCCAGCCCTGCAGCCGAATGCGATCCTGCGCCGTCGCGACCTTGCGCCAATCGGTCGGCACCGGCTTGGCAGCGACGGCAGCACAAGTCGACCCGGCCAGAATCATGCCAACCACCAGCAACTTCATCATAACGCGACCGATATTGTCATCCGGCGCGTATCTTGGTCGCAGATCAGGCCGCGGTCCAGCCCCCGTCCATCGAGAGGTTCGCGCCGGTGATCGACGCCGCCTCGTCGCGGCACAGGAAGACCGCAAATGCGGCGACCTGCTCGGGCGTGACGAATTGCTTGGTCGGCTGCGCGGCGAGCAGGACTTCGTTCATCACTTGTTCGCGGGTCAGGCCACGCGCCTTCATCGTATCGGGGATTTGCCCTTCGACGAGCGGTGTCCAGACATAGCCTGGCGAGATGCAGTTGACCGTGATCCCGTCGGTCGCGGTTTCCAGCGCCACCGACTTGGTCAGGCCGGCGATGCCGTGCTTGGCGGCGACGTAAGCCGACTTGTTGGGGCTGGCGACGAGCGAATGCGCCGACGCGGTCGCGATGATCCGGCCCCATTTCTTCGCGCGCATCAGCGGCACCGCGGCACGCATCATATGGAACGCACTGGTCAGATTGATCGCGAGAATCGCGTCCCATTTGTCGATCGGGAATTGGTCGACCGGCGCGACATGCTGGATGCCCGCATTGTTGACGATGATGTCGGGTCCACCGAGTTCGTCGTGGCACCGCGCGACCATCGCCGCGATTTGGTCGGGCTTCGTCATGTCCGCGGGATCGTAGAGCGCGCCCGCCCTGCTCGTCTCGGCAAGCGCGGCGCGTTCCTTTTCGATGGCGCCCGCGTCACCAAAGCCGTTGATCATCACCGCCGCGCCCTCGGCCGCGAACGCCTTTGCGTAAGCGAGCCCGATACCCGACGTCGAGCCGGTGACGATCGCAGTCTTGTTTTTCAGGAACATTTAGGCCTCCTTCATTCTAAGTGCGGTTTTGATGCGTCCGTCCCATCGCTTCCCCGGCGAAGGCCGGGGCCCGGATTGAGACAGTCGTTAATACGCGTCGCGCTTTGTTACGTCTGCCTTCCCGACTGGGCCCCGGCCTTCGCCGGGGAAGCATTGCAAGCCGGTCTATCGTGCCAGATCGAACGCCGCAGTGCGCCCAGTAAGCACGTTCTCGGCGACGAGTTCGGCATTCGCCATCGTCGCCTGGACTGCGGCTTCGCCCGCCGCCCAATGCTCGCGCATCGTCCGCGTCGAATATTCGTAGTCGCGCGCGCCGCCTTCCCACGCGTTGGCGCGGTAGATCAGGTGAACCAGGCTCACCGGCTGTTCCGCCGCTAGCGCGGTCAGCGTCCGGACGTCGCCATCGTTACGCAGATCGGTGGGCAGCTTTGCCAGCACCTTGCGGACGAGTTCGCGTTCCTTCCTCAGCCGCATCAATTGATCGGTCACTTGCCGGGTGCGGCTCGAAAACGTGATCTCCTTGGCACGCGCCATCACGTCCATGATCGTATTGGGCCGGTCCGCCGCCGCCGCGAACAGATCGACCTGGAAGACGATCATGTCCTCACTCTGATTGTCGAGCACGTGCTGCAGCGGGGTATTCGAGACGAGCCCGCCGTCCCACCACCATTTGCCGTCGATCTCGATCGGCGGCAGCCCTGGCGGCAACGCGCCAGAGGCCATGACATGCCGCGCGTCGAGTCGTTCCTCGGTGGTGTCGAAATAGCGGAAGTTGCCGCTCTCGACATCGACCGCGCCGACCGACAGCCGCACCGGACCGTCGTTAAGCAGATCCCAGTCGATCAATTCGTCGAGCGTGGCCTTGAGCAGAGTCGAATCGTAGAAACTCAGCGCATCGGGCGTTCCCGGCTCGGCGAACATCGGTGCCACGAAGCGCGGCCCGAAGAATCCCGGCACCCCCGCCGCCGCGACCCATCCCGCCGACCATTCGTGGAGGAATTCGCGGACGCGGTCGTCGGGCAGAATAGGAAAGCTCGGCAGCCAGCTCGTCACCAGATCCCAGAATTCGCGCAGCCGTGCGATGCGACGCTCGGGCGGGTTGCCCGCGACGATCGCCGCATTGGCGGCGCCGATCGAGATGCCCGCCAGCCAATCGGGCTCGATTGCCGCGTCGGACAGCGCCTCGATCACGCCCGCCTGATAACTGCCCAGCGCGCCGCCACCCTGGAGGACCAGCGCGACCTGTTGCGGAAGGGGAAGCGCCTTGGCGCGGCGGCGGGGTTTCGGTTCGACGTCGGCCATCGCCGCGGTCCATGCGCCGCGCGTCGGCGGCGATCAAGTGACGCGCTTGCAACCACAGGTGCACCCGCGCATTCATGCCGCACCAGTAACGAGTGGGGTGAGGCGCATGCGGCTCGACGATTTCGATCCCAACATCAATGTCGAGGATCAACGTGGCCAAGGCGGCGGCTTCGGCGGCGGCGGTGGCGGCGGCGGGATGCTGATGGGTCTGTTGCCGCTGATCGGCAGCCGGTTCGGGTGCGGCGGAATCGTCGTCGCGCTGATCCTGTTCGCGGTATTCGGCGGGCTCGGCAATCTCGGCAGCATGTTCGGTGGTGGCGGGCAGACGTCGGCGCCAACCCGGACCGAGCGATCGGGTAGCGGCACCGGGGCGCAACAGGCGTGCGGGGTCGATGCGTCGAGTCGTGCCGCTTGCAACGCGTTCAGTTCCGCCGACAAGACCTGGGAGGCATTGTTCGCGCAGAACGGCAAGAAATTCGAACAGCCCAAACTCGTCTTCTACAGCGGCAACGGCCAGTCGGGCTGCGGCGCGGCACAATCGGCGATGGGGCCGTTCTATTGCCCGACCGATGAGGGCATCTATCTCGACACGAGCTTCTTCCGCGAGTTGCAGGACAAATTCCACGCAAGCGGCGATTTCGCGCAGGATTACGTCATCGCGCATGAATTCGGCCATCATATCCAGTACCTGCTCGGCACCTCGGATCAGGTGATGCAGGCACAGCGCCGCAGCAGCGAGGCCCAGGGCAATGCGATATCGGTGAAGCTCGAATTGCAGGCGGATTGCTTCGCGGGCGTCTGGGCGGCCCAGAACCGCGCGAAGATGGATTCCGGCGACGTCGAGGAAGGCATGACCGCCGCACAGGCGATCGGCGACGACACACTGCAACGCGAATCGCAGGGCCGCGTCGTTCCCGACAGCTTCACCCACGGCACTTCGGCGCAGCGTCAGGAATGGCTCAAGCGTGGACTGACGACCGGCGATCCGGCGCAATGCGATACGTTCAGCGGGGCGATCTGAAGCACACCGCGAAATCCGGGCATCGTCATTGCGAGAAGCGCAGCGACGAAGCAATCCAGTCCGACGTTAGTAGCCCTGAATTGCTTCGCTCCGCTCGCAAAGACGGTCTTGATTCACGCGTATCGCTCACGCGCCTCTGCCGCCTTCCAGCACCAGTCCGAACGACGTCACGATATAACCGCGGTAGCTGATCTTGACGTGGCCCTCGGGAAGATACGGCGGCGCATCGACATACGCATCGAGCGCGCCCTCGCCATAGGTCCAGTTCGCGACGGTCGCGAAACCGGCATCGACGGCGCGCGCGAACAGGCGTTCGAGATCGCGCCGTCGGTACAACACGGTCGCGCCGTGCGCCCGCGTTTTCCAGCTGTCCGTCGTATTGTATTCGGTCGTGTGGACCGCGACGCCGCCGGGCTTCAGCGTCGCGAGCGCGGCGATCACGAAATCGAGTCCCGCGCCGAGCGACCCGAGATGCTCAAACGCGCAACTCGACCAGACGAAATCGTACCCGCGCAGATGCCCGCCGATCGCGCGCATGTCGGCGTCCTCGTAGCGGACCAGCCGGTCGAACGCGGCCTGATCGCAGATGCCGCGATCGTTGAGCGTCGCCAGACCCGAGGCATGCTGTTCGCTATCCGCCCAATAATGCGCCCGCGCGTCGGCGAGACCTAGGTCGGTCGCGGTAACCTCTACGCCGCGGCTCGCCATTACCGCGACGAGCGGTTCTCGTCCGACACCAAAACCGAGGCCCCGTTTGCCGGGCGCGAGCATCCCGCGCGTCTCCAGCGCCTGGAGGATGTAACAGAATTCCCATTGTTTGCGATGCGTGCGGACCGGCTCGCCGATCGCGGCACACCAGCGGGCATAATCGGGTTCGGCGAATTGCGCGGCGGTGCAGGCCTGCGAGACGGGGCTTGCGAGCGTCGGCTCGCCATTTAGTTCAGGCGCTTTCGTCCGTGAGGGGAGCCAGTCGAACATCGCGCGACGGTTGCGCGGCGGCGCGGTGCAAGTCCAGCCTCAGACGATCTCGAACAGCCCCGCAGCGCCCATCCCGCCCGCGGTGCACATCGACACGACGACGTAGCGCACGCCGCGCTTCCGGCCCGCGATTAGCGCGTGGCCTACGAGGCGGCTGCCGGTCATACCGAACGGGTGGCCGACCGCGATCGCACCGCCATCGACGTTATATTTCTCGGGGTCGATGCCGAGATGATCTCGGCAATAGAGGCACTGCGACGCGAACGCTTCGTTCAACTCCCACAGGCCGATATCGGCCACCGACAGCCTGGCGCGGTCGAGCAATTTGGGGATCGCGAAAACCGGGCCGATGCCCATTTCATCGGGTTCGCACCCCGCCGCCTGGAAGCCGCGATAGATGCCGAGGATTTCTTTGCCCTCAGCCTCCGCGGTGGCGCGATCCATCAGGATTTGCGCCGACGCGCCGTCCGAAAGCTGGCTGGCGTTGCCCGCGGTGATGTTGCTGCCTGGACCGGTGAAATCGCCGCCCGCCCAGACAGTCTTCAAACCGCGCAACGCTTCGACGGTCGTGCCCGCGCGGATGCCCTCGTCCTGCGCGATCGTCACGGTCTCGCTGCCGGTGCGATTGCCCTGCTTGTCGGACAGCGCCTTTTCGACGGTGATCGGTGCGATTTCCTCGGCAAAGGCGCCGTTGGCGATCCCCGCGGCCGCGCGCTGCTGGCTCTCGGCGCCATAGGCGTCCTGCGCTTCGCGGGTGATGTTATAGCGATCCGCGACGATCTCGGCGGTCTCGATCATCGGAATATAGGCGGCGGTCACCTTTTCGATCACGCTCCTGTTCACGTAGCGCGGCGCATCCTTGGTGACGGTGAAGCTGATCGATTCCATCCCGCCGGCAAGCGCGACGTCGATATCGCCCGCGATGATCGATCGCGCCGCGAGCGCGACCGCGGTCAGCCCCGATCCGCATTTGCGGTCGAGCGTGAAGGCGGGCACCGATTTGGGCAGCCCGCCCGCAAAGATCGCCATTCGGCCCGCATTACCGCCCTGCGTCCCCCACTGGCTGCCGACTCCCCAGAAGACATCGTCAATCCGCGCCGCCTCGATATCGGCACGATCGACCACCGCGTTCATGACGTGCCCGGCGAGAACCGGTGCCTCGGTCGCGTTGAACGCACCGCGATACGCCTTGCCGATGGCGGTTCTGGCGGTGGAAACGATAGCGGCTTCGCGCATGATCTGGCCTTTCGAAGGTCGGGTATGGTACGGATTAGACCGCGACCGCATCGATGGAAAGCACGATCATCGTGGAAATGGCGGCGGCGCGCGGAGCGCGGCCCAATGCCGCGCATCCCGGCGCGCCGCCGGGAAGCACCCCTCCTGGGCCGCTCTTGTCCCACTCTAGTGGCGGGTCAGCGACTTCGGCGGGCTTAGAAGCGGCAAGCGGAGTGGCCAAGCCCGATTGGCGGGCAGCTGCACGAAAAACCGTCAGTGTAGCGAGTCTGCAACAATCGGTATGTCAGCGATGTCAGACTCGGCCATCGCCAGCGCCGCGGGATCATCGACGTCGATCCACCAACGATCGCCGATTGTAAGCGTCCGCGCGCCGCCGCTCGTCGCCAGCGCCTCGACTCCCGCCGAAATCGATCCCTGCCCGCCTGCTGCGATCGACCGGCGCAGCGCGTCGTGAAATTCGCCATCAACCACGAAGACGCCGCAATCGAACGCATCATACGCATCGAGATGCTTGCCGATCGCGACGATAGCGTCGCTATCCGTCCGGACGCGGGTCACGTCGTCCAGATCGACCCGTGGGTTGTCGAGGCGCCGATCGACCGCCAGCCGGAGCGGCGCGGCGGGTGCCGCAATGAGCGCCGACACGATCGCCGGATCGAACAGATGATCCGCCATCATCAACAAATGCGTTTCGCCGCCGAGACGATCCGCCCCGGTCAGCACCGAATGGCCGTTGGCGAGCGACCAATCGGGCGTCCGCACGCAGACGATCGTCGGATCGAGTCCGGAGAGGAACGCTTCGACCCGCTCCGCCTCATGCCCGGTGACGACGATGAACCCGGTCGCGCCGCCCGCACGCGCCGCGGCGATGACGCGTTCGATCAGTGGCACGCCCCCGACCGGCGTCAGCGGTTTCGACGGAGATATCTCGCGAAGCCGGCTACCGTAGCCCGCCGCGACGATCAGCGCCTTCATACTATTTTAGACTGGTTAGCGATCTGAACGACGCACCTAGCTCCGCTTGTCTTGAGCGAAGTCGAGAAACGTTGACGTGGCGCCAAGTACACGTTTCTCGACTTCGCTCGAAACGAACGGGTCATTTTGGTCACAAACCACCCTATTCGGCGGCGGCACGCGACTCGAAGATGAAATCGTCGGTCATCTGCGCCGCGATATCGTCGGTATATTGCTCGGGCGGGTGTTTGCAGAAGAACGACGACGGCCCGATCAGCGCGCCGCCAAGCCCGCGATCCTGCGCGAGCTTGCAGCAGCGGATCGCATCGACCACCACAGCCGCCGAGTTGGGGCTGTCCTCGACCGACAGGCGCAGTTCGAGATTCATCGGCACGTCGCCGAACAGATTGCCCTCGAGCCGCAGGAAGCACAATTTGTTGTCGTGCAGCCACGGGATGTAATCCGACGGCCCGACATGGATATTCTCGTCGGCGAGTCGTTCGGCGAGCACCGCCTGCACCGCTTCGGTCTTCGATTCCTTCTTCGACGAAAGGCGCGTGCGATCGAGCATGTTCATGAAGTCGGTGTTGCCGCCGGTGTTGAGCTGATAAGTGTGATCGATCGTCACGCCGCGCTGGCGGAAGAGGTTCGACAGCACCCGGTGGACGATCGTCGCGCCGACCTGCGCCTTGATGTCGTCGCCGATGATCGGGATGCCCGCGTCCTCGAACCGCTTTTCCCATTCGGGGCGGCTGGCGATGAAGACGGGCATGCAATTGACGACCGCGACGCCCGCTTCGAGCGCGCATTCCATATAAAATTCGGTCGCCGCCTGGCTGCCGACCGGGAGGAAATTGACGAGAATTTCCGCGTCGGTTTCCTTCAGCGCCGCGACGATCTCCGCGCGCGTCGCATCGGTCGCCGTCGTCGGCGAGAAACCGCGATCGTTCGCGACCTCCAGCATGTGCGGCGCGACACCGTCGAGCGCGGCGCCCATGCGGACCTTCACGCCGGTCTGGGGCACGTCGGCGTGGAACACCTTGGTGCAATTGGGCTTGGCGAAGATCGCATCGCCGAGATCGAGTCCGACCTTGCGTTCGTCGACATCGAACGCCGCGACGAAATCGATATCCGACACACGGTATCCGCCGACGTCCTCGTGGATCAGTCCGGCCGAGGCGTTGCTCCGCGTATAATGATATTTGCCCTGTACGAGCGAGCTGGCGCAATTGCCGACTCCGATCACCGCGACCTTGATCTTCGTCATCGAACCCCTTGCGACGCGACCCGCGCCTCTGTTGCAGAACTATGAAAACGTGGTGACAGATGCGCGACGGCTGTCAAGCAAACCCGCATCGGCGCGTCGATTTCATCTGTTCGCCTGCCCGCGGTGGTGCGACACTCATCGGTTCAGGGGGCGCACGGATGGCGACGATCATGGGGGGGGCGGCAACGGAGAGAACGGGCAAGCCACGCGAGGTACAGGGGCAGCTCAATCACTTCGTCTACCATCCGGCGGCGCGTCGTCTGGCGCTTGTTCTAGCCAAGACTCCGGTCACCCCGAACGCGGTTTCGATAACGGGCGCGGCGATGGTGATCGCGGCGGGCGTCCTCTACACCTTGGTCGGCGGCGTGATCGGGATCGCGCTCGGCTTCGCGCTGCATCTCGCGTGGCACGTCGTCGATGGCGCCGACGGAGACCTCGCGCGGATGACGGGGCGCGCTTCGGCGAGCGGCGAGATCGTCGATGGCCTGTGCGATTACGGCGGCCACGTCGTGCTTTATCTGATGCTGGGCGCGAGCCTGTCCACCATCATCGGCCCTTGGGGTTGGGCGTTGATGGTCGTCGCCGGCCTGTCGCGGATCGCGCAGTCGATCTACGCCGAAAGCCAGCGACGGACGTATCTGTGGTGGGCCTATGGTGTTCCGTGGCTGCGCACCACCGGCGTCGGCGGCGCGCGCGCCACGCGCGGTGGCCTAGCCGCGTTCTACATACGCGCGTCGGGAATCCTCAGCGGCGGCACCGGGACGGTCGATACGCTGGTCGCTGCGGCGAAACACGATCCGGCCGAGCGCGAACGGATCGCCGATCTCGCGCGGCAGGCGGGACGCCGCACGCTGCCCGGCCAGATCGCGCTCGGCGCCAATCCCCGAACCATCCTGCTCGGCCTCAGCATGATCGCGGGAAGCCCAGTGTGGTTCTTCCTGATCGAGGCGACGATCCTGAACCTCCTGCTCGTCGCCTCGATCCTCCAGCAACGCCGGACCAGCCGACAACTCGCGGCGATCATTACGCGCGGGCGCTACTGAAACCGGAACTTGGCGCCGCTGCATGGGTTCGTCGAAGACGGGCGAAACAGAGAGGAAACGCGACATGCGATCGACGAAAGATATGGGGACAGTCATGGGAATGGGCCTCCTCGCGCTGGGATTGGCCGCGTGCGACAACCACAAAATGGAAACCGGGACGCCGCTTGCGGGCGGCGCGAAAGCGGTGGCGATGCTGCGGACTGCGGCGGGGGCAGACGTCGGCCGCGCGACCGCCACCGAAGTCGCGGGCGGCATCCGCTTCACGGTCGATGCGAAGGGCATGCCCGCGGGCACGCACGGCGCGCACATCCATACCATCGGACGCTGCGACCCGCCGGGGTTCGAGAGCGCGGGCGGGCATTGGAACCCGACCGGGACGAAGCACGGATCGATGAATCCGCAGGGTCCGCATGAGGGTGATCTGCCCAATCTGATCGTCGATACCGGCGGTCGCGGCTCGGTCGGCGCGACGGTGCCGGGCGCGACGATGGCGGGGCTGCTCGATACCGATGGCGCCGCGCTCGTTGTTCACGCGGGGCCTGACGATCTGACGACCGATCCGTCGGGCAACAGCGGCGCGCGGATCGCCTGCGGCGTGTTCGCGCCGAGCTAGATCGGTTCACCGGCGGCGCGGGCGCGATCCTCGCGGGTCGCCTCCGCCGCCGGAACGAGGCGATAGGCGGCGATCGCCGCCGCCAGCGTGATCGGGACGACGAGCAATAGCGACAGCATCCCGGTCGACAGGCTCCCGGTCAGCGTCGAGACGCGTCCGGCGATATACGGCCCGAGCGCCAGCCCCAGCAACGTCGTGCCGATGAAGAACGTCGCGGTCGCTGTGCCGCGCATCCGCGGCAAGACGAGATCCTGTGTCGTCGCCGCCGAAGCGCCGAGCGCGGTGCTCGCGGTGACACTGGCGAGGAACAGGCAGGGATAGAGAACCAGCGGGCTGGAGGCGGTGAACGCCGCGATCACGAACGGGATCGGCACGGTCGCGCCGAAAATCACCATGATCAGCCGCCCGTTGGGGCGTGTCCGGCGCAGGCGATCGGCGACGATTCCACCGATGGTTACGCCCAGAAACCCGGCAAGTGCGCCGCTCGATCCGATGAAGAACCCTGCTTCCGCCGGCGACACGCCGAGATCGCGCATCGCATAAGGCGCCGCCCAGAATCCCACCGCATAGCTGACGAACGCGTTCAGGCCGTACGCGACCACCGCACACAGGAACGCGGGCGTGCCGACGATCAGCGCGAACGTCGGCGGATCGCGCAGTTTCAGCGCGCAGGCCCAGGAAAACACCGCATAGGTGCCGATGCCGACCGCGAACCATTGCGGCTTCGGCTCGCCGAGCGCGATCAGCGTCGCGACCGCGCCGACGACGACCGCGAGGCCGATCAGGTTGACGACCAGCGCCCGTGCGCCCTGCCGCGCCGCGCCGAACAGCGTCAACGGCGGCAGGATCGTGACGAGGTCGTCGAGAAAGGCGCGGAATGGCGCGGGATGTTTCGCGGGTTCGGGCAATCCCTCGACCGCGCCGCGGATCGGCTCGCGCAAGGTCGCGATCCACAGCGCAAGCAGCAGGCCGGGGATGCCGACCGCGAGAAACGCCGCCTGCCAGCCTACCAGTCCGAACGGGCCGCCGCCCGGATAGGCGCGGTTCCAGCCCTGCACGATCAACCCGCCGACGAACAGCGAACAGCCACCGCCGACGTAGAGTCCCGCCGAATAGATCGACAGCGCGGTGGCGCGCAGGCGTTTCGGGAAATAGTCGGAGATCAGCGAATAGGCGGACGGGCTTGCGGTCGCCTCCCCGATGCCGACGCCGATCCGTGCCGCCGCCAGATGCCCGCCGGTCTTGGACAAACCGGAGAGCGCGGTCATCGTCGACCACAAGGCAAGTCCGAAACTCATCAACCGCACCCGGTGCCAGCTGTCGGCGAGCCGCCCGAGCGGGATGCCGAACAGCGCGTAGAACACCCCGAACGCGGTGCCGTAGAGAAAGCCGAGATCCTCGTCCTTGAGGTGCAGGTCGCGCTTGATGTCCTCGGCGAGGATCGAGATCACCTGGCGATCGACGAAATTCAGGACGTAGACGAGGAACAGGATCGCAAGGACATACCAGGCATAACCGCTCGCGCGGACCTCGCCGTCGGGGGTACTCGCCATGCTGATCCTCTCCGTCGTTTGGGGCGGGGTAGCAGTGGGCGGAAAGGGTGCGAAGGGATTTGTTGGCCCATCCGAATGGAGGTCTAATCGGGAGCTTCGAGCCACCCCCGGTACCGCACGATGGGGCCGATCAGCGGCATCGCGATCGGGACATCGAAGTGGAAGCGTCCATCCTCCGCCCATTCCCGGGCATCCGTTTGCGGCGCGAGCGCAAGCGGAAGCGACAGCCCCGCGCATGACCAGCCACGCATCACCATGCGGAGACCATTGCCTTCGTTCGGCAGATCGAACCGGAAACGCAGCGGCCCGAACCGTTCGACGAGACAAGCGCCGCCTTGCGACAAATGGCTTGAGAATCGCCGTCCGGAAAAATCGCGTATCCAACGCTCGACCCCGTCGTTCTCGCTGAACGCGACATGCAGATCATGGTCGCCGTCAACCGGAAAGCGCATGGCCGTGGCGATCATTCTTGCCAGGATGCCCCTGCCGCGTAAGACTACGGCGCGTCCGCTGGCGCCGCTGTCTCGAAGGACATTGTGGATCGCCGCAACCGGCGGCGCCAGTCGCGCAAAGCGTTCGCCCATCACGCGGGCGTATAGCGGCTCGACCTGGTCGAACTCGGCAACTTCATGGCGAATCGACAGCGCGGCGAAGGGCGCGGCGAAATCCTCCAGCGCGAGCGACATGCCGGCGTCGCGTGCGCCCGGGTCAACTATACCGGCATCGATCCGTTGGGCGATCAAGCTGGCCGCAAGGACCGGGATTTCCGGCCCGTCGCCGCCGCTCGCAATGAGCGTCCAGCGCCGCTCCACGCGGCGCTCACCGACGAGCCCGAACACCCGGACGACCATTCCTGAACGATCCGTCCCCAGCGACCGGGTGAATCGCTGCAGTGGCAGGAGCCAGGAAGACGCGCCACGCAACGAACCGAGCCAGCGCCAGCGCACCGGCCAGCTCGCGAGCCACAGCACGAGGTTCTGGAAACCGAGTTCGGTCCCCGCCCGGAAGACGACCGCCGGACGGCCCACTATCCGGTCAGGCAGAAGATCGAGATCCGGCACATCGGCGAGCACCGTCCAGCGGCGCCCGAGCGTTGTCCCGTCGGCGAGCGTGAACGGTGCGATGCGCCTGTCTTGCCATCCGAAACCGGTCGTCGTCCGCCGGCCCCGCCATAGCCGGATCGGTTTTCCGGCATAGCTTATGATCGCGGTGGCGACCGACCGGCCCGCCGTCGCGCGATTGGACGCACTGATCGCCATCTCGATCGCCGTGACGCGGCTCATTCCCGCGACGAGATGCCGTACGACCGCGCCCGATAATGCCGGCACGCTCGATGCGCCCGCGACCACCGCGACAAGAGCCGCTCGCGCCTCGGCATCGAGAGCCGAAATGCCCGTGACGAACGTGCTCGCGTCGGCCAGGTCGAGATAGGAAACACGGGCAGCGATGCAGGCGTGAGGGACATGGTAGCCGCTGTCCTGAAACGGCCCCGCCGCGTCGATCACCAATTCGGGTCGGTGCTGCGCCAGCACCGACCCGATGTCGCCATTCCGATCCGCCATGATCGGCCGACAATGTTCGCGACCGGTGCAGAACGCCGCTGCCTTTGCGAGATCGCGACCGGCGACCAACACCTCATGGCCCGCGCCGGCAAGCCGCTTCGACAACCGCGCGCCAAAGCCGGCATAGCCGCCGATCACCAGGATCGTGGTCACAACACCCTGTCGCGATCCTCGGGCGATGGCATCCAGCAGGTTTCGCGCCGCCCAAAGATCCGATATCGGTTGCGCGCGACCCATCGATAGAGCGGATCGCGTAGGATCGCGGGTATCAGTCGCAAAGCGGCCCGGCGCGCCAGGGCCATCCACAACCGGCATAGATTGCGAGCACCGCATCGGAATTGCGCAAGACGCGTTCGCCCTCGACCAGGATGATCGTATCAGGCTCGGCCGGATCGATGCCATGAACGCGATAAAGTGCCGCACCAACCGGACCTTGCATGGACGCCAGCCGAAACCGGCGCCGACGATCGTGCCGAAGCACGAACTGTGCATTCGCCGAGCACAGCACGCAAAGCGCGTCGAAGACGATGATCGGTCGTTCGGTGGTCGCGGGATGCACTGCCATGGTTCGGCACAGGAGCGATCGTCGCATGGTCTTGTCCAGTGCAAAAACCTGTCCGGGAATGGACCCCGAACTTGTGATACGGCAATGAATCGCCGTTTTCTCCAGACTGTCGCAAAAACCGGGACTCTCTCGTCAGCCCCCGTCCGCGCCGCTCATCGGCCAGCGCGCGATCGTTTCGTAGCGCGTTGCTTCGCGCCCGAGATGGCTTTCGTAAAGCGTCAGATACGGCAGATCGAACGGCTGCGAGGCGATTCCCGCATGATCGGCAAGCCAGCGCGCCACCTCGACCTCGGCACCCTTACCGCGCGACATCCGCGCGAGCGTGATGTGCGGCAGATACGCCCGCCGCTCGGGGGCCAGTCCGACGCGGACCAGCGCCTGATCGACCTTGCAGTGTAGCGCGGCGAGCGCGTCGTGCGGCGCGACCCTCGCCCACAACGCATCGGTCCGCCCGCGCTTGTCGAACCGCCCGACGCCGACAAGCGTAACGTTCGGCACCGGCGCGCGAACCCCGGCCAGTGCCGCCGCGACATCCTCCGCGACCGGGCGTTCGACCTCGCCGATGTAACGCAACGTCAGATGCAACTGCTCGTCGTCCTGCCAGCGTGCACCATCGACGCCGTGCATTACGATCTTGAGCATCGCTCGCGTTGCGGGCGGCGGGCGAAGCGCGACGAAGAGGCGATGCACGGCTCGGTCCTATGTTACGAAATGTTGCTGACGGCTAGGCCTGAAGCGCTCGGCTTGAAAAGTCGGGCAATCTCCCCGATATTCGGATCATCCGGCGGACCAATTGCTGACCCGTCCGGGCAAAGGAGCGTATCTTCGATGGCTAATTGGTCTGATCCCCGGCCGAGCGCCGCACCCTTCGGTGCCGCCGCCCGCACGCGCGATGTCGCGTACGACGCCGGGCTGCGGTCCTACATGCTCTCGGTCTATAATTACATGGCCTCGGGCGTATTGCTGACCGGCATCGTCGCACTGCTGTTCGCCAGCGGCGGGCGCGATTCGATGGCGGCGCAGGTCTTTCTCGCTCCCGGTATCCTGAAATATATCATCATGTTCTCGCCCTTGGCGTTCGTGATGGTGCTGAGCTTTGGTATCCAACGGCTGTCGATCGGCGCGGCGCAGGCGCTGTTCTGGGCTTTCGCGGCGGTGATGGGTCTGTCGATGTCGACGATCTTCCTGCGCTATACCGGTTCGTCGATCGCGATCACCTTCTTCGCAACCTCGGTCGCGTTCCTGTCGCTCAGCCTCTACGGCTATACGACGAAGCGCAATCTTCAGGCATTCGGCACCTTCCTTATCATGGGCGTGGTCGGACTGATCGTCGCATCGCTGCTGAACCTGTGGTTCCAGTCGGGCCCGTTCAGCCTCGTCATCAGCGCGGTCGGCGTGCTGCTGTTCGCCGGGCTGACCGCCTATGACACGCAGCGGATCAAGCTGATGTACGATTACGTCGCGGGTACCGACATGATGGGCAAGGCCGTGATCATGGGTGCGCTGTCGTTGTACCTCGACTTCGTCAACATGTTCCAGTTCCTGTTGTCGTTCATGGGAAGCCGCAACTAGGCGCCGTCTCAGCTAGGAAATTCGGCCCGGCGGGGAGACTCGCTGGGCCTTTTTCATGTGCGCTTGTCACAACAGTCCGCTAGGTGCGCGCGATGCGCCTCGCTATCGACGTCCATCTCGACTATAATTTCCCCGAACCCGCCGACGTGCTGTTGCAAGTCGAGGTGGCCGCCCTTCCCGACCAAAGGCTCGAATCCGCCTCGCTCACCATCGGTTCTGATCACCCGGTCCGCGCGGTGGTCGGCGAGGAAGATATCGGCCAGCGCTGCTGGGCGCGCGGAGAGACCCGGCTGACCGCGCAATATTCCGCGACGGTGCAGATCGATCGGAATCCGATTCCGCTCGAAACGCTCCCTGCGACGCCGGTGCGGCTCCTGCCCGGCCCGCTCACCCAATATCTGCTGCCCAGCCGCTATTGCGAGTCGGACCGGTTCGAGACCTTCGTCCGCCATGCCTTCGACGGACTCGAAGGCGGCGCGATGGCGACGGCACTGACCGCGTGGGTCCGCGACAATCTGAGCTACGAAATCGGATCGAGCACCGGCGACACCACCGCGCTCCACACCTTCGCCGAACGCCGCGGGGTCTGCCGAGATTACGCGCACCTGCTCGTTGCATTGGCGCGCGCCGCGGAAATCCCGGCGCGCTGCATTTCCGCTTATGCGCCGGGGGTCGATCCGCCCGATTTTCATGCCGTCGCCGAAGTGTGGCTCGACGACGCCTGGCATCTCGTCGATGCGACCGGGATGGCGTCGTGCGGCGAGATCGCGCGGGTCTGCGTCGGGCGCGACGCGACCGACATCGCTTTCATGACCGTGTTCGGGCGCGCCGACCTCGTCGAACAACGTGTCACCGTGCGGCGGGTCGACTGACAGGAACGCACGCGCCCGCCGCTCGTTTTGCGTTCGATAACGAGGGAGAGTTACGATGTCCGCCAACAGCCCGATCGACGATAAGGCGCTCGACAGCCTGAGCGTTGCGTCCGCCGAGAAATCCGCCACCGACGACCGACAGAATGCCGGCCAGGACAAATCGATCGCCAAGCGGCTCGAGAAAAATCCCGAAAGCAGTGATGCACGGCTCGACAATGCGCTCGATGAATCGATGGACGCATCGGATCCGCCGTCATCGACTCAGCCGGTTCATCGCAACGGGCCGGCACCGTCCTCTGGATATGACGCCGATGCCGAAAGCAAGCGCCGGTCCTGAGCCGCGACACGATTGTTGCGTAAAGGTCGCACCTCCGACGCCTTTCGTTACCCTAAGCCTCGGCTCGTCGCATCTCATGTTGCGGCGCGGCAAGTTCCGTGATTCTTTGGTGATCGTCGGACGACACGGCGCTAAAGGCGGTATTAACCATCTTGGCGCATTGTCGCTCGGCTAGGAATTATCCGGGGCGGGGTGACGATATGGGTAGCAAGATGAAGCCGGCGGAAGGGGCGATGACGCTCGCCGAGATAAAGGAGTTCGCGGGCTTCGCGTCTTCCACGCAGCGCTATATCCGACGCAGCCTCGACATCGGGCTCGACCGCGACGATGCACTGGCGCGCTGGTCGCGCGACATCGTCGAGGCGGCGAGCATCCGAGCGCAGGCGCGCATCTACGACCGCCTTCCGGAAATCCGCGAGATCGTCCCTGACGACAGCGGTCTCGACGCGGTCGAACCGTTTCTCGCGCCACTCGTCACCGTCAGCGCATTCGATCTTGGCCAAGGGCGGTTGACGAGCTTTTCGGCGTATCGCTTCCTTTACGAGCGGCTGATCGGGGCATCGGTGCGTCCATGGCTGCCCGGTGCGTTCTGCGCCGCCGCCGCGCTGCCGCACCTCCACCCCGAGTTGCGCCGCAAATTGCTGCAGTCGATCAGCGAAGCTGCGGCCACCGCGTCGGGCTGGTCTTCGCGGCAACCGGCGTTCTTCCCGTATTGGGTCGAAAAGGTCGAGACGACGAGACTCTCCAACTGAGCGCTCAGCGGCAGGCACCCCACCCCATCGCGCCGCGTTCGGCCTGATCGAGGTGGAGATGGTCGCGGTGCGCGGCGTTGTAATCGGGCGATAGCGTCGTCGCGAACACCCGGCAGGCGCCGTCGCGGACCTCGTGCAGAAACGCCGCCTTGTCGCCGACGCCCTTCCAGTCGCGCGCGACCGTAATCCGTTTGCCATCACTCAAAACGAAACCCGCGATATCGACCGCGTCGGCGGTCGAATGTTCGCTCCAGCTTCCCGAGTAGCGGCCGTAGATTCGGCGGCACGAATAGCTGCCGAAATGATCGATCGTGGCGACCCGCGCGCCGAAACGGCGCTCGGCCGCGGGTTGGACGACATTCCATTCCCACACCGAAAGCGCCGCCGCGACCGGGCACGCTATGCCGAGCCCCGCCGGCCGATAGGCGATCCGACGAGGTCCACCATCGCCGAACCGGACGCCATCGGCATAACCGCACCGGCCGTCACGCCGTTCGGGCAAGACTGTGTAACGAATGCCGGCGCGATCCATCGCCGCTCGGCATGCCGGGAAGTCCGCGGTCAAGGCCGTCAGCTTGCGCCCGGTGAAAAGCCCGATCGGTTGGCCAAGGTCGAGCGAAGTCCACGGCAAATCCTGCGGACGCCCACGCAGAAACGCAAAACCGACCAGCACCAGAATCGCGACGACGGATAGGCCGAATAGCCAGCCGATCGTCCGGCGCAACGCGCGCATCAGCCGCGCATCACGCCCGTGATCAGCTCGGACGTTACCGGATAACCGAGGTCGCCAGGGATACAGAGATGCGGACGGCCGTCTCGCTCTTCGGTCCAAGGAGTGACCGCCCGGATCGGAAACCGCGCGGCGTCCTGCGTCGCCGCTGCGAAGTCGTCGAATTGCGCGAGGCGTTCGAGGTTGCGCCGCGTCGGGAAGATGATCTGGAGCTTACCCGCATCGGCATCGTCGAGCACGCGTTGCGCGGTCGCCCAGGCCAGCCGGACGTTCTCCGTCTGGTCGACGCTGGCGACCGGTGCATCCGCGGGCAGCCGCGAGAGATAGAAACGCGTGTCGAAAATCCGCATGTGCCGATGCGCCGGGCGCCACCGCGCGAACGGCACCAGATCGTCGAGCGCCAGCGCGGTCCCCGCCGCCGCCAGCGCCACCCCGAACGGCTCGCCGGCGTGGAGAGCGCGGCGCAGTTCGACGAGCGCGTCCGCATCGGGCGACGGATCGAGACCGATCGGCAAGCCAGCTTCCTCGATTGTCTCGCGGATCGCCGCGATCCGCGCGGCGATATCCTCGACATCGCCGCCGATCGCCGCCGCGAGCGTGTAATCCCCGGGATCGATCCGCCCGCCCGGGAACACCATCGCGCCGCCTGCGAAAACCATCGCCTTCGCGCGCTCGACCATCAGCAGTTCGGGCGCATCCTCGCCGTGCTCACGAAAGATTACGAGCGTTGCCGCGGGGATCGGTTCGGGGAGCGACTCGTCCATGCGGGTCGCTTGTAGCGCTACGACCGGGAACGGCTAGCCGCGAATCACGCGGTCCCGGCGTCGAGCACGTCGTGCATATGAATGACACCGACGACCTTGCGGCCCTCCAGCACGAACAGCATCATGATGCTTTGCCCCTGCATCCGGCGGAGCGCTTCGGATGCGAATTCGCGCGGGCCGATCGTCGAAGGCTGAAGCGTCATCCAGTCACCGACCCGGTCGATCATCTGCCCGCCGCCGGTAATCGTGCGGCGCAGGTCGCCGTCGGTAAACGCCCCGATCAGCATGCCGTTCTCATCGACCACCGCGGTGCCGCCGAAGCGCGCGCGCGTCATCTCGACGGTCGCGTCGATCAAGGTAGCGGACGCAGCGACGCGGGGGATGTCTTTCCCAGAGGTCATAATGTCGGCGACCTTCAGCAATTGCGCGCCGAGCCGACCGCTGGGGTGGAATTTGTAGAAATCGTCCTGGCTGAAGCCCCGCCGTTCGATCAGCGCCATCGCCAGCGCATCGCCGAAGACGAGTTGAACCGTGGTCGACGTCGTCGGAGTCAGCTTGATCGGGCAGGCCTCACGAACCCGCGGCAGGCAAATCGACAAATCGGCGAACCGCGCCGCCGAGGCGCGCGCGCTCGACGTCACGAGCACCATCGTGACGCCGAACCGCTTGCAATAAGACACCACCGGCGCGAGCTCGGCCGCACTGCCCGAGCGGCTGATCACCAATACGATATCGTCGGGCTCGACCGCGCCAATATCGCCGAGACCAGCGTCGCCGGGATGCAGGTACATCGCCTGCGTCCCGGTGGCGATGAAAGTCGCCGCCATCTTGTTCGCGACGATCCCGCTCTTGCCCATGCCCGCCACGATGATGCGGCCGCGGCAGTTCAGGATCAGCTCGACCGTCTGCTCGAACGCGTCGGCGAACGCCTGGTCGGCAAAATGCGCGTTGAGCGCCTCGAGTGCCTCCGCTGCGATCGAAACGGTGCGCTTGGCGAGGCGAAAAGGCTTGCGGCTTCGGACGGGCTCGGGAGGCGCAAGCATCAACCGTGTTGTCTCCGATTGCAGGCACCACGGCAAGGCCCCATCGCACCGCGGAAATGCCGGCGCGCGGCACGGCGGGAACTGGTGGAGCCGAAGGGAATCGAACCCTTGACCTCTGCAGTGCGATTGCAGCGCTCTCCCATCTGAGCTACGGCCCCGCCGCCCCAGCCAAGCCGGGGAGCGACGCCCTTAGCGTCCGATTTCCGGCGATGCAACCGCACGCGCCGGCGGATTACCCGAACGAGGCACGCCGAATTGCCCGCTGCTGGCGGCGGGTCGATCTGAACGACTTGGCATTCTGTTCCACGACCGGCTTCCCGCCCGCGAGGAACGTCTCGAAGTTGGCGAGTTGAGGGTCGCCCGTCCGCCGCATTTCGTCGAGCAACACGCGTTTCATGCGCTCGACCCGGGCAAGATGTGTTGGCTCGTCGATCCTGTTCACGCGTTGCCCCGGGTCCTCCGCAAGATCGTAGAAGGCCAGCGGAATCCCGAAGCGGAGCTGCGCGACACGCGTCGCCATTTCGGGGTCGTCTTGCGCCAATTCTTCCATCGCCCGAAAGCCGGGGCTGCGCATGCTCTCGAGGTTGACCGTAAACGCGCCGTCGGCAAATGCCGAAAAGACCAGCGAATATCTGGCGTCCTGAATTGCCCTCATAGGATAGGAGCGCCCGCTCGCGACGGTGTTCACGTAGGTCACGACGAACTCCGGGTCTGCGCTTACCCCCGCGATCAGCGGCAACCACGAATGCCCGTCGCATTCACGCTGAAGCGGTATCGACAATATATCGAGGATCGTCGGAAGCAGATCGACATTGGTAGTCAGGTTCTCGAAGACGCGTGGCGTTCCCATGCCGGGCCAAGAGATGATCGCAGGAACCCGCGTTCCACCATCGTAGCATGTCGATTTCGCGAAAGGAAACGGCATGCCGTGATCGGAACAGAACAGGATTATACAATCGTCGATTGCGCCTTCTTCTCCCAACGCCTGCACGATAAGGCCAAGGCTAACATCCAGCCTCTTCACACTGTTGCAATATTGCGCGATTTCAATGCGTGTTTCCGGAATGTCTTCCAGGAACGCTGGTATCTCGACGTCTTCCGGTAGTATCTCGACGTCGATACCATACGGCCCGTTGAGATCATCGTCGATCCTCCGGCTCGCTTGACTGCCGTAAAACGGACGATGCGGATCATCGATGTTGCAATTGGCAAAGAATGCCTTCCCCTCCCCGCGCGCCGCGCGGATGATGGTTCGGAGTCCTTCCGCCTGTATGCCGGTATCGCGATCCTTGCCTTCCTTTGCGAAGTCCCAGGGAAAGCAGCTTGCCGGCTCCATATGATCGATCTTGTGGATCGCGCCCGCGAAATACCCATGGTCCTGCAATATCGTGACGAGGGTGGGAATGCCTTCGTCGACCGCCGTGAATCCCGTCGCGCCGCTGTGATGCGGCAACAACCCGGTCATGATCGCTTCGCGCGCAGGTTGGCAGATCGGCACGACGGTGCGGTTGTTCACGAACCTGTGCGATCGCGCCGCCAGCCGATCGAGATTCGGCGTCAGACCCCCGCGACCGTTCATGAACCCGGGCAGGGACGAGCCCATATCGTCGGCGGTGACGATCAGGACATTTAGCTGGTCGGGGGGCGCGTCCGTCGGCTTCATTGAATCTCCCGGATCGGTCGGATGATGGAGGAGATGGCGCCTAGAGAAACGGATCAAGCGTTTCAAGGCGAGGAGAAATGGTCGCGCCGAGCCGCGCCGATCGACGAGCCGTCACGACGGAGCCGTAACGGTTGGAACCAACGCCGTTTTCAGTCCTTGTTTAAGGTGAGTGCGCGCGGGCCGAACGGCGTCTGCGCGACGGAACACTATTTATCGAAGGAGACCCGACCATGGGTTACGAACGTTATCCGCGAGGCACCAATCCGAGAAGCGATTATTACGGTCGCCACGACCCCCAGGATTATGGCCGTGACAATGGCTCGGGCCGCGATGACAGTTATTCCAGCGCGCGCGACTATCGGGCCATGGATGAAGATCGCGATTTCGGTGATCGCTCGCCTTACGGGCGACGCGAATACGGCAACGCCGGATACCAACGCCAGGATCGCGCTTATGGTCGTGGTTACGCGCAGTTGCGCTATGCGCGCGGCGATGAATATCACGGCAGCTACGCTTCGGACGGCCGCCCTTTCGTCGATGTCGGCGATCGTAAGGACTGGGACGATGACGATCGCCCGTCGCGCGGATACGGCCAGGACCGCTATCGCACGGCGACACAAAATCCCGCCAGGTCTGGGCGCGCGCCGCAGGGTTACGAGTACGACGATCGCGGATTCATGGCGCGCGCGGGCGACGAGGTTCGCTCGTGGTTCGGCGACGACGAGGCCGAACGCCGCCGCGAGGCCGATGCGCGCTACGACGAGCGCAGCTACGGCGAGCGTTCGAGCCACGACCGCGACAGCGATTACCACGTGTGGCGCCGCGGTCAGATTGCGGCGCTCGACCGCGATTATGACGAATATCGCAGCGAGAACCGGTCGAAGTTCGAGAATGAATTCTCGACGTGGCGCTCGGGTCGGCAGGGTCAGCGCGACCATCTCGGCAAGGTCGAGGAGCATATGGATGTCGTCGGATCGGACGGAACCCACGTCGGCACCGTCGACAAGGTTCGTGGCGACCGCATCCTGCTGACCAAGACCGACGCAGACGCTGGTGGCCGCCACCACTCGATCCCGTCGCGGTGGATCGGCATGGTCGATACCAAGGTGACGCTGACCAAGTCCGCCGACGAAGCGAAATCGCACTGGCGCGACGAGGAGCGCAATCAGGCGATGTTCGGGGATCGTGGCGATGGGACGGCCGACCGCAGCGGCCACGTGCTCAACCGGAGCTTTTCGGGCACATATTGAGCAACGCCATGACTAAATGAGCGCGGGGCCGGGCGGCGACGTCCGGCCCCTTTGCTTTTCCGACGTGCGCGGCCATACCGCGTACTCGAAAACCAGTCGCAGGAGAATCGAAAATGCCACGCGCGTGGAGCCTGAAGTCCCGTCCCCAAGGCAATCCGAAACATACCGATTTCGAGATGATCGATCTGCCTACGCAGCCGCTAAACGACGGCGAGGTTCGCGTTGCCAATCGCTGGTTGTCGGTCGATCCGTATATGCGCGGGCGGATGAACGACGTGAAAAGCTATGTCCCGCCGTTCGCGTTAGGCGCCGCGATGGAGGGCGGTGCGGTCGGCGAGGTCGTAGAGAGCGCCGCGTCCGACATGCCGGTCGGCAGCAAAGTGCTCCACATGCTCGGCTGGCGTGACGAAGCGGTGCTCCCCGCCGCGCAAGTTCAAAAACTGCCCGATCTCAGTGCACCCGATCAGGCGTTTCTCGGCCAACTCGGCATGCCCGGCATGACCGCTTATTTCGGTTTGCTGGCAGTCGCGGAAGCAAAAGCGGGCGACATTGTGTTCGTATCCGCCGCGGCGGGCGCGGTCGGATCGACCGTGGTGCAGGTCGCAAAAGCCAAGGGCATGACGGTGATCGGATCGGCGGGCGGCGCCGACAAATGCGCGTGGGTGAAATCACTCGGCGCGGATCAGGTCGTAGATTACAAAGCCGGGCCGATCCTCAAATCGCTGATCGCCGCCGCGCTCGACGGCATCGACGTGTATTTCGACAATGTCGGCTCCGATCATCTCGACGCCGCGCTGGCGACCGCTCGCGCCGAAGCGCGGTTCGCGATTTGCGGGATGATCGACATCTACAATGACGGCAAGGCGACCGAACTGCGCTTTCTCGCCAATCTGATCCGCCAGCGGATCCAGATGAATGGCTTCATCGTCACCGATCACATGCCGCGCGCCGCCGAATTCTATCAGGACATGGCCGCGATGCTGAAGGCGGGGAAACTGAAGAGCGAGGAGACCGTCCACGATGGGCTCGACACGATGCCCGATGCGTTCATGGGTCTGTTCACCGGCGGCAACACCGGCAAGATGCTCGTCAAAGTCTGAGATAGGATTATTCGTGACGGGGCCGGAACGCTTGCCGCGGCACCCGCGTTATGGAATCCTAACGTAACAGGGAGTTCGTACTATGCTTTGGACCATCGCCGTCATCCTCGTGATCCTGTGGCTGCTCGGTTTCGGCTTCCACATTGCGGGCGGGCTGATCCACATTCTTCTCGTCATCGCGGTGATCGTGGTGCTCATCAAGCTGTTCACCGGCCGCAGCGTCGTCTGAAACGAAAGGGTCGTCGCGAGCGCGGCGGCCCTACCAACCTCCGCTACCCCGCGCGCCTTTGATCGGCCCGCGGATTCGGTCGGTCACCCAGCCGCCGTAATAGCCGCCGGGTTGCGGTCGCACGCCTTCGTCTCCGACGAAACACGCCACCCGCGACGGATAGAATGCGTACCAGCCGGCGATCCGGGAAAAGCCGCGATCGAGATCATCGAGCGGATCGGGGTATGAATAAGCGGCGTGTTCGATCCGCTGGCCATCGGCACTTAGATCATAATGGACCGCCGCCCCTTTCCATTCGCAGATCGTGACATGATCGGTGGCGTCGAGCAGGTCGGTCTGGACCGCTTCAGGCGGGAAATAGGCAACTGGCGCGCCCGCCGTTTCGCAAACCCAGATCGCGCGTTCCGTATCGGCGACGATCGTGCCGCCGCATTTGATGCGAAGTCGCTCGGTCGCATCCCGTACCCGCGGCGGTCGAGGGTAGTCCCAGACCGACTCCTCACCCGCACTAACGGCTTCGATTTTTGCGGGCCGCGGGCTGTTCTCCCAGTGGGCGCGCGCCATACGTGCTCGCGCGATCAGCGCCGATTTGTCGGGTAGCGGCGGTAAGCCCCTCATTCCGTGAAAAGCAGCACCGGCGTTTCGAGATATTTCTTGAGCGCCTGGACGTAGCTCGCCGCGTCCCAGCCATCGACGACGCGGTGGTCGCAGCTGATCGAAAGGTTCATCAGCTTTGCGCGGCGGATCTCGTCGCGCCCATTTTCGTTTTTGGCAAAGACCGGACGCTCGACGATCTTGTTCGGCCCGATGATCGCGACCTCAGGCCGGTTGATCACCGGCGTCGTCGCGATCCCGCCGAGCGGACCGAGCGAGGTGACGGTGATCGTGCCGCCGCCCATCTCCCCGGTGTTGAGCTTGTTGGCCCGCGCCGCTTCAGCCAGCCGACCGATCTCGGTCGCGAGTTGCCAAACGTTGCGATCCTGCGCGTCGCGGATCACCGGTACGGTCAGCCCTGCATCGGTCTGCGTCGCCATGCCGAGATGGACCCGGCCGCTCCGCGTCACCACCCCAGCCTCGTCGTCGTAGCGCGCGTTGAGCATCGGAAAATCGGGCAAGGTCCGGCAGATCGCGACGATCATCAGCGGCAGCATCGTCAGCTTGGGACGGCCGCCGCGGTTGGCGTTGAGATCGGCGCGCATCGCTTCCAGATCGGTCACGTCGATCTCGTCGACATAGGTGAAATGCGGGATATTGCGCTTCGACGCGGCCATGTTTTCGGCGATGCGGCGGCGCATGCCGATGACCTTGATCGCTTCGTCTTCGCGCGCGCGGCTGGCGTGCGGAGCGTGATAGCCCTGCCCCGATCCGTAGCGGAGGAAAGCGTCGAGATCGGCGTGGCGAACGCGGTCCGAGTCGGACTTCACTTCCGAAAGATCGACCCCGAGGTCGGTCGCGCGCGCACGAACCGCGGGGGAGGCGAGGACGTGCGATTGAGATTCGTTTTCTCGCTTCCCCGGCGAAGGCCGGGGCCCAGTGCCGTCGTCCGATCCGATTGAGGACGGCACGTCACCAGCTGCGCCTCGCGCCTGGGCCCCGGCCTTCGCCGGGGAAGCAGTTTGGGGGGGCGGCGGCGTTTCAGATGCCGCCGTCTTACCCTCGGTATCCTCAACCCCGGGTGTTTCCGCCTCGTATTGCTCCGCGGTCTCTTCCTGCGCCGCGCTCTCTGGCGTCGCCTTCACCGCATCCGAAACCGCCCCAAGCGCGGGGCCCTCCTCCGCCGACACATCTCCCGACGTCTCGATCACTACCAACGCCGCGCCGATCGACACTTGGTCGCCGACCTCGCCCGCCAGTTCGACCACCCTCCCCGACACCGGCGATTCCATTTCGACGGTCGCCTTGTCGGTCATCATGTCGGCGATCTGCTGGTCTTCCTCGACCGTGTCGCCGACCGCGACGTGCCACGCGACGATCTCGGCTTCCGAAATGCCCTCGCCGATATCGGGCAGCTTGAAGGTGAAACGCGCCATCATTCAGTCTTTCATGATTTTCTTGAGCGCCTCGCCGATGCGGACGGGGCCCGGGAAATACGCCCATTCCAGGCTGTGCGGATATGGCGTGTCGAAGCCGGTGACGCGCTCGATCGGCGCCTCGAGATGGTAGAAACAACGTTCCTGCACCAGCGCCGACAGTTCCGCGCCGAAGCCCGACGTCCGCGTCGCCTCGTGCACGATCATGCAGCGCCCGGTCTTTTTCACCGACGCCTCGATCGTATCGATATCGAGTGGGACAAGCGTTCGCAGATCGACCACCTCGGCATCGATCCCAGCGTCTGCCACGACCGCGAGACAGACGTGAACCATCGTGCCGTACGCGAGGATCGTCAGCGCTTCGCCCTCGCGCACCACCTTCGCCGAGCCAAGTTGGATCTTGTAATAGCCGGTCGGCACGTCGCCTGCCGGATGCTGAGACCAATTCTGCGTCGGCTTGTCCCAACTGCCGTCGAACGGGCCGTTGTAGATGCGCTTGGGCTCGAAGAAGATCGTCGGATCGTTATCCTCGATTGCCGCGATCAGCAGGCCTTTCGCGTCATAGGGCGTCGAGGGAATGACGGTCTTCACGCCCGAGACATGCGTGAAGATGCCTTCGGGCGACTGCGAGTGCGTCTGCCCGCCGAAGATGCCACCGCCGAACGGCGAGCGCACCGTGATCGGCGAAGTGAACTCTCCGTCGCTGCGATAGCGCAACCGCGCCG
>CBDCNF010000012.1:0-20484 GCA_965219285.1 Sphingomonas sp.
CGCTGCTCGTGACCGAAAAGGCCAGAACGCTGAAAATGCGCGCGCCCGACGGCAAGGTTTCGACGATCGGCGGCGTACCGGCGGTGGCGACGGGCGGGCAGGGTGGCCTGCTCGATGTTGCGGTCGCTCCCGATTATGCGACGAGCAAGACCGTTTACCTCAGTTACGCCGAACCCGGCGACAGAGGCAGCGCGCTCGCGCTCGCCAAGGCGACGCTCGACGCGGGCGCGCTGACCGGCACGAAGGTCATCTGGCGCTCGGGCTCGAACGGACCGGGCGGACAATTCGGCGCAGTGATCGCGTTCGCGCCCGACGGCAAGTCGCTATTCTTGTCGTCTGGCGAGCGGCAGCGCTTCACCCCCGCGCAGGACCCTTTGCAGGGGCTCGGCAAGATCATGCACCTGACGCTCGACGGCCAACCCGCGTCGGGGAATCCGCCGCCGTCAGATACTTCGATCGAGGCGGCGACCTGGTCGAGCGGCCACCGCAACCCCTATGGCCTCGTCTTCGCGCCCAACGGCAAATTGTGGGAAGTCGAGATGGGGCCGAAGGGCGGCGACGAACTCAATCTAATCGAAAGCGGCAAGAATTACGGCTGGCCGGTCGTCTCAAACGGCGATAATTATTCGGGCCAGCCGATCCCCGATCAGCCGAGCAAGCCTGAATTCACCGCGCCGAAACTGTGGTGGAATCCGTCGATCTCGCCCGCCGGGATGATCGCCTACACTGGCAAAATGTTCCCGAAGTACAATGGCTCGTTGTTCATCGGCACGATGTCGACACCCGGCCTGATCCGCGTCGCGATCGACGGCGCGACCGCGACCCCGGCCGATTATTGGAACATCATGAATACGCGCATCCGCGATGTCGCGCAGGCCCCCGATGGCGCGATCTGGTTGCTCGAAGACGGTGGTCGCGGCGCGCAGGGCCGGTTGTTCCGCCTGACACCGAAGCCCTAACCCCGCGCGATCAAGTAGTTCATCCGCGCCGCTGCAATAGGCTTGGCGACGTCGCCCTGCCACGCCGTCGCCTCGACGTTGGCGACACGTGTGCCGAGTCGCGTGACCACGCCTGACGCACGCGTTTCATGGTCGCGGCCGCCGCGCATGTAATCGACCGTCACGTTGATCGGCTTGATCCGGCCGCCACCTTCCACCGCCAGCGCATGTTGCAGCGCCGCGATCGCCGCGACCTCAAGCAGCCCAGCGATCGCGCCACCGTGGAGGAAGCCCGGCCGCCCGACGACATCGTCGGCGAACGCCATCACCAGCACGGGAACGTCATCGACCATCTCCAGCGTGGCGCCGAGAAGGTCCGCGTAAGGAGGCAGTTTCACAACTGCGGCTCCAGATTCATATAGGTGCCCGAGACATGCGCGATCGGATCGTCGGGGTCGCCATCGTGCGCCTGCCCGCGAATGAAGCTGATCGAGCGTTTGAGCGCATAACATTCGCCGCGCCCGACCACGGTATGTCCGGGCCGCGCCGGCCGAAGGTAATCCACTCGCAGGTCGAGCGTGGCATGCGGCAGGAACCGCCCGCGCCGCCGCCAGATCGCGAGACTCGTCGCCATGTCCATCAGCGCCACGATCGGCCCCGACGCGATGACGCCGCTGTCAGGTTCGCCGATCAGGTCGGGTGAATAGGGCAGGGTGAGTTCGATCCAATCGGGCCCCTGCGCCTGATACCGGATGCCGAGCCGGGCGCCATGCCCGCCGAACTGCATGCCTCGCGTGCCGGGAATGTCGAGCAAGGCCATGTCGAATGTCATCGGGCAGGCTCTACACGCGCGTCTCGCGCGCGCAACATTACAGCGAATTAACTACGCCGGGTACGCGAACCGATCATAATTTTCCGTGTCGCAGACAGGGAAGGATTCGGCATGCAATCGTTCAAGCTCGATATCGAACAGATCGTCGGTCTCGAAACGCAGGTGGCGTATAACGGCACGATCCGAACCAACGATCTGGCGGCGGACGCGATGTTCGCGGAAATCATCGGGATCGCGGTCCTGATCAACCGCCAGCATCCGTAAGGCGCGATGATCGCCGATGCCGCGACGCTCGCCGCGGCGGACCGACGCTCGGTCGCGATCGCGCGGGAATGGCGGGCGAGCGATCCTTATCGCTCGCTCGAAGCGGCGTTCGCGGATGTCGATGCCGATGATGCGGAAGGTGTCGCCGATATAGCGGAGGCAATGCTGCGCGATGCGTCGTGGGTCGGTCCGCTGTTGCACCCGCTGATCGCGGCGCTCGTCGCCGATCCCTGGTTCGAGCCGCCGCTCAAGGTGTCGCGCGATCCGCTCCGAACCGGCGCGATTCTGCAAGAAAATCGCGCCGTGACGCTAAGCGCAGTCGTGCTCTCCGCCGATGCGCTCGCCGCGATGCCTGCGGCGAAGACAATGGTCGCTTCGGGCCGGATGGCGATCGTTCGGTATGTGCGAGCGGGCCACGCGCGACTACGCTGCTGGTGCGCCGGCCCGATCGGCGGCGACATTGCGACGCAAGCGGCGGCGTCGGCGCGGGAAATCGCACCGCTATCGCTGACCGACAATACGGTCGTCCGGCAGGACGGTCGCGATCACGCCTATCTGCTGGAGCGGGCGACGAGCGATGTCGTGACCCTGACCATGACGATCCGTGCCGGCGCGGCGCCATACGCCCGGGAATATTGCCAGGAAGACGGCGCGCTGTTGAAGATCGCCGCGCTCGACGACGCCCCCGCGCGCGCCGCGATTCTGCTCGCGCTGTTGCGCCTGTCGGGACGCCGGGATGCCGCAGCCGCCTTCGATCGCGCGACCCGCGATGGCGCGTTCTACCTTCGTTGGCAGGCAATGCGCGAATGGCTGGCGCTCGACGCGACCGCGGCGTCCTCCCGGCTCGCCGAGATGGCGGCGGAGGACCCGAACGAGGAAATCCGCACGGCGGCGCGCGCGACCATCCTGCTTGTGGAGGAACGACGGACTGCCTTGTGCCTCGCTTGATCGACCCCGGCGATGGCGACGCGATCGATCTCGACGCGCTTGTCGAGGCGCTCGACGCGAGCGATTTCGACCCGCACGATGAGGACGCCTTCGCCGCGATGGGCGCGTGGCTAGCGCGACTCGGACGCAATCGGAATTTCCTCGCCGATCTCGCCATCGCCGAACTCGAACAGCGCTTCGCCGGTCAGGAGGCCAACGCCTATAGCGCCCAAGTGCTGCTGCTCCGGCCGCCCAACGGCCGCTTCCTGCTCCGCGCGAATTTCTGGCCTGCGCGAAACGACGCGGCGGTCCGCGCCAACGGCACCGCGCCGTTCTTCTACGATCTTCCGCACGACCACAATTTCGATTTCCTGACCGTTGGCTATCTCGGCCCCGGCTATTGGAGCGATTATTATGAGTTTGGCGGCAACGCGCTTGGCCTGCCCGGCGAACCGGCGAATCTGACCTTCGTCGAACGCTCGCGGCTCGCCGAGGGCACGGTAATGCTCTATCGCGCGCACCGCGACGTCCATGTGCAATTGCCACCCGACAGTTTCTCGGTGTTGCTCAACATCCTCGGCTACGATCTCGCGCAGCCGTGGCGCAGCCAATACCGCTTCGATATCGCTAGCCACACGATCGCCGAGGCGCTGACGGTCACGCCATCGGAGGCGCTGGTGACGCTCGCGGCGCAGTTCGGCGGCGAAAGCGGCATCGGCGTGGCGCAAGAGATGGCGCGGCGACATCCCGTGCCCAGAATGCGCGCGACCGCGCTGTCCGCGCTGGCGTCCACCGCGGGAAACAGCGAGGCGCGCGCGGCAATCTATGAGATCGCCATCGAAGACGCCGACGCGCATGTCGCCGGGCATGCCCGCCAAAGGCTGGCAGCGTTGCGATAGCGATCGTTTCATCCACCGCGGAGCGATCATCTTCCGGCGCGCGGCGCGATCGTTAGCCATGACAGGATGAGCGTCCGCTGCCTCGCCCATCGTCCCGCCGTAGTCGACCATCTCGCGACGCGTGGCATCGTCGAGAACGCCGGACCTGCGTTGGCGATATTGGTGGAGATCGCTTCCACTGCCGATTTGGCGAAGGCGCGGGCGGACCATCCCGGCGCGGCAATCCTCGCGCTCGCGCCGAATGCCGCAACCGAGATCGCATTGCTCGATGCCGGGGTCGAGGATGTTGTCCTCTCGACGACCCCCGACGCGGTGATCGCGGCGCGCGTCGCGGCGTTGTTCGCGCGGATGCCGAAAGCGACGACGCTGCGCCTCGGCGATCTCGTCATCGACCGGGTGTCACGCGGCGCGGCGCGGGCAGGGCGTGCGCTCGGCCTGCTGCCGCGCGAATACGCGCTGTTGCTTCATCTGGTCCGCCATGCGGGTGCGACGCTGACCCGCGCCGATCTGCTCGCCGCGGTCTGGGGTCTGAATTTCGATCCGGGGACCAACGTCATCGAAGTCCACATCTCGCGATTGCGCGCGAAGCTAGACCGTGGCTTCGACGCCGCGATGCTCGTGACCGAAAAGGGCCGCGGCTATCGCCTCGTGCCGCCCGTTGAAGCCACGCCGCTGGCCGTCTAACGCTCGTTCGCGAAGGAGACCCTCTCGTGAATGACCGCGTCACTATCACCATCGATGGCGGCATCGCCGACGTCCGGCTGAACCGGCCCGACAAGATGAACGCGCTCGACCCGGCGATGTTCGAGGGACTCAACGCCGCGATCGCGCAACTCGCCGATATGAAAGACGTCCGTGTCGTCGTGCTGTCGGGCGAGGGCAAGGCGTTCTGCGCCGGGCTCGACATGGCGTCGATGGCGGGTGGCGGCTCGGGCAACGATCTCGCCAAGCGCAGCCACGGCCTCGCCAACGCCGCGCAGAACGTCGCCTGGGGCTGGCGGCAATTGCCGATGCCGGTGATCGCCGCGATCCACAGCGTTGCGATGGGCGGCGGCTTTCAGGTTCTTTCCGGGGCCGACATCCGCATCGCGCATCCCGCCACGCGCATGTCGATCCGCGAAACCTATTGGGGTCTCGTCCCCGATATGGCGGGCGTCGCCTTGTGGCGGACGCTGGCGCGCGACGACGTGCTGCGCGAATTGACTTACACCGCGCGCGAATTCTCCGGTGAGGAAGCGCAAGGCTTTGGCCTCGTCACGCGATTGGCGGACGATCCGCGCGCCGAGGCGATGGCGCTCGCCGCGATGATCGCGGGCCGAAATCCGCATGCGATCAGGGCGTCGAAACGGCTCTACAATCTCGCCGCCGACGCCGACGGCGAAACCGTGTTGCTCGCCGAGAGCACGGAACAGATCGCGCTGATGCGCTCACCCAACCAGGTCGAGGCGGTCCAGGCCAATATGGCGAAGCGCGCAGCGATCTTCGTCGACTGACGGCACAAAATCGCCCCTCGCTGGTTGAGCGGTTCGACAAAGTAAAGGATCGAACGATGAACGAAGATACCGTAACCGGCACCGTCAACGACGTAACCGGCCGCGCCAAGGAAACCGTCGGCAGCGCGACCGGCGATCGCTCGCTCCAGGCCGGCGGGATCGTCGATCAGGTCAAGGGCGCAATCCAGAAGACGATTGGCGGCATCGCCGGCGACAATACACCGGGAACTGCCGCGACGGTCGATAAGGCGAAGAAATTCGCGAAGGATCGCCCATGGGCGACCGCGGCGCTCGTCGGCGTCGTCGGCATGGCGGTGCTGAATACGTTGCGCGGACGGCGCTGACCGTCTAGCGGGAATCGACTTTCAGCAAAATTCCTACCCGTCATTCCCGCGAAGGCGGTAACCCATATTGGCTGGCTCCCGACATAGTGCCGTCACATTAGAATTTATGGTTTCCCGCCTTCGCGGGGATGATACGGACGTTTGGGTGCGGATCCGCTCAGCCTTGGCGCACCCGCAGCGTCTCGAGCTTCGCCTGGAACGCCTGCGGGATCGGCTCGCCGGGTGACGACGTCATCACGATCACCGTGTCGCAAGATGCGATCGGTTTGCCCGACTGGAACATGGCGGCAAGGATGTCCCAACTGCGATTGCCGATATGGCCGATCCCCGTGGCGATCGTGACGTCTTCGGGATAACTGCCTTCCGCAAGGTAATTGATCTCGCACCGAGCCACGACGCCGCGAAAGCCCGATGTGCGGTTCATCTCGCCGAGACTGTAGTTGAATTTCACCCGCGCGCTCTCGAACAACGCCGCGAAGGCGACGTTGTTGAGGTGCCCCATCGGATCGAGATCCTGAAACCGCGTCTGGACCGTTTCGTGGAACGGGTAGGATTCCGGCAAAAGCCGGCACGGCGCGGGTCTGGCGATGACGATCGTCCTGTGATTGAATCAGCGCGGCGCCATCTGGCTGGCCACCCTCCTCGTCAGCGAGGGGCCATCCGAATGCCGCCATCAAGCCTTACATCCTCGCCGTTGAAATAGCCGTTCTCGACCATCGTCAGCGCCAGCGACGCATATTCCGCCGGAATGCCGAGCCGTTTCGGGAACGGCACCGATGCGGCCAGCGCATCCTTCACGTTCTGCGGCGCGCCCTGCATAAGCGGGGTTTCGAAGATGCCGGGCAGGATCGTGTTGACGCGAATGCCCTCGCCCATCAGGTCGCGCGCGATCGGCAGAGTCATGCCGACGACGCCGCCCTTGGAAGCGGAATAAGCGGCTTGGCCCATCTGGCCGTCCTCGGCGGCGACTGACGCGGTGTTGACGATGGCGCCGCGCTCTCCGTCTTCCGTCGGATCGAGCGTCAGCATTCCCGCCGCCGACTTGGCGACGCAACGGAACGTGCCGACGAGGTTGATCTGGATGAGCCAGTTGAACGCCTCGAGCGGGAAATGCTTGATGCTGCCGTCTTCCTTCGATCGGCTCGCGGTCTTCACCGCGTTGCCGGTGCCCGCGCAGTTGATGAGGATGCGCTCTTGCCCATTGGCTTCGCGCGCCTTGGCGAACCCGGCATCGACGCTTTCGTCGGAGGTGACGTTCACCTCGCAGAACACCCCGCCGATGTCGCCCGCGACCTTTTCGCCCTTCTCCTTCTGAAGATCGAAGATCGCGACCTTGACGCCCTTGGCGGCGAGCGCCCGCGCAGTGGCTTCGCCGAGGCCGGAGGCGCCACCGGTGACGACCGCGGACACGGTGTTGTCGAGTTTCATGTCAGGCTTTCCTCTCTCGTACGCCGTCAAGCGTCGCAATTCTCGATGATCGTGACGTTGGCGACGCCGCCGCCTTCGCACATCGTCTGCAATCCGTACTTCCCGCCGCGACGCCGCAGTTCGTGGACGAGCGTGGCCATCAACTTGGTGCCGCTCGCGCCGAGCGGATGCCCGAGCGCGATCGCGCCGCCGTTGACGTTGAGCTTCTCCGGGTCCGCGCCCGTGTGCTTCAGCCAAGCCAAAGGCACCGGCGCGAACGCCTCGTTGACCTCGTACAGATCGATATCGTCGATCGTCAGCCCCGCCTTCTTCAGCGCCTTGTCGGTCGCGAACAGCGGCTCCTCCAGCATCACCACGGGATCGCCCGCTGTCACAGTGAGCGACGTGATCTTGGCGAGCGGCTTCAGCCCATATTTCTCCAGCGCCTCGCCGCTGACGATCAGCACCGCCGACGCACCGTCGCAAATCTGGCTTGCCGACGCCGCGGTGATCGCACCGCCATCGGCAAGCAGCTTCACCCCCGCCATACCTTCGGGCGAAGCATCGTACCGTATGCCCTCGTCGCTGGTGTGCTGCTCCTTGCCCTCGGGCGTCTCGATCTCAAGCGGCACGATCTCGTCGCTGAACTTGCCGCCCTGCGTCGCCGCGACCGCCTTGCGGTGGCTACCAAGCGCGAACGCGTCGAGTTCCTCGCGTTTGAAGCCCCATTTCTTGGCGATCATCTCGGCGCCCATGAACTGGTTGAAATTGATCCCCGGATATTTTTCTTCCAGCCCCGGCGACTTGTTCTTGCCGAGACCCGCGTCGTAGAAAAGCTTGTAGGTCGATCCCATCGGCACCCGCGTCATGCTCTCGACCCCCGCCGCGATGACGACGTCCTGCGTGCCCGACATCACCGCCTGCGCCGCGAATTGAATCGCCTGCTGCGAAGACCCGCACTGGCGATCGATCGTCACGGCAGGTACGCTCTCGGGCAGCTTCGACGCGAGCACCGCGTTGCGCCCGACCTGTCCGGCCTGTTCGCCGCCCTGGCTGACGCAGCCCATGATCACGTCATCGATCGCCTCGGGCGGGATGCCCGATCGCTCGACGATCGCGTCGAGCACCTTCGCGCCGAGATCGACCGGGTGCCATCCTGCGAGCTTGCCGCCACGGCGTCCACCGGCGGTCCTGACCGCCTCGACGATATAAGCCTCGGGCATCTTTGCGAGTCTCCATAACAACTGTTATCCCGCCCCCAATTAGTCGGATCGACGCGAACGGCAAGGGGTGGCGAATGGATGTGCGGGATGCGATCGCGGCGCGGCGATCGGTGCGGGGGTTTCTCGACAAGACGATCGATGAGGCGATGTTGCGCGACCTCGCGATCCGCGCGGCGCGCGCGGCGACCGGCGGCAACCTCCAGCCGTGGCATGTCGATATCGTCCACGGCGCGGCGATGGCCGAATTGAAGGCGATCATGCGCGGCAAGGTCGAACGCCGCGAGACCGAAACGCCGGGCTACGACGTCTACCCCAAGGAGCTGGTCGCGCCGTACACCGACCGGCGCTTCGCGATCGGCGAAGAGATGTATTCGCACCTCGGCATCCCGCGCGAGAATAAGCGCGAGCGCTATATGTGGTTCGCGCGCAATTATCAGTTCTTCGGCGCGCCGGCGGCGTATTTCGTCACGGTCGATCGCCGGATGGGGCCTCCGCAATGGTCCGACCTCGGGATGTATTTGCAGAATTTGATGCTGCTCGCCGTCGAAGCGGGCCTCGCGACGTGCCCGCAGGAATGCTGGGCGATGTATCCGGGGACGATCGAAGGATTTCTGGCGACGCCGGGGGAGCGGATGCTCTTCTGCGGCGTCTCGATCGGCTGCGAGGATGCCGACGACCCCGCGAACCGGACGCGCAGCACGCGCGCGCCGGAAGAGGAGTGGTTGACGGTGCGGGGGTAAATTCCCTCTCCCATTGTGGAAGAGGGAGGGAGCGACGTAGTCGCGGAAGGATGAGGGGGTAAGGCTCGGGTTATTGCCATACGACTCCCGTCACCCTTCCCACCGCTTCGCGGCGAGCCCCGTCCCTCTCCCACAAGGGGAGAGGGAGAATAATTCACCGCCCCGCGGATGCGCCACCGCTCGAACGCCCCGAACCGCCGCGTCCGCGATTGCGCCCACCGCCGCTGCGGCTCGCGCCGGCATAGTTGCGCCCGTTGGTCGCGGTCGGAGCATGCGTCGCGCGCGGTCGGGCCGGGCCACGCTGCTGACGCGGACGATCTTCGCGCGGCGCGGGGTCGGCCCCGATTGCCTTGACGCGGGTGTTCTTGATCGTCTCGGCCTGGCGCAGGAAATCTTCGGGCAGCGGCTGAACCGGCACCTTCTGGCGGGTCAGCCGCTCGATATCGCGCAGATACGGCTTCTCATCATCGGCGCAGAACGCGATCGCGACTCCACTCGCGCCCGCACGCGCCGTCCGCCCGATGCGGTGGACATATTGCTCGGGCACGTTGGGGAGTTCGAAATTGACGACATGGCTGATCCCCGAAACATCGATCCCGCGCGCCGCGATATCGGTCGCGACGAGGATTTTGGCCTGTCCCGACTTGAACGCGGCGAGCGCGCGCTCGCGTTGCGGCTGGCTCTTGTTGCCGTGGATCGCGTTGGCGGCGATGCCGTTGCCCGCGAGCAGTTTCACGACGCGGTCGGCGCCGTGCTTGGTGCGCGTGAAGACCAGCGCGCGCTCGACCGACGGATCGCCGAGCGTGATCGTCAGCAGCGCCTGCTTTTCCGACTGATTGACGAACGTCACATATTGATCGACGCGCTCGGCGGTGGTCGCCGCGGGCTTGATTGATACGGTCGCCGGATCGACCAGAAATTGCGACGCGAGATCGCGGATCGCAACGGGCATCGTCGCCGAGAAGAACAAGGTCTGGCGCTTGCGCGGCACCATCCGCACGATCTTCTTGAGCGCATGGATGAAACCGAGGTCGAGCATCTGATCCGCCTCGTCGAGAACGAGGATTTCGATCGTTGAAAGGTTGCAGAAGCCCTGCTCGACGAGGTCGATCAAGCGGCCCGGCGTCGCGACGAGGATGTCGACGCCGTGGCGCAGATCGTTGCGGTTCTTGTTGATACTGGTGCCGCCGAACACGGTAGCGACCGACGTGCGCGAAAACTGGCCGTAGCCGCGCGCGCTTTCGGCGATCTGGCTGGCAAGCTCACGCGTCGGCGCAAGGACGAGCATGCGGCAATGCGTCGGCAGGACGCGCTTGCCCTGCGCGGTCAGCCGTTGGATCGACGGCAGTACGAACGCCGCGGTCTTGCCGGTGCCGGTCTGCGCGATGCCGAGCAGGTCGCGGCCTTCGAGGAGGGTCGGTATCGACTGCTGCTGGATCGGGGTGGGATTGGTATATCCTTTGGCCTCGATCGCGCGAACGAGCGGATCGGCCAGGCCGAGATGTGCGAAGGACATGGAATTGGAATCCGAATATATGCCGGGCTCGTGACGCACGGAGGCGCACGAGGGGCGGGGGAGAATGACACCCCGCGTGAAAAGGGAAGCCCGTGAAATCGACCGAGGCGGAGCTTGGATAGCGATGTTTCCGCTATCCGATCACGCTGCATGACGCCTCGATGCGCCGCCATTTGCGTTGTGCAGCGCAAAAAGTCAAGATGCCCTACAATTTGCGCCCGATGACCTCCTTCATGATCTCGTTGGTCCCGCCGTAAATCCGGCTGACCCGCGCGCCGCGCCACATCCGCGCGATCGGATATTCGTTCATATAGCCCGCACCGCCGTGGAGCTGGAGGCATTTGTCCATCACCTCCCATTGCAGGTCGGTGTGCCACAGCTTGGCGGCGGCACCTTCCTCATTGGTCAGTTCGCCCGCCAGATGGCGCTTGATCGCCCAGTCGAGATGTGCCCAGCCGACCTGTAGCTTGGCCTTCAGGTCGGCGAGGACGAAGCGGGTGTTCTGGAAATCGAACACGACGCCGGCGAAGGCCTTGCGGTCCTTGGTGAAGGCGACGGTATCGTCGAACGCCTTTTGCGCCGATGCCTGGCACGAGATCGCGATCGAGAGGCGTTCCTGCGGCAATTGGCTCATCAGATAGATGAAGCCCATCCCCTCCTCACCAAGGCAATTGGTGATCGGGACGCGGACGTCCTCGAAGAACAATTCAGACGTGTCTGCCGCGTCCTGCCCGATCTTGTCGAGCTTGCGGCCCTTCGAGAATCCCTCACGATCGCTCTCGACGAGGATGACCGACATGCCCTTGTAGGCAGGCTTCGCGTCGGGATCGGTCTTGGCGACTACAAGGGTCAGGTCAGTGTTCTGGCCGTTGGTGATATACGTCTTGGAGCCATTGAGGACGTAGTGGTTGCCGTCCTTCTTCGCGGTCGTGCGGATCGACTGGAGGTCGCTGCCCGTCCCCGGTTCGGTCATCGCGATCGCGGTGATGACGTCGCCCGACACCATCTTGGGCAGCCATTCGGCCTTCTGCTCGGGGCTGCCGTAATGTTCGACATAGCCCGCGACGATATCCGACTGGAGCGAGAATCCAGCAGGGACGCCGGCGTAGGCCATTTCCTCATCGACGATTGCGTTATAGCCGAAATCGAGACCGAGCCCGCC
Source organism: Sphingomonas sp. (assembly GCA_965219285.1). Taxonomy (GTDB): domain Bacteria; phylum Pseudomonadota; class Alphaproteobacteria; order Sphingomonadales; family Sphingomonadaceae; genus Sphingomonas. The sequence goes on from CBDCNF010000012.1 coordinate 11,746, forward strand.
GAATTCCTCGGGCACCGTCGGGCACAACATCCCGATCTCGCCCGCCTTCTGCCAGAACGCCTTGGGGACGAGCCGGTTCTTCTCCCATTCGTCGACGTTCGGCACGCCTTCCTTGGCAAGAAAGCTGCGCACCGTCTGGCGGAACGCCTCGTGATCTTCGTCATAGGCGAAGCGGCCGGGCAGCGTGTCGAGCGACATTATTCTCTCCTGAATCCGCCGCGACGGTGGCGAGGGGTGGAAGGAGGGTCAAGTAACAAATGTTATGGCCGCACTGGCGCGCTCAAACCCGCTCGTTTCGAGCGAAGTCGAGAAACGTTCAGACGGCGCGCAAAGCAAACGTGTCTCGACTTCGCTCGACACGAACGGATAGGGAGGAGCGGAAAAAGGAGAGCGCATGAAACTGGCGAGTCTGAAGCACAAGCGTGACGGCAAGCTCGTCGTCGTCTCGAACGATCTCGCCTGGTATGCGGACGCGAGCCATGTCGCTCCGACGCTGCAGGCCGCGCTCGACGATTGGGATCGGGTGTCGCCCGATCTGGCCAATCTCGCGACCGACCTCGAACACGAGATGATCCCGCGTGAGCGCTTCCACGAGCATGACGCCGCTTCGCCGCTGCCGCGGGCGTATCAATGGGCGGACGGTTCGGCCTATGTGAACCACGTCGCCTTGGTGCGGCAGGCGCGCAACGCGGAGATGCCCGACAGCTTCTGGCATGATCCGCTGATGTATCAGGGCGGGTCGGACGGGTTCCTCGGCCCGCGCGATCCGATTCCGCTCGCCGACGAAAGCTGGGGCTGCGATCTGGAGGCGGAAGTGGTCGTCGTAACCGGCGACGTGCCGCTCGGCGCGACGCGCGAGCAGGCGCTTGGCGCGATCCGGCTGATCGGGCTGACCAACGACGTAAGTTTGCGCAACCTGATCCCCGCCGAACTTGGCAAGGGGTTCGGCTTCTTCCAGTCGAAGCCCGCGAGCGCGTTCTCGCCGGTGTTCGTGACGCCCGACGTGCTCGACGACTGGTGGCGCGACGGCAAGCTGCACCGCAAGCTGATGGTCGATCTGAACGGCGAACCGTTCGGCCGCGCCGAGGCGGGGGAGGACATGACCTTCGACTTCGGCATTCTGGTCGCGCACGCCGCCAAGACGCGCGCGCTCGGCCCGGGCACGATCGTCGGCTCGGGCACCGTCTCGAACCGCGACGCAGACGGCGGCCCGGGCAAGCCTATCGCCGATGGCGGCGTCGGCTATTCGTGCCTCGCCGAGGTTCGCACGATCGAGACGATCCGCGGCGGCAAGCCGGTAACGGCCTTCCTGAAGGCGGGCGATACGGTGCGGATCTGGGCCGAGGACGACAAGCACCACCCGATATTCGGGGTGATCGAGCAGGTCGTCGGTTAGGGTACGCACCCTCTACATCAAACCCCGCGCCCTCATACTGACATGGCCATTGGTGCCGACGATGATGTGATCTTCGATCGTGATCCCGAGATAGCGGCCCGCCTCCGCCAACCAACGTGTTAGCGTGACGTCGCCATCGCTCGGGGTAGGATCGCCGCTGGGGTGATTATGGACCAGCAGCAGAGAACTGGCACCGACCTCCAGAGCGCGAGTGACCACCTCACGGCGATGGAGTTCGGCGGTGTCGACGGTGCCGCTCGCCACGATTTCGTCGACGATCAGTTGCAGTCGCGTGTCGAGAAACAGGACGCGGACATATTCTATCGGCTCGAACGACAAATCGAACCGCAGGTAATCGATCAACGCGTCCCAATTCTTCAACACGGGCCTGGCGGAGATAGCGACGGTCTGCGCGTGTTGCATCGCCGCGGCGAAATGTCGGATCGCAGCAAAGGCGCGGGCGTCGACGGCGATCCGTCGAAGGCGCGCGTCGGACCCTCTGAGAACCGCCGGAAGCGAGCCGAATTCGCTCAGCAGCGCGCCGGCTACCTTGCCGGGTTTCGGGGTGCCACCGTTCGCCAGGATCATCGTCAGGTGATCGTGGCACGCGCTCGCCACCGGGCTCTCGCTATCCCGATCGCAAGGACGACCTCCACCCCGTATACGGCGAGACCCGCGATTGAATATCCCTGTGAGAGAAACAGGGGATTCGATTCTCTCGCCAGATGACCGAGCATCGAAACCATCAGCAGCGCCGTCGCGAAGAGCGGCCACCACCGATCCGCCCGGATCGCGACGAACAGGAAAATCGCGAGCGCGGCCACATCGACAATCAGGATGCCCGATTCCAGATGATGATATCGGATCGGCAGCGGCGTCCGAACGAACCGCGTGGCGATGGGCGCGACCAGATTGACCGCCGCAACGGTCAATTCGGGCCATTCTCCCCATCGCCACGCGGCAAGCAGCAGCAAGATCGCCAAGCCCCAGAAGAGCATCACGTACCACGGCACGTCCGCCAGTCACGCCGCTGCGTTTCGAACTAGGCGGCGCTGACGAGTTTCAAAGCTTCCGAGGGGTTTAGCCGGTTCTTGACGGTGTCGTCCGGGCCATAAGCGCTCGGCGGGATGGCCCACTCCGCGCGGATTTCCGCCAGGCGACCGTGAACCTGATGCGCGCGCTCGACGGCCTGAAACGCCGCATCGGCCGATTCCTTGGCAAGGCGGAGTATGTCGGCCCCGAATTCTGGCCCCATTTCTGCGCGATCGCGTTCCGAGAGCATCGTCGCGAGACAATCGTAGGAAGCGGCGGCGGCGAGGGTGACTGCCTTTTTCGCGGGGAGGAACTTGGTGGCGACGCTGTAGGCAACTTCATGACGTGTCTTGGGCATGATTGTCTCCGTCCGAAGACGGCCACGCCTTCGGTTTGCTATCGATAGGGTGTCAGAGTGTTCGCCCAACGCTGAACACCGTCGGTAACGGTAAGGAACAGCGCCCCGGCGATAACGATCATGGCAACGATCGTTATGATCGCGACCAGCCTTTGTGTGGTATTCAGATCATTGATCGACCTCCTCTGGGTTTCGGCTAGTCGGCCGACATCAGGTTCGGAACGCTCGAACAACACGCGGTCTTCGCAAACCGCATACGACTGATCTATCGAAACAGGTCGATCAGCAGTCGCTGTCTGGTTGTTATCGTAGGCGAGCGCCATAGGCGTTCGGTGACTAGTCCGTTTCGGAGGAGCCACGGGTCTGTCTGGAGGAGCTTTCGCCGCGACGAGCAGCCGCACCGCGGCGGTACTGCTTGACACGCCGAGCTTTGCGCGGGCCGATGCGAGATGCGTCTTGAGCGTACTCTCGGAAATGCCCAGCGCGCCCGCCGCGAGCCCCTGATGTCGGTGTTCGTCCAGCGCAAACAGGCTGGCCGTCTCCATCCGCGTCAGTCGATCGATCCCATTCGGGTCCATCTTTGGATAATACACCAGACACCATCATTTGTCAGCGAGCAGATGGCTCGGGTGGGAAGGCGCGGCATTTGGCCTAATGGAAGTCGTGGCTCCGGATCGGGATCGTGTCCGCATCCCGCCTGTCGCGGTAATGATAGTCGGTCCTTCCCTTATGCTTCCATTCGGGATCGCCGCGATCGGGCGGTCCGGCGTGGGTGGCGCCATCGCCGCGCGAAACCATGCTGGGCAGGTCGATGTCGCCGACCTGGCGGAGCATCGGGGTTAGGTCGGCGAGCGAATCGACGATGACGTGGATCACCTCGCCCTCGCGCTGGACGCGGCCCCTTATGCTCAGCATCGCCGACGACATGACGATACGGCGATTGGCCTCGAAACGGTCTGGCCACAGGATTGCGTTGGCGATGCCGGTTTCATCCTCCAGCGTCAGGAACAGCACGCCTTTCGCCGAGCCGGGACGCTGGCGGACGAGGATGATGCCGGCGAGTTCGATACGTTTGCCGTCCTTCGTCGTGTTCAGGCTGGCGCAGGTCACCATCCTACGTTGCGTCAATTCGCCGCGCAGGAAGGTGAGGGGGTGTGCGCGAAGCGAGAGCTGGGTGGCGCGGTAATCCTCGACCACCTCGCGCCCGGCGGTAAGCGCAGTGAGCGTCGCCGGCGGCTCGCGCGTCTCGGCGAGCGCGAGCAGCGGTGGCGGGCGTTCGCCCAGCCCGCGAATCGCCCACAGCGCCTGCCGACGATCGAGCCCGAGCCCGTGGAAGGCATCAGCCTGCGCGAGTTTCTCCAGCGCCGCGAGTGAGACGCCCGAGCGGCGCCAGACGTCCTCGATGCTGGTGAAGGGGGCTGATGCTCGGGCGAGGAGGATGCGGCCGACGTGGTCTGCCGAGAGGCCTGTGATGATGCGCATGCCTAGCCGTAGTGGGAAACCGTCATGCCGGACTGGTTCCGGCATCCACAGTTCAGAAGGAGCATCGACCGCCTGTCGAGCGGCACGTTGGACCCCGGAACAAGGCTCTCCTGAGCGAAGTCGAACGGTCCGAGGTGACGGGAGGATCGTATCCCACTCGCTCTCCAGTATGCACACCGGCAGCACTTCCACCCCATGCTCGCGCGCATCGCGAACGATCTGCGCCGGCGCGTAAAAGCCCATCGGCTGCGCGTTGAGCAGCGCCGCGCAGAACACATCCGGGTGATGGCATTTCATCCACGACGACGCGTAAGCAATCTTGGCGAAGCTCGCCGCGTGGCTCTCGGGAAAGCCGTAGCTGCCGAAGCCCTCGATCTGCTTAACGAGGCGCTCGGCGAAATCCTGGGTGATGCCGTTCCTGCGCATGCCATCGATCAGTTTGTCGCGAAATTCGCCGACACCGGCGGTCATCTTGAACGTCGCCATCGCGCGGCGCAGCAGGTCCGCCTCGCCGGGCGTAAAGCTGGCGCCGATGATCGCGACCTGCATCGCCTGTTCCTGGAACAGGGGCACGCCGAGCGTCTTCTTCAGCACCTTCGCCAGCGCCTCGTTGGGGTATTCGACGCGCTCCTTGCCGTCGCGGCGTTTAAGATAAGGGTGGACCATGTCGCCCTGAATCGGGCCGGGCCGGACGATCGCTACCTGGATCGCGATGTCGTAGAAATCCTTCGGCTTCATCCGCGGCAGCATCGACATCTGCGCGCGGCTCTCGATCTGGAAGACGCCAAGCGTGTCGGCCTTGCAGATCATCGCGAAGGTTGCGGGATCGTCGGTCTGCAATTCTTCGCAATCAAGCGTCAGGCGCAGGCCCTTGTGCCGGTCGAGCAGGTCGAACGCACGGCGCATGCAGCCGAGCATGCCGAGCCCCAGGATATCGACCTTCATGAAGCCAAGTTCCTCGATATCGACTTTTTCCCATTCGACGACGCGGCGGTTCTCCATCGCGGCGGGCTCGATGGGAACGAGATCGTGGAGCGGATCGCGCGTCAGGACGAAGCCGCCTGGGTGCTGCGACAGATGGCGCGGCGTGCCGATCAGCTGCTTTGCGAGATCGAGCGCGAGCGCGAGGCGCGGTTCGGTTGCGTCGAGGTTCAACGCGGCGACGTGATCGTCTGGGACGCCCTCGCTCGACCAGCCCCAGACCTGGCCGGCGAGCGCGCCGGTCATATCCTCGGGGAGACCCAGCACCTTGCCGACCTCGCGGATCGCGCCGCGGGTGCGGAAGCGGCTGACGACCGCGGTCAGTGCGGCGTGGTCGTGTCCGTAGGTTTCATAAATCCACTGGATCACTTCCTCGCGGCGCTCGTGTTCGAAATCCACGTCGATATCGGGGGGCTCGTGGCGCTCCTCGGAGATGAAGCGTTCGAACAACAGTTCGTGCTTGACCGGATCGATCGAGGTGATGCCGAGGACGAAGCAGATCACCGAATTCGCCGCCGAACCGCGGCCTTGGCACAGGACATGGATCGAGCGCGCGTAGCTGACGATCGAATTGACCGTCAGGAAATAAGGCGCGTATTTCATCCGACCGACCAGTTCGAGTTCATGCTCGAGTTGCCGGCTGTAATCGGTCGGTGGCGCGCCATCGAAGCGCTGCGAGAGGGCGTTGCGGGCCAGCCGTTCGAGCGCCTGCTGCGGCGCACGCCCGGTCATTACGATCTCGTCGGGATACTGGTAGTCGAGTTCGCGTAGGGAGAAGGTGCAGCGCTCGACGATCGCCTCCACCGCCGCCAGCGCCTCCGGATGATGGCGGAAACGGCGCGCCATCTCGGCGGGCGGCAGCAGGTGACGCTCGGCGTTGCGCTCGCGGCGGAAGCCGAGATCGTCGATCGTCGATTTGTTGCGGATCGCGGTGACGACATCCTGCAGCATCCGGCGATCGGGCACATGGTACAGCACGTCGCCCGTCGCGAGCGGGGTCAGGCCGTGGCGGCGCGCGGCGCGTTCGGCGTCGTGAAGGCGAAGCGCGTCGCCGGGACGCCGCTGGAAGGTTAGGCTAAGGTGAGCCCTGGAACCGAAGATTTCAGCCATCACGCCGAGGTCCGCGGGGTCGGGCTCGGCGATGCCGGGGATCAATGCGGCGACCAACCCGGCGGCATGTCCGGCGACATCCTCCCAGTGGAAGAAGCACTGCCCTTTCTCGCCGCGCTGCGCATCGGCGCGCGCCTTGCCCTTGCTGAGCAATGTGGTGAGCCGGCTCCACGCGGCGCGATCCTCGGGCCAGACGAGCAGCGACGCGCCGCTGACGAGATCGAGCCGGCAGCCGGGGATCAACCGGATCGGCGCGTGCTGTTTCGACACTTGTTCCGCCGCGACGAGGCTGCGCACGACCCCTGCGACCGAATTGCGGTCGCAGATGCCGAGTGCTGGCATTCCCATCAGCGCGGCGGTGGCGAACAGTTCTTCGGGCGAAGAGGCGCCGCGCAGAAACGAAAAATGCGTTGTGATCTGGAGTTCGCTGTAGGTCACCCGAAAGTGCCGTGCATGTACCACGTCAGGTCGCCGGTCTCGGCGCGGTGGCCGTCGCCGCGGCGGAACAGCCAAAAGCGTTTGCCGGTATCGTCCTCGACGCGGAAATAATCGCGGACCGCGTCGCGTTCGGCGCTCCGTTTCCACCATTCGCCGGTGATGCGTTCGGGGCCGTCGCCGCAGACCACGCGGTGCGTCGTGCCGCGCCAGGTGAAGCGAAGCGGGGGAAAGTCGGGGAGCTCGGCGAGGACATGGTCGATCCGCTCGGGGCGGTGCAGCAGGCGTATCGGGCGTGGCCAGCGCGGGTGCCAGGGGTGATCGGGCGCGCGGGTGTCGAGGCGGCGGACGTCGTCGATCTTGAGGCGGGTGGTGTCGCGTTCGGGCGGGTCGAGCGGCGGGAGCGGGGCGACCGAGCGTTCGGGGACGTCGCTTTCGATCGGGCGGTGGCGCCACAGTTTCGTCATGCCGATGCGGTTGGCGAGGGTATCGACCAAGGGGGCGAGGTCGGGCGTTTGATCCTTGACGAGGTTCGCGCCGAGCGCTTCGGGGCCGAGCGGATCGGCGCGGCGGACGTGGAGCGTCAGCGCGTCGATGCCGTAGCCGGGATCGACCTCCTCGATACGCCGCGCGATCAACCGCAGGATGTGCGGCGCATCGCGGGTCGGGCGGGCGAGGCCGATGCGGATCGTCTGGACGCTGCCGTCGACTCGCTCGGCGGCGAATAGCAGCGCGCGGGTGCCCTTGCCGGATTCGGCGAGCGCGACGGTCAGGTCGGCGACGAGACCCGCGAGCCAGTGCGCGATGGCGTCGGCGGTTGCGATCGGCTCGGCGAAGCGGCGCGTGACTGCGATGTGTTCGGGCGGGATGATCGGATCGAGCGGTTCTGGCGCGGCGCCGGTCGCCTGATCGAGGCGCCGCGCGATCGTCGCGCCAAAGCGGCGGACGAGCGGGGCGCGGGGGATTTCCAGCAACGCGCCGATCGTGTCGATGCCGAGGCGGCGGAGGAGCTCGATCGAGGTGTCGTCGAGGCGGAGTGCGGTGACGGGGAGGGGGGCGAGGGCGGGGAGGTGTCGACCGCTCTCCACCACCGATACGTCATCCCTGCGAAAGCGGGGACCCATCTCATGCCGTTTCGGCAAACTCGACAATTGCAAATTGCGGTAAGTGTCGGGTGATGGGTCCCCGCTTTCGCGAGGATGACGGGGGTAGGATGCGAACCGCGCCAGCGCCCAGGCCGCACCCGCCGTATCCGCCACCGCGATCCGCGCGGTTACGCCGAGACGTGCAAGCAACCGAACGATTCGACGCGCCGTCGCCTCTTCGTCACCGTGGAGATGCGCAACGCCGGTCAGATCGAGGAACAGGCCGTCCGCGTCGGAGATCGCGACGATCGGGGTCCAGCGTCGCGCCAGTGCGATCGTGAGGCGTTCGAGATCGGCGCGGTCACCCTCCGCGTCGGCATCGCGCACGTCGAGATCGGGGACCGATGCGCGCGCCTGCGTAAGCGCCATGCCGCGTTCGATACCGAGCGCGGACGCGGTGGGGGAGGCTGCGGCGATTTCCACCCGGCTACCGATCTTGTGGACCGTGACGAGCGGGGGGGATTCATAAGCTACGGCGGCAGCGCGCGCGGATGGCTGGCGATCCGGGCAGGCGCCTGCGATCGCGTTGGCAGTGGAGCGGGGGGTGTCGAAGAACGTCACGATTCCGGGCGGATCGGATCGAGGCTCAACCCAGCCGGTCGATTTGCCACCATCATCTCCCGGCAGTCGCTTGAACGGCATATCCGCCGCCTCGCTGCGCCGACCGAGTTCGCGCATCGGCGGGCGCTGGTGCGCGGGCAGCGCGGCGATGCGGCGCTCGATATCGCGCGCCGCTACCTCATGATCGACGCGTGCCCAGCGTGCGCCGGGGCGCCAGCCGGAGTTGCGCGGCGCATCGC
>CBDCNF010000013.1:0-3840 GCA_965219285.1 Sphingomonas sp.
AGCGCGTCGGCGGTGACGTCGGACCGTCGCAGGGCGGCGTCGCGGATCGCGATCCGGATGATCCGTTGATTGAGCAGGCCGAGCAGGACCAGCCACGCCGCATAGAAGGCGATCGCCACGCGAAATTCGATATATTCGCTGACGACTGCGGTCGGGAACGGCATGAACGCCACTGCCAGCAGCAGGTAGAGATTGGCCCAAACGAGCGTCGGACTGGTCGCGCGTAGTTGTGACATCATCACGTGGTGCGACACCCAGAAACGCCCGAGGACGAGGAAGCTGACGAGGAAGCCGATATAATTGGGCAGCAGCTCGAGCAGCGCCTGCGCGAGCGTCGCCTCGGTCAGCCGGTCGAGGTGCGGCAGCCGGACCTCGACGACCAGCAGCGTCATCGCGATCGCGAACACCGCGTCGGAGAAAAAGGTCATCCGTTCGAGCTGATTGCGATCGTGCTCGTGATCCTGCCCGCGGCCGGGCGCGGGGTTCCGTGCGCCGTCCTGAGTTTTGCCCTGCCGAGGGCCTTGCCCGCGCTCCACTCCGACGCTTGACGCCATTTCCCGATGCCCCCCATGCTCGCGCGTACACGTGAGGACAGCTTAACACCGCCATGCAACTCGTCATCGTCGAATCGCCCGCCAAGGCGAAGACCATCGAAAAATATCTGGGTTCCGACTATCGCGTCCTCGCGAGCTACGGCCATGTCCGCGACCTGCCGCCCAAGGACGGATCGGTGAATCCCGATGAGGGGTTCGCGATGGAATGGGAGAATTACGCGGACAAGGCGAAGCAGTTGAAGGCGATCGCCGATCTCGCCAAGACCGCCGACCGGCTGATCCTGGCGACCGATCCCGATCGCGAAGGCGAGGCGATTTCGTGGCATGTCCAGGAGGTGCTGGCGAAACGCCGGGCGTTGCCCAAGGACGTCCAGCGCGTCACCTTCAACGCGATCACCAAGGCCGCGGTGACGACCGCGATGCAGTCCCCGCGCGCGCTCGACGAGGATCTGATCGACGCGTATCGGGCGCGGCGCGCGCTCGACTATCTCGTCGGCTTCACGCTGTCGCCGGTGCTGTGGCGCAAGCTGCCCGGTGCCAAGTCCGCGGGCCGCGTCCAGTCGGTGTCGCTGCGCCTGATCGTCGAGCGCGAGCGCGAGATCGAGGCATTCCGCGCGCAGGAATATTGGTCGGTCACCGCCGACATGGAGCAGGACGGCACCGCCTTCACCGCGCGGCTGACGCAGTGGAACGGCGACAAGCTCGACCGCCTCTCGATCGGCAACGAAGGTGATGCGCTGCGGGCGAAGCAGGCCGTCGAGGAGGGCCGTTTCAGCGTCCAGTCGGTCGAGACCAAGCCCGCGACGCGCAACCCGCCGCCGCCGTTCACCACCTCGACGTTGCAGCAGGAGGCGGCACGCAAGCTCGGCTTTTCGGCGGATCACACGATGCGGATCGCGCAGGGGCTCTACGAGGACGGCGCGATCACCTATATGCGCACCGACGGCGTCCAGATGGACGGCAGCGCGATCTCGGCGGCGCGCAAGGCGGTCGCGGATCGCTATGACGCCAGCTACGTTCCCGATTCGCCGCGCCAGTACCAGACGAAGGCCAAGAATGCGCAGGAAGCGCACGAGGCGATCCGCCCGACCGACTTTTCGAAGGATAAAGCGGGGGGCGGCGATCACGCCCGCCTCTACGACCTGATCTGGAAGCGCGCGCTCGCGAGCCAAATGGCGTCGGCGCGGATGGAGCGCACCACGATCGATCTTGCCGACGGTACGGGGCGCAACATCCTCCGCGCGACCGGTCAAGTCGTGCTGTTCCCCGGCTTCCTCGCGCTTTACGAAGAGGGCCGCGACGACAGCGAGGATGAAGATTCGAAGCGCCTGCCGCGGATGCGGAGGGCGATGCGCCTGCGAAAAAAGCGGTCGATGCCGAACAGCATTTCACCCAGCCGCCGCCGCGCTTCTCCGAAGCCAGCCTGGTCAAGCGGATGGAGGAACTCGGCATCGGTCGCCCGTCGACCTATGCCTCGATCATCAAGACGCTGAAGGATCGCGACTACGTCCGGACCGAGAAGAACCGGTTCTTCGCCGAGGAAAGCGGGCGCCTCGTCACCGCATTCCTCGAGCGCTTCTTCCAGAAATACGTCGCCTACGATTATACCGCCGATCTCGAGGAGGAACTCGACGACGTGTCGGGCGGGCGCGCCGCGTGGCAGGCGGTGCTCGAGGCGTTCTGGCGCGATTTCAAGCCGCGCACGACCGAGGTGATGGACTTCAAGCCGAGCGAAGTCACCGCCGAGCTCGACACCTTCCTCGGCGACTACCTGTTCCCCGACAAGGCCGACGGCTCCGATCCGCGGCTCTGCCCCAATTGCGGCGAGGGCAAGCTGGCGCTGCGCGGCGGCAAGTTCGGCGCGTTCATCGCCTGCTCGAACTACCCCGAGTGCAAATATACCCGTCGCTTCGCGCAGCCCGGCGGCGAGGGTGAGGATGCGGTGCCCGAGGGGCTCGGCAAGGATCCCGAGACCGGCCTGGAGGTCGAGCGCAAATCGGGGCGGTTCGGGCCTTATATCCAGCTAGGCGAAGGCAAGGAGGCGAAGCGCGCGTCGATCCCGAAAGATATCGGCGAACTGGACATCGAATGGGCGCTCAAGCTGCTCAGTCTGCCCCGCACGATCGGCACGCACCCCGAAACGGGCGAGCCGATCGAGGCCGCGATCGGGCGTTACGGCCCGTATTTGAAGCATGCGGGCAAATATGCGCGGCTGCAGACCACCGCCGACGTGTTCGAGACGGGCATGAACGCTGCGGTCGTGAAGCTGGCCGAGGCGGCGGCGGGCGGCGGTCGCGGTCGCGGCGCGGCGCGTGAACCGCTCAGGATACTCGGGCCCCATCCGCGCACCGAAGCCGAGATCAAACTGATGGAGGGCCGCTACGGCGCCTATGTCACCGATGGCGAGACCAATGCGACGCTGCCCAAATCGATCGAACAGGGCGCGTTGACGCTGGAGGAGGCCGCGCAGCTGATCGACGCGCGGGCGGCGCAGGGCCCGCCCAAGGGCAAGAAAAAGCCGGCCAAGAAGAAAGCCGCGCCGAAAAAGAAGGCGCCGGCCAAGACGAGCTGAAGCGTTTACGCCGCGCGGCGCTGCATCGAACCCAGCCAGGCACGTGCAGCGGCCTGCGCCGTCGCGATCTCGCGTGCGGTCATGTCCTCGGCGATGTCCGAACGTGCATCCGCCGCGCAGTCGAGCCCCGATACCGCGGCGAGATTGAAGAATTTATGCGCCTCGATCAGGTCGATTCCGACGCCCGACGTCCCCGTCGAGTAGCAGACGCCCAGATCGTAGAGCGCGTCCGGATTGCCGCGCGCGGCATCGCGCAGACGGCTGTCGATCAGGAACTGCGCATTCTTCAGACTCGTGCCCATGACGGACCCCCCTTTTTCCCTTGGGGGTCAATCTGCCTCGATTCGTGTCACCAAATGGTTAACGCGGATTAGCCATGTTCGATGCCGATATTATCGATCAGCCGCGTCGATCCCATCCGCGCCGCCGCCAGCAACCGGCGGGGGCGGTCAGCCGACGGGTTCTCGGCGAGCGTTTCGGCATCGGCGAGCGCGACGTAATCGATCGCGAAGCCCGCCGCGGTCAGCGTCGCGCGCGCATCGGCCAGCGCGCCCTGCGCATCGTCGCCGCGCTCGATCGCGCGCGCCGCGACGCCGAGCGCGCGCGGCAGCGCAGTCGCCTTGGTCCGTTCGTCATCGTCGAGATAGACGTTGCGCGATGACAGCGCGAGACCGTCGTCGTCGCGCTGCGTCGGTACGCCGACGATCTCGATCC
>CBDCNF010000014.1:0-96679 GCA_965219285.1 Sphingomonas sp.
TCCGGTCGAGGGCCGCGACTTCGCCTCGTTGCTGATCACCGATGCGGCGGGGCACGTCCGGTTCGAGCGGGAGGGTATCGCCGGCGGCATGCCGCTGCGCGTCGTTCAAATCCCGTTCCTCGAAGAAGCCGAAAGCCCGCTGCTCGTAGCTCTGCTCGACGAGCAGGAGGTCGGCACGGCGGGACAGGCGTCGAGCGCCGCCACCCATGTCCAGACGCTCGTCGGGCTGATGCCTTTCGGCATGGCGCTGGTCGATCGCGACGGTCGCTTCCAGCAGTTGAACGACGCCTTCGTCCGCGCCGCAGGCGTCGATTCCGCCGCTTTGCCGCTCTATCCCGGCGATCTGGTGGTCCGTGAGGACAAGGGCGCGGTCGCCGATGCAGTACGCCGCCTCGCCGCGGGAATGGCGCATTCGACCGATCTCGTCGTGCGGCTGAAGGCACATCCCGACGAACCCGTCGCACTGACCATCGCGGGAGCGCGCGGCCTCGGCGAGGCGGCGGTGCTGCTCAGTCTGAAGGACAACAGCGAGGAATCGCGCCTGAAACGCGAAGTCGCGCAGGCGACCAAGATGCAGGCGGTCGGTCAGCTTGCCGGTGGCGTCGCGCACGACTTCAACAACATCCTCACCGCGATCATCGGACATTGCGACTTGATGCTGATGCGCCATTCGCCCGGTGACAGCGATTACGACGATATCCAGCAAATCCGCACCAATTCGAACCGTGCGGCCGGGCTGACACGACAATTGCTTGCCTTCTCGCGCCAGCAAACGCTTCGGCCGCAAGTGCTCCAGTTGCCCGACGTGGTGTCCGAAGTCTCGAACCTGCTGAAGCGCCTGCTCGGCGAGACGGTGGTGCTCGACGTGAAGCACGGGCGCAATCTGGGGCCGATCCGCGCCGACCCCGGGCAACTCGAACAGGTCGTCGTCAATCTGGCGGTCAATGCGCGCGACGCGATGCTAGCCAAGGATCCGCACGGCGGCGGCACTCTAACGATCCAGACCCGCGCGATCTCGATCACCGAGGTCAGGCGGATGGGATCGGACATCCTGCCCCCCGCGGATTATACCGCGCTGGAGATCGCCGACACCGGCGCCGGCATCCCCGTCGATATCCTGCCCAAGATTTTCGAACCGTTCTTCACGACCAAGGAAGTGGGGAAGGGGACGGGGCTTGGGCTTTCGACGGTCTACGGCATCGTCAAGCAATCGGGCGGCTATATCTTCGCCGATTCGAAGCCCGGGTACGGCGCGACCTTCACGATCTATCTCCCCGTTCACGCCGCCGCGGCGCCGTCGCACGCGATCGCGGTGCCGAAAGCGAAACCCGCCGATCTGTGGGGCACCGGCGTCATTCTGCTCGTCGAGGACGAGGACATGGTTCGCGCGGTCGCCGAGCGCGCGCTCTCGCGGCAGGGCTATACCGTGCTCACCGCCGAAAACGGCGAAGCCGCGCTGGAATTGCTGGCGACCGAACAACGCCCGGATCTGCTGGTTTCCGACGTCGTGATGCCGACGATGGACGGCCCGACGATGGCGCGGCACGCGCGCGAGCGTTACCCCGATCTGCCGATCCTGTTCATGTCGGGCTATGCCGAGGAGCAGTTGCGGCGCTCGATCGATCTCGATCACGTCTCGTTCCTGCCGAAACCCTTTTCGGTCCAGCAACTTGCCGAAGCGGCGCGGGATGCCTTGTCCGCGCCGTAAGGTTGCACGGCGCCGATTGCCCGCTATTGGCTGAGTCATGAGTTCGCCCGATCGTATTCTGCTGGTAGAAGACGAGCCGCTGATCGCGATGATGCTCGAGGATTTCGTCGATGTCCTCGGTCACGTCGTCGCCGGAATCGCGGATTGCGTCGCAGCGGCGTTGGAACTCGTCGAAGCGGGCGGGATCGATGCCGCGATCCTCGACGTCAATCTTCGCGGTGGCGAAAAGAGCTGGCCGGTCGCCGATGCGCTCGCCGCGCGCGAAATCCCGTTCGTCTTCTCGACCGGCGGCGGCGAAGAGGGGATTGCCGAAGCGTATCTGGCGCGTCCGCGCCTCGACAAGCCGTTTACGATGGACGGGGTGGAAAAGGCTTTGGCCGCGCTGGCCGGATAGCAGCCGCTAAGCCGATCCACCCTCCGCTTTTGTCGCCAGTCTTCGCCGCTTTCGTTCCTCTTGGCGCTCCGCTTGCATGCGCTTCGGCGGTTCGTTCGTTGCTGCCGGATCGACCGAAGTCGTTTCCTCCACTGCGGACTTGGGCTTACGTCGCGCTCGTGTTGCCGGAACCTTCGCCTCATCGCCCGTCGATGCAGCCTCGTCCGTACGCGCCTTACGCACCCGACTGACGGCAGGCTTCGCCTCTGTGATGGGCGTGCCTTCGGACTGTTTCTCGGCCCGCGCCGTTGCGCGCTTCGTTTCCCGCGCCGTCCGGCGTTCCCAACGCTCGCGCCGCTCCCTCAGCTTCTTGGATTCCGGCTTCGGCTCGGCGACCGAAGCAGCTTCCTTTTTCGCCACTGGGCCGATCGTCGGTCCCGCCGTCGCAGGGCCGTCGCTTTCCGAGGCGTCGCGTCGCTGCTTCGGCACCTTGGGCTTCGGTGGATCACCCGGCAGCCCGCGAGGCTTTTTAGCCTTTTTCGTGGGCTCTGTGCCGGCATATTCCCCCACCACCGTCGCCACGGCGCGCTTGGGCGAAGGGGATGCCGCGGCCTCGGCTTCCGCCTGCGCTTTCGCCGCTCTTGCAGCTATCCTCCGCTCCCTCGCCGCTGCGGACGCTTGCTCCGCGCTATCCGCCGTGATCGTGTCTGCCTCGTCGGTGGTCGCGGGCTCCTCCGGCTCCGGGCGATCGGGCGCGACCATCTCGAACGCGCCGCCTTCGCACGCTTCGGCCAGCGCCGCCCCGATCAGCTTGATCGCCTTGGTGCTCAGCGACCGGCCGTCCGCACCGAAGGCGGTGATTCCCAGCGGCGCGACGATTTCGAGTGCGGGGAAAAACGATATCCCGGGCCGACCTGCGAGTTCCTCCATCGCCACGCGCAGGATCGCCTTGCCATGCGCACTCGCCGAAACGACGTGAGCGTGCGTCGCGGTCGCCGCCAGCGGCTCGGGAGAGATCATCAGGATGATCTTCATACCCGGATTCAGCGCGCGCAATCCGGCGATCGCATCGGTCAGATCATCGATCGTCTCCGCGACGGTCAGCGTGCGGAACACGTAACGCTCGGCGTCGAAACCGCGCGACGCCGCGCCCGACCGCGCGGGGATGACCGCACCGTCCGCGATCGCTTCGCAGATTTCGGAGGCGCCGAGCGCGACGATCAGCGTCGAACAGCGCCGGAACGCCGATCGCACCGCGTTGAGATGACGATCGCGCAACAGATCGAATTCCTGGTCGGTCCGCGCCGGATAAAGCAAGCGGGGCCGATATGGATCGATCACGACGTCGCCATCGTGCCTACGGTCCTCCTGTGGGGTGAAGCTGCGATCGACACGCCGTATGAGCTGACGCAGTTCGCGCGCGCTCCACACTTCACCATAGCCGGCACTGAAGCTCAGATATTCTTCGGTCTCGGGCGCGATGTCGGCGAAGGCGGGGTGCGGCGGATCGACGCGGACGATCGAAAACCGCTTGCTCCGCATTGCGGTCATGAGCCGCGCCGCCAGCATCGTGCCGACCGCAACGACGGTATCGGATTTTTCGATCAGCGGCGTCGTGAACGTCCCGAATTCGGCGGCGTCCCATCCGGCTTCGGGAACGTTCGCCCAATTTTGCCGATCGGGAACGGCTCCATCGGCAACGGACTCTTCCGCAATAGGCGCATCCACGAGAGGTCCATCGGTAATGGTCTCATTCGGAGTGGCTTCATCCGGAGTGGTCCCATCGGCAATGGCCCCATCGGGAAGGGAGTCGTCAGCGTTCATGCGTCGTCCGTTTCTGCATTCGTCGGGGTGGCGCGGGCGACATCGACGAGTTCCCTCAGCATCTCGCGGCCATAATGTTCGTTCGCGTGAACCGCGTCCTCGGACCAATAATCCTCGCGCAGGAATCCGTCCGCGCCGCGCACCCGATCGGGCACCGGCACGAACACGCCGCCCGCAACCACGGTCGTCTCCGCGAGCATCGACTGCACCAGCGACCACAGTTTCTGCATCGTGTAGGGCGAGCTGAGCCGCGGCGGGTCTTCCGGCTCGCCATCCTCGTTCGTATCGCTCACCACCCGCATCGCGATCGCGTCGGGATCACCCAGCGGCGGCGGTGTTCCCGCGACGAGCACCGGGCCGGACGCCACCGCGACCAACCGGCGGACGAGATCGCCCAGCGGCTCGATCGAAGGCGCGAACAATGCGCGCAATTGCGATTCGGCGACATAGGACGCACGCGGGTCCATCGGCAGGTCGGGCGCCGCCGACAGCACGAAATCGATCGGCGGCACGGGCTCGACCAGGAACGCGGCGTGATGCTGCGTTCCGCTCCAGACGATCGCGGGCACGCGCTCGCGAGCCGCATCCTCCAGCGCCGCCCAATATGCGTCGTCGCGCGGCCATGCGCCGGCCAGCGCCATCGCGGCGGCATCCTCGATCGCGATCTGGTTCGGGGCTGAGGCGTCGTCTTCGGCGGGGATGGGCACACCGAGTGCCGCAGCATGCGAATGGCCTGCGACGACCAACGATAATTCCACGAACGCGCACCCCTGGATTTGACCCGCGCACAGCTAGTCCCCGCGCGCGTCCGATACAAGCGCCGGGGTTGCACCCAAGGGCGCGCCGACCTAGCCGGAAATCATGACCCATCAGTTCGACAAGGCGCGGCTACCGAGCCGCCACGTATCGGTCGGCCCCGAACGCGCGCCGCACCGCAGCTATTATTACGCGATGGGACTGACCGAGGAGGAGATCGCGCGGCCTTTCGTTGGGCTCGTCTCGGCAGGCAACAATTCCGCACCATGCAACACCACGCTCGACGCGCAGGCCGACGCAGCGCAGCGCGGGGTGGAGCAGGGCGGCGGAATGCCGCGCCGTTTCAACACGATCACCGTCACCGACGGCATCGCGATGGGCCATCAGGGGATGAAATCCTCGCTCGTAAGCCGCGAAGTGATCGCCGATTCGGTCGAACTCAGCGTCCGCGGCCATTGCTATGACGCGCTCGTCGCCTTCGCGGGGTGCGACAAGTCGCTGCCCGGCATGATGATGGCGATGCTCCGGCTCAACGTGCCGAGCGTCTTCGTCTATGGCGGGTCGATCCTGCCGGGCCGGTTCGAGGATCGCGACGTCACCGTCGTCGATGTCTTCGAAATCGTGGGACGCTACGCCGCGGGAGCCTGCCCGCTGTCCGAGGTCGAGGCGCTGGAAAAGGTCGCGTGCCCCGGCCACGGCGCGTGCGGCGGGCAATTCACGGCGAACACGATGGCCTGCGTCGGCGAGGCGATCGGTTTATCCCTGCCGAACAGCAACATGGTTCCGGCACCTTATAGTTCGCGCGAGCAGATTGCGGTCGCCGCGGGCGCGCAGGTGATGGAATTGCTGGCGGCGAATATCCGCCCGCGAGACATCTGCACGCGCGATGCGTTCGTCAACGCGGCACGCATCGTCGCGGCCACCGGTGGCTCGACCAACGGCGCGCTGCATCTCCCCGCGATGGCGCACGAAGCGGGGATCGAATTCGACCTGTTCGACGTCGCCGAGGCGTTCAAATCGACACCGTATCTCGCCGACCTCAAACCCGGTGGGGAATATGTTGCCAAGGACATGTACGAGGCTGGCGGCGTCTACATGCTGATGAAGACGATGCTCGCCGAAGGGCTTCTCCACGGCGATTGCCTGACGGTCACCGGCAAGACGCTCGCGGAGAACATCGATCAGGTGACGTGGAACCCCGACCAGAAGGTGATCTACGACGCCAAGGCGCCGATCACCCCGACCGGCGGCGTCGTCGGCCTGCGCGGCAGCCTCGCCCCCGACGGCGCGATCGTGAAGGTCGCGGGGATGCACCGGCTGCAATTCGAAGGCCCGGCACGGTGCTTCGATTGCGAAGAGGACGCCTTCGCCGCGGTCGAGGCGCGGTCGATCCGCGAGGGCGAAGTGATCGTCATCCGCTACGAAGGCCCCAAGGGCGGGCCCGGCATGCGCGAAATGCTGTCGACCACCGCCGCGCTCTATGGCCTTGGTATGGGCGAGAAGGTTGCGCTGATCACCGATGGCCGTTTTTCGGGCGCGACCCGCGGCTTTTGCATCGGCCATGTCGGCCCCGAAGCCGCTGACGGTGGCCCAATCGCGCTGATCGAGGACGGCGACACGATCCGTATCGATGCCGAGGCGGGAACGATCGACCTCGACGTCCCCGCAGACGTTCTGGCGACGCGACGTGCTGAATGGCGCCCGCGACTGTCCGATTATGGGGCGGGCGCATTGTGGCGCTATGCGCAGAACGTCGGCCCCGCCTACAAGGGTGCGGTCACCCACCCCGGAGCCGCCGCCGAACGCCATGTCTACGCGGATATTTAGTATCGCGCTCGTCGCTCTGCTCGCCGGCTGTGGCGAGTCCGCGACCGACACCAAGGTCCTCGCACGGGCCGAGGCGAATCAGAGCGTCGAGGCCGCCGACGATGGCCGCATCCAATGCGCGGTCGCCGGGGCGAAGGCGTTCGCGCGTGTGTGCGAACTCGATCGCGAGGAAACCGCGGCCGGGTTGATCCTGACGATCCGCCACCCCGACGGTGGCTTCCACCGCCTGCGCGTGACCAAGGACGGCCACGGCGTCGTTGCCGCCGACGGCGCGGAGCCTGCGGTCGTGACCATCGTCGCACCTGACGAGATCGAGGTCGCGCTCGGCGACGACACGTACCGCCTGCCCGCAACGGTGCGCGGAGCCTCTGCGAAGGACAAGTGAAGCCGCTCGTCAGCCAGCCGATCCTGACCGCCGCC
This sequence comes from Sphingomonas sp., assembly GCA_965219285.1. Lineage (GTDB taxonomy): Bacteria > Pseudomonadota > Alphaproteobacteria > Sphingomonadales > Sphingomonadaceae > Sphingomonas. The sequence continues at coordinate 6,909 of CBDCNF010000014.1, forward strand.
GAAATGCGCGCGGCAGAGGATGCGGCGATCGCAAACGGCGCGACCGTCGAGTCGCTGATGGCGCGGGCGGGAGCCGAGGTCGCGGAGGTCATCCGCCGCCTCGCCTCGGGCAGCGAAGTGCTGTGCCTGTGCGGCCCCGGCAACAACGGCGGCGATGGCTATGTCGCGGCAAGCATTTTGGCGGCGGCCGGGCATCCGGTACGCGTCGCTGCGCTGCGCGAACCGAAGTCGGAGGCCGCCAAGACGGCACGCGCGCGGTGGACTGGTCCAATTGAAACGATTGAGGATGCAAAGCCCGCTCCCGTCCTAGTCGATGCGCTGTTCGGCACCGGCCTCAAGCGCCCGCTCGAACCCGCCCTGATTGAGCAACTAGACTGCCTCGACAGGCGCGCGCGTCTCTCGATCGCTGTCGATCTGCCGAGCGGCGTGGGAACCGATGACGGCGCTTGCCCCGACGAACTTCCCATCTTCGATCTGGTTCTGGCGCTCGGTGCGATAAAGCCCGCGCACCTCCTTTATCCCGCAGCGGACCACATGTCAGAGATCCGCGTCCTCGACGTCGGCATCGCGGTATCGAGCGATGCGTCGGTGCTGTTCCGGCCTGATTCCTCGCCACCGGCGTTCGATGCGCACAAATACACCCGCGGCATGGTCGCGATCATCGCCGGCGCCATGCCCGGCGCCGCCGCGCTCGCCGCCACTGCCGCCGCGCACGCCGGCGCGGGCTATGTCCTCCTCCTCGGCAGCGCCACCGATCGCCTGCCGCACGCGATCGTCCGCCGTCGCTATGACGCCGCCGCGCTCGGCGATCCCCGCATCGGCGTGATCGTCATCGGCCCCGGTCTCGGCCGTGATGAAAGGGCGCGAGAACGTCTCGACGCTGCGCTTGCGACAGCGCACCCGCTGGTGATCGACGGCGATGCGCTGCACCTGCTTGATCTCGATCGCCTTCGCCTTCGCGACGCGCCTGCGATTCTTACCCCGCACGCGGGCGAGTTCTCCAACCTGTTCGGCGAAGGGCAGGGCAGCAAGATCGATCGCGCCCGCGCTGCCGCAAGAACAAGCGGCGCGACCATCGTCTTCAAGGGCGCCGACACGGTGATATCACGTCCCGACGGCTATACTTGGGTCAGCGCAGCGAAAGCGCGGTGGCTATCCACCGCCGGCACCGGCGACGTCCTTGCCGGAACCATCGCTGCACAACTTGTCGCCAACGAGCGCGACCCTTTCGGCGCGGCAGGCGCGGGCGTCTGGCTCCACAGCGAAGCCGCGCGCCAGCTCGGCCCCGCCTTCATCGCCGACGATCTCGCCGCCGCCCTTCCATGCGCCCTGTCGCAGTGTCTCTGATCGTCCGCGTCGCCGCGCGCGGCGACGGCGTCGCGGAGGATGGACGCCACGCCGCCTTCGCTGCGCCCGGCGACACCCTCCGCGGCGACGGCGGCATCGAACCCGGCCCGCACCACCGAGCGCCGCCTTGCCGGCACTTTCCCGAATGTGGCGGCTGCCAACTCCAACATCTAGACGACACGGCGTGGTCGCAATTCCTCACCGACCGCATCGCGGGCGCGCTCGCCGCGCACGGCCTCGAAGCCCCGATCCGCCCGCCTGCACTGTCGCCACCGCGCACCCGCCGCCGCGCGACGCTCCACGCGGAGGGCAAAGGCAGGGTCACCCTCGGCTTCACCGCCGAAGCCAGCCACGACATCGTCGATATCACCGAGTGCCATGTCCTCCACCCTGAGCTTTTCGCGCTCGTCATCCCCTTGCGCAAGTTGCTCGCCAAGCTCCGCCTGAAGCGGCGCGCCGACATCCACATGACCCTCGCGGACCGCGGCGTCGATCTGCTGATCACCGGCTTCGCGCCCGAAGGCCTTGTCGCCGCCGAGGCGCTGACCGCGTTTGCGGAACAGCACATGCTCGCCCGCCTGTCGCTCGACGACGGTTATGGTCCCGAAACGCGCTGGGAGCCCGAACCGGCGACGATCACCCTCGGCGGCATTCCCGTGCCGTTGCCGGTCGGCGCGTTTCTACAGGCGACCGAAGAAGGGGAGGCGGCGCTTGTCGCATCCGTAAAGGAAGCGGTCGGCGACGTAGCGATGATCGCCGACCTCTTCGCGGGCCTTGGCACCTTCGCGCTGGCATTGCCTGGCAAGGTCTATGCGGCGGAGGCGGCGCGCGACGCGGTCCTGTCGCTCAAGGCCGCCGCGGCTAGCGCAGGCCACCCCATCTTCACCGAACATCGCGACCTCTACCGCCGCCCGCTCACGCCCGCAGAACTCGATCGCTTCGACGCGGTCGTGCTCGATCCGCCACGCGCTGGGGCACGCGAACAGATGCCTGCGCTGGCCGCGGCAACGCTCGACGTGATCGCATACGTTTCGTGCAATCCAAGCAGCTTCGCGCGCGATGCAGCGGTCTTGTGCGAGGCTGGCTGGCGGATCGACTGGGTTCAGCCGGTCGGTCAGTTCCGCTGGTCGACCCATGTCGAACTCGCGGCACGCTTCACCCGCTGACCGGATAATCTGCGCGCACGAACCACAGTCCGTCGGGCGGCGCGTTCAGCCCGAGCATCGCCCGATCGCGCGCCGCCAGCGCCTCGCCGATCCGCTCCGGCGCCCATTTGCCCTGACCGACCAGCGCCAGGCACCCGACCATCGACCGGACCTGATGATGCAGGAACGACCGCGCCGACGCCTCGACGACGATCCGCGAATCGTTGCCGCTCACGTCGAGCCGGTCGAGCGTCCGCACCGGGCTATCGGCTTGGCAATGCGCCGATCGGAAGGTAGTAAAATCGTGGTTTCCTAGCAACATCGCCGCGCCTTCTCGCATCGCGTCGAGATCGAGCGGCATTGGCTGCCTCCACACCAGCCCCGTCTCCCACGTCAGCGGTGCGCGCCGAACCGCGATCCGATACGCATAATGCCGCGCGACGCACGAGAACCGCGCGTGCCAATCATCCGCCACGACCTCGCACGCCAGCACCGCCACCGGCGCGGGCCGCAGCTTCGCGTTGAGCGCCTCCGACAATCGAAACGGCGTGATCGTCTTCGCCACATCGACATGCGCGCGCATCGCGGTGGCATGCACCCCCGCATCGGTTCGCCCCGCGGCATGGACCGCGACCCGCTCGCCCGTCACCGCGAACGCTGCGGTCTCGATCGCCTGCTGGACGCTCGGCCCGTGATCCTGCCGCTGCCAACCCATGAACGGCCGCCCGTCATATTCGATCGTCAGCGCGAACCGCGTCAAAGCCGCGTTCCGGCGGGAATAGGGAAACCGCGCAACAATTCCGCCACCGCCATCACGCCACGCCCCGCGCGCTGGACGAGGGTGGGCCGGATCGCATCGCTCCCGCAGGCGATGGTGAGGTGATCGTCGATGACGTACCCCGGAGAATGTACCCCCGCGAAGGCGGGGGTCCAGTCTGGGTCCCCGCCTTCGCGGGGACACATCGCCGCTAGAACCCGAACCCGCTCGCCCGAAACCTCGAACCACGCCCCCGGCGGATTGAAAGCGCGCACCTGCCGCTCCACCGCAACCGCATTTCGCGAGAAATCCAGTCGCGTCTCGGCCTTGTCGACCTTCGCCGCATACGTGACGCCCTCGTCGGGTTGCGCCACCGCCGGATACGCCGCGACATCCGCCAGCACCTCGACGATCATCGCCGCCCCCATCGCGGCCAGTTCCTCCGTCAGATCCTCCGCCGTCTTCCCCGCCACGCCCGTGCGTCGTTCCAGCAAAACCGCGCCGGTATCCAGCCCAGCCTCCATCTGCATCACGCAGACCCCGGTCTCATCGTCTCCCGCGAGGATCGCGCGCTGGATCGGCGCCGCGCCACGCCACCGCGGCAACAGCGACGCATGCAGGTTGATGCACCCGAGTCCAGGCGCCGCGAGCACCGGCGTCGGCAGGATCAACCCGTAAGCCGCCACCACCGCCACATCCGCCGACAGCGCCGCAAACGCCTCCTGCGCCGCGGCATCGCGCAACGTCACCGGCGACCGCACCTCGATCCCAAGCGCCTCCGCCCGTATCTGAACCGACGACGGCACCAACTCACGCCCGCGCCGGCCACCCGCCCGCGGCGGCTGGGTATAGACCGCGACCACATCATGGCTCCGTCCGGCTCCGGCCGCCGCCAGCGCCTCCAGCGCCGGCACCGCGAACTTGGGGGTTCCCATGAAGACGATCCGCATGAGGCGCACCCTCAACGCGCTGGCGCCCCCCCGCGCAACCCCCTATCTGTTCCCCTGATGGCTTCTCCCGAGATCGACGCGCTGACGCAGGCGCTGGCGCGGCTTCCCGGCTTCGGCCCGCGCTCGGCCCGCCGCGCGGTGCTCCACCTCATCAAGAAGCGCGAGGCGGCGATGGCGCCGCTTCTCGCCGCGCTCAATGCGGTCGACGAACGCCTCGCGACCTGCGCCACCTGCGGCAACGTCGATACGACGGACCCCTGCGGCATCTGCGCCGATCCGCGGCGAGATGCCCGCGCGCTCTGCGTCGTCGAGGAGGTCGCGGACCTGTGGGCGCTCGACCGTTCGCGGCTGTTCCCCGGCCGCTTCCACGTGCTCGGCGGACGGCTGTCGGCGCTCGAAGGCGTCCGCCCCGAAGACCTCGCCATCGACGCGCTCGTTCGCCGGATAGAGGCGGGCGGCATCGACGAAGTCGTCCTCGCGATGAACGCGACGCTGGAGGGCCAGACCACCGCGCATTACGTCACCGAACGCATCGAACGCTTCCCGGTGCGCGTCACGCAACTCGCGCACGGCCTGCCGGTAGGGGGCGAACTCGATTACCTAGATGAGGGCACGCTGGCGCAGGCACTCAGGGCGCGACGGCCGGTAGGGTAGCTTTCCCCTCTCCCGCCTTCGCGGGAGAGGGAGGGGCCCACGAAATGGGAGGGTGAGGGCCTTCTTCCTCCTTCGCCGAGTAGAAAGAAGACCCTCACCCAACCCTCTCCCGTGAAGACGGGAGAGGGCTATCGGCCTTCGCCGGCTTGACGCCCCACCCCCCATTTCCTAGCGCGCGGCGATGGCCGTTCTTCCCATCGTCGAAGTCCCCGACCCCCGCCTCCGCCTCGTCTCGGAGCCCGTCGCGACCGTCGACGACGCCACCCGCACCCTCGTCGCGGATATGATCGAGACGATGTACGCCGCGCATGGCATCGGCCTCGCCGCAATCCAGATCGGCGTCGCGAAACGCATCCTCGTCATCGACCTGCAGGAGCGCGAGGACGCGGACGGCAAGCCGATTTCGGAGCCGCACGCCTACATCAACCCCGAAATCCTGAGCGTCAGCGACGGGGAAGCGGTCTACAACGAAGGCTGCCTGTCGATCCCCGAACAATATGCCGAAGTCACCCGCCCCGCGCGCTGCCGCGTCCGCTGGCTAGACGAACAGGGCGCGGCCCACGAGGAAGACCTCTCCGGCCTGCTCGCCACCTGCATGCAGCACGAGATCGATCACCTGAACGGCGTGCTGTTCATCGACCACATCAGCCGCCTGAAACGCAACATGCTGCTCAAGAAGCTCGACAAGACCCGCAAGACGGCGTGAGCCGGATCGGACCCATCTTTCCCGTCATGCCGGACTTGATCCGGCATCCATCGTGCCGCGAGCAATAAAGCAGGATCCTCAAGCGGTGCATTCGCCGCCCGATGGTTCCCGGATCAAGTCCGGGATGACGTCATCGCGTCATTTCCTCTGTCTTAAATCAAACGTTCGTTCTATGTTCCAAAGCCCGCAACCGGCATCAGCGCCGGGAAGCGGAACGCCTCGCGCGCGTATGTCGAGACTTTTGAGACTTTAAGGAGCGACGATGACCGAAACGATCCTGATCGGCCTTCTCGCCCTAGCGGCCGGCGCGCTGATCGGCTGGCTGATCGCGTCGCGCCGCGGCCATTCGCTCGCCAGCGATCTAGCGGTGGCGCAATCCCGCGCGGCGGACGCCGACATCCTCCGCCAGGCGCGCGACGCGGTCGAGCGCGAACGCAATCAGGCGATGCAGGATCTCGCCAGCCTCCGCGCGCAGACCGATGAGCGCGATGCGGCGCACGCGCGCCAACTCGAATCGCTCAACGCGCAATTCGCAGCAGTCGCCGCCAAGACTCTCGAAGCCGCGCAGACTAATTTCCTCGAACGCGCCGACGCGCGTTTCCGCCAGTCGGAGGAAACCGCCGGGCAGAACCTCAAGTCGTTGCTCCAGCCGGTCAGCGATCGCCTGACCCGTTATGAGGAGGCGGTCGGCAAGGTCGAGAGCGAGCGCAAGGGCGCCTTCAGCGAACTCAAGGGCCAGATCGAACAGATGCGGCTCGGCCAGGAAAAGGTGTCGAGCGAGGCCGCAAAGCTGGTCAACTCGCTCCGCAACGCCCCGAAATCGCGCGGTCGCTGGGGCGAGCAGCAGTTGAAGAACGTCCTCGAAACCTGCGGACTTTCCGAACACACCGATTTCGAAACCGAGGTTAGCGTCCCGGGCGAGGACGGCGGCCGCCTCCGCCCCGACGCGATCATCCGCATCCCCGGCGGCAAATCGCTCGTCATCGACGCCAAGGTGTCGCTGAATGCCTATCAGGACGCGTTCGGCGCGATCGACGAAGCCGAGCGCAAGCGCGGCCTCGATCTCCACGCCGCCTCGATGCGCACCCACGTCAACGGCCTCGGCAACAAGGCGTATTGGAGCCAGTTCGCCGACGCGCCCGACTATGTCATCATGTTCGTCCCCGGCGAACATTTCCTCTCCGCCGCGCTCGAACACGATCCGACATTGTGGGATTTCGCGTTCGAAAAGCGCGTGTTGCTGGCGACGCCTACGAACCTGATCGCGATCGCGCGAACCGTTTCGGCGGTCTGGCGGCAGGAGAAACTGGCGAAGGAGGCCGCGGAAATTGGTCGCCTCGGCAAGGAAATGCATGATCGGCTGGCGAAGGTGGCCGATGATCTGCGGAAAGTCGGTGGCGGCCTAAATAGCGCCGTGAACAATTTCAACAATTTTTCGAACTCGTTCAACGGACGCTTGATGGTGACCGGCCGCAAGTTCCGCGACCTCAATATTGAAACCGGCGCGCGCGAGATCGAGGACGTCGCGCCAGTCGAGGCGCTAGCTCGTTACGGAGAGACGCCGGCGCTGATCGGCCAGGCAAAGGGCGAAGAGCCGGAATGAAGGCTGTGCCACCCTATGTTGTGTTCCCGCAAAGGCGGGAACCCAGACTGTGTTCCCGCCTTTGTGGGAACACATCGAACGCCAACGACCTTTCAGAGTGAAAACCGCTTTCATCCTCGGCGCCGGACAGATCGGCAGTGTGGTGGCGGAGCGGCTGGCCTGCGGCGGCTGGAACGTTACCGTCGCCAGCCGAGGCCGAACGCCGCTCCCCGCCGCGATGGCGGGGCAGGGCATCGTCGCTGTCACGCTCGACCGCGCCGACACCGCCGCGCTCGCCGCCGCGCTCGGGAACGGCGCGGATCTCGTCGTCGATACGATCGCGTATGACGACACCCACGCCGATCAACTCATCGCGCTCGAATCCGGCGTCGGCGCCTTTGCCGTTATCTCCTCGGCGATCGTCTATGCGGACGGTGACGGCATGACGTTGGAAGACGCGCGCTCGGGGCCTTTCCCCTCGCTACCGGTCCCGATCCGCGAGGATCAGCGCACCGTCGATCCCGGTCCGGAAAGCTATGCCACCCGCAAAGCTGCGCTCGAACGCCGGCTGCTCGATCGCGCGACTCGCCCGGTCGCGATCCTGCGCCCTTGCGCGGTGCACGGCGCGCATAGCCCGCATCCACGCGAATATTGGTTCGTGAAGCGCCTGCTCGATGGCCGCACGCACATCCCGCTGGCCTATTCGGGCGAGAGCCGGTTCCAGACCAGCGCGACCGTCAATATCGCAGCGCTGATCGAAGCAGTCGCCGACAAGTCTTTCACCGGACCGCTCAATATCCCGGATCCCGACGCGCCATCGGTGCGCGAGATCGGCGCAACGCTGATGGCGATCGTCGGCCGCGAGGCCGAGTGCGTGCCGGTTCCAGGCGATGCATATCCGCCGAAGATGGGCGTCACGCCTTGGTCGATTCCCAAAACCTTCATCCTCGACGATACCGCCGCGCGCGCCATCGGCTATCGCCCGGTCGCCGGTTACGCGACCGCCGTCGCGCCGACCTGCCGCTGGATGATCGAGACCGCAAAGGCGCGCGATTGGCGCGACGCTTTCCCGGTATTCGCAACCTATTCCGACGACCCGTTCGACTATGCCGCGGAGGACCGCTGGCTCGCAGAAAGGAAGACCGACCGATGATCGACCACATCACCTTCGGCGTCACCGATTTTGTGCGCTCGACCGCGTTCTACGATCGTGCCTTCGCCCCGCTCGGGGTCACGCGCCTTTTCGACGTCCCGCCCGAGCATACCGGCGGCGTCAAGGTCACCGGCTATGGCGAGACCCGCCCGTGGTTCTGGATCGCCGAGCAGGATGCGACCCACGGCAAGCTCCACATCGCGCTCACCGCGAAAAGCCAGGAAGCGGTCGACGCCTTTCATCGGGAGGCTCTCGCTGCGGGCGGTACCGACAACGGCGCGCCCGGCCTACGTGCGGAATATCACGCCGGCTATTACGGCGCGTTCGTGCTCGATCCCGACCGTCACAATATCGAGGCGGTGTTCGGCAATTCGGCAGGCTGAACCCGCCGCAGTCGTTTTATTTGCCGTGCAGAACCATCCGTCGCGTCACCGTGCTCGCGACCGGCACACCATCCTTCAAGATGGGCGCAGCGTGCCAGTCCCGCATCATCGCGTTGCAAAACCAGAAGCGCCGCTCGCTGTTTCGAATGTTGCTCTCGATGACGCGGCATTTGGTCGGATAGCCCTTCTTGTCGATGTCGATCGCGGCGCGAATCCATTGATCGTTCGGTCCGATCGACGTCTCGGCGGTCGAATTCTCCGTTCCGGGCTCGACGAACGGCTTCTTCGTCTGGGCGGACAATGTCGTTGCAGCCAGAATAGCAACGGCGGCGACATACGTCTTGATCATCGATCCTCTCCTCAAGTTTCGCCACTCTGCCTTGAAAGCACCTCATACGCCATCACCGCCGTCGCGACCGCGGCATTGAGGCTGTCGGCCTTGCCCAGCATCGGGATTTTCACCAGCAGATCGCAGTCCGCGGCCATTGCCGCGGGCATGCCCTGCGCCTCGTTGCCGGTCAGCAGGAAGGTCGGCGCGCGATAGGCGGCGGCGCGATAATCGGTGTCGGTGTCGAGGCTCAGGCCGACGAGTTGTCCCGGCCCGGTGCGAAGCCAGGTGAGGAACGGCGCCCAATCGCTCTTGGCGACGGGCACAGTGAACAGCGCGCCCATGCTCGCGCGCACCGCCTCGACCGAGAACGGATCGACGCATTCGCCGATCAGGATCAGACCGCCCGCACCGACCGCGTCGCCGGTGCGCAGGATCGTCCCGAGATTGCCGGGATCGCGCAGCCGTTCGGCGACAAGCCAGATCGCCGCGCTGCTTCGATCGAACGATTCGAGATCGGCCGGAAATTCGTCGAACACGCCGACCACGGCTTGCGGATTGTCCTTGCCCGACAGCTTGGCGAGAATTGCGGGCGTGGTTTCGACCGCCTCGCCACCCGCCAACTCGACCTCCGCCACGAGGGCATCGACCAACGCATGCCGCGCATCGGCGAAAAAGACCGTCTTTGGCAACCGTCCGGCCTCGCGCGCCTCGGTCAGGATGCGCAGTCCTTCGGCGAGGAATTGCCGTGTCTCGCGCCGATGCCGCTTGTCGCGCAGGTCGCGCGCATATTTGATGATCGGATTGGAAAAGGCGGTGATCTTGCGGGGCAGGGCTCAGTCCTCGCCGAATTTCGCCTCGACCAGATCGCACAAAGCACCGATCGCGGCGTCCGCGCCGTCGCCCGTTGCGCTGATCGTGATCGAATCGCCCGATGCCGCGCCGAGCATCATCAGCCCCATGATCGACGTACCCGTGACCGATCCGGCTCCATCTTTCGCCACATGCACCTCGATCGGCAATCCGGAGGCGAGCGTTACGAATTTCGCGCTTGCCCTGGCATGAAGGCCGCGACGATTGGTAATGAGCACCGTGCGCGACACGCTCACGCCGCGGCTTCCCCGAGAACTTCCGAGGCGACCGAGATATATTTGCGCCCCGCCTCGCGTGCGGCGGCGACCGCGGCGACGACGCTCATCGCCTTGCGCGCCGATTCGAGCCGGATGAGCATCGGCAGGTTGATCCCGGCGATCACCTCGACGCGCCCCCGCTCCATCAACGAGATCGCGAGGTTGGAGGGGGTGCCCCCGAACAGGTCGGTCAGGACGATCACGCCCTTGCCCGTTTCGACCGCGGCGATCGCCTTGGCGATATCGTCGCGGCGCGCCTCCATGTCGTCTTCAGGGCCGATCGGAACGGTCGCGATCCGCTCCTGCGGACCCACCACATGCTCCATCGCAGTCACGAACTCCTCGGCCAGCCGACCGTGCGTCACCAATACCAGTCCGATCATCGGGTCGCTCTATCCGTCGCCATGCCGCCTCGCGGGCGTCCTTCGTCAGAATCCTGCGGCAGGGCCGCCAGATCGCGGTGTGAGACCGTGGGCGAAAAGCCCGCCGCGCGCAACCGCGACGCCACCCTGTCGGCGACATGGACCGAGCGGTGTCTCCCTCCGGTACAGCCGAACGCGAGGGTAACATACGCTTTTCCTTCGGCGCGATACCGCGGGATGAGCATGAGCAGCAGCGACTCGATCGTCTCGACCGATGCCTCATAGGCGGGATCGGCGGCGACATAGGCGGCGACGTCCGCGTCTAGGCCGGTTCCCGCTTTAAGTTCGGGGTCCCAATGCGGATTGCGCAGATAGCGCATGTCGAAGACGAGGTCCGCGTTCGACGGCAATCCACGCGCGAAGCCGAACGACATCACCGACAGCGTCGGTTCGCTGATCCCCGAACGGGAAAAAGCCTCGCGAACATGTTGCGCCAGCTCGTTCGCGGCGAGGTGCGTCGTGTCGATCAGGCGGTTCGCCGAGCGCCGCAGCGGCTCGAGCAACTCACGCTCGCGCTCGATTCCATCGCGCGCGGGGCGATCGAGCGCCAGCGGGTGGCGACGTCGTGTCTCGGCAAACCGGCGCTCCAACTCGCCCGTCGCGCAATCGAGGAACAGCGTGCTGATGTCCTGCTCGTTTTCGGTCGTCCGCTGCCCGACGATCTCGACGACGCGATCGGCGTCGAAACCGCGCGTGCGCGACCCAATACCGAGCGCGAGCGGGCGCGCGATGCACCCGGCGCCCTCGGGTAGCGGCGCCGACAGGAGACGGTCCAGCAGGGGTAGGGGCAGATTGTGGACGACCTCCCACCCGAGGTCTTCCAGGGTCTTGAGCGCGGTGCTTTGGCCCGCGCCAGATAGCCCGATGACGAGCAGGATTTCAGTCGGTTGCCGCGTCATGACGTCATTGTGCCGAATTCGCGCAAGGCCATCTCGCATTTGATCGGAGCCGAGGGCTCACGCGGATCGAGGCGGATCGCGGGCAGCGTGACGCCGGCGATGATGCGGTGTGCGGATTCGGGCATTCGTTCGATTTCCTGAGACAGCGTCACGACCAATGCTAACGGTATGTATTCGAACGACTCTACCGCGACGATACCAAGGCCGCGCACCTCAATCCTGCCGGCGATCGTAGTAGGAGAAGTGGCCGTTACGCGCGCGCCATCCCGCGTCACGATCGTCCTGTCGTCGGCGACGAGCGTCGCACCGCGATCGATCAGCCGGAGCGCCAGATCGGATTTGCCAGTGCCCGACGCGCCCTCGATCAGCACGCCAAGACCGCCGATCGAAACGGTGGTGGCGTGGAGCGTTTCGGTTTCGGGCACCGCGGTCACGAAGTCTCCGCAAGCGGCAGGCGAACCACAAAGCGCGCGCCACTTTGCTGGTCGTCGCGCGATTCGATGGCGATATCGCCTTGATGCGCCTCGACGATGGTCCGTGCAATGGCGAGGCCGAGTCCGGAGTGCCGCCCGAACGCCTCGCTTTGCGGCCGGATCGAATGAAAGCGCCGGAAGATCGTTTCCTTTGCCTCGTCGGGCACGCCCGGTCCTTCGTCCTCGAACGCGATTCGGATCGCACCGCGCTCCTCCTGCGCGGTTACGCGAACGCAGCCGCCGTCGGGCGAGAAGGAGATCGCATTGTCGATCAGATTCTCGAAAACGCGTTCCAGCCGCCCGCCTTCGCCCCAGGTGGCGAGCGTCGCTCCGGGCAACTGATCGAACGAAACCCGGACGTCGCGGTCGATCCCGCGCTCGACGCGTTGCTGCAACAGTGCCTCGATCATGCTGCCGATCGTCACCGGTTCGAATTCGGCCCGACTGAGCTGCGCGTCGAGGCGTGACGCATCCGAGATGTCGGTGATCAACCGGTCGAGCCGGTGGACGTCGTCGCGGACAATCGCCAGCAGCTTCTCCTGCAACCCGGCATCCTTGACGCGCGCCAGGCCGTCGACCGCGGAGCGTAAGGAGGCGAGGGGGTTCTTCAACTCGTGCGTCACGTCCGCGGCAAACGACTCGGTCGCGTCGATCCGCGCCCTAAGCGCCAGGCTCATATCGGACAGTGCGCGCGCGAGCATCCCGATCTCGTCGCGGCGATCGGGCAGGCGCGGCACGACGACCTCGCGCGCGCGCCCCAACCGCACCCGTACCGCCGCCCGCGCCAGCCGCCGAAGCGGCCGAACGATCGTCCGTGCCAGAAACAGCGACAGCAGGATCGACGCCAGCGTCACCAGCAACAGCACGACGCTCAGCCGAAAGCGTTCGACCCGAACGGTCTGGGTGATGTCGATCGTGTTGACCGCCATCAGCAACGCGCCCCCGGGGAGCGGCGCAGCCGCGGTGATGACCGGGGTGCGATCGGGCGCGCGCCAAACGCTCGCCGCGGTCTTCGCGGTCGCGCGAGCGGCGCGGACGTCGGGCCATGCGAGACCATCGCTGCGTTCGCGATAAAGCGGCGGACGCGGCGCCATTACGATGATATCGATCGCGGCGTCGAGGAAGCGCGCGACGGTCTGGTCCCACGCCTGTTTGTCGGGATCGACAAAGGTGAAATTGCGCTGCCCGAGCGCGCGGCTGTCGACCACCAGCTTGCCCGTCGTGTCGTACACCCGAAGCCGCGAGTTGGTGTCGTCGGCCAGCCGCATGATCAGCGCATCGCGCGCGGTCGCGCGGCCAGCGCCGATCGCCTCGGCGGCGAGGCGCACCTCCTGCTGCGTCCGCGCGACGCGGCTGTCGACCAGCCGACTGCGATACGAATCGAGGTAGAAGAATCCGCCCGCCAGCATCGCCAGCGCGATGATGTTCACCGCCAGGATGCGCCGCGTCAACGAAACCCGGCCCGACCAGCGCAGCGTCAGGTCGCGCTCAGTCCTCGGAAAATCTGTATCCGGCGCCATATAATGTTTCTATCGCGTCGAATTCGGCATCGGCCTCGCGAAACTTCCGCCGGACGCGTTTGATGTGCGAATCGATCGTGCGGTCGTCGACGTAGATGTCGTCCTGATAGGCCGCGTCCATCAACTGGTTACGCGTCTTAACGATGCCGGGCCGCTGTGCCAGCGTTTCGAGGATCAGGAACTCGGTGACCGTCAGCGTCACCGCCGCGCCCTTCCACGTCACGCGGTGACGCGCCGGGTCCATCGTCAGCCGGCCACGCTCGATCGGCCCTTCGCCCTCCACCGTCTCGCCCTCGGGTGCCTGGCTCAATTCGCTCCGCCGCAGGATGGCGCGAATCCGCGCGATCAGCAGCCGCTGCGAGAAGGGCTTGGCGATATAATCGTCCGCGCCCATCGCCAGACCGAGCGCTTCGTCGAGTTCGTCGTCCTTCGAGGTCAGGAAGATGACCGGGGTCGAATGTTTTTCGCGAAACCGCCGCAGCAGTTCGAGACCGTCCATCCGCGGCATCTTGATATCGAAGATCGCTAGGTCGGACGGGTTGTCGAGCAACGCCTTCAGAGCGGTCTCGCCATCCGAATAGACCCGCGTCAGAAAGCCCTCCGCCTGGAGCGAGATCGAGATCGACGTCAGGATATTGCGGTCGTCGTCGACCAGCGCGATCGTTGCCGTCATCGGTTCGCCTGCGCCACGATCATGCCGGTCGAGTTAGTCCAAACGTGGCACGCGCTCAATGGCGCCGCGCCATCCGGGTATTTGACGAGGTTTCGCCCCATAGATATGCGGATTGACATAGCGCACGACCGTGCGACCGCATGTGAAATTTGAGAGGATGTCCCGTTGAGCGATCGTATTCCCGACGCCGGCCTGGAAACGCAGGGGATCGAAACCCGCGCCACGCTGCACTGGAACCTGGTAACCGCGCGCCTTGTCGAGGCCGCGGTCGCGCGCGGCGAGGGCAAGCTGTCCGCCGACGGCCCGCTCGTCGTCGAGACCGGCGCGCATACCGGCCGATCGGCGCAGGACAAGTTCATCGTCCGCGATGCCGAGACCGAGTCGACCGTCTGGTGGGGCAAATCGAACAAGGCGATGGCGCCCGATCATTTCGCCGCGCTGAAAGCGGATTTCCTGACGGCGTTGCGCGAAAAGGAAGACCTCTACGTCCAGGATCTGTTCGGCGGATCGCAGCCCGGGAACCGCGTTCGCGTGCGCGTCGTCAACGAACTCGCCTGGCACAATCTGTTTATCCGGACGATGCTGGTCCGCCCGGAAGAATCCGATCTGAAGGACTTCGCCGCCGATTACACCATCATCGACCTGCCGAGCTTCCACGCCGATCCCGAACGCCACGGTACCCGCAGCGGGACGGTGATCGCGGTCAATTTGACCGAGAAACTGATCCTGATCGGAGGCACGCGCTATGCCGGCGAAATGAAGAAATCGGTGTTCGGCCTCCTCAACTATCTGCTGCCGCCGTCGGGGGTGATGCCGATGCATTGCTCGGCCAACATGGGTGCCGACGGCTCGACCGCGGTGTTCTTCGGGCTGTCGGGCACCGGCAAGACGACGCTCAGCGCCGACGCCAGCCGCACGCTGATCGGCGACGACGAGCACGGCTGGTCCGACACCGCGGTCTTCAACTTCGAAGGCGGCTGCTACGCCAAGATGATCCGCCTTTCGGAGGATGCCGAGCCCGAGATTTTCGCGACGACCAAGCGTTTCGGCACCGTCCTGGAAAACGTCGTGATGGATCAGGTGACGCGTCAGCTCGATCTCGACGACAACAGCCTCGCCGAGAACAGCCGCGGCGCGTACCCGATCGATTTTATCCCTAACTCGTCCGACGAGAATATGGGCGGCGTCCCGAAGAATATCGTCATGCTGACGGCGGATGCCTACGGCGTCCTCCCACCGATCGCGAAGCTGACGCCCGATCAGGCGATGTACCATTTCCTCTCGGGCTACACCGCGAAGGTCGCGGGCACGGAGATCGGCGTGACCGAGCCCGACGCAACGTTCTCGACGTGTTTCGGCGCGCCATTCATGCCGCGGCATCCATCGGTCTACGGAAACCTGTTGAAGGAGAGGATCGCGAAGGGCGGGGTCGATTGCTGGCTGGTCAACACCGGCTGGACCGGCGGCAAATACGGCGTCGGCAACCGGATGCCGATCAAGGCGACTCGCGCTTTGCTCAACGCCGCGCTCGACGGCAGCCTGAACGACGCCGAATTTCGCACCGATCCGAACTTCGGCTTCAAGGTGCCGGTGAATGTGCCCGGCGTCGATGCCGCGATCCTCGATCCGCGCCAGACCTGGGCCGACAAGGGGGCGTATGATGCGACCGCGACGAAGCTCGTCGATCTGTTCGTCGAAAACTTTGCGCAATTCGCAGAGCACGTCGATCAGGGCGTTCGCGAAGCTGCGCCGAGAATCGCGCAGGCGGCATGACCGAAACGGTCGGTCCGCGCGATCGCGCGACCGACCTCGTTGACGGGATTCGCCGCGCATCGGCGGAGGGAGATGTTGCCGGCGCAAGTGACGCCGCTCTCGCCGCGCGTCACCTTTGGGACGCGAACGCCCGCATCGCCTTTATGGCGGGCAAAGCGCTCGCGCGTGCCGATCGTGCGACAGACGCGGTCGCGGCGTTTCGGATCGCGACGACGCTCGATCCCGATAAGCCGGCATGGTGGCGAAGTCTCATCGTCGCGTTGCGTGGCACGGAGCCATCGAGCGATGACGTCGCTCGGATCGGCGACGCGGCTGCACGTTTTCCCGATGACGCCGTGCTTCAGGCCATCGCCGCGCGCTTCCTCGCGCAGGCGAACCACCCGGAGGCGCCTTGCGTACTGGCGCGGGCGCTGCGGCTGGCCCCCGCCGACAGGACGCTTCACCGTGTGGCCGAGGACGTTGCGCGCCGCAGTGAAGATCCGGTCGCGATCGAAAATGCATTGCGGGGCCACGCCTCACTGACCGACGACGCGCCGGTCCATCTGCGGTTCGCGCGGGCGCTGATCGCCAGTGGCAAATTGGCAGAAGCAGCGCATAGTCTCGAAACCATCCCGGCGCGCGCCGGCGTGACGGAGCAGACCCTCATCGCGTCCCTGCTCGCTCAGGCCGACGTATCGATCCGGCTGGATCGCAAGGCGGAGGCGGCGAAGGTCTTCGAGCGGCTCCTCGCGCTCCAGCCAAGCGCGATCGATCATTATCTCAAGGCGATCGCCTTGCTGGACCAGACCGGCGGCCTCGACGCAGCGAACGCACTGCGTCTGCGCGCGATCGCGCTGACACGCGAAACCCTCCGCGACGGCTTCGACACCGAACTCGCGCGGATCGACGCGACCGACGAAGGCCGCACGCCCCATGCCAGCATTCTCGACAGGCTTTGGGTGGCAAGTCCGCACAAGACGATCAAACGGTCGGAGTGGGAGCGCCGGGTCCGGAACGGCGGGCGGCGGTTGCTCTTGGTCAAATCGGCTACGCTTGCCCAACCCGATTCGCCCGACGTCCTGATAGACCGGACCACGATCGAAGGCATTGCGTCGCTGCAAAACCTTCGGCGCGAGGGTCGCGGAACGCTGATCGTGGCGGCGCACATCGGCCCGGTTCGTGCGGCGATCGCTTCGCTGTATCGTATCGATCCGACGATGCGTTGGGTGACTGCGGCGCCAGCTTGGTACCCAGAGGGTTTCCTGGGTGCGATGATCTCGGCTTTCGCGGTCGCGCCGCGCGCTGTGACCGCGCAAGTCTTCAGTGCGCTTCGCGACGGTCGATTGGTAATGATGGCGCCCGATGTCTCACAGCCCAAGACAACCGGCGTTCGTTCTTTCTTTGGAGGCGTGGTACCCGACGTCCGATACGCCGCTTCTGTCTTGGCGCTGGCGGGAGCCGAAAGCGTTTTCGCGCAGACGCGGTGGGAAGGCCACGACATCAAGGTGCTTCTGCACGAGATGCCGTCGCGCGCCGATTTCGACAAGGAATCCGCATTCACCGAAGCATGGGCAGACCGATATTACCGGCTGGTCTTGCGTCAGTTCGAGGACGAACCGGAAAATCTGCTTTGCGGCGGCGGGTTTTGGGCGAAGCTGCGCTAGGTTCGACGCGCGCGTTTCAGAGCGGTTCGACTCGCAAGATACCCGATTCGACTGCGATCACGCGAACGCGCGTGCCAGTTGGCGCATCGGCACCGGACGCAGGCCACTCGCCATCGCCGACGCGCACGCGTCCATCGCCCGCGACGATGGGCACGACGACGGTGACCGTCTCACCGACCAACCGCGCCGCGCGATCGTTGAGCATCGGATCGGACGTACTCACCGGATAATCGGTGTACCAGCGCCGCCCGATCAACACGCTGGCCACGCTCCACACCGCGAAGGACCCGAGCTGCGCGGCGAGCGGCAACGCCGGCAGCGCGAGCATGGCCGCACCGGTGATCGCCGCCGCGATCGCCAGGAAGATCAGGAACACCCCCGGAACCACCAATTCGGCCAGCCCCAGCAGAACCGCTGCGACCAGCCAGAGCGCGCCCGCGTGCGAGAGCCAGTCGTTCAGCGTCACTGCTGTTGCGGCCCCCGGTCGAATGGCCCGCGGACCTTCGGTTGTTCGGCGACGGGCTTCGTCGTCGTGGCGAGCGCATCCTTCGCGAGTTCGCCGATCCCTCCCAGCGTTCCCATCAACTGCGTCGCCTCGACCGGGAACAGGATGGTCTTGGCGTTGGGCGACGTCGCGAACTTGCCGATCGCCTCGACATATTTCTGCGCGATGAAATAGTTGATCGCCTGCGTGCTGCCGTTCTCGATCGCTTCCGACACCGCCTTGGTCGCGGTCGCCTCCGCCTCCGCCGCGCGTTCGCGCGCCTCGGAATCGCGGAATGCCGATTCCTTGCGGCCCTCGGCTTCGAGGATGCGCGCCTGCTTCTGCCCCTCGGCGCGCAGGATCTCCGATGCGCGCGTGCCCTCCGCATCGAGGATGTTGGCGCGCTTCTCGCGTTCGGCCTTCATCTGCCGGCCCATCGCGCTGACGATGTCGGCGGGCGGGCGGATGTCCTTGATCTCGACACGGGTGATCTTCACCCCCCACGGAGTGGTCGCGTGATCGACCACGTTCAACAGCCGCGCGTTGATCTCGTCGCGTTTCGACAGCGTCTCGTCGAGGTCCATCGACCCCATCACCGTGCGCAGGTTCGTCGTCGTCAACTGGAGCAGTGCGACGTACAGGTCGGACACTTCATACGCCGCCTTCGCAGCATCGAGCACCTGGAAGAACACGACCCCGTCGGTCGAGATCATCGCATTGTCCTTGGTGATGATCTCCTGTCCGGGGATATCGATCACCTGCTCCATCATGTTCACCTTGCGGCCGACGCGGTAGAAGAACGAGGGGTAGAAATTGAAGCCCGGTGCCGCGGTCGTCGTGTAGCGACCGAAATGTTCGATCGTATATTGATAGCCTTGGCGGACGATCTTGATGCTCGTCATCAAGTAGAACAGCACTAGAAGCAGAACGAGCGCGGCGGCGATCAGCGCCATGTGACGGACTCCCGGAAAGACAGAGCGACATTCTAGCAGCGAGTGGGGCAGGGGCCTAGCGATACCGGCGAGACTTGGTTACATGGCCCGCCACTTCCCTCCCTCGGAAATCGGCAATCATGGACATCCGCCTCGGCCTCACCTTCGACGACGTGCTGCTCGTGCCGGGCGAATCGGTCGTGCTGCCGAGCCAGGCCGACACCCGCACGCAGCTGACCCGCGGCATTGCCCTCAACATCCCGATCGTGTCATCGGCGATGGATACCGTGACCGAGGCGGACATGGCGATCGTCATGGCGCAAATGGGCGGCATAGGCGTGCTCCACCGCAATCTGACGATCGAAGAACAGGTCGCGGCGGTGCGTCAGGTCAAGCGTTTCGAAAGCGGCATGGTCGTCAACCCGATCACGATTGCGCCCGATGCAACGCTGGCGGATGCACAGAAGCTGATGGCGGCGAACCGGATCAGCGGCATTCCCGTCGTCGAGAAAGACGGCAAGCTCGTCGGCATCCTAACCAACCGCGATGTCCGTTTCGCCGAAAATCCGCGCCAACGCATTTCGGAACTGATGACCAGCGACAATCTCGCGACGGTCTCCCCCGGCGTCGGCAAGGAAGAGGCGCGGCGCCTGCTTCATCAGCGTCGGATCGAGAAATTGATCGTCGTGGACAAGGCCTATCGCTGCATCGGTCTCATCACCGTCAAGGATATCGAGAAAGCGGTAATGTATCCCGATGCGACCAAGGACGACGCGGGTCGACTGCGCGTCGCCGCCGCCACCACCGTCGGCGACAAGGGGTTCGAGCGGACCGAGGCGCTGGTCGATGCCGAACTCGATCTCGTCGTGATCGACACCGCGCACGGCCACAATCGCGACGTCGCTAAGGCGGTCGAACGCGTGAAGAAACTCAGCAATTCGGTCCAGGTCGTCGCCGGCAATGTCGCCACCGCCGAAGCGACGAAGGCGCTGATCGACGCCGGAGCGGATGGCATCAAGGTCGGCATCGGCCCCGGCTCGATCTGCACGACCCGCGTCGTTGCCGGGGTCGGCGTGCCCCAACTCACCGCGGTGATGGACAGCGCCGGGGAAGCGCAGAAGGCGGGCGTGCCCGTCATCGCCGACGGTGGTCTCCGAACCTCGGGCGATCTCGCCAAGGCGCTCGCCGCGGGCGCCTCGACCTGCATGGTCGGCTCGCTCCTCGCGGGTACCGAGGAAGCCCCAGGCGAGACGTTCCTATACCAGGGCCGCGCCTATAAATCCTATCGCGGCATGGGCTCGGTCGGGGCGATGGGCCGCGGTTCGGCGGATCGCTATTTTCAGGGCGACATCAAGGATCAGTTGAAGCTCGTCCCGGAAGGCATCGAGGGGCAGGTCGCGTTCAAGGGCCCGGCGCGCGACGTCATCCATCAACTCGTCGGCGGGGTGAAGGCGGCGATGGGCTACACCGGCGCCGCGACGATCGGCGATCTGCAAGAGCGCGCGAATTTCGTCCGGATCACCGGCGCAGGCCTCAAGGAAAGCCACGTCCACGATGTGACGATCACCCGAGAGGCACCCAATTATCCCACGCGCTGACCTCTCGTGACTCCCCCCGCCCGCACCCAGGCAGCAGTCGAATTGCTGGACGAGATCGTCGTCGCCGCGCGTGAGGGCGGGGCGGCGGCGGACACGCTGATCGCGCGCTATTTCAAGACACGCCGCTATGCCGGATCGAAGGACCGGCGAGCGGTGCGCGATCTGGTCTACGCCGCGATCCGGATACTCGGCGCGCGCCCGGCGAACGGGCGCACTGCGATGCTTGCCTTGGCGGATACCGACGCAGATGTCGCCGCGACCTTCGACGGATCATCGCACGGCCCTGGGCCGATCGAAGCCGGAGAAGCCAGGGCAAAGCGCGGAATAGCCCCCGCGTGGCTGATCAAAACATTGAAAGATTCCGCGCTCGACCATGACGAGATCGGCGCGTTGATCGATCGCGCGCCGCTCGACGTCCGCGTCAATCGCCTGCAAGGCACGCCGGAAGATGTCGCGGCTCGGATCGCAGGCGCAGAGCCGATTGCGGGGCTTACCGATGCGCTGCGCCTGCCGGCGGGGACCGATGTCGCTCCGCTTGGTGGGTTCGTCGAGGTGCAGGATGCGGGCAGCCAGACGGTCTCGCTGGCGGCAGATGCGCGCGGCGGGATGCGCGTCGTCGATCTGTGCGCGGGCGGCGGAGGGAAGACGCTGGCGCTCGCCGCCGCGATGGCGAACGAGGGCCTTATTCTTGCGACGGACACAGATCGCGCGCGCCTCCAACGCCTTCCGCCCCGCGCCGACCGCGCGGGTGTCTCGATTATAGAAACGCGTCTGCTCGATCCCGGTCAGGAAGCCGCAATCCTCGCAGATTGGGCCGGCGCGGCGGATGTCGTCCTGATCGATGCGCCCTGTTCGGGCACCGGGACCTGGCGCCGTAATCCCGAAGCGCGCTGGCGGCTGGCTCCTGATCGCCTGAAGCGGCTGACCGAAACCCAGGCGCATGTGCTGGCGACCGGTGCGCCGCTGGTCCGCCCCGGCGGAGCACTGATCTACATCGTCTGCTCGCTGATCGACGCAGAGGGGCCTTCGCAGGTCGCGCGCTTCCTCGCCGGTCACAAATACTGGCGCTGGGTGTTACCTTCGTTACCTTTGGGTCGTCCGCATGGACCGGGCGTGCGCCTCACTCCCGCGCATGACAGCACCGACGGCTTTTTTGTCGCGCGGCTGATCGCCCCATGCTAGCTCGCTGACATCGTGTCGAAGCTGGAGCAGATCATGCGTTTCACGAGTGTTGCCGCCGCCGCGTCGCTGGCGTTGGTCTCGATCTCCACGTCGCTCGGCGCGCAACGCGCGGACGAAAAGGTCAGCCCGCGATCGATGGCCTTGCTGGCGGAAGCCAGGGCGGCGCGCGCCGCAGGCAATCTCGACGGCGCGACCGATCTTCTCGAAACCTCGGTCGCGGTCGATCCGGCCAACCGTCAGGCGTTCATCCTGATGGCCGAAGTCGCACAGCAGCGCGGGTTACCGGGAAAGGCGATCCGGATGTACCGCGAGGCGTTGTTGCTCCAGCCCAACGACCTCGCCGCTTTGCAGGGGCAGGGCAACGCGCTGGTCGCCAAGGGTGCGGTCGCGCGGGCGAAAGAGAATCTCGTGAAGATCCGCGCGCTGTGCAAGGCGGCCTGCGCTCCCGCAACGTCGCTTGCCGCGGTGATCGCCAAAGGTCCGCCGATCACGACGGCTCAGGCGATCGTTCCCAAGGCGCCGACCGCCGACGAATAGGTCTTCGCCAGCGCGACCCACTCCGCGACCGTGAGCGTCTCGGCCCGACGGGTAGGGTCGATCGCCAGCGGTGCGAGCGCATCGATCGCCCCCGGCACGCCGCGCAGGCTTTGCCGCAGCATCTTGCGCCTTTGCCCGAACGCGGCCCCGGTCAGCCGTTCAAGCACCGCCAGATCGACCCCCGGCGGCATATCGGCCGGAACGATCGCGACGACCGCCGACATGACCTTGGGCGCCGGGGTGAAGGCCGAACGATGGACGGGCATCGCGATCCGCGCAGTCGATCGCCATTGCGCCAGAACCGCCAGGCGCCCGTATGCGCCCGTTCCAGGGGCCGCTACGATACGATCCGCGACCTCGCGCTGAAACATCAAGGTCAGGCTCCGCCACCACGGCGGCCAATTGCTCGACAGCCACGCGACCAGCAACGCGGTCCCGACATTGTAGGGCAGGTTCGATACGATATGCGGCTTGTGTTCGAACAACGCAGCGCAATCGGTCGCGAGCGCGTCGCCTTCGATCACGCGGAGGCGGCCGGGATAGGTTTCGCCCAGTTCCGCAAGCGCCGGAATACAGCGCCTGTCGCGCTCGATCGCAGTGACGCGGGCGCCGGCTGCGAGCAGAGCGCGCGTCAGTCCGCCGGGGCCGGGTCCGATCTCGAGAACTTCGGTATCGGTTATGTCGCCAGGAATCGCCGCGATCCGCGCGAGCAATTGTCCGTCGAGCAGGAAATTCTGACTCAGCGCCTTCGACGCCGCCAGCCCATGCCGGGCGATCACGTCGCGGAGCGGGGGCAGGGGATGGAGCGGTGCGATCACCCCAGCCCGGCGGCGGCGCGGCGGGTCGCGGCCTCGCCCGCCATCGCGATCGCGGCGATCATCGCGCCCGGCTCGGCACAATCTTGCCCGGCGATGGAAAAAGCGGTGCCGTGATCGGGCGAGGTGCGGACGATCGGCAGGCCCAGCGTCATGTTGACGCCATCGTCGAAATGCAGCGTCTTCAGCGGAACGAGCGCCTGATCGTGATAGCAACACATCGCGACGTCGTATGTCGCGCGGGCGCGCGGGTGGAACATCGTGTCTGCCGCGAACGGCCCGGTCGCGTCGATCCCTTCATCGCGCAGCTGCGCAATCGCGGGGATAATGACGTCGATCTCCTCGCGCCCGATCGCGCCTCCTTCCCCCGCATGCGGATTGAACCCCGCGAACGCCAGTCGCGGTCGCGCGATCCCGAAGTTGCGGGTCAGACCGCGCGCGGTCGCCTGCGATTTGGTGACGATGATGTCGATCGTCAGCAACCGCGAAACCTCGGCGAGCGGCACATGCGTCGTGATCGGCACCACGCGCAGCGACGGTCCGGCAAGCAGCATGACCGCGTTTTCGCCCGAGATGCCGCTGCGCTCGGCGACGAACTCGGTCTGGCCCGGGTGGGTGAATCCGATATCGTAAAGCTGCGCCTTGGATACCGGCCCAGTCACCAAAGCGCCCGCGCCGCCCGACCGCGCGACGCCGAACGCGACCTCGAGCGAATCGAGCGCACATCGCGCGCCCTCGGCGTCTGGTTTGCCGGGGGAGACCTCACCACCGCAGTCCACCGAGAGCACCGGAAGAGACGTGTCGAATACGCGCGCCGCCTCGGCAAGCGTTGCGATGCGTTCGATCGGTCCATCCCAGACGCGCTCGATCGCCCGGGCATCGCCGACTGCGACGAAGCGCGGCAGCGCGCGATCGTGCCGCGCGGCCCAGGCTTTGGCAATGATCTCGGGCCCGACGCCCGCGGGATCTCCCATCGAGATCGCGATCGGCCCCATGATGTCAACGATACTCGATGACCGCGTCGCGCCGGAGGTCGCGCAGGGCCTGTTGCGCGCGCAGGTTGACGCGTTCCTGCTCGAGCTGGCCTTGAATCTGATCGATCGCCGGCAACTGGTCGGCGCGGGGGTCGTCACGTCCACAGACGACCAGCGTTCGCACGCCCTCGGTCTGCGATCCGAATGGTGGTGTCGCCTCGCCGACCTGAAGCTTGAGCATGATCGTCTGAAGTTGCGGCGGCAAATCGCGAATCTTGATCGTATCGTTCTCGACGACTTCGGCGCCGATCTGCCCTGCGATCTTATCGACCGAGCCGCAACCCTGGAACGTCTTGATCGTCTTGGCGAATTCGACGGTGCGCGCCTGCGCGGCGGCGGGCGTCGTGCCCGTAGGGAAATTGATCGTCACCTGTTTCAGGCTGAGTTTGGCGTCGCGCGGATCGGCGGTCAGCACCTGGCGCTTGTCCTCGAGATAAAGGATCGAAAACCCTCCCGGAACTTCCACGGGCCCGGTGATTTGGCCGACCTGCATATCACCTGCCGCTCGCGCGATCGAATCGGGCAGTTGCGCGAGGCGGACCCATTGCAGATCGCCTCCGACGCCGCGGGTCGAGGCTTCGGAAAAGTTGCGCGCGAAATAGGCGAAAGGTGCTTCGCCCTTGCGGATCTGATCGATCAACTGTCGCGCATTCGCGAAGACCTGATCGGATCGATCGGGCGTCGCCGACAGATAGATTTCGTTGAGGTGATATTCCTCCGTCCCCTTGGCGGCTTTGAGGCGGTCGATGATCGATTTCACCTCTTCGTCGCCGACGTTAACGAACGGCTCGATCCGGCGGCGAAGGTAGCGCTGCCACGCCAGCTCGGCCTCGATCTGGCGGCGGATCGAGCTATCGGAAGACCCGCGCTCACGCAGGAATTTCGAGAAATTCGCAGGCGTCTGTTTGAAATTGCCCGCCACGCCCGCGAAGCTCTTGTTGATCTCGTCCGCGGTGATCGTGACGTCGGCGGTCTTGGCCTGCTGGATTTCGAGAACCTCGTCGATCAGTTGGCGGAGCACCTGCAAACGCAGGCGCGCACGGTCTTCGTCCGTCACCTTGATGTTGTTGGCAGCGACGATCAGCGCGGCGCGTTGATCGACGTCGGTCGCGGTGATGACAGAGTCGTTGACGATCGCGGTCGCCTTGCGGACGTTCGGGTCGACCGAGCCGAATATCTCCAGGTTTTGTGGGATGTTGAGGTTGGTCTGGGGAACCTCTCCGTCCGAAACGGTCTTGCCCGCGTCTGGCGCGGGGGTCTGTGCCCATGTGCCGCTCGCCATCGCGACTGCCGCGACGACGCTCATGATCCGGCCGGCCCGGACCGCCTTCGATTGTCTTTCGATCACGCTTTTTGTCGTCCCATCCGCTTCGGGCCAATATGTCGCCGCGGCCGCTTTTGCCCCGGCGCGCCTGAACCGCCGCTTAGCGACCGAGGTTCTTGAACGCCAGCGTCAACAGGAAACTGTTGCCCCGCCGCGCGTCCCCGATGTTCTGATAATCGCGCCTCCACGTTACCCCCATCGTCAGGCAATCGTCGTCATATTGCACGCCGACGCGGTGCCTGAGCGGATCGTAGCCGTCCGAGATCGACAATGGGTCTTCGTTGCGATCGGTCAGATCGATGACGGTCGAGGCGAAGGCCGACCAATAGCGCGCGACCTGAACGCGGCCGGCAAGGCGTATCTCCTCAAGGTCGCGCAAATCCTCCACCCCGGTGATGTTCCGGTCGAGACGCAGGTAACCCACCAACGCATAGGTCGCGCGCGAGCCGACCGTCGCGTCGATCTCGCTGCGTCTGGCGGCGAAATTGTCTTTGTCGAAGCGGTAGCGGTATACGATCGAGGCGAAATCCTTGTAACGCACCTCGCTGCGGCCGACGATGTCGGAAAAGCGGTCGCTGAGCCCCGTGCCGTCGGGAAAGATCGATGGCCGCTGCGTCAACCGGTAGCTTTGCCCGACGACGCTTGCGATCGAGAAGCCCGGCAGGTCGAAATTCCATTCGGCACCATAGGTGGCCCGGCTCGAATCCTCCCAGCGATCGTAGCCCGCGAAGCGATTGAGCGCGAAGAGATTGGAATCCTCCAGATCGACCGCGCGCGCGTCCTCGTTCGGAATATCGAGGTTCCGGATCTTGGGCGACGCAACGATCTGCAGCCGCGGCGTCAGCCGTTGCGTACCACCGAAAACCTCGCCGACGAACGGCCATTTCACGTCCGCCGACAGCGATCCGATCGCACGCGTCGTGAAGCCGTCGAGTCCGCGATAGCTCGGGGTCGACGTCGCGAGCGGATCGGACGTGTGGTACGCATCGGCGCGCGCGTAAGCGGTCAGCGTGACCTCCTGACCCCAATTGGTGAGGCGTCGCAAATCCCAGCGGACATTGGCGAAGGCGCGCTGCGTATCCTGCCCTGCGTCGCGCGTGATCGCGAGTGAGTTGAGTTGGACTTGGACATTCCCGCCAAACACCGCGTTGCGGAAAATGCGACGATAATCGATCTCGGGAAGCGCGATCGGTTGAAGCCCCTGCGTGTCGTTGAGCCGAAGCGTTTGGACACCCCAGCCCGCGATCGAAAGATAGCTGTCGGCATCAACCCGCTCGACCGCGACGGTACTGCGCAATCGATCGTCGCGCGAGATATCGTAGCGGCGCAGGAACGTCCGGTCGGTCGTCGCACGAAGCGATCCGGACACGCTCCATTCGGGCGAGAGCTGGAAACGCGCGACGCCGTCGAGATAGCCGCGAAACGCCTGGCTCGTCGTGCCGTCGATCCCCGAATTGATGTCGTCGCTGCGCCGGCTGGCGGTGCCGTATGCCGTGATCGTGTAGGCGCCCGTCGAATTCAGCGCGCTATATTGCACCTCCGCCATCGGCAGCACGTCCGAATAGACGTGTGGCGTAACCGTCAATCCGCGGTTCGGCCCGAGCGCGAAATAATAAGGCACGGCGACTTCGAGCCCGTTGACCTTGCTCAGCCGGATATGCGGGCCGAGCAATCCGCTTTCGTTGCCGTCGCCGACCGGATGCGAAAATTTCGGCAAGGGGATCGTCGGCAACCCGAACAGGTGGAAGCGCGCGCCTTCGTAATAAATCCGGTCGCGGTCGGGGCGATAGGTGACCTTGACCGCGGTGATCTTCCACGACGGCTCCTTGGGGCAGCCCGCAGGGTTGGTGACCGCGCACGGTGTATAGGCGGCGCGTTCGAGCGAGACCGTGCCGTCGTCCATTCGCGTGCCCTGATCGGCGGCGATCCGGCCACCGCGTTCGAGCACGATCAGCATGTTCTCGACCACGCCGTCCTTCAGAGAATCGGTCAGGTCGATCGAATCGCCGTAGGCGATGTCGCCTTCGGGGTTGGTGACCGCGATGTTGCCGGTCGCCGTCACCTTGCCGGTCTTGCGGTTCCACACGACCTTGTCGGCGCGCAGCCGCTGGCCTTCGCGCGCCATGCGGACCTCGCCGGTCGCGGTCACAATATCGGCATCGAAATCATAATCGAGCGCGCCCGCGCTGAACTGGACCTGATCGTCCTTCGCAGGCGAGGGGGCGTCGGCGGTCGTCGGCGGGGCGACCGGCCGATCCTGCAAATCCTGCGCTTCAACGGCGCCTGAAAAAAGAGCGGCGAGCGGCAAGGCGCAACTGGCGATCAACTCGTTACGCGTCACGACCGTCGCATTACCCCCAACGCGCGACCGCGAAGGGCGGCGGCGAACCCGCCCTATCGCATCACCCGCGCTGCGCCGCAATGCGAACGGCACGGGTTTACCCTCGATGCCGCGCGGGCCTAGAGACGGCGCAACCCAGGACTTGCAGGACAGATTCATGAAGATCGATTTCGCCGACACGCGCCCCGCCGATGCGACCGCGATCGCTTTCCCCGTCGCCAAGGGCGCTATCGTCGATCTGACACTGCCGGGGTTCGATTCGGCGGCGACCGATCTCGTCCGGGCGGCGGCCGCAGGTCATCGCTTCGAGGGCGAAGCGGGAACGAGCGCGGAAGCATTCGTGCCCGGCGGCATCCGCGTGCTACTGCTCGGCGTCGGCGACGGCGACGCAGCCGGATATGAACGTGCGGGCGGTGCGCTGACCGCGACGTTGCTGGTGTCCGGCGCGAC
This sequence comes from Sphingomonas sp., assembly GCA_965219285.1. Lineage (GTDB taxonomy): Bacteria > Pseudomonadota > Alphaproteobacteria > Sphingomonadales > Sphingomonadaceae > Sphingomonas. Next base: position 35,144 of record CBDCNF010000014.1, read on the forward strand.
ATCGGGGGTGATCGATCTGTCGCAATCGAATGCGGATGCGACCGCGGCAGCACGGCTCGCCGGGGGCGCGCTTCAGCGCGCATGGCGATACGACACCTATCGCACCAAGCTGGCCGATAAGGCCAAACCGACGCTGGACGCGATCACCGTCGTTGGCGCGCCGAAGGACACCGATGCCGCCTGGACCGACCAGGCCGCGGTCTCGGCGGGTCTCGACCTCACCCGCACGCTTGTGACGTTGCCGCCGAACATCCTGTACCCGGAAAGCTTCGTCGAATTGGTCCGCAAGCAGGTCGAAGGCCTCGGTCTCGAAATCACCGTCCTCGACGAAGCGGCGATGAGCGATCTCGGCATGGGCGCCTTGCTCGGCGTCAGCCAGGGGTCGCGTCGTGAGGCACGGGTGCTCGCGCTGAAATGGAACGGCGCGGGCGAAGGCGATCCGGCGGTCGCGTTGGTCGGCAAGGGCGTGACCTTCGACGCCGGCGGCATCTCGATCAAGGGCGCTGCGGGTATGGAGGACATGAAGTGGGACATGGGCGGCGCGGGCGCGGTCGCCGGTGCGATGAAGGCGATCGCGCAGCGCAAGGCAAAGGCCAACGTCATCGGCGTCTGCGGTCTCGTCGAGAACATGCCCGACGGCGCGGCGATGCGTCCGAGCGACGTCGTGACGTCGATGTCGGGCCAGACGATCGAGGTGATCAATACCGACGCCGAGGGCCGGTTGGTGCTGTGCGACTGCATCGCATGGGTGCAGAAAACGCATAACGTGAAGACCATCGTCGATCTCGCGACGCTGACCGGCGCGATGATCGTCGCGCTGGGCAACGAACATGGCGGGCTGTTCTCCAACGACGACGGGCTTGCGGATCAGTTGCTCGCCGCGGGCATTGCGACGGGCGACAAGCTTTGGCGCTTCCCCCTTGCGGACGCGTACAACAAGCTGCTCGACAGCCAGATCGCCGACATGAAGAACGTCGGCCCGCGCGGTGCCGGATCGATCACTGCGGCGCAGTTCATCCAGCGCTTCGTCGCGGACGGTGTCAAATGGGCGCATCTCGATATCGCCGGTATGGTCTGGTCCGACAAGGACGGGCCGACGTACGCCAAGGGCGCGACCGGGTACGGCGTGCGGATGCTCGACCGGTTCGTGGCGGACAATTTCGAGGGCTGATCGCGTGACGGGGAGGGACGAATGCAGGTCGATTTCTACCACCTCACCGTCACTCCGCTCGAACGCGTCCTGCCGCAGATCGCGGAGAAGGTTCTGGCGGGCGACGGCAGGCTGCTGCTTGTCGATGCCGACGATACCCGCCGCTCCGCTCTCGATCGGTTGCTGTGGACCTATTCGGCGGACAGTTTCCTGCCGCATGCGCCGATCGGCGGTGAGAACGATGACGCGCAACCGATCCTGCTCGCCCCCGACATGAACGCCGCGAACGGTGCGCGCAATATCGCGCTCGCCGACGGCGAATGGCGCGACGATGCGCTCGATTTCGACCGCGCCTTCCATTTCTTCGACGACGACGCGATCAAGCCCGCGCGCGCCGCGTGGAAGGCGCTCGCCGACCGGGACGGCGTCGAGCGTCGGTACTGGAAACAGAACGACGCGGGCCGCTGGGAGCAAGCGGCGTAGTTGCATCGGGGGCGAGTCGCGCCTAGGGGAGCCGCACTTTTCCGCCCTTAAGAATCAGGAGCCCGTGACCATCATGGCCGCGAACCGTACCTTTTCGATCATCAAGCCCGACGCCACCCGCCGCAACCTGACCGGTGCGGTCACCAAGATGCTGGAGGAGGCCGGGCTGCGCGTCGTTGCGTCCAAACGCATCCTGATGAGCAAGGACCAGGCCGAGGGCTTCTACGCGGTCCACAAGGAGCGGCCGTTCTTCGGCGAACTTGTCGCGTTCATGACCTCGGGCCCGGTCGTCGTCCAGGTGCTCGAAGGTGACGACGCGATGCAGCGCAATCGCGACATCATGGGCGCGACCAATCCGGTGAACGCCGAGCCGGGCACGATCCGCCGGGAACTTGCCGAGTCGATCGAGGCGAACACCGTCCACGGTTCGGATTCGGACGAGAATGCCGCGACCGAGATCGCGTATTTCTTCAAGCCCGAAGAGATCGTCGGGTGAGCTACGCCGACATTTGACAGTGCGCGGTCTGAATTCTCCCCCCGGCAGGGGAGCATTTCCGATACGACCTACGTCGTCGGCTTCTCTCGCGTCCAGGCTTTCTCCAGCGCGGGCGCGCTTGCGGTCCGGTCGTTCAGCGCGAAACCCGTCAGCCGCAGCTTGCGGCCCTGAAGCATCCGTCCTTCGGTCCGCCAGAGGACGTCGTAAAGCGCGGTATCGCGGTGCTTGGTGTCGCCGTCCCACCAGGTGACCGTGATCAACGCCGGGATGCGACCGGTGCGGTCGTCGGAGCCTTTATCGGTCAGCTTCAACAAGGGCGCGGCAATATCGTCCACGTCGAGGCGCGGCCCCGGCATCGCATCTTGCGCCGGGATGCCGAGTTCTGCCGGAAAGCGTATCGTGGCGGCGCTGAAAACGCGGTCGGCATCCGAAAGGGCGATCCCGTCACCGCCATCGACGACTTCGCCGCGCAAGGTGACGATACCGCTTGCCTTCCTGGCGCTCGTAACCTCGGCCGATTTCGCGACCCGATCCTCGCGACGATCGGACCAGTTGAGGTAGAGCGTCGTAACCCCGACCAGCAGCCCCGCGACCGCGACGAATTCGGCGAGCGTGACCCAGCGTCGCCGTGCCGCCGCCTGTGCGCGAGTCTCGCTCCCTATGTCACTCATCGTCCGCCCGCCTCGAGCAGGCGGCGCGGCGCGACCATTTCCCAGCTCTGCGCGATCCGGTCGCCGACACGGTCCCAATCGACATTGTCGCCGTCGAGACGCATCGCGATCCAGCCCGACGGGCCCATGTATGGCGGGCTATAATAGCAATCGGGGTCCATCTCGATCAGCATAGCCTGCTCCTCGCAACCGCTGGTCTTGACGATAACGATGGTTTCGCCGTGGTCATGATGGTTATGCCAAAAATAGGCGAAGAACTTGCCTTTGACGATGTGGAACCCTGGAGAACCGTGCGACAGTCGCTCGGCGGCTTCGGGCAAAGCGAGCGCGAGATCGCGGACGCGGTCGAGGGGGATTTCGGGATCGGGGCTCATCTTGCAAGCCATTCTGCCAATATGAGCGGATAAAGGCGATGCTCTTCGGCGAGGACGCGCGCGGCGAGCGTTTCGGCGGTGTCGTCGGGTGCGATCGGGACGCGCGCTTGACCGAGAATCTCGCCACCGTCGAGGTCCTCGGTGATGATGTGCACCGAGCAGCCGACTTCGGTGTCGCCGCTCGCAATCGCCCGCGCGTGCGTATCGAGGCCCTTGTATTTGGGCAGCAGCGAAGGGTGGATGTTGACGATCCGCCCCCGCCATTTCGCGACGAAATCGTCCGACAGCAGCCGCATGTAACCGGCGAGCGCGATCGCTTCGGCACCGGCTTCCCGCAAGGCGGCGTCGAGCGCGGTTTCGTAGGCCGGCTTGCCGATGGCCTTCGGCGACAGCGCAAAGGTGGGAATGCCGTGCTCGCGCGCCCAGGCGAGGCCGGCGGCGTCGGGCTTGTCGGATGCTACGACGACGACATCATAGCCGTCGGCCTTCTCGACCAGCGACATCATATTCGAGCCGCGGCCGGAGATGAGGACGGCGACCCTCGTCATAACGCTTCCCCGGCGAAGACCGGGGCCCAGTTTCGAATGCCATGTTGCTGGGCCCCGGCCGTCGCCGGGGAAGCATATTTACGCATGATGCGTCGCGTTCCAGTCACTCCGCGCGCTCCAGGTTTCGGCCGAGCCAGTTACGGTGCAGCTCCTCGGTCCGAGTTCGATATGGCCGATCCGATGGACGGTCTCGCCAGACGTCGACAGCGCCTCGACGACTCCGTCCGCCGTCTCTGCCGCGACGATCACGACCATGCCGATGCCACAATTGAACGTCCGCGCCATTTCTTCGGGCTCGATACCGCCCTGCGCCTGGAGGAATGCCATCAGATGCGGCTGTTCCCAGGCATCGGCGTCGATCACCGCGCGGCAATCGACGGGGAGGACGCGCGGGATATTCTCCAGCAGGCCTCCGCCCGTGACGTGCGCTAGCCCCTTGACGCGCCACTCGCGCAGCAACGGCAACAGGCTCGCGACGTAGATGCGCGTCGGCGCCATCAAGATATCGATCAGCAACCGATCCTGATCGAACAGGGCAGGGCGGTCCAACTTCCACCGCTTGTCCGCGGCGAGCCGCCTGACGAGCGAAAATCCGTTCGAATGGACGCCCGAGGACGCAAGGCCGAGGATCACGTCGCCCGGCGCGATCTCGCGCCCGGTCAGCACGCGATTGCGCTCGACCGCGCCAACGCAGAAACCGGCGAGATCGTAGTCTCCGGCGGCATACATTCCCGGCATTTCCGCGGTCTCTCCACCGATCAGGGCGCACCCTGCTTGCCGGCACCCCTCCGCGATCGACGCGACGACTTGTTCGGCGACACCGCCGTCGAGCTTTCCGGTGGCGTAATAATCGAGGAAGAACAGCGGCTCCGCGCCTTGTACGATCAGATCGTTCGCGCACATTGCAACCAGATCGATCCCGACCCCCTCGTGGCGATCCCATTCGATCGCGAGCTTCAGCTTGGTGCCCACGCCATCGTTCGCCGCGACCAGCAACGGATCGACGAAGCCCGCCGCTTTCAGGTCGAACAGCCCACCGAATCCGCCGAGTTCGGCATCGGCCCCGGCGCGCCGCGTCGATTTCGCCAGCGGACCGATCGCCCGAACCAGCGCATTGCCCGCAGCGATCGAGACGCCGGCATCGGCGTAGGTATAAGGCGCGTTGCGGCGATCGTCGGTCATCGTGGGCTCGCCTAGCCACATCGCGCTTGGATTTCCACGTCCGCTTCGCCAAAAGGCGCTCCTCATGCGTTTTCGTCCTGTCCTCGCCGTCGTGGCCCTGCTCGCCCTGATGGCCGGGTCGGGCGGGCTATTGGCCCAGATCGAGGGCGGCGACCGCGGTGTCATGCCGATCGACAGTTCGGGCGATTATGAGGTTTCGGACATCAGTGTCGATGTCGCCGCGAAGACCGCCGACGCGGCGCGATACGCTGGCTGGCGAATCGCCCAGCGCAAGGCGTGGCAGGAATTGTCGCGGCGGCTTGGCGGCGGCGGCGGGCTCGTGCCCGATTCGACGCTCGATTCGATCGTCTCGGGGATCGTGATCGGGAACGAGCAGATCGGGCCGACGCGTTATATCGCGCGGCTCGGCGTCCTGTTCGATCGCAACCGCGCCGGATCGTTGCTCGGGATCGCCAATTACGTCGCGCGCTCGGCACCGATGGTGATCGTGCCGGTGCAATGGTCGGCCGGGGTCGGCGAGGTGTTCGAACGACGCACCGCCTGGCAGGAAGCCTGGGCGCGTTATCGCACCGGCAACAGCGCGATCGATTACATCCGTCCCGCCGGCACCGGCCCCGATTCGCTGCTGCTCGACGCCGGACAGGCCGGGCGGCCGGGACGCGGTTGGTGGCGGACGGTGCTCGATCAATATGGCGGGTCCGACGTGCTGATGCCGACCGTGCGGCTGTATCGCCAATGGCCGGGCGGGCCGGTGATCGCGAAGTTTCAGGCGCGGCAGGGGCCGGACAACCGCCTGCTCAGCCAATTCACCCTGCGCGTCGCCTCCGCGGCCGGTTTACCCGCGCTGTTGGATGCGGGGGTCAAGCGGCTCGACGACACCTATCAGGCGGCGCTGCGTGGCGGCTTGCTCCACGTCGATCCGGGTTTCCAGACCATTCCCGTCGCCGCGCCCGCAGAAACTGTTCCCGACGACACGCTGGCGACGGATCAGCCGGCCATCGTGACGACGACGATCGCGGTGCAGTTCGATTCGCCGGGGGCGGGCGCGGTGACCAGCACCGAAGCCGCGATGCGCGCGATCCCTGGCGTCACGACGGCGGCGACCAACAGCCTCGCGCTCGGCGGGCTATCGGTGATGACGGTGAATTTCGGCGGAACCCCGGACGCCTTCCGCGCCGCGTTGCAGGCGCGCGGCTGGCAGATTTTCGGATCGGGCATGACGATCCGCATCCGCCGCGCGCCGCAATTGCTCCCGCCCGATATCGTCCCCGACAATGCGACCGCGGGATGAACCAGATCGCGCTGCCGTTCGAATGGCCCGCCGATCCCCGCGACGACGATTTCCTGGTCACCGAATCGAACGCGCGGGCAGCGCATATGCTCGAACATTGGGGGGCGTGGCCGGTGATGACCGCGATCCTCGTCGGCCCGCGCAAATCGGGCCGCAGCCTGCTCGCGCGCATTTTCGTGGCCAAGAGCGGCGGGGCGTTGATCGACGATGCCGAGCAGCGACCGGAGACGGAGCTGTTCCACGCCTGGAACCACGCACAAGCGGCACACCGTCCGCTCGTGATCGTCGCCGACGCGCCACCGCCAGAATGGTCTTTGCGGTTGCCCGACCTCCGCTCTCGGCTCAGCGCGAGCCCAATTGCCCGGATCGAGGCGCCCGACGACGCTCTGATGCGCGCGCTGCTGCGGCGTCAGTTCCTGAAACGCGGGCTCGACGCGCGCGACGATCTGGTGGAGTGGCTGGCGACGCGGATCGAGCGTAGTCATATCGCTGTCATGCGAACCGTGGATGCTCTGGATCAGGAAGTGCTCGAACGGCGCAAGCGGCTCTCGATCCCGCTGGCACGCACGGTTCTGGCCGACGCCGCGTTGATTACGCCGACACAAGAGAAACCATGACCCGACCCGCTCATATCGCCCGACTGGACGCCGACGACGACGCCTTCGAAGGGCGTTCGGGCGAGCGCTACTTCAATCGCGAACTGTCGTGGCTGGCGTTCAACCGTCGCGTGCTGGAGGAAGCGTGCAATCCGGCGCATCCGCTACTTGAGCGCGTGCGGTTCCTGTCGATCTCGGGATCCAACCTCGACGAATTCTACATGGTCCGCGTCGCCGGATTGAAGGGCCAGCAGCTTCAGGATGTCGAGGCGCGCTCCGCCGACGGGCTGACGCCGAGCCAGCAATTGACCGCGATCACCGCCGAAGCGGACGCCTTGCTCGCGAGCCAGCAAGACGTGTGGCATTCGCTCCGGCGTGACCTTGCCGATGAGGGCATCGCGGTGTTGAGTTCGCGCGCGATCGAGGGCGCGATCACCGGCGACGACGCGGACTGGCTCGAAACGCATTTCCGCGAGCAGCTCTTTCCGATCCTGACGCCGCAGGCGCTCGATCCGGCGCATCCGTTTCCGTTCATGCCCAACAAGGGGCTGGCGGTGATGTTCGACCTGTGTCGCCTGTCGGACGACGAACCGATTCGCGAACTGGTAATGCTTCCGGCGACGATGCCGCGCTTCATCCGCCTGCCGGGCGGGCCCGCGCGTTACGTCGCGATAGAATCGCTGCTCAAGCGGTTCTCGAAACTTCTGTTCCCCGGCTATGTCGTGCAGGGCGCCGCCGAATTCCGCGTGCTGCGCGACAGCGACATTGAGATCGAGGAGGAAGCGGAGGACCTCGTCCGCTATTTCGCGAACGCCATCAAGCGCCGTCGGCGGGGCCGGGTCATTCGGCTCGAACTGGAAACCGGGATGCCCGATGGGCTCGCCACGTTGCTGCGCGAAGAACTCGGCACCGACGCGATCGTCACCGAAAGCGGCGCGTTCCTCGGCATCGATGATCTGTCGGCAGTCGTAGACGAGGACCGCCCGGACCTGAAGTTCCCGCCGTTCAGCCCCCGCTTTCCCGAGCGCGTCCGCGAATTCGGCGGCGATTGCTTCGCGGCGATCAAGGCCAAGGACATCGTCGTCCACCATCCGTACGAAACGTTCGACGTAGTGCTCGCCTTTTTGAAACAGGCGGCGGCGGACCCCGACGTCGTCGCGATCAAGCAGACCTTGTACCGCGCCGGCAAGCAATCGGCGGTCGTCAACGCGCTGATCGCCGCAGCGGAAGCGGGCAAGTCGGTGACCGCGGTCGTCGAATTGAAGGCGCGGTTCGACGAGGAACAGAATTTGCTGTGGGCCTCCGCGCTCGAGCGGGCGGGGGTGCAGGTCGTCTACGGCTTCATCGACTGGAAGACGCACGCCAAGGTGTCGATGGTGGTGCGGCGCGAGGGCGGTCAGTTCAAGACCTATTGCCACCTCGGCACCGGCAATTATCACCCGGTCACCGCGCGTATCTATACCGATCTGAGCTTCTTCACCGCCGATCCCCGCGTCGGGCGCGATGCTGCGCGGATGTTCAACTACATCACCGGCTATGTCGAGCCCGAGGGGATGGAACTGATCAGCCTGTCGCCGCGCGACCTGCGTGACCGGTTGATCGCTTATATCGATGCCGAGATCGCGTCGGCGCGCGCGGGGAAGCCCGGTGCGGTCTGGGCGAAGCTGAACTCGCTGGTCGATCCCGCAATTATCGAGAAACTCTACGAAGCGAGCGGCGCGGGAGTCGAAATCGACCTGATCATCCGCGGCATCTGCTGCCTGCGCCCCGGTGTCGCGGGAATGTCCGAAAACATCCGGGTGAAATCGGTCGTCGGCCGCTTCCTCGAACACAGCCGGATCGCGGCGTTCGGCAACGGCGCGGCGTTGCCCAACGACAATGCGATCGTGACGATTTCCTCCGCGGACTGGATGCCGCGGAATTTCGATCGCCGCGTCGAATATATGCTGCCGATCGAACCCGGCACGGTGCACGATCAGATCGTCGATCAGGTGATGGTCGCCAACCTGATCGACAACGAACAGAGCTGGGAATTACAGTCCGACGGCAGCTATGTTCGCGACAAGCCTGGCGACAAACCGTTCAACCTCCACCGGTATTTCATGACCAACCCGTCGCTGTCGGGGCGCGGCGCGGCGCTCGACGCGGGCGTGGAAGTGCCGACGCTGTCGCTGCGGCGGCGCGGCTGACGTGACCGCGCGTTCGGACGAACCGCGCACCGCGATCATCGACATCGGTTCGAACTCGATTCGCCTCGTCGTCTATCAGGGGCCGCATCGGCTCCCCGCGATTCTCTTCAACGAGAAGGTGCTCGCCGGGCTCGGCCGATCGCTTGCCGCGACCGGTACGATCGATGCGTCCGCGATGGCCAGCGCGCGGACCGCGATCGAGCGCTTCTCGCGGCTCGCGCGCGAGATGGCGGTGACCGACGTGCGGACGGTCGCGACCGCGGCGGTGCGGGAGGCGAGCAACGGTCGCGACCTGATCGAGATCGCCGCGAAGGCGGGATTGAAGGTCGAGTTGCTGACCGGCGAACAGGAAGCGGTGGGGGCGGGATGGGGCGTCTTGTCGGGCATCCCCGCCGCCGATGGCATCGTCGGCGATCTCGGTGGCGGCAGCCTCGAACTCGTCCGCGTCGCGGCTGGGGAAATTCGCGATCGGGTGTCGTTTCCGCTCGGCGTATTGCGGATCGCGAACCTCAGAAATGGCCCGCAGGGCAGCTTCGCGCGAAACATTGCGGCCATGCTGAAAAAGGCCGGCTGGTCTGGGCGAGGGAAGGGGCTACCCTTCTATCTCGTCGGCGGATCGTGGCGCGCGCTGGCGCGGCTCGACATGGACGCGACGGGCTATCCGCTGCCCGTCATCCACCAATATGCCATGCCCGCCGAAACGATCGCGCGGTTGGGCCGGACGATTTCGCACGTCACGAAGGGGCGGCTGAAATCGGTGCCCGGCCTGTCCTCCGGACGCATCCCGACGCTTGGCGACGCCGCCGCTTTGCTCGTCGTGCTTTTGAAGGAGCTGAAATCGACCGGGACGATCGTCTCCGCCTACGGCCTGCGCGAAGGGCTGCTGTACGGCGCGCTCGATGCGGAGACGCGCGCTGAAGACCCGCTGATCGTCGCGGCACGCGACGAGGGTCAGCGCTTCGGCCGATTCCCCGAACACGGCGATCTGCTCGACGACTGGATCGCACCGCTGTTCGCCGACGATCCGCCCGCGGCGGCACGGCTGCGCAAAGCCGCGTGTCAATTGGCCGACGTCGGCTGGCGCGCGAACCCGGAGTTCCGCGCCGAACGCGGTGTCGAGATCGCGCTCCACGGCAATTGGGTAGCGATCGACGCCAAAGGCCGCGCGCGGCTTGCGCAGGCTTTGTGGACCAGCCTTGGCGGCAGTTCGATCAATCCGGCGCCGCTGCCCGAACTGGCCGAACCTGCGGCATTGGCACGTGCGGTGGCGTGGGGGCTAGCGATGCGGCTGGGCCAGCGGCTGAGCGGCGGGCTCGCCGGACCGCTCAAACGCTCAAGATTGAGCGTCAGCGAACGTGCGCTAACACTTCATCTCGGCGGCGCGGATCGCGGACTTTACGGAGAGGCGGTGGCGAAACGCCACACGACGCTTGCCTCGTCGCTCGGCGTGAGCGCCGTTCTTGCCGATCCCTGACGCCTCAGCCGCAGGTGAACTGCTTGACTCGATGGCGCTTGTCGATCGTGATGTTGAGACGATCCGCGCGAAATTCGGTCGTGACGATCTGTTGCGGGCGGATCCAGCGGATCGTGCGCGCGCCCGAATAGGACAGGGCCTGGGACGCCAGGACCGAATTTCCCTGTTTGTCGACGAGAAACGCCAACCCCCCGGCCCAGCACCGTCCGGGGGCGGGCGCGAAGGCGACCGGCGCGACGGGCTTGCCGTGCGCGCACCCGCTCAGCGCCAGCAACACAAGCAACCATCGCGTCATGCAGTTTCCTCCGTCCGAGTCATTTTCAGCTTGCCGTCGAGCACCGCGAAGCCAAGCCGTCCCTCCACCAAATCGAGCGCGTCATGCCCAAACTGGTCGAACCGCCAGCCTTCGAGCATCGCAAGGTTTTCGCGTTGCCCCGCCGCCAGCGCTTCCAGCTCATCGCCGCGCGCGAGCAGCCGAGCTGCGACGTCGATCTCGCGTGCCCTGATCTTGAGAAGCAGCTTGAGCAGGTCCGCGACAAGCGCGCCCTCCTTGCCGAGACCGGGCTTGCGATCGTCGCGCGTCGGCATTTCGTCGGCGCTCAACGGTTCCGCCGCTTCGATCGCCGCCATCAGCCGACCGCCGATGTCGTTCTGCGCCCAGGTCGCTGAAAGCCCGCGGACGCGCGCGAGATCGGCCTGTTTCTTCGGGGGATGCCCGGCCATGTCGGCGATCGTTTCGTCCTTGACGATGCGCCCGCGCGGCAGGTTCTTGCCCTGCGCCTCCAGCTCGCGCCACTTGGCGATCGCTTTCAACCGCCCGAGCACCTCGGGCTTGCGGCCGGAAATGCGGACGCGCTTCCAGGCGAGTTCGGGATTGTTGGCGTAGTTCGCCGGATCGGCCAACCGCTCCATCTCCTGATCGAGCCAGGCGCCGCGTCCGGTCTCCTTCAGCCGTTCGAGCATTTTGGGAAAGATCACCGCCAGATGCGTCACGTCGCCGATCGCATATTCGATCTGGCGTGCATCGAGCGGGCGCCGCGCCCAGTCGGTGAACCGCGCGCCCTTGTCGACCGCGATGCCGAGCCAGCTGTCGACGAGATTGGAATAACCGATCTGCTCACCCTGACCGAGCGCCATCGCCGCGATCTGCGTGTCGAACAGCGGATGCGGGGTGGTCCCCGTCAGGTTGTAGACGATCTCGATATCCTGCCCGCCGGCGTGGAAGACCTTCAGCACGTCTTCGTTGTCGGTCATCAGGTCGAGCAGCGGCTTCATGTCGAGCCCCGGCGCCATCGGATCGATCGCGGCGGCCTCTTCGGTATCCGCGATCTGGATCAGGCAGAGTTCGGGGTAGAAGGTGCTCTCGCGCATGAATTCGGTATCGACGCAGACGAACGGCGCATCGGCAAGGCGGGCACACAGATTGGCGAGCGTCGCGCTGTCGGTAATCAGGGGATGGATATGCATAAGCGCCGCCCCATAGCCCGGTGTGCGCGCCTTGACAAAGCGGGGTAGGGAAGGGAAGCGCGCACCCCATCCAGTCCCGTCACCCCGGACTTGATCCGGGGTCCCGTTTTCGTGGAACGCGTAGCGAAGAAGCGGGACCCCGGATCAAGTCCGGGGCGACGAAGAGAGAAGAGCATCATGCACGCCTACCGCACCCACAATTGCGCCCAGTTATCCGCCACCAACGTCGGCGAGACCGTCCGTCTGTCGGGCTGGATTCACCGCAAGCGCGACCACGGCGGGGTGCTGTTCGTCGATCTGCGCGATCACTACGGTTTGACGCAAATCGTTGCAAAGGCGGGCAGCGACACGATGGCGCTGCTCGACAAGTTGCGAGTCGAATCGGTCGTGACCATCACCGGCGACGTGGTGTCGCGCGGCGCGGAGGCGACCAATCCGAACCTCGCCACGGGCGAAATCGAAGTCGTGGCGGATACGATCGCGGTTCAGTCGGCAGCGCAGGAACTGCCGATGCCGGTCGCGGGTGACGCCGAATATCCCGAGGATATCCGGCTGCGCTACCGCTTCCTCGATCTGCGGCGCGAGCGGTTGCACCAGAACATCCTGCTGCGATCGCAGGTCATCTCATCGATCCGCCAGCGAATGATCGGCGAGGGCTTCACCGAATTCCAGACGCCGATCCTGACCGCCTCGTCGCCCGAAGGCGCGCGCGATTATCTCGTCCCGAGCCGCGTCCATCCGGGCAAATTCTACGCGCTCCCGCAGGCGCCGCAGATGTTCAAGCAGCTGCTGATGGTCGCGGGGTTCGACCGCTATTTCCAGATCGCGCCATGCTTCCGGGACGAGGATGCGCGCGCCGATCGCTCGCCGGGCGAATTCTACCAGCTCGATTTCGAGATGAGCTATGTGACGCAGGATGATGTTTTTGCGGCGATCGAACCCGTGCTCCACGGCGTGTTCGAGGAATTCGCCGATTGGCAGGGCAAAGGCCGAACGGTTAGCTCGTTGCCGTTCGCGCGCATCCCATATCGCGAATCGATGCTGAAATACGGCAGCGACAAGCCCGATCTGCGCAATCCGATCCTGATTTCGGATGTCAGCGACCACTTCCAAGGTTCCGGTTTCGGGCGGTTCGCGTCGATCGTCGAAGATGGCGATGTCGTTCGCGCGATTCCGGCACCGGGCACTGCCGAGAAAAGCCGAAAATTTTTCGACGAAATGAACGGCTGGGCACAGTCCGAAGGGTTTGCGGGCCTCGGCTACGCAACGCGCAAGCAGGGAGAATGGGGCGGGCCGATCGCCAAGAACCACGGCGAGGACAAGATGTCGGCGATGGCCGATGCGCTTGGCCTCGGCCCCGACGACGGTTTGTTTTTCGCCGCCGGTAAGGAAGCGCAGGCCGCCAAGCTCGCCGGCCTAGCGCGCACGCGCGTCGCCGAGCAACTCGGTTTGATCGATCAGTCGCGATTCGAATTCTGCTGGATCGTCGATTTCCCGATGTTCGAGTATGACGAGGATGCCAAGAAGGTCGATTTCAGCCACAATCCGTTCAGCATGCCGCAGGGCGAGCTGGCAGCGCTGGAGACCAAGGATCCGCTCGATATCCTGGCGTATCAATACGATATCGTCTGCAATGGCATCGAATTGTCGTCGGGCGCGATCCGGAACCACCGGCCCGAGATCATGTACAAGGCGTTTGCGATCGCGGGCTATTCGCAGGCCGATGTCGATACGAATTTCGCAGGTATGATCAACGCCTTCAAGTTCGGCGCGCCGCCGCATGGCGGCTCCGCGCCGGGGATCGACCGCATCGTCATGCTGCTGGCGGACGAACCCAATATCCGCGAGGTCATCGTCTTCCCGATGACGCAGAAGGCGGAGGACCTGATGATGGGCGCCCCCAATTTCGCGACCGCGAAACAGCTCAAGGAACTGAACCTGCGCTCCACTGCGGAATTACCGGCGGATGTGAGCAAGGCGGTCTCCCCGAACGCGGGGTGAAGATTGGAGCGAAGTCACGACAGTTGGTGCGCTTCTAGCTCTCTCCCGCCTTTGCGGGAGAGGGCTGGGTGAGGGTCTTCTTCTTTCCCACGTCGGCGAAGAGGAAGACCCTCACCCTCCCACCGCCTGATGGCGGCGGGCCCCTTCCTCTCCCGCGAAGGCGGGAGAGGGTTGTTCCTCAGTGATTGCGTCGCATGATTAACCACGCCATCACCCCTTGCGAGCTAGGGGGTGGGAATGCTCGACGAACAGTTGCAACCGGCGCCGCCGCAACCGCTCGTCCGCAGCCTTGGCGTCGTCGGTGTCCTGTTCCTGACGCTTTCGGTGACGACGCCCGCGTCATCGGTTTTCGTCATCGTTCCCGGCATGCTTCAGATCGCGGGCACGGGCGCGATCTGGGCAACCCTGATCGCAGCGCTCGTCTGCGTCGCCACCGCCTATATCTACGCTGAACTGTCCTCCGCCTGGCCCGTCGCGGGCGGGGAATATGTCATGGTGGCAAAGACGCTGGGGCCGCTCGCGGGTTTTGTGATGCTCGGTATCAACGTCTTCAACAACCTCATCTTCCTGCCCGTCGCCGGACTCGGCATCCGCGAGGTGTTGGCGAGCGTCATCCCGTCGCTGCCGCAGGTCCCCGTCGCGGTCGCGGTGGTCGGCGTCTGCACGCTGATCGGCCTGCTCAACATCCGCATCAACGCCTTCGTGACCGGGGCCTTCCTGCTCCTTGAAATCCTCACACTGTTCGCGGTGACCGCATACGGTTTGGTCGACGTCTCTCGAAACCCGCTGGAATTCCTAACCAACCCGATGATTTCGAACGGGGCGACCCTCGCACCTGCGTCGATCACCTCGATCGGCGTCGCGGCATCGATCGCGATCTTCGCGTTCAACGGTTACGGCGCCGCGGTCTATTTCGGCGAAGAGATGCACGAGGCGCCGAACCGGATCGCGCGCTCGATCATGCTCGCGCTCGTCTTCACTTTGCTGCTCGAAGGCGCACCGCTGCTCGCCGCGCTGATGGGAGCGGTCGATCTTCCGGCATTGCTGGCCTCATCGAATCCGTTCGGAGAGTTGGTCAGATCGCTCGGCGGCGACCGCGCAAACGCGCTCGTCTCGCTTGGCGTCGCCCTCGCTATCGTCAACGCGATCATCGCCTGGGTGCTCGCCTGCGCGCGATTCTTCTATAGCACCGCGCGTGACGGTTCCTGGGGACGCCCGCTCGATCGCTGGATGGTCGCGATCCATCCGCGCTATGGCTCCCCGTGGATCGGAACATTGTTGGTCGGCGTAGTCGGCATGGCGCTCTGTTTCCTGCCGCTGCGCCTCCTAGAGGTCTGGAGCGGGGCAGGGCTAATCGCGATCTATGCCGGGATCGCGCTCGCCGCCATCGTCGGCCGCCGCACCGGCGCCACCGCGCACGCCCTCTACCGCATGCCGTTCTACCCGCTGGCACCCATCGTCACCTTTGTCGCGCTGGCGCT
Organism: Sphingomonas sp.; assembly: GCA_965219285.1. GTDB lineage: Bacteria > Pseudomonadota > Alphaproteobacteria > Sphingomonadales > Sphingomonadaceae > Sphingomonas. The sequence continues at coordinate 50,547 of CBDCNF010000014.1, forward strand.
GATTACGTGGGCGACGTGGTTCGATCTCGACGAAGGGCGTCCCGCTATCATCGCAACGATTGTGCAGATCGCGGTTGCGACGGGATATTATTGGCTCGTCCTGCGTCGTCGTCGCTGGATCGCGCGAATTCCTTAAGGAGCCAAACCATGACGATCGACCTGTCGGATTTCGAGCGCGGCAAGAAATACAAGCATCATTACAAGCATGACCTGGGCGATCTTCAGGAAGAGTTGGAGCATATTCAGGTCGCGCATATCGTCCACCATCGTGCCGCGGTCGTCATGCTCGAAGGCTGGGACGCGGCGGGGAAGGGCGGGATCATCGAACGGATGACCGCGAAATGGGATCAGCGCAATTACGAGGTCTATCCGATCGCGGCGCCTTCCGCTGAGGAGAAAGCGCATGATTTCCTCTGGCGTTTCGAACGCGGTTACCCGAGCCTGGGAACATCGCGGTGTTCGATCGCAGCTGGTACGGTCGCGTTCTCGTCGAACGCGTCGAGGGATTTGCAGCCGAGAAAGATTGGCGCCGCGGCTTCGACGAGATCAACGCGTTTGAGGAGAAGTTGGTCGAATCGGGCACGACGCTGGTGAAATTGTTCATCCACACCAGCCAGAAGGAACAGGACGAACGGCTCGAGGCGCGGCTCGACGATCCGTGGAAACGCTGGAAAACCGGTCTCGACGATTATCGCAACCGCGCCAAGCGCGACGAATACCTCCTGGCGATGCACGAGATGTTCGCGCGAACCGATACGTCGATCGCGCCGTGGCATGTCATCGACGGCAACAACAAAAAGGCGGCGCGGATCGCGGCACTGACCGTCGTTGCCGACGCCCTCTCCGCCGAGGTGCCGATGGAGCCGCCCGAACTCGATCCGGAAATCGAGAAGGTCGCAAGAGAAGCACTCGGAATCTGAACCCTGGCGGGCTCAGGCTGGAGCGAATTTGCCCTCAGCGTCCATCACATGCAGCACGCCTTCGCGGATCGAGAACCACGCCCCGCGGAGCCGCAACCGTCCTGTTTTCTCGCCCGAGACGACGCAGGGGAAAGTCCGGAGGTTCGCGAGCGACACACGGACCGTCTCCAACTCCAAGGCACGCGCCGCCGCTTCGCCGGTGCCGAGTTCCGCCTCGATCCGGTCGCGCGCCTCGTCAAGCAGGTCGATCCAATGCGCGATGAACCCGCCTTCGCCCGGTGGCGCGCCTTCGAAGCCGCGCGACAACGAGGCGTGGACGCCGCCGCAGGTTCCGTGCCCCATGACGACGATTTCCGCGACTTCGAGCTGTGTCACCGCGAATTCCAGCGCCGCGGAGACACCGTGGCGTCCACCGCCGGTCTCGAACGGCGGGACGAGGTTGGCGATATTGCGCACGACGAAAATCTCGCCGGGCGAAACGTCGAACACCTGCGCCGGATCGGTGCGGCTGTCCGAACAGGCGATCACCATGACTTTGGGGCTCTGCCCTTCGGCGAGTTCCGCCCAGCGATCGCGTTGGCGGGTCCATTCCTGTGCGCGGAAGCGGTGATAGCCCGCGATCATATCGGTGAAGTCGGTCATGCTCGTGCCCTTACCGCGTTGTTTCGTCGCGCGGCAGTCGCTATCTCGCGGTCACGATGAACGAGATGACGCCGATCGCCCGCCCCGAGAGACAACGCAAGCCCGACTGGATTCGTGTGAAGGCGCCGACGTCTGTCGGCTTCGCCGAAACCCGCGCGCTGATGCGCCGCCTCAATCTTGCGACCGTTTGCGAGGAGGCCGCGTGCCCCAACATCGGCGAATGCTGGACGAAGAAGCACGCCACGGTGATGATCCTGGGCGACACCTGCACCCGCGCCTGCGCCTTCTGCAACGTGAAGACCGGGATGCCGCGCGCGGTCGATCCTCTGGAACCCGAGCATGTCGCGGTCGCCGCGGCGGAACTGGGGCTGGAACATATCGTCATCACCTCGGTCGATCGTGACGATCTGCCCGACGGTGGAGCGTCGCAATTTGTCAAGGTAATCGAGGCGCTTCGCCGCAATACGCCGAAGACGACGATCGAAATCCTGACGCCCGATTTCCGCAACAAATCGCAGGCCGCGGTCGAATCGATCGTCACCGCGCGGCCCGACGTCTACAACCACAATCTAGAAACCGTGCCGCGGCTCTATCCAACGATCCGGCCCGGTGCGCGTTATTATGCTTCGCTTCGCCTGCTGGAGAGCGTGACGCGGCACGATCCGTCGATCTTCACCAAATCGGGCGTCATGCTCGGGCTCGGCGAGGAAAGGCTCGAGATCCATCAGGTCATGGACGACATGCGCAGTGCCGACGTCGATTTCCTGACGATGGGGCAATATCTCCAGCCGACGCCACGCCATGCCAAGGTGATCGATTTCGTGACGCCCAAGGCGTTCGATGCCTATGCGTCGATCGCGCGCGCGAAGGGTTTCCTGCAGGTCGCGTCGTCGCCGCTGACGCGGTCGAGCTATCACGCCGGCGACGATTTCGCGCAGATGCGCGCGGCGCGCGAGGCGAAGCTTGCCAAAGCATAACGAGACCCGGCACCTACCCTATTCGACCGAACAGATGTTCGATCTCGTCGCCGATGTTCGGCGCTATGCCGAGTTCCTGCCTTGGGTCACTGCGATGCGGGTGCGAAAGGATACGCCGACCGAAACGCTGGCCGATATGATCGTGGGTTTCAAAGGCTTGCGCGAGACCTTTACGTCGCAGGTCAAGAAAGATCGGCCAGGCACGATCCGCGTCGCGTATATTGAAGGCCCGTTGAAATACCTCAATAACGACTGGCATTTCCGCCCCGACGGCGACGGTTGTTTCGTCGATTTCTCGGTCGATTTCGCGTTCAAGAATCGCGTGTTTGAAATGCTTGCGGGGCAGGTGTTCGGGATCGCGCTGCGTCGCATGATCGGCGCGTTCGAGGATCGCGCGAATGCGCTCTACGGTTCGACAGGCAACAGCAGATCGAGCGCGCACAGCGCGGCCTGAAGGCGGACTTCGCTGCGCCCGATATCGCCGAATTCGTGACGATCGGCGACGACGTCCGACGCATCGCCACCGCGTTCGGCCCGAGCGAACACCACCGTACCCACCGGCTTCTTCTCCGATCCGCCGTCGGGTCCGGCGATACCGGTGATCGCGACCGCGACATCGGCGTTGCTCGCCTCGATCGCGCCTTGCGCCATGCTCCATGCGGTTGCGATCGAGACCGCGCCGAAGGTTTCGAGCACGTCGCCGCTGACCCGGAGCATCTGGTGCTTCGCCTCGTTCGAATACGTGACGAACCCCGCTTCGAACACGTCGGAGCATCCCGCGATCTCGGTCAACGCGGCGCACACCAGGCCCCCGGTGCAACTTTCGGCGACGGCGATACGCCGCCCCGCCGAGCGATTCTCGTCGATCACCGCGCGCGCCGCCGCGACCAATGCGTCGGGGAAGAGACTGTCGCTCATTTCTTCGCGGCGCAGACGGGCAAGTCGGGTACGTCCGACACGTTGGCGCGGCCTTTCGCCTTTTCCGCTTTCAGGAATTGCAGCGTGGTGACGACGATGCCCGCGGTGTTGCGCGGCGGCAATGGCTCAAGCAACGTCGTCAGTCGATCGATCGTAGGGCAGTCCGATGTCGCGATCCGGCCGACGATCTGCGGCACGAGCAACGACGTGAGGACGGGCCGCGCATACTCCGATTGCAGCAGCAATTCGACCGCGGGGTCGCTGAGCTTGGCGACGGCGCGTCGTGCCGCGGGCCACGCGCGATCGGCCTCGGCGCGGTATTTGGCCAGGAACGGTCCCGATGTGCGCCGGACAAGGCTGCCGGCAGGCAAGGTCGCGGCGCAGACCCGTCCGGTTTCGAGCACGATTTCGGGTAGCGCGACGAGCGCGATCGATTCGGCTTCGGACGACGTCAGGCACGGACGCTGCGCCACCGCGGGCGACGCGATCAGCGCGGCAGCGACCATTGCGGCGATGGCCCTCATGCCAGACCCTCGGGCAAACGGACTGTCGCGACCGCCTGCGCGGCGATGCCCTCGCCACGGCCGGTAAATCCCAATCCTTCGGTCGTCGTTGCCTTCACGCTGACCCGATCGGGCGAAAGCCCGCAAAGTTCCGCAATCCGCGCGCGGATCGCTTCGCGATGAGGCCCGATCTTGGGCGCCTCGCAGATCAATGTAAGATCGACGAAGCTGACGTGCCCGCCACGCGCGGTGACCAACGATATCGCATGTTCCAGGAATTGCGCCGAGGCGGCGCCCCGCCATTGCGGATCGCTCGGCGGGAAATGCGTGCCGATGTCGCCCGCCGCGATCGTCCCCAGCACCGCATCGGTGATCGCGTGGAGCGCGACATCGGCGTCGCTATGCCCGGAAAGCCCGCGATCGTGCGGGACCAGCACGCCGCCGAGCCACAATTCCTCCCCCGCCGCGAGCCGGTGGACGTCGAAGCCGCTCGCCGATCGCGTCTCGAACGCGAGACGCGCTTTGGCCAGCGCGAAATCTTGCGGGTAGGTGACCTTTTCGAGCATCGAGTCACCCTGCACCAAGGCGACCGAACCGCCAAGCGTGCGAACCATCTGCGAATCGTCCGTCGCCTCGCCGCCGCGCCAGTCGCGATGTGCGGTGAGCAGTGCGTCGTAGCGAAACGCCTGAGGCGTCTGAATGCGATTTAGAGAGTCGCGAGGAACGATGACGCCCAGAGTGTCCCGACCCTCGGCCAGCGTATCAGCAACGGGGAGGACAGGGACCGCGCCTTCGTGTTCATCGAGCGCGTCGAGCAATCGATCGATCACCGCATTCGGCACAAACGGCCGCGCGGCGTCGTGAACGAGCACGCGCTCATATCCGGTCAACGCCGCGAGTCCGTTCGCCACCGATTCCCGCCGCGTCGCACCGCCCGTCGTCCAGCGGACATCGTCCGTCAGTTTCGACTCCGCGCCTTCGGCGACGACGACCAGCACTTCTCCGATCGCGGGATGCTCGCCGAACGCGGCAATGCTCCAATCGAGCATCGGCCGACCGCCGATTAGGGCGAATTGCTTCGGGACCGCGCCACCGCTGCGCTCACCACGCCCGGCAGCGACGATGAGGGCCGCGGTCTTCGTCACAGGCGAGCGCCTAGCTGAACCCGCATGCACCCGCCAGCCTTGCGCTGAAACGCCGCTTCGCGTAGGCGCTGCCTGTTTTTCAGGCACGTCATGCGCAAACTCGCTCCCATCCAGATCGGACCCGTCCAGATCGACACGCCCGTTGTGCTGGCGCCGATGACCGGCGTCACCGACATGCCGTTCCGTACGCTGGTGCGTCGCTATGGATCGGGCCTCAACGTCACCGAGATGATCGCGAGCCAGGCCGCGATCCGCGAGACGCGCCAGTCGCTACAGAAAGCTGCGTGGCATCTCTCCGAAGAACCCGTGTCGATGCAGCTCGTTGGCTGCACCCCTTATGAAATGGGGGAAGCGGCACGGCTCGCCGAGGATCGCGGCGCGGCTATTATTGACATCAACATGGGGTGCCCGGTCCGCAAGGTCACCAGCGGAGACGCGGGATCGGCGTTGATGCGCGACGTGAAGCTCGCAGCAGAAATCATTCAGGGTATTACCAAAGCGGTCACCGCACCGGTAACGCTCAAGATGCGGATGGGCTGGTGTCATGACAGCCTGAACGCGCCCGAACTCGCTCGGATCGCGGAGGATCTCGGTTGCCGGATGGTCACCGTTCACGGCCGAACACGCAACCAGATGTATCGCGGCGAGGCGGACTGGCGCTTCGTCCGCCAAGTCAAAGACGCGGTGTCGATCCCGGTGATCGTCAACGGCGACATCTGCTCGATCGAGGACGCCGATAATGCTTTGGAGCAATCCGGCGCGGACGGCGTGATGATCGGACGCGGTGCGTACGGGCGGCCGTGGCTGCTCGGTCAGGTGATGGAATGGCTGGAAACCGGGCGGCGCGTGCCCGACCCATCACTCGAAGAACAATATTGCGTGATTGTTGAGCATTACGAAGCAATGCTCGCACATTATGGTACCGTAACCGGTGTCAACATGGCGCGAAAACACATCGGTTGGTATACCAAGGGCCTGACCGGATCGGCCGAGTTCCGCAACCGCGTGAACCAGATACCCGATGCCGACGTCGTCAAGGCGATGCTCGCCGAATTCTACGCGCCGCACCGGCTTCGCGAAGCCGCCTGATGGCGGTGCAGACCCGGCCGGAGCCCGCCGAATTGCTTTCGGCGCTCCCCGTCGCGGTCGTTCTCATCGATCCCGACGGCCGAATCGCGCAGGCGAATTCGGAATGCGAATTGCTGCTCAACACCTCCGAACGCGCGATGCTGGGGCGGCCGATCGACGAAGTCGTGCCGCTCCCCGATGTCGCGGCGCGACGCGACGGCCACGCGTTCGCCGCCTTCGATACGACGATCGAGACGCGCCACGGCACCACGATCCGCGTCGATTTGATCGAGGCGGACGTGCCCGATCATCCGAGATGGCGAACGATCACGCTCCACGCCGCAGCGACGTCGCGCGGGATGCGCCTCTCGTCGGAGCGCAATGCCGCGGCGCGTTCCGCGATCGGCGCGGCGGCGATGCTGGCGCATGAAATCAAGAACCCGCTGTCGGGTATTCGCGGTGCGGCGCAATTGATCGCGGACGGGGCATCTCATACCGAATTGACCGGGCTCATCGTCAGCGAGGTCGATCGGATCGCGACGCTGATCGATCGCATGCAGGATTTCACCGATGACCGTCCGCTGTCGCTCGAACCGCTCAACATCTACCCGCTGCTCGCGCACGCGCGTGACGTCGCGCGCGCCGGGTTCGCGCGCGGGATCGTGTTCGAAGAGCGGTTCGATCCGTCGCTGCCGCCCGCGCTCGTCAATCGCGATGCGTTGCTCCAGGTCGTCATCAATCTGTTGAAGAACGCTGCCGCAGCGCTCGGCCAGCGTGGCGAGCGGCGCATTACGCTTGCGACCGCCTATCGCCACGGCATGTCGGTCAGCGCCGGGCCGGGGCGGCCGCGCATGCCGCTGCCGATCGAGATTTGCGTGATCGATACCGGCCCTGGCGCGCCCGACGACATCGCCGAGCATTTGTTCGATCCCTTCGTATCAAGCCGCCCGGAAGGGAAGGGCCTCGGACTCGCGCTCGTCGACAAGCTCGTCCGCGACATGGGTGGACTCGTTCAATATTCACGCGAAGGTTCGCCGCACATGACCGTCTTTCGCCTGCTGCTGCCGAGAGCGAACGGATGAGTGCCGACATCCTCATCGTCGACGATGATTCCGCGATCCGCACCGTCGTCGCGCAGGCGCTGCGCCGCGCCGGATATACGGCGCGTACCGCCGCGAGTCTGGCGGAGCTGGCGCGCGAGATGCGCGGGCGCGTGCCCGACGTGCTCGTGACCGACGTCGTGCTGCCGGACGGGGACGGGCTGGAGACGACCGCCGCGCTGTCGAAATCGACCCCGGACCTCCCGGTCATTGTATTTTCCGCCCGCAATACGCTCGCGACCGCGGTGCGCGCGACCGAGGCTGGGGCCTACGAATATCTTCCCAAACCGTTCGATCTCGACACGTTGACCCAAACCGTCGCAGCGGCGCTCGCGCGTCGCGCGGGCAATCCGACCGGTGCCGATGTGGGCGAGGACCATACACTGCCGCTGATCGGCCGGTCGCCCGCGATGCAGGAGGTCTACCGGATCATCGCCCGTGTCGTCTCGAACGACCTGACGATCCTGGTCTCGGGCGAATCGGGGACCGGCAAGGAACTCGTCGCGCGCGCGATCCACGATCTCGGGCGTCGCAGTGCCGCGCCGTTCGTCGCGATCAACATGGCGGCGATCCCCCGCGACCTGATCGAGGCCGAATTGTTCGGCTACGAACGCGGCGCCTTCACCGGCGCGGCGCAACGCACCGCCGGCCGCTTCGAACAAGCCGAAGGCGGGACGCTCTTCCTCGACGAGATCGGCGACATGCCGATCGAGGCGCAAACACGGCTGCTCCGCGTCCTGCAATCGGGCGAGTTCACCACCGTCGGTGGCGCGCACACGATCCGCGCCGACGTCCGCATCGTCGCCGCGACCAACCGCGATCTCCAGCAGGCGGTCGCGAACGGGCGGTTTCGTGAAGACCTCTATTATCGTCTCAACGTCGTCCCGATCCTGCTGCCCGCGCTGCGCGAACGCCGTCAGGACATCGCGATGCTCGCGCGCCATTTCCTCGATCGCGCGGGCGACGAGGGTTTGCCACGCAAATCGCTCGAAGACGATGCGATCGAAATCCTCGAAGGCCACGATTGGCCCGGCAACGTCCGCGAATTGGAAAACGCGATGCGGCGGCTCGCGGCGCTGTCTCGCGACGACCGCATCGGCACCGCCGAGTTGCGTGCCTTCCTCGGCGAAGCGTCGTCCGCACCGGCCGATCCCGACATTGCGATCGCCGCCGCGATCGTCGCCCGCATCGAGCGTTTCGCGCGCGAGGAACCCGCCGCGCTCGACGACGGAACTTTGTACCAACGGATCATAGCGGAGGTGGAACGCCCGCTGATCGAGGCGATGTTGCGACGTCATGGTGGCAATCAACTGCGCGCCGCGCGCGCGATGGGCCTCAACCGAAATACTCTCAGAAAACGGCTCGACATGCTGGGAATCGATCCGATTGCGCGATCGAATGAGGGATCGATGCGCTGACTCGCACGCGATTATGTGTTTTCTATGCAACAGTTCCGTTGTAGCGGGGAGACGATGATCGCCGGCGCAGTACCCATCGGCGAGCCCCAGGGCCCGTCGCGTCGCTTCTCCGTCACACCGCTGCTCGAAGTGGTGGTGCTGGCGGTGGCGGCGGCGATCGCGATCGCCAGCTATTTCACGATCGCCAACCAAGCCTCGCCGCAACGCTTGCTCGAGCCGACTCTGGTCGCGCTCCTGCTGATCGCGAACCTCGTACCGGGAATCGCGTTGCTGATGCTCCTGGGCCGGCGGATCGCGCGGCGTCGTGCCGCGAAGTCGCCACTCGGCGGGGAGGGGAGGCTCCACGTCCGGCTGGTCGCTTTGTTCTCTATCGTCGCGGCGGTGCCGATGCTGCTCGTCACGATCTTCGCGTCGCTCTTGTTCCAATACGGCGTGCAATTCTGGTATTCGGATCGTGCGCGTGGTGTGTTCGAGAATGCGACAGTCCTCACGCGCACCTCCTACAACGCCATCCTCCAGCGCTGGGAGGAAGCGACCGTTACGATGGCGCAGGACATTTCGAACGAACTGCGCGAGCGGCCGATCGACGATCCGCGCTTCTCCGCGTTCCTGTTCCAACAGACTTACTTCCGCAGCCTTTCGGAAGCGGCGCTGTTTGCCGAGTCGCCCAAGACCGGCATCCAGACGCTAGCGATTCTAAACCCGTACGAGATGAATCTGGCACGGCAGGTGTCTGCGGAATCGATCGCCAAGCTGCGCGCGGGCCAGCGCAGCGTCGTCACCGTTACCGGCGACCGCATCCAGACCGTGACGATGCTGCCCGGCTCTGACCAGATCTTCCTCTACGCCGCGCGCGTCACCGATCCAAAAGAGATGACGACGCAGACGAAGCGCGCCGAGGCGGCCTTCGCCAATTACCGCGCGCTGCTCGAACGCGCGCGAACGCTCCAGCTCCAGTTCAACGCGGCGCTGTTGATCGTCTCGCTGCTGATCGTCGGCGTCGCGGTGTGGATCGCGCTTGCGGTCGCCGACCGTCTCGTCCGGCCGGTCGGCGAACTCGTCGATGCTGCGCGGCGGGTCGAGGGCGGCGATCTCTCGGCTCGCGTGCCCGATACGCTGGAACGCGACGAAGTTGGGACATTGTCCAATGCGTTCAACCGAATGACCAGACAACTTCAGGAACAGAATAATGCCCTCGTAACCGCCAATGCGCAGCTCGATAGCCGGCGCGCGCTGATCGAAGCGGTGATGTCGGGTGTGTCTGCGGGTGTGGTCTCGATCGACACCGATCGCCGGATCCGCCTCATCAACAGTTCGGCCGAAGGATTGCTCGGCACCGATGGCCAAAGCCCGATCGGGCGAGATCTGGCAGAGGTTTCGCCCGAACTCGACGCGCTGCTCAATGGCAACGCACGCGACGCGATCATCCATATTTCCCCCAACGGGGAGGCGAAAACGCTTGCGGTCAGGATTGCACGCGACGCGACCGGGCCGATCCTGACGTTCGACGACATCACCCAGCAACTGCTCGACCAGCGCCGCGCCGCATGGTCTGATGTCGCGCGCCGCATCGCGCACGAGATCAAGAATCCGCTTACCCCGATCCAGCTTGCGGCCGAACGGCTCCAACGACGTTATGGCGGCAAGGTCGATTCCGGGGACGGGGTGTTCGAGCGCCTGACCGATACGATCGTCCGCCAGGTCGGCGACCTGCGCCGCATGGTCGATGAATTCTCGTCGTTCGCGCAGATGCCCAAGCCGGTGTTCCGCGAAGAATCGCTCGTCGATGTCGCGCGGCAGACGATGTTCCTCCACGAGGTCGCGCATTCCGCGGTCCACTTCCGGCTGGTGCACGACGACGCGGGGCCGATGCTGGTCTGCGATCGCCGCCAGATCGGGCAAGCGCTGACCAACATCGTCAAGAACGCGGTCGAGGCGATCGAGGTGACCGGCATTGCTGGAGAGGTGACAATGACGCTGTCCGAGGCGCCCGGTGCGACCACGATCCTGGTTGAGGACAATGGCGTCGGGCTTCCCAAGGAGCGCGACCGGATCGTCGAACCCTATATGACGACGCGCGCACGGGGCACTGGTCTCGGCCTGGCGATCGTCAAGAAGATCATTGAAGAACATTGTGGTACGATCGCCTTCTCCGATCGTATTGGAGGAGGAACTGCGGTTACGATGACGTTCGACACGGTTTTGCTCGCGGCGCTCGACAATGGTGAGGACGCCCCCGAGTCGCTCGACCCCGGCGCGTTGGCGTCACTAACGCGGGGGAGCTGACATGGCGCTCGATATTCTCGTCGTCGATGACGAAACCGACATTCGCGAACTCGTCGCCGGCGTGCTCGACGACGAAGGCTACGAGACGCGCTCGGCCGCCGACAGCGATGCAACGCTGGAGGCGATTTCGGTACGTCGCCCAAGCCTCGTCCTCCTGGATGTCTGGCTACAGGGGTCTCGGCTCGACGGCCTGGAACTGCTCGACGAAATCAAGCGACGCGATCCGTCGATCCCGGTGCTGGTGATCTCTGGGCACGGCAATCTCGACACCGCGGTCGCCGCGATCCGGCGCGGGGCGGCGGATTTCATCGAAAAACCGTTCCAGGCCGAACGCCTGCTGCTGATGGTGGCGCGCGCGACCGAAACCGAGCGACTCCGCCGTGAAGTCGCAAGCCTGCGCGCTACGGTCGGCCGTGATCCCGATCTGACGGGCAATTCGGGCGCGATCAATTCCGTCCGCGCGACGCTGAAACGCGTCGCCTCGACGGGTAGCCGTGTCCTCGTCAACGGCCCTGCGGGTGTCGGCAAGGAAGTCGCTGCACGGCTGCTCCACGGCTGGAGCCAGCGTGCCGATTTTCCCTTCACCATCGTCAGCGCAGCGCGGATGACGCCCGATCGCGTCGAGGAGGAATTGTTCGGGGTGGAGGAGGGGGGGGACCTCGTCCGAACCGGCCTGCTCGAACAGGCGCATGGCGGCACGTTGTTTCTCGACGAGATCGCGGACATGCCGATCGCGACGCAGGGGCGGATCCTCAGAGTATTGACCGACCAGAGTTTCACCCGCGTCGGCGGAACTCGGGTGGTGAAGGTCGATGTTCGCGTCGTCTCTGCAACCGCACGCGACCTGAAGGAAGAAATCGCCGAGGCGCGTTTCCGCGAGGACCTGTATTACCGCCTGAACGTCGTGCCGGTCACCATTCCGGCGCTGGCCGAACGCCGCGAGGACATCCCGGCGTTGGTCGATCATTACGTCGCGCATTACGCCGCCGAGCGCCGCGTGCCCACGCCGGAGGTCGCGGCCGATGCGATGGTGGCGCTCCAGTCCTACGACTGGCCAGGAAACGTGCGGCAACTCCGCAACGTCGTCGAGCGGACGATCATCATGGCGCCGGGCGACCGTATCGGGCGGATCGATCTCGATCTGTTACCCGCCGAGGTCGTTGGCGAGTCCGAACGTGCGGCAGGGACGACCACGATCATGGGAGCGCCGCTGCGTGAGGCGCGCGAGACCTTCGAGCGCGAGTATCTTCGCGTCCAGATCCGGCGGTTTTCGGGCAATATCTCGCGCACCGCGAGCTTCATCGGGATGGAGCGATCCGCACTCCACCGAAAACTCAAGCTGCTCGGCATCACCGAGACTCGTGAGGAGTGATGCTGGACGCGGCGCGTCGCGCTCCCTAGATTGACAGCGCGGCCATATGGCTGCGCTCCGACGCCGGGAAACGGCGCTGCTCGCGGGTCACGATCCCGCCAAGAACAAGGGCATCGATGATGGCCGACAAACAAACCTCGCTTCAGGACTTGTTCCTCAACTCACTCCGCAAATCGAAGACGCCGGTGACAATGTTCCTCGTCAAGGGCGTGAAGCTCCAAGGGATCGTCACCTGGTTCGACAACTTCTCGGTCCTGTTGCGCCGCGATGGGCAGAGCCAGCTGATCTACAAGCATGCGATTTCGACGATCATGCCGTCGGGTCCCATCGACGGCGCCGCGATCGTCGAGCAGATGGGAGATACATCCAAGAAACAACCGTTGTTGCAGGAAATTTTCCTGAACGCGGTGCGCAAGTCCGACGACAGCGTCACGATGTTCCTGGTCAATGGCGTCATGTTGCAAGGCTATATCGCGGCGTTCGACCTGTTCTGCATGCTGCTGCAACGCGACGGGATGGCGCAGCTCGTCTACAAGCATGCGGTTTCGACGATTCAACCAGCGCATGCGCTCAACCTTGCCGAGGAAGCGACCGATCCCGAAGATGAAGAGTGAGGATCGGGTTTGAGTAACGGCTTCGATCGCGATCGCGACGAGTTCGCGCGTGGTGCGCGGGCGATCGTCGTCTATCCGGATATGGGCGGCTCTTCCCGTGACGCGGAATCACGCCTTGACGAGACCGCTGGACTCGCGCTGGCGATCGGTGTCACCGTCGTCGACAAGCAATCGGTTCGTGTCCGGACCCCTCGCGCGGCAACGTTGATCGGCAGCGGGCAAGTGGAGGCGATCGCGACGTCGGCGCGGATGGAAGATGCCGATCTGATCGTCTTCGATGCCGCGCTGACGCCGATCCAGCAGCGCAATCTCGAAACCGGGATCAAAGCCAAGGTGATCGACCGCACGGGCCTGATCCTCGAAATTTTCGGCGAACGCGCCGCGACCGCCGAAGGGCGGCTGCAGGTCGAACTGGCGCATCTCGACTATCAGGCGGGGCGGCTGGTCCGAAGCTGGACGCACTTAGAGCGCCAGCGCGGCGGCTTCGGCTTCCTCGGCGGGCCGGGCGAAACGCAGATCGAGGCCGATCGTCGGCTAATCCGCGACCGGATGGCGCGGTTGCGGCGGGAACTCGACCAGGTCACCCGCACACGGACGTTGCAGCGCGACCGGCGGCAGCGCGCGCCATGGCCGGTGATCGCGCTCGTCGGCTATACCAATGCCGGAAAATCGACGCTGTTCAATCGCTTGACCGGTGCCGACGTCATGGCGGAAAACCTGCTATTCGCTACGCTCGACCCGACGCTGCGGCAGATTTCGCTCCCCGGCATCGACAAGGCGATCCTGTCGGACACCGTCGGATTCGTCTCCGAATTGCCGACTCAACTCGTCGCCGCGTTCAAGGCGACGCTGGAGGAGGTGGTGTCGGCCGACCTGCTGGTCCACGTCCGCGATATCGCGCACCCCGACAGCGAAGCGCAGCGTGCCGACGTCGAGACGGTGCTGGCCGAAATCGGCGTGGACGAAACGACGCCGCGGATCGAGGCATGGAACAAACTCGATAGAGTCGAGGGTGATGTACGGACCGACCTGATTGCAGAAGCCGCGTCACGCGACGAAGTGGTCGCGATCTCCGCGCTCGGCGGGGAAGGGGTGGAGGCGCTTGTCGCCGCCGTCGCGAGCAATCTCACCGCCGGTCATCGCCGCTATCGTATCGAACTCGATCCGGCCGATGGAGCGGCGGCGGCTTGGCTTCACCAGCATGGTGAGGTGATCGGCCAATCGGTCGAGGGCGATCAGTCCGTTTATCAGGTTCGCATGGCCCCGCGCGAGTTCGAGCGTTTCTGCGTGCGGACAGGCTAGACGATTCGCTTGCGAACGCGTCTGCCGAAGCGTTAGTCCGTCACCATGAGCCGATTTCTTCGCTACGGTGCCGCGCTTTGTGCGCTCGCGATGTTTCCTGCCACGGCGCAGGCTGGTCGCTATACGATCGTGCACGTCACGCTGATCGACGGCACCGGTGCCCCCGCCAAGCTGGACATGACGGTGGTCGTCGACGGCGATTCGATCGCATCGGTCACGCCCAGCGTTGCCGCACCACAAACGGCGGGAACGGTGATCGACGGGCGCGGCAAATATCTGATGCCGGGGATGATGGACGTCCATATCCACCTCCGCGCGCACCCGACCGGCTCGATTCTCGATCGTGCGACCAAGCCCGATCTCGGCATCGCGCGCGCGGCGTTGGCGAGCTACCTGTATTACGGCTTCACGACGATTTATGACGCGGGGAACCAGCCCGAGGTAATCCTCCCGATGCGCACCGACGAACGCGCCGGTAAAATCCAGGCGCCGCATATCTTCGCAACGGGCAATCTCGTCACCTATCCCGGCAGCCACGGCGATGCGATCGCGATACGCGTTTCCGACTTCGAAAAAGACAAGGCGCTGCTCGACCGGCACATCGCCGAGCAGAAACCAGACATTCTGAAACTCACCTACGACGAAGAGGGGTGGGGCGCGCGGCCGATGATTACGCTGATGCCGCTCGACCTGCTTCAGAAGATCATCGAATATTATAACGAGCACGGCATCCGCACGACCGTCCATGTCTCGAACGAGCGCCGTGCGATCGAAGCGATCTATGCCGGGATCGACACCCTCGCACACCCCGTGATCCAGGGGCCGGTCAGCGACAATTTCGTCCGTCTGATGGCCGCCAAGAAAGTGCCGTTCGCGACGACTCTGACGATCGGCGAAGGCTATGGCCGATTGGTCGATCATCCCGAGTTCGTCGACAGCCCCGATTTCGTCACGTCGTTCAGTCCTGCGGAGAGAGTGACGCTCAAGACCGTTGTTCGCGCGCAATATCGGACGCGCAATTGGACGAAGTGGATGAACGTCATGACGCCGATCTGTGAGGAGAACATCCGCAAGGTCGTCGCAGCGGGCGGCGTTGCCGCGCTGGGCACCGATCAGTCGAGCGGACCTGCCGGGCATCGCGAGCTGGAACTGCTCGTGAAAGCCGGTATTCCGCCGCTCCAGGTGCTGAAGATCGCGACGCTGAACGGCGCGGTGTTCCTCGGCAAGGCCGACCGGATGGGATCGGTCGAGGCTGGCAAGCTTGCCGATCTCGTGCTGCTCAACGCCGATCCCGTCGCCGATATCGACAATGTCGGAAAGATCGCATTGGTGATGAAGGCGGGCGAGATCGTTGATGAAAGCACGCTGCCGCTAGCGGGCGGGCCGAAGCCGCGACGTTACGCCCGGTAACGGGTCAGCGGGGGGGGGCAGCTCGACGCTTCACCGCTTGCCAAAGCTCTTCTTTCGCCGTGAGATCGAGGTCCGCGAAAGACCCTCCCGCTTCGGCCTCCATCACGCGAAATCGCGCCTCGAACTTCCCGTTCGCTGCGCGCAGCGCCGCTTCGGGATCGATACCCAGCTTGCGCGCCCAATTGACCACCGCGAACAGGAGATCGCCGATTTCCATTTCCATGTCGGCCGGGGTCTCGGCGGTTTCCACCTCTACCAGTTCCTCGTCGATCTTTGCGCGCGGGCCGGTCGCATCGGGCCAATCGAAGCCGGTTCGCGCGGCGCGCTTCTGAAGTTTCTCCGCGCGAAGCAATGCCGGCAGTCCCAGCGCCACACCGTCGAGCGTGCCCGGCGCATCTTGCCAAAGCTTTGCGGCGCGTTCAGCCGCCTTGACGGTTTCCCAATCCGCGCGCTCGTCGCTGTTGCCGAAGATATGCGGGTGCCTGCGTTCCATCTTGTCGGAGATCGCCGTGGCGACGGCAGCGAGATCGAACGCGCCGGCTTCTTCGGCCATCCGGCTGTGAAACACGACCTGGAGAAGCAAGTCGCCGAGTTCGTCACGCAGGTCCGCCATGTCGCCGCGCGCGATCGCGTCGGCGACCTCATAGGCTTCCTCGATCGTATAGGGCGCGATCGTCGCGAACGTCTGGGCGCGATCCCATTCGCAGCCACGGACCGGATCGCGCAGCCGCGCCATGACAGCGACGAGCCGGCCGATGGGGGACACCCTTCCTTCTTCACCCACAATTAAACTCGATAATATACATTATGTAAATTTCACTTCGCTTTTATCGGGTCGAGGACGAGCGTTCGCCCTTCCACCCGCCATGATTTCAATCGCGACAGAAAGTTCATTCCGATCACGTCGGTTTCGCCGAACGAGCCCGAGACGACGACGGGCAAGTCGCGTGCCTCGATCGAACCGAGCTGCAATCGCGCGACATGCGCCTTGTCCGCGACGATCGACCCGTTGGCGGTTTCGACGATCGACGGAAACGGACTTTCCTCGACATCGACCCCGGCGTTGCGCGCGGTTTCGGCCGAGATCGCGGTAACCGTGGCACCGCTGTCGATCAGCATCTTGCGCTTCACGCCGTTGATCGTCGTGCTTGCCCAGAAATGCCCGTCGGGCGCCATGCCGATCCGCACGGTCTCGCCGACGACGCTTTGATCCTCGCCGACCAGCGCGTCGCGAGCGCCGCTCGCGAGTTCCGCCAGGCGGTCGCGCTGGCCGACGATCACCAGCCCGATGCCGAAGATCACGACCCATGCGCCCGCCATCTTGAGGACCGATCCGACCGGGAGACGCCGTGAGATCAGCACCGATAACGGTAGCAACAGCATCAATGCGTAGAACATCAGGTCGGCGGAGCGCTCGCCGGTCACAGTACGAACTCGAGCCCATCGTAACCCGGCTCGACATTCGCGGGCAACGATTCCGCAAGCGCACGATAATCCATCGACTGATCCATGTGGATCAACGCCGCGCGGCTTGGTTTCAGCGCTTCGACCCATTCGAGCACCTGATCGAGCGTGGGATGCGACGGATGCGGCCGCTGCCGCAACGCATCGACGATCCAGACGTCGAGCCCCGAATAAAGCGTCTGCATTGCCGCAGTCATCTCGTTGAAATCGGTCGCATATCCGATAGCGGCACCGTCCGCCTCGAAGCGCAATCCGGCGGACATGATCGCGGCATGAGGCTGATCCGCCACGCGCACCTCGATCGCGCCGATGGTGAGCTTGTCAGGCAGCACTTCGGCCTCCACCGTTGGCGGATAGCCGTGTTTTCCCGTGAACACATAACCGAACCGTTCACGCAAACCGGCCAATGTCCCCGCCCGCGCGAACCCCGGCACGGCCTGCCCGCGCGCGTGGAAAATCTGACGGACATCGTCGATCCCGAAGCAATGATCGGCGTGATCGTGCGTCCAGATGATCGCATCGACGGTGCCGACATCCGCGGCGAGCAATTGTTCGCGCATGTCCGGGCTGGTGTCGACGAGGATGCGGGTGCCGTCATGTTCGACGAGGATTGACGCGCGCGAGCGGCGGTTGCGCGGCTCGGAGGGATCGCAAGCGCCCCAGTCGTTGCCGATCCGCGGCACGCCCGACGAGGTGCCGGAGCCGAGGATGCGGACTTTCACGCAATCGTCTTGGCGAAGAGTGTGTGGAAATTTCGCGCGGTAACCGACGTCAATTCCTCGATATCCTCGCCGCGCAGGTTGGCCAGGAACGCTGCGGTATCGGCGACGAATGCCGGCTCACCGGGCTTACCGCGGTGCGGTACCGGCGCGAGGAAGGGCGCATCGGTCTCGATCAACAGCCGTTCGATCGGCAATTCCGCCGCCATTTCCTGCAGATCGCGCGCATTCTTGAACGTAACGATGCCCGAGATCGAAATATAGAATCCCATCTCGATCGCCTCGCGCGCGAACGCCGCCGTCCCGGTAAAGCAGTGCATCACCCCGGTAAACGCCCCCTTCCCCAATTCATCGTGCAGGATCGCGGCGGTATCGGCCTCGGCATCTCGGGTGTGAACGACGATCGGCAGTCCAGTGTCGCGCGCCGCTGCAAGATGGACGCGGAAACTCGCTTGTTGCGCCGCGCGATCGGAATGGTCGTAGAAATAATCAAGTCCGCTTTCCCCAAGCCCGACGACGCGCGGGTGCGCGGCGCGCTCGACGAGCCTGGCGGTATCGATATGGGCGTGCGTATCGGCTTCGTGCGGATGGATGCCGACCGTCGCCCATACATCGGGCTCGCGTTCTGCGGTGGCGATCACATCGTCCCACTCGCGTTCGCGCGTCGAGATATTGAGCATCGCGGTCACCCCGCGTGCGCGTGCGCGGTCCAGGACACCGGCCTGATCGTCGACCAATCCCTTGTAATTCAAATGGCAATGGCTGTCGGCGAGCATCAGGCGGCCTCGGCGGGCATATCGAGACGCGGGAAAACCGGGGTCGGCGGTGCGATACGGAAGCCGGACGCGGCCTGTCGCTCATACCAGCCGTCGTCGTCGACCGCGGCGTGATCGCGCGCCGCCGCGCCGATCTGGTCGAGCACCTTGCCGGCCGCGTCGGGCACCACCGGCAGGATCGCGATGGCGAGGATGCGGATCGCGCGGACGAGTGTCCGCAGCACCGCATGCATCCGGTCGGGGTCGGTCTTGCGCAAGGCCCAGGGTGCCTGTGCGTCGATATATTGGTTGCACGCGAACACACCGCGCAGCCACGACTCGATACCCTGGCTCAGCATCAGGTCGCCGAACGCAGCTTTCACGCCGGCAGCCGCGACGATCACTTCCTCGATCAGTACGCCATCGGCATCCTCGACGCGACCTGCCTCGGGAAACGCGCCATCGAGGTTCTTGGCGATGAACGAAAGGGTCCGTTGCGCGAGATTGCCGAAGGCATTGGCAAGTTCGGCATTGACCCGCGTCACAATCGCTTCCGCCGAATAGCTGCCATCCTGCCCGAAGCTGACTTCGCGCAGCAGGAAGTAGCGCAACGCATCGACCCCGAACGCGGCGACAAGATCGCTAGGATCGACGACATTGCCGACGCTCTTCGACATTTTCTCGCCGCGATGGAGCACGAAGCCGTGCCCGAACACCGACTTCGGCAGCGCGATTCCCGCCGACATCAGGAATGCGGGCCAATAGACCGCGTGGAAGCGGACGATATCCTTGCCGATCAAATGGAGATCGGCGGGCCAGAATTTCATGTCGCCATCGGGATAGCCCGCGCCGGTCAGATAATTGGTCAGCGCGTCGACCCACACATACATGACGTGTCCGGGGCTTCCCGGCACCGCGACCCCCCAATCGAAACTGGTGCGCGAGACCGACAAGTCCGAAAGCCCACCCTCGACAAAGCGCATCACCTCGTTGCGACGGCTCTCTGGCCGGATGAAATCGGGATTGGCGGCGTAGAGAGCGAGCAAGGGCTGCTGATATTTCGACAGGCGGAAAAACCATGTCTCTTCGGCGGTCCATTCGACCGGCGTCCCTTGCGGGGAAATCTTCGCCCCCCCTTCCCCATCGGTCAGTTCCTTTTCGTCGTAGAACGCCTCGTCGCGCACCGAATACCAGCCTTCGTAGCGATCGCGGTACAGGTCACCGGCATCGGCCATCGCCTGCCAGATTGACTGGCTGGCGCGGTGATGGTCGGGGTCGGTGGTGCGGATGAAGCGGTCGTACGAGATATTCAAAGTGTCACACATCACTTGGAAATATGACGACATTTCATCCGCAAGCACGCGGACTTCGACGCCTTGTTCGCGCGCGGTCTGGACCATCTTCAGGCCGTGTTCGTCGGTTCCGGTCTGGAAGCGGACGTCCCGCCCTGCCTGCCGCTGGAACCGCGCGATGGCGTCGGCGGCGATCGCTTCATAGGCGTGGCCGATATGCGGGCGTCCGTTGGGATAGCTGATCGCGGTGGTGATATAGAACGGGTCGCCCATGTCGGCGCTGGTAGAACATCGCCCCGCCAAGGTGAAGCGTCAGCCGCTCAGGGCCGTTGCGCCAGCCGCGCCACGATCCCCGCCATCTCGAACACCGTTCCCGCCCCGTCGAGCGACAAGCCGCGCGCCGCCGCCGCCAACTCACGCGCGTCGGCATACGCGTCGAGCGCGCGGCGCAGGTCCTCGCCGTGGCGCATCCGCGTTTCCTCGGCGATGAACGTCGGCGCGCGATCGAGGAACGCCTCGTAGCGAGGCTGCGCCGCTTTAAACGACAGCGCCTTGGCCAATCGCACGCGTTGACGGTTGGCGCGATCCCCGTCTCGCGCAATCCCCGAAAGCGCCGCATCGATCCCGGCGAGATCGAGCCCGGCATAGCGCAGCGCCCGCCCCGGCGAGCCCGCGCCGCTGCGGATCAGCGCCGACACTTCGTCGTTGCTCGCCTCGGGCCGCGCCGCGGTGATGGCTTCGCGCATCTCGGCCTCGTCGAGCGGCTCGAAGCGCAGCAATCGACAGCGCGACCGAATCGTCGGCAGCAGCCGTCCCGGCGCGTGGCTGACAAGCAAAAAGATCGTGCCCGCAGGCGGTTCCTCGAGATTCTTGAGCAACGCGTTCGATGCGCCCGGACGCTCGACATCGTCGATGCTATCGATCAGCACGACCCGCCGAGGGCTGAGCGCGGGCGTCTTGCCGAACAGCGGCGAGAGCGCCCGGACCTGCACGATCGGGATACTGCGGGCGAGTTCATCGGGCTTCTTCTCCGGGTCCTTCGCCATGCGCGCGAGTACGCGGAAATCGGGATGCGCGCCGGAAGCGATCAACGCCGCGGTCCGACTGTCCTCGCCGACGCCGAAATCGCCATTGAGTGTGCTTTCTTCAGTCGCCTCCGCCAGCATACGGGTCGCGGCTATATGCGCGAAGGCCGCCTTCCCAACGCCTTCGGGGCCGGCGAACAGCCATGCGTGATGCAGCGAACCGCTAGTCATCGCGGCGCGAAACGCGGCCCTTGCCGCCGCATTGCCGACGAGTGACGTCATGGCAGCAGGTCCGCCAATTCCGCGAGGATCGCGTCGGTCACCATCGCGATATCTCGATCCGCAGCGACCAGCCGGACCCGTTCGGGCTCCTGCGCGGCGATCGCGCGGAACGCGGCGGAAACCGCGGCATGGAACGCCGAATCGCGCCGCGCGAACCGGTCGGCCCCCGCCCCGTCGCGCGCGGTCGCACGGCGCTCGCCTTCGGTCGGGTGGACTTCCAGCACGAAGGTACGATCGGGCAGCAATCCTTTCGATCCAAAACCATGAAGCGCCAGGATCGCGGCGTCGTCGATCCCCGCGGCGCCGCCCTGGTACGCACGAGTCGAATCGACGAACCGGTCGGAGATAACCCAGCTACCGGCATCGAGCGCGGGCCGGATCGTCCGTTCGACATGGTCCGCGCGCGCCGCGGCGAACAGCAACGCTTCGGCATGCGCGCTCCAGCGGTTGGTCTCGCCCTGTAGGAGCAACGTGCGTATCGCCTCGGCGCCGTCGCTGCCGCCGGGCTCTCGTGTAACGATCGCGTGGATACCGCGCTCGGCCAGTGCCGCAACCAGCGCTCGGGCCTGCGTCGACTTCCCCGCTCCCTCGCCGCCTTCGAGCGAAATGAAACGGGCGCCGATGCTCATTGGCGGTTCAACCGAACAGCCCGGTCAGCCCCGCCCATGCGCGCCCGAAGAACCCGGCCTCACCGACGTCGCTCTCGGCGACCAGCGGCAACGTCTGCTCGGGGAGGCCCGGTGACGTCACGACCAGATCGGCGATATGCTGCCCCGCCTTGATCGGCGCCTTGACCGGCCCTTGATAGACGACCTTGGCGGACATCGCGGGCACCGCCCCCGACGGTAGCGTCACGGTAAGATCCTTGGGTGCGACCAGCCCGACGCTCGATGCGCTGCCAAGTTGGACGTCGGCGGTTTCGACCTTCTTGCCCTTCTTGACGACCGGTTTGGCCTGCCAGGCGCGAAAGCCCCAGTCCATGAAGCGCACCGATTCGGAAATACGTTGATTGAAACTAGTCAGTCCCGCCAACACCAGAACCAGCCGCCGCCCGTTCTGCTCGGCGGACCCGGTGAAGCCGTAGCCCGCTTCCTCGGTGTGTCCGGTCTTCAATCCGTCCGCCCCCGCGACGCGGCCCAGCAGCGGATCGCGATTCGCCTGGGTGATGTCGGACCCCGATCCGAGCGTCTTGCCCCAGGTGAAATCGCGCCGCGAATAGAATTGCTTGTAGAGCTTGGGAAAGTCGCGGATCGTCGCCGCGGCGAGATTGGCGAGATCCTTCGCGCTGACATAGGTCACGCCCTCGTCGGGCCAGCCGTTCGACGTGCCGAAATGGCTGTTGGTGAGGCCGAGCTTCTTCGCCGCTTCGTTCATCCGATCGGTAAATGCCGGCTCGGTGCCCGAAATGCCTTCGGCGAGGACGACGCAGGCATCGTTGCCCGACAAGGTGACGATCCCGTATAGCAGGTTGGCGACGCTGACATGCTCCCCGGTCGACAGGAACATCGTCGAGCCGGCGGCCGGGCCGTGCCAGCGCTGCCAGGTCTCGGGACGCACCTCGAATTGCTGGTCCAGCTTCAGGTCGCCGCGCCGGATCATGTCGAACGCGACATAGACCGTCATCATCTTCGCCATCGACGCAGGCGGCATCCGCCGGTCGGCGTCCTTGGCATAAAGGACCGCGCCTGACGACAGATCCTCCATGTACGCGATCGGCGCGGGCGTCTCGAACTGCGGCGCGGCGGCGGCGGTCGGGTAGGCAATGGCGATCGCGAAAAGCGGTGCGGCGACGAAGGCGGATTTGAACATTGGTACGCTTTCTACGAAAAATCAGGGACCGATCAGGATGTTTGCGTCGCCATAGCCGCGCCGGGCAACTCCGTCACGCCCGCGCTTCGCGTTGGCGAGATCGCGATACGGGCCGAGGCGTACGCGCCACAAGGTGCCTGCTCGCTGGACGTTGCCACCCAGCGTCCGGGCGACGGCCCTGGCGCGGGCCTCGGTCGAAAACGTGGCGACCTGCACCTGATAACGGCCTTGCGATGGGCCGGTGTCGCGAACGATCGGCACTCGCGGCGCGATTGGCGGAGCGGGTCGGGCTAGCGATGCCGGAACCGGTGCAGATGTCGGTGCGGCGATCTTTGGATTGAGTTCCCTTCGCAACCCGGCGAGCAGCGCGGGCGGCGCGTCCAGCCGCGGCGCAGCGCGTTGCCCGGAACGCAGCGCCGCCAGATCGGCGGGCGATGCGACGAAGCCGCGGACGCGGACGGCCGCGACCGCGCCCTTCGTACCGAGTTGATCCATCGCACCGCGAGACAGATCGATCTCTCGATCCCGGCGACTTGGCCCGCGATCGTTGATCCGCACCAGAATCGTCCGCCCGGTATCGAGCGAGGTGACTTCGGCGATGCCGCCGAGCGGGAGGGTGCGATGCGCAGCGGTGATCGCGGCGGGATTGAACCGTTCGCCCGTCGCGGTGAGATTGCCGTTCATCTCCTCGCCGTACCAGCTGGCATAGCCGACCGCGTCATAGGACCCGGTCCCGGCCCCCGCCGTACCGATCGGTCCCTCCGCATCCGCGACTTCGGGGGGCAACGGTGTCGCCATTGGCTCGGGCGCCGCCAAGGCAGGCGGCGGCGGCGCGTCACGCGGGTAGGTCGGCGCGGCGCCGCCCGCCGCAAGCAATACGAGGATGCTAGCGCTCGACCGCATCGGCCAGCACGCCAACCGATAACGCGTAGAAATTCGAGCAATTATAGTCGAGGATGACGCGGTAATTGCTTGTCAGCAGATAGGCGGTGCGCCCCTCGCCATCGGGCTCGAGGAGCGTGGCGAGCACACTGTTTCCGGGCCATGAACGGCCGATCGGGACCAGCCCGGCGGCGCGCCATTCCGCCATCGTCCGCCACGCGCTGTGGCGTTCGAAGACACGCGGGCAGCGCGGGCTCAACAGCCCGTTCTCGACGCGCGATCGATCGAAGGACGCTGGCACCGAGACCGGGAAACCCCAGGGTTGCCCCGGCCGCCAGCCGGCATCGACGAAATAATTGGCGATCGATGCTAGCGTATCGGCGGGGCTCGACCAGATATCGGCGCGACCGTCGCCATCGGCGTCGCGCGCGAGCCGAAGGTAGATCGAGGGCAAAAACTGCGGGTTGCCCATCGCCCCGGCCCAACTGCCCTTCAGTTTTTCGCGCGGGATGCCGCGATCGAGGATTTTCAGCGCGGCGATGAACTCACCCGAGAACAAGGTCCGGCGCCGCCCCTCGTAAGCGAGCGTCGCCAGGCTGCGCAGCAGATCGAAATTGCCGGTGTACGATCCGTAGTTGGTCTCATGCCCCCAGATCGCCACCATGATCGATTCGGGTACCCCGGTTTCGGCCTCGATCCGGCGCAGGCGACCGCGTTGTTCCTGATAAGTTGCGCGGCCGCGCTCGATCCGTGCCGCATCGACATGCTTGGCGCGATAGGGCGCAAACAGCGGGATAGGCGCGTTCGGGTTGCCTCCGGGCTGGGCGCGATCCAGTTCGACGACGCGGGGGTTGTAGGTGAGGGTCGGGAACACGGTGTCCGCCGTGGCGCGCGTCACCCCCGCGGCCAACGCTTGCTGGCGAAGCGTGATCAGGTACGTCTGGAATCCGGCCTCGTCCTGCGCGGTCGCCGATGCGGTGATGCACAAGCACGTCAGCACAGCCGCCAGACCGCGCCACCAGCCTCCGAATTTATCAAGCCCCCACATCCCTTATGTGTCGCACAGCCAAGGCGCGCGAGGAACCGCCAATCATCGCGCCGCTTGCACAAACCGGCGCACGGCGTCAGACGGCGGCGCACCGACGAGGAGAGATGGCCGAGTGGTTTAAGGCAGCGGTCTTGAAAACCGCCGTGGGTTCACGCTCACCGTGGGTTCGAATCCCACTCTCTCCGCCAAGTTAGGCGCCGCGGTCGATCAGCGATTCGAACAGGATCGTGTCGAGCGGGGTCTGGAACTGGCAGCCGGCGAGGAAATCGTCGGCCCACATCACGTCGGCTGCGACCGGGCCGATATCGGGGAGCGTCAACCAGATCGTCGCGCCCTTCTTCAGCCCTGAATACGTCTGCAGACGCGCGCCATGGATCGAGATGTCGACGACCTTGCACAAGGTGCGCCCCATCCCGCCCTGGCCGAAACGCGCGTCGAACGAGACCGGCGCGCGAGCAGATCGGCGCCGACCGTTCGATTGTGCTGGTTCGAATTCCGCTGCGAACATAGGTTTTTGCTACGCCCGCGATGGTTAACGCATGGTTACTTTCGAAGCGTGAGTCCGCCGCCGAAGCGCTTGTTGAAGCGTGCGACCTGACCGCCCGAATCGAGCATCGAGCCGCGCCCGCCGGTCCACGCCGGATGCGCCAGCGGATCGATCTCGAGCGTCATCGTGTCGCCTTCCTTGCCCCAGGTGGAGCGGGTTTCGTACACGGTGCCATCGGTCATCTGGACCTTGATCATGTGGTAATCGGGATGGATGTCGGTCTTCATGGGTCGTGCTCCGGATGCGGCTGGTTTCCGACCAGCCAAAAGGAAGGCGCGCGCCTAGCCGGGCGGGCGCCGAAAGTCAAAGGTAACGAAAGTAACGCTCAGGGCGGGATTCAGACCGATCCCGGCGGATCCGCGATCATCGCGGTAAACGACGCTTGCGCAGCGACTTGCCCGTCGATCTTAGCAATTCCTGAGAACTTACAGACCGGACTTCGTTTCTGGACGAATTCAACCTCGAGGCGGAGCAGGACACCGGGTTCGACGGGTTTCCTGAACTTCGCGTTCTCGATCGCCATGAAATAGACGAGCTTGCCGGAACCGGCCAGACCCAGGCTTTCGACCGCAAGAATCCCGGCCGCCTGCGCCAGCGCCTCCACGATCAGGACACCGGGCATGATGGGACGACCAGGGAAATGCCCCTGAAAGAAGCCTTCGTTGATCGTCACCGCCTTGATCGCGACGATCGACCGATCGGGGACGAGCGTCTCGACCCGATCGACCAACAGCATCGGATAACGGTGCGGCAGCGCCGCCATCACGCTCGCTATATCGAGCGGTCCGATGGCGGCGCGATCGTCGGTATCGCTCACCGGCGTTGGTTACCGGCCTTGCGGCGTGGTCGGCTTGGCGGCGGCCGGCGGGGCGGCCGCCGCCGGGGCGGTCACATTGACGCTGGGGAGTTGGGTGTTGAGCTGCGCGAGAACGGCATCGGTGATTTCCAGCGCGGGCGCCGAATAGAGGGTGCTGCCCTTGTCCATCGCGAGTGTGGCGCCGCGCTGCTGCGCGATCTGGGTGATGATCGGCCCGATCTTCGTGCCGATCTGCTGGCGGACATAGGCGGCATTGCGCTGGAGGGTCTGTTCTCCCGTCTGAATCTGCTGCTGCGCGGTGCGTTGTTTCGTTTCGAACGCCCGAATCCGCGTCTGGAGCGCCGCGTCGGGACTGCCCTTCGCGGCGGCGATCGCGGTCTGGATCGACTGCGCCTCGGTCTGGAGCGGCGCGCCGAGTGACTGCGCGGTTGACTGGAGTCGCGCCTGCTGGGCCTGAAGCTGCGTGTTCGCGGCCTTGCAGGCGGTGCAATCGGCGAACAGGCGGTCCGCATCGACGACCGCGATCTTCGCGTCCGGGACGTTTTGCGCAAACGCCGGGCCGACGGCGACGGTCGCCAGGAAAGCGGCAAGTGCCGCGGAAGAATGCTTATTCATCAGAATTGTGTCCCTACGTTGAAGGTAATGAGTTTGGTATCGTCGCCCGGCTGCGACAGCAAAGCCTTGGCGACGTCGATCCGAAGCGGCCCGAACGGCGAGTTCCAGTTGACGCCGATGCCGACCGAAAGGCGCGGTCGCGGCGTATCGCCGAGGAAACGCTCGATGAACGGTGTGACTTCGCTCTGCGCCTGCGGGTTGGCGATCGTTCCGATGCAGGCGCCCGTCGAGTCGGGGATACCGGCGGCGCAGGTCGTTGGGATGGTCTGGGGCAAGTTCGTCGTCGGATCGGTCGTCGTATAGGTGAAAAGCGGATTGCCCGCCCCGTCGAACTGCTGCCGGAAGAGCGATCCGACATAAGTCTTGCCGGTAGGGTCCCGCAGGGTCGGGAAACCATCGCACGTGGCGCTCGATTCATCGACCGGGCAAATCCTGACGGTTTCGCGCGGTTGCTTGATGCTGAACAAGCTGCCTGCCTGAACATAGATCGACGGCCTCAAGCCAAGCTCGCGCGCGCCGGCGCTGAGCGGGATTTCGAGTTCGAGCCGACCGAGATAATAGGCTTTGCCGCCCAAGGCGTCGTCGACGATCTGGTCCTTATCGTCGCGCAGGATCTGATTGGGCGAACCGTCGCTGTAGAACGTCCGCTGGATGCGCGGGCCGACACCCCGGATGTCGAAGCCGCGGAATTGCGGTTCACCGAGATAGAAGCGATCGGTGATGCGCACCGAATCGATACCGGGTCCGGGGCTGCCCCCCAATCCCACGATATAGCCGCTCTCGCCAAGCGCCGAGAGCACGAAACCACTTTTGCCGAGGCCCCAGTATTTCTCGCCCTTGGCGGTGGTGCGAAGATATTTGACGTCCCCCCCGACGCCGGCAAAATCCTGACTGAACGAAAGGCGTTGCCCGCGTGTCGGGCGCAAACGGCTGTTGAGGCTGTCGTAGATCAACGAATAACCGACCGACGAGGTGAGCCGCTTGCCGAGCGCCTCGCAAAGATAACGGCCCGCGATCAGGATATCGCACTGACCGTTGACGAAATATTGCCGGTCCAGCCCAACATCGTCATAGGTGAGACCGTAGCGCGCGGACAAAGAGATATATTCGGTGAGCGGAACGCCGGCGCGAATCTGGAACCCGGTCGACGTCTGGCTGTAGGTCGTGTTGCGATCGGTGCCGATATAATTGAACGCGTTATAGTCGCGCCGGAACAAGTCGATGCCGACCGCAATGTTGCGATCGAACAGATATGGTTCGGTAAATCCGGCTTCCAAGGATTTGGAATAGCTTGAGTAATTTGCGCCGAGCCGCAGTTCCTGTCCCTTGCCGCGGAAGTTCGCCTGAGTAATGTTGGCCTGGACGATGAAGCGTTCGAGACTGGAGAAACCCGCCGAAAGCTGGAGCGTGCCGGTCGATTTTTCCTCGACGTTCGCGTCGAGCACGATCCGGTCGGGCGACGAACCCGAAGTCTGCTTGATCTCGAACTTGTCCTGGAAATAACCCAGACTGTTGATGCGATCCTGGCTGCGCTTCAGCTGGAAGCTGTTGAACGCGTCGCCTTCCGAAAGGCGGATTTCGCGACGGACGACCTTGTCCTGCGTCTGCGTGTTTCCGGTGACGTTGATTCGTTCGACATAGGTGCGCTGCGACTGCGCGATGTGGAAATTGATCGACATCGTCAGCGCGTCTTTGTTCCGGTTGAATTCCGGATTCACCTCGGTGAAGGCATAGCCGAACAGGCCGGTGGTGTTGCTCAGACTCTCGACGGTGTCTTCGACGGTCTTGGCGTTGTACCAGTCGCCCTTGTGGATGGGCAGCGTCGCCGACATCCGTTTGTCGTCGAAATCGCGGATGTCGCTGTCGACGCTGACGTCGCCGAACTTATAACGCGGGCCTTCCTCCACCACGTAGGTGATGATGAAGTCCTTCTTGTCGGGCGTCAGTTCGGCGACCGCGGAGGTCACGCGGAAATCGGCATAGCCTTCGGTCAGGTAGAATTGCCGCAGCTTCTGCTGATCGTAAGCCAGCCGATCCTGATCGTACGAGGTATTGCCCGACAGCAAGCGGAAGAACCGCGCCTGTTTGGTCGCCATCTGTTCGCGCAGCTTGTCGTCGGAAAACACCTCGTTGCCGATGACGTTGATCTGGCGAACCTTCGACTTCGGCCCTTCGCTGATCTCGAACACGACATCGACGCGATTCTGGTCGAGCGCGACCATCTTGGGATCGACCGACGCCGCGAACCGGCCCTGGCGGCGGTAGAGTTCGATAATCCGCGCGACGTCCTGCCGCACCGCGGTGCGGGTGAAGATCTGGCGCGGCTTGAGCTTGATCTCCTTGGTGATCTTGTCCTCTTTCAGCCGCTTGTTCCCTTCCAGGATCACGCGGTTGATGATCGGGTTCTCGCGGACGCGCAGAACGATGTCGCCGGTCTCACCGCCGACGACCTGAACGTCGGCGAAAAGGTCGCTCGCGAAGAGATCCTTGATCGCCTGATCGAGCGTCTCGTTGGTGTATGGCTGGCCGACGCGCAGCTTGGTGTAGCTGAGCACGGTTTCCGGCTCGATCCGCTGCGATCCTTCGACCCGCAGGGTCTTGACCGTCCGCGTGACCGGTGCGGCGACCGGCGCCAGCGGCGCGGTGAGCGCGGCCGCCGGCGCGGTTGTCGCCGCCTCCGACGCAGGGGTTTGTGCGGGCGGCGTCGGCGCCGCAGCCGGCGTCGAGGTCGGTTCTGGCGATGGCGCAGGCACTGGCGCGTCCTGTGCGGTCGCAGCGACCGGTACGCCGGCGAGCATCGTCGCCCCGAGCAGCGCGGCGGTGGCGCGAGCGCCCAGAGTATTTGCCGTCAAAACCGTCACCAAAACCATCCCGGAATATTTGCAGGAAATCCTGCGCCGTCGCCCTGCCCCATCGCCGTCACCCGATCAACCCGGCCCGATCAGGCCGGCGAGACTGTGCCACAAGCCGAAGTTGCCGAGATCGTTGAAGGTCACCACCAGCATCAGCGCCAGGATCGCCGCGAGCCCGCCGCGATACGCCCATTCCTGCGCCTGCGCGCCGACCGGCCGACGGCGCACCGCCTCGATCGCATAGAAGAGCAAATGGCCGCCATCGAGCATCGGCACTGGCAGCAGATTGATGAACCCCAGATTGATCGAAACGAGCGCGATCAGGAAGACGAAGTTGTCGATGCCGAGGGTCATCTGCTCGCCCGATACCTTGGCGATGCTGAGCGGGCCGCCGAGTTCCTTCATCGAGCGGCGACCGGTGACGATCTGGCCGATCGTCTCGACCATCATCGACAGGATATCGCCGGTCCGTCGGACCGCGACGACCGGTGCTTCCAACAGGCCGACCGGAACGATGACCGGAGCGGTCGGGGCGATGCCGAGCAGGCCAACCTTGTAGACGTTGCCGAAACGGTCGCGTTGCTCGACCGTACCGATCTTCGCGTCGGCGGAGCGGGTTTCGGTGCCGCGGCGGAAGTCGATGCGGACCGACTGGCCGGCACGGATCTTCACGTAGCGGACCATGTCGTCGAAGGTCTCGACCGATCGGCCGCCGATCGCGGTCACGCGGTCGCCCGGCTGGATGCCCGCTTGCGCGGCGGCGGTGTTCGGCAACGTCTGGCCCACGACCGCGGGAGTCCGGCTGTCGCCATAGGCCAGCGCGAAACCTGCGAGAATCAAAAGCGCGGCCAGGAAATTGACGACCGGCCCCGCCGCGACGACGATCGCGCGTTGCCAGACCGGTTTCGCCTGGAAGGTCGCCTGGCGTTCGGCGGCGGGGAGCGACAGCCATTCGGCCGAGGGCTGGCCCGCCGCGTTCATGTCGCCCGCGAATTTGACGTAGCCGCCGAGCGGGAGCCATCCGACCTTCCAGCGCGTGCCGCGCTTGTCGGTCCAGCCCGCGATCTCGCGACCGAAGCCGATCGAGAAGGCGTCGGACTTGATCCTGAACCACCGGCCCGCGAGATAATGGCCCATCTCGTGGATGAACACGAGCGGGCCGATCACCAGCGCAAAGGCGAGGATGGTCAACAAAAAGCCCGGGGTCTGGATCAAGCGACGCGGTCCTCTACTCGCTTCGAGGCCAATACTCTCGCCTCGGTATCCACGTCCAGAACCGCGTCGAGGGTCTCGGGCGCGGCAGGATCGTAACGATCCAGCGTATCCTCGACGATTGCGGCAATTTCGAGGAAGCCGATGTGCCCGGCGAGGAATGCCGCCACCGCCACCTCGTTCGCGGCGTTGAGGATTGCGGGCCGGGCGCCGCCTGCTTGCAGCGCCGCACGGGCGAGGCGGAGCGCGGGGAAACGCACCGGATCGGGCGCTTCGAAATCGAGCCGGCCCACGCCCACGAGATCGAGCGGTTCCATCGGCGTCGCCATCCGGTCGGGCCAGGCGAGCGTATGCGCGATCGGCACGCGCATGTCCGATGGGCCGAGTTGTGCGAGCATCGATCCGTCGACGTAATCGACCATCGAGTGGATCACCGACTGGCGGTGGAGGACGATCTCGATCCGGTCGGCGGGGACCGGGAACAGCCGTGCCGCCTCGATCAGTTCGAGGCCCTTGTTCATCAGCGTCGCCGAATCGACCGAGATTTTCGCGCCCATCGACCAATTGGGGTGCGCGACCGCTTGCGCCGGGGTGACGCCGAGCATGTCGTCGAGCGACCAGTCGCGGAACGGCCCGCCGCTGCACGTCAGGATAATGCGACGGACGCGCTCGGCGCGGGCGGTGTCGAGGCATTGGAAGATCGCGTTGTGCTCGGAATCGGCAGGTAGCAGCGTCGCGCCCGATCGTTTTGCGGCGGCGAGGATGACGTCGCCGGCGGTGACGAGCGGTTCCTTGTTGGCGAGGACGACCGTGCGGCCTTGCTCGATCGCCGCGAGAACCGGCTTCAATCCGGCACAGCCAACGATCGCGCCCATCGTCCAGTCTGCGCCCAGCGCGGCGGTTTGCGCCACCGCGTCCGCGCCGCCGGCGACGCCGATGTTGGTGTCGCGCAAGGCTTCGCGCAGGTCTGGAAGGCAACGCTCGTCGGCAACGACCGCCAGTTCCGCCTTCGTGCGGATTGCCGCCGCCGCCAGCTTCGCCACATCGCAATTCGCGGTCAGCGCGAGGATGCGGTAATTCTCGGGCTCGCGCTCGATCAGGTCGAGCGTCGAGGTACCGACCGATCCGGTCGCACCAAGGATGGTGACGGTCTTCATGCGCCCACCAGCCCATAGAAATGCGGCAGGACGACGAGCAACGCCGCCACCGGAGCTACGGGCACGAGACCGTCGAGCCGGTCCATGATCCCGCCGTGGCCGGGGAGGATCGTGCCGCTGTCCTTCACCCCTGCCCTCCGCTTGAGCCAGCTTTCGTAGAAATCGCCCGCCTGTGCGAGGACGGCCAACACCGGCGTCGCCAGCGTCATGCGGAGCGGGAGGCCGTATTGCAGGTGCATGAACCCGGCGAAAGCGCTCGCCGCGACGACGCCGCCGACGAGCCCCGCCCAGGTCTTGTTCGGGCTGATCGCGGGCGCGAGCTTCGGCCCGCCGATCGTGCGGCCCGCGAAATACGCGCCGATGTCGCACGCCCAGACGAGGGCCAGCGCCCAAAGCGTGAAGACGATCCCTTCGTGCTGACGCCGGATCAGCATCAGCGCCAGCACCGGCAGGCCGCAATAGATTATGCCGAGGCCGAGTTGCGGCTTGCGCGTGACGATGACGATGAAGAATGCCGCGCCGGCAAGAACGCCGATGGTGAAGAATTCGTGGATCTGGACGATCAGCGACGCGGGCGCCATGAGCGCGAGCGGCACCGACAGGGTATATTGCGCGATCCTTTTGGTCCGCGGCGGTATGCGGTGGAGATCGCACCATTCGCCCATCATGAAGAGCGCGACGACGATGGTCAGCAGCCAGAAGACGATGCCGCCGGCGATGAGCGCGGCAAGCGCCACCGCGATCATCGCGATACCGGAGGCGACCCGGACGATCAGATCGGACTTAGGGCGATCCGGCGCCCGCGCGGCGGTCACAATCCGCCGAACCGGCGCTGGCGCTGGCCGAACACCGCAACAGCTCCGCGCAGGTCCGCGGCCCCGAAATCGGGCCACAATGTCTCCACGAAGAGCAGTTCGGCGTACGCCGCCTGCCACAGCAGGAAGTTCGACAGGCGATGTTCGCCCGAAGTGCGGATCAGGAGATCGAGCGTCGGCAGGTCGCTCGTCTCCAGCGCATGTTCGATCGTCTCCACGCCGATCTCGGACGGATCGAGCGCGCCGTCGCGGGCCTGTTCGGCGAGGTGCCGCGCCACGGCGACGAGTTCGGCCTGGGCGCCGTAATTGAGCGCGATCGCGAGGATCGGGCCGGTGTTCGCCGCGGTTCGCCCGACGGCGTCGTCGACCAATGCGACCACGTCTTCGGGAAAGCGGTGATAATCGCCGATTACGCGCAGCCGGACGTTTTCGCGGACGAGTTCGTCGAGATCGGAGCGGATGAACAGGCGGAGCAGGCCCATCAGGTCGCTCACTTCCTCTTCGGGGCGGCGCCAGTTTTCCGAGGAAAAAGCGTATAGGGTCAGCGCCTCGATGCCGAGCGCGCGGGCCTCGCGGGTGACGCCACGCACCGCCTCGACGCCGGCCTTGTGCCCGGCGACGCGGGGGAGAAAGCGCTTCTTCGCCCAGCGGCCGTTGCCGTCCATGATGATCGCGACATGGCGGGGGAGCGCCGACATCGCCGGCGTAGCTTCGGGCATCCGCGCGGGCTTCACTGGCCCATGATTTCCTTTTCCTTCGTCGCCGCCACCGTATCGATTTCGGCGGTCGTCGCGTCGGTCATCTTCTGGACCTCGGTCTCGTGGCGCTTGCGTTCGTCCTCGGACAGGTCGCCCTTCTTCTCATCGGTCTTCAGACTGTCCATGCCGTCGCGGCGGACGTTGCGGACCGCGATCTTGGCCTTTTCCGCATAGGATCCGGCCAGCTTGGCGAGTTCCTTGCGGCGTTCCTCGGTCAGATCGGGGATCGGCAGGCGCAGCGTGTTGCCATCGTTGATCGGATTTAAACCAAGCCCAGCGGAGCGGATCGCCTTCTCGACCGGGCCGACATTGCCCTTGTCCCATACCTGGACCGAGATCATCCGCGGTTCAGGCACCGATACCGTCGCGACTTGGTTGAGCGGCATCGTCGCGCCATAGACCTCGACATTCACCGGATCGAGCAGTGTCGTCGATGCGCGACCCGTGCGCAAGCCACCGAGATCGTGCTTCAACGCGTCCACCGCGCCGGACATCCGTCGCTCGAGATCGCTCTTGTCATACGCCGGCATGCATCATCTCCGTTTCGTTCTGGACGACCGTCGATACGCCCTCGCCACGCAGCACCGCGGCGAAATTGCCGTGCTCGCGGATGTTGAAGACGACGATCGGAATGTCGTTGTCGCGGCACAGCGCGATCGCGCTGGCGTCCATCACCTTCAGGTTGGCGGACAGGACGCGGTCGTAGGAAATCGTCTCGAAGCGTTTCGCGGTCGCGACCTTCTTGGGATCGGCGTCGTAAACGCCGTCGACCGACGTGCCCTTGAACAAGGCGTCGCATTTCATTTCGGCGGCACGCAGCGCGGCGCCGCTGTCGGTGGTGAAATATGGGCTGCCGACACCCGCGGCGAAGATCACCACGCGGCCTTTTTCGAGATGGCGTTCGGCGCGGCGGCGGATGAACGGCTCGCACACCGCGTCCATCGAGAGCGCGGACTGGACGCGGGTGTCGATGTCGATCTGTTCGAGCGCGTTCTGCACCGCGAGCGCGTTCATCACCGTCGCGAGCATCCCCATATAATCGGCGGTCGCGCGCTCGAAGCCCTTCGCCGCCGCGGCGAGCCCCCGGAAGATGTTGCCGCCGCCAACGACGACGCAGAGTTCGTGGCCCTGCGCCTGAACGTCGGCGATTTCGCTCGCGACGCGCGCGGTGACCGCGGGGTCGATCGACAGGCCGCCCTCACCCATCAGGACTTCGCCCGACAGTTTGAGGAGGATGCGTTTGTAGCGTCGGGGGGTCATGCGTCTCGGATGCTGGCTTGGGGCGGCGCGGACACTAGGCGGGGTGCGGGGCGCGGGCAACCTTCGCGGTCAATCCTCCCCGTTTACGGGGAGGTGGCAGCGCGTGGCGCTGACGGAGGGGGGTATCCACAAGCCACGTCGCTCGCGGATAGCCCCCCTCCACCAGCCTGCGGCTGGTCCCCCTCCCCGTGAACGGGGAGGATTGGCATTACGCGGTCGGCTCAGGCTGCTTGCTCTGTGGGACGCCAGACGCCGCCGCGACTTCCGCTGCAAAATCAGACGCTTCCTTCTCGATCCCCTCGCCGAGCTGGAACCGGACGTAATCCTTCAGCACGATCGACACGCCTGCGTCCTTCGCCGCCTTGGCGACGACGTCGGAGATCTTGGTCTTGCCGTCCATCACGAACAGCTGGCTGACCAGGGCGTGTTCCTTGCGGTACTTGGCGATCGCGCCGTCGACCATCTTGGCGACGATGTCGGCGGGCTTGCCCGATTCGGCGGCCTTTTCGGTCGCGATCGCGCGCTCGCGCTCGATCACTTCGGGGTCGAGATCGGATTCGTTCAGCGCAAGCGGGAACGCCGCGGCGATGTGCATCGCCAAATTCTTGCCGAGTTGCTGAAGTACGTCGTCCGTCGCATCTGATTCGAGCGCGACGAGAACACCGATCTTGCCGAGCCCCGGCGCCGCGGCGTTGTGGACGTAGGGCACGACCGCGCCCTTTGACACTTCGAGCCGTTTCGCACGGCGCAGCGACTGATTCTCGCCGATCGTCGCAATGTTGTTGGTCAACACCTCCTCGACGCTGGTGCCCGACGGCATTTTTTCCGACTTGAGCGCATCGATATCCGATCCCGATGCGAGTTCGATCTGCGTGACCTCGCGGACGAACTGTTGAAACTGATCGTTCTTCGCGACGAAATCGGTTTCCGAATTGACCTCGACCGCGGCGCCCTTCGTGCCGCTGACCGCGACGCCGACGAGCCCCTCGGCCGCGGTGCGGCTCGATTTCTTGGCGGCGGCGGCGAGGCCCTTGGTGCGCAGCCAGTCCATCGCCGCGTCCATATCGCCCGCGGTCTCGCTCAGCGCCTTCTTGCAATCCATCATGCCCGCGCCGCTCTTTTCGCGCAGGTCCTTGACCATCGCTGCCGTGATATCGGCCATCTTACCTATCCTTCTGATGAGCCCGCTAGGTGGGGCTCGAACCCGTCAAATCAAAACCGCTCGCACTGAGCCTGTCGAAGTGCCGTCCTTCTTCCACGCATGTTGCAGAAGAAAGACAGTGCTTCGACAAGCTCAGCACGAACGGTGAATTGGGCTTGCCGAAACCTGAGTTTCAAGCGTCCTGCTGGCGCTCGGTTTCCGCGGCCGCTTCTGCGACTTCGGTTTTCGGCGCGGGGGCCTCCGCAGGGGCTTCGGCCGCTTCCGCTGCCGGCGCAGGAGTCTCCGCTGCGGCCTCTGCTTTCGAGGTGAACTCGCTCGCCTCGACGACGGCCGGGGTTTCCTCGGCAGCCGCTGCCGGTTCGACGACCGGCTCGGCCAGCGCTTCTTCCTTCGGCGGCTCGGCCATCGCGCCGATATCGACGCCGCGGCGAGCCTGTTGCTCCTGCCCGCCACGCGTTGCGGCGATGGCGATCGCTTCGCAATACAGACGGATCGCGCGCGCCGCGTCGTCGTTCGCTGGAACCGGGAACGCGATGCCGTCTGGCGAGACGTTCGAATCGAGGACCGCGACGACGGGGATGCCGAGCGTGTTGGCTTCCTTGATCGCGAGTTCTTCCTTGTTCGCGTCGATCACGAACATCACGTCGGGAACACCGCCCATATCGCGGATACCACCGAGCGACATTTCGAGCTTGTCCTTCTCACGGGTGAGCTGGAGGACTTCCTTTTTGGTAAGGCCCTGGGTGTCGCCCGAAAGCTGCTCCTCGAGCGTCTTGAGGCGGCGGATCGAATTGCTGATCGTCTTCCAGTTGGTGAGCATGCCGCCCAGCCAGCGGTGGTTGACGAAATGCTGGCCCGAACGGCGCGCGGCGTCCGCGATCGGCTCCTGCGCCTGGCGCTTGGTGCCGACGAACAGCACCTTGCCGCCCGACGCGGTGGCCGACGCAACGAATTCCAGCGCGCGCGCGAACAGCGGCACGGTCTGCGAAAGATCGATGATGTGGACGCCGTTGCGATCGCCGAACAGATACGGCTTCATTTTCGGGTTCCAGCGATGCGTCTGGTGTCCGAAATGCGCACCAGTCTCGATGAGCTGCTGCATGGTGACGACAGGTGCCGCCATAGGATGGTTCCTTCCGGTTGAGCCTCTGGGAAGCGAGTGACGCATGGCCAAAATGGCCGGCGCACCGGGCTATGATGCTTCCCATGTGGAGTTGAGGCGCGGCGCATAGCCGAGACTTTTTTTTCGCGCAAGGGTTGACGCAAGAGAACATAAGTGGAACTTAACGTCGGAACGAAAGCAGAACTCGTCGTATTTTGCGGCGAATTGACTGATTTTCCTGGATGGAATGGTCAGGACCGCTGCCATTCTGCCGGAACGCGGACGGGATTTAATGGTTAACGGGCCGTGTGGTTCGCATTTTTCATGGAGGCGAACAAATGATCGTTCTTGGAATTCTGATCTTCGCAGGCGCGTTCGGCATCGCGTCCTATGCGATTGCGGCGACGATATTGCCTCGGCTCGACCGTATCGCCGATGCTTTGGCCGGTCGCCCGCAGGCGGCGTTTGCGCCGCTGTCGGACCTGGTCATCGCCGAGCGCCGGATCGCGGTCAGGCGCTGGGCGGCGAATTCGCAGGCACCGTCCCCGGTGTGGCGCGCAGCCGCCTGATCCGCGCATAACTCACGATGCTGAACGGCATTGCGATCAGATAGGCGAGGCACAGCGCCGACGCGGTCTGCCACGGCGCGGAGATAGCGGCGGCGGCAATCACAACGACAAGTGCCAGAGCTTCAAAGCGGATATTGCGGCGGAGTTTGAGCGACGTCCACGACCAAGTCGCGATACTCGATACCATCAGCATGGCGACCAAGGCAGTCCATGGCGCGACAATATACGGCGACTGGAGGAGCGGTTCGCCCGTCCAGAACCACAGGAACATCGGCAGGAGCGCGAGCCCGGCAGCGGCGGGCGCGGGGACGCCGGTGAGGAAGCCCGCCGATTTGTGCGGTTGCTCGTCGGCATCGATCGCGGCGTTGAACCGCGCCAGCCGCAGCGCGCAAAACACCGCGAGCATCAGCGCCGCGATCCAGCCAAAGCGCGGCAGCGCGCTCAGCGACCAGAGATAGAGAATCAGCGCTGGCGAGACCCCGAACGAGATCGCATCAGCGAGCGAATCGAGTTCGGCACCAAACCGGCTTTCGCCATGGAGCATCCGCGCGACGCGTCCGTCGAGCCCGTCGAGGACGCCCGCGACGAGCACGAGCGAGACCGCCAGTTCCCAATTGCCCGAGATCGCGAAGCGGATGCCGCTCAATCCCGAACATAACGCAAGCGCGGTCACCGCGTTGGGCGCGACCGCGCGGAGCGGCAGACCGCGGCGGATCCGTCCCGGCGGTCGCTCTGGGATCACTGCGACACCGCGGTTACTGCTGCACCGCCGAAGCGCGCGATCACCGTCTCCCCCGCAATCGTGCGCTGGCCGAGCGCGACTTGGGGCACGCAATCGTCGGGGAGATAGACATCGACGCGGCTGCCGAAGCGGATCAGGCCGACGCGCTGCCCCGCCGCGACCATGTCGCCGACCTTGGCGAAACCGACGATCCGCCGCGCCACCAGCCCCGCGATCTGGGTGAAGCCGATGCGGCGGCTGTCATGTCCCTCGACGACGAAATGCTGGCGCTCGTTCTCTTCCGACGCCTTGTCGAGATCGGCGTTGAGGAACTTTCCCGAAATATAGACGACCTGGCGGATCGTCCCCGCGATCGGCGTACGATTGATGTGGACGTCGAACACCGACATGAACATCGACACGCGGACCATCGGTTCGGCACCGAGATCGCCGATCAACTCGCGCGGCACGGGCACGCGCTGGATCATCGTCACCAGCCCGTCGGCGGGCGCGACGATCAAATCGGCGCCGAGCGGCGTCGTGCGCACCGGATCGCGGAAGAACGCCGCGACCCAGATCGTCAGGCCGATCAAAGGCCAGAACAGCACCTGCCAGATCGGCAGCGAGACCAGCGCGATGGCACCCGCGATCAGGACGTATTTGCGGCCCTCGGGATGGACCGACGGGAAACGCCATTTGACCGTCGTGGTGGTAACCGGGTGATCGGGGTTGCCGGGATATTTGTCGAGCGATGTCATGCGGGCTCATCTAGCGGGGGTGTATCGCCGATACAACGCACGTCGCCTCCGACGGTTGATCGTATGCCCCCTTCCCCCTATCGACCCGGCCAAACCCACCGTTTCCCAAATCCCCAAATCCCCAAACCCAAGGACAATCGAGCATGGCCAAGATCAAGGTGAAGACGCCCGTCGTGGAGATCGACGGCGACGAAATGACGCGGATCATCTGGGAATGGATCCGCGAGCGCCTGATCAAGCCGTATCTCGATATCGATCTCGATTATTACGATCTCGGCATCGAGAAGCGCGACGAGACCGACGACAAGATCACCGTCGATGCCGCGGAGGCGACCAAGAAATACGGTGTCGCGGTGAAATGCGCGACGATCACCCCCGACGAGGCGCGCGTCGAGGAATTCGGGCTGAAGAGCATGTGGCGATCGCCCAACGGAACGATCCGAAACATTTTGGGCGGCGTGATCTTTCGCGAGCCGATCGTCATCCGCAACGTGCCGCGGCTGATTCCCGGCTGGACGCACCCGATCGTCGTCGGGCGCCATGCTTTCGGCGATCAGTACAGGGCGACCGACTTCGTCGTGCCCGGCAAGGGCAAATTGATGATGAAATGGGAAGGCGAGGACGGCCAGGTCATCGAACGCGAGGTGTTCGATTTCCCTGCGGGCGGCGTCGCGATGGGGATGTACAATCTCGACCAGTCGATCCGCGATTTCGCGCGCGCCAGCATGAACTACAGCCTGGGGCGTAACTGGCCGCTGTACCTCAGCACCAAGAACACCATCCTCAAGGCCTATGACGGCCGCTTCAAAGATCTATTCGCGGAGATTTTCGAGGCCGAATTCAAGGACAAGTTCAAGGAAGCGGGCATCGTCTACGAACACCGCCTGATCGATGACATGGTCGCGAGCGCGCTCAAGTGGAGCGGCGAGTTCGTCTGGGCCTGCAAGAATTACGACGGCGACGTGCAGTCGGATCAGGTCGCGCAGGGTTTCGGTTCTCTTGGCCTGATGACGTCGGTGCTGATGACCCCCGACGGCAAGACGATCGAAGCGGAGGCGGCGCACGGCACCGTGACGCGCCACTATCGCCAGCACCAGCAGGGTAAGGCGACGAGCACCAACCCGATCGCGTCGATCTTCGCGTGGACCGGCGGGCTGAAGTACCGTGGCAAGTTCGACGACACCCCCGATGTGACGAAGTTCGCCGAGACGCTGGAACGCGTTTGCATCGAAACGGTCGAGAACGGCGACATGACCAAGGACCTCGCGATCCTGATCGGTCCCGAACAGCGCTGGTCGACGACCGAGCAGTTTTTCGAATCGGTTCGCGCGAATCTGGAAACGAAGATGGCGACATGGGCATAATGGCGGGGCGGCGGCCCGCGCTGACCGGGATAGTCGCCGGGTTGGCCTTGTGCCTCGTTCCGACGATCGCGTCGGCACAGGCTCCTGCGGCCTTTTCCGCGCCGCCCGTCGAGATGACCGATCCCGCGCCGGACGGCGTCCGTATCGATACCGATGGCGTGATCGGCAATTGGTATGCGGCGCGCGGCGACAAGCCCGCGGCGTTGATCCTGCTGCTCGGCGGATCGGAAGGCGCGTTGGGCGCCGGTACCACGCGGATCGCGCGCGCGCTTCACGCGGAAGGCTTCTCGGTCCTTCACCTGTCTTATTATCGCGCGCCCGGCCAGCCACAGGCATTGGCGTTGATCCCGCTCGAAACCTTCGATCGCGCGCTCGCGTGGATCACGCGTCAACCGCACATCGATCGCCATAGCCTCGCCGTGGTGGGCGGATCGAAGGGCGCGGAGGCGGCGCTGCTGATCGCGACGCGGCATCCAGAGCTTCGCGCGACGGTGGCGGGGATGCCATCCAACGTCGTTTGGCCCGGCATAAATTGGAAAGGCATCGAAACGCGTTCGACGTGGAGCGAGCACGGCAAGCCGCTACCCGCGCTACCTTACGGCGCTTTCTCCGGCGGTGGTCTGGTCGATGTCTATTCCAATGGCTTGAAGGCGTTGCCGCAGCATCCCGACACGCGAATCCCGATCGAACGGGCCAAGGCGCCTATAATGCTGGTTTGCGGCGAAGCCGACGCGCTTTGGCCGTCATGCCCGATGGCGCGCGACCTGTCCGCTCATGATCCCGACGTGACGTTGCTTGCTTACCGGGATGCGGGGCATGCGGTGTTCGGTGTCCCTGTGGCGAAGGACAATCCGGCGCGGGCCGGGCTGGCGCAGCTTGGCGGGACGGTCGACGGAAACGCCGGAGCGAGAGAGGATGCGTGGCCGAAGGTGGTGGCATTTCTCCACAAAACGCTCGACGTGCGGCGCCGTTAGAGTGCGACGCTTTCGGCCTGCGGCGACCGAATATGTTCCCGCCGGACGCCCAAACCCAATATTCTTGCCGGAATGCGCTGGAGCAGTGGCGTCGCGTTGAGTAACCGCACCGGCCACGGCGCGCGTTCGATCCGTCCATCGAGCGTGGCGCCGATGACGTTGCGATGAGCCATCCGCTGCATCGCCTGGACCAGTTTTACCGGGAACATCCGCCGCGCCTGCACCTTCGCGAGCAGCGGGTCGACGTCATCGCCTCGCGCCATCGCGCCCGCGAGAATGTTCGCGGCCGCCACCGCATCCTGAATCGCGAGGTTGATCCCGACGCCGCCGACCGGCGACATCGCGTGCGCCGCATCGCCGATCGCGAGCAGGCCGGGGCGGTGCCAGCGGGTCAGGCGGTCGAGCGAGACGGTTAGCAGCTTTACATCGTCCCATTCGCCGACCGCGACGACGCCATTTGCCAGGATCGGTGCCGCTGTCGCGACCGCCTGCCGGAATGTATCGATCCCACTTGAACGCACCGCATCCGCGCTACCCTTTTCGATCACCCGCGCGCATTGGAAATAATCGCCGCGATCGATCGTCACGATCATCTCGCCGTTCGCGAGATAGCCTTGCGTCTGATTTTTCGGTGTCGGCTGTTTCGGCACGCGGAACCAGAAGACGTCGATCGGCGCGCCGAGATCGTGGAGCGGCAGCGCCGCCTCGCCGCGCAGCGTCGATCCGCGACCGTCGGCGAGGATCGTAAGTCCCGCGCGGATCGCGTCGCCCGCGGCGGTGCGGACGCCCGCGATTCGGCCGTCTTCTTCGATCAACCCGACGCCTTCGGTTTCCATACGAAGGTCGAACGCGGGGAGTTTCCCCGCCACCCCGGCGACGAAATCGAGGAAATGCCATTGCGGCATCAACGCGATGAACTTGCCGCGCCCCGGCAGGTGCGTGAAATCGCCGATCCGGTATGCTTTCCCGCCGATCACTGCGCCGACATCCTCGATCGTGTCGTGCGGCACCTTCAGCAGAGCATCGAGCAGACCGAGTTCGTCGAACAGATCGAGCGTCGAGGGATGGACCGTGTCGCCGCGGAAATCGCGAAGAAAATCGCCGTGCTTTTCCAGCACGACCGTCCGCACGCCGGCGCGCGCGAACAGCAGTCCGGCCATCATCCCGGCAGGCCACCGCCGACGATTACGAGATCGGGCTGCATCGTGCGCCTGCATATAGCGCGAAGTGTGACGACCGCGAGACCAGCTGGCGGGGGGGTCGGAATAGGAAGAAAGCTTGACTCGCACGAAGACACGAAGGCACTAAGAACGAAAGAAATAATTGGAGCTTCGCGTCATTGGGTTACGCCCGCTTCCCCGGCGGAGGCCGAGGTCCAGTTGTGAAGGTGGCGGTAATGATGCGCGGCGGATCTATCCCACCGTCTTCTCACTGGGCCCCGGCCTTCGCCGGGGAAGCGATAACCCGCGCTATAAGCGCCACATAATTTGCGCTGCGGGCGAGCGATCGCCCTATCGCATCTTCTTCGTGCCTTCGTGTCTTCGTGCGAGCCAAATCTTCTTCACGACCTCGAACGCGGGAAAGGGTTCGACACGGGCCGATCCGCCTATAGATGCAACGCATGGCGACCGGTCTCGAAAATCATAGTTTCAGTGATGCGTTGGTCATTCTCGGCGCGGCGGGAATCGTCATTCCGGCGTTTGCCCGGTTCCGCGTCAGCCCGGTGATCGGGTTCATTCTCGTCGGGATGCTGGTCGGGCCGTTCGGGCTCGGTACGCTCGTCGCGCGGTTTCCGTGGCTCTATTACATCACGATCTCCGATCCGCATTCGATCGAGCCGTTCGCCGAATTCGGGATCATCCTGCTGTTGTTCTCGATCGGGCTGGAACTGTCGTTCCGCCGCTTGTGGACGATGCGCCAACTCGTGTTCGGCACCGGCGCCGCCGAATTGCTCGGTTCGGGCATCATCATCGGGGTCGCGATCCATTTCATCGGCCAGCCCTGGCCGGGCGCGATCGGCTTGGGGCTCGCGCTCGCGCTGTCCTCGACCGCATTGGTGCTACCGTTGGTCGGTACGACGAGCGCGGTCGGGCGCGCGGCGTTCGCGATGTTGCTGTTCGAGGACCTCGCGCTCGTCCCGATCATCTTCGCGCTCGGCGCGCTTGCGCCGACCGCGAGTGCGGGCTGGGAGGGCATCGCCGGGGTCGCGCTAACCGGCGGCCTGACCGTCGTCGGGATGTACGTTGCGGGCCGGTTC
Source organism: Sphingomonas sp. (assembly GCA_965219285.1). Lineage (GTDB taxonomy): Bacteria > Pseudomonadota > Alphaproteobacteria > Sphingomonadales > Sphingomonadaceae > Sphingomonas. The sequence goes on from CBDCNF010000014.1 coordinate 94,438, forward strand.
GTGCTGCCGCGATTGTTCGCGCAGGCGGCGCGGACCAAGAGCCCGGAGCTGTTCCTCGCCGCCTCGCTGCTGGTGGTGATCGTCGCGAGTGTCGCGACGACCGCGGCGGGGCTGTCGCCGATCGTCGGCGCGCTGCTCGCCGGGCTGCTGATCGCGGAGACCGAATATCACAGCGAGGTCGAGGTGATGACCGCGCCGTTCCGCGGCCTCGCGCTCGGCGTGTTCCTGATCACCGTCGGGATGAGCGTCGATCTGAAGTCGATCCTCGAAAGCTGGCCGTCGCTGCTGGCGGCGGTGGTCGGGGTAATCGCGGTCAAGACGGTCGTTACGTTCCTGCTGCTCCGCGTCGCCAATTCGCGCCGCGCGGTGGCGGCGGAGACGGGGCTGTTGATGGGCAGTCCATCCGAAACGACGCTGATCGTGCTCGGGACCGCGGCGCAGGCGCAATTGATCCTGCCGACCACCGCCGCCTTCTGGCAGACCGTCACCGCGATCGGCCTGACGATCACGCCGCTGCTCGCGAAGCTCGGCCGCGCCGCGTCGCGCCAGATCGAGACGCCGGGCGAACCGGATGGCGCGGCGATATCGACCGAAGGACAGCGCGCGGTCATCTTCGGGTTCGGGCGGGTCGGACGGATGGTGGCGGACATGCTCGCGGTGCACGCCAAACCCTATCTCGCGGTCGAGGCCGATATCGATGCGGTCAAGGCGGCCCAGACGGCGGGGTATCCGGTGATGTTCGGCGATGTGTCGCGTGGCGAACTGGTCGAGCGGCTCGATCTCGCCAACGCCAGCGCGCTGATCCTGACCATGGACGAGCCCGTGCTGACCGTCCGGCTGGCGCGCAAGATCCGCGCGCTGGCGCCCGATCTCACGATCATCGCGCGTGCGCGCGATCCGCGCCATGCCGCCGAACTCTACAAGGCGGGGGTGACCGATGCGGTGCCCGAGACGCTGGAAAGCTCGCTGCAACTGTCGGAGGCGGTGCTGGTCGATCTCGGCGTCGCGATGGGGCCGGTGATCGCGTCGATCCACGAGAAGCGCGACGAACTGCGCGAGGCGATCCGCAGCGAGGCCAAGTTGACGCGCGAACCGCGCATCCGCCGGGTGCGGCGCAAGGGCGAGGCGACGCCGCAGAATCCGTAAGTCTGGTTTTGCCGCGCGCGCCCCGCTATCGCGCGCTCCACTATGCAGCCGTCCGAGCTTCGCGTTGCGCTGTTCAGCGGCAACTATAATTACGTTCGCGACGGCGCGAACCAGGCGTTGAACCTGCTTGTCGGGCATCTGCTGTCACGCGGGGTGAACGTCCGCGTTTATTCGCCGACCACCGACGACCCGGCTTTTGCCGCGACCGGCGATCTCGTCAATGTCCCCGCGATCCCGCTGCCGTTAGGTCGCGACGAATATCGCATGGCGCGCGGGCTGACCTTCAAGGTGCGCCGCGATCTCGACGCGTTCGCGCCGAATCTGGTGCATGTCTCGGCGCCCGAACTGCTCGGGCATCGCGCGCTCAGTTGGGCGCGCGGTCGCGGGATCCCGACGGTGGCGTCGCTCCACACCCGGTTCGAGACCTATCCGCGTTATTACAAGATGGCGTTCCTCGAACCCGTCTTCGAATATCTGCTGACGCGATTCTACAACCGTTGCGATCAGGTCGTCGTTCCCGGCGACAGCATGGCGACGATTCTGCGCGAGTGGGGCGTGACGACCCCGATCGATATCTGGTCGCGCGGCATCGACCACGATCGTTTCTCGCCTGCCCATCGCGACCCGTGCTGGCGGCGATCACTCGGCATCGGCGATGGCGACATGGCGGTCGGCTTCCTCGGGCGGCTGGTGAAGGAAAAGGGGCTCGGCATCTTTGCCGAAGTTGTGACCGAATTGCGTCGGCGCGGCGTCGTGCACAAGGTTCTCGTCGTCGGCGAAGGTCCGACCCGCGACTGGTTTGCGGAGCAGGTGCCCGAGGCGATCTTCGCGGGGTTCCAGTCGGGCGACGATCTCGGCCGCGCGGTCGCGTCGATGGACGTGTTCTTCAACCCCAGCGTCACCGAGACTTTCGGCAACGTGACGCTGGAGGCGATGGCGGCGGGCGTCCCGGTGGTCGCGGCACGCGCGACCGGCGCGGTCGATCTGGTCGACGACGGCGAGACCGGATTCCTGGTCCCGCCGCGTGAGGTGGGCGCCTATGCCGACGCCATCACGCGGATCGTGACCGATCCGGCGCTGCGACATGCGATGGGCG
>CBDCNF010000015.1:0-236837 GCA_965219285.1 Sphingomonas sp.
CTGAATGCCCTGTTGCAACCGCAGATAGCCATAACGCTGCTCGGTCACGCGCCGCGTGTCTTCGGGCGTACGCAGGATCGTCGGGCGGATGAAGATCATCAGATTGGTCTTGTCGCGCTGCTTCGCCCGCGATCGGAATAGCGCGCCGATCCCCGGCAGATCGCCGAGGAATGGGATTTTCTCCAGCGTCCGCCGCTCGTTGTCGTCGAGCAAACCGCCGATCACCGCGATCTGGCCGTTATCGACCGTCAACGTCGTCTCGACCTCGCGCTTGTTGAGGATCAGGTCGCTGTTGTCGTTCGACACCGGCCCGGCGATCGAGCTGACCTGCTGATGCAGGAACAGCTTGATCGTTCCCGACGAATTGATCTGCGGCCGCACCTCCAACTGAATGCCGACATTCTCGCGCTGGACCGTCCGGAACGCATTGTCGAAATTCTGACTGAGCGCCTGCCCCGTCGTGATCGGGATTTCCTGCCCGACCAGGATGCGCGCGACTTGATTGTCGAGCGTGGTGATGTGCGGCACCTGAAGCAGGTTCGACGTCGTATCGCTCTTCACCGCGTTGATGATGCCGCCGAAGATCGTATCGCCGCTCTTGCCGCCCGCGCCGAAGATGCCGCCGCCCGCGCCGAGGATCGAATTGACAGCGCTCTGCGCCAGCGAATCGCTGATCGTGCTGTTGTTGCTCGTCGTCACGGTGCTGCCGTTGATCACAGTCGTCGTCGTGTCGAGTTGGCGCGCGCCGATCGCACCCGCGATGGTGAGCAGGTTCGGCGCCGAATTGGAAAAGCTCGTCGCCCCGAACGCGCCACCGGACAGGCTGCCTAACAGAAACTGGAAGCCAAGCCGGTTGACCGTGGAATCCGAAACCTCGGCGACGATCGCCTCGACCAGCACCTGCTCACGCCGCGTATCGAGCTGTCGCACCACCTCGGACAATTGCCGCTGGATGTCGGCGGGCGCGGCGATGACGATGGCGTTGGCGCCCGCGAAGCGTGTGACGACCGCGGCGGTGCGCCCGCCCTGCGTCGTGATCGCCGCCTGCTGCGGCGTCCCGCCCGGCGCGGCGCCCGATTGCTGCTGCTGTTGCGGCTGCGCAAAGGCGGGCGTCTGGGTCGTCGTACCGCCCGACGTGCCGCTCTGCGACGTTCCGCCGAAGTTCGATTGCGACAGCGAATTCTCGGGCACCTGATCGGGCGTCTGACCGACGAGTTGCTGCAGAACCGGCAACAACTGCGCGGCGTCGGCGTTTTCGAGGAACACGACCTTGATCTCGGTGCCGTTCTTGGCCTTTTCGTCGAGATCGATAGCGACCTGCGCCAACCGAGATACGGTGGAAGGATCGCCACGCAACGCAATCGAATTGGCGCTTTCTATCGCGACGACCGATGCACTGGGTCCGGTCGCGCTCGCACCCTGCGCGCCACTCGTTCCCCCACCGATCAGCGCCTGAAGCGCGGTCGCAATCTCGCGTGCGCCCGCGTTCTTCAGCGCGATCACCCGCGTTGCGGCATTGTCGGTATCGATCTGGCGCAACACTTCGCGGACGCGACGGATATTATCCGCGAAATCGACGATCACGAGGCTGTTGCCGCCACGATTGGCGCTCACCGACCCTTGCGGGCTAACCAGTGGCCGCACCGTATCGACCGCGGACGTCGCATCGATCGAGCGCAGCCGGACGATCTCGGTCACGAGACTGTTGCGGTTTGCGCCCCTCGAACCAACCAGACCTGGCTGGGAGGCGGCGCCGTCGATCGGCTGAACGCGCAGCGCCCCGTTCGCGGTCGGGATCGCGACGAGCCCGTTGGCGCGCAAGGTCGACAGGAACACCTCGAAATATTCCGAGCGGCTGAGCGGTCGATCGGTCACGACCGTCACTTTTCCCTCGACGCGCGAATCGATGATGAACGTCCGCCCGGTCACCTTCGCGGCGTCGGCAATGAACGCGCGGATATCGGCGTCGCGGACATTGAGCGTCGTCTGCGCGATCACCGGCCCGGCGCACGCCAGCGCCGCAGCCAGAACCGCGATAAGCCGGGCGCGCCTCATTGCGGCGCCACCGTGACCGAGAGAGACAGCGTTTGCCCGCCGCGCTCGACCGTGATCGGCACCGTCCCACCGTTCGCGAAGCCCGCGACCGCGCTCTGAATATCATTGGGGCTCGTCACCGGCTTGCCGCCCAATGCGGTCACGACGTCGCCGTCGCGCAGGCCCGCCGCGCGGAAAGCGTTGCCCGAACCCTGCGACCGCACGGTGAGTCCGCTGACGCGGCCCCCGTCGATCCGGGGGACGAACCCGATATCGGACTGAAATTGCTGCATCGTGATTCCCTTGGCGCTCGCCGGCGTGCTGCCGGTCAGCGGGGCCGCGGTTTCGGTATCGGCCAGAGTGTCGTCAACCGTATCGGGGGCGGCCGGCGCGCCACCCGATTGATCGAGGAACAGGTCTTCGGGCACGCCGCCGCGCTCGATCGTGACATGATCGAACGCCACCGACTTCAGCACCGCCCCGGGCGCAACCTCTTCGCCGACCGAAATGCTTTTCTGGACATTGTCGGGGCCCGCGATGATCGCCGAACCGCGCCCCATCGCTTCGTCGATCCGCGTCCCGAACAATTTCAGGTTGAGCGCGGTGACGGTCGCAGGCTGCTGCGCCCCGCTGATCCGGAAGAACGGATCGAACCCGCGCAGGATGTCGCCCGGAGACCCCGGCACCGTCGGCTCGGCCGGGCGCCAGTCGCCGAGCGGCGCGACCGGAGTCGCGATCGCCCAGGCCAACCGCGCACATTGCGCCGCCAGCCCCGCCAGCAGCAGGAGTTCTGCGAAGGAATACACATTCACCACCGGCAACCGCCGAAGGATCGCTCGTGCCCGAGCGTCGAATTTCAGTCGCATTCGGCTCCCGCCAATCTCCACGCCGCACAGGGCATGTCATGTCGCATCCGCATGTCAGCGTTTCACAGCAATTGGAAGCGCATACTGGGCTGGCACGTCCCTGGCCATGGTGGCATATCCGTAGGCGATGACGACCGAACCATTGCCGCTAGGCTGCGGCCACCCGTCCGAACCGATCGTCGCGCGGCTTGCCGGCCAGCCCGGTATCCAGCGTGTGCCCAGCCCGAAGTTGACGCTGTTTCTCAAACGCGGCTTCCTCGACGCTGAAATCTGTAAAGAAATCATCGCACGAATTGATTCGGTGCGGCGCCCCTCGACGATCTCCGATCCCAACGGCGACGCCGCGTTCCGGACCAGCGAGACCGGCGATCTCGATTCGACCGATCCGATCGTCGCCGAGATCGAACGCCGCATTTACGCGATCACCGGACTCGACCCCGAATTCGGCGAGCCGATCCAGGGCCAGCGCTACGCGGTCGGGCAGGAATTCAAGGGCCATACCGATTATTTCGAGCCCGCCGGGGCCGATTACGAACGCTATTGCGGCGTCGCCGGCAACCGCACGTGGACCGCGATGATCTACCTCAACGAACCCGAAGCGGGCGGGGCGACCCGTTTCAAGTCGATCGACAAGATCGTCCAGCCCGAAACCGGCAAGCTGCTCTGCTGGAACAATCGCCGCCCCGATGGCTCGCTCAACCCCGCCACGCTCCACCAGGGTATGAAGGTGCGCGTCGGCACGAAATACGTCGTGACGAAGTGGTTTCGGGAATTCTCCTGGCGGTGATCCCCTCCCCGGCCCGGAGAGGATTTAGAACTTGATCCCCAGCCCCAGCGAGAACGATGCGCCGACATCGTACAAGTTGAAATAGATGCGGTTGCCGTTGAATTCCTGGAATTCCTGATATTTGGTCGAGGTGATATTGCGCGCCTCGAACTTCAGTTCGCTTTCGACGCCACCCACCCTGATGCCTTGCCGCGCCACGAAATCGAGCCGGAACCCGGGCTGTTCCTGGACGTCCGGCTGACCCGAGGGTCCGCGCGTCGTCACCCGGTTGGAAGCGTAACTCAGCAGGAACGTCTGCTGCGACAGGTGGCTGGTGTCCTCCATCCCGATCTGGACGTTCGCCAGATGATCCGACTGCCCCGTCAGCGGGGTTCCGTCGCGGAAGAAGTTGCTCGACGGTTGCGACACGTTGTTGATGGTGGTCGTGTCGTTCGGGCCGACTTTGATCTTCGAATTGGTGTAGGTGTAATTGCCGATCAGCGCGAGCCGCCGGGTCGAGAAGAAGCCGTTGTTGGACAGGCTATCGAGCGGGAAATATTTCTGCGCCTCGATCTCGGCGCCATAGAGATCGGCCTCCGGAGCGTTGGCGAAGCTCGTTGTGATGTCCGAACTGAGGATCGAAGAGAATGCCTCGATCGGCTTGTCGATCTTCTTGTAGAACACCGCTGCGGTGATGCGCTGGTCGCGTGCGAAGAACCATTCGTACCGCGCCTCCGCATTGGTCAGGCGGCTGTCGATCAACGACGGATTGCCCTGGAACGTGCGGTTCGAATCGGTGTCGATATAGACCTGCTGGATCAACTCGCGGAACTGCGGCCGCGCCAGCGTCTTCGATCCGTTGAGGCGGATCTGCATCTGCGGCGCAAGTTCGTATGTCAGCGTCACCGCGGGCAGGAAATAATCCTTGCGGATATTGGTGTTGAACTGATTGCCGAGTCCGGTCCCGAACAGGTCGATCGCGTCGACGGTCTGCTTGCCCTTTTCATATCGCACGCCCGCCGAAAGATTGAGCGACGGAAAAATCTGCGCGGTCAGCTGCCCGTAACCGGCATGAACTTTCAGCGCGGCATCGAACGCGGCGGTGCCATCGCTGGCGGAGGTTTCCTGCAGGATGACGTCGAACAACCGGACCGTCGCGTCGGACAACAGAGTATCGGGCCGCAACTGCTGCACCGGAATGGGAAGGTTCGGCGCACGGAACTGAAACGCGCGGCGCACCGAAGTCCGGCTGGTGTCCTGATAGGCGTATCCCGCGCCGAGCTTGATATCCGGCGTGATCGGGTACGAGAGATCCACGCCGCCCGAATACAGATTCTCGTTCAGGTCGCTGAACGCGATCGTCGCGTCGCCCTTGTTCCCACCGAGATCGTTGACATAGACCGCACCGGTCGGATCGGCCGCCTGATTGGTCCGGACGTAGGTAAAGCTGCGTTCGTACGGCGCCTCGCGCTGCGAATTGGCATAGCTGCCACGCAGATCGACGCCGAGATCGCCGAACTTGAATTCCCCGGTCAACTGCGTGTCGATCAACTGGCGTTCGTACCAGGCCGTATCCTGCTTCAGGATGTCACGGCCCTGCTGGTTGAGATCGGTGCCGAGCCCGAGCCGCGCCTGCTTGAGCGTGTCGCGGATGTAGAGGTTGGTCCAGCGGATCTTGTTTTCGCCGAATTCGGCGGACAGGCCGAGCAGGCCGTTCACGACCACCCGATTGTCGGTGATGACGCGATCGAAACTCGTCTGCGGCGTCCCCGAAAGATCGGCGTTGAGCGACAATTGCTGGAGCGTCTCACGCGTGCGCCATTTGTTGTCGATGCCCGCGGTCGCGATGAGGCCGATCCGTGTCGATCCGACATCCCAGGACTTTCCACCCGTGATGTTGCCCGAGAAATTGACCGGGGCATCGCTCTTCTGGAGAATCGAGGTCCGCCCGTTGTTGAGCTGTACCGCGATATCCTGGAGGTCGGTGCGCGAGAAATCGGCACCTTCGAGGATCGGATGGCCGCTCTTCAGCGCCGCGGCGAGCGCATACGGCGCATCGCGGGTGCCGTTGTCGAAACCGAACGAATCGTACGGGCTGCCGTAATAGAAATAGCCGAGCTGCCCGGTCGTCTCGGTATCGCCGCTGATCCCGCCGCTGATCGACAGGAAGGCGTCGGTCGGAGTCGCCTTGGTCGTCAGATTGATGACGCCACCGCCGAACTCGCCCGGGAAGTTCACCGAATAGCTTTTTTGCACGAGCGAAGAAGCGATGACGTCTGTCGGGAAGATGTCGAGCGGGACGACGCGCTTCAGTGGTTCGGGGCTCGGCAGCGGTGAACCGTTGAGCAACGCCAGCGAATAGCGATCGCCGAGACCGCGAACGTACACGAAGCCATTCCCCACGACCGACAGGCCGGTCACGCGCTGCAATGCGCCGGCGATGTCGCCCTCGCCGGTGCGCGCGATATCCTCGCTCGACAGCACCGACACGACCTGCGCCGCATTCTGTTGAATATTCTGGCGGGCACGTCCGACAACGACAATGTCGCCGCCACCCGGGATCGAAACATCAACCGGCGCTTCGGGTTCCTGGTCCGGGGTTTGCGTCGGCGGCGCGGGGTTGGCCCCGGAGGCCGCGCCAGGCGCACTGGTCTGTGCGATGGCTGCGGGCGCCAACAGGCACGAGGATACGAGCAACAGGCTCGCGAAAGTGAGCGGCTTTGACATTATATTCCCCCGGACAACGAATTGGGCACGGGGGTCGCCGATGCGCGACCCCCGTCACCCGGCAATCACGACGTCGGCAGGGTCGTGCAGTCGGTCCCCGACCCGCCAAAATTGGCGGTCGCGGAGTTGCAGGTCCAATTCTGGTACCAGGTGTCGTTCGGACCGCTGACCGCGCCGATGTAGTCGGTCTTCACCAGGAAGTTGGTCGAGTCATTCAGCGTCGACGCATCGAACGGAGTCGCGCGGCTCTCGTTCGCGCCGTTGATGAACAGGTTCGTCAACGTCGGCGTGTAGGTCGAACGATTATTGCTTCCCGCGCTGAAGATCTGCTGGACGCGCGCGTTCGTGACGGTGTCGCTGCCTAGGAACGCCGGGTTGCATCCCGACAGCAGGACCGACTGGAAGACCGGTGGACCGTTCTCGTCTCTGGTGGAATCCGCGGCCTGGACTACGGGCGCGCCGTTCAGTCGGACGCAAGCCAGATTGCTCGGAGTAACGACGATGCCGTTGGCGAGCGTATAGTCTGCACCGCCGCGGATCAGGATCGATGCAAGATCGGAACCCACGGTCGAACGCTGGATGAAGGTGAAGTTCGACAGTCGTACGTTCTGGCGCGGTACTGCCTGTTCGTTGCCGTTCGAGTCGGCCTCGATCATCGAATCGCCCACCGCGCCGCCGGCGCGCTGCACCGCGATCACGAACTGGATGAAGCCCTTGAACCCGACGTCGGTGTCGAGATTGTCGTCCTCGTTCCCGGTCAGCACCAGGTATTTATAGTTCGGACGGCCACCGAAGGTCTCGATGCCGTCGTCCGAGCTGTTGTGAATCTGGATATGGTCGATCTGGGTGCTGCTGCCGATACCCGACGGCGTCAGTCCCTGCAGTTCCTTGTCGGCGGACAGGATGAAGCCGGAATAGCGGATCTGGACATAGCTCATCTTGCCGCTGTTGTCGGTCGGCTGCGCGCCGCCATACAGCGCGTTCGACGTACCCTCGGTATCGCGTTCGCATGCCGCAGTGCCTTCCTTCGCGCCCGGCGCCAGGCAATCGGTGATCGGCGCGCGGCCGAGCAGCACGACGCCGCCCCAAAGCTGCGACGAATTGTCGTTGACCGTGCCGACGACGTTGCCGCGACCGGTGAAGATGATGGGCTGGGTCTCGGTGCCGACCGCATTCATCTGGTTGCCGCGATTGACCGCGAGATACGACACGCCGGTCGCGCCGAAGATGACGACGCCGGGGTCGATACCGAGAACGACGTTATAGCCCGTGCTCGACGCGCCCTGATCGGTGCCGACATCGACGCGGCCGTCGAGCGAATAGACCACACCCGAAACCTTGGCGATCTGCGTGCTGGCGGTGAAACGCGACGGGAAGGCGCAGTTGCGGTACGTGCCCGTCGGGCCACTGATCGTGCCGCGATCGACCAGGGCGTTCGGACCGGCGATCGTCGGGCAGTTCGCCGCGGGGGTCACCAGACCGGTGCCCGGTGTCGGGGTCGGCGTCGGTCCGGGGGTCGGTGCCGGGGTTGGCGCAGGCGCTGGCGTCGGAGAGGGAATGACGATCACGCCATCGCCGGGCGAGGAGATGTCGCTCGCGCCGCAGCCCGAGAGGACACCGGCAACGCCGGCAAGAAGAAGCGTCGTGGTACGCGTGAACCTGGCCATTGGTAATCTCCCGTTCGATAGCTGAGGGCATTGTTCGCCCGACCGAATCGAAGATCCCCCCGCCCCGGCCCTAATGAAGCCGTTAGGGACGGTCGATGACGGCGATGTTGTGGTTTCGCGACTCTTGCGTGACGCGCGCGTTGCGGTTTCGTGACGAAGGCCCGCGACTCGCCGGAAATCCGCCGACTCTGGACGGCGAGTCGGCATTGGGTTACTTCACGCTTAACCACGATGGCGGGGGCCAATGCGCGTCGAACCCTGGTTTGTTCTTGCGGTGATCGCCAGCTTCGCGGGCTATGCTATCTATCTGGCGGGCCTGAAGACTCGGCTGGTCGAGCCAAATCGAGCGTCCTGGCTGATCTGGGGCAGCGCCACCGGGGTCGAGGCGGTGACTTATGCCGCGGTCAATCCCGGCACACCGCAGGCGATCGTGTTCCTTCTGTCCGCCGCCGCCAGCCTCGGCGTCGCGCTCGCGCTGTGGCGTCAGTCGCGGTGGAGCGCGCCCGATCTCGTCGAGGCGGTGTGTATGGGCGCAAGCCTCGCCGCGATCCTGCTGTGGCTCGTGTTTCGCGAGGCGTTTTGGGCGCACATGCTGGTGGTTGCGGTGGTGCCCGTCAGTTTCTGGCCGACGTGGCGCAGCGTCTGGGCGAACCGGGCGCGCGAGCGATCGCCCGCCTGGGGCCTGTGGACCGTCGGCGATCTCGCGACGCTGCTGGTCGCAACCCGCACCGGGAGCCAGGATGTCGGGGAATATGCGTACGTCGTCGTCGAGCTTTTATGCCACGCCAGCGTGTGGTTCCTGATCGGCCTCGCCACGATCAATCCACTCCGGTCGTTCGGCTGGCGCGAGGGGCGGCTGCGCGTGCTGGACGCCTATGCCACCACCAATCCGTTCGCAGTCCGCGAGACGCATCTCGGTAAGGCGGTGTTCGCGACCGACGGATTCGGCGCGGGCGAGACGATCACGCGCTTCGCGGGCGCGCGCTTGCCCGCGCGAAAGCTGCCGCGGCGGTTGTTCGGGCGGGCCGATCGCTATCTCCAGATCGCGTCGGACGCCTATCTCGGCCCGTCGGGCGAGATCGACGATTTGATCAACCACAGCTGTGCGCCGAACGCGGGTTTGCGCTTCCTCGACGGCGAGGTGATCCTGATCGCGCTGCGCGACATCCGTCCTGGTGAGGAGGTCGCCTGGGATTATTCGACGACGCTAAGCGATCCGAGTTGGGCGATGACGTGCGAATGCGGCGCTGCCGAATGCCGCGGCATCATCCGCGCGTTCGATACTTTGCCCGCCGATCGCCAGGAATGGTATCGCGCCAGAAATCTCGTAGCGCCGTACCTCCGCGCGCCCGCCGCGCCGGGCACCACCAACCGCGCCGCCTGATCAGGCGGCCTGCGACTGTTCCTGGACCGGCGGCGCTTTCAACGTCAGCACCGCGACCGCCCCCCTGCCCTTGCCTTCGCTTTCCATTTTCAGCCCGCCTTCCATCGCGTTCATCGAATTGGCGCACCAGTGGAGCCCAAGCCCGCCCGATTTGTGCGACCGCGTCGAAAATCCGCGCTGGAACAGCGTCGCGGAGACTTCGGGCGTGAACCCTTCGCCATCGTCGCGGATGCGCACGATTGTCGCCCCGTCCCCGCTGTCGATCGTAACGGTTATCGAGCCGCTGGTCCGGCCCGCAGCCGTCACCGCCTCCGCCGCATTGGCGAAGAGATTGCCGATGACCTGGCTGAGGATCACGCGATTGGCGAGAACGGGATGCGGATGCGCCGGAAAGCTGAACGCGATCGAAGTCTCCCCCGAATAGCGCGCGATCGTCGCATTCTGCGCGATGATGTCGGTGACGTCGCAGACCGCGAGCGCGGGCCGTTCGTGCGCGCCCGCCTGTTGCTGGCCGATGATCTCGAGGACGTGCGCCATCGCCTCGCGACCGATGCCGAGTTGGCGGATCTGCTCCGCCCTCGCCGCATCGCCCGCCTCGACCGCCGCGACGACGAACCCGGCGAGCTTCTGCCGCCGCGCCGCATGAATATCCTCGCGCGCAAGTTCGGCGACCGCGCGATCGAGCGTCGCCCGATCGATCGGCGGGGCTTGCGCGATCCCTTGGCTCAGGATCGTCGATACCGGGTTCAAGGCGTTGCGGACGTTATGCATCACCGCGACCGCGCTTTCCGACCGCCCGAGCGCGAAACTTTGCACCTCGAGCTGCTCGCGCATATCCTTCAACTGCCGCAGCATCGCGTTGAAGCTCTTGCCGAGCGATCCGATCTCGTCCCGCCGTCGATCCTCGTCGAGCAACCCCAGCGAACCCGATGCACGCACCCTTTGCATATGCGTTTCGACACGGTTGAGTGGACGCAGCACCAATTGGGTGATGATCCGGCGCAACACCAAGAGCACGATCAGCAGCAGCAATGTCGATCCCGCGATCGCCAGCAGCAGCATTCGCCGCCCGAGCACCGAGACTTCGCGCGGCACCATGAACCGCGCGCTCGCCACCGCCTTGCCGTCGGCGCCGACGATCGGCACCCCGATCGTCATCTTCGTCGCGGTGCGATCGACGATCTCGCGCGTCGGCGCGGCAAGTTCGATTCGCGCGTTGAGTTGAAGCAGTTCGGACACCTGCGCCGAGGTAATCGCGCGCGCCATCAACACATAGCCGCGCGGCCGCCCGGTACCGTCGCTGCGCCGAACCTGCGCGACGCCGACCGCCGCGACGACATTGCCCAGCTTCGTGTAGAAAGCGGTCGAACTCTTTCCGCCCAGCGCCTTCGCCAAATCGGTCGCGGCGATCGTCGAGACCAGCCGCGCGCGTAAGGCCGGCCGATCGACGTGCTGGTCGTCGATCCACCGCGCGATGACGACGCGGCGATCGTTATCGACATAGGCCATGCCGTCGACGTCGAGATTGGTCATCGCCAGCGGTGAAAAACTCTCGCGCTCGAACGCTGCGGTCGGATGCGCCATGTAAGCGTAGCTGTCGTTCCAGTCGCCGTAATCGCGCACCGCGCTCTCGGCTTTCGAAGCATATTCGGCGAGCGCCGCGCGCGTCCGTTCGACATGGCCGGCGACTGACCGCGTCTCCAACTGGTTGAAGTTCGGCGTGATGATGCTCGCCAGCACCAACGTGATGCCGAGTGCGCCCGCGATCCCGACACACGTCAGGATCAGCACCAGCCGGCCACCCAGGGATCGGGGATTGCGCAGCATGTCGAGCCGGCTCCAGCCCCCGCCGGTGCGCATCAGCCTTCCGTCCCGGTGCCCTGCGTCTCGCTCAGAATCTCGTCGCTGTCGTCGGCGCCGTCCATGAAGCGCAATTCGGCCATTTCGCGCGCGATATCCGCGCTGACCGGCCGCGAGAAGAAATAGCCCTGAAGATGGCTCGCTCCGGCGAGCCGAAGCGCCTGAACCTGCGCCTCGGTCTCGACGCCCTCGGCGATCACGCCGAGTCCCAGCGCACGGCCTAGGTGGATGATCGAATGGACGATCGCCGCCGACTCACGCTCGCGGCCCATGCCGTCGATGAAGCTGCGGTCGATCTTCAAGGCGTCGAGCGCAAACTTGCGAATGTTGTAGAGCGACGAATAGCCCGTCCCGAAATCGTCGAGCGCGATGCGAAAGCCCATCTGGCGCAATTTGTAGAGCGTCTCGGCGGCGCGCTCGGCATCGTCGAAGATCGCGGTTTCGGTGATCTCGATCTGGAGGCGGCTCGGCTCGACGTCCGCACGCTGGACGCATTCCATGATATAGCCGACGAAATTATGCCGGCGGAACTGGCGTGGGCTGAAATTCACCGAGACATATTGTCCCGGCCAGTCCTTCAGCACCGCCAGCGATTCGCGCAGCACCCAATCGCCGAGTTCATGGATCAAGTTCGATTCCTCGGCGATCGGAATGAACGTCGCCGGGCTGATCGGGCCGTATTCCTGCGTATGCCAGCGCAGCAACGCCTCGAACCCGATCACCTCGATCGCGTCGCGCGTGACGATCGGCTGATAGACCATGCCGAGTTCGCCTTTGGCGATCGCCTGGCTCAACCCGCTCTCGATGCGGCGACGAACGCGAATGCCCTCGTCCATGCTTTCGTCGAACAGCCGCGCGACGCCGCGCCCGTGCCGCTTGGCGTCGTTGAGCGCGAGATCGCTACGCCGCATCAGATCGACCGAATCGCGGTTGCCGTTGTCGCCGACGGTCACGACGCCGATCGACGCAGACCCCTGCACCGAATGGCCGAGCACCTTCAGCGTCACCGCACAGGCATGGACGATCCGGTCGCACGCCATCACCGCGGCGTCGTCGCCCGCGGTGTCGAACAGGATGCCGAATTCGTCACCACCGAGCCGAGCGACGAGCCCGCCCTCGGGCGTATTGCGCTGGAGGATGCCGCAGATTTCGCGAATCAATTCGTCGCCCGCCAGATGCCCGAGCGTATCGTTGACCAGCTTGAACCGGTCGAGATCGAGCATCGCCACCGCGAACATGCCAGGCGCTTTGCCGCGTTCGGCGAGCGCGCGCTGGAAAGCGAGCCGGTTCGGCGCCTCGGTCAAGGAATCATGATTGGCGATATGGATCGCGCGGCTTTCGTTGGCCGCAAGCTCGGCACCCTGTTCCTTGAGTTGGAAGACCTGTTCGGCGAGCGTCGCGCGCGCCGCAGCGAGCGCGCGGTCGGCCTCCCAACGCTTGCCGAGCGCGGTCGCGGTCTGGACGACCTCGGCGACTTCAAACGGCTTGGCGATGTAGAAGATCTTGTCGGCGGGGCCGGCGACCTTGCTGATCTCGATCGGCGAGAAATCGGAGAAACCGGTGACGATGACGATGTTGATCTCGGGATCGAGCGCACGGATGCGCTGCGCGGTTTCCTTGCCGTCGATCCCCGGCGGCATCCGCACGTCGATGAACGCGACCGGATACGGCGTGCCAGCGGCCAGCGCGGCTTCGACCGCCGCCACCGCGTCGAGGCCCTGCATGCAATGGACCGTCTCGAACGTCTCGGCGTCGTCGCTCGCAGGCGACTCGTCGTCACCGAACAGTTCCGCCGCCATCGCCGACAGCGCTTCGCCATCGGCGGTTCCGACAGGCGCAAAGCTGCGCCGGTAGGAATCGTGCATCGCCGGTTCGTCGTCCACGATCAGGAGCCGCATAGCCTTCGCCTCTGCTCTCGGACGAACGGGCGCCCGAAGGAATTGCGCAGAGGTATCGAGAGAGGGTTAAGCGCCCGTAAACGATGATGACGCGGCTCCGCTGTTTCCTCCATTTCCGTTCGTTTCGAGCGAAGTCGAGAAACCCTGCGCAATCTTCGACCCACGTTTCTCGACTTCGCTCGAGACGAACGGTGTTTGGGAGGCGGCGTTATCCGTTTCGTTCGAGCGCGTGACGCCCGAGGACGATCGCCCCCAACGGTCCGGCATTATTGCCGAGCGCGGCGGGTACGACGAAGGTATCGACATCCTCGACCACGGAAATCCCGACATAGCCGTTGAGATTGGCCTTCAAAGCCGCGCGCACCCGCGGGAACAGGAACTGGCAGCCGACCATCACTCCGCCGCCCATCACGATCCGGCGCGGCACGCCGGTGAGAACCAAAGTCATCAACAGACTACCCAGCGCATCGACGACGAACTCCCATGACGGGTCGTCGCCCGACAAATCCTCGGCCTTCGTCCCCGTCCGCGCCGCGATCGCCGAACCCGCGGCCAGCCCTTCGACGCAAGCGCCGTGGAACGGGCACGACCCGGCCCAATCGTCGCCGGGAACGCGAGGCGGGCGGACGTGGCCCAATTCCGAATGCGACAGACCATCGACCGGTTTGCCCTGCGCGACGAGGCCGACGCCGACCCCGGTTCCGACGGTGACATAGGCAAGGTCGCCCAAGCCCTTCGCCGCACCCCATTGCTCCTCGCCGAGCGCCGCCCCGAAGACATCGGTGTGAAAGCCGACCGGCACCGAATAGCGCGCCGCGATCCGCTTCGCGATGTCGGTATGCGACCAATGCGGTTTGGTCGTCACCAGCACGCTGCCATAATCGCCCGCGTCGCGATCGATCGAGACGGGGCCGAAGCTGGCGATGCCGATCGCGGCGAACCCGCGCCATTTGTCGATCGCCGCCTCGATCGCGGCCATCGTCTCGGCGGGGTCGTCGGTCGGGATGCGCACTTCCTCCTCGATCGCGTCGGGGCCGCGCGCGAGGATGAGGTTGCACTTCGTCCCGCCGAGTTCGATCCCGGCGATGAGCGGCGCGTCGGTCATGCATCGTCTCCCAGGGCGGCGACGTCGATCCGCCGCAGCATTGCGACGAACGTCTCGAGTTCTTCGTCGCTGAACCGCGAGAAGATACGCGCTTCCAACTCGAGCGCCTTCGGCGCGACCGCGGCGTAAAGCGCCTGACCTTCGCTGGTGAGCGACAACAGATGCGATCGCTTGTCCGCCGCATTCGGCGTCCGCGCCAGCAGCCCGCGCCCGACCAGCGCGATCGCGGCGCGGCTGACCGTGACCTTGTCCATCCGCGTCTGCTCGCCGATCTGCACTTGCGTGATCGCACTCGCCTCCGCGATCACCGCGACCAGCCGCCACTCCGGAATCGTCAGCCCGAACAGCGCCTCATACGCGCTCGCGATCCGGTCGCTCACGAGGTTCGACGTGATCGACAGGCGGTACGGCAGGAACCGATCGAGCTGGAGGCGGTTGGCCATAGACAAGCGGTAGCATTTGACTCGACACGCTCAAACGTCGATGATGGTATCAAATGTTACCATATAAGGACAAGATCATGTCGGACGAAAATCCGCCCGAGAACCCCTTGGGCCTCAACGGCTTCGAATTCGTCGAATTCACCTCGCCCGATCCGCTGGCGATGGCGCGACAGTTCGAGCAACTTGGCTTCGTCGCCAGCCACCGCCACCCGACCAAGAACATCACCCGCTACAAGCAGGGCCGCATCAATCTGATGCTCAACCGCGACGCCGACGGCCGCGTCGCGCAGTTTCGCAACGAGCACGGCGCTTCGGCGAGCGCTATGGCGTTCCGTGTCACCGATCCGGCGAAAGCGATGGAATGGGCGCTCGCCCACGGCGCCGAACGCACCGACGAGGACGACACCGTCATCACCGGGATCGGCGGATCGTATCTCTATTTCATCCAGGACCAGACCGACCTCTACGCCGACTGGGCGACTATGCCGGGCTGGGAAAAGGCGGAGGCGGAGAACAACGTCGGACTCGACCTGCTCGACCACCTCACCCACAACGTCCGCCGCGGCCAGATGCGGGTGTGGAGCGAATTCTACAAGACGCTGTTCGGCTTCGAGGAGCAGAAATATTTCGACATCAAGGGCAAGGCGACCGGGCTGTTTAGCCAGGCGATGATTGCCCCCGACAAGGCGATCCGCATCCCCCTGAACGAGAGCCAGGACGAGAACAGCCAGATCGAGGAATTCATCCGCGAATATCACGGAGAAGGCATCCAGCATCTTGCGCTGACCACCCCCGACATCTTCGACACCGTCGAACGATTGCGCGCGCGCGGCGTGAAGCTGCAGGATACGATCGAGACGTATTACGAGCTGGTCGACAAACGCGTCCCCGGCCACGGCGAGGACCTCGAACGCCTCCGCAAGAACCGTATCCTCATCGACGGCGCGGTCGGCGACGAGGGTTTGCTGCTCCAGATCTTCACCGAGAACATGTTCGGCCCGATCTTCTTCGAGATCATCCAGCGCAAGGGCAACGAAGGCTTCGGTAACGGCAATTTCCAGGCGCTGTTCGAGAGCATAGAGCTGGATCAGATCCGCAGGGGCGTCATCAAGGTCGATGCGTAACTAACGACACCATCACCCCGGCCTTGTGCCGGGGTCCACTGCGCCACACACTCATCCGCCAAGTCATACGCGGCACGGTGGGTGCCGGGACAAGTCCGGCATGACGCCGTAAGGAGAAGGCATGGCTGACACATACATCCCCGGCTTCGCCAATCACGTCTCGACCGAGGCCGTCCCCGGCGCGCTGCCGATCGGGCGTAACTCCCCGCAGAAACCCCCGTTCGGCCTCTACACCGAACAACTCAGCGGCACCGCCTTCACCGCGCCGCGTCACGAGAACCGGCGTAGCTGGCTTTACCGCCTCCGCCCGTCCGCCGAACACCCGCCGTTCATTCGCTACGAGGGGACCCAGCATTTCGCCCCCGGCACCGTCGACGAACCCCTGCCCCCCAACCGCCTCCGCTGGGACCCGATCGCGGACTCGCCCAACGGCACCGACCTGATCGACGGCATAACGACGATGCTCGCCAACCGCGACCCCGCCGATCTCGAAGGAGTCGCGCTCCACCTTTACAGCGCGACTAAGGACATGGACGCGCGCGTTTTCGTCGATGCCGACGGCGAATTGCTGTTCGTTCCGCAGGACGGCCGCCTCACTCTCCTCACCGAACTAGGCCGCATCGATATCGCCCCCGGCCAGATCGCGCTGATCCCACGCGGCGTCCGCTTCCGCGCGCTTCTGCCAGACGGCAAGGCGCGGGGTTACGTCGCGGAGAACCACGGGGCGCTGTTCCGGCTCCCCGATCTTGGCCCGATCGGCGCCAACGGCCTCGCCAACCCGCGCGATTTCGAGACGCCGGTCGCGTGGTTCGAGGACCGCGACGAGACGATCGAGGTCGTCCAGAAATACCTCGGCAGCCTGTGGACGACGACGCTCGACCACAGCCCGCTCGACGTCGTCGCCTGGCACGGCAATCTCAGCCCCTGGCGCTACGATCTGTCGCGCTTCAACACGATCAACACGGTAAGTTTCGACCACCCCGATCCGTCGATCTTCACCGTCCTGACCAGCCCGAGCGATGTCCCCGGCCGCGCCAATGCGGATTTCGTGATCTTCCCGCCGCGCTGGATGGTCGCCGAAGGGACGTTCCGCCCGCCGTGGTTCCATCGCAACGTCATGTCCGAGGCGATGGGGCTTATCATCGGTGCGTACGATGCCAAGGCGGAGGGTTTCCAGCCGGGGGGCCTGTCGCTCCACAATCTGCTGAGCGGCCACGGCCCCGACAAGGCGACGTGGGACGCCGCGTCGAGCGCCGACCTGAAACCGCACAAGATCGACGGCACGATGGCGTTCATGCTCGAAAGCTGCTGGCCGTACAAACCGACGCGGTTCGCGCTCGATCGTTCGCAGCCCGATTACGACGAATGCTGGGCCGATTTTCCCAAGGCGAAGCTGCCTTGATGACTATGTGGCCCCGCGAAGGCGGGGACCCAGACTGTGCTCCCGCCTTCGCGGGAGCACAACGATGACCGAACGCCTCACCGCCACCCCCGCGAACGTCGCCCTCGGCCCCCTCGACCAAATCGCCGACGGCAAGGCCCGCAGCTTCGTCCTCGAAATGCGCGCCGGTCGCTTCCACGGCTTCGTCCTCCGCGTCGGCGACACCGCACACGGCTATGTCGATCGCTGCCCGCACATGGGCATGCCCCTCGCGCAGACGCTCGACGATTACGTCCACGAAGGCCGCATCCTCTGCTCGTGGCACGGCGCGGTCTTCGACATCGCCAGCGGCATGTGCATCGGCGGTCCCTGCCAGGGCGGGCGCCTCGCGCAATGGCCGATCGAAATTCGTGACGGAACAATCTTTACCGCCTGAGCTTATGTTGCAATTCCATGACGCGCCGTCACAAAGACGTCACGAAGGAGCAGACATGACGCAGGCGGCCGCGAACGGCATCATCATCGAATACGAGAGCTTCGGCGACGAGCGCGCGCCCGCGGTCCTGCTGATCATGGGCCTCGGCGCGCAACTCGTCCGCTGGCCGCTGCCGATGGTCGAGGCATTGGTGACACGCGGTTATCGCGTCATCCGCTACGACAATCGCGACGTCGGTCTGTCGACCAAGTTCGACCACGCCGGCACCCCGAACCTCCTCCTGATGGCGGCGACGCGGATGCTCGGCCGTACGCCGCGCGCGCCCTATTCGCTATCGGACATGGCCGCCGACGCGATCGGCCTGCTCGACGCGCTGGAAAGCGACGCGGCGCATATCGTCGGCGCCTCGATGGGCGGGATGATCGCGCAACTCGTCGCCGCGGGCTGGCCCGATCGTACCTTGTCGCTGACGTCGATCATGTCCTCTACCGGCAATCCGAAACTCCCCGGCGCCACCCCGCGCGCGACGGGTGTCCTACTCCGCCGGCCCAAGGGCGACGATCTCGAAGCGATCGTCGCGCACGGCGTGATGGCGGCCAAGGTCGTCAGCGGCAGCCACCCGATGGACGAGATCATCCTCGCGCAACGCATCCGCGAGGAGACCGAACGCAACCACCATCCCAGCGGTTTCTCACGCCAGATGGCGGCGATCCTCGCCGATGGCGATCGCCGCGAACGGCTGAAGGCGATCACCGCGCCAACCGTCGTAGTGCACGGGATAGAGGATCCGCTGGTCCCGATCGCGGGTGGCCGAGACACCGCCGCGAGCATCCCAGGTGCGCATCTGGTCGAGGTTCCGGGGATGGGCCACACCCTGCCCAATGCGCTGATCCCGATTGTGGTCGATGCCATCGACAGCGTCGCTCGGGCGCCGGAACGGCTCGCGGCTTAAAGTCCGTTTGGAAATTCGCTCTCTCGCGAATTTCCAAAACCTCTTAGGCGTTCAGGTGACGCGTCTTCCACTTGCGCGCGATGCGCAGACGCCAGACGAGCGCCGCGCCGAAATAGCCCGCAACCGATAACGTGATCGCGATGATCAGCAGCCCGACGATCATCGCCGGCCCGCCCTTCGCGACGATCCAGTGCAGCAACCCGACATTGGCGTGAACGTTGGTCGCGATCGGTCGGCCGGGAACGACCCGGTCGAGCCGCAACGTCCAATGACCGACCTTATACGCGCCCGCCATCAGCGGCACGAACGTGATGGGATTGTTGACCAGCGTCGTGCCCACCGCGGTCGGCACGTTGGCGCGTGTTGGAAACGCGAGGATCGCGGCGATCAGCATGTGCGCGAACGGAAACAATATTCCGCTGAATATCCCGAGTGCCACGCCACGCGGCACCGATCGGCGGTTGAACCGCCACAGCGACGGCGCGAGGACGCGGTGCGCGACGGGGCGCAGGAAACGGTTGCGCGCCATCTTCTCGCGCGTCGGGACGTGATGCCGCGCCCAGATCAGCAGCCGTTCCCAGATGTTGGGCGCCGTACTCGCCATCAGCCGCGCTCGCGCATGATCCGAGCGGCGTCGCGTTTCCACTCGCGCTCCTTGATATGCTCGCGTTTGTCGTGGTCCTTGCGACCCTTCGCCAGTGCCAGCTCCACCTTCGCGCGCCCCTGCCCGTTGAAATAAACGGTGAGCGGAACGAGCGTCATGCCGTCGCGCGCCACCGCGCCGTGGAGCTTGTTTATCTCACGTTCGTGAAGCAGCAATTTACGCGGCCGTTTCGGCTCGTGGTTGAAACGGTTGCCGTGGCTGAATTCGGGAATGTTCGAATTGACCAGCCACACCTCCTCGCCCTTCACCTCGGCATAGCTCTCCGCGATCGATCCTTCGCCGAAGCGCAGCGACTTCACCTCGGTGCCAGTGAGCGCGATCCCCGCCTCGTACGTCGTGTCGATCGCATAATCGAACCGCGCACGCCGATTCTCGGCGACGATCTTCTTCTTGTCGAAGGTGGCGGGTTTGGGGCGAGGCATCGTATGGCCGATGTAGGCGCTCGACCTTACAAGGGAAAGCGTTCGCGCTCAGGCGAGGCCGGCGAGCGACAATCCCGCATCCACCGCCGCGCGGCTCGCCTCGGCCGGCCACGTCATCGGCAACCGCATCCCGCTAGGGAAGCCGGGGCGAACCTTTGTCATCGCGTATTTCACCGGTCCCGGCGACGCATCGGTGAACAGCGCCACGTGAAGCGCGAACAGGCGGTCGTGAACATCGCGCGCCGCCGCAAAGTCGTTGGTTGCACACGCCGCCTGGAACGCCGCGCACAATCGCGGCGCGACGTTGGCGGTTACAGAGATGCAGCCGACGCCGCCGACCGCGTTGAAAGACAGCGCGAGATCGTCGTTGCCCGATAGCTGACAGAAATCCGCGCTCAGCGCCGCGCGATGCTGCGACACGCGTTGCATCGCGCCGGTCGCATCCTTCACCGCGACGAACACCTTCGGGAAAGCCTGAACGATCCGGATCAGCGTCTCGGGCTGGATATCGGTCACCGTCCGCCCCGGCACGTTGTAGAGGACGATCGGCAGCGACGCGTCCGTCGCCAGCGCCTCGAAATGCCGGAAGATGCCCTCCTGCGACGGCCGGTTGTAATAAGGCGGCACCATCAGCGCCGCATCCGCCCCCGCCTCTTTCGCCGCGCGTACATTCGCCATCGCGACGCGCGTGTCGTTGGAACCCGCGCCCGCGATAACCGGCACCCGCCCTTTCGCTTGTTCGACGCAGATGCGCACGATCGCGAATTGCTCGTCGAAGGTCAGCGTCGCCGCTTCGCCCGTCGTCCCGCACGGCACCAGTGCGGACGATCCTTCGGCGATCTGCCATTCGATCAGGTCGCGATACGCGCTTTCGGCGAACGCGCCGTCGGCATCGAACGGCGTGACGAGCGCGGGGATCGATCCTGAAAACATGAAAAAGCGCTCCTGACGCGACGAAAAGGGGCATTCGTTCAGGACAGATACGGGTTCGATCGTTATTCTGTCCACATGGGGACGATAGTGAAGGCAGGGACATTGATCGGATTGTTGGTGAGTACAGCGGCGTTGGCTTTGGTCGCGCAGGATCGGGATGGGGCGTACCAGACGCGCATGGCGAACCTGGGAACGCAGGGGCAGCCACAGCAACAGGCGCAGCAGGTATCGTCGGCGGGCACCATCGCCTCGACGATCGCGA
The DNA here is from genome assembly GCA_965219285.1 of Sphingomonas sp. Taxonomy (GTDB): domain Bacteria; phylum Pseudomonadota; class Alphaproteobacteria; order Sphingomonadales; family Sphingomonadaceae; genus Sphingomonas. Next base: position 20,925 of record CBDCNF010000015.1, read on the forward strand.
CATGGCGCGCGCTGCAACAGACCGACGCGCTGCCGTTCGACAGTTACGCCAGCTTCCTGATGGCGCACCCGGGCTGGCCCGGCCAGGCCGCGAACCGCCGCGCCGCCGAGCGTCAGGCGGGGCTCGGATCGGGCAGCACTTATGGCGTCGTCGCGTTCTTCCGCCGCTTCCCGCCGCAATCCGCCGCAGGCGGCGTCGCTTATGCCAAGGCGCTCCAGGCGACCGGCGCCACCGCAGAGGCGAACGAAGCGGCACGCGCGGCGTGGCGGCACGGTTCGATGACCTCGGCGGATGAATCGACGATCCTCGGCCAGTTCCCCGGCGCGTTGACGCCTGCCGATTACGATACGCGCATGGATGCGCTGCTCTGGCAGAACGGTACGGCTCAGGCGCAACGGCTGCTTCCCTACACCAGCCCGTCGCGGCGTCCGGTGTTCGAGGCGCGGCTGGCGTTTCGCACGCGCGCCGCCAGCGCCTCCGATCTCGCCGCCGCCAACGACGGGGCCGGACTGTCGGACGCGGGCTATATCGCCGACAAGGGCATGTGGCTGCGCAATCTCGGCGCGTCGCCCAGCGCGCGATCGTGGCTCGCCCGGACGCGCGGCTCGATCACGCGACCCGGCAACGTCGAGAAATTCTACGAAGCGCTGCTGACCAACGCCCGCGCCGCCGCCGCGGATCATCAGTGGCAGACCGCCTATGATATCGCCCGGCAGGTCGACGATGCTTATCCGCCGGCCACCGACGTTTCGCAGAAGCCCTATGGCGAGCGCGACGATTACACCTCGCTCGTCTGGCTCGCCGGCCAGACCGCTCTCAACGAACTCCACCGACCCGCCGACGCGATGACGATGTTCGATCGCTACGGCCGCGGCAGCCAGGCGCCGCAGACGCGCGCCAAGGGATTCTACTGGGCGGGCCGCGCCGCGCAGGCTGCTGGACGGACCGAGGACGCGAACGCGTTCCTCAATCGCGCGGCTGGCTATCGCGACCAATTTTACGGGCAGCTCGCCAACGAGCGGCTCGGCCGACGCCTCGTTCCACCACCCGCGATCGACCCGACCCCGATCGATCCGGCGGTGCGCTCGGCCTTTTACGCGAAGGAAATCGTCCGCGCCGCGCAATTCCTCGGTTCGATCGGCGACTGGCAGGACCAGACGCAATTCGTGAAGCAGATCGCGAGCGACGCGACGACCGAGAGCGATCATGTGCTCGCGAACAATCTGTCACGCACACTCGGCCGCCCCGATCTTGGCGTGCTCGTCGGGCGTTCGGCGATACAGAACGGCCTGACCGATTACAGCGCGATCGCCTTCCCGACGGTGCCCGTCCCGTCAGGCTATCAGGACCAGTGGACGATGATCCACGCGATCAGCCGCCAGGAAAGCCAGTTCGATCGCGCCGCGATCAGCGGTGCCGGAGCGCGCGGGCTGATGCAGCTGATGCCCGGCACCGCGCGCGAACAGGCGGGCAAGATCGGACTGTCGTACAATCCGTCGTCGCTGACGACCGACACGAGTTACAACGTCCAGCTAGGATCGAGCTATTTCCAGCGGATTTTCGGGATCTACGGCAGCTATCCGCTGGCGGTCGCCGCCTATAACGCCGGGCCCGGCAACGTGAACAAATGGCTCGCCGCCAACGGCGATCCGCGGACCGGCGGGGTCGACATGGTCGATTGGATCGAGGCGATTCCCTATTACGAGACGAAGAATTACGTCCAGCGCGTATTGGAGAATGCGGTCGTCTACGATCTGCTGAACCCGGCGCACGCCAAGAGCCATGGCCCGGCGAATTTGAGCTGGTATCTGGGCAAGGGCCGGCCGGGGTGATTTTGTACCCGCGAAGGCGGGGGTCCAGACTGGACCCCCGCCTTCGCGGGGGTACAATGCGTCGGGTGAACGACCGCCCCAATTACATCACCCCCGCCGGTTACGCGGCCCTCCGCGCCGAATACGAGCAGCTGTTCGCCACCGAACGCCCCGCCCTCTTCGAGACGATCGCCTGGGCCGCGGGCAACGGCGACCGGTCGGAAAACGGCGACTATATCTACGGCCGCAAGCGCCTCCGGGAAATCGACCGCCGCCTTGGTTGGCTATCGAAACGGATGAAGACCGCCAAGGTCGTCGATCCGTCGCGAGCACCCGACCATACCCGCATCTTCTTCGGCGCCACCGTCGAGATCGCCGACGAGGACGACGCGCACCGCACTCTTACCCTGGTCGGCGACGACGAGGCGGACGCGGGCGCAGGCCGCATCGGCTGGAACTCGCCGATCGCGCGCGCGGTGCGCGGCGGGGCGGTGGGCGACGTCAGGCGGGTTGCGCTTCCCGCCGGGGAGCGCGAGTACGAGGTGATCGCGATATCGTATCCGGAGCCCGAATGACCGACGACCCCAACCGCAACGTCGCGTTGCTGATCGATGCCGACAATGCCTCTTGGCATCTGATCGATCCGGTACTGACCGTGCTGGCCGAGCTCGGCTCGGTCAACGTCCGGCGCGTCTATGGCAATTGGTCGAAGGCCGCGCTCAAGGGCTGGGAGAAGATGAGCCTGAAGCACGGCATCGAACCGCAGCAGCAGTTCGACCTCACCAAGGGCAAGAACGCGACCGACATGAAGATGACGATCGACGCGATGGACCTGCTCTATCGCGGGCGCGTCCATGCGTTCGGAATCATGTCGTCGGACAGCGATTTTATGCCGCTGGCGATGCGCATCCGCCAGGACGGTTATGAGGTCTACGGCTTCGGCAGCGCCAAGACGCCCGAGGCGTTCAAACAGGCCTGCACGCGCTTCATCGACGTCGATCAACTCGGCAAGCTGAAGCCGGAGGCCGCTCCGACGAGCGCAAGCGCGACCGCCGCGCCTGCGCCCGCGACTAACGGCGAGGCGAAAAAGGCGGGGCTCGACGACGAACTCGTGAAGCTGCTGATCGACGCTTATGACGCGGTGAAGCGCGACGAACGCGGCTATGTCAGCCTGTCGGCGATGGGCCAGCTTGCGGCGAACCGGTCGAGCTTCGACGTGCGCAATTACGGGTACAAGCGATTGTCAGACCTTATCCTCGCGGTCCCCAATTTCTCGACCGAACGCCGCGAGGATGGGCGGCTGTTCGTCCGGCGACTGCGGTAATCCTTCTTCCCGTTCGTTTCGAGCGCAGTCGAGAAACGTGTAACAACGGGACGATAGCGTTTCTCGATTTCGCTCGAAACGAGCAGGATAAGTGTAAGCCGAATCAAGGAGTTTCCCATGCGTCACGCCCTCACCCTGCTCGCCACCGTCGCCGCCCTCCCCGCCGCGGCACAGACCGATCCGCAGCATCTCTCCGCAACCGTGAAAACGCTCGCCTCCGACGATTTCGGCGGCCGCTCCCCCGGCACCCCCGGCGACAAGAAAACGGTCGACTGGCTCGTCGCGCAATTCAAGGCGATGGGCCTCGAACCCGGCGGCACCGACGGCAAATGGACGCAGCAGGTCCCGCTGGTCCACACCCGCATCGGCGATGGCACGATGAAATTCGGCGCCACCGGACTAACGCAGGGCAAGGAAATCGCGGTCACCACCGTCCGCCCCGACGCGCATATCGCGATCGAGAACGCGCCGCTCGTCTTCGTCGGTTACGGCGTCGACGCGCCCGAGGCGAAATGGGACGATTTCAAGGGCCTCGACCTCCACGGCAAGATCGCGGTGTTCCTCGTAAACGACCCCGATTTCGTCGCCACCGCGAGCGACGACGCCAAGGGCCGCTTCGGCGACCGCCGCATGACCTATTACGGCCGCTGGACCTACAAGTTCGAGGAAGCCGCGCGGCGCGGCGCGGCGGGCGCGCTGATCGTCCACGATACCGACGCGGCGGGGTATCCGTGGTCCACGGTCAACGCCTCGAACGGCGAGAATTACGATATCGTCCGCGGCCCGAACGATACGCGCGTTCCCCTACAAGGGTGGATCGAGCATGATGCTGCGGATAAATTGTTCACAGCCGCCGGTCTCGATCTGACGAAACTGCGCATCGCCGCACGCTCCGCCTCGTTCAAACCCGTCGACATGAAGACCGCCTTCTCCGCCGACCTCCCGGTCAGCGTCGAGCGGATCGAAAGCGCCAACGTGCTCGCCAAAATCCCCGGTGCGAAGAAGCCCGACGAGACCGTGATGTTCGCCGCGCATTGGGACGCGTACGGCGAAGGCCCGCGCGACGCGAGCGGCAAGACGCTCCGCCCCGGCGCCAACGACGACGGGCTCGGCGTCGCGGGCATCCTCGAACTCGCGCGCCAGTTCAAGGCCGGACCCAAGCCCGACCGCACCCTCGTCTTCGCACTGTGGACCGCCGAGGAACGCGGCCTGCTCGGCTCCGAACATTATGCGACCCACCCGATCTACCCGGTTGCGAAGACCGCCGCGAACCTGACGCTCGACATCCTCCAGACCGCCGGCCCCGCCAAGGACGTAATCCAGGTCGGCGTCGGCAACACCTCGCTCGACGGCCTGCTCGCCGACGCCGCCAAGGCGCAGGGCCGCACGATCACCCCGGAGACGTTCAGCGAGCGCGGGTTATTCTACCGCGCCGACCATTTCTCGGTCGTCCGCAAGGGCGTGCCGTCGCTGCTGCTGATGGCGCTAGGCGGCGCCCCCGACCTGAAAGCGGGTGGCAAGGTGGCGGGCCAGGCTTGGCTCGATCACTATATGACCTGCTACCACAAGACCTGCGACGCCTGGAGCGCCGACTGGAACTTGGCGGGCGCGGCGCAGGACATCGATCTGTTCCACGCGATGGGCGAACGCCTGAGCCACGCAGGCGTCTGGCCGACGTGGAGCGCCGGATCGGAATTCACCGCGATCCGCGCGAAAAGCGCCGCCGACCGCGGCAAATAACGGAAACCTAGCCACGGCTGACGGGTTCTCCCTTAAAATCGGGAGAATGATGATGGCCACCGACACCCTGACACCGGCAAGTGAACTTGCCGAGCTTCGTTCCCCTTGGCCAGGCGAAAGTAGCGATTATTCAACGGCGCGCGAGGCGTTGCTCGCCGCCGAGATCGACTTTCGCCGCGCGATGACGCGCGTGACCGCGCAGCGCATGGCGCTCCCGCCCGGCCCGGTGATCGAAAAGGAATATCGCTTCAAGGACGCGAACGGAGCGGAGGTCGGCCTTGTCGACCTGTTCGGCGATGACGACACGCTCGTCAGCTATTTCTGGATGTACGGGCCGGAGCGCGAGCGGCCATGCCCAATGTGCACCAACTGGCTCGGCAGCGTGAACGGCAACGCGACCGATATCGCCGAGCGCGTATCGCTGAAAATCTTTGGTCGCTCGCCGGTCGAACGCCAGCAGGCCTTCGCGCAGGAACGCGGTTGGCGGAACCTCGACTTCGTCCAGACCGTCGGCGACGATTACGCGAACGATCTCGGCCTGATCAACGGCGACGGCAGCGAGAATCCGGCGATGGTCGTCTTCAAACGCGACGGAGATCAGGTTCGACTGTTCTGGCGCGCCGAAATGCCCATGAAAGCCGCCGATCCGGGTCAGGACCCGCGCACCGCGCCCGACATCGCGAGTTTGTGGAACGTGCTCGACCTGACGCCCGAAGGGCGAGGAGTGGATTGGTATCCGAAGTTGCGTTATTGAGGCGCGATGAACGTCCCGGCTGCCTTTCCGCCGCGTGAGCAGATCAAGCTGACCATACCGAACTTCCTGTTGTTGCGGGGTTTCGGCGCCTTCATCGATTATTGGAAGGTCGAGTTGCTCGATGGCGAATTGTGGGGGGTGCCGGCGGACGGCGACGACGAACCCGAGTCCGACGCGTCTCTTCCGATCAAGCTGACCATCGCGCATTACGAGTTGCTCGCCAAATCGGGAGCGTTTCTCACCCACCGCAAAACGGAGCTGATCGATGGCCGGGCTTACCCCATGAGTCCGCAATATCGCTCGCACGGGTTCGTGAAGGACGAATTGGCCTATCGCATCCGACGCGCGCTGGAGGACGCCGGTTCAGAGCTTAGAGTCGCGACCGAGCAATCGATGGCCATCCCGCATTTCAGCGAACCGCAGCCCGACATCATGCTGTCTAGGGAACCCTCCGGCGAGGGTGCGATTCCGGTGGCGTCGGTCGCCTTGATCGTCGAAGTTTCAGACAGCACCAGCCGCTACGATCTGCGACAGAAAGCGACGATGTACGCCGCGGCTGGCGTCGCGGAATATTGGGTCGCGGATATCGTGAGGCGGACCATCCGGCAGATGTGGCGGCCGGTGGAGGGACGCTATGGCGAGGACGGCGAAGTGGCATTCGGCGAATCGATCGTCGCAACTACGGTCGATAAACTGAAAATCCTTACCGACGGTCTCTGAACGACCGGAGCAGTATCGCCGCCTGGCTTAGCTTGAGGCCGGCCAGATGCCCACCCTGATAGCGCGAATCATCGGTCACCTCGCTATTTACCCAGCGCGGCGGCGAAACGGCATCGAGCGACGCGTCGTCGGCTCGTTCTATTTCTGCCAGCAGCAAGCCGCGCAACCGCCCGCCGAACACGTCGATCCCGAATCCATCGTCGGACACTTTGTGGCGCCGCTTCTCCAGCGGATGCGCAGGCAGGCTGGCGAAAAGCGCATATTCGGCATCGTCGAGATAAGCAGTGACGATCGGGCGCGCCCGCACGTTCGCGACGTCGTATTTCTTGGACATCTTCATGACAGTTCGTCCGGTCGTCAGATCGGTCATGCGGCGGAGACGAATGCGGCTTCCGATAACATAGCGATCCTCGATCAGGATTGCCGGAGCGCTCGACAACTCGGGGCAGCGCGACGGATCGACGAGAAAGCGCCGCTCGCGCTCGACATGCGCGTATTTGTGCGAACGAAACTCCTCCTCGATTCCCCGAATCATTTTGGGATCATCACCGCGTCAACTTCTTGTAAGCAAGCCGCGTCGGCCGATCCGCCGCATCGCCCATCCGGCGGCGCTTGTCCTCTTCATAACTCTCGTAATTCCCCTCGAACCATTCGACGTGGCTGTCGCCCTCGAACGCCAGGATGTGCGTGCACAGCCGGTCGAGAAAGAAACGGTCATGGCTGATCACCACCGCGCAACCCGCGAAACTCTCCAGCGCCTCTTCCAGCGCGCGCAGCGTCTCGACGTCCAGATCGTTGGTCGGTTCGTCGAGCAGCAGGACGTTGCCGCCCTCCTTCAGCATCTTGGCCATGTGGACGCGGTTGCGTTCGCCGCCGGATAGCTGGCCGACCTTCTTCTGCTGGTCTGGCCCGCGGAAATTAAATGCGCCGACGTACGCCCGCGTGCCGAGTTCCTGCTTGCCGAAGCGGAACACCTCCAGTTCGTCGGAAATCTCCTGCCAGACGTTCTTGTCGGGATCGAGATCGTCGCGGCTCTGGTCGACGTATCCCAGCTTCACCGTCGTCCCGACATCGATCGTCCCGCCGTCGGGCTGTTCCTGCCCGGTGATGAGCTTGAACAACGTCGATTTGCCCGCGCCGTTCGGCCCGATCACCCCAACGATGCCACCTGGAGGCAGCGTGAAATCGAGGTTCTCGAAGAGCAGTTTGTCGCCATACGCCTTGGTCAGACCCTGCGCCTCGATCACCTTGCCACCGAGCCGTTCGGGAAGCTGGATCAGGATCTGCGCCTTGCCCGCGACGCGATTCTCCTGCTTTTCCATCAGTTCGTCGAACGCGCGGATACGCGCCTTCGACTTGGTCTGCCGCGCCTTCGGAGTCTGGCGCATCCACGCCAGCTCATCGGCGATCGCGCGCTGCTTGCCCTGCTCCTCGCGCTCCTCCTGTTCGAGGCGCTTGGCCTTCTTCTCGAGATAGCCGGTGTAGTTCGATTCGTAGGTGTAATAGCGCCCGCGATCGAGCTCGAGCACCCAGTTCACGACGTTATCGAGGAAGTAGCGATCGTGGGTAACGAGGATGACGTTGCCGGTATATTCGACGAGAAAATTCTCCAGCCACGCGACGCTTTCGGCATCGAGGTGGTTGGTCGGTTCGTCGAGCAGCAGGATATCCGGTTTCTCGAGCAGCAGCTTGCACAGCGCGACGCGGCGCTTCTCGCCGCCCGACAGCTTCGATACGTCGGCATCGCCCGGCGGGCAGCGCAACGCCTCCATCGCCTGTTCGAGCTGACTGTCGAGCGCCCAGCCGTCGACCGCGTCGATCTTCGCCTGAAGGTCGCCCATCTCCTCCATCAGCGCATCAAAATCGGTGTCGTCCTTGGGATCGCCCATCTCCGCCGAGATCGCATTGAAGCGATCGACCAGGTCGGCGATCGGCCGCACGCCGTCTTTCACATTGCCCATCACGTCCTTGGTCGGATCGAGCTGCGGCTCCTGCGCAAGATAGCCGACCTTGATCCCCTCGGCAGCCCACGCCTCACCGACGAAATCGGGGTCCATCCCCGCCATGATCTTCATCAGCGTCGATTTGCCCGACCCGTTCGGCCCGATGATCGCGATCTTCGCTGACGGGATGAACTGCAGATGGATGTTGTTGAGAACGGGCTTGTTCGCGCCGGGAAAGGTCTTGGTCAGGCCCTTCATGACGTAAGTATATTGGACGGCCATGTTCGGCTCGCGCTCCGTATTTGAAATGAGGCTGGAAAGTCGGGTGCGCATGTAGTGAGGGCACGCCGCGTTGGCAAACCGCGCGCACACGCTTAGGGCCTCCGCATGACGAAACGCCTCCTGCTCGCGGCCATTGCCGTATCCGCCCTGACCTCCCCTATTTTTGCGCAGCGCCCCGCGCCTGCCGCGACCGCGGTCGATCCCAAGGTCGTGGCGATACGCGACAAGGCGCTGACCGACGACACCGCTTACGCGATTGTCGAGGGCCTTACGACCGAGGTCGGCCCGCGCATGACCGACGGATCCCCGGCGCAGGCCCGCGCGCGCGATTGGGCGGTCGCCAAGCTCAAGGCGCTCGGGTTCAAGAACGTCCACATCGAGCCATATCAGTTGAAGAACGCCTGGGAACGCGGCGGCGAAAGCGCCGAAGTCGTCGGCGCACACTCACAACCGCTCCGCCTGACCGCGCTAGGCGGATCGGGCGCGACGCCCGCGGCCGGGCTGACGCTGCCGGTCGTCTATTTCGAAACCTTCAACGCGCTGCAACTCGCCCCGGAAGGCAGCCTGAAAAACAAGATCGCCTTCGTGTCGAACCAGATGGCGGCGACGCAGGACGGGTCGAGCTACGGCAGCCAGGGCAACGCCCGCTTCACCGGGCCGAACGTCGCCGCAAAGAAGGGCGCCGCCGCGATCGTGATCCGCTCGATCGGCACCGATCACGGCCGCGGGCCACACGCCGGCGCGACGAATTTCGACGACGGCGTCGCCCCGATCCCCGCCGCCGCGCTCGCAACCTCCGACGCGTCGAATCTCGAACGCATCGTGAAGCTCGGCGCGCCGGTGATGCTCCACCTGACGCTAACCCCGCGCTTCGCCGGCCCTCGGATGTCGGGGAATGTCATCGCCGAAGTGCCGGGCAGCGACAAGGACGCGGGTATCGTGCTGATCGGTGGCCATCTCGACAGCTGGGATCTCGGCACCGGCGCGATCGACGACGCTTCGGGCGTCGCGATCACCACCGCCGCGGCGAAACTCGTCATGGATCACGCGGGCATCCCGCGCCGGACGATTCGCGTTGTCTGGTTCGGCGACGAAGAAACCGGCGGCCACGGCGGCGAAGCTTATGCCAAGGCGCATGCAAACGAACATCATGCGATCGCCGCGGAATCGGATTTCGGCGCGGACCGCGTCTGGCGGTTCCAGAACGGATTCGCGGACAGCGCCAAACCTGTCGCCGATCGCGTCGCGACAGCGCTCGCGCCACTTGGAATCGTCCGCGGCACCGAAACGCCGCACGGCGGGACCGATGTCGAGCCGACCATCGATCAAGGCGTCGCGGCGGTCGATCTCAATCAATCGGGGCTACGATATTTCGACTGGCACCACACGCCGGAGGACACGCTGGACCGCATCGATCCCGAACAATTGCGCCAGAATGTCGCGGCCTGGGCGACGATGCTGGCGATCGTCGCAAACGCGCCCGAGGCCATCGCGCCTGCCACACAACGGCCATAAACATTGCCACCACATGAATTTCGGGTTTGACGGACCGCGAAGCTACGCTATTGGGGCGGCTTCGCGCCGGCAACAGGGTCGGTGGCGATAATGCTTTACGTGGGGAGCACCCGAATGAAGAAGATCGCGCTCATCGTTGTTGCCGCCGGCCTGATGTCGGTCGCCGCTTGCACCAAGTCGCCCGAAGCCGCCGCTGTCGAGAACAACGCGGACATGATGGCCGACAATATGGAAATGCAGGCCGACAATATGGAAGCCATGTCGAACACCACCATGGACCCGACCGCTCAGGACAACATGGAAATGATGGCCGAGAACACGGACATGATGGCCGACAACGTCCGTGATGCGGGTGAAGAAAAAGCCGACAATATGTGATCCCGCTCCGCGCCCCAGTGGTGCGGAAGTGAGTAACATATGAAGATCATAGTGATTTTCCTCGCAGCCATCGGCCTCTGGTCGGTGGCTGCTTGTTCTTTGTCTCCCGAGGCCAAATCGATCGAGACCAACGCCGACATGCTGGCGGACAATCTCGAGATGCAGGCCGACAATCTGGAAATGCTCGCGGACAATGCCGCGAACGCGGCTGCGGCCGACATGATCGAGAATGCTGCGGCAAACCTCGACGATTCGGCCGAAAACGTCCGCGACGCCGCCGACGCCAAGATCGATAATTTACAGCAATAAGGCGGCGCTCGGCACACTTGTATCAGCGCGAGCCTCGCCAGATTTTCAACCGCGCCGACGGCGTCAATCCGCCCTGATGCGAAGGACAGCGCGTGTAGCGGAAACGCTTGTCCAGGCAGATCCACACCTCCTCCAGCCATCCGCGACGGTCGGCGGTCACCCGCATCATGTTCGCCGCCAGTCCCGGATTGGCACGCGCCAGCGCTTCGGCGAATCGCCCGGCGTTGAGTGGCCGTCGCGATAAGGCACCCATGTCCGGATACCGCAGCCGGCCGTACAACGCACCGCTGCGCCGGAAATAATCGGCGGGCCGAACGCCTGCCATACAGGTACCGTGCTTGGCCCATTCGTGCTGCAACAATTGTGCCGATGGCGTCGCGCACAACGCGCCGCGGATCACCGGCTTCGGCAAAAGTGCGGTGGCGCGACAATATTGCGGCCAGTCCTTGCCGACGCCGTCGGGCCACAGGCCGTGGAGCGTGAAGCCGAACCGGTTGCCGCCGCCGCACTGAAAGCGCGACGATGGCTGGCGACTGTGGCTACGGCAATATTGCGGCGACCAGCTGATTGCCAGCGTATACCCGCCGATCGGCAAAAGGCGACGCGGCTGGTCGGCACTCGCCAACTCCGCGTGGATCGGCTGCGTCGCTGCCGGGACCGCGCAGCGATACGCTTGCGCCACGGCGGGGAGCGGCACCGTCGCTACGGCCAGCGCGGCCAGAAACATGATTGCCGTTTTCTCCCGCGCTTCCCCGGCGAAGGCCGGGGCCCAGTTGCGAAGGCTGTGGCAACTGCGAGATCGCGCTTGATCAACTAAGCATTGGCGACTGGGCCCCGGCCTTCGCCGGGGAAGCGTCGAAGTTTGAACGACATGGCTATCCATCGTTTTGGTCTCCGATCAAACGCTCGCGAAATCCAGTCCGATATCGGCGGCAGGTGCGGACTGCGTCAACCGCCCGACACTGACATAGGTCACCCCGGTTTCGGCGATCGCGCGGATCGTCTCCAGCGTGACCCCACCCGACGCTTCGGTCGGCACGCGTCCACCGACCAGGATCACCGCGCCGCGCAAGGTCGCGGGCGTCATATTGTCGAGCAGCAGGTGCGTCGCGCCCGCCGCCAGCGCCGGCTCGATCTGGTCGATGCGATCGACCTCGACGATGATGTCGGCGATCCCCGCCGCCTTGGCGCGCGACACCGCCTCGCCGACGCCCCCCGCGACCGCGACGTGATTGTCCTTGATCATCGCCGCATCCCACAGCCCCATGCGGTGATTCTTCGCGCCGCCCATCCGCGTCGCGTATTTCTCCAGCAAGCGAAGCCCGGGAATCGTCTTGCGCGTGTCGAGCAGCGTCGCGCCGGTGCCGGCGATTCGATCGACATACTGCCGCGTCATCGTCGCGATGCCCGACAGGTGCTGGATCGTATTAAGCGCGGATCGCTCCGCGGTCAGCATCGCCCGCGCCTTGCCCTCAAGCCGAAGCAGATCGGTGCCCTTCGCAACACTATCGCCGTCCGCGACGAGGCGCGTGATCGCGACGTCGGGATCGAGCGTGCGAAAGAACGCCTCGGCGATTTCCAATCCGGCGACGACGATCGCGTCGCGCGTATCCATCACCCCGGCGAAGCGGACGTCAGCGGGGACCACCGCTTCCGAGGTGACGTCGCCCTTCCCCGCCAGGTCTTCGTCGAGAACCGACGCGACGAACGCATCGACATCAAAATTCTCGATCACGGCAGCACCTCGTCCGGATCGACGCCCCACAGATGCCCGACCTCGACGTACCCCGCCTGCCCGCGCACATCGAGACGGCACCAGCCGCTCGCGCATTGGCTGAGCCGCCCGACGACTCCCGGCGCGGCGCGCCACATCACGCGCGCACCGTCGGCGGGCCGCTCGCGCAGGTCGGCGATCTCGTCGGTGACGTAAGCGGTACGGCGCTCGCTCAACAGGCCGCCAAGCATCCAGCCCTGCGTTCCGCCCGGATCCTCGACCTTGCGCCACTCCTTGTAGATGTCGATCACCTTCACCGGCAGTTCGGCGCGGACATAGAGCCAGCTTGCCGGATAGGTGCGCCCCGGACCGGTCCGCATCCGCGCCCGGCCCGCCGAGATGGACGCAAAATACGGCGTTGTCTTCTTGGCCTGCGCGGGCAATTCGGCGGGAAACGCCAACGCGCAGGCGATCGCGACCGTCATTGCATAGCCGATTCGGCGCATCGCATCGTCCCCCTGAACGCGTTCGTATGATCCTAGCGCACCCGGCGTATGCTTCAACCGCCGTTGACGCGCCGTCGGCGCTTCGCCAATCCACCGGCATGGCCGACACGCGACGCTGCCCGAACCCCAAGGTGATCGTGACGCGCGAGCTTCCCGACGCGACGATGGAGCGGATGGAGGCACTGTTCGAGACGACCAACAATCGCGACGATTTGGCGATGTCCGCCGATCAGCTTGCGACGGCGATGGCGGATTGCGACGTATTCGTCCCGACCGTTACCGACGCCATCGATGCGACACTGCTCCAAGGCGCGGGCGACCGGCTGAAACTGATCGCCAATTTCGGCGCGGGCGTAAACCATATCGATCTGAAGGCCGCGCGCGCGCGCGGGATCATCGTCACCAACACCCCCGGCGTTTTGACCGAAGACACCGCCGACATGACGATGGCGTTGATCGTCTCGGTCCCGCGCCGCCTCGCCGAGGGCGAGAAACTGGTCCGTTCGGGTGAGTGGAGCGGCTGGAGCCCCGGCGGGATGCTCGGTCACCGCATCGGCGGCAAGGCGTTGGGAATCGTCGGCATGGGCCGCATCGGCCAAGCGGTCGCGCGGCGTGCGCGCGTTTTCGGCCTGGCGATCCACTATCACAACCGCCACCGCCTGCCGAAGGTCGTCGAGGCCGAGCTTCAGGCGCAATGGCATCCCAATCTCGACGAGATGCTTGGGTGCATCGACATCCTGACGATCCACACCCCGCGCAACGCCGACAGCGAGAACCTGATCGACGCGAGCCGGATCGCGCTGATGCAGCCCCACGTCTTCCTGATCAACGCCAGCCGCGGCGGCATCGTCGATGAGGACGCGATGATCGCGGCGTTGGAGGCGGGAAAGCTAGCGGGTGCCGGTCTCGACGTCTGGAAACACGAACCGGTGATCGACCCGCGCCTGCTCGCGCTCCCCAATGTCGTCATGACGCCGCATATGGGCAGCGCGACCTACGAAGGCCGCATCGCGACCGGCGACAAGGTGATCCAGAACATCCGCATGTGGGCCGACGGTCACCGCCCGCCCGATCAGGTGCTGGAGGGCTGGGCCTGAGCCAACGCGATCCCGAATTCCCTGGTCGTCATTTCCGCGCAGGCGGAAATCCAGACTGGCTGGCCTTTGCGAAGATACCGAAACATCAGAGTTATGGATCCTCGCCTGCGCGGGGATGACGAAGCTTGAATGTCGATCCGTCAAAAAAGAACGCGTTACCGCGAAATCGGGACGATCACCTCGTCGGGGTGCGCGACGTTGAGTTCCTTGCGCACCAGTTCATCGACCAGATCGGGGTTCGCATGCCGCGGATCGAGCAATGCGACGCGGTTCTTCAGCATTTCCCGCTTCGCGTCGATTGCGGCAAATTCGCGATTCTTCTTCGCCAGTTGCCGCTGATAGTCACCGTAGGCGAGCGCGCCATTCGGGCCGAGCACCGCATAGGCGCCGAAGAACGCCATCACCGCCAGCGCCGCCGCCGGAAAGAGCGCGCGCCGCAGCATCGAACGAAATTTGGAAGGTTTCCGCGTCATTAACCGAGATTCTTCGCACAACCGCGACTCGCGTCAAGCGATTTCAGACGCGGAGCACCGAACGCCCGGCGAAATGCGCCGCGTCGCCCAATTCCTCCTCGATCCGGATAAGCTGGTTGTACTTCGCGAGCCGATCCGATCGCGCCAGGCTACCCGTCTTGATCTGCCCGCAATTGGTCGCGACCGCGAGGTCGGCGATCGTCGAATCCTCGGTCTCGCCCGACCGGTGCGACATCACCGACGTATACCCCGCCCGCGACGCCACCGCCATCGCGTCGAGCGTTTCGGACAAGGTGCCGATCTGATTGACCTTCACCAGCAGCGAATTCGCCAAGCCCTTTTCGATCCCCATCCTCAACCGATCGGGATTGGTCACGAACAGATCGTCGCCGACGAGTTGCACCTTGTCACCGATCGCATCGGTCAGCGCCTTCCAGCCCTCGAAATCGTCTTCGGCCATCCCGTCCTCGATCGACAGGATCGGATAGCGCGCCGCGAGATCGGCGAGATAGTCCGCCATCGCGCCGGGTTCGAGGATTTTGCCCTCGCCCGAAATATCGTATTTGCCGTCCTTGAAGAACTCGGTGGCGGCGCAATCGAGTGCCAGCATCACATCGTCGCCGGGCTTGTACCCAGCCTTCTCGACCGAACGCATGATGAAATCGAGCGCATCGGTGGTGCTCGCCAGATTAGGCGCGAAACCGCCCTCGTCGCCGACCGCAGTCGCCAGCCCGTTCTCGCTCAGCGCCTTCTTGAGCGTATGGAAAATCTCCGCCCCGCACCGCACAGCCTCGGCCAGCGTCGGCGCGCCGACCGGCATCACCATGAATTCCTGGAAATCGATCGGGTTGTCGGCATGTTCGCCGCCGTTGATGATGTTCATCATCGGCACCGGCAGGACATGTGCATTCACGCCGCCGATGTAGCGATAGAGCGGAAGCCCACGCGAATCTGCTGCCGCCTTCGCCGCGGCGAGACTTACCCCGAGGATCGCGTTCGCGCCGAGCCGGCTTTTGTTAGGCGTCCCGTCGAGCGCGATCAGCGCCGCATCGAGTTCGCGCTGATCCTCGCCCTCAAACCCCAGCACCGCATCGAGGATTTCGCCGTTGACCGCATCGACCGCCGCATCGACGCCCTTGCCGAGCCACCGCACTTTGTCGCCGTCGCGCTTCTCCACTGCTTCATGCTTGCCCGTCGAAGCACCCGACGGCACCGCCGCGCGCCCGAAACTGCCGTCCTCCAGCATCACCTCGACCTCGACCGTCGGATTGCCGCGGCTATCCAAAATCATACGCGCATGGAGGTCGATGATTGCGGTCACGGAACGATCCTTATAAGTGGCTGGAAGCGAAGTGGCGCAGCCTCTACCTGTACGACGCCCGCCCCGCAAACGCCCGATGGAACCGTGACGCCGCCACCGGGTTGTCCTTACGATCAGGGAAGGAATATCAGATGCCCGAGACCACTGACGCGCCCAAGCCGATGACCGACGGTGACGTCACCGCGAGCAAGACGTCGCACACCGCCAAGCCGCTCAAGGGCGGCACGGTCGATAGCGGCGGTGGCGGCAAGTTCATCGACGCCAAGCTGTCGCTGAAGGAAAACACCACCAAGATGCGCGAGCAAGCGGGCGACAAGGCGCGCTCGCTCGCCGAGGACGGCAAGGCCAGGGCCAGCGGCGCGCTGGAGCAACTTTCGCAGATGCTGACCGAGGCGGCGGGCAATGTCGATGAAAAGCTCGGCACGCAATACGGCCAATATGCCCGCACCGCAGCGGACAAAGTCCAGGGTTTCTCTTCGACGATCGACGAGAAATCGCTCGACGACCTCGTCGATACCGCGCGCGAGTTCGTACGGAAAAGTCCGGCTGTCGCGATCGGCGCAGCCGCTGCGATGGGTTTCGTCGTCGCGCGCCTGCTGACCGCCGGGCTGGACCAGCGCGACAGGGCTTGACGGATGAATGAGGGGGAACAGCTTTCCGAATTGTCAAAGGTCGAAATCGGACATCTCGATGCCGAACCCGGCCTCGCCGATCTGTTCGGCCAGCTTGCGACCGACGCGCGCGACGTAGCCCGCGCCGAAGCCGGCGTATTGAAAGCCCGCGCTTTCGACACGGTCGATCGCTACAAGGCCGCTGGTATCCTGTTCGCAGTGGCGGGTGGAATCGGCTCCGCAGTGATGACGGCGCTGTTGGTCGGCCTTATCCTGACGCTCAGTCCCCGCGTCGGTCCGGGGTTCGCCACGCTGATCGTTGTCGGCGTCTTCGGTCTCATCACCATCATCCTCGGTTTGCTCGGCAAGGCACGACTTTCTTCGGCGAAGACACGATGAGCGATAGCGACAGGATCGTCCGGGCCCGCGCCCACTCGGCCGAGGCAAAGCAGCAGTTGCGGGACACGCTGACGGCGTTGCGCCGGCGGCTCGATCCGCAGAAGGTCGCCAAGGATGCGGTGGAGGGCCTCCTCGACAAAGGCGCCAGGGCGCTTCGATCCGGCGTCGAGACGGCGAAGCGCAATCCGGCGCCGTTGATCGGTGCGGCGGCGTTGCTCGCCGCGTTTTTCAATCGGAAGAGGCTGGGCGCCTTGATCTCGCGGAAGCGCGCACCGAAATCGACGAAACCCGCCGCCGCCAAGCGCGTTCGATCAACCAAGAGCCGGCGAACTCCGCCGAAAAGGATTTCGAAATGACCGACCCGAAAACCCCGACCGAGCCCCACGGCAAGCTGCGCGACGGCATCGACAGCGTTCGCGAAAAAGCGACGGACGCGGCGGACGCCTCGCGGGAGAAGGCGCGCGACGCCGCCCGTCAGACCGTCGAGACGATCGAGTCGAATCCGATCGGCGTCATCGTCGGTGGCCTTGCGCTCGGCGCCCTCGTCGGCGCGGTGATACCGCGCAGCCGGCGCGAAAGGGAATTGCTCGCCCCCGTCGGCAAACGCGTCGGCGCGACTGCCGCCGCCGCGCTGGTCGCTGCAAAGGAAGCGGGCAAGGCCGAACTCGCGGAGATCGGTATCAGCCGGTCGGCCGCGAAGGGTCAGGTCAAGTCGCTGTTCGACGGCCTGATCAAGGCGGCATCGACCGCCAGCACCGCCGCCGCGCAGGCCGGCAAGGAAGAAGTGAAGGCGCGTTGACGCTTCAATGTCGCAACGCGACGCGATAGGTCCCGCCGCATGAGCAAACTCCACCTCGTCTTCGGCGGCCGCGTCAGCGATCCGCGATCATTGGATTTCAACGATCTCGCGTCGATCGAGATCGTCGGAGTCTTTCCAGACTACGCGAGCGCCGAAACCGCGTGGCGTACCGCGGCGCAGCGCACCGTCGACGATGCCGAGATGAAGTTCGTGGTGGTCCACCTCCACCGTCTGCTCGAACCCGATCTGCTCGCACCGCCCAAGGCCTAAGCTCCGCGATACCGCCACAGCAAAAGCGGCCGCGCCAGCACCAGCCCGGCGATGAACCCGCCGATATGCGCTCCGATCGCGATCGCGCCGAAACCGCCCAACCCCGCGACGCCGATCAGCACCTGGATGCCGATCCACGCCGCGGCGAGCCACACGACATGGACGACCCCCGCCGGAATCGGCCCGATCGCCTGGGCCCGTCGCTCGCCGAACAGCAGCGCGTACGCCGCGAGCACCGCCGAAATCGCACCTGATGCGCCGATCATCGGCGTCACCGAATGTGGACCGAATGCCCAATGCCCCAACGCGGCGGCGTAAGCCCCGATCAAGTACATTATGGTCACGCCACCCGTCCCGACCACGCGTTCGACCGCAAAGCCGCAATAGGCCAGGATGACAAGGTTCAAAGCGATATGCGCGATGCCGCCGTGAAGCAGCGTCGCGGTCAGCGGAGTCAGCCATGCCGGGATCGGAAAGGCATGCGCCCCGCCGAATGCGGCACCGAACCGCGCCGGGATGAAGCCGCCGAACACCGCCGCCTCGCCCAGATATCCCGACAGCAGCACCGCCGCCGAAACAAGGATCGTCACGACCGTAATCACGACGGTCGCCGGAGCCTCGCGAAGCCGCTCCATCGTCAGATGAATTCGACTTTCGACACGACGTAATAGCGATCGCCCGCGGGCACCGACACCTCGACCTCGTCGTCGACGCTGCGCCCGATCAACGCGCGACCCATCGGCGAATTATAGCTGATCCGCCCGGTCTTCGCATCCGCCTCGGTCTGGCCGACGATCTGGTAGCGCACGGGTTTGTCCGCGTCGTCGAGCAAGGTGACGGTCGCGCCGAACACGATCTTGTCGCCCGAAAGATCGCGCGGATCGATGATCTGCGCACGGCTCAATTTGTCCTCGATATCCGCGATGGACGCCTCGATCTGGCCCTGCCGCTCCTTCGCTGCATGATATTCGGCGTTCTCCGAAAGATCGCCGTGCGCGCGTGCTTCCTCGATTGCGTCGACGATCTCGGGTCGTTCGGTCTTCAGCCGTTTCAAATCCGCATTCAGCGTCTCATAGCCTTCCTGCAGCATCGGCATCTTCTCGACGGTCGCCATCGTCAGTCCTTCGTCAAAGCCCCTTCCCCAAGCGGCCCCCTGAGGCCGCCCGCACGTCGACAGATTGTCCGGGGGATCAATTGTGCGAGTGCGAATAATAGGACTGCAGCGGGCGTACTTCAAGGTTGCGTCCAGAACCGTCTTGGCTGGCAGCCACGATCGCCTTCGCGGCTTCGAGACTGGCGGAAGCAGTTGTGAAATAGGGAATGCGTTGCGAGATCGCCGACGCGCGGATCGGTTGCGAATCCTTGAGCGATTGCCAGCCCTCGGTGGTGTTGAAGATCAGGTCGATCCCGCCGTCCTTGATCCTGTCGACGATATGCGGCCGCCCCTGCGCAACCTTGTTGACCCGTTCGACAGGGAGACCGACGCGTTGCAGATGTTCCGCGGTGCCGCCCGTCGCTACGATCGCGAAACCTGCATCGCTGAGGGCCTTTACGGCTTGCACGATCGCAGCCTTGTCGCCGTCCTTCACACTGACGAACACCGCCCCCG
This sequence comes from Sphingomonas sp., assembly GCA_965219285.1. GTDB lineage: Bacteria > Pseudomonadota > Alphaproteobacteria > Sphingomonadales > Sphingomonadaceae > Sphingomonas. The sequence continues at coordinate 40,500 of CBDCNF010000015.1, forward strand.
ACGTCGGCAGGATCATCCCCGCGCCAAGCTGCGCTTTGGCGAATGCTGTCGTGAAATTTCCTGAAATTCCCATGACTTCTCCAGTGGACTTCATTTCCGGAGACAGGACCGGATCGATGCCGGGGAAGCGATTGAACGGGAACACCGCTTCCTTGACCGCGAAATAGGGAATGTGGCGATCGATCGGCGGCAAATCCCTGAGCTTTTCCCCAGCCATCACGCGCGATGCGATCTTGGCGACGGGAACGCCGATCGCCTTGGCGACGAACGGCACGGTGCGGCTGGCCCGCGGATTGACCTCGATCAGGTAAACGAGGTCGTCTTTTACTGCGAACTGGATGTTCATCAGCCCGACGACGCCGAGCGCATGCGCCAGCGCCTCGGTCTGGCGTTCAATCTCGGCGATGATCTCGGGCGAAAGGCTGTACGGCGGGATCGAACACGCGCTGTCGCCCGAATGCACCCCCGCCTCCTCGATATGCTGGAGCACCCCCGCGACTACGATATCCGTGCCGTCGCAGATCGCATCGACATCGACCTCGATCGCATCGCGGAGATATTGATCGATCAATACGGGTGAATCGCCAGACACTTGCACCGCGGTCTGGATATAATCGTCGAGCTGCGCCGGGCCATCGACGATCTCCATCGCGCGTCCGCCGAGCACATAGCTCGGCCGCATCAGCACGGGATACCCGATCCGCTCCGCCGCCGCGATCGCCTCGTCACGGCTGCGCGCGAGACCGTTGGCGGGCTGGCGCAGCTTCAATTTGCTGACGAGCGCGGCGAACCGCTCGCGATCCTCGGCAAGGTCGATCGCATCGGGCGACGTCCCCAGAATCGGGATCCCCGCCGCCTCCAGCGCCCGCGCCAGATTGAGCGGGGTCTGCCCGCCGAACTGCACGACGACGCCGACGAGTTCGCCTTTCGATTGCTCGACATGGAGGATTTCGAGGACGTCCTCCGCGGTAAGCGGTTCGAAATATAGCCGATCGGATGTGTCGTAATCGGTGCTCACCGTCTCCGGATTGCAGTTGACCATGATCGTTTCATAACCCGCATCCGCCAGTGCGAAGCAGGCGTGGCAGCAACAATAGTCGAACTCGATCCCCTGCCCGATCCGGTTCGGCCCGCCGCCGAGGATCACGATCTTGCGCCGATCCGATGGCATAGCCTCATTCTCGGGCTCACCAAAGATCGGCGCCTCATAGGTCGAGTACATATAAGGTGTCCGGGCATCGAACTCGGCGGCACAGGTATCGATCCGTTTGAACACCGGCCGCACACCCAGACGATGCCGCAACGCGCGCACCTCGTCCTCGGTCACGCCGCCGGTCATCGCCACCACCGCGTCGTGGATCAGTCCCGATCCGCGCGCGATCCCGCGCCGCATTCCGCGCAGATTCGCCGATTGCAGCGCCAGCCACGCCAGCCTTTTGTCGCTGAACCCCATCGCCTTCAGCCGCCGCAGACCCTCCGCTTCGATCGGCAAGCCGTTTGCGCAAACCTCGGCTTCTGCCGCAACGATCTCGGCGATCCGATCGAGAAACCACGGATCGTATTTCGCGATCGCGTGAACCTCCGCGACGGTGAACCCTTCGCGCAGCGCCTGAGCCGCCACCAGCAACCGATCCGGGGTCGCGGTCGCAAGCGCCGCCTCGATCTCCGCGCGCGGGGCGCCTACCAGGCGATCGACGATGTTGAACCCGTTCAACCCCGTCTCCAGCCCGCGCAGCGCCTTCTGCAACGATTCATGGATATTACGGCCGATCGCCATCACCTCGCCGACCGATTTCATCGCGGTGCCCAGCACCGCCTCCGCGCCCTTAAACTTCTCGAACGCAAAGCGCGGAATCTTGGTGACGACATAATCGATCGTCGGCTCGAAGCTCGCCGGGGTCGCGCCGGTGATGTCGTTCTCGATCTCGTCGAGCGTGTACCCAACTGCCAGCTTGGCGGCGACCTTTGCGATCGGAAACCCCGTCGCCTTGGACGCCAGCGCCGACGACCGCGACACCCGCGGGTTCATCTCGATCACGATCAGCCGGCCGTCCTTCGGATTGACCGCGAACTGCACGTTCGACCCGCCCGTCTCGACGCCGATCTCGCGCAGCACGGCGATGCTCGCGTTGCGCATGATCTGATATTCCTTGTCGGTCAGCGTCAGCGCGGGCGCGACGGTGATCGAATCGCCGGTGTGGACCCCCATCGGATCGACGTTCTCGATCGAACAGATGATGATGGCGTTGTCCGCGCGGTCGCGGACCACCTCCATCTCATATTCCTTCCACCCGAGCAGCGATTCCTCGATCAGCACTTCGGTCGTCGGCGACAGATCGAGTCCGTTGCGGACGATCGCCAGAAACTCCTCGCGATTATACGCGATGCCGCCGCCCGATCCCCCCATCGTGAAGCTAGGCCGGATGATCGCGGGCAGGCCGACCTTCTCCAGCCCTTCCAGCGCCTCCACCTCGTTGTGCGCGATCGCCGAGCGCGCCGATTCCAGTCCGATCCGGTCCATCGCATCGCGAAACTTCAGCCGGTCCTCCGCCATATCGATGGCGTCGGCATCGGCGCCGATCATCGTGACGCCATATTTCTCGAGCGTGCCGTCGCGGAACAATGCCAGCGCGGTGTTGAGCGCGGTCTGCCCCCCCATCGTCGGTAACACCGCATCAGGACGCTCTTTTTCGATGATCGCCGTCACGACCTCGGGCGTGATCGGCTCGACATAGGTCGCGTCGGCCAGTTCGGGGTCGGTCATGATCGTCGCCGGGTTCGAATTGACCAGAACGACGCGATACCCTTCCTCCTTCAGCGCCTTGATCGCCTGCGTGCCCGAATAATCGAATTCGCACGCCTGCCCGATGACGATCGGCCCCGCGCCGATGACCAGGATCGAGGATATGTCGGTGCGTTTCGGCATTGATGTTCCCATGTTGGGCAAGGACGCGCCGGTCCTTCAAGCCCCTAACGATGTGATGAGTCCGGCGGGCGTGGCAAACACGCCGCGCTTCCGATATTTTTTCCGTCCGTACCAGCCCTTGCATCGAAAAGCGTTGCCAGCCTTGATTTCCTGCGCAATGAGTGCACCCGGACTTTCAGAAGACGGAATCGGGAGAATATCATGCTATCGAAGAAACAGCCCGGCGCGGAGGATGCGAAGACGGGCGGTGATGTGTTCTATTTCACCGTATCGCAGAACCAGCCGGTCACGGCCAACCTCGGCCAGGGATATGACACGGTGTTCGTGTCCGGGAACAAGGCGGTCGCACAGGTGCGCCTGACCTTCACCAGTTCCGAAGTCGGCAACTTTCAGTCCAATGATTCGGGCTCTTTCCTGAATCAGGACGGTGGCCTTGCCGTTCGCATTCAAAGCGAAAACTCCAGGGGCAACCTCTTTGGGGCGGAAAGCCGCTTCGACGATGAAGGCATTCGCTTCGTCTCGAACGGCGCGTTCACTTTTGACGTGCGCGATCTCGTCAGCGGCACGGAGCGCGGTAGCCTTTTCAACGTCGTCAGCCTCGGCACGGCCGGTAATGATCGGCTTTCCGAGAGGGGGGCGTCGGTCGCGGCGTACATCAACGGCGGATTGGGCAATGATCGCCTGACCGGCGGCGGTGGCGACGATTTCCTCGTCGGCGGCGCGGGCAACGACAAGCTGGTCGGCCTTGCGGGCGACGACACCTTTATCGGTGGCGCCGGTGCCGATCGTATCGGTGGCGGCGGCGGTAACGACACCGCGATCTACAACGTCTCCACCGACGGCGCCGACCTGATCAATCTGGGCGGCGGCGACGACACGGTGGAAATTTCGGCGGCCGCCGACGTCAGCCAGGTTCGGCTTACCTTCACCAGTTCGGAAGTGGGGAATGGGTCGAGCTTCGACGGCAGAACCAGCGATAATCAGGACGGCGGCATCGCGGTCCGAATCCAGGGTGAGAATGCAAACGGCGATGTCGGCGGTCCGGTCGCTCGGGCCGATGACGAGGGGATTACCTTCGTTGCGGCGGCGGGTTTGACCTTCGACGTTCGCGATCTTGTCAGCGGGACGGTTCGCGGCGACACGTTCAACGTCGTTCGGCTCGGCACCTCGGGGGCCGATGTTATCGATCAGACCGCATCGGTGGTGTCCGAATATATCAACGGCGGCCAGGGTGCCGACACGATCATCACGGGCTCGGGCAACGACTTCCTGGTCGGCGGCGCGGGCGACGATTCGCTTCGTGGCGGCGACGGCGACGACACCTTCATTGCGGGAGCCGGCAACGACACGATCATCGGCGGCAATGGTAACGACACCGTGATCGTCAACGCAACGACCGAGGGTGACGACACCGTTGTCCTTGGGCTTGGCGATGATACGGTGTTCGTGTCGACCCTGCCGACGGAGGATGATACCACGACGCTGGTGCGCCTGACCTTCGACAGCGATGGCGTCGGCAACGACGATAATAACTTCGGCGATACTCCCGCAGTGCAGCTTCAGGTCGAAGATCCGACCGGTGGCCCCGCCGGCGCGGTTGGTCGGTACGATGATGAGGGTGTCACCTTCCTCGCCGCAGAGGGTACGGCATTCGATGTCAGCCAACTTGGAAACAACGCTGACATCGGCGGCACGTATGGGCTGGTTGGTCTGGGCACCGGCGGCAGCGATGTAATGGATGAATCCAGCGCGGTAGATAACGTCTACCTCAACGGCGGATTGCTCTCCGACACGCTGACCGGCGGTTCAGGCAACGATTACCTCGTCGGTGGTGGCGGCGTCGATTATCTCGATGGCGGCGCCGGCAACGACAAGCTGATCGGCGGCTCCGGGCTCGATTATTTCGTCTTCACCGGCACCGCCGGCAATGACGAGATCCTCGACTTCCGCTCGGGCAAGGACGTCATCGACCTCAGCTCCTACGGCATCACCGCGGATAACGTCAGCACCACCGACGTCCGCGGCGACACCTTCGTGTTCGTCGACAGCGATGCCAATGGCTCGGTCGATTTCACGATCGTCGTCGACAACTCGGCTGTGAAGCCGGGCGACTTCGCCTTCTGATTTGGAGGATCGGCCGCCGGCCCAAAGCCGGCGGGCCGACCTTTCAATCGAAATTATCGGCGCGCGTGACCCTCGGGCTGCGCGCGCCGAAGTTTTTATACCCTTGCGACTCTAGCCAGCGCCGGGGTTGGTCATGATCCCTGCCAGAGTAGCTGCACGCGGCGATACAAGGATCTGAGAATATCCGCGCAACTTTTATGCGCTTACCGCAACATCCCAACAAAGTGCTCGAACAAATAATAACTATCCTGCGGCCCCGGGCTCGCCTCGGGATGATATTGCACGCTAAACGCCGGGCGATCGATCAATTCCAGCCCAGCGTTCGATCCATCGAACAGCGACACATGCGTCTCGCGCACGCTATCGGGCAAACTCTCGCGCTCGACCGCAAAGCCGTGGTTCATGCTGGTGATCTCGACTGTACCGTCGCTCAGCCGCTTGACCGGATGGTTGGCGCCGCGATGGCCCTGGAACATCTTCGTCGTCCGCGCGCCCATCGCCAGGCCGAGCAATTGGTGGCCGAGGCAGATACCGAACAGCGGCTTGCCCGTGTCGACCAGCGCCCGGATCACCGGCACCGCATAGACGCCGGTCGCGGCGGGATCGCCGGGGCCGTTCGACAGGAAGATGCCGTCGGGTTTCAACGCCACGATCTCATCGAAACTCGCGGTCGCGGCGACCACCGATACCTTCGCTCCGGCCTTAACGAGATTGCGAAAGATGTTGTGCTTGCTACCATAATCGATCGCGACGACGTGCGGTCGTTCGCCCTCCGACATGTCGCCATAACCGAAGCCGAGCCGCCACACGCCGCCGGCCCAACCGTAATGCGTTTCGGTCGTCACACTGCGCGCGAGGTCCATTCCCTCAAGGCCCGGCCATGCCCGCGCGCGTTCGACCAGCGCATCGATGTCGAACACCCCGTCGGCGGCGTGCGCGACCACGCCGTTCGGCGCACCACCGCCGCGAATGCGCCGCGTCAATGCGCGCGTATCGACCCCCGCGAGGCCGATCCGCGCATGCCGCCGCATCCAGCCGTCAAGCCGCTCGACCGCGCGAAAGCTCGACGGCGTGGTCGGCATTTCGCGGACGATAATGCCCAAAGCATGCGGCATATCCGCCTCGACATCGTCGGGGTTCGTCCCGACGTTGCCGATGTGCGGAAAGGTGAAGGTGATGATCTGCCCGGCGAAAGACGGATCGGTCATGATCTCCTGATAGCCCGTCATCGCGGTGTGGAAGCAGACCTCACCGACCGCCTGCCCTTCGGCGCCGAAGCCTTGCCCCCAGGCGACATCGCCACTCGCCAGCACCAACGCACCGGTCGCGCCCTCCGGGACGGGCGTCATTGGACGCGCCGAGGCGGCGCAGGCGTGATCGTGGCGTCGGCCATGGCGGGCAGGCACTCCGTAATTTGGCGATGTCGCTAAGTGCCGTTGGCTAGACTTGCCAAATAGGTGCGTCAATCTGTTACAGATATATGAAGGGGAGAGGGCGCATGATTCGGGACGACGTGAAGGCGGCGCAGATTGCCGCAATGAAATCGGGCGACAAGGCGACGCGCGCCGCGGTCGGGCTGATCCAGGCCGCGATCAAGAACCGCGATATCGAGGCGCGCACCGGCAAGGCGCCCGAGGACGACGACGTGCTCGTCGTCGAAGTGCTCCAGAAGATGGTCAAACAACGCCGCGAATCGATCGCGATGTACCAGCAGGGCGGACGCCCCGAACTCGCCGATGCCGAAGCCGCGGAAGTCGCGGTGATCGAGCGTTTCCTCCCCGCACAGATGGACGAAGCGCAAACCGCCGCCGCGATCGACGCGATCAAGACCGAACTCGGCGCGACGGGCATGAAGGACATGGGCCGCGTGATGGCCGAACTGAAGGCGCGTCACGCCAGCGAACTCGACATGAGCAAGGCCAGCGCGCTCGTAAAGGCGGCGCTCGCCTGATGCCGCAGTTCGAAGGGAAGACGGTTCCCGCCGCGTTCGAGGGCGTGTCGTTCAACGTCGATGCGACACGCGAGGACCGCCCGGCGTGGTTCGTGCTCGGCATCCGCAAATCGGGTAGCTCGATGTTCAATCGCGCGCTGAAACTGATGGCCAAGTTCAATCGCATCAACTGGATCGACATCCCGGGCGACCTGTTCTCGAACGACGTGCCGGTGCCGCGCTGGCGCGCGAACCCCGCCCCGCCCGGCCTGTTGCACGGCGGTAACGCCTATGGCGGGTTCCGCGACTTTCCCGAGGGGTTGGCCGAAAGCCCGGTGTTCGAGGACGCGATCAAGGTTCTCCTCGTCCGCGATCCGCGCGACGCCATCGTCAGCGAATATTTCTCGACCCGCCAGACGCATTCGATCCCCGAGGGCGCCGACGACGATGGCGCACGCGCCGATATGCTGCGCCGACGCGAGGCGGCGCAGCAGGTGACGATCGAGGATTTCGCGCGCACCGAGGCGGGCAAGATGGCCGACACGGTCGGGCGCTACATCCCGTTGCTCGATGACCCCAAGTTGCTGCTCCTCCGCTACGAAGATGTCGTCTTCGAAAAGGCGCAGATGATCCGCGACGTGACCGAACATTTCGGTTGGACGATCCAGCCGCAGCAGATCGACAATATCCTCAAGTGGATCGACGTCGTTCCCACCGAAGAGAATCCCGGCGCCTTCATCCGAAAGGTGACGCCGGGCGACCACCGCGAGAAACTGTCGCCCGAGGTGATTGCGGAGATCGACACCCGATTGGCGCGCGCGATGGAGGCGTTCGGGTACGCTTAGGACGTTCCCGATCGAGCCGGCTTGCGCTATGGGGCCGAGGTGACTCTCACCCCCGCCTTCCTCGACGAACTGCGCGCGCGGACGCCGCTGTCCACGTTGATCGGCAAGACCACCAAGCTCCAGAAAGCGGGCCGCGAGTACAAGGGCTGCTGCCCGTTCCACCAGGAAAAGACCCCGTCCTTCTACGTCAACGACGAAAAAGCGTTCTACCATTGCTTCGGCTGCTCGGCGCACGGCGACGCGATCCGCTGGATGACCGATCAACGCGGACTGCCGTTCATGGATGCGGTCAGGGAACTCGCCGCCGCCGCTGGGCTCGAGATGCCCGAGATGGACCGACAATCGGCGGAGAAGGCCGAGCGCGCGCGTGGACTCCACGAAGCGATGGCCGACGCCGCGACATGGTTCACCGAACAACTCGGCGGCCTCGTCGGGGCGGAGGCGCGCGCGCTGCTCGATCGCCGCGGCGTAACCCCCGAAACCGCCCGCGCCTTCGCGCTCGGCTTTGCCCCCGATTCGCGAGGCAAATTGAAGACCGCGCTCAAGGATTACGGCGACGCGATGCTGGTCGAGGCCGGCATGCTGATCGAGCCCAAGGAATTTGGCTCGGGCAAGGAGCCGTACGACCGCTTCCGCGGCCGGCTGATGATCCCGATCCGCGACGCACGCGGTCGGACGATCGCATTCGGCGGGCGGATCATCGGAGACGGCGAACCGAAGTATCTGAATTCTCCCGACACCCCGCTCTTCGACAAGGGCCGCACGCTCTACAACCTCGATCGCGCGCTGCCCGCGGTGCGCAAGGCCGACCGCGTGTTCGTCGTCGAAGGCTATATGGACGTGATCGCGCTGGCGCAGGCGGGCATCGCCGAGGCGGTAGCCCCGCTCGGCACCGCGCTGACCGAGCATCAGCTCGAACGGCTGTGGCGGATGGTCGACGTGCCGATCCTGTGCTTCGACGGCGACGCCGCGGGGCAGAAGGCCGCGATCCGCGCCGCGCACCGCGCGCTGGCTTTGTTGGCACCGGGCCGCAGTCTCGCCTTCGTCACCTTGCCCGATGGACAGGACCCCGACGATCTCGTCCGCGCCAATGGAGCGCTGGCGTTCGAAGCGCTGGTCCGCGCCGCCGAGCCGCTCGTCGATCGCCTGTGGAAACACGAACTCGCCGCTGAAGTCCTCGACACCCCCGAACAGAAGGCCGGCCTCAAACGCCGCCTCGGCGAACTCGCCAGTTCAGTCGCCGACCCCTCGGTACGCATCGAATATCAGGCCGAATTCCGCCGCCGCTACGACGATGCCTTCGCGCAGGCCCGCCGCCCCTTCGTCCCCTTCGAGAAACGCCAGGGGCCGTGGAAGCCGCCCCTCGCCCCGGTCACTGCCGACGCCAAGGCGTTCCGCGCCGCCGGCGGCATCGATCGCGTGCTCGCCAAGGCGGTCCTCGCGGGCCTCATCCGTCACCCGGCCGAAATCGCGCGCCACATGGAAGTTCTCGGCAGCCTCCGCTTCGTCGACGGCGCACTCGGGCGGCTGTTCGAGGCCGTGGTCGATCTCGCGCTGGAAGACCGTGCGCTTGATAGCCGCCGACTCGTCACCATATTGGCGAAATCCGGTTTCGAAACGGTCGCATCCGACCTCTTGAGAGCCGATACGATGCCATATTCCTTCACGCAGAAGACGGGGGACGAACGGCGGGCACGCGACGACCTCGACGAGGCGATCGCGATCCTGATCGCACGGCCCGAAGTCGATGCGGCATTGGCGGATGCAACTTCCGCGATGCAGGCGCGCTTCACTGAAGATGCGTTTGAAAGGCAGGTGGCGTTGGTGAACGAGCAGCGCGCGCTCGACGCGCGGCTTGCAAATCTGGTGCAGGCGAACGAAGACGCCCGCGCCCTGGATGCTGAGCTAAGTACTGAGGACGATTGATGGCGAAGGCGAACACTGCGGAAGCACCCGATACGATCGAATCCGGGGATGCGCCGCTGATCGACTTGAACGATGCGACGCTGAAGAAGCTGATCGCGCGCGCGAAGAAGCGTGGCTACATCACCTACGATCAGCTCAATCAGGCGCTGCCGCAAGACGTGATGTCGTCCGACCAGATCGAGGACATCACCTCGGCGCTCAGCGAAATGGGCATCAACATCGTTGAGAACGAGGAAGCGGGCGAAGACGGCGAGACCGAGGAACGCGCCGACGACGACGATGCCGAGCCCGTCGATGCCGCCGCGGGCGGCGAAGACAATGCGCCCGTCGTCGAGAAGAAGAAGGAGACGGTCGATCGCACCGACGATCCCGTTCGCATGTATTTGCGCGAGATGGGCGCGGTCGAATTGCTCAGCCGCGAGGGCGAGATCGCGATCGCCAAGCGGATCGAGGCGGGCCGCGACACGATGATCGTCGGGCTGTGCGAATCGCCGATCACCTTCAACGCGATCATCGACTGGTCGACCCAGCTCAACGAAGGCACGATGCAGCTCCGCGAGATTCTCGATCTCGATGCGATGCTGTCGAAGGGCCCGTCCGCCGAGCAGGTCGAAAGTGCCGAGGACGATGACACCGGCGAGATCAGCGAAAAGACCGCTGGCGCCAGCTTCAAGGAGGAGGCCGAGCCCGAGGAAGTCCAGGCGGTCGACGAAGACGAGGAAGAACTGACCGAGCGCCGCACCCCGCGCCCGTCCGACGACGAGGAAGAGGACAACACCCTCAGCCTCGCGCAGATGGAAGAGCAGTTGAAGCCGATGGCGCTCGAGGCGTTCGCCAGCATCACCTCGCTCTACAAGAAATTTTCGAAGGTCCAGCAGAACCGCCTCGACGCGATGAGTGGGGGCAGCGAACTGTCGACAGGCGACGAACGCAAATATCACAAACTGCGCGAAGACCTCACCGCGCAGGTCGAAAGCGTCCAGTTCCATCAGGCGAAGATCGAATATCTCGTCGATCAGCTCTACGCCTACAATCGCCGCCTGACCGCGCTAGGCGGCCAGATGCTGCGCCTCGCCGAACGCCACAAGGTGCCGCGCAAGGATTTCCTCGATCGCTACATCGGCCACGAACTCGACGACACTTGGCTGGAGACAGTCGGCGGGCTCGACAAGAAATGGACCGCGTTCGCGGGCAGCGAGAGCGACGCGGTCGATCGCATCCGCACCGAGATCGCCGAAATCAGCCAGCAGACCGGCATGGCGCTCGGCGAGTTCCGTCGCATCGTCAACATGGTGCAAAAGGCCGAGCGCGAGGCGCGGATCGCCAAGAAGGAAATGGTCGAGGCGAACCTGCGCCTCGTCATCTCGATCGCGAAAAAATACACGAACCGTGGCCTGCAATTCCTTGATCTTATTCAGGAAGGCAACATCGGCCTGATGAAAGCGGTCGACAAATTCGAATACCGCCGCGGCTACAAGTTCAGCACCTATGCGACGTGGTGGATCCGCCAGGCGATCACCCGCAGCATCGCCGATCAGGCACGGACGATCCGCATTCCGGTCCACATGATCGAGACGATCAACAAGCTCGTCCGCACCAGCCGCCAGTTCCTCCACGAACAGGGCCGCGAGCCCACCCCCGAGGAAATGGCCGAACGGCTGTCGATGCCGCTCGAAAAGGTCCGCAAGGTGATGAAGATCGCCAAGGAGCCGATCAGCCTCGAGACGCCGATCGGCGACGAGGAGGATTCGCATCTCGGCGACTTCATCGAGGACAAAAATGCGGTGATCCCGGTCGATGCCGCGATCCAGGCGAATTTGAAAGAAACCGTGACGCGCGTGCTGGCGAGCCTCACTCCACGCGAGGAACGCGTCCTGCGGATGCGCTTCGGCATCGGCATGAACACCGATCACACCCTCGAAGAGGTCGGCCAGCAGTTCAGCGTAACCCGCGAACGCATCCGCCAGATCGAGGCGAAGGCGCTGCGGAAGCTGAAGCACCCCAGCCGCAGCCGCAAGATGCGGTCATTTCTAGATCAGTGAGGTTCGAACCCCGGCGGCGAGGGACCAGAAGGCCGCCGGGGTTCATTCCTGCAATGGACGCAGGAGGGACTGGCGGATCGACACCGTCCGGCGGGACCAATAGCCTCGCGGTGCCTTTCCTTCGATCACTCTTGGCGACCGATGTCTCGCTTCTAGCGGTGACTGACACAGCTTTTCGCAAAGGCGACGCGACGCGATCTCACGCAATTCGCGCGGTGGCGAACGCCGAGATCGCGGTTTCGACCGGGTGATTGCGACGTTGCGGCGCCAAATCGGAGGAATTTCACGCAATTGGCCGATAATTCGCGCTCCGAAATGGCGCGATCGCCTTGTCGCCATCGGGCCTCACGGGCCAATTCGCAGCATGAACTCGATCCCGTCCGCATCGGAAGGCCAAGATCAGCGCGTCACCGCGTCCGAACTCGTCCGGCATTTCGGCATCTGGCAGGATCGCGCGGCGCGCGCGCCAGTCTACATTCTCCACCGCGGCCGGCCCCGACTCGTGCTCACGTCGCTCGAGATGATGGACGCCTTGTGCGCGCCGCTCGCCGCACCCGACAATGGCGACAGCGCCCGCCTCGACGGCCTTCTCGCCGCCACGCGCGAGATCGTGTTGTGGCTGCACCGCGACGGTGCGATCGTCCCCGCAAGTCACCCCGCGCGCGCGATCTTCGGCAACACCGCCCTCTCGATCGATCGCATCGCCTCGGTCGGCGGCAGTTTCCTCGCCGCCACCGCCGAACGGGTGCTTGAGTCGGGGATCGAGGAATCGGTCGAGATCACTCCGACGCTTTATCCCACGCGGCGCTGGTCGTGCCGGATCGACGCCGCCGGTGACGGCGCAATCCTGATCGCGCGCGACATCACCGACGAGACGACACTCGCGGGCCTGCGCGCCGCTGACGAGTCGCAGGAAACGGCAATGCTCGCCGCCGGCGGCAGCGCCTCGGCCCGCATCGGCCTGCGTGGCTATGTCGACGCGCCTTCCGCGACGCTCGTCGCGCTAACCGGCGTCGATGCCGAGGCGCTCGCGAGTGCGCGTTTCGTCTCGCTGTTCGAGATCGGATCGCGAGTCGCGATCGGCGACGCGCTCGAAACCGCGGTCGGCGATGGCGAGCCCCGCGCGATCGACGCCAGACTGCTCGTCAATCGTGGCGACGCGATCAACGTGACGGTCGCCTTCGCCCGGCTCCGCCGCGGCGCCGCGACCGAGGCGGTCCACGTGCTGATCGTCCGACGGAACAATTGATCGCTAACGCGGCGTAAACCGCGCCTTTACGCGCTTTGGTATAAGGCTGTGCGCGAAAGGATCGGAGCACGACCGGGCGATTGGGCGCCAGGCCGCGAAACCGGGGGTTTATGAGCCTGCAGATCGCACTTCAGCATCGCGCCGAGCCGACGGTCGCGGATCTCGTCCGCATCGAAGGGAGCGCCGCGTCGCCATGGGCCGCCGCGCTCGCCTGCGATGGGAGCCAGCGCGACCTCGCCGATGCGGCGCACGCCTTGTGCACGATGTACGGCGCGCACCCCGGCCTGATCGATTCGGTCGCCGAACGCGACGACGGCGCGATGCTGAACGCATGGATGCTCGCAGCCGCAGTCGCCTTCACCCAAGAACGCAGCCATCTCGCGGCGGTCATCGCCTCGGCCGGACCGCTCCCCTCGACGCCGGGCCAAGCCCAGACCGAGGCGGCGATCGCCGCACAGCGCCACGCGCTCGACATGCTCGCGCATTCGGATCGCGCCGGATGTGCGGTCGGCGCGGCGGTGGCGTTGGCGCTCGACTGGCATCGCGCGCGCCCCGTCATCGCGGCGGTGGGAGAGCGCGCGGGGATTGTATTGCCGGCCTGTACCCTGCCGATCGAACCGCCGTCGCTGAGCGGCGACCCCGCGATCGAACGCGCGCGCATCTTCGGGGCGCGGCAATTGCTGACGCAGCAGCGCGGCCTGTGGGCGCTGCTCGAAGCCCGATCGATCGCCCGCAACACCGGATAATTTGCGGTTCAGACAGCTGAACCGGGCGGCGCCAGCCCATCCGCGTGAGCGTATCAAACCCTCAACCCCACGCTTGCGCCGCGGCGCGCCTTGCCGCTATCGCCGAACCCGGTTTTCGAATGGAACGGGATTACGCGATGAAGCGCTTCGAGGGCACCGAGAGTTATGTCGCGACCGACGACCTGAAGGTCGCCGTGAACGCCGCCGTCACGCTGCGCCGCCCGCTGCTCGTCAAGGGCGAACCCGGCACCGGCAAGACCGTCCTCGCTTATGAAATCGCGCAGGCGATCGGCGCCGAGTTGATCGAATGGAACGTCAAATCCACTACCAAGGCGCAACAGGGCCTCTACGAATATGACGCGGTCGCGCGGCTGCGTGACGGCCAGTTGGGTGACGAGCGCGTCCACGACATCGCGAACTACATTCGCCGCGGCAAATTGTGGGAGGCGTTCACGCGGCCCTCCCCCCCCGTCCTCCTGATCGACGAGATCGACAAGGCCGACATCGAATTCCCGAACGATCTGTTGCAGGAACTCGATCGGATGGAATTCCACGTCTACGAGACGAAGGAGACCGTCCGCGCCGCCGAACGACCGATCGTCGTCATCACGTCGAACAACGAAAAGGAGTTGCCCGACGCGTTCCTGCGCCGCTGTTTCTTTCACTACATCAAATTCCCCGACCGCCAGACGATGCAGGCGATCGTCGACGTCCATTTCCCCGGCATCCAGAAGATCCTCGTCTCCAAGGCGATGGACATCTTCTACGACGTCCGCGACGTGCCGGGCCTCAAGAAGAAACCGAGCACCAGCGAACTCCTCGACTGGCTCAAACTGCTCCTCCACGAGGACATGCCGCTCGAGGTGCTCCAGAACCGCGATCCGACCAAGGCGATCCCGCCGCTCCACGGCGCGCTGCTGAAGAACGAGCAGGACGTGATGCTGTTCGAACGCCTCGCCTTCATGGCGAAGCGCGCCGCGAACAAGGGCTGAGACGTCGCGCGCGCGATCGGGATAAAAGAGCGTGATGATCGATCGCCAGCCTAGCGTCCTCTTCATCGTCGGCCTACCGCATTCGGGGATGCAGGCGCTGACCCACGCGCTGTTCGATGCGGGTGCCGACCTCGCCCCCGATGCGTCCCACGATCCGACCGACTTCGGCGCGCCACGCGCGATCGCGCGGCTCAATGCGAAGATGTTGAAAGCGATCGGCGCCGGGCTGGCAAATCCGGGCCCGCTCGTCGTCAGCGGCGACACGCTCGCGCAGGTTCGCGTCGATGTGACGAAACAGCTCCTCGCGTCGCGCCGCAAACGCGCCACGACCGTGTTGTGCGAAGCGATGGCGGCGAGCGGGACGACGGTGATCTGCGACCCGCAAATCGCGCTGCTGATGCCGTTCTGGCGCAGCGTTATCGCCGACGCGGGGATCGACGCGCGCTTCGTCTACGTCCACCGCAACCCGCTTGCGCTCGCCGATCTCACGCGCCAGCATTCGCAACAGCCGGTGCGCCGCGGCTGGTTCCTCTGGCAATATGTGACGATCGACATTCTCGAAACCGCGCCCGAGGCGACGATCGTCGCGGCGTCGGAGGTGATGCGCGATCCCGCGGCGGTCGCACGCGCCCTTCTGCCCGACGCGACTCCACGAACGAAGCCGATCGCCGCGACTGCGGTCGAGGAAAGTCCGCGCGACGCCGACACGTTCGACGACGTCCCCTTATTGGCCCGTCAGGCGCGCGACCTCCACGCGCTGCTCGAACGATGGCAAGATACGCCCGTTGCGGAGCGAACGGCGGCGATCGCCGATCTGCGCTCGCGCTTTGACGACGCGATGCTCGTCGGCGCGATGGGCCGTCCGCCCAAGCTCGACGAAGCCCCCGTGGAGACCGAGGAGCCGACCGGCCCGACGCGCCCGCTGATCCTTCACTACCATTTGTTCAAGAACGCGGGTTCGTCGATCGACGCGATGTTGCGCAAGAATTTCGGCGAACGCTGGACCGACCACGAATTCCCGCGAAAAGGCCGCGATAATAATCAGACCGCGCTGAAGACGTTCCTCGAAGATCATCCGGCGATCGACGCTTTTTCCTCGCACACCATGCTGCTGCCGATGCCCCGTATCGACGGCCGGTCGATCATCCCGATCATCTTCGTCCGCCATCCGCTGCTCAGGATGCGATCGGCCTATGGCTTCGAACGCCGTCAGGAAGCCGAGACGAGGGGTGCGAAACTCGCCAAGGAACACGATTTCGCGGGTTATGTCGCCGCGCTGCTCAAGGAACCCCGCAACCGCCAGGCGCGCAATTTCCAGACGGTGCGCTTCGCCTTCGGAACCCCGGGCGACGCGGCACACGAGCTCGACCGCGCGATGACGACGCTGGCGTCGCTGCCCTTCGTCGGCCTGGTCGAGCAATATGATCGCTCGATCGCGCGGCTGTGCGCGCTCGTGAAGCCCGCGTTCCCCGATTTCGAACCGCTGATCGTCCGCCGCAACGCCGACCAGCCCGATGACACCCGGACGGTCGACGAGCGCGTCGCCCAGGTCCGCGACGAACTCGGCGACGCGATGTTCGACACGCTGGTCGAGGCGAATCGCGACGACATCAAGCTGTTCGAGCACGTCTGCGCGCTCTATCCCGGCACCCGCGACTGACAACCCTGTCCGCCCTCCGGCAGAAAACCGGCAAGAATTTGCCGGGTTACCGGTATTTAACCACCTCCCGAAAGGCCAGGCTTACCCCCGACCCCGTATGCGTGAGGGATGAAGTGTGTATCCTTGGCCTGTGCCCTAGTTCTGGGCGCCATCCTGTCCACCGCCGCGACCGCCGGGTCGCTGCTCGATTATGTCGGCCAATGCGTGCCCTTCGCGCGCAACGCCTCTGGCATCGAAATCTACGGCGACGCCTGGACGTGGTGGGATCAGGCCGACGGCCGCTACCAGCGCGGGCACAAGCCCAGGATCGGCTCGGTCGTCGCCTTCGCCAAACAATCGCGTCTCCCGCTCGGCCATGTCGCGGTGGTCAGCCGGATCGTCGAGAAACGCGTCCTGATGCTCACCCACGCCAATTGGTCGCGCCAGCACGGCGAGCGCGGCCATGCCGAACAGGACGTCACGGTGTTCGACGTATCGCGCCACAACGACTGGAGCGAGGTCAAGGTCTGGTATCGCGATTCGAACGGACTCGGCGGCACGACCTATGCGGTCAACGGCTTCATCTATTCCCCCGACGCCCCCGCCGCTGAACTCACCAGCCGCAACCCCGATTATGTCGGCGCACTGATCGACGCCTATGTCCCCGGCGCCGGCGCCGTAACCCGCTAGACAGCATCGCATCGCCCCGCCACAACGCGCGGCGATGTTCCTGAACTTCCTCGACGAGCTCCGCGCCGCGGGTATCCCCGCCAGCATGAAGGAGCATCTCGTGCTGCTCCGCGCGCTCGACGGCGACGTCATCGAGCGGACGCCCGAGGAATTCTATTACCTCGCCCGCGCCACCTACGTGAAGGACGAAGGGCTGCTCGACAAATTCGACCAGGTCTTCGCAAAGGTCTTCAAGGGCATCGCCACCACCTACGGCACCCACGCCACCGAGATTCCCGCCGACTGGCTGAAGGCGATCGCCGAGAAATATCTCACCCCCGAAGAGATGGAGGCGATCAAATCGCTCGGCTCGTGGGACGAGATCATGGACACGCTCAAGCAGCGTCTCGAAGAGCAGCAGGGCCGCCACGAAGGCGGCAACAAATGGATCGGCACCCGCGGCACCTCGCCCTACGGCAATTCGGGCTACAATCCCGAAGGCGTCCGTATCGGCGGCGAGGGCGGGCAGAAGCGCGCGTTGAAAGTGTGGGATCAGCGCGAGTTCAAGAACCTCGACAACACGCGTGAACTCGGCACCCGCAACATCAAGATCGCGCTGCGCCGCCTACGCCGGTTCGCGCGCGAAGGCGCCGCCGACGAACTCGACATCGACGCGACGATCGACGGCACCGCGCGCCAGGGCTGGCTCGACGTCGTCATGCGCCCCGAACGCCACAATGCGGTGAAACTGCTGCTGTTCCTCGACGTCGGCGGCTCGATGGACCCGTTCGTCAAGCTCTGCGAGGAACTGTTCTCGGCGGCGACGGGGGAGTTCAAGAATCTCGAATTCTTCTACTTCCACAATTGCCCGTACGAAGGCGTGTGGAAGGACAACCGCCGCCGCTTCAGCGAGCGCACCCCGATGTGGGACGTGCTCCACAAATACGGCCACGATTACAAGGCGGTGTTCGTCGGTGACGCATCGATGAGCCCGTACGAGATCACCCATCCCGGCGGCTCGGTCGAACATTTCAACGAGGAATCGGGCGCGGTTTGGCTGCACCGCCTGACGACGACCTACCCCGCAACGGTGTGGCTGAACCCCGTCGCCGAAGCGCAATGGGGCTATTCGCAAAGCGTGAAGATCATCCGCGAATTGCTCGGCGACCGGATGTACCCGCTGACCTTGGCCGGGCTCGACGAAGCGATGCGCGAGCTGACGCGCAAGCGGTAGGCCTATAACGCCAGCCCCAGCCGCTCGATCGTCGCCTTCGGGCGCCCCTTTTCCCACGCCGCCTCGAAATCGACGAGCCATTTCTCCTCGTCGGTCGCGGCCTTTTCGGTCCGGTCGCGCGCCACGTTCGTCCCCGCCTGAGAATCGCGCTGCATCACCGCCAACAGAGCCGTTCGCTCGACGTCGGTCGCGGTGCGGCCGATGATCGCCTCGACCGATCCGACCGGGTCCGCGACGATCGCATCGTAATCCAGAATCGTCGCGTCGGGTCTGGCCTTCTTCAGCCGATCGATCGTGTTAACCGACTGACGCAAGCGCCCCGCGACGTCTTCGGGCGACATGCCGAATGCGCGGAAGGTCGACCGCGCCCACGCCGTCCGCTCGCGCGTCAGGAACACGAACGTCGCCTTGGGGAATATCCGGACGAGGTGCGGCAGGATCCCGTTGACCTGCGATCGTGCCTTGATCGCGACCGGCCCGGCCTCCGCATCCTCGATATAGGTGTGCCGGAACGCCGACACCGAATGCCACAGCAACCGCTTGGCAAGGCCCGGATCGTCGCGCCAGATGTCCTGCTCGGCGGCAAGCTGGGTCAGCGTATCGGGTTCCGATACCGCGCGCGGCACCACGCATTGCAACAGCGAATGGAACAACGTCGATCCCGTACGGCCGGGCGACAGGACGAAGATGAACGGCGCCTCGGCATCGGGCTCGCCGAACAGATCGTTCAGCCGGACGAGCGGAATCGAGACCACGACCCGCGCCTGATCGCGTTGCGCGCCGTACAGGAATGGCTTGTCGAGCACATCGGCGGGACGAATGTGAATCGTGCACAAAAGCTCGCGCGTCTCCAGGTTCCAGCAATACGGCAGCGCCAGTTCGCGGGCGATCGACCCGAGCGGCACCCCGTCTTCCAGCGTGAAATCGGCGGGGCCGACGCGGCGGACGATATTGCTCGAAACCGGCGAGATCGCGGCATAAGCGGTGCCGATCCGCGGCCTGTCCTTGCCGGGCCCGAAATTCTGGTGGATCAGCCGGGTGACCCCTTCGGCGCGGTTGCCGTCGTCGCCGATCGTATGGGTATAATCCTCCCACGTCTCGTTCGCCCAGCCCTTGCGCGCCTGCATCAGCGGGACGATCGCGGCGTCACGGAACTCGGGTTGTTCGAGCAGCACCCGCCCATAACGCGTCAGGGCGGAAACCTCGCGCCGCTTGGTGATCTCACGCATCTCGGCGAACACGCGGTAGCTGAATTCCAGCCATCGCCGCATCGGGCGAACAGGGTGATAGATCAGATCGTCGGGGCCGTTCCCTTCGATGACCTGCCGATCGAACACCGCACCGTTGCGAAACGATTCGTTGGTGTAGAACGTCTTGTCGGCGCTGTTGAAATCGCGCGCATTCAGGCCGAGCGCCATCGCAGTCGTCGCGGTGAACGCTTCGTCGTTGGGCCAGGTGTCCGCCATATCGTCGGTCATCCCGACGCTCGCGCGCTGGCGTTCGGCGAGCAACGTATCGATCGCGTGCGCCGACATCCGCGACACCGAATAGACGCAGCCGTAGACCGTATCGAACTTGTCCGCGACCGTCCCGTACCAAGCCCAGCCCGACGCCTGCGGGCCGAGCTTGATCAGCACGAGGTCCGAACGATCCTCCTCCCATTTCGCGAAGAAGCCCGCGAGATCCTTCATGTTCAGCAGGACGTCGGGTTCGATCAGCCAGTAATAATCGTAATCGGGCTCCGCTTGCCGCGCCGTGTAATACGCATAGTCGCCGCACCGCCAGCCGCATTGCGGATGCGCGTACAGACCCAGCGCCGCGATCGAATCGCGGTTCATCACGATCTTCCGGCGGCCATCGAGATCGACGTCATGCCGCCGCTCGTCGCTTACGAAGGTCACGTCCAGGCCCGACGCGATCTTGTAACGATCGAATGTCAGGACCGCCGCCTCGCTGCTCTTGTGCGTCCGGACGATCAGCAATGTGCGCATGGAATCCCTTCGCCGGTTGGCAGCGCCGCTATCGCGCGGGCGCGTGACGTGTCAATCGGATCGCGACGCGGCGAGACCTTGTGGTTCAGCGGCTTGGCAAAGTCGAGGCGATCGCGGGCATATCGGATCAATACAGCAGGTGCGGCGCGCGCGTTTCCATCCATGCCTTCTCGTCTTCGCTCGCGGGCGCATCGAGGTTACGCGCGTCGGCATGCGCGTCGTCGACCCATTCGCGCAGCCCCGGCCCGCCGTTGATGACGTCGATCGCCAGTTTGCCGAATTCGTATTCGTACGGAAAATCGCGCCACAGATCATAGTCCGGATAGAGCCGCCGGATCGCCTTGAACGCCAGCGCCTGCACCCGCCACGGCCGGAACGCGGCATGATCGTACGCCGCGCCCTCGGCATGGAGGAACACGCCGCTGCACAATGTGCCAGCATGTTTGTGAAAGGTCGGCTGAAACCAGATGTCGCGCAAGGTGCAACCCGCCAGCCACTCCGGCGCGAAACGCCGCATCTCCGCGATCACCGCCCTGGCGTCGATATCAGGGGCGCCGAAAAGCTCCAACGGTCGTGTCGTACCGCGACCCTCCGACAGCGTCGTTCCCTCCAGCATCACCGTCCCGGCATAGGCCCGCGCCATATTGACGTTGGCGGCATTGGGGCTCGGATTGATCCACACCCGATCCGCCGGCCAGCCGTATCCGGGCGCGGCATCGGGTTCCCACCCATCCATCGCAATCACACGGTAATCGACGTCGAGTTTGTATTGATCGACGAACCAATGCCCAAGCTCCCCCAGCGTCATCCCATGCCGCATCGGCATCGGCCCCGCCCCGACGAAACTCTCCCAGCCCGGCAGCAACGTCAGCCCCTCGACCGGCCGCCCCGCCGGATTGGGTCGATCGAGCACCCACACCGCCTTGCCGTGCCGCGCCGCCGCCTCCAGCACGTAGAGCAAAGTCGTGACGAACGTGTAGATGCGGCACCCGACGTCCTGCAGATCGACCAGCATCGTATCGAACGTATGCATCGATTGCCCGCTCGGCCGCCGCACCTCGCCGTACAGGCTGAACACCGGGATATTGTAGGTCGCATCGGTGAAGTCGGGCGACTCCATCATATTGTCCTGCAGATCGCCCCGCACTCCATGCTGCGGCCCGAACATCGCGCTAACGTTGAGTCCCGCCGCGACGAGTGCGTCGAGCGAATGCGTCAAATCCGCGGTCACCGAGGCGGGGTGCGCGAGCAGCGCGATACGCTTGCCTTCGAGCGGCTTGCGTAATTCCGGCTCGGCGAGGAGCCTGTCGATACCGAAGTTCATGCGCGAGTCGGTGCCGGGAGCGTCGCGGTAAAGCAATCCGGGTTGTGGAAATCGGGCGGCCCCGGCGCGTGGGCGAGCGCCCAATAGGATTTGGTTCCGTCGGTCGCTTCGATCACCGTTGAGAGGGCTAGAGTCCAGTCTTCGTCCACGAAGCTGGCGGGCAGTTCCCATAAAATATGCATCTCAAGACGCGGCAGCGAGAGATCGCGCCTGACCCAGTCCTGCTGATGGATCAGCACATTGGCCGGTCGCATACCAGCGCGATAATCCTCGAATTGGTAAGCCGCCCAACGCCTCGTCGGCGCGGCGTTGAGCTCGACATAACCTTCGCTCGATGATGCGACGAACGCCTCGAAACATCCGTGTCGCCACAGTTCGTCTCGCCTGCCGCAGTCTCCTTCGCCCTCCCAAACAAGTCGGCCCACATCTCCCGTGACGCGATAGCTTGTCGTCAGATACGGCCCGTGTGACCTACGTCCGACACGCACTCCGATCTTTATACGAGGGCCGGGAGCGGCGGGGTGTGGAACGAGGTAGGTTGGCATATCCGTCTTGTACCCCCGCGGAGGCGGGGGTCCAGTCTGGGTTCCCGCCTTCGCGGGAACACATAAAGGCGGACACTATAGAAAAATCCGTCCCTCCTCGCTATGTCCACCCGCACTCCCATGGCAACGACACTCCCCTCCCCGCCGCGCGTCGGCATGGTTTCGCTCGGCTGTCCGAAGAACCTCGTCGACAGCGAACGCATCCTGACGCAGTTGCGCGCCGACGGCTATCAGATGTCGCCCGATTACGCCGGCGCCGACGTCGTGCTCGTCAACACCTGCGGTTTTCTCGACAGCGCCAAGGAAGAATCGCTCGAAGCCATCGGCGAGGCGATCGCCGAGAACGGTCGCGTCATCGTCACCGGCTGCTTCGGCAAAGAGGCGGAAGCGATCCGCGCACGCTTCCCGCAAGTGCTCGCGGTCACCGGCGCACACGAATACGAACAGGTCGTCGCGGCGGTCCACGAAGCCGCCCCCGCGAACCTCTCGCCGTACCTCGACCTCATCCCCGACGCCGGCCTCAAACTCACCCCGCGCCACTACAGTTATCTGAAGATCAGCGAAGGCTGCAACCACCGCTGCGCCTTCTGCATCATCCCGTCGCTACGCGGCGATCTCGTCAGCCGCCGCCCCGACGCGATCCTGCGCGAAGCCGAAAAGCTCGTCGCGGCAGGAACCAGGGAATTGCTGGTCATCAGCCAGGACACCTCCGCCTACGGCATCGATATTCGCAACGAAACGCGCCAATGGCACGGTCGCGAAGTCCGCCCGCACATGACCGATCTCGCCCGCGAACTCGGCGCAATCGCACCATGGGTCCGTCTCCATTACGTTTACCCCTACCCCCACGTCGATCAGGTCATCCCGCTGATGGCCGAGGGGCTGATCCTCCCCTATCTCGACATCCCTTTCCAGCACGCCAGCCCCTCGGTGCTCCGCGCGATGAAGCGCCCCGCCAACGACGCCAAGGTCCTCAGCCGCATCCACGCCTGGCGCGTCATCTGCCCCGACATCGCGATCCGATCGACCTTCGTCGTCGGCTTCCCCGGCGAGACCGAGGCGGATTTCGAGTACCTCCTCGACTGGCTCGACGAAGCCCAACTCGACCGCGTCGGCGCCTTCCGCTTCGAACCCGTCGAAGGCGCGAGCGCCAACGCCCTCCCCGATCCGGTGCCCGAGGAACTGAAGGAAGAACGCTACGCGCGTCTCATGGAAAAGACCGCAGCGATCAGCACCGCGAAACTTCAGGCGAAGATCGGCCGCACCCTCGACGTCATCATCGACGCGGTCGGAGAAGACGGTGCCACCGGCCGCTCCTACGCCGATGCCCCCGACATCGACGGCGAAGTCCACCTCCGCGACGCCGGGCATCTGACGGAAGGCGATATCGTCGCGGCGACGATCGAGGATGCCGACGAACATGACCTGTTCGGCATGCCGACACCCCGCTGACGATCCGATATCAGACCAGCAGCGATATCGAATTCCCGAAATTGTGCATCGCCACCGGCAACAGCACGCTGCCGGTGCGCAGCCTCAGCCACACCGCGATGAACGACGGCCCCGCCGTCACCGCCATCGTCGTCGCATCGAGCGAGAATGCGCCATGCGAATAGTCGAACGCATGCGCCATGCCGAACACCAGGCACGACAGGACCGCGCCCCAACCCCAATCGACCCCAAGGAAACGAACGCGACCGAGAAACGCCCGATCGAGCGCCAGCAGCAACAGGCCGCGGTAGAACGGCTCCTCCTCGAACCCCGGCATCGTCAGCTGAAACGCGATTTCCTCCGAACCGGCCTTGCCGTCCGGAACGACGATCGCGATCACCAGAAAGAAAGCGCAGTATAGAATCGCAACCGGGATCGCCGTCTTGAGGCTTCCCGGCGCCTGCGCGAGCGTCAGCCCCGCCCGCCGCCATCCGAACGACGGAAGCGCCGCGATCGCCAATGTCGCGGCCAGCGCGAGCAACTTGCCCTGCCAGTTCCAATCGCTCCCTGAGATTGCATTGGGCATCAAGCCGTGGAAGCGCGTCAATAAGGTATCGTTGAACACGTAGAGCAACGCGGCGACGAACAGCCAGCGCGGCGCGAACCGCGTTCGATCCGCCAGGCCGATCATCCCTCCCACGATCAGCAGACACGCCACGATACCGCCGGTTTCGATCAGGTCGTTCACGCAAGCACCTTCGCGATGGTTCAGGTCATCGCCGTCTGCTCGGTCACGCCGCGGGCCGCACCTCAAAACACGACCGATCGTTCCTCAAAACACGTCCTGCATGCGGTTTTCCTGCCAACGCAGCCTCGCGATACCGACTCGGCGTGCAAGCTTCGGCGCTACGGAACACGCGGTTGAAACTGGCGAGCGACGCGAAGCCGCTGTCGAGCGCGATGGCGATCAGCTTGTCCCCGGCGCGGCGCGGATCGGCTAGCAACCGGCGTGCCTCCGCAAGCCGGTGATGGTTCAGGAACGATCGAAAGTGATCGTAACCGAGGTCATGGTTTATCAGCCGCCGCACGTCGCGCTCGGGCGCCTTCACCTTTTGCACGAACGTCGCGAGCGTGAGGTCGGGGTCGAGATGAACCCGTTCCACCTCGATCAGCACCCGCAGCCGGCGCAGCAAGGGATTGACTGCGAGCGACGGTCCCGCATCTGCGGGTGTGGGGAGTGCCGACCGTCGGTATCGATCGAAGGTCAGCACGGCATCGCGAACCGCGAAAAGTTTTGTCGAAAGCCATAATCCGAAGCAAAGGATCGCGGCGTTCTGCGCCATGGCGAAGGCGATCGGGCGCCACGCGAATCCGAAAAGCAGATCGGCCGAAAGGTCGATGAAAAGCTGTCCGCCGAGAAGCACCGCGACCATGACCCGCGCATCGTGCCGTTTCTGGAGCAGGTCGCCGTCGCGATCGCCGACGAGCCGCCAGACGAGATGACCGACGATGCCGAACCCGATAGCGACGAGCGCCCAGGACAGGCCCTTGTCCGCAATCGCCGAACCCAAAACCCCGCGGTCCGCGCCTGCAAGGCAAAGCCAGACGACCCCCGTCGCGAGCACGCCCCCGCGAAGTCGAAACCGACGATCGAAACAGGCGAGACAGAACCACCAGAGAAAGACCACCGTGCAGCCGCTCGCGAAATGCGCGATCTCCCCAAGCGCACCCGACGGGCGAAGCGCGGCATCGGGCGTGTTCCCGAGCAGGAAGCCCGACAGACAGACCGCCATCGGCGCAAACAGGAAGGCCGGTGCACCCACCTCCCGCCGACGCCGGAACAACAGCCACGCCAGAAGCAGGATGACCGTCACCGCACCCAGCCGAACGGCGACGTCGAGTTGCGCTACGCTCATCTGCACACGCTATCCCGCAGGCTCGCGTTACGCCACCTGTCGATGCCCACGAAAATGCGGACGCCGGATCGCGCCCGATCGGCCGAGCGACGGTGACGATCGAGGACGGCGACAAGCATGATCCGCGCAGGATGCCCGCCCTTCGACGAGGGTTTCGCACGCGGATAAACGTGGCATAACGGCGGTCGCGCTACCGGGGGGGCATGGCAAGACATGACGACGTTCCAGGGGGATGACGGCAAGAACCGTTTTCGCGGCACGACAGGCGACGATATCGCTCACGGCGCCGGGGGCGACGATGTGCTCGACGGGGCCGCTGGCGACGACGTTCTGTTCGGCGAGGCCGGCGATGACGAACTCTACGACGGCCCTGGCAACGACCGCGTTTACGGCGGTGCCGGCGACGACGTCATCAGCGCCTTCGCCTACGCCTTTGCCGAAACATTCTCGCGCGACCGATATTATGGCGGCGGCGGCGATGATCGGATCACGGTCTATCCGGATGATGGCGTCCTTCTGACCGGCATCGCGAATGGCGGCGCCGGTGACGACGTGATCGACGTGACCGGCGAATGGGACGTGCTTGGCGGCCGAGGTGCCGATCAGATCATGGCGCGCGTCACGAGCGGCACGATCGATGGCGGCGCGGGTTTCGACGCGCTCTCTCTGTCGCTGGCGGATCGCGGGGAGCGGCTGGTCGCCGATCTCACGACGCTCGCGACTGAGGGCACCGCGACCTTCGGTGACGTTTCGGTCAGCGGTTTCGAGGCCTTGAGCGAATTCGAGGCAACTGCGTTCGACGACGTCATCACGATCGGCGATCACGCTGGCACGATCGCGGTCCAACTCGGCGAAGGCGACAATCGCTTCACCGGCGGCGATGGCGTGGAATCGGTGGACGGCGGCTTTGGCGACGACATCGTGCGGCTCGGCGGCGGAGACGATTTCGTCTTCGATCCGGGCGGCACGAACGTCATCGACGCCGGTGGCGGCAACGATCGGATCGAGGTGAGCCAGTCGACAAGCAGAATATCCGCCGGCGCGGGCGATGATCTCCTGATCGCCAGCGGCGCCGGGCGGGTCGTCGCATCGGGTGGTCAGGGCTCCGACACGCTCCTCGCGGGTGACGGCGACGATCGCCTGTCGGGGAATGCCGGTAACGACGGTCTCTCGGGTTCCGACGGCACCGACGTCTTGTTCGGCCAGGGGGGATTGGACAGGCTGGACGGTGGAAACGGCGATGACCGGCTCGACGGCGGTAGCGGTGCCGACATCCTGGCTGGCGGCAAGGGCCAGGACACGCTGATCGGCGGGGCCGGAGCCGATATCTTCAGCTTCGGCGATGTCGACAATCGCAAGACTTCGGCGGACGTGGAAAGCTCGAAGGACACGATCGTCGATTTCACCAAAGGCGATCTGATCGATCTGTCCGCGATGGACGCCGATCCGCGATCTTCGGTGAACGCGTTCACCTTCATCGGCACCGACGCGTTCAGCGGTGCCGCCGGCGAGGTCCGCTACGAAATCGTCGATGGCGGCGTGCTCGTCCAGGGCAACACCGATACCGGTACGGTCCCGAACTTTCTCATCATGGTCGCAAACGTGACGTCGTTAAACGCGGGCGACTTCGCGCTCTAGGGTCGGGACCACGCGATGTGCGGAATATGCAGATCGTCATTGCGAGCAGAACGAAGCGATCCAGCGGCTCGCGCGCCGCTCTGGATTGCTTCGCTCCGCTCGCGCAATGACGGCAACCGCCTCAGTAGCGGTAGTGATCCGGCTTGAACGGCCCTTCGACGGGCACGCCGATATACCCCGCCTGCTTGGCCGACAGCTTCGACAGCTTCACCCCAAGCTTTTCAAGATGCAGCGCCGCCACCTTCTCATCAAGGTGCTTCGGCAGAACGTAGACCTCGTTCTTATACTCATCACCCTTGGTGAACAGCTCGATCTGCGCCAGCGTCTGGTTGGTGAAGCTTGCCGACATCACGAACGACGGATGCCCCGTGGCGCAACCCAGATTTACCAGGCGGCCCCGCGCCAGGATGATGATCTGCTTACCGTCGGGAAACTTCACCAGGTCGGTCCCCGGCTTGACCTCGTCCCACTCGTAGTTCGACAGCGCCGCGATCTGGATTTCCGAATCGAAATGCCCGATGTTGCAGACGATCGCCATGTCCTTCATCGCCTTCATGTGATCGGCGGTGATGACGTCGGCATTGCCCGTCGCGGTGCAGAAGATGTCGGCGCGGGTCACCGCTTCCTCCATCGTCACGACCTCGAAACCCTCCATCGCCGCCTGCAGCGCGCAGATCGGATCGACCTCGGTCACCATCACCCGCGCGCCGCCGTTGCGGAGCGACTGCGCCGACCCCTTGCCGACATCGCCGAAGCCCGCGACGCAAGCGACCTTGCCCGCCAGCATCACGTCGGTCGCGCGACGGATCGCATCGACGAGCGATTCCTTGCAGCCGTACAAATTGTCGAACTTCGACTTGGTAACGCTGTCGTTGACGTTGATCGCGGGGAAGGGAAGCTCGCCCTTCTTCGAAATGTCGTACAGGCGATGGACGCCCGTCGTCGTTTCCTCGCTGACGCCCTTCAGATTCTTGACCGTCTCGGTTAGATAGCCGGGCTTCTTGGCAACGAACGCCTTCAGCGCGCGCTGCATCTCGACCTCTTCCTCATTGTCGGGCTCGGGCATCGTGTGCCCCGCCTCGAGCTTCGCGCCCCACAGCGCGAACATCGTCGCATCGCCGCCGTCGTCGAGGATGATGTTGGCGGTCGTCCCGTCGCCATTCTTCTCCCAATCGAAGATGTTGCCGACATAATCCCAGTAATCCGCCAGACTCTCGCCCTTGATCGCGAACACCGGCACGCCCGTCGCGGCGATCGCGGCGGCGGCATGATCCTGCGTCGAGAAGATATTGCACGTCGCCCAGCGCACGTCCGCGCCCAATGCGGTCAGCGTCTCGATCAGCACCGCGGTCTGGATCGTCATGTGGAGCGACCCGGTGATCCGCGCGCCCTTCAGCGGCTGCGACGCGCCGAATTCGCTACGCAGCGACATCAGGCCGGGCATCTCGGTCTCGGCGATCTCGATTTCCTTACGCCCGAAACCGGCGAGCGCGATGTCCTTGATGACATGGTCGCCATTCGAGGATGAGGTGGTGCGGTCGAGCACGGTAGTCACGATAGAATCTCCGTATGTTTATGGACCGATCAAGGCGCGAACACCGACCGGCATGGCCGCACACATAGCGATGGAACGCCCGCAGATCAAATATAAAGATATCTTTATATGTCGAGGCGAAGGTGTGACTGCGTCACGCCGGTGCCGCGGCCAAAGGCCCGCGGCATCGCCTCGACCGACGGGGTCCCCGCAAAGTAATACTTTGCGAGGTGGCGTGGCCGGCGGCGATCAAGCGCCGACCGACGACGCGGCTCTGCCGCGGCGATGAGCAAGTCATCTCCAATTAGCATTTGCAATATTGGATTTTCAGTGTTTTCTTCCCAAAAGGGGAGATCAGCGATGCAAACCGCATCCGTAAAGGTCCGTTGGAATCACGCAGATCCCGCTGCACCGGTGTCGCCCGATCACGTAACGGTCGTGCGTGACATCCTCTCCGAACACGACGCCGCACTGGATTACGCCCGGGCCAAGTTAACCTTCGACCATTTCATAGACCCCTCCCACAGCATCCCCGACACGATGGCGCAACTCGATCGCATGGCGGACGCTGCGCACCGACTCGCCGGTCCGTCGGCGTCACCCGACGCGCGGCTCGGGGCCTTGCGCCATCTCCTCTACGACGATGGCCCGTGGAACGATCACCGGCCCTTCGGTTACGACCACGACGACCCACTCGGGCAACGGATCGGAAGCAAGCTTCTCGCCACCTACCGAGCGACCGGGCGCGGCAATTGCGTATCGATGCCCGCGCTGTTCCTCATCTTGGCCGACAAGCTCGGACTCGACGTGGCATTCGCGACCGCGCCGCTGCACGTATTCGTCCGCTACCGAAGCGAGAGCGGGCGCGTCGTCAACATCGAGACCACCAGCGGCGGACATCCCTCGCGCGACGAATGGTATCACGAGCAGATGCCGATGAGCGACCGGTCCATCGAGAGCAGCCTCTACATGCGGTCGCTGAGTAAGCGTGAAGGCGTGGCACTGCTGGCGACGACGATACTCGAACATCTCATCGAGCAGCGCCGCTTCGGCGAGGCGCTGGGCGTGTCGGAAGTGATCCTGAAGCACGCGCCCCGCGACGCCTACGCGATGGCCAAGCAGGGCACGGTCTGCGCCTGGCTGATCCGCACCGAATTCGAAGAAAAATATCCTTCTCCCGAACTGATCCCACCGCCGCTCCGCGAGCGCTTTATCATGCTCGCCCGGCGAAACCGCGCGACGTTCGAAGCCGCCGAAGCGTTAGGCTGGGAGCCGGTCGAATGAAGCTAGCCACTCTTGGGCGCGCTTCGCGTCGCCCACACCAATGCCCGAAAGGAACATCCGATGTTTTTAGGTGAAGGTCGGTCGACACGCCGCACCCGCCCCGTCCTGCTCGCGGGTTCAGGCTGGCTGGAACTCGGTTACGGTCGCTTCATGCAGACCGACCCTCTCGGCTACGACGACGGGTTGAACTGGTACTCCTATGCCGGCGATGATCCAGTCAACGCGAGCGATCCGAGTGGTATGGCGGCCGTTGATAAAACGCCTTCGACTCCCGTTTATTGCATATCCGACTGCACCGGCTCACGCATTCCCGGTGTAGTGGCGGCGGGAGTATTCGGATTTACTGGCTCATTCGGGAATGGGGCCGCTTACTATGCGAGTAATGGAACTCGCTTGGGCGAAGGCGCGATTACCGATTCGGATACGGATCACAATGGAGAACTAAGCGCTACTGAATTAGCTAATTCTCCTGCGAGCGTTCAAGCCAAAGCTCAAGCGGTTGCGTTTAATGATATAGTTGTCACGGCCTTCCGCGTTAAAGAACTGGGAGGGGTGCGTTTGGATTTTGATCTAAGAAGCCCAAGAGAACAAATATTTGCTGGTTACCCAGAAAATAAGGTGGAATATTTCGGCATTCATGGAATAAGTAAAGATGATAACTCGGTTGGAGAATCAAGAGTAAAGAATCCCCCTTCCGGTAGAATTGCGGATATTCACACGCATCCCTATTGGGCATACTATTTCCCCTTCAAAGGCGATTTTGAACATCAGGTTTCCGTATACGGGATATCACCTTTTGGGGCGTGGGTAATATATTCTGGTGCAGGAACCGCAACCGTTTTGACTAGTCAAAGGAATTTACGGTTCCAAGGAAAATAAGTGTGAAAAAGCTCTTGGTATCTTTATTTATTGCTTTCTGTGTTATGGGGATGACACGGAAAAAATATATTGGTTTTTCTGATATAATTCTTTTAAGCAACGGTGATATTACATTTTCTGGCTGGGTAAAAATACACGGAGAAATTCTCATTTTCTCAAGTGAAGAAGCGATGCGCGCACTTGATCCATATCCAAAATGTATAAGCGGCACTTTGAAAGGCGTTGCGACAGATAAATTAATCAGATATGATGGTCAGGAGGTGACCGTCACCGGTACAATTATTGATTACGACAAGCTTGAAAGCGATGAAACACCTTTCTTCGATAGAAAGTTACTCGACGGAGCCACTCTACCGAACGCGTGTTTGGGAGATCGAGTGATATTACTAAAGTCTATCATAGCTCATCATAAGCCGTGATCCTCGTAGTTGTGGGAATTACGGTGATGGTGTGGACGGCGCGCTGATTGGCGGTTGATTCGGGGGTTCCCGGTGCCACGCTGGAATTTCGGTATCGTTTACTAAATGCATGAATCTATGCGCTGAGCCGTCTCGCGGGTTAGGCGCCCCCTGCGCCCTCTGTCCTACAACCATTGGCTCATGCTATGGCACAGGGGCTGCTCTTTCTATCCGTCGATCCCTCTCCAAGCGCCCTCGCCCCCGAGAGGCGCCACCCCGGTGTCGCTTTCCCGGAACCTTCGGCACTGTCGCCCAAACCCCAACAAACCCCAACGCAGTCCTCAACGTCCTCAACATTCGCGGGCGCCCGCACACCCACCAAAACCGCGTTCCAAGCGTTACTTTCGTTACCTTTGGCCCCCCACGCCCACCCCTCAAGCCGTCCCGATATCCGTCGCCAGCAATCTAGGATCGACCCCCGCGCCCGCATACGCCCGCTCCCACCGTTCCGCCGCGACGCAATCGAAGATCAGCGCCGGGTCGCCGACCACGTTGATCCACCCGGGCCGGGTCAGTTCGCCGTCAAGCTGCCCCTCGCCCCAGCCGGCGTACCCCAGCGCCACCGTCCACCGCGACGGCCCGTTCCCCGCGGCGATCGCGCGCAGCACATCGACCGTGCCCGACAGCGACCAGCGTCCCGCGACATCGATCGTGTCCTGCCCGCCCCAGTCGGCGGAATGCAGCACGAAGCCGCGTCGCGTCTCGACCGGGCCGCCGAAATGGATCGGCGCATCGGGCGCGTCGCCGGGCGCGATCTCGAATTGTTCGAGCACGTCGTGCAATCCCAACCCCGCGATCGTCGCGCCGATGCCGATGCCGACCGCGCCCTTTGCATCGTGCGCGCAGATCGCGATCACCGCCCGCGCGAACCGCGCATCGGCCATCCCCGGCGTCGCCAGCAGAAATTGCCCGGTAAGAAAGCGTGCCGATTCCATCGATTGCACGATAGCCGCGCATGTCCGTCGCCGCCACGCTTGAAATCCGCCGCGCGCCTTGCGACGTACCTGGCGAACCGCACCCCGCGACAGGAGAAACGAACATGACGATCAGCGTCGGCGACAAGCTGCCCAAGACCAATCTCGTCAAGGCGACCGAAAACGGCCCCGAGGCGGTCGATACCGAAAGCTATTTCGCCGGCCGCAAGGTCGCGCTGTTCGCGGTGCCCGGCGCCTTCACCCCGACTTGCTCGGTCAAGCACCTGCCCGGCTACGTCGACAAGAATGCCGATTTGAAGGCGAAGGGCGTCGACGAGATCGTCTGCACCTCGGTCAACGATCCGTTCGTGCTCGGCGCGTGGTCGAAGTCCGCGGGCGCCGACCAGGTGACGATGCTCGCCGACGGCAACGGCGATTTCGCCGAAGCGATCGGCCTGACGATGGACGGTTCCAAATACGGCATGGGTACGCGCAGCCAGCGCTATTCGATGATCGTCAACGACGGAATCGTCGAGCAGTTGAACGTCGAGGCGCCCGGCGAATTCAACGTCAGCTCCGCCGAACACCTGCTCGGCAACCTCTGACGTGCTCCGCGCGTTGATCGTGTCGGAACCGTAAGGAGTTATTTCGTATGACCGACACCGCGCGCGACAAAACGGCGAAGAAGAAAACCGACAAATCCTTGACCGACAAGGCGAAGGACGCTGCGTCCAAAGCCCAGAAGACGGTCAAGGATGCGGCGACCAAGGCGCAGAAGAAAGCCAAGGACGCCGCGTCGTCGGCCGGCAAGAGCATGAAGTCCGCCGCCAAGAGCGCAGGCAAGAAGGCTAAGGCCGCCGCGAGTAGCGCGAAGGAAAAGGCGTCGTCCGCGGGCAGCGCGACGGTCGATGCCGCCTTCGACCATCCTTATGCCGCCGCCGGGATCGCCGCCGGCGTCGCCGCCGCAGTCGCAGGAGGCACATACGCCGCGACCAAGATCGGCGAGACGCCCAAGCCCAAGCCGCGCACCGCCGCCAAAAAGCCCGCCGCGAAGAAGCCGGTAGCCGCGAAGAAACCGGCGACGAGAAAACCAGCGGCGCGCAAGACAACCGTCGCCAAGCCCGCCGCGAAGAAGTGATGCGCTTCCCGCCCCGGTGCTGACGCCGGGGCGGTGTCTTGCCACCGCAACCTTCGCGACCTAACCCCCCGCGATGACCGCAACCGACATCGTCGCCGAACTCGATCGCCTGTACACCGGGGCGGTCGCTCGGTTGCAGGCGGCACTCACCGCCTACCTCGCCGACGGAAGTACGCCTTCTCGCGAGGCACGCAAAGACGGCTCGTTCGCCTATCCCGAAATACGCCTGCGCTTTGGCGGCGGCGATGGTCGCCCCACGCCGCCCCGTTCGTTCGGCCGCCTCGTCACGCCGGGCGAGTACCGCATCAGCGTCACCAAGCCCGCGATTTTCGCGGACTATTTGACCGAACAATTGACGCTGCTGATCGAAGATTACGACGTGACGGTCGAGGCGGTCCCCGGCCGCCAGGAAATCCCGTTCCCGTACGTAATCGACCCGGGCCACGCGCTGAGCCTCGACGAAGTCTCCGCCGCCGAACTGGCCCGGTGGTTTCCCGCGACCGAACTCGCCTATATCGGTGACGAGATCGCCGATGGCCTGTGGGCGTCGATCGACTCCACGCGCCCGCTCGCCCTGTTCGACGGCCTGCGCACCGATTTCAGCCTCGCGCGCCTCCGCCATTACACCGGCACCCCGCCCGAACACGTCCAGCGCTATGTGCTGTTCACCAACTACCATCGCTACGTCGATGAATTCGTCCGCTGGGCTGCGGCGCAGGTCGGCGGCGACAGTCGGTTCACCGCGCTGTCGGGCCCCGGCGGCGTCCTGTTCAAGGCGGGCGACGATCCCGCGATCCTTGACGATAGTTCATGGCGGCGGCTTCAGATGCCCGCCTATCATCTGATGGCCGACGACCGTACCGGCATCACGCTCGTCAACATCGGCGTCGGACCTTCGAACGCGAAGACGATCACCGATCACCTCGCGGTGCTGCGCCCCGAAGCGTGGCTGATGATCGGGCATTGCGGCGGCCTGCGCCCGTCGCAACGGATCGGCGACTACGTTCTCGCGCATGCATATCTGCGCGACGACCACGTCCTCGACGACATGCTCCCGCCGGAGATTCCGGTCCCTGCGATCGCCGAAATCCAGCAGGCGCTCGCGCGCGCGGCGGAAACCGTCTCGGGCCAGTCGGGCGACGAACTCAAGCGCCGGTTGCGGACCGGCACCATCGTCACGACCGACGACCGCAACTGGGAACTCCGCTACAGTCGCTCCGCGTTGCGCTTCTCGCTGTCACGCGCGGTCGGCATCGATATGGAATCGGCGACGATCGCGGCACAGGGGTATCGCTTCCGCGTGCCGTACGGCACGTTGCTGTGCGTGTCGGACAAACCCCTGCACGGCGAACTTAAACTGCCCGGCCAGGCCAACCGCTTCTACGAACGCGCGATCAGCGAGCACATGCGAATCGGCATCGAAACATGCGAGGAATTGCGCCGCGAAGGTGCAAAGCTCCACAGCCGCAAGCTGCGCGCCTTCAACGAACCGCCGTTCCGCTAGGATAATTCACGCGCGTTGTGCGTTACGCCCGCGCAATCATCGGAACGCAATCATCGGAACAGGGAGACAGTGATGGCCGACACTCCGGAAACACCGACGCCACCAGCCAAGCCGGTAGCACCGCGCCGACGCACCGCGCGCAAGCCCGTCGCGGCAAAACCGACCGCGCCAATGGCTGCTAGCGTGACCGAAAAGCCGGCCGCGCCGCCGAAGCGAGCCGCCCCCGCCAAGCCACGCTCGACGAAACGCGCGACCCCCGCGCCGAAACGCCGCGCTCCAGCCAAGCCAGCAACGGATGCACCGGTAACGAAGACTGGCGGGAGATGGGGCACCGCCGCAGTCGTTGGCGGCCTCGCTGCGGTCGGCGCGGCGGCGACCGCCGCATTGCTGTCGCTGCGCGGATCGACGCCGAAGGATGCCGAACCAAAGGACCCTGAAGGCGGTGCGCACAGCCCAGACGGAACCGACGCGTCGAAATCGTTCGAAGCGGGAATCGCCGATGAAAACAGCGTCCCCGACAAGGTCTAGTGATCCAGAACCAAGGGCGAAATCGGCAATTGCGTAATCGCCTTGATCCGGCGGTTACCGAAAATGAACGCCGTGCCGATAGATCGTCAACCACTTATAATGGGTGCGGTGGCGCGGGCGGAGACAGTCTTGCGAATCGAGATCGTCGAATATCGGGAAGCACCCGCCGCAGCGTGGGACGATCTGTCGCGCGTCGCCGACAACGTCTTCTTCGAACGCTGGGCGGTCGAGGCGGCGATGGCGTTGCCAGAGTCAAACGGGTTGCGGCTGATGCTCGGCTGGAGCGAGGAGCGGACGCTCGACGCGCTTCTGCCGTTACAGACGCGCTCGGCTTTGAGAATCGTGATCGCAACTCAGAATTGGGATCAGCGGTTGCGGTCGCTCGGCGGCCCCCTCGTCCGGCCCGGCCGCGAGACCGGATTCTGGCGGGCGGCGCTCGACCATTGCGATCGGTCGAGCACCGGGATGTTGCTGCGATTGTCCACGCTGGCGGCGGACAGCCCCGCTACGGTAGCGCTGATCGAGCATCTGCACCGTGCCGGGCGGCCACACGACGTGACGCGATCCTATGACCGCGCCATCCTGCGGGGCGGCACAGCGAGCGCCGATCATCTCGCCGAGCATATCCGCAGCAAGGTACTGAAAGAACACCGCCGATTGCGCGCGCGGCTGGCCGATCGCGGTGCGCTTGTGTTCGATCGACTGGCGTCCGGGAAAGATCCTGCCGCGTGGATCGACGACCTCTTCCGCCTCGAACTGACCGGCTGGAAGGGCCGTGACGGCGTCGCCGCCGCCGCAGATCCGGCGACCGACACTGCATTCCGCGCGTTGCTCACAGCGGCGCATACATGCGGGCGGCTCGACTTTCATCGGATGACGGTGGGCGGCGAGACGATCGCGATGCTGGCGAACATCGAAGGTCCGGGCGATACCGCGGTCCAGATCAAGATTGCCTATGACGAAGCGTGGGCCAGTTTTTCTCCCGGGGTTCTGATTGAAATGGCCTAT
Organism: Sphingomonas sp.; assembly: GCA_965219285.1. Classification (GTDB taxonomy): domain Bacteria; phylum Pseudomonadota; class Alphaproteobacteria; order Sphingomonadales; family Sphingomonadaceae; genus Sphingomonas. Next base: position 76,914 of record CBDCNF010000015.1, read on the forward strand.
CTGGAATACGCGCTCGATCGCCGTCGCCTCGCGCTTGTCGACAGTTGCGCGCGAGCGGGGCATCCGATGATCGACCGCATCTGGCCCGAACGCCGCGAGATCGTGTCGCTGGCGATCCCGTTCGATTGCTGGTCGTCGCGCCTTGCGGTCAAGGCGCAAGGGACCGCGAGGCGCTGGCGCAAGCGCCGACAATCAAAGAGTGATGCCGCATGAGGATGATCGCACCCGAGGGATTGACCGATTTCGCCGCGGCCTATCCACGCCGATCCGCGCCGGTCGCCCATCATCTGCAGGATCATCCGCTGTTCGCGCTCGACGCGCTGGCCGATCTTGCGGCGCGGCTCCCCGAAAGCCATGTCGAACACAGCCGCGGCGATCTGGCGGTCGATCAGGACCCCGACGCGATCGAGAGGGTCGCGCTGACCCCGGCGGAAATCGTTCGCACCATCGCCGACAACGGTTGTTGGATGGTGTTGAAGAAGGTCGATGTCGATCCCGCCTACGCCGCGCTGATCGACGCCTGCCTAGCCGACATCGCGGGGATCGTCGCGCCCGCGACCGGCGCGTACCTGCGGCGCGAGGCGTTCGTCTTTCTTTCGGCGCCCAATTCGGTGACACCGTTCCACATGGACCCCGAACACAACATCCTGCTCCAGATTGCGGGGCAGAAGACGATGCACGTCTATCCCGCCGACGATCCCGCGATCGTGTCCCAAATCCAGCACGAAGCGTTTCACCGTGGCGGGCACCACCGCAACATGCGCCATGATCCGACCTTCGACGCCGCCGCGCGCACCTTCGCGATGGACCCGGGCGACGCGGTCTACGTGCCGGTGAAGGCGCCGCATTGGGTAAAGAACGGCGCCGTGCCGTCGATCTCGTTCAGCATCACCTGGCGCTCGACGCTCAGCGACGGCGAGGCGCGGCTGCACCGGGTGAACGCGGGACTGCGCAAGGTCGGTCTCGAGCCGGCCGCGCCGGGGAGCGCGCCGCTTGTGGATGGTGCAAAAGTTGCGGCGCACCGCGTCGCCAAGCGCGGCAGCGCGGTCGCACGCAAACTGCTCGGACGCAGGCGCGATCGCTCGGCTTATTAGAGCTGCAGGCGACCACACCGAGCCGTTCGTTTCGAGCGAAGTCGAGAAACGTGTCACCGGCGTTGCGCAACGTTTCTCGACCACGCTCGAAACAAGCGGCTGTTTAGGTGATCCGTCTCGTTAACGATCCGCTCTAGCCCGCGAACATCTCCAATTGCCGCCGCGCGTTGACCGCGAGATCGAACTCGGCGGCGACATGCGCCCTGCCCCGTCGCGCCATCTCCAACGCCGCCGCCGGATCGCGATAGACCCGGAGCAAAGCCTCGCCGAGCGCGCCCGGATCGGCTTGCGGCACCAACAGACCGGTGTCGCCGTCGCGGATCAGTTCGGGAATGCCCGAGATCGCGGTGGTGATCGCGGGGCGCTGATAGGCGAGCGCCTCGATCATTACGTTGGGAATGCCTTCCTGACGACCGTTCGGGCCGATGATGCTCGGCGCGACGCACACACTGGCGTTCGCATAGGCTTTCGCCACCTCCTCGAACGGACGCGCGCCGTGAAAGGTCACGCGATCCGATAGCCCGAGCGCCTCGGCCCGCGCGGCGAGTGCAGCGGCGCTTGGGCCGGTGCCGATCGCATCCAGTCGCCAATCGCCAAATTGCGCACCGACACCCGCAAGCGCGGTAAGCAGATGTTCGACGCCCTTCTTCGGCTCCAGCGCGCCGACGTACAGGATGCGGAACGGCGCGGTGGACGGCACCGTCCCGATCGGCGCGATCGCGGCGATATCGACGCTCGAATGAATCACCTGGATATCGCACGACGCCATGCCCGCAACCTTGTCGCGCAGAAACACGCGGCCGAATTCGCTCACCGTCCGCACCGCCGCCGCCTCGCCGAGCTTAGCGTCGAGCAACCGTTGCGTCCGGAAGATGTCGTGCGCACGGCAACTCACGGAGTATGCCAGACCGCCGCAGCGATGCCCGAGCCACGCGACCGTCGCGGGATGCCCGGCGAACTCGGCATGGACGTGGGTGCAGCCGCGCGTCCGCGCGTCTTCGGCGATGGCGAGCGCTTTCGGGACAAGCGCCAGCGACTTCGCCAGCGTCTTCGGATGCCGCGCATAGGCGGCGCACATCCGCCCGATCGATCCGATCAGCGCACCGGGATGACGGGCCAACGCGCGCACGACGGCGCCGGGCTGCAAGAATCCGATGTATCGAGTCCAGCCTCGCGTCGGTTCGGCGAAACCGTGCAGCGGCTGGTTCGTACGGAACGGCGCCAGATGATAGAGTGTGATCTCCGTGCCGAGATCCGCGAACTTGACGAGATCGCGGTAGATGAAGGTCTCGGTCGCCTTGGGATATTCGGTGACGATGACCGCGAGCTTCATGCTTTCGCCTCGCCCGCACGGAGTCGCCCACATTGAATCGCCAGCGCGATCACCAGCCACAGATACCGGAAATCCTTGTGCGGCATGAAGAAGCACGCGACCAGCAACGCGACGAACGCGACGATCACCGCGAGGCTCGCCTGCGCCAGCGCCGGACTTCCCGACAATCCACGCCGCGCCGCGCCGAGCGCGTGGAGCAGCAACGCGGTGAAGATCGCGAAACCGATAAGGCCATATTCGGTCGCGGTATCGAGATAGGTGTTGTGGAGTTCGCGCGGAAACGACTCGCGACCGGGCAGATAACGATAGGCATCCTTCAGGTAATAAAGCGGAAAATTGCCCGGTCCGATCCCCCAGATCGGCGATTTCTCGACCAGATCGGCGCCGATCCTGAGATAGGTGACGCGGCGGAACAACGTCGGGTCCTTGCCGAAATCCCCCACCGCGGAAAAGCGCTCCCACAAAGTCGCGGGCGCGAAGGCGAGACCGACCGCGCCGATGATCGCCGCGCCGAACAGAATCAGCGGAAACGCGCGGTGCCGACGTAGCGACAGAAGTATGATCGCCGCGCCCGCGCCGAAGCCGAGGATCGCGCTGCGTGCCGACATCAGCACAAGCGCCGCCATGCCGAGCGCGACCGCAATCACCAGCGCGATCCGCCAACGCCGCTCGCCCGAAAACAGCAACCCGAGCGCGAGCGCCGCGCTCGTCATCAGCATCTGCGCGGCGGTCGTCGGATTCTGGTCCGATCCGCCCGAGGACCGCGCGACACCGTCGAAATCGGCGGTGATCGCGGCGAGCGCAGTCGCGACGAGCCGCGTTCCGGTCTTCGCCTCGATCAGCACGATCACCGACGATACCGCGCCCGCCGCGATCATCGCCCAGATCACCGCCTTCAAATGCGCCGGCCGATCGACGATGAGCAGCAGGCAAAGCGCCGGGGCGAGCGCGGTCGATAGTTTGATAAGATAGTCGAGACCCTCGTGGTGATATTCGGATAGCGTCCAGCAGAACGCCGCCCATAATATCAGCAGCAGAATCAGCCGCGCGCCCGCGCTGCCGGTCGCGTTCTGGCGCGGCTTGCCGGGCGCGAGCAACAGCAGCAATGTCGTCGCGGGCACCCCCGCGACGAGACCGGACACCAGCGATAGCGGCAGGCCCGCGGTCAGGTGGTTGGCGACCGCATCGAGCTGTACGAACACCGCGAACGCCATCAGCATGCCGAGCGCGAGGAGCCGGGCGGCCTGGGCATCGGCGATCAGACGGGGCGGCGCCGCGCGCCGCGTGTCAGTCCTCGAGCGCGATGACATGGACGGGCCGGCCTGCGACGATCGCGAGCCGCCGCGCCTCCGCCTCCAGATCCTCGATCGAGGGATCGCGCGAACCGAGCGCGACCACCACCGCGCCGCCCTGATGTGCGAGGCATTTGCCCGGGCCGAAATCGCCGCCGGCGTAGATCAGCGGCTTGCCGTCGCCGCGCGGAAAGGCGCCGACGCCGTTCGACCAGTCGACCGTCAGCACGGGCGCGTCGATCTCCGCCCGATAATCGTGGATCAACTGGTACAGCCGTTGCGCATCGGTGGCGGCGCCGGTCGCGGCGATCGTCATCGGCGTGTCGTTCGACAGCGCATTGCCGAGCCATTCCGCCACCTGCGTCCCGATTCCGCGTGTCTCCGACGGGTTGTAGCGGCGGCCGTATCGCGGCGGCGGAAGCAGATAACCGAAGACGCGATCTTCCAGCGCGACCGGTTCGGGCGTGGCAAGCGGCGCAGGCGGAATGTCATCAGCGACAATGGCTTCCGGCTCGGGTTCGACCGCGGTCTCTTGTGTGGCCAAGTCGGTTTCGATCGGCTCTGCCTCAACCTTGGGCTCGGTCTCCGAGACGATCTCGACATCTGGATCGAGACGGTCAGAAAGCTCGTAGACAGGCTCGGCGTCCCGCGCCAGCGCCACGACGACGCCCGTCGTCGGCTCCGGATCTTCGAGTGTCGGATCATACCACGCGGCTTCTTCCGCCGATGGCACTTCTACTTCCGGTACAGGCGCTTCATCCTCGATAACGGGATCGACGCCCACCACCGGTTCCGGCGCGACAGGTGCCGGTTCGACAGGCCGATCGGCGGATATGAAAGCCGGTTCCTTCCCGTCGAGTTCGTCGATCACCTCTTCGTCATCGCGTACCCGCGCCGGCGCTTCCCCCAACAGCAGCAACGCGCACCCCGCCAGCGCGCAACCCGCGATGAAACCCAGCACGGTGTTGAACAACGTCTTGGGCGAACTGCGCACCAGCGGCGGCACCGCGCGTTCGATCAACTGGATGCGCGGCGCGTTGGCGAGGTTTTCGGTCTGACTGAAGTTCACGCGCTCGGTCAGCGCAGCGACTTCGGCGCGGAGCTGGTTGGCCTGATCGTCCAGCCCGCGGATCGTGTCTTCCTGACGTCCGAGCGCATCGATCTGGCTTTTGATCTGGGCGACGCGGTTTTCGCGGATCGTGATGCCCTGCGCAAGGCCCGCCGCCTTGGGGCCTTCGATCGCCAGCGATTCGTCGATCGCCGCCTGCGCGGGACTCAGCTTGCCGTTGTCCTGGCGTTTCAGCCCCGCGACCTGGCTCTTGTTCGCCTGCAGCGTCGCGCGATCGCTGGTCAGTTGCGATTGCTCGGCGATCTGCGCTTCGAGCAGGCTCTGCTTCTGGCGATCGACATCGACGACGCCGACCGAGTTCTTCAAACCGCGCGACCGGCGGAGCACCGCATCCAACTCGCCCTGCTTTCCGGCAAGACGCGTCTGGAGCGAATCGGCGATCTCGTTCCCGCTCGATTTCGACATCCGCTCGGCACGCGCGATTGTCGCGTCGGCGAGCCCATTGGCGAACCACGCCGCCACCTTGGGATCGTCCCATTCGACGGTGATGCGGAGCAGGTACGTGCCCTCGACCGTCTCGATAACCGTGTGTTTGATCACCGAATCGACGATGTCCTCGCGCAGCGGCACCGCCGGCGCCTCGCCGTAATTGAGGATCGAAATCAGTCGGCCGGGCGAGAAGAAGGAAGGCACGCTGTTGGCGGCGATCCACGCATCCTCGCTCTGCCCGGATGCGGCGGCCTGTCCGGCGATGAAGCGATCGACGATCGGCTCGACGACGGGCCGGGTATGCGCGAATTCGGCATAGGTGCCGAGAAGCGTGCTGCCACCGTCGAAGGTCGAACCGCGAACGAAGCGCGTCGCGTAGCCAAGCTCTTCGCTGGTCGGCACGATGTTGAGCCGCGCCGACGCCTCGAACTTGGGGTTCTGCGCGAGGATCAACGCGCTGAACAGCCACGCCGCCAGCGTGCAGCCGAGGATGATCCCCGTCACCAGCCGCCAGCGCGAAAGCATGAGGCGAATGTAATCCGCGCCGAGCATTATTGCAGCCCCAGCATCATTGCAGCCCTGGCATCATTGCAGCAACGTGATCGCGGAGCCGACGGTGACGCCGTTGAACCCGATGATCTGACGGATCTGGCGCGCGCGATCGACGTTGCGCGCGATCCCGGTCGGCGGCACGATCAGGATGCTGAACGGCGAGAGGACGGCGATCGGCGCCGCGCTGCCCTGTAACGTCGCGTCGAGATCGACCATGCGCGCGATCAGGTGCTGGCCGTCGGGCTGCAACAGCACGACGCGAGACAGATCGGCATCGCGCGTGAAGCCACCGGCGCGGGCCAGCCCCTCGAACAAAGTCGTGCCGTCGCGCCACGGGAAGTTGCCGGGCCGCGTGACCTCTCCCATCACGAAAATCTCGGGCGCCGGCGGTGGGCGGTTGTACGAGACCACCGAGATCGCGACCGATGGCCGGGTTAGTTTCGCCCGGTACAACACGTTGAGCTTGGCGGTGAGCTGCGCATTGGTCATCCCGACCGCGTGCACCGGGGGCAGCAACGGCGGGCTGATCTCGCCGTTGAGCTGGATCCGCTGGTCGCCGCCGATGAGGGGATAAGACGGAAAGCTCAGCCGGATCACGTCGTTGGCGTGGAAATCACCGTCGAGCGCGAGATGATCCTCGATCTTCCGGTTCACCTCGCGGGCGAGGTCCGACGAGGATCGGTCGATCGCGATCTCAGGCTGCGGCGCGTATTTCACCGGCCCGACGCAGGACGACAGCGCCAGCGAAACCGCGACGATGACACCGGCTCGAAAAGAAAGACTCATGGGAAGGCTGGCCAATGGTTTGCGCGCGGATACCCTGTAACGCCGCGCCGTAACTTTAGTCTTAAGCGACCATATACCGCGCCGCGACGACGCGATCGATCAGCGCGGAGAGCAGCTCGGTCGAGGGGGCGATGTCGTAGCGCTGCGCGGTGTACCGCGCGGCTGTAACGACTCGCTCGCGATCGGGATCGCGCGCTAGGCGGATCAGCGCTTCACCAAGCGCGCTCGCGTCGTCGGGGGCGACCAGCCAGCCGTTGCGGCCGTGATCGATGATCGTCTCCGGCCCGCCGCTTCGTGTGGCGAGTACCGGTAGCCCGGCCGCCATCGCCTCGACGATGACGTTGCCAAATCCTTCGCGGCGCGAGGCTAGGACGAACAGATCGGCGGCGCGCATCGCTTCGGTCAGATCGCCGGCGCCGGTCAGCGTTACGCGATCGGCCAGGCCCGCTGAAGCAATCCGTTGGGCGAGAGCGTCTCGCGAGGCACCCTCCCCATAGATGTCGAGGTGGTAGGCAACGCCGCTTGCTGCGAGAGCGGCGCAAGCGTCTATCAACGTGTCGAAACCTTTAGCCGGCACCAACCGACCCGCCGAGAGGATGCGGAATATTCCGTCGGTTTGTCGATCCTTCGGCGCGGTGATGATCTTGCCGACCACCGGGTTCGGAATCGTCGTCACGGGCAGGTGTTGTTTGATCACAGCGGATAATTCGACGCCGATCCGGTCGGTCGGAACCGCGACCGCGTCGGCGCGCGGATATAGGCGGCGCATCGCGAAACGGCGCAGCAACGGCAGCTTTGCCTCCGCGAGATAGGCTTGCGGCGGGGTATGTTCGGATACGATTCGCCGCACGGAAGTCCGCGCCGCGAGCAGCGCGAGGTTCATCGCATTGGTCGCGCTATAAGCGACATCGACACGACGTTCGGTAAGAACGCTGGCTAGCTTGCGCGACAGCATCGCGGTGCGTTGTCCGCCAAGTGCGATCGGCATCACATCGTCGGGCAACATGTCGAGAAACGCGCCCTCGACGCGATTGAGCATCAGCAATGGGCGATAGCGCGATCGATCGAGTGTGCCGATCCAGTTGACGACGCACCGCTCGGCGCCACCGGGGCGCAGGTGCGGCAGGACGAAAGCGACGCGGATCATCGCCGCAATTTCTTCGCGACGATCCCACCCAACAACGTCCGCAATCGCGTGACCTCGGGCACCCCGAGCGCGAGCGCCGCAAGCCCGTAAATCGCGACGACGACGATCCCAAGCGTCACCAGCACCACCAGCCGCAGTAACGTCTCCGTCGGTTGCGGCCCAAAAGCGAGCAGTGCCCAGCCCGCCAGCGCGGCAAGCCCGCCGCAGAGCGCCATGCGCACGGCGTGAGCACCGAAACCTGCAAAACGAATGTCCGAAAAGCGGCGGCGCGCGACGATATGGCACAGCACCGCCGCGCCCAAGGTCGACGCCGCCGCTCCCCAGGCGATCCCCGGCGCGCCCGCGATCGATCCGCCGATCGCAATCGCGACACCTCGCATCGTCAACCCGGCGACGGCGATGATGCTGAGGTCGCGCAGGCACGATTTGCGCGGATCGGCGTAGATCGCGGACGTGATCGCGGTCATCGGCGCGAGGAAGATTTGCGCGGCGGCGTAACCGGCGGTCGTTCCCGCCGCGAGCACGATGCTCTGCTCGCCGAAAGCGCCGCGCCCGAACACGATATGGACGATCAGCCCCGCGCCCAGCATCATCCCCACCGAAATCGGCACCTGCGCGAAGATGACCATCCGCTGATACCGCGCGAGCGCATCGGGGTCGCGCTCGCGCGCCTGCATCGTACGGATCAGTTCGGGAAGCATCACCGTGTACAGGCTCGACATCAGCAACCCCGGCACCAAAGTCACCAGCCGCGCGCCATATTCCAACGCGGCGACACCGCCCTCGGGAACCAGCGACGCCGCGGCGAAATCGAACAGGCTCGTCGCCTGGAGATAGACGTTGAGAACGATCGCCGCCGCAACCCCGCCACCCAGCGAAGGTACGTCCGCTTCGGCATCGTTGGGCAGCGTCGCGGCCTTGCGCGTCAGCAAGGCATCGGGGTGACGCCGAACAATCGACCACGATCCGGCGATCAGGATCGCGGTCCCGACGATACCGCCCGCGAGCATCGTCCACGCGCCCGCGACGATACCGAGCGGCGGTATCGCGACCGCCAGCACCGCAACGAGCATCCCGCGCTGGACGACGTTGGTTCCCTCGCTCAGCCAGTACCGCCGGTTCGCCTGCAGCGTCGCGACGAGCAGCGACCCGATCACCGACAGCGGCAGCAGCGGCATCATGATCGTGATCATCGTCGCGGTCAGATCATGCCGCGCCCCGGTAAATCCCGGCGCGAAGATATCGACCAGCACCGACGGAACGAACATCCCCGCCAGCGTCACTCCGGCAAAGGCGGCAACGAATACATAGATGCGGCGCGGCAGGCCGTGGATCGAGAGATGCCGCCCGCTGTCGACCTGCGCGACGACGCTCGGCATCACCACCTGCACCACCAGCTTGCGGATCATGTCCGCGAAGCCGACCGTCGTGCGCCGCGCGAGGAAGAAGGCGTCGAGTTGCGCGCCCGCGCCGAACCGCCCGGCGAGCAGCACCGAAACCATGAAACTCAGCAGGAAATCGAGCCCGCGGATCGAGGCGACGACAAGCGTCGAACGGACCAGAGTCGCGGCCGACCGCGACGGGATCGACGCCGCCATCAGGTCCGCGCCGCGTTCGGCAGCAGACCGAGTTCGCCCTCATAACGCCGCTGCCACGTCCAGCGCGTGTGCAAGAGGCAGAGATGGACGACCTCCACGCCGCATTCGCGATAGCCGAACCGAGTCATGATCGTGAAGGACGGCCGGTTGACGCGATCGACCACGACGAACTGCCGATAAATTCCACGGTCTCGAAGATAGGCGAAGGTGAAACGACACATCGACAGCGCAACGTTCGATCGCCGCCGCGCCGGATCGACCAGCCAGCAATATTGATAGACGTCGCCCGGCGGCACCGCGTAAAATTCTCGCGCCGCCCGATCGCGATGATCGGTCAACGCGAGCCATGCGCAGGCGAACGCACCGTCATCGTCGGAAACGAAGACGCCGAGCTTGTCGGCGGCGAGCATCGCGCGAAAGTCACTCTCGCGCCGCGCCAGCCAGGGCCCGAGCGGTGGAAGGTCCGACTCCTGGCTTGCGACCATGAACGTCAGCCCCGTCGGCGGATCGAATGGCCGTCCGAGATCGCCCCAGTCGCGGCGATGCTCGAGGATGACGCTGCTGCTTCGGCGATAGACGTGATCCGCAAACGCCTTCGCCAACGAGGCGCGTAGCCCGGAGTCGCGAACGCGCCCGACGAAGCGAGCGACCGGCGCGGTGCCGGCGGTCACGCCGCCGCTCGCCGACGACGCTTCAGCCCAAGATAGAATTCGCGCGCGCCGAACAGCACGAAATGCGACAGCGGCTTCAACGCGGCGATCTGCATCGGCGGCATGATCCGCCGTGTCGGCGCAAAGGCGGACTTGAACTGGTTCCGGTTCGCTTCGCCGGGATCGCGTGGTTCATCGACCGGAATGCCGGCAAGGTCGTATCCCACGCATCCCATCGCGCGCGCCAGACGCATCCCCTCCCACAGCAACGGATAGGATCGCGGGATGTCGGGATAGGCATCGGACGTCGCGAGCGAGAGCCAGATCGCTTCGTCGCCCTGCCGCACGAAGGCATGCCCGCCGATCGTCTCGTCACCGCATTCGGCGAGCAGCATTCCTCCGCCCAGCGCGGCGATCAGTTCTGCCTGCCCCGCGGCATCGGGCAGGCCCGCCATATCGTAATCGGGCTTGGCCGCGCGGAACGCGTCGAGGATCGCCTGGTAACGGGCGACATCATCGAGTCCTTCCGCCAAACGTACCGTGACGCCGGCTTTCTCGGCGGCACGAACCTGCCGCCGCCCGCGTTGGCGAAAGCCGGCGAATACCGCTTCCTCGGGTTTGTCGAGCCAGACGATACCGGTCGCACGGTGGAGCGGCTGGCGATCCTCACCGAGCGGCGCGAAGCCCGATTCGCGCAACGCCTCCGCCATGTGCGGCAGATCGCGCCCACGCACCCTGGGGGCGAGCTGGACGGAGCAACAGCCCCGCGCCGACAGCGCCGCGAGCATTTCAGGCAAGACGATCTCCAGAGCCTCAGCCGCGTGAACGATCGGGCCGCGCTGAATCGTCGCCAGCCAATGCAGCGGCGATAGCCGCGTCCGGCGGATGATCGCCGCACCGATCGGCGTATCGTCCTCCAGACAGAGGTAGCTCAGGAAATCATGCCGCTGCGCGCGCGGCGCGACATTGGCCCAGGCAAGACTTTGCTGATAGGCGGCGAACGGACTGGAACGCAGGAAGGCGTCGAGGAGCGGCCCCCGCGATTCCTCCGAAACGGAGTCGATAATGTTGGTCAGGGCCATGCTGGCACGCCTTTTCGGTCCCTGTCTTCACCCAATTTTTGCCAGTCCGCCCGTAGGCGCCTTTAGATGACGAGGGTTGCCGATATACTAAGTGAGGCTCCGACGGTAGCGCCTGTGCCGGCGGCATTCCATGTGTCCGCCGAATGGTTTGCGTCGTGGGATGCCGCTTATCTGGACGCGGGCCAGCAATCTGTCTCGATCGACGGGATTGCTTTGCTCGACGAAACCGCGCGTCTCGGTCCGATCCGCTATCGTCTGCGTCGCGCGCGAACGAATGTCCATTCGCCCGCCTTCGTCGTCTCCGATGTCGCCGCAGATCTTGCGACTCGGCTGCTCGGCGACGGGATTGCGGTCGTCACGCTGGATTATTTGCCGGAAGGCTCACCGTTGATCGCCGCGGCAGCGGCGTGGCGGCGGCACCACGTCCGCGTCGAGCCACACGCCCGCGCACCGGCGGCGGATTGCCGCGGTCCCTATCCCGACTGGCTCGCCCGTCGCAGCAAGCGCGTCCGCTTGCGCTGGCCACGCATGATCGATCATGTCACGCAGACGCTGGGGCTGCGGTACGATTCCTTCGATCGCTTCGACGACCTGCCTGGCCTGTTGCCGCAGTTGTTCGCGGTCGAGCGATCGGGCTGGAAGGGTCGCAACGGCACCGCCATCGCGTGCAGCGCGACGGACACGCAATTCTACACGACGCTCGCCTATCGCGCCGCCGCCGCCGGTGCGTTGCGGATCGCCACGTTGTGCGAGGGCGACCGGATCGTCGCGTTCGAATATGCGATCCTCGGCGACGACCGTCTATATGTGCTCAAGGTCGGCTATGACGAAGCGTATGAGGAGGCGTCGATCGGCCATGTCCTCGCCACGATGCACATCCGCGATTGCTGTGCCGATCCGCGGGTCGCCTGGTACGACAAATTGGGCAACGGCATGACCCCGGCGGCGTACAAATTGCGGTATTCCGATACCGTCGACACCCTCTATCGCGTGACGCTCTATGCGTCGGGTTGGCGCGGACAAGCGGTTCGCCTCCATGATAGCGCGCGACGCCGTGCCAAGCGGCTGCGCGACCGCTGGCGCGAGCGCAAGTCGCAATGACGCGCAAGCAGGAGCGACGTCGGCGCGTGGCGGTATGGGGCGCGACCATTGGCATCGGTATCGTCGCGGGTATTATCGCTTGGCTGACGATAAGCATGTGGGCCGGGGTCGCGCTCGTGATGGCGGCCGTCCTTTTCGCGCATCGCGGCATGATCGCCGCGCCGGGCGTCGCGGTGCTGACCTATCATTCGGTGGCGGACGATCCCGCCTGGCTGCCGTGGGCGAACGAGATTGCGGTCGCGCCGGCAACGCTTGCGCTTCATCTCGATACGCTGGCCGCGATGGACTGTTCGGTGATGGCGACGCGCGACTATGTCGCCGCGCGCGAAGCCGGTGCGGCACTGCCCGATCGCCCGGTGCTCCTCCATTTCGACGACGGCTATCTCGACAATTACGTCAACGCGGTGCCCTTGCTCGTCGCGCGCGGCATGCCGGCGACCTTTTTCGTGTCGCTCGATTTCGTCGAGCCGGGGGACGCGCTGCGGCCTGCCCCCGCCGACCCGTCGGGCTATATGAACTGGGCAGAGCTTCGGGCGGTCGAGGCGCTGCCCGGACTGGAGGTCGAACCGCACGGCATCGACCACGGCCGCGTCGCGGTATCCGACCGGGTGGTCGATACGCTGACCGACGAGAACTGGCGCCGCCATGCCTGGGTGCAATGGGCGACGACGCCGGGTCCGAAGCACGACTGGTTTCGGCGCGACTCCCCGGCGGCGGTTCCGGTCGGCAGCGCGGTTCTCGAATCGGGTCTCGCGCTCGCGGTGCGCGGCTGGTCGAACGGCGCACGCGAAAGCGAGGCCGATCACGAAGCCCGCATCGCACGCCATCTCGGCGCGTGTCTCGACACGTTCGAGGACAGGCTCGGCCGCACGCCGCAAATCTTCTGCTGGCCCGAAAATGCGGTCGGCGCGGAGGGACGCCGTATCGCCGCCGCACTCGGTTTCCGCGCGACGACCGGCGGAAGGCAGCGCAACGTCGCGACCGAGCCCGCAAGCGTTATCTCGCGGATCCACGTCGGCGACCGCGCCTTCGGCTTCCCCTGGCTCGCCGCCGAGAGCCTGCATATCCGCGCAGTGGTACGACTCGCCCAAGGGAACATGTACTGGTATCTGATCGTCGCGCCGATGAACCTGACACGCGCTTTCGTGAGTCGCCTGCACCGCCGGAGAATGCGGACATGACCGTCCATCAACCCGATAGCTTCGGGGTCGAATCGCAGCGCGATCCGCCGCTCGAACGCCGCAAGGATATGGCCCGGCGCGTCCGCTTCGAAAGCGACATGCGCGCGGTGCCGCTGCGGCTGGAGGTGCGCGGGCCGAGCTATGCGAGCCGGCTCAAACCGCCGATCGACCGCGCCGTCGCGCTGACGGTGCTCGTCGCCCTGTCGCCGCTGCTCATCGCGATCGCGATCGCGATTCGGCTGGGCGACCGTGGCCCGGTCCTGTTCGTCCAGCCGCGCACCGGGTATCTCGGCCGGCGCTTCCGGCTGTTCAAGTTCCGGACGATGGTGATCGAGGCCGAGGCAATGAAAGAGGCGCTACGCCACCGCAACGTCCACGGCGACGACTCGCCCGATTTCAAGCTGATCGACGATCCGCGCGTGACGCGAATCGGAAAATTCCTGCGCAAGACCAGCCTCGACGAGCTGCCCAACCTCTGGAATATCGTGCGTGGCGAGATGTCGTTTGTCGGCCCCCGCCCGACATCGTTCGACGCTTCGACTTACGCGATGGAACATTTGCCGAGGCTGGCGGCACGACCAGGCCTCACCGGGCTGTGGCAGGTCTCGGGCCGCGCCAACGTCGATTTCGACGAGCGGACAGAGATGGACATCGAATATATCCGGTCGATGTCGGCACAGCGCGATCTGTCGCTGGTGATCAAGACGGTCAGCGCGGTCCGCAAGGCCGACGGCGCGCATTAGTCTAAGGCGTTTTTTGCGGGTGCGACACGCCTCGTCTCGGACTTCAGCGCGCGCTCAAACTCACATTGTCGATCAGGAGCGTCGCCGGAACCGGATTCGAGTTCGCGGTGATCCCGATCTGGATACGATCGGCATGGTCAGCGCCCGCGAGGATCGTCGCACCCTCGCCCGACAGAACCTCACGCCCGTCGAGCATCACCCGCGCATTGCCGTTCGCGCCGATCCGCACCGTCATCTGAATATGATACCAACGATCGTTGACCAGCACCGGCGCGTCGTCGCGCGTCCACGCGTGCGCGATACCAATCTTCGAGCGATCGATTCGCAAGCGTCCACGCCGAAGATAGAGGCGGATGCCGGGGTTACCGCCCTCGCCGCACGTCGCGCATTCCAGATCGACGAGTTGCAGCGAATTGAGCGGAGTCGGCGCGGGCGCATAGAGATCGAACGCGATCGTCACGCGCTCACCAATCGTCATCGGTGCGGTGCGCGCGATCAGCGCCGCCTTGGTGACGCGAGTCCGCTTCGGCGCGGTTCGCGCGCGTAGCGCTTTGCCACCGCGACCCGGGGCCGCGACGACATCGACGGTGCCGTCCTCCTGCTGACGAACCGCCCAGACCGCGTTCGGGCAACCGCCCGTGCAGAGCCCGCGCTCGAATTCGTCCGCGGCCGCGAAGCGCGCCGGCGCGCGATCGGCGCAAGCGGCGCTTGCCAGCAACGCGACCCCGCCGATGAGAGTGAATCGAATCACATCGCCTCCTTCTGCGGTGTCCATTGCGCGTAGCGGCGTCCAGCCACGAACAGCATTGCGCCCGTCGCCAGCCCCGCGAGATGCAGCGCCACGCCGAAGACCGGCGACAGAATCCGCGGCAACCGCGCAGGCGCCAGCGCGCCGAACACGCCGACGAGCGCTATCATCGTAAGCCCAGCGAAGACCAGCCCCCAGACGATCGATCCCAAGCTCCCCAGCATGCCGGCGAGCAGCCACAACGGCGGAAGCGTCAACGGCGCGACGCGGCGCGCCACCTTGTGCATCAAGAGCGCAATCGCATACCAGCCGGTTCGCGCCGGATTCATCAGCGCGCGCCGCGACCAGAGCGCGGTCAGCCCACGCACCGTGATCCGGACACGACGACGGAAATTGCGCGCGCCGCCGACGATACTGTGTTCGTAGGCGCGCGCGCCATTCGCGAAGGCAATCCGATACCCCTCGGCGACCGCGGCGGTGCTGACGTAGAAATCGTCGGTCACGTCGGCGGGAACGACAGGCATCAGCGACGCCCGGATCGCGTACAGCCCGCCGTCGGCGGACACGCATCCGAACAGGTCGCTCTCGGCCTGCCGCATCGCCGATTCGTAGCCGCGAAAGAGTCGGTCGAAACCCGCGAAGCGCGCCGGTCCACGAACCGTTACGACCCGCCCGGCGACCGCGCCGACCGCAGGATCGGCGAAGGGCGCGAGCAGCTCCGGGATCGTCGCGGAGTCGAACAGCGGATCAGCGTCGGTCATCACCAGAATCTCATCGCCGCCGCGCGGTGCGACACGGTTGAGCGCCGCCGCCTTGCCGCCACGCGGTAAGGTGACGAGGTCGACACCGCGATCGGCGAACGTCGCGACGACGGCACCGGTCGCGTCGGTCGATCCGTCATCGCCGACGATGATCCGCCCGGCTCCGTCCCAACAGGCCAGCGCATCGACTACCGACCCGATCTTGGCGCCGATCCGCGGCGCCTCATTGTGCGCGCAAATCACGACGATGGCCTCGGCAGGAACCACCCCGTGTATTACGCGCGGCCGCCGCCGAACCGCCGCGACCGCAAGCAACACGGCCGGATAACCGACAAACGTCAGCACCGGCATCGCGAGCAGGATCAAGGCGACGGCTATCATCCGCTAAAGCATAAGGTCCAAAGGTTCACGGCTCCTGACCGGGCACGGATTGCCCCGTTACACGATCCCTGTACCAAGCCGTGTACGAAGCGACGACACCGACCGGGAGAAACAGATGCCGCTCTACGAGTTCAAAGGGAAGCGCCCGACGATCCCCGCCTCCGCTTGGATCGCGCCGAGCGCCGAAATCGTCGGCGAAGTGCTGGTCGGCGAAGACGTGGGCATCTGGTTCGGCGCGGTGGTGCGCGGCGACAACACGCCGATCCCGATCGGCGACCGCAGCAACATCCAGGAAGGCGCGATGCTCCATTCCGATCCGCACGCCCCGCTGACGATCGGCACGGATTGCACGATCGGCCACCACGCGATCCTCCACGGCTGCACGATCGGCGACCGCGTGCTGATCGGGATGGGCGCGATCGTCCTGAACAATGCGGTGATCGGTGACGAATGCATCGTCGGCGCGGGCGCGCTGGTGACTGAAGGCAAAACGTTCGAGCCCGGCAGCCTGATCGTCGGATCGCCCGCGCGTACGGTGAAACAGCTCGACGCGCCGACGCGAGCCTTTTTGAAGGTGTCGGCGACACATTACGTCGAGAACGCCCGCGCCGCCGCGGATGGGCTGAAACGTGTCGATTGAGGCGGATCGATACCCGCCTTCTTCGTCAGCGGGGTTCTCCCGATGCCCAAAACCTCTGGCGTCGATCCGTTGTGGACACCCTCCTCAGCCGCCGACATAACGCTTGTTATGCTGCCACCGCTTTTCGATCGCCTCCGGTTGCCCGTCATCGGCTCGCCGCTTTTCATCGTTTCCGGCCCGGAGTTGGTGATCGCGCAATGCAAGGCCGGGATCGTCGGCGCGTTCCCCGCGCTCAACGCTCGACCGCAGGCGCTGCTCGACGAATGGCTGCACCGCATTACCGAAGAACTCGCGGCGCATAATCGCGATCACCCCGACGCGCCCGCCGCGCCTTATGCGGTCAATCAGATCGTCCACAAATCGAACGACCGGCTCGACGCCGACATCGCGACCTGCGCCAAATGGCAGGTGCCGATCACGATCACCTCGCTCGGCGCGCGCGAGGATTTGAACCAGGCGGTCCACGGCTGGGGCGGAATCGTGATGCACGACGTGATCGACGACCGTTTCGCGCACAAGGCGATCGAAAAAGGCGCGGACGGCCTGATCGCGGTCGCGGCGGGCGCGGGCGGGCACGCCGGGCGGTTGTCGCCGTTCGCGCTGGTGCAGGAAATTCGCTTGTGGTTCGACGGACCGCTGGCCCTGTCGGGATCAATCGCGACAGGCGACGCGGTGCTCGCGGCGCAGGCGATGGGCGCCGATCTCGGCTATATCGGCACGCCGTTCATCGCCACCGAAGAGGCGAATGCCGACGACGGCTACAAACAGGGCATCGTCGCGGGGCACGCGGCGGACATCGTCTATTCGAATCTCTTCACCGGGGTGCACGGCAATTACCTGCGCCAGTCGATCGAGAATGCGGGACTTGACCCCGACAACCTCCCCGCGGGCGAATACAAAACGATGGATTTCGGCGGCGGCAATCAGCCCAAGGCGAAGGCGTGGCGCGACATCTGGGGTTCGGGCCAGGGGATCGGCGTCGTCGACAAGGTCGAGTCGGTCGCGGTCCGCGTCGATCGCATGATCCGCGAGTATGCCGCCGCGCGCGCGCGGATCGGCCGCGCCGCCTAGAAAACCAGCGCCAGCCGGTCCTGGATCGAACGCGCCGGGCTCGGCAAAGGCGCGACCTGCTCCTGCGCCGCATCGAGACGTGCCACTCGCCGATGCAGGTCCGCGCTCGCCGCGATCAGCGCGCGCGCAGGATCGGGCAGGTTCGCGAAGACATTGGCGTCGGTCACCGGCGCCGGCCCAAGCCGCCGAGACGGATCGAGCGCCTCGAGCCGGGTCAACTCGCCCGCGTCGATCGCGCGCTGCGTCAACAACCAGGCGATGATGTGCATCAGCCGCGTCGTGACCTTCAGCGATTCGCAACTGAACGCGACGCGCTCCATCGGCGACAGCGCCTCGCGATCGGCGCGCCCGCCGTCGTCGAAATAGCTGCGTGCCTCGTCGGCGAGCACCATCGCCTCGACATATAACGAATCCATCAGCCGGGTATGGACGCGGGATTCGCTGCGTTCGATCATGAGCATACGGTGAAGCAAATCTTACCGCGCGCCAAGACCGTCCGTGCGGCTTCGGCGCGGAGGCGTCCCATTTTGATTCAGGCCATTTTGATTCAGGCCATTTTGATTCAGGCGCTTTTGATTCAGGCCGAGTGAGACTCAGGCGATGATATCGGGGATCATCCGGTCTTCGAGCAACGCGATCTCGTCGCGCAGTCTGAGCTTGCGCTTTTTCAGCCGCGCCATCTGAAGCTGGTCGGCCATGCTGTCGGTCGCGAGCGCGGCGATCGCGGCATCGAGATCGCGATGCTCGATACGAAGCGTCTGGAGCCGCGCGGCGTTCAATCCTTCAGGCACCCGATCCCCCCTACCCGCTCCCTCTAGCAAAGCGGCGGCGCGATGCGAGACCCGAATTGCATGTCGTCGCGCGTTAGGCCCTACCGACCGATTAGGGACGATTCGGTCGGGACTTTTCCATCGAACCGTGATTTACTCCTCGATCCCATCAACCCAACCAAGAGGTTTCGCCCATGCAGACCGCGCATCTTTCGGCACTGGAAGCCAAACATGCGACGCTCGATCAGCGAATCGCCGACGAGACGCATCGCCCGATGCCCGACGCGATCAAGCTGGCGGATCTGAAAAAGCAGAAATTGCGGGTGAAAGAGGAAATCTCGACCGCGATGCACTGACCTTTCGTTTAGCGGCACCAGCCCGCTCCCCCACCCGACCTCCCATTCAGCATATTCTATGGGAGGTCGGGTGGGGGAGCGGGCTGGTGCCGCTACAAAATTCGCTCTTTCGCGAATTTTCAAACGGACTCTACGCGATCATTTGCGTGCCGACAGTGCTTTCGATTCGCGCTTCTTTACCGTGACGACCGGCTTGCGCGCGCGCTGCGGATCGATCAGCCGGTCAAATGCGATGCCGGTGCGTCCCTCGGTATGCCACGCGACACGGCCGGTGATCCAGCCGATGCCGCGGACCTCGATCTCGATCGGCATATCGGGATCGAGCGGCTCGTCGAGTTCCGCCATCAGCCCGCCGGGCGACAAATTGCGCACGCGCACGGGTACGCTGATCGTCTCACCGACGCGCCTGAGATTGGCGAGAAGCAGCAGGCTGTCGCGATCCCGCTCGATGGCGGGGGCGGAAACAGCCCGGCAATTAGAAGAATCCATGCCGTTCACCTGATCGGAGCGCGGGTCTATCCATGGCACCGTCGCCTTGCCAAATCGCTAAAGTCGGCACGCGCCCGAAGGTTTCAATCCTCGCGCGAAACTTTCTCGGCGCGTTCGTGCCGCTCCTGCGCCTCGACCGTCATCGTCGCGATCGGCCGCGCTTCGAGCCGCGCGAGGCTGATCGGCTCGCCGGTCACTTCGCAATAGCCGTATTCGCCGTCGTCGATCCGGCGCAGCGCCGCGTCGATCTTGGAGATCAGCTTGCGCTGGCGATCGCGCGTGCGCAATTCGATCGACCAGTCGGTTTCGCTCGACGCGCGATCGGTGAGATCGGCCTCGCGCAGCGAATCGATCTGGAGCTGCGACAGCGTACCCTGCGCCTCGCGCTTGATCGCGTCCTTCCAGTCGTTGAGTAACCCGCGAAAATAATCCTGCTGGCGCAGGTTCATGAAGGCTTCGTCGCCTCGCGGGCGATACCCGCCGACATCGTTCGCCGCATCCAATGCGGAACCCCCCACACGATCGACCCGATCCAACGCCGTTGCCATCGATACTCTCCCGCGCGACCCCCGATGCGTTTGTCGCAGCGGTCGATCGCCCCCTGCGGCGGGCCTATAGTCGGGTGCAAGCGTCTCGACAAGCAAGCAAACGCGCGTTGCGACAAGGTTTTCGCGACACCCGCGATCGCGATCCGTTGCGGCCGGGAGCGCCCGGCGCGGCTCGAAAACGTCCCATCCTGATACGTTAACGCTAGGCCTGTGATCGCCAGGACACAGAAGTGATCGGGAAGCCGCACTTTCATGGTTAATCGCGTTGCGCTTAAGCCTTTGTTTCGCACTTTAGACGATAGCGGCACCAACGCTGCTGTGGACTTGGCCCGGCGAGCGTGAACCGTCGGTAACAAAAGAGGGACTGACAATGTCCGTGCGGATGGCCTTGGCGAAACTTTGCGCTTGCACTGCGGGCGGCGCGCTAATTGGGGGTGGAGCGGTCCATGTGGCCGAGGGGCAGAAGGCCCGCACCTCTTTTTCCAAACACGCGGTGAAGCGCGTCGTTCATCACCGGGCACGGCCCCGGCCGACACGCGTCCGGCGCGTCGTCACCCGAACGGTGGCTTCGTGCCCGCCCGCGACGGTGACGATCGCCAGCCAGCCCGCGCCGATCCCGGTGCCGCTGCCGGAGGCGCCCGCTTATTCGCTCGGCGGCGGCGGCAGTGTCGGGCCGGCGCTCGTCGGTGGTAGCGGTGGGTTCGGCGGTGGCGGCTTCTTCGGGGGCGGCTTCTTCGGCGGAGGCGGCAACGGCGGCGGCGGATCGAGCGGGATCGTGATCTCCTCGACCTCGTCGAGCAGCGGCGGCTCCACCTCGACATCGAGCGGCGGGTCTTCGAGTTCGACCTCGAGCGGCAACCTCAGCAGCACGTCGTCTTCAAGCGGCAATGTCAGCAGCAGTTCGTCGTCGAGCGGCAACGTTTCCAGTTCCACGTCTTCGAGCTCGAGCGGCAACGTGTCGAGTTCGACTTCGACCTCGACCTCGACCTCGTCGAGTTCGTCCTTCGGCTCGAGTTCGAAGGGCTGGACCTCGAACGGCGGCCATCACGGCGGCTCGGGGTCGAGCAGCGGCAATCCTTCGCCGGTGCCCGCACCGCCGATGGTCCTGCTGTTCGGCGCCGCCGCGGCGGGCCTCGTCGCACGCAAGCGGCTGGCGAAGAAGACGACCGTCACGGTCTGAGCGTTCCCGGGGGGAGAAGAAAAAGGACCCGCGCGACGTCGGTCGCGCGGGTCCTTTTTTTGCTTGATCGGCTCACGCCGATAAGTCGGTGCCAACCCGCTCCCCACCCCACCTCCCAAGCAATTATACTATATGGGAGGTGGGCTGGGGGAGCGGGCTGGCACCGACTTACGCCCGAGAGGGCGTCAAGTACCTACGCCTTCGCCAGCGCCTTCTCGATATCCGCGATCGGATGCCCGGTCAGGTCCTTGTCGATCTCGCCCTTCAGCCGCTGGCTGACCTCGACGTGATAATGTTTGCGCATCTCGCCGAGCGTCTTGGGCGGCGCGACGATGATCAGCGATTCGTAGTCGTTGCGTAGCGCCCGGCGCTTCAGCATGTCGGCGGCTTCGGCGGCGAAGCGGTCCTCCTCGATCTGGTGGAAATCGGTCGGCTCGACCGAAGACTGGATGCCGCCGCGTGGCGAGGACGTGCGGCCGGCAGCGTGGGTGGTCTGATCGCCCGTCGAAGGATTGTCCTGTTCGCGTGCGGTCTCGACGATCAGGTTCGGGTGCTCGGCATCGCCGTCGTTGCGCAGGAACAGCAGCTTGCGGCCATCGGCGACCAGCACGACCGATTTATGGGGAAGCTCCATGGTGTTATTCTCCTTTTCGTTAAGCGATACCGAACCAACGCAGGGCATCTCGCACGGGTTGCGCGCATCGCGGGCCAACGCCATAGCGCGGTCGCCATGCACGACATCCGCCTGATCCGCGACGACCCGGAAGCCTTCGACGCGGGGATGGCGAAGCGCGGCAAGCCGGGCGAAGCCGTGACGATCCTCGATCTCGACAAACGCCGCCGCGAAATGGTGACCGAACTTCAGACCGGCCAGGCGCGGCGCAACGACGCGTCGAAGGCGATCGGCGCGGCGAAGGCGGCGAAGGATGAGGCCACGGCACAGGCGCTGATGGCGGAGGTCGCGACGCTCAAGGAACGTCTGCTCACGCTCGAAGCCGAGGAAACGCGGCTCGGCGGCGAACTCGACGGCTTGCTCGCCGCGCTACCCAACATCCCCCTCCCCGATGTGCCCGAAGGTGCCGACGAGAGCGACAACGAGCTGATCCACGAACGCGGCGCCCGCCCTATCTTCACTTTTCCGGTCAAGGAACACGATGCGATCGGCCCCGCGCTCGGCCTCGATTTCGAGACCGGCGTCGCGATCGCAGGCGCACGCTTCACATTGGTGCGCGGGGCTATGGCAAAGCTCAACCGCGCGCTCGGCCAGTTCGGGCTCGACACGCTCACCCGCGATCACGGCTACGAAGAGATCGTCCCGCCGCTGCTCGTCCGCGACGAGGCGATGTTCGGCACCGGCCAGCTCCCCAAATTCGCCGAAGACCTGTTCCACACCACCGACGGCCGCTGGCTGATCCCGACCGCCGAGGTGTCTCTCACCAACATCGTCCGCGAGAAAATCCTCGCCGCCTCCGATCTGCCGCTCCGCTTCACCGCGCTAACCCCGTGCTTTCGCTCCGAAGCCGGATCGGCCGGTCGCGACACGCGCGGCTTCATCCGCCAGCACCAGTTCGAAAAGGCCGAGATGGTCTCAATCGTCGAACCCGACGCGTCGGAGGCCGAGCACGAACGCATGACCGCCGCGGCGGAGGACGTTCTGACGCGGCTGGAACTCCCCTTCCGCCGGATGAAATTGTCTACCGGCGACATGGGCTTCACCGCCGCGCGCACCTACGATCTCGAAGTCTGGCTGCCCGGCCAGGGCCAGTATCGCGAGATATCGTCCTGTTCGACCTGCACCGATTTCCAGGCGCGCCGGATGAACGCGCGCTACCGCCCGGACGGCGAGAAGGCGACGCGCTTCGTCCATACGCTCAACGGATCGGGCTTGGTCGTCGGGCGGATGATCGTCGCGATCATCGAGAATTATCAGCAGGAAGATGGTTCGGTGGTGGTGCCGAGCATGCTGCAACCGTATCTCGGCGGGCTCAACCGACTGGAGCCGCGCTAGGCGCGTCCGATAACCGTGTATTCCCGCGAAGGCGGGAATCCAGGCTGGACCTCCGCCTTCGCGGAGGTACAAAGGTCGCCGAATGGGGAACGTAACGATGAAGCGCGCGGCATCACTGGCGTTTCTCGCGCTCGCCGCGTGCATCCCGCAGGTCGATCGCCCCGCCCCGCCCCCGCGGCCCGCGCAACGCTACAACCCGCCGCCGCCACGCGACTACGAACCGCAGCGCGCCGACGACGTCACCCAGCTTCCCGCCCCGCGCCCGGCATGGGAAGCGCGCCCCGTCACCGCCGACGCGGTCGAGGTCGCCGACCAGAGCTACATCGTCCGCCCCGGTGATTCGCTGCGCAGCATCGCCAACCGCATCGGTGCAGGATCGGAGGCGATCGCGCGCGCCAACGGACTTTCGTCACCATTCGTAATCCGCGCGGGCCAGCGCCTGCAAATCCCCGGCGGGCGCTATCACCTCGTCCAGCGCGGCCAGACCGGTATCGCGATCGCGCGCGCATACGGCGTCGAATGGTCGCGGATCGTCGCCGCCAATGCGCTCGTCGAACCCTATCTGCTGCGTGCCGGGTTCCGCATCGTCATCCCCGGCACCGATCGTCCGCGCAGCGCGAGCGAGCGCGCCGCCGCCTTCACGCTCGACATCGACGATATCCTGACCGGCGGCGAACCCGCGCTCGCGACCAATCAGGCGCCCGCCAAGGCGGTGACCACGCCGCGCCGAATCCTCCCAGCGACCGCGGCGATCACCGCGCCGGTCGCGTCACCCGGTCGTTTCTCGTGGCCGGTCGACGGCGAGATCGTAAAGCGGTTCGGCCCCGGCAAATCGGGCGAACGCAACGACGGCATCAAGATCGCGGTCGCGCTCGACACCCCGATCAAAGCCGCCGCCGACGGCACCGTGGCTTATGTCGGCGACGGTATCGCGGCATTGGGCGGACTGATCATCGTCAAGCACGGCGGCGGCTGGACCAGCATCTACGGCCATGCCGCGAAGCTGCTGGTCCAGCGCGGCCAGGCGGTAAAGCGTGGCCAGACGATCGCGCTGTCGGGCGACAGCGGCTTCGCGGATCGACCCGAACTGCATTTCGAACTGCGACGGGGACGGACTCCGGTCGATCCGGTGGCGCAACTGCCGCGCAGTTGACGTCATGCCGGGCTTGTTCCGGCATCCACCGTGCCGCCTAAATATCAGCCGCATTTCTCGCGGAACAGTGGACCCCGGAACAAGTCCGGGGTGACGAAGCGGACATGGCGAGGTAACCGCTCCACCATGACCGATTTCGCCTCCGATCTCCTCCAGACGCTCTCGCAGCGCGGCTATATCCACCAGCTCACCGACGCGACCGCGCTCGACGCGCTGGCCTCGCGCGAAATCGTTCCGGGCTACATCGGCTTCGATCCTACCGCGCCGTCGCTCCATGTCGGCAGCCTAGTCCAGATCATGCTGCTCCGCCGCCTCCAGCAGACCGGGCACAAGCCGATCGTCCTGATGGGCGGCGGCACCGGCAAGATCGGCGACCCGAGCTTCAAGGAGGAATCGCGACAACTCCTCACCGAAGACCGCCTCGCCACCAACATCGCCGCGATCCGCCGCATCTTCGAACGCTTCCTGACCTTCGGGGACGGGCCATCGGGCGCGGTGATGCTCGACAATGCCGAATGGCTCGACGCGCTGGAATATATCCCGTTCCTGCGCGAAGTCGGGCAGCATTTCAGTGTCAACCGAATGCTCAGCTTCGACAGCGTGAAGCTAAGGCTCGACCGCGAACAGTCGCTCAGCTTCCTCGAATTCAACTACATGATCCTCCAGGCGTATGATTTCCGCGAACTATCGCAGCGCCATGCCTGCCGTTTGCAAATGGGCGGCAGCGATCAATGGGGGAATATCGTCAACGGCATCGAACTCGCGCGACGGATGGACGGCACCGAGGTGTTCGGCGTAACCACCCCGCTGATCACCACCGCCGACGGCGGCAAGATGGGCAAAACCATGTCTGGGGCAGTCTGGCTCCACGAGGATCAGCTGCCGCATTTCGATTACTGGCAATTCTGGCGCAACACCGACGACCGCGACGTGGGGCGGTTCCTGCGGCTGTTCACCGACGTGCCGCTCGACGAAATCGCCCGGCTGGAAGCCCTCGAAGGTGCCGAGATCAACGCCGCCAAGATCGTCCTCGCCAACGCCGCAACCGCGATGTGCCGCGGCAGTGCGGCGGCGGAACAGGCGGCGGAGACCGCGCGGCGGACGTTCGAGGAAGGCGCCAGCGGCGACGCGCTGCCGCAGGTCGCGGTTCCGGCGCACGGCTTATCGATCGTGGCGGCGCTGACCGCGATCGGCTTCGCGGCGTCGAACAAAGAGGCGAAGCGCAAGATCGACGAAGGGGCGGTGCGGGTGAACGACGAACGCGTTGCCGGTTACGAGGCGATGGTGACGGTGGGTGACAAGGTCAGCCTCGGCAAGAAACTGCACGGCATGGCGGTGGCGGATTAGGTCGACCTATTCCGCTTCCCCGGCGAAGGCCGGGGCCCAGTTGCGACACATGGTCTTGGCTGAGGCTGTGCACGGTTAATCCGATCTTCCGACTGGGCCCCGGCCTCCGCCGGGGAAGCGCCAGTACCTCGCTCGGGTCTACCCAGACCGCAGCAACGCCACCCCCGCTTCGCGCTCGAACAGATAAAGCGCCACGCGCGCCGCCTGCCCGCGCGCGCCTTCCAGCCCGCCGTCCCGATCGATCAACAACCGGGCGTCGTCGGTCGCGGGAGGGAGCAAGTCCCCCAGCATCTCGGCCGACGCCAGCCGGAACACCGCCTCCCCCGACTGCCGCGTCCCGAGCAACTCGCCCGCACCGCGCAGCCGCAAATCCTCCTCGGCGATACGGAAGCCGTCGTTGGTCTCGCGCATCAGCGCGAGGCGCGCGCGCGACGTCTCCGATAGCGCATTGCCGCGGATCAGCAGGCACATTGATTGCCCGCCGCCCCGCCCGACCCGTCCGCGCAACTGGTGGAGCTGGGCGAGCCCGAAGCGATCGGCATGTTCGATCACGATCAGCGTCGCGTTGGGGACGTCGACGCCAACCTCGATCACTGTCGTCGCGACCAGCACGCCGAGCCGACCGCCCGCGAATTCGGCCATCACCGCGTCCTTCTCGGCGGGGCGCAGCCGCCCGTGGACGAGCCCAACACGATCCCCGAACCGCGCGGCAAGCGTCGCCGCCCGCGCCTCGGCGGCGGCGAGATCGCTCTTCTCGCTCTCCTCGACCAGCGGGCAGACCCAATAGGCCTGCTTGCCCTCGGCGAGATGCCTTCCCAGCGCGTTGACGACCTCGTCGAGCCGATCCTCCGAAATCACTCGCGTCTCGATCGGTTCGCGGCCCGGCGGCATCTCGTCGAGCTGGCTCTGGTCCATCTCGCCATATTGCGCGAGCGTCAGGGTGCGCGGGATCGGCGTCGCGGTCATCGCCAGCAGGTGCGGTGGGCGCTGGCCTTTCGCCTGCAACAGCATCCGTTCCGCCACACCGAATCGATGTTGCTCGTCGACCACCACCAGCCCGAGATCGCGATATGTCACCGCTTCCTGAAAGATCGCATGCGTCCCGACTAGGACATCGATCGAACCGTCCGCCAGCCCCATAAGTGTCGCCTCTCGCACCCGCCCTTTATCGCGCCCGGTGAGCACTGCGACGTTGAGCGGCAGGCCGGACAGCAGCGACCGCAACGTCTCATAATGCTGCCGCGCGAGGATTTCGGTCGGGGCCAGCATCGCCCCCTGCGCACCCGCCTCGACCGCGATCAGCAAGGCCATCGCCGCGACCAGCGTCTTGCCCGATCCGACATCGCCCTGCAGCAGCCGCAGCATCGGCGCCTCCTGCGCCAGATCGCCCTCGATCTCGCGCACCGTCCGCGCCTGCGCGCCGGTCATCGCATAGGGCAGCCGCAGCTGATCGCGCAGTCGCCCGTCGCCCGCGAGCGCCCTGCCCCGCCGCTTGCGGCTGTCCTGCCGCACCAGCATCAGCGCGAGTTGGTTGGCGAACACCTCGTCATAGGCGAGCCGCTCGCGCGCCTTCGCGTCTGACGGATCGGCGTGGAGACGCGTCAGCGCCTCACGCCACGCCGGCCATTCGCGCTTCGCCTTCAGCCCCGACTCGATCCATTCGACAAGATCGGGCGCGCGGTCGATCGCCTGCTCGACCAGAGCGCCGACGCGGCGCGATGTAATCCCTTCGGACAGCGGATAGATCGCTTCGCGCTCGCGCAACGCATCGCCGTCGAGCAGCTCCGGATGGATCATCTGGAGTTCCTGCCCGTACATTTCGAGCTTCCCCGAAACGCGGATCGGCGCGCCCAGCGGATAAAGCTTCTTCACCCAGCCAGACGAGCCGCCGAAATGGACGAGGCTGACGTGATTGCCCAGCGCATCGAAGGCATTGACCCGCGTTGGTCCGCGTGGGGAACTCGACGAGCGGATATCGCGCGGGGTCAGCGTGATCGCGATCGTCCGCCCCGCGTCCGCCATGTCGAGTTCGGTACGCGGCAGACGATCGACCCACCCGCTCGGCAAATGGAACGCGACATCGACCGCCCGCGCCAGCCCGAGCCGGTCCAGCGGTTTCGCGAGTGCGGCGCCAACGCCTTTCAGCGCGGTCACTTCGGCAAACAGCGGATTGAGGATATCGGGTCGCATGTCTATCTGTACGCGATACCCTTACCCGACGGTCGCCGCCAAGGGACCCCAGCAAAGTACGACTTTGCTGGGACGCCCAGTGCCCGCCGGGCAATTGCCGTTGGAGCCGGAATGGATAACGACACCCGCCTGAAACGGCTGCGCTTTCGTAGCTGGCACCGCGGCACGCGCGAAGCCGATCTGATGATCGGAGGCTTCTTCGATGCGCATCACGGCGGTTGGGATACCGACGAGACCAACTGGTTCGAGGCGCTGCTGGAGGAACAGGATGTCGATATCATGGGCTGGGCGATCGGATCGATCGCATGCCCGGCTGAATGGGAGGGGGCGATGATGAGCAGCATGCGCTCGCTGAATTTCGTGCCGATTTCGCATTGACCGTCGTGCCGGACTTGTTCCGGCATCCACCGTGCCGCGCACCAAAACCTGTCCGCTTACGCGGCGCCGTGAATGCCGGAACAAGTCCGGCATGACGGATTTCCGAAGAGCCAGATGCCCGACCTCAAAACCATCCTCACCGCGACAACGCCGCTCACCCTGTCAGGCGTCCCGACCGGCTTCCTTCCGTCGCTGCTCGCCGATCTCGCGCGTGCCGCACCGTCTCGCGCCGTCTTCATCGCACCCGACGAGGCCGCGATGCGCTCCATCGCCGCGACCGCGCATTTCTTCGCGCCCGAACTGGAGATCGTCGAATTCCCCGCGTGGGATTGCCTGCCCTACGACCGCGCCTCGCCGACGCTGCGCACGATGGCGGAACGGATCGGCGCGCTCCACCGCCTCCAACAGAAGACGAAGAAACCCCAACTCGTCCTCACCACCGCCAACGCCGCGACCCAGCGCACGCTAACCCCGTTCCGCATCCGCCAGCTTGTCGCTACGCTGAAACCCGGCGAGCGGATCGGCCGCGACAAACTCGCCGCGCTGCTTCAGGCCAATGGCTATGTGCGCACCGATACCGTCCATGATTCGGGCGAATATGCGGTGCGCGGCGGTTTGGTGGATCTGTTCCCGAGCGGCGTCGAACAGGCCCTCCGCCTCGATTTCTTCGGCGACGAGATCGAATCGGTCCGCACCTTCGATCCCGCCGATCAGCGCACCACCGGACGGATCGACGGTTTCACCCTGCTCCCCGCCTCCGAGGCTCTGCTCGATGAGGACTCGGTCAAGCGCTTCCGCGGCCGGTATCGTGAAACCTTCGGCGCGACCGCGACGGGCGATCCGCTCTATCAGGCGGTCAGCGACGGACGGCGGCTCGCCGGGATGGAGCATTGGCTCCCGCTGTTCGAAGAAAAGCTCGCGACTTTGTTCGATCACTTCGGCGAAGACGCGATCGTCGTTCGCGACAACGGCGTCGCGGCAGCGGCGGAAAGCCGCCTCGAATCGATCGCGGACTATTACGAGAACCGCAAACGCGCCGAAGCCGCGCAACCTGGCAGCTATCGCGCGCTCCCGGCGAAGACGCTCTATCTCGACGCGACCGAGTGGAGCGCCGCACTCGATACCGCGACCGCGCACCTGACGACCCCGTTCCACGAACCCGAATCGAAAATCGTCCTCGATTTCGCGGTCGACGGTCCCCGCGATTTCGCTCCCGAGCGCGCCAGCGGCGCCAACGTCTATGAGGCGGTGGTAGGTCACATCGCCAAGTTCTGCAAGGATGGCCGCAAGCCCGTCCTCGCCAGTTATTCGATCGGCGCGCGCGAGCGGTTGAAGGCGCTGCTGGAAGATCATGGCCTGACCGGCGCCAAGCCCGTCGAGACGTGGCAGGAAGCGCTCGGCGTCGGAGAGACGCAGGCCGCGCTCATCGTCCTCGCGCTCGATCACGGCTTCACCGCCCCCGGCGTCGCGGTGTTCACCGAACAGGACATGCTCGGCGACCGTCTCGTCCGCCGCGCCCGGCGCAAGAAATCCGCCGACGCCTTCCTCGCCGAACTCGCAACGCTCTCGACCGGCGATCTCGTCGTCCATATCGACCACGGCATCGGCCGCTACATCGGCCTCACCCAAATTCCCGTCGCGAGAGCCCCGCACGATTGCGTCGCGCTGGAATACGCCGGCGGCGACAAGCTCTACGTTCCCGTCGAAAATCTCGAAGTCCTGTCGCGATACGGCAGCAGCGAAGACGGCGCGTCGCTCGACCGGCTCGGCGGCGAGGCGTGGCAACGCCGCAAGTCGAAGATGAAGGAGCGCATCCGTGAGATCGCAGGCGAACTCATCGCCACCGCCGCCGAACGCGCGCTGCGCCCCGGCGAGATCGCGGAGGCCGACAGCAGCGGCTATCCGAGCTTCGTCGATCGCTTCCCGTATCAGGAAACCGATGACCAGGACCGCGCCATCGGCGACGTCCTCACCGATCTCGGCGCGGGCCGGCCGATGGATCGGCTGATCGTCGGTGATGTCGGTTTCGGCAAGACCGAGGTCGCGCTGCGTGCAGCATTTGTTGCAGCAATGGCGGGAATGCAGGTCGCGATCGTCTGCCCGACGACTCTCCTTGCGCGTCAGCATTATAATAATTTCACGACGCGCTTCGAAGGCTTCCCGATGAAGATCGGTCGCCTCTCGCGCCTAGTTCCCGCCAACGAAGTGAAGGCGGTCAAGGAAGGCGTCGCGGCGGGCACGATCGACATCGTCATCGGCACGCATGCGCTGCTCGCCAAGAATATCGACTTCAAACGCCTCGGCCTCGTGGTCGTCGATGAGGAGCAGCGTTTCGGCGTCACCCACAAGGAAAAGCTCAAGGCGCTGAAGGCCGAGGTCCACCTCCTCACCCTCACCGCAACCCCCATCCCCCGCACGCTGCAAATGGCGATGAGCGGCCTGCGCGAACTGTCGGTGATCCAGACGCCCCCGGTCGATCGCCTCGCGGTGCGCACCTACGTGATGCCGTGGGATCCGGTCGTCCTGCGCGAAGCATTGCTGCGCGAACATTATCGCGGCGGGCAGAGCTTCCTCGTCACCCCGCGCATCGCCGACCTGCCCGACATTGAGGACTATCTGCGCAAGCACGTCCCCGAAATCCGCTACGTCATCGCGCACGGCCAGATGGCGCCGATGCAGGTCGAAGAGCGAATGAGCGCCTTTTACGACAAGAAATTCGAAGTGCTCGTCTCGACCAGCATCATCGAAAGCGGCATCGACATCGCCAGCGCCAACACGATCATCGTCAATCGCGCCGACCGCTTTGGGTTGGCGCAACTCTATCAGCTACGCGGGCGTGTTGGGCGATCGAAGACGCGCGCCTACGCATATATGGTCACCCCGCCGGAGCGGATGATCACCGACACCGCCGAGAAGCGGCTGAA
Source organism: Sphingomonas sp. (assembly GCA_965219285.1). GTDB lineage: Bacteria > Pseudomonadota > Alphaproteobacteria > Sphingomonadales > Sphingomonadaceae > Sphingomonas. Next base: position 107,975 of record CBDCNF010000015.1, read on the forward strand.
GGTGCTGAGCGATCTCGATTCGCTCGGCGCGGGATTCCAGCTCGCCAGCCACGATCTCGACATCCGCGGCGCGGGCAACCTCCTCGGCGACGAGCAATCGGGGCATATCCGCGAAGTCGGCTACGAACTCTACCAAGCGATGCTCGAAGAGGCGATCATGGACGCCAAGGCCGGCGGCTTCGCCAGTCGCCCGCGCGATTTCTCGCCCCAGATATCCGTCGATGCGGCGGTGCTGATTCCCGAAGAGTATGTCCCCGATCTCGACCTGCGGATGGGCCTGTATCGCCGCCTCAACGACCTGGACGACCGCCGCGAGATCGACGCCTTCGCGGCGGAGATGATCGACCGGTTCGGGCCGCTGCCCGAGGCGACCGATAACCTCATCAAGGTCATCGAGATCAAGCTGAACGCGAAGACCGCCTGTGTCGCCAAAATGGACGTCGGCCCTAAGGGCGCGCTCGTCTCGTTCCATGACGACAAGCCACCTAATGTCGATGGCTTGCTAGCGTACGTCGAGCGCCTCGGCGGCATCGCGAAACTGCGCCCCGACAGCAAGGTCGCGCTGACCCGCAACTGGCCCGATCCCGCGGCGCGGCTCAACGGCGCGCTGCAATTGTCGAAAGGGCTCGCGAAGGCGGCGGGCTAGCGCGACGCCTACACCGTCATGCCGGACTTGATCCGGCATCCATCGTGCCAGGGACGACATCCGCTCGTGGATAAATGGACCCCGGATCAAGTCCGGGGTAACGATTCAGTTAGCCGACAGACCGACGACGAACGGTTCATTTTCCCCTTCGACACGGTTAAACGACCTTATGCCCGGCAGCCAGGACTACACCCCCGATCCCCGCAACGATCGCATCCTCGCCTATGTCAACGGCGATCTCGTCCCCGCTAGCGACGCGAACGTCTCGATCTTCGACGCAGGCTTCGGCCTCGGCGACGGCGTATGGGAGGGCCTCCGCCTCCACAATGCCGCGCTGCTATTTCTCGAAGCCCACCTCGACCGACTCTACGCGGGCGCCGCTGCGATCCGAATCGACATCGGCCTCTCGCGCGCAGACCTAACCGGCGACCTCAAACGCCTCCTCGAAGCCAACCAAATGACCGATGGCGCCCACCTCCGCCTCATGGTCACGCGCGGGCGCAAGGCGACGGTCAACCAGGACCCGCGCAATTCGCTCGGCCAGCCGACGATCGTCTGCACCGCCGAGTTCAAGGCCCCAAAGCCCTCGACCGGTCTGACGTTGCACACCAGCGCGATCCGCACCTCCGCCCCCGACACGTTCGACATGCGGCTCAACACCCACAGCCGCCTCAATTATATCCGTGCCCTCATCGACGTGATCGACACCGGCGCGGACGAGGCGGTGATGCGCGATCCGCACGGCAACATCGCCAGTTGCAACGCGACCAATTTGTTCTGGGTGAAAGATGGAACGGTCTTCACGTCGCGCGACGACTTCTGCTTCAATGGCATCACCCGTGGGAACGTCATCGCGCTGTGCCGCGACGGGGCCGCGCCGCTCGACCAAGACGATCACACCCCCGCCCACCTCGCCGCCGCCGACGAAGCCTTCGTCACCGGCACGATGGGCGGCATCACGCCGGTCCGCGAGATCGACGGTCGCGCGCTCCGCGTATCCGGCCCCATCACCACAAGGGTCAGCGATCTGTACGCGCAACTCAAGGACGCGGACGCCGCCGCGCATCCGATCGTATGACGCACCGAATTGCCATGTGGTCCGGCCCGCGCAACATCTCGACCGCGATGATGCGCAGCTTTGGCAATCGCGAAGATACCGCCGTCACCGACGAACCGTTCTACGCCGCCTTTCTCGCGGCAAGCGGCGCGGATCATCCGTTGCGCGCGGAAACGCTGGCGACGCAGCCGACCGACTGGCGCAACGTCGCCGCCGCGATGACCGGCCCCGCCCCCGGTGGTGCCCCGATCTGGTACCAAAAGCAGATGTGCCACCACATGTTGCCGGCGTTCGGCGTCGACTGGATGGATGCGTGCACCAACGCGTTCCTGATACGCGCGCCAGAACAAGTGCTGGCGTCCTACGCGGCCAAGCGCGTCGCGGTGACGCTGGCCGACATCGGCGTCGAGAAGCAGGGCGAATTGTTCGATCGCGTCGCCGATCGCACCGGCAAGGCGCCGCCGGTGATCGACGGCGCCGACGTGCTCGCCGATCCCACGCGAACGCTAACCGCGCTTTGCGCCGCGCTCGATATCCCGTTCTCGGAAAGAATGCTCGACTGGCCCGCGGGCCGCCGCGACACCGACGGCGCTTGGGCGCCCGCTTGGTATGATGCTGTCGAACGCTCGACGGGCTTCGTCGCGCCGAAACGCTTCGCGACGATCGACGACCTGCCCGAGAGCGCGAAGCCGATCGCGGAAGCCGCCCGGCGCTTTTACGAGAGGATGGCGCGATACCGCCTCGCGAATACCGGGTAGAAACCATGACGAAACGATCCCTGTGGAAGCGCCTGAGCGCCGATCCCCCGACGCCACACATCGCCGCCCCGTTCGACCTGCACGCCGCAAACGGCGCGATATTCGACATTCACGCCCTGAAGCGATCCGATCGGGGCGCCAGCGAGGCGACGATCCGGGGCCTGTGCCGCCACGCGTTTCTCGGCGAAGGAACCGCGCTCGCACGCGTGCTCGGCCGCTACAAGATGTTCGTCGATACGCGCGACGTCGGCCTCACCCCGCACCTGCTGCTCGATGGCTTCTGGGAGATGTGGCACACCGAAGCGATGGTCGAACGCGTGAAACCCGGCATGACAGCGATCGATGCCGGCGCGAACCTGGGTTATTTCTCGCTGCTGCTCGCCGATCTCGTCGGCTCCACCGGGTCGGTCCACGCCTTCGAGCCGAACCCGGCGATGGCGCGGCATCTGCGCGACACGATGGAGATCAACGGCTTCGGCGAGCGCACGACGATCCACGAAGCCGCGTTGAGCGATACCGACGGGACCGCGAACCTATGGGTGCCCGAGGGCCAGCCCAAGAACGCAAACATTATTGCAGCATCGGGGCGCGCCGGCGACATAGAGGTGCCGACAAGACGCCTCGATTCTTACGCCGACCTGCTCGATACCGACTTCATCAAGATCGACGTCGAGGGCGAGGAGGAAAAACTGTGGGAGGGGATGGCCGGGCTGATCGCACAGAACCGCCCGCTGACGATCTTCCTCGAATTCACCGGCAAACGATACAAGAGCCCCGGGGCGTTCGTCGATCGCCTGATGGCGCACGATTTCGAGATGGGTGTGATCGATCATGATGCCGGGATCATCCCGCTCGACCGCGAAACCTTGCTCGCTCAATCCCCGAACGACGACCAACTCGTCGTGCTGACGCGCTAGTCGAGCGTCACTCCGCCGCCACCAGGTCGGCCAAACCCTCGCTCGCGACCGGCTCCGAACACAGGAAACCCTGATACAGATCGCACCCGTCGCTCGCGAGCAACGCGCGTTCGTCCTCGGTCTCGACGCCTTCCGCGATCGTCTCCAGCCCCAATGAGCGCGCGATCGCGATAACGCCGCGAACGATCACGCGGTCGCGGTCCGACCCGGTGATGTCGCGGGTCAGGCTGCGGTCGATCTTGAGGTAATCGATCGGCAACGCTTTGAGGTAGGCAAGGCTCGAATAGCCCGTCCCGAAATCGTCGATCGCGATGCGGCAACCCGCGCCGCGCAATCGCGCGAGAATTGCCGCGGCGCGATCGAGATCGGCCATCAGACCTGTCTCGACGATCTCCACCGTGACGCGCGCACGCGCGAAGCCGCTTGCCTCGACGCGATCGAGGAATGCGGTCGTAAAGCCCTGCCGCGCGAGATCCGCGGCGGTGACGTTGATAGACAGCCGCAACCGCTCCAGTGCCGCCGGCCACGCGGCGGCGCGTTCGAGCGCGACGCGCTGAATATGGTCGGACAAGGCGATCCCGAGATCGGCACGCTCGGCGGCGGCGAACAACTGATCCGCGCCGAGCGCACCAAGCTCGGGATGCCGCCACCGCGCCAGCGCCTCGACCCCGACGATCGATCCCGCCATCGCGACCTGCGGCTGGAACACGACACCGATCTCGTCGCGCTCGAACGCATGGTGCAGATCGGCGGCGAGCCGATCGATCGCAGCGGAATCGACATCGGCGACGTGCGTCGTCGCGCCGTCGCTCGACCGCGCTGCGCCGAGCGCCTCGCGCGCGCGCCGCAACAGCGCGGTCGCGCCCTCGCCCGTCACCGCTTCGGCGAGACCGACACGGCTGCCGAGATTGACCGCCGCGCCTTCGACTTCGAACGGTCGCGCCAGTTCCGCCTCCAGCGCCTCGACCGCCGAAGCGATCGCCGCACCGCCCGATTGCGCCAGGACGACGAATTCGGCGCCGCCGCGACGCGCGATCACCGCGCGACCATTGAATGCCTTATGCGCCCAACGTTCGATCCGCGCGCGCGTCGCCGCCATTAGTTCGTCGCCCGCGTCGCGACCGAAGGCGGCGTTGACGAATTCGAATCGGGTTAGCGCGATCACGATCGCGGAGACCGCGCCATCGCGCCGGGTCTCGATCCAGGCGAGAAGCGGATAGTCCGCGCTGCGCCGCAGATCGCCAGCGCGTCGCCCCGATGCCTCGTAGGGAAGCCGGCGCACCCGGCGCGCGTAGCGACCCGCATAACGCATTGCCGACGCGAACATGTCCGCAGACCAGTCCGGCGCCAGCCAGTGCGTCGCGCCCGCCGCATAAGCGGCATCGGCATCGGGCGCGATCGCGATCACCGCAGATCGGTCGCGCCAGGCCATCGATGGAATCTCGCCCGAGGCAAGGTCGACGATATGGATCGGCGCATCGTCATCCTCGCCGACGGACCATTCTTGCGCGGCGACAAGCCCCGCCAGTTCCTCGCGCCGCGGCGATACGCCGATCGCGACCAGCCGCGCCGTGCCGGTCGATTCGTCGTCGGCGGTCAAGTCCATCCGAATCGCCTAGCATAAATGATTGTGCCGCTGTCACGGTTCATGCGCCGACCTTGCGACACCCGGCCCCAAGCCCTAATTCATCAGGCAATGGCCAGTCCCCCCCTCGTCGACGCGCACGGCCGGACAATCCGGTATCTGCGCATCTCGGTCACCGACCGATGCGATTTGCGCTGCCGCTATTGCATGGCCGAGACAATGACGTTTCTGCCGCGCCGTGCCTTGCTCGCGCTGGAAGAGATTGCGGTGATCGCCGAACGGTTCATCGCGCGCGGTGTGCGGAAAATCCGGCTGTCGGGCGGCGAGCCGCTGGTCCGCCGCGATGTCGGCGAATTGGTCGATCGCCTCGGGCGTCATATCGGAACCGGCCTCGACGAATTGACGATGACGACCAACGGCACCCGGCTCGCCGAATATGCCGACAGGCTGGTCGATGCCGGCATGCGCCGGGTCAACGTCAGCATGGACAGCCGCGACCCCGACATGTTCCGCTTCATCACCCGCCACGGCGATGTCGCGCAGGTGCTTGGCGGGATCGCCGCGGGCAAACACGCGGGCCTCGCGATCAAGATCAACATGGTCGCGCTGAAGGGCCTGAACGATCGCGAAATCCCCGCGATGCTCGACTGGTGCATTGCCGAGGGGCACGATCTGACGCTGATCGAGACGATGCCGCTGGGCGCAATCGACGAAGACCGAACCGATCGCTTCGTGCCGCTGACCGGGGTGTTCGACGATCTCGCCGCGCGGTTCGAACTGGTTCGCGACCTTAACGGCACCGGCGGCCCGGCACGCTATTGGCGCGTCGCAGGAAGCGCCACGCGGGTCGGCCTCATCTCGCCGCTGACCGCGAATTTCTGCGACGGCTGCAACCGCGTTCGTCTCACCACCGAAGGCAAGCTCTATTCGTGCCTCGGCCACGACGACCACGCCGATCTCAAGACCGCACTGCGCGAAGGCGGCGTCGCCGCGCTCGACAAGGCGATCGACCACGCCCTCGCGATCAAGCCTGCGCGGCACGACTTCCGGATCGAACGCGGCGCCGCGCCCGCGGTCGCGCGACACATGAGCGTGACGGGGGGATGAGCGTATTCTCGCGACGCGCTCTCGTCGCGTCGCCTGCCCCCGAAGCCCAGGCCGCCGCCCAACGCCTCGCGAACGCATGGGACTGGTGCCCGCCCGTCGATGCCGATGTCGTCATCGCGCTGGGCGGCGACGGATTCCTGCTCCAGACGCTCCACACGATGCTCGAACGCGAGGTGCCGACCGTCCCGGTATTCGGGATGAACCTCGGCACCATCGGCTTCCTGATGAACGAATGGCGCGAGGGCGATCTCGACGGCCGGCTCGAACGCGCCAAGGAATTCCGCGTCAATCCGCTCAGCATGACCGCGCTCGGCGTCGACGGCAGCGTCCACGTCTGCCCGCGATCAACGAGGTCTCGCTACTCCGCGAGACGCGCCAGACCGCCAAGATCGAGGTGACGGTCAACGACCGCATCGTGCTGGAAGAACTCGCCTGCGACGGCATCCTCGCCGCCACACCGGCGGGTTCGACCGCGTACAACCTCTCGGCGCGCGGCCCGATCCTGCCGCTGGGCTCGGCGCTGATCGCGCTCACCCCGATCAGCCCGTTCCGCCCCCGGCGCTGGCGCGGCGCGATCCTGCCCGACAAGGCGCGGATCAGCCTGCGCATCCTCAACCCCGGCAAGCGGCCCGTCTCGGCGGTGGCCGATCAGCGCGAGATCCGCGATGTCGCGATGGTCGATATTGTCATCGACCGCGACCGCGAACTGACCTTGCTGTTCGATCCCGAACACGCCCTCGACGACCGGATAACGATGGAGCAGTTTATCGGGTAGCGAGTCTTGGCGCGCGTCGCGCCAAGACTCGCGCAACCGCGGCCGGCGTCGCCACCGGCGACGACCGACGGCGCGGCTTCGCCGCGACGCTTCTGACGTTCGAAGGGGTTGCGCTGAGCGGAGGCCTGTTTATAGACCCGCCTCCGCACGGCGCTGTTCCCCGATAGCTCAGCGGTAGAGCATTCGACTGTTAATCGAATGGCCGTAGGTTCGAATCCTACTCGGGGAGCCAGCGGGCCGCAGCCATCCGATCGAACAAACCGTATCGCCAACGCCCGCCGTGCCGAATTCCTCGCTTGAAATTGGCAGGCGGGCGTTGACGCGTTTACTCCCGATTAAGACGACGCAACGTCAGAGGAATACGAATTGCGTCGGATCGATCTGGTCGATCGTCACGCCGACCAACAGGATTGTCGATCCATCGTCACCATAAGAAACGAAGGTGCCATGCCCCGTCTCTCGGAAAGTCAGGTCCTCATACTGACGCGGCCCGTTGGCTTCGTCTTGTCTGACCTGAAACCTGATGTGATCGACGCTGTTGAAATCCGTAATCCGATCGTGCCCTTCATTATTGGAATCGAATATAAATGTGTCGCGACCATCGCCTCCATTGAGCGTGTCGTTGCCGTTTCCGCCCTTGATGCGATCGTTGCCGGCTCCTCCGAAAATACGATCGTGACCGTCCGTTCCGACCAGGTGATTGCCTCCGTCATTACCCCTGATTCTATCCGCACCGACATCGTGTGGGTGAATCGAGGCGAGACCGTTCTCGAGGGCGATATGACCAGAATTTGTCGAAGAGTTGCGCATTAGAGGATCCCTTCTTGTTTCGGTCACGGCTAAACCAACGAAACGTGGCGAAAGTTTCCTGCTCGATCCGCGAAAACGTCGCGACCGGATGTCCGGTTCAGCTTCCTCGAAAATGCGTCGCGCGTTCGAACGCAAAGCGGGGTAATCGCGACCGTCCGTACCGGGCAAAATCGACTTGTCCGGGACGCCGGTCGCTCGATCGCCATTCGAATAGCGCACGATGTTGTAGAATTCGGCGCAAGTGCTTAGTTTCTAAAATATGCCGACAATCGATCATCACGCGCCGCTGCAATTGCTCGTCGCGGTGCGCGGACATCCGTTCGACCGCAACGCCTTTGCCGCGCTGTTCGACGACATGGCGGGGGTCACTGCGACCTTCGTCGATCAACCCGCCGCCGCGCTGCTGATGAACCCCGCAGCGATGGCGCGGTTCGACGCGCTGCTGCTCTATGACATGCCGGGGATCGATTTCGCGGCGGAGACCGATCGCCCCGGCCAGCGCGACCCCGGCACTGCCGTTTCGCGACGGCTTCACCGCGCTGCTCGACGAGGGCAAGGGCATCGTTGCACTTCACCATGCGCTCGCCGGCTGGCCGGCGTGGCCCGATTACGCCGAGGCGCTCGGCGGACGATTCCTCTATCGCCCCGATCGGGTTCGCGGGCGCGACACCCTCGACTCAGGCTATCGCCACGAAGTGTCGTACGAGGCAGAGATCGTCGCACCCGATCATCCGGTGGCCGCAGGCCTACCCGCGCGGTTCGCGATGACAGACGAGCTCTATCTCGCCGAAATCTTCACCGACGATGTGACCCCGCTACTCCGCGCCGACCACGATTTCACCGCCGCCAATTTCCACTCGACCGAAGCGGCCATGGCGGGGCGGATGTTCTCGAACGAAGGCTGGTCGCACCCCGACGGATCGAACCTGATCGGCTGGGTCAAGCGCGCCGGCAACAGCCCGCTCGTCTATCTGCAACCCGGAGACGACCAAGTGACCTACGACAATCCGCACTACCGCCGCCTCGTCGAGAACGCGATCCGCTGGGTCGCCTCGCCCGAAGCTGGCGCCTGGGGCCGCGCACTTGACTGATCGGCTCGGCGGGTGCCACGTCGTCGTCACCGGTGCGGGATCGGGCATCGGCGCGGCCACGGTCGCGCGGCTACGAAGAGACGGTGCGACGGTATTCGGAGTGGATCAGGCCGATGCCGCCGACCTGCTAATCGACGTAACCGAAGCGGGCGCATCAGAAAAGATCGTTGCCGCAGCCCTGACCGAGATGGGCGCGCTCGACGGCGTCGTCGCCTGCGCGGGCATCACCGGCGCCGAACCGCTCGAAGGCCATGACGACGCGTTCTGGGACCGCGTCATGGCGGTGAACGTGTCCGCGGTGTTCCGCCTCGTCCGCGCCGCCGTGGTGCCGCTCCGCGCCTCGGGACGCGGGCGGATCGTGACGATTGGATCGGTGATGGCGAGCTTCGGCGCGACGGGCATGGTCGCCTATGCCGCCTCGAAACATGCGGTGCTCGGGATGACGCGCGCGATGGCGGCCGAACTCGGCGCCGACGGCATCACCGTCAATTGCGTCCAGCCCGGCGCGATCGACACCCCGATGACCGCGCCCGCGTTCGAGGCGAATGCCGATTTCGCCGATTTCTGGCGCAACAAGGCCGCGCTCGGCCGCCTCGGCAAGCCGGAGGACATCGCCGACGTCATCGCGTTCTTGGTCTCCGACGACGCGCGCTTCGTCAGCGGCCACGGCATCTTCGTCGATGGCGGCGCGATGCAACGACCGTGACGTGAACCAGAAACCGTCACCCCGGACTTGATCCGGGGTCCCGCTCATTTGCCCGGTCGCGAAGAAAGCGGGACCGCGGATCAAGTCCGGGGTGACGACAAGAGATCGCCGGAAGACCCGCTACCTCAGAATTGCACCCGCTTCGTATACCCCCCATCGACGATTAAATTCGTCCCCGTGATCCAGTCCGCCGCCGGGCTCGCCAGATACACGATCGCGCGCGCGACATCCTCGGCATTGCCCAGACGTTTCAGCGCGCACGCCTCCTCGAACGCCTTATACGTATCGGGCGCCCCTTTTTTCACGTCGTCCCAATTGCCGCCTTCGAACCACACCGGCCCCGGCGACACCGCGTTGACGCGGATTCCGTTCGGGCCCCACGCTTGGCTCAACTGCCCCGAATATGTCAGCAGCGCCGCCTTGATCGCGTTGAACGCCTGCGGAACGATGAACGTCTCGGTCGCGGCGATACTCGACAGGATGACGACCGCGCCGTGCGCCGAAGCCTCCAGATACGGCGCCATCGCCTCGCACCCGCGCACGGTGCCGAGCACGTCCATCTTGTAGCAGGCGTCCCAATCCTGCGCGAGCTTCGACCCAGAAGCGCTGGCCGACGGAATGAAGATGTCGCAGCCGCCCAGTTCGTCGGCGATTCCCGTCAGCAGTCCAGGGTACGCGTCGAGATCGTTCAGATCGCCCTGCCGCGCGACGACCTTGCCGCCGTGCGTCGCATAAGCGTCGCGCGCGTCGTCGATCTGCGCCTGGTTGCGCGAGAAGAAGCCGACATCGGCGCCTTCCGCCGCGAAAATCTCAAGCGCGGCGCGCCCGGTGCCACGACTGCCGCCGCTCAGGATGACCTTCAGGCCCTTCAGTCCGAGATCCATCATTCTCTCCGATAAATTATCACAGCGATCACTTTTACAGACCCCGCAACACCGGTCCATCGGTTTCGCCGAGCCGGCGGACCATTTCGTAGAAGTCCACGAGCGTCTCGCTCGGTTCATAAAGCTCGATCATATGGCCATATTCGGCGACCGCATCGACCATCGCGAAAGCGACGCCGCCATCGGTTTCGGCGTACAGCGCGAGCGCACGACCGGCCTCTTCATGTGCGGCGATGGCGGCGGCGACATCATCGACGAACAAAGCGACATGGTGGAATCCCTCGCGACCGCTTCCTTCCGGGTACATGTCGTGGAACGCCGACGGTCCGCTGTCATGCTGCTGGACGAACTCGACCATGATCGGACCCCATTGCCCGTACGCCGAACCATGATCGAGCGATGCCTCCCGACCGCGATACCGCACGATGGGGGTCGCCACGTGATCGATGACGAGAAACGGCCCCGATCCGAACTGCGCATGATGCCGCTCCGCCGACGCGCGGATGTCGCGAACGAAATATGCGACCTGCCGGATCGGCAAATCGGCCGCCGCGCCGGTCACCGGACCTGCAAGACCTGATAGCTTCGCGACACGAACCGCCACGCGCCATCCGCGTCCCGGCGCAACCGATCGTCGTACCGCCCCGAAACCAGCCGTTCGCTGCCGTCCGCGCCCTTGAGCATTTCGAGCATATACGACCGCGAGTCGGCGGCATCGCCATCGATCGAAACCGCGCCGTGCGCGACATACATTCCGGCCGCGTCATAGCCCTTCATCAGCGACACCCACAGGTCGCGGATCGCCGCGCGGCCTTCGGCCTTATGGTCGCCCACAGCCCAGGACGCATCCTCGGCCCAGCATTCCGCCCAATCGTCGGCGTCCTTGCGAAACACCGCGTCGTTGTACGATTCGATCCGTTCTCGGATCGCGAGCCGGTCTTCGAAGCTGCCGGTAAAGCCGCGCATCACGCCATCTTCCCGAAATACGCCTGTGCCTTGCCATCCGCGTCATAGACCTGCTCGATCGCGTCGCAGCGGCATTTCTGCGAGCGGGCGGCGACCAGCCCCGATTTCCCGAGATGATCGCGCATCGATGCGTAGCTCGGATCGCGGAAATGTCTCGCCAGCGCGTCCTCGCTCGCCCATTCCTCATAGACGTGGACGCGCCCCGGCGTCGCCGGATCGATCGCCCAATCATAGGCGACGCAGCCGTCCTCCGCGCGCGACGCGGCGATGAACGGTTGCGCATCGAGCAAGGCGCGCTCGGCGCCCGCGGGTTCGAGGTCGATGACGGCGTTGACGATAATCGGCATGAATTCCCTTTCCAGGCTCAGACGGTGACGGGACGACGGACGCGAAGTCCGAACAACAAGGACGCGACCGCGATCGCGATACCACCCGCGAGGATCGCGAACGGCGCACGGAAATCGGCCGCGACCAGATCGCCCGCACCCGCATCGAGCAGCATCAAAGACACAGCCGCGCCAAGCCCGGTGCCGACGTTCTGGCAGGTGAACAGCAGCGCCGATCCGACGCCTTGCTCCTGCGGCAACAGCGGCGCGGTCGCGGCCTGCATCAGGACGATGAAGGTCGTGACGCTGCCGAGCGCGCACAGCACCATCCCCGGCGCGATGCTGGCGGCGTATGGCTCCCCCATGCTGACCGCGAGCCACAGCAGGCCGGCGAGATTGAGCACCCCCGCCCCGATCCCGACGAGCCTGAGCGGCACGCGCGCGAGCAGCATCGGCGCCATCTGCCCCGCGGCAATTACGGCGCACGCGTAGGGCATCGCGCCAAGGCCGGCGGTCGCCGCGGTGAAACCGAGCACGCGCTGCATATAGAGTTGCGACAGCACGAAAAGCCCGCCGACCCCGGCCATGAAAAGCGTGAGCACCCAGGCCGACAGCGCGAACATCGGCCGTCGCACCAGCAGCGCGGGAACGAGCGGCACCGCGACGCGGCGCTCGATCGCGACAAAGATCGCAATTAGCACGGCAGCACCCGCCAACATCGCCAGCGGTTGCGCCGCGAGCAAACCCACCCGACCCATCGACGAAATCCCCGCCACCAGCAGCACCATCGCCACCGTCGCGGTGATCGCCCCCGCCCCATCGATCGCCTCGCCGCGGTGGACACGGACGCGCGGCAGGAACCGCAGCGCCATCATCAGCGCGACCGCGGCGAGCGGGACGTTGACGAGAAACACCGCGCGCCACCCGAAGGTCGTCACGATCCAGCCGCCGCACAGCAACCCGATAATCAGCGAAGCCCCCTGCGTGATGCCGAACACGCCGAGCGCGCGGTGGCGCACGGGGCCGTCGGGCAGGAAGCCGGTGATGAGCGAAAACGCCGCGGGCGAAATCAACGCGACCGCCAGCCCCTGAACGACCCGCGCCACCAGTACCAGCGCGAAGCTCGGCGCAAGCCCGGCGGCGGTCGAGGCGATCGCGAACAGCAACAGCCCCGCACTCAACGCGCGACGATGCCCGATTCGATCGACCAATTTCCCACCGAGGATTAACGTCCCACCCAGCGCGAGCGTGTTGGCGCTGATGATCCAGGACAGCAAAGTCGGCGCGACGCCAAGGCTACGCCCGATCGACGGCAGCGCGACGCTGACGATCGCGAAATCGGCGGTGACGATCAACTTGCTGAGCGCCATCAGCGCGATGATGCGCCAATGCCCGCGCGTATCCGTCGCGTCCAATCGCTCTCTCCAACCACTGCGGCCTGCACCGCTTTCAGAACATACCATGCGTTATAGAATCAACGCGCGCAGCACAACACTCGCGATGTTCGCTGACAGCACCGGCGCCTCCTCTCAAGAGGCATGAAGCCCAGCTTTGATCTATTTCTCGGTACCTTATCACAATATGGCCGGTTCGGCATTTTTGAAATTGACATGCGTCCGAATAAGTTGGAGGCTGCGTCAAACAAGAACGATAAATCAGGGGGGATTTCGATGACGATCGACACCACAATTCCGTCGTTTCCGCGCCGCGTCGGTATCAAACGTGTCGCGCTCGGCGCGACGGCGGCGCTCGCCTATCTGACGATGACCGCCAATCCCGCGGCGGCACAGACCGATCCCCCACTGCCCCCTCCCGCACCGGCCGATGCAACCGCACCGACCGCCGATGAGGCCGCCACCGCCGATCCCGGGGACATCGTCGTCACCGCGCGCCAACGTTCCGAAACCCTCGCGACGACGCCTTTGTCGGTCACCGCAGTATCCCCGGCCCAACTCGAAGCCGCCAACGCGCTGACGATCCAGGACATCAGCGGATCGGTGCCGAACCTCGTCATCCAGCCTGTCGGCGCCGGCCCATCGGCGGCGGCGATCGCGATCCGCGGCGTCGTGTTCGCCGACATCGAAAAATCGTTCGATCCCGCGGTCGGCGTCCTCGTCGATGGCGTGTTCATCGGCACCAACACCGGCCAGCTGCTCGACTTCTTCGACATCGCCAGCCTCGAGGTGCTGCGCGGACCGCAGGGCACGTTGTTCGGGCGCAACACGATCGGAGGCGTCGTCAACATCCGCCGCACGCGGCCGACCGGCGAGTTCGGCGGCAAGGCGGAGGTGACGTTCGGCAATTACGGCCTGTTCGAGGCCAAGGGCGTCGTCAACTTCCCCGTCATCAAGGATCTGTTGGCCGTCAAATTGTTCGAACAGCACAGCTATTCGGACGGCTATTACCGCAACGTCACGTTGAACCGCGACGAACCACAAGTCCGCTCGGACAATTTCGGCGCGGCGATCCTGCTGACCCCGGCGCCCAATTTCGACGCATTGCTGACGATCGAGAAACAGACCCAGCGCGGCCACACCGTGAATGCCGCGGGCAGCACGACCGGGGACGTCGTCTGCATCGTCGCCCCCGCCAATCAGTGCAACCGCGACCGGCGCGATGATCTCTACACGACGTTCACGCAGTTCGATAACCCAACCCGCTACAGTTCGCCCGCCGCCACGCTGGAGATGAACTGGGATGTCTCGGACGCGGTCAAGCTCACCTCTATCACCGGCTGGCGCAAGGACGACGAGGTCTTCAATCAGGATTTCGACGGCACCTCGGTGCCATTCTACGAAACGATCCGCGATCAATATTATCGCCAATGGTCGCAGGAACTGCGCGCGTCGGTGACGCTTACCGATCGGCTCGATTTCGTCTCAGGCCTCTATTATTTCAACAGCAAGTACGACAACCACCAGACGACATTCCTCGGCCCGGTGCTCGGCGGCACCACGGTCGAGCAATTCGCCAGTCAGAAGTCCAAATCCTACGCCGCCTATATCGACGTGAACTGGGCCTTCGCCAACCACTTCCGCGCCACCGTCGGCGGCCGCTACACCAAGGACGAAAAGACCTTCGAAAACGCCTTCCCCGGCGCGTTCGACGTGACGGCAAGCGACAGCTGGAAGAAATTCACGCCGAAGGTGTCGGTCGATTACCGTCCGAACGACGACGTGATGGTCTACGCGTCTTACTCGCGCGGCTATCGCGCCGGCGGCTTCAACGGCCGCGCGACATCGATCGCGACGTCGCAAGCCTCCTACGATCCGGAAACCGTCGACAGCTACGAGGTCGGCCTCAAGACCCAGCTTCTCGAACACCGTCTGGCGTTCAACCTCGCGGGTTTCATCACCAAATACGACAACAAGCAGGAATCGATCATCCGTCGCACTCCGCCAGGGTCGCCCAACACCAACGAGACGGTCGTCTCGAACGTCGCGTCGGCGACGATCAAGGGCGTCGAGGCCGACTTGACCGCGCGGCCGATGCGCGGCGTTTCGATCACCGCGTCGGCGGGCTATCTCAAGTCGAATTACGACGATTTCCAGACGCTCAACCCGCTCACGCTCGCACCGATCGACCTGTCCGGGCTGGACCTGACGTTCAACCCCAGCTTCACCGGATCGATCAGCGGCAATTACACCGTCGAGACGGGTCTGGGCGACGTGACGTTCGCAAGCAACTACCGCCATATCTCGCGCTATTTCACCGCGATCACGCCCGATCCGTCGAACCCCAATCCGGCGGCACCGACGCTGAATGTCGTCGCCGGGCGGACGCGGCCGCTCAACCAATTGGACGCCAGCGTCGCGGTCGAACCGAAATTCGGCGGCGGTATCCAGCCGCGGATCAATCTCTACGTGCGTAACATCCTGGACATTCGCGGCATTTCGGCGAACACCATCGTGCCGGGTCTGTTCAAGACGCCGACCGCGCGCGAGCCGCGCACCTATGGGATCGAGCTCGGGTTCAAATTCTAGGATCCGGGCGCGATGGGCGGTCAGGCGGTATCGCGGGCGAAAAGGGGCGTCCCGTCGGTACCGCCCGGCCGTCCGCAGATCGCGAGACGCAGATGCCGCTGACGATCGTCCAGAATTGCTACGTCGTGCGCGATCTCGATGAAGCGTGCGCGCGGCTGGGCGCGCTATACGGCATCGGCCCGTTCGTCGGCGGTGGCGAAGGCGTGCTCGACAATCACGTCTATCGCGGCGCCCCCGCCCCGCCGATCCGCATTCGCGGCGTCTTCGTCCAATCCGGCGATCTCAACATCGAACTCGTCGAGTTGCTGTCGGACACGCCGAGCGCGTTCCACGATATGTTTTTGGACGGCGGCGAAGGCTTCCACCACAATGCAATGTTCTGCCCCGATTACACCGCGACCCGCGACGCGTTCGTCGCCGCGGGAATGCCCGTCGCAAGCGAGTTCACGACCGCGTTCGGCGCGACGATCTGTTACGTCGATGCGCGCGCGACGCACGGCCACATGATCGAACTCTATCCGGAGGACGCCACGATCCGCGCCATGTACGCGAGGGCGCGCTCCGCCGCCAACGATTGGGACGGACGCGACCTGATTGTGCCGTGGAACCTGGCCGACTGACGCCTATGGTTGGGACAGACCGACCCCCAGCCATAACCCTAGACCGTCATTCCCGCGAAGGCGGGAATCCATAAACTCGAACGCCGCGGCACCTTCGGCGAGGCCAGCCAGTATGAATCCCCGCCTTTGCAGGGATGACGAACGGATCGACCCACCTACGCGTTCATCCACTTCTCGATATTCTCGTGGAAATACCGCACCCGCCGCTCCTGCCACGCAAGATAATCGCGCTTGTACCCGCGGGAGTGCAGCCCGCGCTGCTGCGTCTCCCAGATCGATACGTCCTGATCGATCCCCGGCCCCATCGAGACCTCGTCGACCTTGCCCGCGATGTGCGGCGCAGGCACCGACAGATCGACCCATTCCGCCATGCTCTGCGAATAATACCGCTCGGTCCCTTCGGGAAACAGCGTCATGTACCACATGTCGAAATAGCATTTTTCGGGATCGGTCTCGTGCGGACGCGCGCGCAACCAGATGTTGCCGTCGGGCTTTAGGCTGAACGACAGGTTCGGGAAGATCGTGAAATGCCAATGATCGGTCAGCTGATCGTCATGATAGGTCGAGAAGTCGAACCCCTTCTCAGCCCCCTTCTCACGCTTCGCTTTCTGTAGCGCGGCACGGATTTCGCCGGTCTTGCCACCGCGGAATTGTTCGGCGTCGAGACCCCAGAATTCGAGTTCGTTGGCGAGGTACGACAGCGTCTCGGTCTCGCCGCCGCGCAGCATCTTGGTCGGCCCCGCGCCGGGCATGAACATCCGCGCATGCCCTTCCGGATACATGTCGAACTGACAATAATTGTGTGAATATTCCATCACGAACTTCGTCTGCGGATGGACAAAGGGGACGTGATAGCTTTCGTTGAAATTGTCCTGGATCAGCTTCCAGTTAAAATTGCCTTCGATCGTCACCCAATGCGTCCGGACCATCTTGTCCATCGGATAGGTGTCGATCTGATCGGCGATCGGCCCCATGAACTCGCGCAGCGGCGCGGCATTCTCGTCCATGTTGATCCAGACGAAGCCGGCCCAGAGCTCGCATTTCACCGCGACCATGTTGAGCTTGCCGCACGGCGAGCCCTGAACGAAATCGGCCTCGTCGGGGACGGTCTTCAGCTTGCCCTTCAGGTCGTACGCCCAGCCATGATACGGGCACACGAGCCGCTTGCTATGCCCCTGCTCGCCTTCGACCACGGGCATCGCGCGATGCTGGCAGACGTTGTAGAACGCGCGCACCGCGCCGTCGTCGCCACGTACGCACACGATCGTCTCGGTCCCGAGATCGGCGGTCAGCCAGTCGCCCGCCTTGGGAATTTGCGCCTGCACGCCCGCAATCTGCCAAGTCTTGGTCCAGATCGTGTCCCACTCGCGGTCGGCCCATTCCTTCGAAAAATAGCGGTCGGGCGAAATCGGCGTGTTCTTGAAATCGGGATCGGGAAATTTCGACATGTCCGCGCGCTCGCGGGATTTCGTTTCGGGCGGATTGATGACGGTGGCCATGATGTTACCTCGCTTTTCGAATGGTTGCGGTGCCGGGGGTCAGCTCACCCAGGCGCCGCCGGCGAAATGCCGGTAGGATGGATCGGCGTCGCCGCGCGCGCCGAAGGCGTATCCCTTGGGATCGTCGCGGTTCCACATGTCGGTTGCGGGAACCGCGCTGCTCCAGTCGTAGACCGCGCCGCGGTGCGCGATCCGCCATTCGCCGTCGCGGCGCTCGAACCGGTCGAGATAGCGCCCGGCGGCGACCATGAAGGTGTCCCCCGCCCCGTCTTTACCAGGGAGCGCGTGGTGCGCGATAAAATAGCTCTCGCCGTAGGCGGTATCGCCGTCGAGCACGATCAGGATGTTGCCGACGACATGCTGCGTCCGTCGCATGCCCGCGAGCACCTCCATCACCCACGGCACGAAATCCTTGCCCGTTCCCTTGAAGCCGCCATGATCGTCGGTCGCGTCGGGATGGAGAACCTCGCCGACCAGCTTGGCGTCGCAGCGATCGATCGCGCGCGCGAACTTGTGGACCAACTCCCGACACGCATCCTTGTCGAGCAATCGCGCGACGCGCGGATCGAGTTCGGTTCGGTCGAGGGTTGCTGCGTCCATGTCAGTCTCCGGTATAACTCGGGTCGTCGGGGCGGCGCGCGCCGTGGCGCTTCAGATTGCCGTACATCGGGCCGTTCCATTGCGCGGTCGAAGCCCCGTTGCGGCTCCAGTCGAGCACGTAGCGGCGATGCGCGATGCGCCACTCGCCGTCGCGCTTCTCGAGCCGGTCGAGATAGCGGCCGCCGACTTCCATCTCCACGAGACCGTTGGGTCCATCGACCTCATGATATGCGCGACAATATGTCTCCACTTCTGCAATTGATTCGTCAACCAAAATTAACACGTTGCCTAGAAAGTGCTGAGTCCGCCGCATCGCGGAGAGCGCCTTGACGACATCTCCCGACCAATCCCCGGCATCGACCTCGCCGTTCCCATAGTCCGCCCGAGCACCCGGCCACCACACGGCACGCAGTACGTCTTCGTCGCACCGGTCGATTCCGCGCGCATAGCGATACAACACGTCCTGGATCGCGAGCCGGTCGGCCACCTCTTCCACTGAAATCTTCGTCATCGCACCCGCATCTCCTCGCGTCGGCAACTGAGATCGTCGGGCGCGCGTGCCCCCATCGGAAATCGCGGCGTGCCGCTCCACGGATCGTCGATCGCGGGTTCGCTTCGGACCCAATCGACCAACTCGCTGCGATGCGCGATCTTCCACACGCCCGCGCGGCGTTCGTAGCGATCGACGTAGCGGCCCGAAACGAACAGGTCGGTATCGCCGCCGTCATCGACGACCCGGTGGAACGCCTGGAAATAAACCTCGCCGAACGCGGTGTCGGCGCCTTCGAAGTCGATCCGCACCTGCCCGATCATATGATGATTGGCCTTGTGGGGCGTCAGCACGCCTTGCGCGAACGCGACGAAGCCGTCGGCATCGCCACGATACCCCGCGCCGTAATCGGTTGTCGCATCGTCGTGAAACACCGAGCGATGCAGCACCGCGTCGAGCCGGTCCTGCCCGCGCATATAGTCGCACAGCAGATCGTAGATCGCGTGCCACGATTCGATCCGGTCGATCCGATCCATCTCAGGCAAGATACGCATCGAGCGTCTGGTGGAACCGCCGGATGCGCGCCTCCTGATAATGGCCGAGGGTCTGACCCCGCTTCGCCGACGCGTGGAATCCGCGAAATTGCATCGCGAGGTTGTCGGTATCCTGGTCGTACACCGCGCCCAGCCCAGGGTTCATCCCCGGCGCGTCGGCATAGGATTCGTTCGCGGCCACCGGAATCGGATCGGGCGGATAATCGAGCGGCGTCCCCTCGGGCACCAGTTTCAGGAACACGAGATCGAACATCGTCCGCCCGGTATCCGAACCGATCGGCCGGAACCGGTAGATCATCGGCAACGACACGCCGGGGAACAGGCACATGTTCGGGAACAGATGATATTCGATCGAATCGATCATCTCGCTGTCCGAATACTCATCGAGCGCGACGCCGAGTTCCGCCGCCATCGTCTCGCGCAACCTCTCCGCCGCGACCGATCGCGCGGTCCGCCCTTCGGGCACGATCGTGCCGTCGACGCGCATCTTGTCGAGGATGTCCTGCTGCGTCTGCGGCTCGGTGTAATGCGGACTCGGCGTCCCGATCGTGTGGACGAACCGCGTCACATGATCGCTGAAGATGTCGTATTGCGCATTGGCGTCGCCCGCGGTCGCAAGCCCCTGCGCATGCGTTTCGTAGACATGATACGCCTCGAGGAACGCCTCCTGCGCCGCCTTCCAGTTCGTCGGCAGCTCCTTTTGCAGATGCAACGCGATCCGCCGGTTGGCGAGATCCCACCGGCCCGAGAAATGCTCCGCCAGCGGCCCAAGTTGATCGGCGAGCGGCGCGGCATCGGGGTCCATGTTGACGAACACGAACCCACCCCAGGTTTCGACCTTCACTTCCGGCAGATGATACGCTTCATCGGTGACGTGCGGGAAATCCCAGCGGCACGGCACGTTCTTCAACCCGCCGTCGAGCGTCCAACTCCAGCCGTGGAACGGGCAGCGGATCTCGGTGCCGCTGCCGCTCGTGTCCGATCGCTTCAGCTGCGTCCCGCGGTGGAGGCAGGCGTTGGGATACGCGCGAATGACCGCATCGTCGCCGCGTACGATCAGGATCGAATATCGCCCGACGTCATAAGTGATATAATCGCCGACCTCGGGAACATGCTCCTCACGGCACGCCCATTGCCACGTCCGCGGCCAAAGCCGGTCCATCTCGCGCGCCATGAAATCGTCGGAAATATAGCGGTCGTAGCCGATGTCCGCTTCGCCGAGATATTCGTACGCCTCCGCGACAAGCGCATCGGGCACCGCCCAACCGTCCTTCAGGATGATCTCGCGCGTCGTCGGTCCGGGGCAGCGCGCCGCGCCGGGAGCCATTACGGGGGGATCGTCGAGTGCCATATTCGGTCTCCTTCTCTCCCCCCTTCCGGCTCGCTAACGCGCAGCCACGCGCATCAGTATTTCACGGTCAGTTGCAGCTTCACCTGACGCGGAAAGGCGCCATACCCCAGCGTATCGCCGGGAACCGCAGTAGCGGTGCCGGTGCCCGATCCGGTGAGCGGCGCGGTGCCGCCACCGGTGAAGTAGAATTTGTTGGTGAGGTTCTTGCCGATCAGCGCCAGCTGCCAGCGGTCGTTCTGCGACCCGATCCGAATCCCCGCATCGAGCACCGCGTACGACCCCTGCCGCGTCGTGCGATCGCCGAAGCCCGACCCAAGATACGAATCGCTATACCGCGTATCGACGTTCCCGCCGATCTTGAAGCGATCGCCGATGTCGCTGTCGTAGGAAACGCCCGCGGTCCCCGTCCATTCCGGCGCCACCGCGGTCGGAACGCCGCTCAGATCCTGTTGCGGCACACCGTTCGCGTCTACCAGCGAACAACCGGCAACGATGCTCTGCCCAGAGTAGCAGGGGGCGATGAAGTCCAGGTAACGCGCCTTGCTATAGTTCAGCGTCCCGTGCAGCGACAGGCCCGCCAGGCTGTGCGGCGCATATTCGAGCTCCAGCTCGACGCCCTTGGTCCGCGCGCTGCCGGCGTTGTACGTTTGATAGGCGAAAATCTGCGAATTGAAATAATCGATCTGCAAATCGGTATATTTGTAGGTGTAGAGGCCAAGGTTCGCGCGGACCTGATTATCGGCCAGCGTCGTTTTGATGCCGGCTTCGAAGCCGCGACCCTTTTCGGGATTGAAGGCGAAATCCTGCGATGGATTGGGTGACTGTGCCGAGTTGATCGCGCTGTTGGAAAAACCGCCCGATTTATACGCGGTCTTGTATGCACCATAGACCAGGATGTCGCGGTTCGGCTTCCAGCTTATCGTCACATCGGGCGACCAGTCGTTGAACGTCTGATCGCCGAAGATCGTGCCGTTGACCGGCGCGCTTTGCGGCTGGAAGATCGTGGTCAGTCCACCGTTGACATATGGCTGCGTGAAGACGCTGTTCTTGGTCTCGTGGATGTAGCGGACACCCGCGGTCGCCTCCACCGTCGGCACGATCTTCCAGATCGCCTGCCCATAAGCCGATAGCGTCTCGCCGTCGGTCGCCGATTGCTTGTTGTACGCGACATAACGATCCGCCGGCGCCGCAGTCGAATCCTCGAGCCCGCCGAATGCGACCGCCTGGAAGAAATCGCGCCGCGTTTTCTGATAGAGACCGCCGATCATCAAATTCACCGGCGCATCGAAGTTCGTCAACGCGCGAACTTCTTCGCTGAAGGCGTGATAGGTCGAATTCTCCGTCGCCCACGTCGCGCCACCGAGAAAATCGCAATCGCACGCGAATTTGTTGTTGTTCCAATTGTAATTGGTGATCGACGTCAGCGTGACGTTGTCGAGCCGATAATTGATCGTACCGGTACCCTGGTAGGATTTGTATTTATTATAGAGCCCACCGTCGCTGCGCGAAAAGGGGTAGACCGCGGCAATATCGGTCGGGATATTGTTCTGATGGGTGACGAACCCGCCGTTGCAGCGGTAGTTGGGGTTGAGCGTCGTCACCCCGGTCGGGCAATTTACCGCGACATAGTTCCAGCCGTTGCCGACGGTCTCATTGTACGATCCCGATCCCTTCAGCGTCACCGTCAGGCGATCGTCGGGTTCGTATTTCAGCGTCGCGCGCCCGATCAGTTCGCGCTCCTGCGGCGCATCGCGATCCGATGGCGCACCGACATGCGGATTGGTCGCCCCCGTCGCAATATCGAGCGTCGGATAGCTCGTCGGATCAGCGAAGTTCTTGTAATAGCCCTCGAACATCTTCGAACCGCGCACCGCGATCCGAAGCCCGAGGTTGTCCGTCAGAGGCCCCGAAGCAATGGCTTCGCCGTAAAGCTGCTGCGAGCCGAACTCATAGCCGATCCGCCCGATATATTCGCGCTCCTTGCCCGGATCGGCGGTGGTGAGCGAAATGACGCCCGCGGTCGCATTCTTGCCGAAGAACAAAGACTGCGGCCCCTTCAAAATCTCGACGCGCGCGAGATCGAAGAAGCCTTCGTTGATGATCCGCCCCTGGCCGTAATAGACGCCATCGACGACGATCGCGACCGATTGCTCGATGCCGATCGAGGTCGCCGAAGAGCCGATCCCGCGCAGCGTCAACTGCGCGCCCGCGCCGTTCGAGGCACGCGCGACGGTGAACTGCGGGGTCGCCGCGGCAATCTTTTCGAGACTCGTCAGGTCGCGCGACTCGATTTGCGCGGCGCTGATCGCCTGAACCGACACGGGAATGTCCTGGACGCTCTCGGTACGGCGCCGCGCGGTGACGACGATATCGGTCAGGCCGCCCGCTTCCGGGCGCGGCTGCGCTTCCGGCACGGTCGCGGCGGCGACGCCGCGATCGCCGACTCCGGCCGCGGTTCCCGCGGTGGTGCCGGGCTGCGCCTCCTGCGCGTAAACGGGGTTCGCGACCGCGAACGCGGCCAAGGCCGATCCGGCCAAAAAGTGACGCCGCATCGTAGCACCGGAAACCTTCATGCAATCCTCTCCTGACTTCGTGCCGGCGGGTCGAACCGCCGCGCCGCGATCTTTCGCTGACGTGGCGCTACGTGTATCAACTTTGTGACACGGCACAATCCGCTTTTTGCATAGCGTGCGAGGTTTTCGTCGAACACTGGACAAATTTGCGACGAACCGCGAAGCTGGCTGGCAATGACTGCCGCACAACCCGCCCCCGACCCGATCGACGAGAAGCGCAACGTCCTCGACGCGCATCCCGACAAGCCGCTGTTATATTCAAGCCCGCTGATCCTCGACCGCCGCCGCCGCCTGCTCCGCGAGGCGCGCCATATGATCGCCGAAGGCGGGATCGAGAATTTCAGCGTACGCAAATTGTGCCAGCGCGCCGAAGTCGCGCAACGCACGCTCTACAACGCGTTCCACAACAAGGACCGTGTGATCGCGCTCGCGATCCGCGAGGCGTATGACGATTTCAACGCTTACATCCGCCACAGGACCGATATCAACACGCTCGCAGGCGTTCTCGATCGAACGATCGCGATTAACCGCCGCAATTTTCGTGTCCGCAATTATACCCGCGCGGTCGTCGCGATCTATTTCGGGCCGGCGACGCCGCGAGACGTCTGGGAAACGCTACGCGACATGTCGGTCAAGAGCATCCACGAATGGCTGATGGCGATGCAGTCGCGCGACGAGTTGCAGCCATGGGTCGATCCCGAACATTTCGCGACCGCGATGGCCAATTTGCAATATTCGGTGATCAACGACTGGGGGCTCGGACGGCTGACCGACGACGAATATCTGCCGCGTCTCGCCGAAAGCATGCTGCTGCTGCTGATCGGCGCAATGCGCGGCGCGGTGCGCGACGAGGCCGAGACCTATCTCGTCGATATGCGCCGCACCGGCGCGGTGCCGATATTCCCCAACGCCGTCTGGGCGCCGCCGCGCGAGGACGATGCGGCGTAAATTGCCGCGCCCTTATCCGCGCGGAACATCCGCACGTCGCTTGCTTCCCGGGTCTATCCCAACAACCTCACGACCGAGGCGACGATCGTCCCCAGAACGAAGATGTAGATCGGCGGCATGCTGATATAGATGCCGATCCTTCGCTGATCGGCCGACCGGTGATATCCCATCGCATAAGCCAGCCGCGCGGGTGGCCAGATCACCCCGATCGCCGCCGCCCAGGTCGGCGAGACCGTCAACGCGAACAACCACATTCCGGGCAGGAACAGCGCCAGATGCTCCAGCGTGTTCTGATGCGCGCGCACCCGGCGGACATAGTCCTCCGGCCCTTCGTGCGACGGTGCAGGCACCTTGAATCGCACCCGCGCCAGCCCCGCGATCAGTAGCGTGAAATAATAGACCAGCAGCGCCAGCCCGCTGACCAAGGTGACCCAGAAGAATTCGGGCGGCAGCATCGCCGGTCAGCCCGCGGGCGGGCGCGGCGCGTTGCTGTTGCGCCAGTCCTGGCGCTTGGCCCAGTCGGCGAAGGTTTCGAGTTCGACCGGAATGCGCTTCAGCATTTCTTCGGTATCGACCTCGAAAGGCTTGGTCGGAGCGTTGATGTTATATTCGTAGAAAGCGCCGATCTGCTCGACGGTCGCTTCCTGCTCCTCCTTGTTCATCTCGTCGCCGAAGGCGTTGGCGAGAAGCCGGGCGAATTCGTGCGGCGTCACCGCATCATAGACGATCTCGCGCCCGAGCACGTCGCTCAGCGTCGCGGCGAGCTGCGGCGGGCGCAGGCGTTCCGGCCCGCCGATGTTGATCCACGCGCCCTCCATGTCGGGACGATCGAGCGAATGGATCATGATCTTGGCGACATCGTCCAGGCTGATCCAGTTCGCCTCGGTGGTCGCGCGGTGCGCATAGACGAACCGGCCCTCGTCGACGATGAAGGGCCGCGCCCAATTGGTCAGCAGATTGTCCATGAACAGCACCGATCCGAAGACGGTCGCACCGACACCGCTGCGCCACAAGGCGTTGAGCCCGGCGGTATTGCCCGCATAGGTATGCGGATCGCCGGGCTGATCGGGAATCCAGCTTGACGTGTTCCACACGACGCGCTCGACCCCCGCCTCTTTCGCGGCACGGCCGACGCTGGCTGCGATCGTCGCGCGGTCGGCCCGTGCGCGCAGCGGATGCGTGTGAAACACCGCGTCGGCGCCATCGAACGCCGCTTTCAACGAC
This sequence comes from Sphingomonas sp., assembly GCA_965219285.1. GTDB lineage: Bacteria > Pseudomonadota > Alphaproteobacteria > Sphingomonadales > Sphingomonadaceae > Sphingomonas. Next base: position 133,445 of record CBDCNF010000015.1, read on the forward strand.
GCTTCGTCGTAAAGGTCGGCCGGAACCACCTCGACGGTGTCGGGCTTGTCCTCGCCATAGAACGGATCGGGACTGCGCGAGAGCGCCTTGACGTTGAAACCCGCCTTGACAAGCTGACGAACCTGCGCCCCGCCCTGACGCCCACTCGCGCCGATCACCGCTACCGTCCGTGCCATTGGCTCTCTCCTCGCCTCATTATGATACGCGTTATACTTATTGTTGCGCCATTCTTTCAAGATGAAACGACGCGGTCCCGAACTGCGTCTGCATGACGGTCGCGCGCTTGAAATAATGCGAGATCGCAATCTCTTCGGTTGTGCCGATGCCGCCGTGAATCTGAATCGCCGCCTCACCGACCATTTTCAGCGCCTTCGACACAAAGGCCTTGGCCGCCGATATCGCTTTGCGCCGCGCCGCGTCGGCCAGGTCGAGCGACAATGTCGCCATCACGGTCAGCGACCGCGCGCGTTCGATATGCGTCATCATGTCGACCATGCGGTGTTGCAGCACCTGAAACGACGCGATCGCCACGCCGAATTGCTCGCGCTGCTTCGCATAATCGACCGTCGCGGCGAGCATCGCCTCCATCACCCCGACCGCTTCGGCGCAAAGCGCGGCGATCGCGGTATCGACTGCGCGTTCGATCCCCGGGAGCGCCGTCCCCGCCGCACCAATTCGCGTTGCGGGTGTGTGGTCGAACATCAGATCGGACGCGGGATGGCCGTCTATCAGCGTATAGTCGCGGCGCTCCACTCCCGGCGCATCGGCGGGCAGCAGAAACAAGGACACGGCATCGCTTGCATCATCCTCGATCGCCGAGGCAAGAAAATGCGTGGCGATCGGCGCAGCGACGACCGCCAGCTTGCCGCCGTCCAAAACGATTTCATCTCCGCGCGTCGTCGCGCGCGTCGCGATCCGCGCGAGATTGAAACGCCCACCCTGTTCGTAGAGGGCGGGCGTGACGAGCGCGGACCCGTCGACGATCCCCGCCAGCAAATCCGCCGGACCATCCGCGCCGAGCAAGGACGATCCGAGCACCACGCTTTCCAGATACGGCTCAAGCACGAGCGCGCGTCCGAACTCTTCGCAGATCAGCATCGTCTCAACCGCGCCGCCGCCGAAGCCACCCGCGCTTTCGGGCAACGCCGCGCCGAACAAACCCAGTTCCTCGGCGAACCCGCGCCAGATTTCCGGACGCCAACCCGCACCGCTCGCCGCCGCCCGCCGCGCGTCGAACGTATAATGCCGCGCCAGATAACCGGCGAGCGATTCACGCAGAAGCGATTGCTCCTCGGACAGGTCGAAATTCAAATAAGCCCCCGAAAGATGACGTGCGCTATATTTTTAAGCGCATTTCCGTTGTCGGTGCAATGCGGGGTTTGGATGTATTTTGCCACCGCGCATCATATAATGTTGACGACGTTCCCTTCCTTGCGGCAGCGTCATGCGACAGCGATTGCGACCTATTCGACTCCGTTCGATCACAGGTCGATGAAATCGCAAAGGGAAACGGCACGCAATGGCAGCGGATTTCGGATCAGGCGACCTCGCCCCCCACCCCGACAAGCCGTTGCTCTATTCCAGTCCGATGATCCTCGAACGCCGTCGCCGGCTGCTCAAGGAAGCGCGGCACATGATCGCGGAGGTCGGGCTCGAAGGGTTCAGCATCCGCAAGCTCTGCCAGCAGGCGGACGTCGCGCAGCGCACGCTCTACAACGCTTTCCAGAACAAGGACCGGCTGATCGCCTTCGCCATCCGCGAAGCGTTCGACGAATTCAGCATATACGTGCGCCACCAGACCGACCCGGCGTCGCTCGACGGCTGGGTCGGCCGGACGATCGCGATCAACCGGCGCAACTTCCGCGTGCGCAACTACACAAAAGCGGTCTGCGCGATCTATTTCGCGCCCTCCACCCCGCGGGACGTGTGGGGAACGCTGCAGGACATGTCGCTGAGCGGCAACCTCGCGTGGATGGAATTGCGACGCGACGATCTCCATCCTTGGATCGACATCGATCATTTCGCGCATTCGATGGCGAACGTGCAATATTCGACGATCAACGACTGGTGCCTCGGTCGCCTCGCCGACACAGATTACCTGCCCCGGCTTGCCGAAAATATGCTCCTGCTGCTCGTCGGCGCGGTCCACGGTCCGCTTGCCGAGGAAGCCACCGAGATGCTCGCCGAACTCGGCCACACCGGCAAGGTCCCGAAATTTCTCAACATCGTGTTCACCCCGCCCGCGGCCGAACCTGTCGAGGCGAAGACTAATCGACGCGCCCGAGCAGCTCGCCGACCTGATACACCTCCCCCGGCTGACCGATGATCGTCAGTCTGCCCGCGACGGGCGACTGAATTTCCTGCACTGTCTTGTCGGTTTCGACCGCGTAAAGGTCCTGCCCCTCGGCAACATCGCCACCATCAGCGATAAGCCATTCCGTCAGCGTCCCCTCTGTCATGCTCATACCGAGCTTGGGCATCTGAATATCGGCCACACTTCCTCCCTGAATTGATACGCGCGGGAATCAGCCGCGCGGCTTGCGGTCGATCGTGCCGTGGATCGCCGCCGCGATCTCGTCCTGGCTGTAAATCCACGCCTTTTCGAGCGGTGGCGAGAACGGCACCGGTGAATAGGTCGATCCGACGCGCGCGACCGGCGCCTTCAGCGTGTCCCACAATTCCTCGGTGATCCGCGACGAAATCTCCGCGCCGGTACCATAAGCCTTGACCGCCTCGTGGACGACGACGGCGCGCTTCGTCTTCGCCACCGAGGCAAGCACCGTCGCCTCGTCGAACGGCGCGATCGTGCGCAGATCGACCACCTCGACCGAAACCCCCTCGCCCGCCAGCTTCTCCGCCACCGCCAGCGCATCGAGCACCGCCTTGCCGTAAGCGACGACGGTGACGTCGGTCCCCTCGCGCGCAACCGCCGCCTTGCCGAGCGGCACGCGGTAACCCGCCTCCGGGGCCGGCCCCATCTGACCGTACATCATGATATTTTCGATCAGGATGACGGGATCGTCGTCCTCGATCGCGGAGGCGAGCAGCCCCTTCGCGTCCGCCGGGTTCGACGCCATGACCACCGTCAACCCCGGCACATGCGCAAACCACGCCTCGAGCATGTCCGAATGCTGTCCACCAAATCCCACACCCGCGCCGGTCGTCGTGCGGATGACGAGCGGCACATGCGTCTGCCCGCCCGACATGAACCGCAGTTTCGCGGCGTGATTGACGATCTGGTCCATCGCCACCGTCACGAAATTCATCAGCATGATCTCGGCGACCGGACGCATCCCCGCCACCGCTGCACCGACCGCGGCGCCGATGATCGCCTGCTCCGAGATCGGCGTCGATCGGATGCGGTTCTTGCCGTATTTCGCGGACAGGCCCTTGGTGACCTTGAAAATCCCCCCGCCCTGCTCGTCGCCGATATCTTCGCCGATTGCGATGACGCTCTCGTCGGCGGCCATCGCCTCGTCGAGCGCCTGATGCAGCCCCTGAATGAAATTGATCTTGGCGACTTTCGTCTCGGCGGGCGCATCCTTCACATCGGTGCTCATGCCGCCAGCTCCTGCTTGACCACGTCGATGCGGAGTTCGTCCAGCTCGGGGAACGGACTGTCCATCGCATAAGCGACCGCTTCGTCGATCTCCTTCTCGACCGCCGCCTCGATGTCGGCAAGCGTGCTCTCGGCGACCTGCATCTCCAGCAATTGCTTGCGGAAACGCGGCACCGGATCGTTCGCGATCCCCGCCGCGGTCATTTCCTTCGGCACGTAGCTGAAATCGGCGCCGAACAGATGCCCGAGCATCCGGAACGTCATCGCCTCGATCAAGGTCGGCCCCTCGCCGCGCCGCGCGCGATCGACCGCATCCTTGGCAGTGTTGTACATATCGACCGCATCGTTGCCGTCGCACTGCACCCCGCGCATCCCGTAACCCGCCGCGCGCGACACGATCGATTCACTGTCGGTATGCGACGCGAACGCGGTGTGTTCGCCGTATTTGTTGTTCTGGCACAGGAAGATGACGGGCAGCTTCCACAGCTGCGCCATGTTCATCGCCTCGTGGAACGCGCCGATATTCGCCGCGCCGTCGCCGAAGCACACCAATGTCACTCGACCATCACCGCGGTTCTGCGATGCGATCGCCAGGCCGTTGGCTATCGGCAAGCCCGAACCGACGACGCCCGTCGTCACCATCACCCCGGTCTCGGGATGCGTGATGTGCATCGGCCCGCCCTTGCCCTTGCAGGTGCCGGTGGCGCGGCCGGTGAACTCCGCCCAAAGCAATTTCGACGGAATGCCTTTGGCGAGCTGATCGTGGACGCCGCGATAGGTGGTGATCAGATAATCGTCGGGGTTGAGCGCGGTCATCATCGCCGCAGACAGTACCTCCTGCCCGCGCACCGGATAATAGACGATGGCGAGTTTGCCTTGCGTCAAAAGCGCGCGAAATCGTTCGTCGCTGCGATTGATCAGCGTCGTCCGGCGATAGATTTCGAGCAAAGTGTCGCGGTCGGGGCCGGCGCTCTGGTCGGTCATGCGACCTCTTCTCCTAAATGCATCATGCCTTGAAACGGCACCGCCCGTCATTGCGAGCAATGACGATTCATATTTTGCGCAGCGCTCGTTCTACCGTTCCAGCACAACACATCCGGACAGGCCCGGCGCGCCATAGACCTGGCTGTATCCGATCTTGGCGTCCTCGACCTGACGGCCGTCCGCCCGGTCGCGCAATTGCTGGACGTTCTCGTAGATCTGACGGAGCCCGGAAGCGCCGATCGGCTCGCCGCAGGCGAGACAGCCGCCGTCGGTGTTGACCGGCAGCCGCCCGCCGATCTTCGTCTCGCCACGCGTAATGATGCCTTCCTGCTCGCCGTCCTTGCAGAAACCGTTCTCGGCCATGTGCATGATCTCGGCACCGCTCTCGGTATCCTGAAGCTGCGCAACATCGACGTCCCCGGGGCCAACCCCCGCCATCTCCCATGCCGCCGCCGACGCGAGTTCGACCGCGGACTTGCCGCGTTCGATCTCCAGCGATGGCGCGAACACCTCGAACGAGCCGACCGGCCGCGTCCGGATCGCCGCGCCGCGCACCTTCGGCCCCGCCAGCCCAAGCTCGCGCATCTTCGCATCGGACGCGAGGATCAGCGCGGTGCCGCCTTCCGCGGGCGAGCAGAACATGAACTTGGTCAGCGGATCGCTGACCATCGGCGCATTCAGGATCGTGTCGAGATCGACCGGCGACTTGCGCCACGAATGCGGCGCGCGGGCACCGTTCTCGAACGCTTTCTCGGCGACGCGGCCCAGCGTCTCTTGGCTAATCCCGTGGAGCGCCATGTAACGCGTGATCTTGTTGGCAAAGAATTGCGTCGTCAGCATCATCCCCGTCTCGCCATACCAGCGCGGCAGGCCGGACACTTCGGGATCGGCATTGAACGCGCCACGCGGATGCTTGTCGAACCCGACGACCACGCCGATGTCGAACTCGCCCGATTTGATCGCGGCATAGCCCGAAAGCAGCGCCGATCCGCCCGTCGCGCAGCCGTTATTGACGTTGATAAAAGGGATGCCAGTCAGCCCCAATCGCGGCAGCACCGCATCCGCCGCGCCCGCCGCGGATGATCCGCCGAACGCGAATTGCATGTCTTCCCAGTCGAGCCCGGCATCGGCCAGCGCCTCGCGGATCGCGAACACCCCCTGGTCGAGTCCCGACCGGCCTTCGGTCCGCCCGAATTGGTGAATGCCCGCGGCGACGATATGGACGTCGGTCATACTCTCTCTCCTTCGTGCGCGGGGGTGAAGGCGTAGGTCAGCACCGGCTCGCCCTCCTCCTCGCGATAGGCCTCGGTCGTGATCCGCATCGGCTGCCCGATCTCAAGTGCGGTCAGATCGTCGGCGACGATCCGCGATTCGACGATCAATTCCCCCGCCAATTCGATATACCCGACCCCATAAGGCGTGAAATCCACATCGGTCCCGCTGCCGTTATACGGTGTCTTGGGACGAAACCGCTGGACGGTATAAGACCAGAGCTTGCCCGTCGGCGACAACTCCACAATGTCATAGGCCTCGCCGTCCGGCCCGGCGGGAAACGGGAATTTCAGCTTGCCGCTGTCGCGATGCCGCCCGGCGAGAAGACGCGTGCCCACGCCTTCGCCGCGAAAGAGATTGTCCGCCACCTGCCTCGTCATGCCATCTCTCCCTTCGCCGTCAGAGCCCAAGCCCCGATTTGGCGATGATATTCTTTTGAACTTCGGATGCGCCACCAAAAATAGTCGCCGCACGAGAATTGAGATAACGCGCAGTCGGCATCAGCGCTTGGTCGCCACCGATCGGCGCTTCGTTCGCGTGCATGCCGAGCGCATGGCGCTGATCGGCGGCGGCGCGCAGCCCGAGCGCTTCGGACGAAACCTGGTTGATCGCCTGCGTCGCCTCGCTCACGATCAGCTTGAGCATCGACGCCGTGGCGTTCGCCGCAATCTCGCCGGTCGCGCGACTGGCGATCTGGCGCCGCTCGGTCCAGTCGATCGCGAGCACCTCTGTTTCCAAGTCCATGATCCGCGTACGGAACAATTTATCTTCCCATAAAGGCTCGCCATCGTCGCCGTATTCCGCGCGCGCGATCGCCTTCAATCGCGCGAGTTGCGCATTGAGCCGCCCCGCCGCCGATCCGCCGCCACGCTCGAACGTCAGCAGATATTTCGCGACGGTCCAGCCATCATTCTCCTCACCGACGCGATTGGCGACGGGGATGCGGACATCGTCGAAGAAGACCTGGTTGACCTCATGTTCGCCCGACATCGACCGGATTGGTGTCACCGTCAGCCCCGGCACATCCATCGGCGTCAACAGGAAGCTGATCCCCGCCTGCGGCCTGCCGCCGTTGCCGGTGCGGACGAGGACGAACATCCAGTTCGCCTCATGCGCGTGCGTGGTCCAGATCTTGGTCCCGTTGACGACATAATCGTCACCGTCACGCACCGCCCTGGTCTTCAAGGAGGCGAGATCGGACCCCGAACCCGGCTCCGAATAGCCCTGACACCAATATTGTTCGCCCGACAGGATGCGCGGCAGGAAATAGTCCTTCTGCGCCTCGGTGCCGTAGCCCATGATGACGGGGCCGCACAGCGACAGCCCCATCCCCGGCAGCGACGGCGTCCCCGCCAACCCGCATTCGCGATCGAAGATATAGCGCTGCATCGGCGTCCAGCCGGGGCCACCATATTCCTTCGGCCACGACGGCGCGATCCAGCCCTTCTCGTACAGGATGCGGTGCCACCGACGCGCCAATTCACCCTCCGCGAACACGCCCGCCTGATGCGCGGTCGCGGCGCGCAATTCGGGGGTGAACTTCTCGTCGAGAAACGCGCGGACCTCCGCTTCGAAGGCGATGTCATCCGGTGTGGGTGTCGTATCCATCGTCCGCCGCCTCAGGCCATATCCGGCGTAACGCTCGCAGTGGCCTCGGGCGTCGCGACCACAGCGCACGCCGCGGCGGCAACCGGGGTGGATTTGGGAGCTTGCGTCGCCATGGGGTCTGGTACACTACATTTTGCATCGTGCATCAAGATTTTTTGGGGAATGGAATGGAGTGGAGGATTGCGGCGCGGCCAACCAGCCGGGAATTGCGCCCTGAGGACTTTTCGCGGGCCGACGACGTCGCCGCCACCGCCCCGGAACCGGGACAGGTCCAGCTTCGCACGCTGATGCTGTCGTGCGATCCCGCGCAAAAAGGCTGGATGGAAAACGCGGGCGGTTACGCCGCGCCGACCGAAGTGGGGGATATCATGCCCGCGGGCGGCGTCGGCGAGGTGATCGAATCGCGCGCCGAAGGATTCGCGAAGGGCGATTTCGTCGCCGGCCCGATCGGCTGGCGCGAGACCGCGACGATCGACGCCGCCAATTTGCGCAAGGTGTCGCGCGAAGCGGATTCGCCCCGACTACAGCTCGGTCTGCTCGGCACCACCGGCCTGACCGCCTATTTCGGCTTGACCCGGATCGGCGTGCCGCAACCCGGCGACACGATCGTCATCACCGGCGCGGCGGGCGGAGTCGGCTCGATAGTCGGGCAGATCGGCAAGATGGCGGGATGCCGCGTGATCGGCATTGCCGGTGGGCCTGAGAAATGCCGCTGGCTGACCGAAGACCTCGGCTTCGACGCCGCGATCGACTATAAGAACGAGACCGCGAGGCACCGCCTCCGCGATCTCGCGCCCGACGGCATCGACGTTCTCTGGGACAATGTCGGCGGCTCGCTCCTCGACGATCTCCTCGCGCGGATCGCACACCGCGCGCGCGTCGTGATCTGCGGCGGCATCTCGCGCTACGAGCAAGCCGGGCGACCGGCTGGCCCATCGAACTATTTCAACATCGTCTTCAAGAGCGCGCGGATGGAGGGTTTCCTGCTGTCCGATTTCACCCCCGCCATGGACGAAGGACGCGCGCGCCTGCTGCAATGGTATCGCGACGGCCGCATCGTCTACCGCGACGACATCGTCGAGGGTCTGGAAAACGCGCCCGAAACGCTGATGCGCCTGTTCACCGGCGGCAATGTCGGAAAATTGCTGATCAAGGTCGCGGACCCCACCTGACGCGCATGATCGAGATCGATTTCGTCGCCGCCGACGGCACCCGCGAACGCGTCTATACCCGCGAAGGCTACACGCTGATGGAAGCCGCGGTCCGCAGCGGCGTCCCCGGCATCCTCGCCGAATGCGGCGGCGCGTGCGCGTGCGCGACGTGCCACGTCGTGGTCGATGCGGCATGGACGGATATCGTCGGCCCGCCCAACTCGATGGAGGATCAGCTTCTCGAAATGATCGACCGCCGGCCGACCTCGCGGCTGGGATGCCAGGTCAAGCTCAAGCAGGCGTTTGACGGTCTGATCGTGCAGGTGCCCGCGCGAGATTAGAGCACAAACGGGATGAGGGCCGGTGCCGCCCATCCGCGTGAGCGGTTCAAACGCTAATGCAGCGTCCCGATCGCGCAATCGACCGACAGCAGGACGATCAGACGCTCGATCTGGCGCCAGTGGCAGAAATGGATGTGATTGCCGATGTCGCGACTGCGATCGGCACGCATCGCGGCCTCGTATCCGGCGCCCGCTCCATAGGTCGCGATCAACTCACCGGCATCGGCAATGGCGCGGCGATCGTGGACATACGGCATCTGGAGCATCGAGCGACCCGGTTGGTTTGGCGACCCGAACACCCCTGCCCGACAAACCTCGCCGAACCGCAACCGATCAAGGTAAATGCGACCACTTCCCTCGCCTGCGCGCGCGTGGCAGGGCGACGGCGATGGCCGATCCCACCCCCAGCACCGCCGCCGGCGGCTTCCCGATCGCGATCGGCGCGCTGGCCGGCGCATTGATCGGCGCGACGCGCGGCGAGGCGACGATCGGGTTTCTGGTCGGCGTCGCGATCGGCATCGCGATCGCGGTGGCGATCTGGCTCAGGGGGCGGCGCTAGAGTTTGTAAGGTTCTCAAACGAACGGAAATGATGTCTTGGGTCGGCAGACTCATTTCGGACGGCGCAACAGCAACTTCACGCGGCCGATGACCTCGAGAGCGCGAGGATCGACCAGAATTGTCGGATAATCGGTGTTATCGCTCGCCACGCGCACAGCACCTTCGTCGCGCGACAGCCGCTTCACCGACAGTTCTCGTTCGCGCCGGAAAACGAAGATCGCATTGGTCGCCGGAATCGCCCGTTCACCACGATCGACGAGCAGGCGATCGCCATTGAGGATTCCCGGCGCCATCGAATCCCCGCTCGCCTCGACGAGCGAAGCCATCGCGGGCGTGATGCCCGCTTCGCGAAGCAGCCGCGGAGCGAACGACTCGGTCCGGAAAACGCGTTCGTCTTCCGCCGACAGGCCGGCACCGGCGGCGGCGCGAACCGACACATAAGGAACATCGACCATTTCGGCGGCCGTCGCGGCCGGCCCGCCGAGCATCGTCTCCTCGACCGAAAAATGAATCGCCAGCAACCGCCGGTCTTCCTCGGCCAAGCGACGGGGCGTTCCGCGATAGAGGAATTGCTGGAGATACGCCGGATTGCGCCGGATCATCCGCGACAATTCGGCGAGGCTCTCGCCGCTCTCGCCGCTCAACCGGATCAGGGTCTGACGCGCTTCATCCATCCTCGACGCAATAGCGTAGGAAAAATCCTAGACAAGTTGGAAAAAGGAACAGAACACGAACATATTCTGATTTCCGGAGTCGCCCGATGTCCCTGCTGTCCCGAATCGATCGCCATCTGCGCGAGACCGACATGCCCCCGACCAAATTCGGCCGCTGCGCGGTCAACGATCCGCGGCTGATCGGCGATCTGCGCAACGGACGTCAGATCGGCGCGCGGGTGACGGCGCGGATCGAGCATTATCTGGCGGGCGGGAAGTGACCCGATTGTTGCGCGCGCTCCGCCGATCCGCCGAGCAACACGGCCTGACGGTCACGTTCGAGTCGCTTTCGGAAAAGCCTTGGGAAAGCGCGACCTTTTCCGGGGCGGTGCACCGGATCGCGGTGCGCACCGATCCGTCGCCAAAGTTCGAGGCGTGGCTAACGGCGCTCACGGAAACCGATCTGCCGATGCCGGGACACATCGTCGCCGACATCGTCGTGACCGATCATGCAGAAGCAACCTGCACTCTCGAAGTCCACACGATCGCCGAATAGCTATTGCGTCGCGAGCTTGCGCAGAATCCCAAGCGTTTCCTCGATCGAAGCACCCGGCCGAATATCGCGACCCGTCTTCTTTTCGAGGCGATCGAGCAATGTCCCGATCGAGGCCGGTGCTTCGGTTTCCCGATCCGGACGAAGTGCGGGGGCCGCAGCCTTGGTCGGCCCGCCGCGCTTGATCGGGGTCAGGTCGAAAGTCTCGAATCGCTCGCCCGGATCGATGATTTGCGGACGCACAAGAGAGGAGACCGGACGCACGGGTTCTCGCGGCGCCGAGAGAATCGCCTCAGGGTCCAACGCCGCCAGCGGAGTCTCCAGATCGTTCGGCAGATCGATGGCCAAAGGTCTCGCGATCGGACGATTATCCGGAACCGCGGTTTGCGCGTTCATCGGCAACGGCTGCCCGAGATCCTCGGCTGCACGAATCGGGCGGCGTGCCGGCGCATCGGGATGCGAATCGGCACGGCGCAGGACGGGCACGTCGCGCTCCCGGAGCGTTCTTCGCAGCAGGCGGCTCAGCGAAAATTTGGCGATCATCAAAAACACTCCTCCGCCGGTTGCACCGGGACACGGAGAGACAAGGGTCCGAGTCGCGCGTCGAAGAAATAGCGGGTCAGGCGCTGATCGTCGACGAATTGGTCCATGTCGCATCCCTACGCGCGGCCGATACAAGCCGCTGATAAACGGGGGCGTAGCGCGAAATATTTGATGACCAGTTACGCTCCGCCTCGATGAAGGCGCGGGCGCGGGCACGCCGCGCGTCCCAACCGCCGCGGTCGGCGAGCAATCCGGCGAGCGCGGTGGCGATGGCGGCGGGATCGTCGGCGGCGAACAACGTGCCGGTGTCGCCATCGCGAATCAGTTCGCGATGCCCCCCGACGTCCGAGGCGGCGACAAGCTTGCCCTGCGCCATCGCTTCCAACGGCTTGAGCGGCGTGACGAGATCGGTCAGCCGCATCGCCTTGCGCGGATAAGCGAGGATATCGACAAGGCTATAATAACGCTCGACTTCGGTGTGCGCAACGCGGCCGGCGAAGACGATTCGATCGGCGACGGATGAGGCTTCGGCCTGTCGCCGAAGCGCGGCCTCCATCGGGCCGCCGCCGACGAGAAGCAGCTTCGCGCTTGGCCTCACGGCGACCAAGGCGGGCATCGCCGCGATGAGATCGTCGAGACCTTCGTAATCGTAGAAGCTGCCGATGAAGCCGATGACCTCGCCGTCGAGCCCGAGTCGTGCAACAAGCGCGTCGTCGCGCGGGATCGGATCGCCGAACAGCGTGAGATCGACGCCGTTGGGCGAAACGAGGATCCGACTGTCGTCCATGCCGCGCGCGATCAGGTCGCTTCGCAATCCGTCGCAGATCACCGCGACCGCATCGGCGCGGCGAACCGCCCAGGTTTCGAGCGCGCGAGTGGCGCGATAGCGCAGCGATCCCTCGCGCCCGGTGCCGTTGCCGACCGCCGCATCCTCCCAAAACGCGCGAATTTCATAAATTAGCGGCAGCCCGGTGCGTCGCGCCACCCGCAGAGCGGCAAGCGCGTCGAGCACCGGCGAGTGCGCATGGAGGATATCGGGCCGAAATGTTTCGACCGTGGAGGCGATCCGGCGGCTCAAGGCATGAATTTCGGCGAGTTCGCCTAACGGCGGGGGCAGCTTCGCGGGCGCCGACGTGCGGTGGAAATCGATGCCGTCGACCGTTTCGAACTCCGGCGCGCCGCCGTGCCGCGGCCCCGTCACCGCCGCGACCTGCCAGCCGCGCGCCATCTGCGCCTTCAGGATCGCGCGCGTCCTGAAGGTGTAACCGCTCTGGAGCGGCAGGCCGTGGTCGAGGACATGGAGGATACGCATCGCCACACCTGCCCTGCCACAAGGTGGTTTAACGCGGCGTCAACTGCGCGGCGTTAACCCAAGCGTGAAGCAGGGAACGCCGCCGTCCGATGATCGACAATTTCGCCCTAGGGCTCAGCCACGGCCTCCTGATTCTCGCGGCGTGGTTGCTGTTGCGGCGCCCCGATCTCAACCACGAAGACCATCCGCGCGACCGCGAGCATCCGCCGCGTGCGTGATCTCGCCTTCATCGCGTTCCTCGCCGCGCTGCTCGGGATGGGGCTGCGCAAGCCGTTCCTGTTCGTGCTGGCGTATGTCTATATCGACATCGTCTCGCCGCAGCGGCTGACGTATCTGTTGCTCAATTCGGTGCCGATTTCGCTGATCGCGGTCGGGCTCGCGGTCGGAACCTGGCTGATCGTCGATGACAAGCGCGACAGCCGGGTCGCGCCGCGGCAGGGCCTGATCCTGCTGCTGCTGATCTATTGCGGCATCACCACCAACAGCGCGGATTTCCCGATCGACGCGCTCGATAAATGGGATTGGGTGTGGAAGACTTTGGCCTTCGCCGCATTCCTGCCGCTGACCCTGCGCACCAGATTACGCATAGAATCCTTGCTGCTGTTCATGGTCCTGTCGGCGAGTTCGATCATCATCGTCGGCGGCATCAAGACGCTGGCGTCGGGCGGCGGCTACGGCGAGCTCAACCTGATGGTGGCGAACAATTCGGGCCTGTACGAAGGCAGCATCATCTCGACCGTCGCGATCTGCATCATCCCGCTGATCCTGTGGTTCGCCAAATACGGCACGATCTTCACGCCAGACTGGCGCGTGAAGACCTTCTGCTACGCTTTGGTCTTCGCGTGCCTGCTGATCCCGGTCGGCACGTCGGCGCGGACCGGGCTGGTGTGCATCGCGCTGCTGGCGGTGCTGAAGCTGCGCGACGTGAAGCGGCGGCTCGTCTATATCTCGGTTCTGGGATTGGTCGGGCTGGCCGCAGTTCCGCTCCTGCCATCGGCGTTCAGCGAGCGCATGGAGACGATCAAGACGTACAAGGCCGACGAATCCGCCTCGACCCGTCTCGCGGTGTGGCAATGGACCTGGAACTACGCCAAACAACACCCCTTCGGCGGCGGTTTCGAGGCGTATCGACAGAACAACATCCGCTACGACACGGTGAAGACGGTCGGCACCGGCACGGGCGCGAAGGTCGAGCGCAACCTGACGGTCGACAAGAGCCGCGCGTATCACAGCAGCTATTTCGAGATGCTCGGCGAACAGGGTTGGCCGGGGCTGATCCTGTGGCTGACGATCAGCGCGATCGGCATCGTCCGGATGGAAGTCATCCGCCGCCGCTATCGCAAGGAGACCGGCGACAAGGCCTGGATCGCGCCGCTCGCGGGGGCGCTGCAATATGCCCATTTGATCTATCTGCTCGGCGGAGCCTTCGTCGGGATCGCGTTCCAGTCCTTCGTGTTCATGCTGGTCGGCGCGCAGATCGGGCTGGACACGTATCTCACGCGCAAGCGGCAGGAGGAATCCTGGCGGCCGATGCGCAAGAACCGCGAAGTGGCGCTGGCGGCGGTGTAACGCCACCCCAAGTTTCCGTCATTTCCACGAAGGCGAGAATCCCTAAACGCAACGTGGCGACTCCATCGAAGCCCTGCGCATATGAATCCCCGCCTTCGCGGGAATGACGAGAAGGGAGGCTTAGTCCGCCACTTCCAATTCCTTCGTCAGCGCCGCCATGATCGCACGATTGAACGCCGGAAGATCGTCGGGCTTGCGGCTGGTGATCAAATTGCCGTCGACCACCGCTTCCTCATCGACGACATCGGCACCCGCGTTCGCCAGATCGGTGCGGATCGAGGGCCAGCTTGTGACACGGCGCCCGTCGATTGCGTCAGCCTCCGCCAGCAACCACGGACCATGGCAGATCGCGGCGACGATCTTGTCGTCCTCCATAAACTCCGAAACGATCTCGACCGCGCGTTCCTCCATGCGGAGCTTGTCGGGATTGCCGACCCCGCCGGGCAGCACCAGCGCGTCGTAATCGTCGGTATCGACGTCTTCCAACGTGATGTCGGGGGTGATCGTCTTCGTCTTCTCGCCGCCCTTTTCGCCTTGGATCGGGTCGATCTTGATCGATGCGAGCGTCACCGTTGCGCCGGCATCGAGCAACGCTTGACGCGGATCGAACAATTCGGATTCCTCGAACCCGTCGGTGGCGAGGAACAGCACGCGGGCTTGCGACAGATCGGTCATGATATTTCTCCTTGATGGACGCCCCGCGAGAACCCGCGCCCCGCGACCCCGTTCCACGTCGTTTCGGAACCGATGCGACGACCGGCGCATTTCCCGCGCCACAAGGAGCATGCCGCCCAGTGTCAGCCAGAATAGTCTATTGCCACGACGAGGAAGCGGGGATCACCCGCAAGAAGGTGCGCCATGGCTGGGGCTATTGGGACGCGTCGGGCAAGCGCATCACCGATCGCGACGAGATTGACCGGCTGAACGCGGTCGGCCTGCCGCCCGCTTACGAGAACGCGTGGTATTGCGCCAAGCCCAACGGCCATATCCAGGCGGTGGGCTGGGACGACAAAGGCCGAAAACAATATCGCTATCACCCCGATTTCCGCGCCGCGCAGGATAGCGCAAAATACGATCTTTGCGCACCGTTCGGCCGCGCGCTCCCGAAATTGCGTGATAAGGTCGCGAGCGATCTGCGCAAACGCAACCAGGGCAAGGATCGCACGATTGCGGCGATCGTCCGGCTGCTCGACGTCGCGAATCTGCGCGTCGGCAACGCGGCATACGCCCGCGACAACAAGAGTTTCGGCGTCACCACCTTGCGTGATCGCCACGCGACGTTCCGCGGCAACACGATGAAGCTTCAGTACAAGGCGAAATCGGGGAAGGTGCGCGAACTGACTATCACCGACGGCTCGCTCGCGCGGTTCGTCAAGAAATGTCAGGATATCCCGGGCCAACAGCTGTTCCAATATATCGACGCCGACGGCGGTCGGCACACCGTCACTTCGTCCGACGTCAACGCGTATATCCGCGACGCGACGGGCGCGGATTTCACCGCCAAGCACTTCCGAACGTGGGGCGCGAGCGTCGTGGCCTTCGAAACGCTTGCGGAAGCGCAAAAGAACATAAGTCTCAAGACGATGCTGGCGCCGGTGACCGAAAGGCTCGGCAACACCCCCGCGATCGCGCGCAAATCCTACGTTCACCCTGCGCTCATCGCGCTTGTGAAAGAGGGACAGGACGCATTTCGCGCCGCCTTGAACCTGCCGCGTTCGACGCGGTATCTGAGCCGCGCCGAACGTGGCCTCATCGCTTTTCTCGAAACGGGCGCCAAGCCGCCCCGTCGGAAAGCCGCCTGATTTTCAAGAGAGATGAATGACAGTCAAGAATAGCGCCCTGTTAAGGGAGCCGATCACCAAGACCGACGTCCAGACTCAGGTTCACGACCTCTACATCACCAGCCTGGCCTGGTTTCAGACGCACTGGCTGCAAATCCTGATCGCCGCCGCGCTCGGCACGGGGATCGTACTCGGGCTGTTCTGGCTGCGCAGCCTCGGGGCCAAACTCGCCAGACGGAGCGCGACCGGCAAGGGCTGGCCCGCGATCTTCGGGCGCGCGATCGAAAAGACCGGCACGTTCTTCATCGTCATGCTGACGATCAAATTGCTCGCTCGCTATTCCGGCGCCCCGCCCCAGGTCGATTCGACGGTCAATTTCCTCTTCACCATCGCGACGGTCTTCCAGGGCGCGATCTGGGCGCGCGAGATCATCCTCGGCGCGATCGAGCACCGCACGCATTCCGAACATTATGCCGGCGAAGCTTTGGTCACCGCGATGGGTCTGATCCGCGTTCTCGTGACCTTCGCGGTATTCGCGATCGCGCTGATCGTCGTGCTCGACAATCTCGGCGTGAACGTGACGGGTCTGGTCGCGGGTCTCGGCGTCGGCGGCATCGCGATCGGCCTTGCCGCGCAGGGAATCTTCGCCGATCTGTTCGCCGCGCTGGCGATCATCTTCGACCGCCCGTTCCGGCGCGGCGACGCGATCAGCTACGACGACACCGACGGATCCGTCGAGGCGATCGGTCTCAAATCGACCCGCATCCGCGGGATCAACGGCGAGGAACGGATCATCTCGAACAAGAATCTGCTCGACAAGGAAATCAAGAACAACACCAAGCGCGAACGGCGCCGCACCAAATTCATCCTCGGGGTCGCCTATGAGACGCCGGTCGATTTGCTCGAAAAATTCCCAGACACGATGAAGCAGGTGATCGAGGAATGCGGCTTCACCTTCATCCGCTGCGGCTTCTTCCAGTTCGGCGGATCAAGCCTCGATTTCGAGATCCAGTACGACAGCATGTCGGCCGATTTCACGCAGTCGTTCCAGGGTCGGCACCACGTCGGCTTGGCGATATTACGAAAATGCAACGAGATGGACATCAACATCCCGTTCCCGATCCAGACGACCTATACCGCCGCACCCGACGGAACGATGATCCTGCCCTATGCCGAGGCGCAGCCGGTGAAAGTCGTGGCGGGCGACATGCCCTCGGCGGGCTAGATCCCGCCTTCGTCGAGGCTCAGCAAAGTCGCGTTACCGCCGGCGCTCGTCGTGTCGACAGACACCGCGCGCTCGGCGCAGAATCGGTAGAGGTAGCGCGGGCCGCCCGCCTTCGGCCCCGTGCCCGAAAGGCCTTCGCCACCGAACGGTTGCGAGCCGACGACCGCGCCGATCATGCTGCGATTGACGTAGAGGTTGCCGACCGCCGCCTCCGCCTCGACGACTTCGGCGGCGCGCGCGATGCGGCTGTGAAGGCCCATCGTCAGTCCGTACCCCTTGGCGTTGACCCGCGTGATCGTCTCGCTGAGCTTGCCTGCTTTCCACGTCGCGACATGGAGCAGCGGGCCGAACCATTCTGCGTTCAGCGCCTCTATCGAATCGATCCGAATCAGCGTCGGCGGGACGAACAGCCCCTTTGACGGCGCATCGACGGTCTTGATCCAATTGGCGCGGACGCTCTCGCGATACGCCATCAGTTTGTCGTAAGCCGCCCGATCGATCACCGGGCCGACATCGGTCGCGGGATCGGCTGGGTCGCCCAGCGTCAGAAGATCCATCGCGCCGGTCAGCATTTCGATAAGACCTTCGGCGATATCTTCCTGCACCAGCAGCAAGCGCAATGCCGAACATCGCTGACCGGCGGATCGGAACGCACTCGTCACCACATCCTGCACGACCTGTTCGGGGAGCGCGGTCGAGTCGACGATCATCGCGTTGATTCCGCCGGTTTCAGCGATCAGCGGAACGATCGAGCGCGTATCGTCATCGAGCAGACTCCGCGCGATCTTGCGCGCGGTCGCGGTCGATCCGGTGAACGCGACGCCCTGGATACGCGCGTCGGCGGTGAGCGCGGCGCCGACCTCCGGCCCACCGGGAAGGAAGATCAGCGCGTCCTTCGGGACGCCCGCTTTGTGCGCCAGTTCGATCGCGCGCGCCGCGATACGCGGCGTCTGTGGCGCGGGTTTGGCGACGACGGTGTTGCCCGCGACAAGCGCGGCGGCGCACTGGCCGAGGAAGATCGCGAGCGGAAAATTCCACGGCGCGATCGTCGCCCACACGCCGCGTCCTTCGATGTGGAGCGTGTTGCGCTCTCCCGTCGGACCGGGAAGCTCGATCGGGTGCAGGTTCGCGCGCGCCTGCTGCGCGTAATACCGGCAGAAATCGGCGGCCTCGCGGACTTCGCCGATCGCGTCGGGGATCGTCTTGAATGCCTCCTGGACGCAGATCGCCATCAATTGGTCGCGGTCGCGTTCGAGGAGGTCGGCGAGGCGTTCGAGGCAGGCAGCGCGGTCGTCGACGGGGGTGGACTGCCAGGCGGGAAAAGCAGCGTGAGCGCGGGCGATTGCCCCATTCACGTCATCCCCGCGAAGGCGGGGATCCATAGACGCCGACGTTGGTGAAAGAACCGCGTCGGCTGCGGCATCTGGATATCCGCCTCCGCGGGGATGACGAACGCAGGAGGCGACCGCTTTCAACACCCCCCGATCCGACAAATCGATCCCCATCGAGTTGCGGTGCCCGCCCGCGCCAAACAGATCGACCGGCAACGGAATGCTCGGATGCCGTGTGCCGCCGACCGCAGCGATCTTCGCGACCGGATCGGCCAAGATGTCCTCCTCGCTCAGCCGTTCGTCGGCGAGCTGGTGCACGAAACTGGAATTCGCGCCATTCTCCAGCAATCGGCGCACAAGATACGCCAGCAGATCGCGGTGCCCGCCGACCGGCGCGTAGACGCGGCAATGATAGCCGTTCTCGCCGACCAGCCGTTCGTACAGCCCGTCACCCATGCCGTGGAGCCGCTGGAACTCGAAATCCCGGTTATTGCCCGCCCATTCGACGATCGTCGCCACCGTCAGCGCATTGTGGCTTGCAAAGGCGGGGCGGATGTTCTCGGCATCGAGCATGTCGCGCGCGACCGCGAGATACGAGACGTCGGTCGCCGCCTTGCGCGTGAAGAGAGGATAGTCGGCGAGCCCCTCGACCTGCGTCCGCTTGATCTCGCTGTCCCAATAGGCGCCCTTGACCAGCCGGACGTTCATCACCCGGCCGAGGTCGTTCGCCCAGGCAACGACAGGCCGCGCGCGCTTGCCGTACGACTGCACCGCCATGCCGAAGCCGTCCCAGCCCTTCAGCGCGGGGAGCGCGGCGACCGCGCCGATGATGTCGAGGCTCATCTCTAGCCGCTCGCTCTCCTCGGCATCGACGGTGAGCGCGATCCCCTTCCCCGCCGCGCGTATTGCCAGTGCCTCGAGCATTTCGGTGAGCGCGGGGACGCATTCGTCCCATTTCGCGACCTCGTACCGTGGGTGGAGCGCCGACAGCTTGACCGAGATCGAATGCCCCGCCGCGGGATCGCGCCCGACCGCGTCGATCGCGTCGGCATAGGATTGTAGATAGCGCTCGGCATCTCGGCGAGTCCGCGCCGCCTCGCCGAGCATGTCGAAGCTGGCGGTAAAGCCCTTGTGTTCGGGCTTCTTCATCCGCCGCATCGCTTCGTCGATGGTGCGACCCATGACGAAAATCTCGCCCATCATCTTCATCGCCGCGCCGACCGCCTGGCGGACGAACGGCTCGCCCGCGCGGCTGATCAGACGGCGCAGCGGCCCCGCATCGCCTTCGCGCACCAGCACACGCCCGACAACCAATCCCCAGGTCGCAGAATTGACGAGCGCCGAGTTCGACTTCCCCGCATGCGATCGCCAGTTCGCGTCGCCGAGTTTGTCCGCGATCAGCAGGTCCGCAGTCTCGGGATCGGGCACACGCAGGAACGCTTCGGCGAGGCTCAGCAGCGCGATGCCCTCGGACGAGTTCAGCCGATATTCCTGAAGGAACTGGTTGACCCACCCCTTCGCCTGCGCGGCGCGAAGATCGGCAAGCAGGCCGAGCGCATTGTCCATCACCCGCCCCCGCGATTCGGATGTCAACGCGGCGCGCGCCAGCAAAGGTTTTAGAACATCGGGTTCGCTCGCGCGGTAAAGCGCGGCCATGGTCTTGCGAGGGTCTGATGTGACGGCTGCGGACATCTTCAAGCTTTCGGTCGGGTGAGGGTTGCGGCCCGCCGGGGGCCGCGCCTACAGGGATGCGCGAGCGCTTTAGCGCGACTATTTGCCCGAGGGGAGTGCCGTGACAGCAGACGAGATGAAGGCGAGCATCGGCCACGAAAACGTGTCCGACTGGATCGCGGTGACACAGGACATGATCGACAAGTTCGCCGATGCGACTGGCGACCACCAGTTCATCCACGTCGATCCCGAACGCGCCAAGCTGACCCCGTTCGGCACGACGATCGCGCACGGGTTCCTGACGCTGTCACTGCTGCCGCAACTCGGCGCGAAGACGCAGAATGCGCCACGCCTCGACGACGTGAAGATGGGGGTCAACTACGGCGGCAACAAAGTGCGCTTCCTGGCGCCCGTGCCGTCAGAATCGAAAATCCGCGGTCGATCGAAGGTCGTCGAGTTCGAGGAAAAACGGCCGGGGCAATATCAGTACACTACCGAAACGACCGTCGAGATCGAGGGACAGGACAAGCCGGCGATGATCGCCGAATGGATCACGCAGGTGTTCGTCTAAGCGTTACCTTCGTTACTTTTGAGGATAGAAACCATGCGCTCCGCCGTCATCGTCTCCACCGCCCGCACCCCGATCGGCCGTGCCTATCGCGGTGCGTTCAACAACCTGCCCTCCCCCACCCTCGCGAGCCACGCGATCGAGGCTGCGGTCGAACGCGCCAGGATCGACGGCGCCGAGGTGCAGGACGTCGTGTTCGGCTCCGCGCTCCAGCAGGGTGTCCAGGCGGGCAATATCGCGCGCACGTCGCTGCTCCGCGCCGGATTGCCGACGAGCGTGTCGGGGATGTCTGTCGATCGCCAATGCGCGTCGGGGCTGATGGCGATCGCCACCGCGGCCAAGGAGATCATCGTCGACAACATGGACGTCGCGATCGGCGGTGGCGTCGACAGCATCAGCCTGGTCCAGACCCCCGAGATGCGCGTCGCGCCCGACCGCGAATTGCTCGCGATGCATAAGAACATCTACATGCCCATGCTCCAGACCGCCGAGGTGGTCGCGAAACGCTACGGCATCTCGCGCGATGCGATGGACGAATACGGCTACCAATCGCAGATGCGCACCGCCGCGGCGCAGGCGGCGGGCAAGTTCGACGACGAGATCGTGCCGGTCACCGCGACGATGGCGATCGTCGACAGGGAGACCAAGGAAGTCTCGCATAAGGAAGTCACGCTCGCCAAGGACGAGGGCAACCGCGCCGACACGACGCTGGAAGGGCTCAAGGGTCTGAAGCCCGTGCTCGGTCCCGAGATGACGATCACCGCGGGCAATGCCTCGCAGCTTTCGGACGGCGCGAGCGCGTCTGTGCTGATGGAGGAGAAGGTCGCGGCGACGAAGGGCCTGACCCCGCTCGGCCGTTACGTCGGCATGGCGGTGGCGGGGACCGAACCCGACGAAATGGGGATCGGCCCGGTCTTTGCGATCCCCAAACTGCTCGATCGCAACGGCCTCAAGATCGACGACATCGGCCTGTGGGAACTGAACGAGGCGTTCGCGGTGCAGGTGCTGTACTGCCGCGACAAGCTAGGCATTCCCGATGAATTGCTCAACGTGAACGGCGGCGCGATCTCGATCGGCCACCCGTATGGTATGAGCGGCGCGCGGATGACCGGCCACGCGCTGATCGAGGGCAAACGGCGGGCTGCGAAATATGTCGTCGTCACCATGTGCGTCGGCGGCGGCATGGGCGCGGCGGGGTTGTTCGAGGTTCTGTGAAACGCCGTGAACCGCGGTGAACCACATTGAACAAGTAAGCATTTGCGCTTATGTCCGACGTAGGCGAAGACATTGACGCCTTTCTGTGAGCCCCGGTTGTGCTAGCGACCGGGGCTCAATCGCGTTTGGGGCCCGGCTGCTAGACCTGACCCCGCCCGTGTCCCTACTTCCGGCTGACCTCGATCACCTTTACGACCAAGGTCGCGAAGGCAAACAAAGCGCCTAGAAACAGGCACAGATCGGCAAGAGACATTGATTCGCCTTTCTGTATGACGGCGAAATTGCCGCCGACGCCGCTCATAACATTGATTCTGAAGATCGTTACCGCCGTCAACGCGCAGTGATCTGACGCAACCAACACCCGTCCCTCTCGTTCTCCCGGTAAGCAACCAGGAGATTTCGAATATGGCCGATCACACCCCGCAGGAAGTCGCCGAGAAATTTCTCGACAAACTCAAATCGAGTCCGTTCATCATGATCGGTCTCGAAAGCGACCATGAGCATTCCGAACCGATGACCGCGCAGATCGACGACGATCGGCCGAATACGCTCTATTTCTTTTCCGGTCCCGACAATCGCGTCGCGAAGGGTGGCAAGGCGATGGCGCAATTCTCGGCGAAGGGGCATGACTTCTTTGCGTGTCTGTCGGGCATGGTGGCGCGGGATTCGGACCCGGCGCAGATCGACAAGCTCTGGAACAAGCAGGCCGAGGCATGGTTTCCGAACGGCAAGGCGGATGCGACCTTGCTGCGCTTCGATATCGACAGCGCCGAATTATGGGAGACCGACGTTTCGCTTGGCGGCAAGATGAAGATGCTGTTCGGCGGAACGATCCGCCCCGACGAGGCCGGGAGCCACGCCAAGCTCGACTCGGTCGCGTAACGCTTACTCGCCCCGCCGGACCCGATCCGGCGGGGTTTTTCTCGTCAGATGTGGATCGCCCGTGCGTAGGCGCCGAGGACACTTTCGTGCATCATCTCGCTGAGCGTCGGGTGCGCGAAGACGGTGTCCATCAACTCGGCTTCGGTGGTCTCCAATTGCCGCGCGACGACATAACCCTGGATCAGTTCGGTCACCTCCGCGCCGACCATGTGCGCGCCGAGCAATTCGCCGGTCTTCGCATCGAACACCGTCTTTACGAACCCCTCCGCCTCGCCGAGCGCGATCGCCTTGCCGTTGCCTATAAACGGGAATTTGCCGACTTTGAGGTCGTGGCCAGCTTCCTTGGCTTTCGCCTCCGTCAGCCCGACTGAAGCGACCTGCGGACGTGAATACGTGCAGCCGGGGATGTTCCACGTTTCGAACGGATGCGGTTTTTCGCCCGCGATCGCCTCGACGCAGACGACGCCCTCGTGGCTCGCCTTGTGCGCCAGCCACGGCGCACCGGTGACGTCGCCGATGGCGTAGATGCCCTCGACGTTGGTTCGGGCATAGCCGTCCACTTTGATATGGCCCTTCTCGGTCGCGACGCCAAGCTTCTCCAAACCGATATCCTCGGTGTTGGGTACAATGCCGATCGCGACGACGATGTGACTGTATTCCTCGCTCGTGGACTTGCCATCCTTGTCCTTGATCGTCGCCTTGGCGGATTTGGCCGAGGTTTCGATCTTCTCGACGCCCGCGCCGGTGACGATCTTGATCCCCTGTTTGGTCAGCGCCTTGTCCATGAAGACGGAGACCTCCTCGTCCTCGACCGGCAAGATGCGCGGCAGCATTTCCACGATCGTCACGTCGGCGCCCATGTCGCTGTAGAAGCTTGCGAATTCGACGCCGATCGCGCCCGATCCGATGACCAGCAGCTTCGATGGCATCTCCTCGGGCACCATCGCGTGGCGATAGGTCCAGATGCGTTTGCCGTCGGCCTTCGCGAACGGCAAATCGCGCGCCCGCGCGCCCGTCGCGACGATGACGTGTTTCGCTTCGAGTTCGGTCGTCTTGTCGCCCTGTTTGACCGACAGCTTTCGAGTCTTGTCGGTTTTTTGGCCCGTCAAAGCGCCGACGCCTTCGTAGACCTGGACCTTGTTCTTCTTCATCAAGCCTTTGACGCCGGCATTGAGCTGCCCCGCGACTTTGCGCGATCGCTCGACGACCTTCCCCAGATCGAACCCGACGTTCTCCGCCTTCAGCCCGTAATCCGCGGCGTGTTGCAGGTAATGATAGATCTCCGACGTGCGGAGCAGCGCCTTGGTCGGGATGCAGCCCCAGTTGAGGCAGATGCCGCCCAATCGCTCACGCTCGACGATCGCGGTCTTGAGCCCGAGTTGCGCTGCGCGGATCGCGGCGACATAACCGCCGGGACCGGAACCGAGAATGACGAGATCGTAGGTATCAGGCACGTTATTATTTCCTCATTGCGCGGCGTGATCCACCGACCACGCAGAGCGGAACCGGGGTATACTCAACCCGACGATCACCGCCATGGTTACATAGCCGACAGCCCAGATCGTGGAATGACCCTGCGGATAGGCCCACGCCGCCGCGCCGAACATCGCGGCGATCGCGACGATGCCTGCCGTCAAATGGAGCAGTTCGGCGAGAATGCGGGCGTAGCGCATGTCACGCCAGCATCGCGAGCGGCGCCTCGACCAGCGTCTTGAACGCCTGCATCAGTTCCGCCCCGTCGGCCCCATCGATCGCACGGTGATCGAAGCTGCCGGTCGCCGATATCACCGTCGCGACGCCGAGCGCATCGTCGATGACGTATGGCCGCTTCTCACCCGCGCCGACCGCGAGGATCATGCCCTGCGGTGGATTGATCACCGCGTCGAACTGCTTGATGCCGTACATCCCCATGTTCGAAATCGAGGCGGTGCCGCCCTGATATTCGTCGGGCTGCAACTTGCCGTCGCGCGCGCGCGCCGCGAGGTCCTTCATCCGCGTCGAAATGCTGGAAAGGGACGCCGTATCGGCGCCCGATATGATCGGCGTGATGAGCCCAGACGGCGTCGAAACCGCGACCGAGATGTCGGCGCGCTGGAAACAGATGAGTTGGTCCGGCGTGAACATCACATTGCACTTGGGCACCTGCATCAGCGCCACCGCGAGCGCCTTGATCAGCAGGTCGTTGACCGACAGCTTGACGCCGCGCGCTTCGAGGCCCGCGTTAAGTTCGCTGCGCAACTTGAGCAGCTTGTCGAGGCGGACATCGACGGTGAGATAGATGTGCGGCACCGTCTGTTTCGATTCGGTGAGACGCCGCGCGATCGTCTTGCGGATGTTCGAGAGCTTGGTCGCCTCGTGCGGGATATCGGGAATCGCCGCGGGTTTGGCTATGGACGTCGGCACCGCGGCTTGAGCTTTGGCTTTGGGAGACGCCGAATCGGGTTTGGCATCCTCGACATCGGCCTTCACGACGCGACCGTTCGGGCCACTGCCGGTCACCGAAGCGAGATCTACGCCCTTCTCGGCCGCGATGCGCCGCGCGAGTGGGCTTGCCTTAACTCGTTCACCATTGGGCGTGGCCGACGCCTCAGCCTTCTTTTCGGGCTTCGCTTCAGCCTTAGGCGGAGTCTCGACTTTCGTGTCCTCGGGGCTGTCCGGCTCGGCCTTCTTCTCTTCCGTCGCCGGCTCTTTCTTCGCGGGAGCCTTGGCCGCTGCCCCGGCATCCTCCCCCTCTTCGGCAAGGACAGCGATCACCGCGCCAACCTTCACATTGTCGCTGCCTTCGGCGACGACGATTTTCGCGATCGTTCCCTCATCGACCGCCTCGAATTCCATCGTCGCCTTGTCGGTTTCGATCTCGGCCAGCAGGTCGCCCGACTTGACGGTGTCGCCCTCCTTCACCAGCCATTTCGCCAGCGAGCCTTCCTCCATCGTCGGGGAGAGCGCGGGCATCTTGATCTCGATCGGCATGAAGTCCCTCGGCGACGTTCCGTTGCGGCACAGTCTCTCGCGCCACGCCCGCGCACGGTCAACCCCGGCGACTTGCACAGGCGGCCGGTTCGCGGCAGGTTCGCGTCATGCGCATCTATCTGACGGTGATCGACGAGAGCCCCGAGGCGGAGATCGCGCTGCGCTTTGCGGCGCGCCGTGCGGTGAAGACCGGCGGCGGCGTCGAAATCCTCGCGCTGATCCCGCAGCAGGAGTTCATCGCGTTCGGCGGCGTCCAGGCGACGATCGAAGACGAGGCGCGGCTTCACGCCGAGGGACTCGTGGCCAAAGCCGCCGGCGCGCTGATCGAGGAATCGGGTCTGCGCCCATCGATCACGGTGCGCCTCGGCGATGGCCCGAAAATCATCCGCGAGATCATCGAGGCCAATCCGGATATCGCTGCGCTGGTGCTGAGCGCGGCGGCAAGCGGCGCGCCAGGGCCGCTCGTCACGCATTTCGCGGGCACCGACGCGGGATCGCTGACGGTGCCGTTGATGATCATCCCCGGCAGCCTGGACCGCGAAGCGATCGACCGGTTGAGCTAACGCCGCCACGCTGTCACAGTGGCGCTATGCACATCCTCCTCCTCGCTTCGCTCCTCATTGCAACCCCCGCCGCCGCGCGCGAGGCCCCGTCGCCCGCGCGCCTCAAATCGACGGTCGAGTCGCTCGTCTCGTTCGGGACGCGCAATTCGCTGTCGTCGACGACCGATCCGAAGCGCGGGATCGGCGCGGCGCGGACGTGGACGGCGGCGCAATTCGCGGCGCTTTCGAAAGACTGCGGCGGCTGCATCAGCGTCGAACGGATGTCGCGCCGCTTCGTCGGGCCGCGCGCGCCCGACGGGGTGATGATCGAGGATGTCGTCGCGATCCAGAAAGGCACCGATCCGAACCGCTACGCCATCGTCGGCGGGCATATCGACAGCCGCGTCACCGACGTGCTTGACGCGACCTCCGACGCGCCCGGCGCCAACGACGACGGATCGGGCGTCGCGCTGGTGCTGGAGGCGGCGCGCATCCTGTCGAAGGAGAAGTTCGCGGCGAACATCGTCTATGTCGCGTTTTCGGGCGAGGAACAGGGCCTGTGGGGATCGACCCTGCTCGCCGAGACCGCCAAGGCCCGCGGCTGGCAGGTTGATGCGATGCTCAACAACGACATCGTCGGCAATTCGATCGGCCAGGGCGGGCTAAAGGTCGCGGATCGGGTGCGCGTTTTCTCCGAAGGCATCCGCTCCGACGACAGTCTCGCCGAGGCGATGGAGCGCCGCGCGATCGGCGGCGAGGACGACGGCCCAAGTCGCGCGTTGGCCAAGGCAATCGATGGCATCGCCGATGCGCTGCCGGGCAAATTCGACGCGTTCGTCGATCGGCGGCCCGATCGCTTCGGGCGCGGCGGCGATCATGAGCCATTCCTGCGTGAGGGGTATCCGGCGGTGCGTTTTACCGTCGGCGCGGAGAATTGGGATCGGCAGCATCAGAATCTGCGGACCGAGAACGGTGTGGTCTACGGCGACACCGTCGAAGGGATGGACTTCGCCTATCTGGCGAAGGTGACCGCGATCAATGTCGCAACGCTGGCCCGGCTGGCGAAGGCGCCTGCCGCTCCAGGAGGGGTGAGCGTGTCAGGCGAATTAAGCCGGGATACGACGGTTACGTGGAAGCCGGTGCCGGGCGCGACCGCCTACAAGGTCCGCTGGCGGCGCAACGACAAGCAGGACTGGACCGACGCGCGCACGGTGACCGGAGCGACGAAGACATTGCTCAGAGAGGTATCGGTCGACGACAATTTCATCGGCGTGTCCGCAATCGGCGCGGATGGGGCGGAGAGCCTCGTGACCTTTGCCGGGCGGGCACCGCGAAAATAGAAACCCGTTCGTTTCGAGCGTAGTCGAGAAACGAACGGATGAATGCCTATCTGAGCGTCCGAATGATCCCCGAGAAATCGCTCCCACCATTGCCCGCATCGGCGTAAGCTTCGTACAATTCGCGCGCCTTGGTGCCCATCGGCGTGTCAGCCCCCGCCTGCTCCGCTGCCTCCATCGCCAGCCGCAAATCCTTCAGCATCAGCGCCGCCGCGAAGCCGCCCTGATAGTCGTTGTCCGCCGGACTCTCGGGGCCGACGCCGGGGACCGGGCAATAGGTGGTCATCGACCAGCTTTGGCCTGTCGCCTTACTGGCAATGTCGTAGAAAATTTGCTGATCGAGTCCCAGCTTCTCCGCCAGCACGAAAGACTCGCACGTCGCGATCATCGTGGCGGCGAGAATCAGGTTGTTGCACATCTTGGCCGCCTGTCCCGTCCCGTTATCGCCCGCATGGATCACCGCCTTGCCCATGTCGGCGAGGAACGGCTCGGCGCGGTCGAAGCCCTCGGCCGAACCGCCGACCATGAAGGTCAGCGTCCCCGCATTCGCGGCGCCGATCCCGCCCGAAACCGGCGCATCGACCGCGGTCAGGCCCTTGGCCTGCGCGGCTTCGGCGACGCGCTTGGCGGTGGTGACGTCGATGGTCGAGCAATCGATCAGGATCGCCGACGGGCTGGTGTTGCCGTACAGGCTCTCGCTATAGACTTGCTCGACATGCTTGCCCGCGGGCAGCATCGTGACGATCGCCTCGGCGCCGTCGGCGGCTTCAGCGGCGGAATCGACCGGCAGGCAGCCCGCCGCTTTGGCTTTCGCCAGCGCATCGTCGGACAGATCGAAGGCGCGGACGTCATGCCCCTTCTTCGCGAGATTCGCGGCCATCCCGCCGCCCATATTACCAAGCCCGATGAAACCGACGCGTGCCATTCATTCTCTCCTTGTGTCCCCGCGAAGGCGGGGACCCAGACTGTGCTCACACCTTCGCGGGAGCACACAAACTATTTCCCCACCCATTTCCCCGCCCGTTTCTCGACGAACGCAGTCATGCCTTCCTTCTGATCCTCGGTGCCGAAAAGACCGTGGAACAGCCGACGCTCAAACTGAACGCCCTGCCCCAACATCGTCTCGAACGCCGCATTGACCATTTCCTTGTTCGCCAGCACCGCCAGCGGTGCCATGCCGGCGATCGTGGCGGCAGTCTTCACCGCTTCGTCGACAAGGGTCGCGGCTGGGACGATGCGCGACACAAGGCCGGCGCGCTCGGCTTCCTCGGCATCCATCATCCGGCCGGTCAGGCACATCTCCATCGCCTTGGCCTTGCCGACCGCGCGCGTCAGCCGCTGCGATCCGCCCATGCCGGGGGCGACCGCGAGCTTGACCTCGGGCTGGCCGAACTTCGCGGTGTCGGCCGCGAGGATGAAGTCGCACATCATCGCCAGTTCGCAGCCGCCGCCGAGCGCGAAACCCGCCACCGCCGCAATTACCGGCTTGCGGGTGCGGGTGAACATCTCCCACCCCGCGAAATAATTGTCGCCGTACATGTCGCCGAACGATTGCGGCTGCATTTCCTTGATGTCGGCGCCCGCGGCGAATGCCTTTTCGCTGCCCGTCAGAACCGCGCAACCCTGTCCATCGTCGGCATCGAACGCCTGCGACGCCGCGACAAGTTCGCCGAGCACCTGATTGTTGAGCGCGTTCAGCGCCTGCGGACGGTTGAGCGTGATCAGTGTGACGCGATCGCGTTTTTCGACGAGCAGGGTTTCGTAGGCCATGTCAGTTTCCTCGCGCATTGGGCGGCAGCGGCGTCCAGGCCTCGTCGGCGGGGAGCGGCTGAAAATAGGTATCAACCATCGCCGGGGTTACTTCGGCGGGAGTCGGCGGCGACCAATCGGGCGCGCCGTTCTTCGCGATCAGCAACGCCCGCACCCCCTCGGTGAAGTCGTGCGCGCGATACATCCGTGTCACGATCGCATATTCCATCCGCATCTCATCGACGAAATGCAGGTGGCGCGGGCTTTCGACGAGCATTCTGAGCGAAATCTTGCAAGCGGAGGGCGAACGTCCACCGAGCAGGTCGCGAACGCCTTTCGCCCATTCGCCGCCATCGGCTTCGAGCGCGGCGACGATCGCGTCGAAATCGTCCGACGCGAACAGGCGGTCGATGTCCGCGAGCTGATCGGTGATCTTCGCAATCGGCGGCGCTTCGGCGGCACCGGCGAGAATCGACTCGGCTTTTTCAGGAGCGGCGCAGATTTCCGCCTTCACGTCTTCGAGCCGCTCACTTGGCACGTAGAAATTAGCGAGGCCCAAGGCGATACAATCGGCGCCATCGAGGCGCGCGCCCGTCAACGCGAGGTATTGCGCGCTCCGCCCGCGCAACCGCGACAGATAGCGTCCACCGCCGACATCGGGAAACAGCCCGATCGTCGTTTCGGGCATCGCGAAGACGGTGCGTTCGGTGACGACGCGATAACGGCACGGGCACGAAATGCCGACGCCGCCGCCCATCACGATGCCGTCCATGAATACGACGCCGGGCTTCGGATACGTGTACATCAGATGGTTGAGTCGATATTCCTCGAAAAAGAAATCGCGTCCGACCGTGCCGCCGTCGGGCACGTCCTTCGCGATCGCGACAACGTCGCCACCCGCGCAGAAACCGCGGCCCGATGCGTGGTCGATCAGGACGATGCGCACGTCGTCGTCGTCGCGCCAGTCGAGCAATGCGCGGGTCATCGCACGCACCATCGCAAGGTTCAGCGAGTGCAGCGCCTTGGGACGATCGAGCCGGATGCGGCCGGCGCACCCGTCGGCGAAAGTCAGCGCGTCGTCGGTGGTGATGAAGTTCAAGCTCGGCCTCAATGCGTAATGGAAACGTAGGAGCCAGGGGCAGGCTCGATCGCGTCGGCGGGAATGCGCGGGGCGACGCGCTTGCCCGAGGCGTGTTCGGTCAGCCACGCGTCCCAGGCGGGCCACCATGAGCCTTCGTGTTTTGTCGCGCCGTTGAACCATTCGCGCGCGCTTTCGGGGCGCGCCGGGCTGGTCCAATAGCCATGCTTGTTGGCGGCGGGCGGATTGATGACGCCCGCGTTGTGACCCGAGCCGCCTAGGATATAAGTCACCGGACCGCCGAACAGCTTGGTCCCGTCGTACACCGCTTCCCACGCGGAGACGTGGTCGTCCTTGAGCGCGATGACGGTGACCGGCGTCTTCACCGTCGCCAGATCGACCGCAACACCGCCGACCTCGAACCCGGTCCCCGGCTTCAGCGCGTTGGCGAACAGCAGGCCACGATTGTACGATTTCAGGAACGCCTGCGGAATACGCGCGCCATCCTCGAACCAATAGAGCAGGTCGCTCGGCGGCGCGGGCTTGTCGAGCAAATAGTGATTGATCACCGACGACCAGATCAGGTCGTTCGACCGGACCGCGGCGAACAATTGCTGCAACTCGGTCGAGTCGATGAAACCACGCTTGGCGAGGTGATCCTCGAGCGCATCGAGATGGCCTTCATGGACGAACGCCGCCCAGTCGCGCATGTCCGCGAAATCGACCATCGATCCGATCAACGTCGCGGTATTGACCTCGCCCGCGCGTTTCTTCGCGGTGAGATACGCAAGCGTCACCGCGACGAGTGTGCCACCGAGGCAGAAGCTGAACAGGTCGATTGTTTCCGCACCGCTCCGCGCGCGCGCCTCGTCGATCGCGGTGACGATGCCGTCGAACACATAATCCTCGACGCCGCAGTCGCGGTGGCTCTCGTCGGGATTGATCCACGAAACGACGAAAACCGTCCGACCCTGATCGACCAGCCATTTCACCAGGCTCGATTTGGCCTGGAGATCAATCATGTAGAATTTGTTCACCAGCGGCGGGACGTACAGCAATGGCTCGGCGGCGACGTCGGGCGTCGCGGGATCGTATTGGATCAACTGGAATAGATGGTTCTGGAAGACGACGCTGCCCGGCGTCGCTGCGATCGTCTTGCCCTTCACGAAGGCGTCGGGATCGGTGCGGCGGCGGACGATGCCCTTTCCGGCGCTGACATCCTCGATGAGGTTCGCGAAACCCTGTGCGAGGTTGGCGCCGCCGGTTTCCACGGTGCGCTTGACCACCTCAGGGTTGGTCATCGCGAAATTCGTCGGGGCGATCGCGTTCAGATACTGGTCGGCGAGGAAATTCATCATCGCGCGATTGGGCGTGTCGCCGCTCCCGGCGCCGACCACCGCGTGAAGTTGCTTCGAGGCTAGAAGGTACGCGTCCCGCAACGTGCGGTACGGCTGCTCCTCCCATCCCTTCGCGGCGAAGCGGCGGTCGCGCAATTTGGGCGCGTCCTCCTTCGGCGGCATCCACGCCGCGGTCCAGAACTCGCCCCATTCGCGCGCGGCCTGCATCTGGACCTCGAGCAGATCCTGCGGACGCGCCGCGAAGCCACCCGCGAACTCGCCCATCGTCCGCATCAGCGCTAACGGATCGAACGGCCGCGTCGACGACAGCTTCGGCTTGGTCTGCGCCGCAGTCACCATCGCCTTCGACACATTGGTCAGCGCCGATTGCCATAGCGTCGTCATCGCCGGGGTTTCGGTGACAATATCGCTCACTGGCGCGTCAACTCCCGGCCGACGATCATTCGCATCACCTGATTAGTGCCTTCGAGGATCGAGTGGACCCGCAGGTCGCGCCAGAAACGCTCGATCGGATAGTCCATCAGATAGCCGTAGCCGCCGTGCAGTTGGAGCGCGCGATCGACCACCGACGATCCGGTATCGGTCGCGAGCCGCTTCGCCATTGCCGCGAATTTCGTCCTGTCGGGGGCGTTGGCGGTGACCTTGGCGGCGGCGACATAGAGCAGGTAGCGCGCCGCCTCCAACTCGGTCGCCATGTCGGCAAGCATGAACTGGGTGTTTTGGAAATCGCTGATGGGTTTGCCGAATTGCTGGCGATCCTTGGTGTAGGCGATCGCCTCGTCGATGCAGCGTTGCGCGCCGCCGAGCGAACACGCACCGATGTTGAGGCGTCCGCCGTCCAATCCCATCATCGCGATGCGAAAGCCCTCGCCTTCCGCGCCGACAAGGTTTGCGGCGGGAATGCGGACGTTGTCGAAGATCACCTGCGCGGTCGGCTGTGCGTGCCAGCCGAGCTTGCGTTCGTTCGCGCCGAAGCTGACGCCGGGCATGTCCTTTTCGATCACCATGCACGAAATGCCCTTGGGGCCTTGGCCTTCTGGAGTATTTGGGCCGGTGCGGACCATGCAGACATAGACCTCGTTTTCGCCCGCGCCGCTGATGAACTGTTTCGAGCCGGAGACGACAAAATGGTCGCCGTCCCTGACCGCCTTGGTCTTGAGCGCGGCGGCATCGGAACCCGAGGACGGCTCGGTCAGGCAATAGCTCGCGATCCGGTCCATCGTGACGAGGCTCGGCAGGTATTTGTCCTTGACCGTCTGCGATCCGAACCGGTCGATCATCCACGACGCCATGTTGTGGATGCTGATGAAAGCCGATGTCGCTGGGCAGCCGTAGGACATCGCCTCCATGATCAGCGCCGCCTCGAGCCGCCCGAGCGCGATGCCGCCCGCTTCCTCGCTGACGTAGATCGCGGCGAATCCAAGTTCGGCGGCTTCCTTGATCGTGTCGCGCGGGAAGACATGCTTCTCGTCCCACTCCGCGGCGTTGGGGGTGATGCGATCGGCGGTGAACCGCCGAGCGAGTTCCTGGATCTCGCGCTGCTCATCGGTGAGGTCGAATTGGTTGATCATAGAATTCCGCCAAAGAGCCGATCGGCCCGTCGCCCTATCCGGACGACGATGTGCGCCGCACCGCTCACCTAAAGGTTATGAACGCACCGAGAAAGGCTACCGTCAGCGCGGTCGACCCTGCCAGCATCGCCCCCAGCCGAACCGTCACGCGCAACTCCAACTCCCGCAATTCCTGGCGCACCCGTAGTTCGGTCTCGCGCAACTGGCCCTCTAGCCGGCCAGCGCTCTCCTCGACATCGCGCCGTGTGCTGAGACCGTCGAGCACCACAGACCCGAGCGCGTTTGCCAACTCTTCCGCCACCGCGCGCGCCATCCCGGCCGCTTCCATTCGGCGCACGAACGCTTGTGTATCGAATTGGTGGGTCACTCCTTCGATCTAACCGACGCAGCGCGCACTGTCACGTTCACCCCATCGTCGGGATGACGAAGGCGTTCGCGCCATCGCCGACACCGCCATCGGGCCAGCGTTGGGTGATCGTCTTGACCTTGGTCCAGAATTTCACGCCCTCCATGCCGTGCTGGTTGGTGTCGCCGAACGCGCTGCGTTTCCAGCCGCCGAAGGTGTGATACGCGACCGGCACGGGGATCGGCACGTTGATGCCGACCATGCCGACGTTGACGCGTGCGGCAAATTCGCGCGCGGCGTGGCCGTTGCGGGTGAAGATCGCGACGCCGTTGCCGTATTGGTGATCGCTCGGCAGCCGCACCGCCTCCTCGAAATCCTTCGCGCGCACGATCTGGAGGACGGGGCCGAAGATTTCCTCCTTATACGACTGCATGGACGTTGTGACGTGGTCGAACAGACTCGGGCCGACGAAGAAGCCTTCCTCATGCCCCTGGAGCTTGAACCCACGCCCGTCGACGACGAGTTCTGCGCCTTCGTCGACGCCTGTCTGAATCCAGTCCTCGACGCGCTTTTTATGCGCGGCGTTGACCACCGGACCGTAATGTGCATCGTTGTCGGTCGACACGCCGACACGAAGCGCGTCGATGGCGGGAAGCAATTTCTCGCGCAGGGCGTCGGCGGTCTTGTCGCCAACCGGCACGACGACGGGGAGCGCCATGCAGCGCTCACCCGCGGAGCCAAACGCCGCGCCCGACAGATCGGCGACGACCTGGTCGAGATCGGCATCGGGCATCACCACGCCGTGGTTCTTGGCGCCGCCCATCGCCTGGACGCGCTTGCCGTTCTCGACGCCACGTTTGTAGACGTAATGCGCGATATCCGACGAGCCGACGAAGCTGACCGCGCTGATCGCGGGATGATCGAGGATCGCGTCGACCATTTCCTTGTCGCCGTGGACGCATTGCAGGATGCCCTCCGGCGCGCCCGCCTCAAGCATCAGCTCGGCAAGGCGCAGCGGGACGCTAGGGTCTCGCTCGGACGGTTTCAGGATAAAGGCGTTGCCGACCGCGATGGCGACGCCGAACATCCACATCGGGATCATTGCCGGGAAGTTGAACGGGGTGATGCCGGCACCGATGCCGAGCGGCTGGCGCATCGAATACACGTCGATTCCCGGACCGGCGCCTTGGGTATATTCACCCTTCAGGACGTGCGGGATACCGCAGCAGAATTCGATAACCTCGAGCCCGCGCTGCACGTCTCCGCGCGAATCGGCGATCACCTTGCCATGTTCGGAACTCAGCATGTGCGCGAGTTCCTCCATGTTCGCCTCGACGACGCGCTTGAAATCGAACATCACGCGCGCCCGGCGCTGCGGGTTCGTCGCCGCCCAACCCGGTTGCGCCTTTTGCGCGGCGGCCACTGCGCGGTCGAGATCGGCCTTGGTGCCGAGTGTGACCGACGCCTGAACCTGGCCGGTGTTGGGATCGAACACATCGCCCGAGCGTCCGCCGCCCCCGCCGCCCGAATGGCCGACGATGAAATGGTCGATGGTCCGCATGGCTTGAAATCCTCTCGTTATCGTAGCGGACATCGGGTTTCGCGCGCGCGCGCACAACCCCTCGACGCGCAGCCCAGACCTGCAATAATGCAGCCTTATGAACTGGGACGACCTGCGCGTTTTCCTTGCCGTCGCGCGGCGCGGCCTCATTGCGCGCGCCGCGAGCGACCTCGGCATGGACGCGACGACGGTGGGGCGGCGGCTCCAGCGCCTCGAACACGATGTCGGGCAGGTTTTGCTCGAACGTCACCGTACCGGCCCGAAACTGACCGCCGCGGGCCGGCGCCTGCTCGACCATGCCGCGGCGATCGAAAGCGCCGCCGCTGGCCTTGGCGGCCCGGCCGAAGCGCCCGGCGCGGTGCTTCGCGTCAGCGCGACCGAGGGCTTCGGTACATGGTTCATCGCGCATCACATCGCGGGGTTCGCGCGCGAAAATCCGAACCTCCAGATCGATCTCGTCGCGACCAGCGGCTTTCTCAGCCCGTCTAAACGCGAAACCGATGTCGCGATCCTGCTGGCGCGTCCGCGCAAAGGGCCGCTCATCACCCGCAAGCTGAGCGATTACCGACTCCGGCTATACGCCAGCCGCACCTGGCTCGACCGAAACGGCCCGATCACGCGTGCGGAAGACCTGCGCGCGCATCCGCTGGTCGGCTACATTCCCGATTTCATCTACGCGCCCGAACTGCATTATATCGAGGACATCGCGCCGGGCGTCGAACCGACGCTGCGATCGAGCAGCATCAACGCGCAATATCGGATGATCGCGGCAGGCGCGGGGGTCGGCGTGCTCCCGTGCTTCATCGGCGATTCGGACGGCGACCTCGTGGCGGTCGTACCCACGGTTTCGATCCAGCGATCGTTTTGGCTATCGACGCACCGCGACACGCGGGCGCTGCCGCATGTCGATCGGTTCGTGACCTGGCTGGCCAAGATCATCGGCCAGCGGCAGGCACAACTCGCCGGAAAGCCTTAGAGTCTGTTTGAAAGCGGGCTGATGCGGCCTTAAAACTCGCTCTCTCGCGAGTTTTCAAACAGACTCTTAGCAGGTCAGCGGCAAATACACTTCGGCTTGGGCTTGGCGTGCCACGTCCGGTGGCGCCGCCACTTCCGATGTGTGGGGCGCGGTGTATACGTCACGCTGTCCTCGAAAACCTCGGTGGTCGTCGTGACCACCGGCGTGGTTGTGACCGTGACCGTGGTGATCGTGGCGCCGGGATAATAATAGCCGTTGGCGTAATAGCCGGGCGATTGCACCACAACCGGTCCGCCTCGTGGCGGACGTGGCGGCGGCGGAGGCGGATAGCCCGCACCGTGTGGCGGCGGCGGAGGGGCGCCATGCGGCGGCGGCGGCGCTCCGCGCGGGATCGGCGGGGGATAACCCGCACCGTAGGGCGTACCCGGTTGTGCGTCCCGGCCTTCGTCGTAGCCGCCCTCGGCGTAGTCCTGGCCATAGCCGCCCTGACCGTCGTCGTAAGCGTAATCGGTCCCGGCATCGTCGGAGCCGTCCCAGTTCACGCCACCGATCGTGTCGTAGACCGAGCCGCGACCGTCGATCAGCACCGCGTCGTCGTAATAGCGCGACCAATTATACCCTGACTGCGGGGCGGGCAAGCCGTAACTCCCCCAATCGTTGACGTACCAGTTCGACGAGAGCCAGTAGCTCGGCAGGATGAAACCCCGCACCGGGCGGCGGTAGGCACCCCAGCCGCCCGGTGCACGCCAGCCTCCCCACCAGCGCCCCCCAACATGTCCGCCCCAACGCGGCGGTTTCGGATGATTGCCACCGCCCCAACCATGTCCGGGTTTCGGGCCGTGCCCATTCCAGCCATGACCGGGATTGGACCCATGCCCGCCCCAGCCCTGCCCGTGCGACGGACCATGACCCCAATTGCCCGACGTTCTGGCTGGAGCCGCCCGCGGCGTCTGCATCGCCGGCGCCGGGTGCATCGCTGCGGGTCCGGCGCGCACGACGCGTTGCGCAGACGCTCCGGTCGCCGTCATCGACAGCGCGGCGGTTGCCATCAACAAGGTCCGCATCGATCAGTCTCCCGTAGAGTGCCGAGCGCGAACGCTCGCTTGCTATACGGGTTGCTTACCATCGCCCGAACGGAGTCGCCAGCCGAACGAGTGTCCCGATCTGGATCAATTGATTCGCGTCGCCAACAGCTTGGCGAGCGCCTCGCACCCGGCGCGATCCGCAACGTCGAAGCGGCCGACGGTCGGGCTGTCGAGATCGAGCACCGCGATCAGGCGATCGCCTTCGACGATCGGCACGACGAGTTCGGCGGCACTGTTGGCATCGCAGGCGATGTGGCCAGGGAAAGCGTTGACGTCCGCGACGACCTGCGTCGTGAGGGTCGCAGCCGCTGCCCCGCAGACGCCGTCACCGATCGCGATGCGGATGCACGCGGGCTTGCCCTGGAACGGGCCGACCACGAGTTCACCATCGACCAGCCGATAGAAACCCGCCCAGTTTATGTCGGGCAGGTATTGCCACAACAACGCCGCCGCGTTCGCCATGTTGGCGACGGCGTCGGGTTCATCGGCGGTCAGCGAATCCATGGCCCGATGCAGATCGCGGTAGAGTTCGGCTTTGTCGCCGGCGGTGATCTCGAACTGATACATCCGGTGTTCTCAATCGAGCGAGACGCGGCCGCGTCCCGCCTTCACCGTGCTGCGTTCCTTCTTGGCATCGACACGTCGTGCCCTCGCCGCTTTCGACGGTTTGGTCTTCACGCGGCGCGCTTCGCGTTCCTCCGCCTTAGCGAGCAGCTCGGCGAGCCGGGCGCGGGCGTCGGCGCGATTGGATTCCTGCGTCCGGTAGCGGCGCGCGACGATCACCAGCACGCCGCCGTCGGTGAGGCGGCGACCGGCGAGTGTCTTCAGGCGCCGGAACGTGTCGGGCGACAGGCCAAGCCGGTAGACATCGACGCGCAATTGGCAGGCGGTCGCGACCTTGTTGACGTTCTGCCCACCCGGCCCGGTCGCGGCGAGAAACTTCTCCTCGATCGCTTCGGTTGGAACATCAACCATCGCCGAAGCCGATCGCGGTGAAACGCTCTGGCCATGGCGCCTCGGCGGCGACATCGGGCTTGCCGGGGCGCGGCACCGACAGCGCGGCGGCGTGGAGCATCATGCCGTCCGGGCTCGCTTTGCCATAGGTCGGATCGCCGAGGACGGGGACGCCGACACCTTCGAGCGCATGAACGCGGATCTGGTGCGTGCGGCCGGTCTCGGGCCGGAACTCGGCGAGCGCGCGGCCGTCTTGCGTTCGGATCACACGCCAGTCGGTGCGCGCGGATTTGCCGTTCGAGTCGCCGGTCATTCGCCAGCCTTCCTCGACGCTGGAAATCTTGACCAGCGGCAGATCGATCGTGCCGCCGTCGTTTTGCGGGATGCCGTCGAGGATCGCGATGTAGCGTTTGGTGACGGTGCCCGACTCGAATGCCTGCTGGAGCCGCGCGTGCGCCTTCGGGTTGCGGGACAGGAGCAGGCAGCCGCTGGTGTCGCGGTCGAGGCGGTGGACCGCGTGCGGCCAGCGGCGGAAGCCGAAGGTCAGGTGCGAGAGATGGTTCTCCAGACTGATCGATCCGTCGCGCGGGCGATCGACCGGGAGGCCGGCGGGCTTGTCGATCACCAGCGCCTCGCCGTCGAGGAAAAGCACATGGTCCTGGATCATGCCGCCGCCCTTGCCACCGCGCGGGCGGACATGCCAGAGCGACGGGCGATGCTGTGCCGCCTGCTCTGCCTGACCGCACTTGCCGCGCCGTTCCCCGCCGCCGCGCAGCTTTGCGACGGAACGACCGGGCCGATCGCCGCCGACGGGCGGGTGTTCGGGCATCTGCCGTACGGCGACGCCGCACCCGACGAACTGGTCGAAGCGCCGGAAGGATTCGGGATCGGACGGCAGTGCATCGTCCGGCGCGATCTGGTGCCCGATCTGACGCGGCTGCTGGCGGCGGCGGCGCAGGATGCGGCGGTGATGGGGACGTTGCGCGGGCTGTCGTGCCACCGCTCGATCGCGCGGCAATCCGACGTGTTCTGCCGCGAGACGCCGACCGGCGATGCCGCCGACCGCGCGATCTCGGTCGCGCCGCCGGGGCATAGCGAGCATGCGACGGGCTATGCGATCGACTTTGCGATCCGGCCGTCGTCGGGCTGCCCCGATGCCGAGGCGTGCATGGCGGCGACGCCGGCGTTCCGCTGGCTCGTCGTGAACGCGCCGAAATACGGGTTCGAGATGTCGTTTCCGGTGAGCAATCGCCAGAATGTGAAGTGGGAGCCGTGGCATTGGCGCTGGGTCGGCGTGACCGCGAGCGAGCCGGGGGCGGCGAAGGCACGCGGACGGTTCGCGCGGGCTCGGCGCGATTTTCCGGCGGAACCCAGCATCACCGAGCCGGTGGTGATCCGGTTCGTGCAGCAAGCGCCCGCGGTCGATATCATCGTGCCGCCTCCTGCGACCGACAAGAAGAAACGCAAGCGGCGGCGGTAGCGGGGTCAGGCGTAGGCGTACGGTCCGCCAGCGGCGAGGCCGGCCTGATAGGCGGGGCGGGCGTGGACCTTGGCGAGCCACGCCATCGTGTGCGGGCGCGAGTCGTCGAGGCCGGCGCGGCTGCGGGCGGCCTCGAGCGGGAAACTCATCATCACGTCGGCGGCGGTCATCGCTTCGCCTGCGAACCAAGGGCGCTGGGCGAGTTCGGCTTCGACGAAATCGAGGTGGACGTCGATCATCGGCTGGATGC
The DNA here is from genome assembly GCA_965219285.1 of Sphingomonas sp. Taxonomy (GTDB): domain Bacteria; phylum Pseudomonadota; class Alphaproteobacteria; order Sphingomonadales; family Sphingomonadaceae; genus Sphingomonas. Next base: position 173,479 of record CBDCNF010000015.1, read on the forward strand.
GCTTCTGCGCGCGTTTGCCGAGAATCGGGATGCGGCCGAGGACGAGCTTGATAAGCAGCGGCGGCATCATCGAACCCTCGGCGTAATGGAGCCAGAAGCGGTAGCGCAGCGCGTCGTCGCGATTGGCGGGGGCACCGAGCTTCCCGTCGGCCTTGTCGACGAGATATTCGACGATCGCGCCGGTTTCGGCGACGACGCGGTTCGCGTCGTCGGTATCCTCGATCACCGGCGACTTGCCGAGCGGGTGGACGCGCTTGAGTTCGGGCGGGGCGAGCATCGTCGCCTTGTTCCGTTCGTAGCGCTTCACCTCATAGGGCAGCACAAGTTCTTCGAGCATCCACAGGATGCGTTGCGAGCGCGAATTTTCGAGGTGGTGGACGACGATCGTCATGCGGCTCTCCTGATTAGCCCCGGGTCAGGCCCGCGCCGACCATATCCACGCGGCGGCGGGAAAGTCGATGGCATTGCCGTCGCGGCGCGACTCGAGCAAAGCGCGGAGGCGGTCGAGCATTGCCGGAACCGCGTCCGGGTCGGCGGTGCGCAGCATCCGGGCAGTCGGGCCGATGCGGCGGAAGAACTCGATCGCATCGGTAACGGGGTCGTCGCCTTCGCCTGCGCGGTAGAGATAATCGATCGGTTGGTGTGCGACGTCGCGCCAACCGGCATCGCCGAGCATCGCGGTGACGAATTCGGGATCGGCGAGGGCGAACGGGCCCGGTTCGTAGGTAGAGGACGCTGGCGGAACGTCGCTACCCGCTGCCGAGATCAGCGCACTTGCCCAGGCGTTTTCCGAGACGGCGCGAAAGCAGGAGAAGACGAGACGCGCTTCGGCCGCCGCTGCGGTCCGGATCATTGCGAAGGTCGCGCGCGGATCGGGGAAGAACATGACGCCGTGCCGCGAGTAGAACAGATCGACCGGGGCGAGCGCGGCGATCTCGTCGGTTGCGTTACCGACCCGGAAATCGAGATTCGGGAGGGCAGCAGCCCGTTCTTGGGCGACCGCGACGAGCCCCGGTGAGACATCGACGCCGGTGATGTGCGCGTCGGGGCGGGCGGCGGCGAGCGCGAGGCTGGTCGCGCCGGCGCCGCAGCCGATATCGACCGCGCGGAAATCGTCGGTCGGCGCGGCGGCGAGGATTGCGGCGTCGAGGTGTGGGGACATCGCGGCGAAGCTGCGGTCGGTGCGGCGCCATTCGCGCGCCCAGACATCGCCGACCGCGCCGCTCCATTCGGTGATATCGGTCATCATATCCTCCATCGGTGCTGCGACGTTCACGATATTTGCGGCAACGCCCTCAATCCATCACGCCAAAGGTAACGAAGGTAACACCAAGAACGATGTTTTTCCGGCATCCCGACGTGCGAAAGGCCCACCACGCGGGCGGGCCTTTGCAAGCGTAGCGACGGGGTGGGGAACCGTCGCTCAAAATCGATGCGCGATCACAGATCGTCTTCGTCGATGGGCCCGACCATCATCTCTTCGGCGACCGCATCGGTGCGCGCGCGGATAGCCTTTTCGAGACGTTCGGCCATTTCGGGATTTTCGCGCAGGAACGATTTGGCGTTCTCGCGGCCTTGGCCGATGCGGACGCTGTCGTAGCTGAACCACGAGCCGGACTTTTCGACGAGACCCGCCTTGACGCCGAGATCGATGATCTCGCCGAGTTTGGAGATGCCTTCACCGAACATGATGTCGAATTCGACCTGTTTGAACGGCGGCGCGACCTTGTTCTTGACAACCTTGACGCGCGTCGTGTTGCCGGTCGCCTCGTCGCGGTCCTTGATCGAGCCGGTGCGGCGGATGTCGAGCCGGACGCTGGCGTAGAATTTGAGCGCGTTACCGCCGGTGGTGGTTTCGGGCGAGCCGTACATCACGCCGATCTTCATGCGAATCTGGTTGATGAAGATGACGAGACAGCGCGACCGGCTGATCGTGCCGGTGAGCTTGCGCAACGCCTGGCTCATCAGCCGCGCCTGGAGGCCGACGTGGCTGTCGCCCATCTCGCCTTCGATCTCCGCGCGCGGCACGAGCGCGGCGACCGAATCGATCACCAGCACATCGATCGCGTTCGAACGGACGAGCGTATCGACGATCTCCAACGCCTGCTCGCCGGTGTCGGGCTGCGACACGATCAGTTCGTCGATGTCGACCCCGAGCTTCTTGGCGTAGACCGGATCGAGCGCATGTTCGGCATCGACGAACGCGGCCATTCCGCCGGTCTTCTGCGCCTCGGCGATGGCGTGAAGTGCGAGCGTCGTCTTGCCCGAGGATTCGGGGCCGTAGATTTCGACGATGCGGCCACGCGGCAAGCCGCCGACGCCGAGCGCGATGTCCAGCCCGAGACTGCCGGTCGAAACAGTATCGATCTTCATCGTCTCTTTCGAGCCGAGTTTCATCGCCGAGCCCTTGCCGAAGGCGCGGTCGATCTGCGCGAGCGCGGCGTCCAGCGCCTTCTGACGGTCTGTCTGTGCGATTGCCATGCCGGAATCGATCACCTTCAAATTGGCGGCCATTTTAGAACCCCGTTCGCTAGAGCAACCGCGTGAACCATTCAACGCGTTGTTGGAGGCATGTATCGCGTTTGTTCTTATGGAACAAGAGGGGAACTAGAAGTTTTTTGCGGCTCGATATCCTCTTCGGTGGTGCAACCTACTGGAACCCGCGGGACTTCGTCACGCCGGCCCTGTGCCGGGGTCCACCGTCCAGCTAGATCATCGGGTTGAAGATTCGCGGCGCGGTGGATGCCGGAACACGTCCGGCATGACGTTGGGGTTTACGTCAAGTGTGTCGCCAGATGCCACCATCGCGCAGGGACGGCAGCGGCTGCGTGATCGCGCCCGGCAGCATCCCCGAACAGCGCGAAGCAGGTCGCGCCCGAACCCGACATGCGGGTTAGCGTCGCGCCGTCGCAGGCTGCAAGCCACGCGAGTACGTCGGTGATCGCAGGAGCGATCGCGCGTGCGGGAAGTTCGAGGTCGTTGCGCGCTTTTGCCGCGCGGTCGAGCAAGGCGCCTTCGGGGATCGGGCCGCGATCGATGCCGTCCCAGGCGGCGAAGACCGCAGCGGTCGAGATCGGGGCGGGGGGGTTGAGGAGCAGCACGGGCGTGCCGGCGAGGCTTTCGAGCGGGATCAGCGAATCTCCCTTGCCGGTGCCGAGCGCGGCGCGGCCGAGGAGGCAGGCGGGGACATCGGCGCCGAGCGTCGCGGCGATTTCGGTGAGGGCGGCATCGTCAGCGGGGATATCGTGGAGTTTGGCGAGCGCGCGCAGCGTGGCGGCGGCGTCGGCAGAACCTCCGCCTATACCCGAGGCGATGGGGAGGTGTTTGTCGAGGGTGATCGCGTGGCGGGCTTGCGGGGCGAAGCGGGTGGTGAAGGCGCGGGCGGCACGGATGACCAGATTGTCGGAAGACGCCCCGTCTTCGCGACGGTTCGGCGAGTGCCGGGGTTTAGCATCGGAACGATCCCAACTGGGCCCCGGCCTTCGCCGGGGTAGCGCGGTTTGGGTGGTTAGCGATGCCGCGAACGGGCCGGTGATGGTAAATCTGTCGGTGTCGGCGGGCGCGACCGTCACGGTGTCGCCGTCGGCGCAGAAGGCGAACAGCGTTTCGATGTCGTGATAGCCGTCGGCGCGGCGGCGGCGGACGTGGAGCGCCAGGTTGATCTTGGCGGGGGCGGGTTCGGTGATGACCACTTCATCGAGTTCCTTCACAAGCGCGGCGCGGCAAAGCCGCGCCGTCGGTCGGCGCTTGAGCGCCGCCGGCCGAGCGCGCCTTGAGGCGCGACGCAGCTTCGCTGCGCCTTGCCCGGCGCGCTACATGTTCGGGTAGTTGGGACCACCCCCCCCTTCAGGCACGACCCAGTTGATGTTCTGCGTCGGGTCCTTGATGTCGCACGTCTTGCAGTGGACGCAATTCTGCGCGTTGATCACGAATTTCGGCTCGCCGACGTCTTCGCCGACGATCTCGTAGACGCCGGCGGGGCAGTAACGCTGCGCGGGTTCGTCATACATCGGCAAATCGTATTCGACCGGGACGTCGGGGTCTTTCAGCGTCAGATGGACCGGCTGATCCTCCTCGTGATTGGTGTTCGACAGGAACACCGAGGAGAGGCGGTCGAAGGTCAGGACGCCGTCGGGCTTGGGGTACGCGATCGGCTTGACCTGATCCTTGCGCCAAAGCGTTTCGTGGTTGGCGTGATGCTTCATCGTGAAGGGCATTTTCAAGCCGAGATGCTCCGCCCACATCGTGATGCCCGCCAACCCGGAGCCGAGAACGTCGCCGAACTTTACCATCAGCGGCAAGGCGTTGCGGACGACTCCGAGTTCCTTCTTCACCCAACTTTTGTCGAACGCGGCGGGGTAAGCGGAAAGCTCGTCGTGCTGGCGCTGCGACAGGATCGCGTCGACCGCCGCGTCCGCCGCCATCATCCCCGATTTCATCGCGGTGTGGGTGCCCTTGATGCGCGGCACGTTGAGGAAGCCCGCGCTGTCGCCGATCAAGGCGCCGCCGGGGAAGACGAGTTTGGGGATCGACTGCAAGCCGCCGTCGCTGATCGCACGCGCGCCGTAGCTGACGCGTTTGGCGCCTTTGAGGATCGCGGCGATTTCGGGGTGGGTCTTCCAGCGCTGCATTTCCTGGAAGGGCGAGAGATAAGGGTTGGTGTAGCTGAGCCAGGTGACGAACCCGATCGAAACCTGCCCGTTCGCCTGATGATAGACCCAGCCGCCGCCGTTCGAACCCGCGGTTTCGCTGAGCGGCCAGCCCTGGGTGTGGATGACTCGGCCAGGGACGTGGAGTTCGGGGTCGATGTCCCAGAGTTCCTTGACGCCGAGACCATAGACCTGCGGCTGGCTGTCCTTCGCCAGATCGAAGGTGCGGATGAGTTCCTTGGTCAGGTGGCCGCGGCAGCCTTCCGAAAACAGCGTGTATTTGGCGTGGAGTTCGAGGCCGGGCTGGTAATCGCCTTTGTGCGTGCCGTCCTTGGCGACGCCCATGTCGCCGGTCGCGACGCCCTTTACCGATTCATCGTCGTCGAACAGGATTTCCGCCGCCGCGAAGCCGGGGAAGATTTCGACGCCGAGTTCCTCGGCCTTGCCTGCGAGCCAGCGGCAGAGATTGCCGAGGCTGCCGGTGTAGGTGCCCTTGTTGTGGAGAAACGAGGGGGTGAGGAGATGCGGCAGGTTGACCTTGGCGTTTTTCGTCAGCACCCAGTGATGGTTCTGCTTTACCGGCACCTCGGCGAGCGGGCATCCGTCGTCGCGCCAATCGGGGAGGAGTTCGTCGAGCGACTTCGGATCGACCACCGCGCCCGACAGGATGTGCGCGCCGACCTCCGAACCCTTTTCGAGGATGCAGACGGTGATCTCCGCCTCTTTCTCGGCGGCGAGCTGTTTCAGGCGGATCGCGGCGGCGAGGCCGGCGGGGCCCGCGCCGACGATCACCACGTCGTAGGGCATCGATTCGCGTTCGCTCATTGTCGTCTCCGTGAAACCCGCGTCCGGGCGCGCGCGGGCAACGTCCCGTCCCTTAAGGGCTGTTGTGTGAATTGACCGCGGCGTCAACCGGGTAGCCTATGCGGGGCGTGGGGGCAGACCAGAATCTCGATTGGGCGAAGGCGGCGGCGAGCGCGCTCGAATGGTGGCGCGACGCGGGCGTCGATGTGCTGGTCGACGATCTGCCGCGCGACTGGCTTGCGGCGCCTGCGGAGCCGGTGGTTTCGCGGAGTGCGACGCCGGTTGCAGAGGCGGTCGTCGAGACGCTTCCCAATACGCTCGATGCGTTCGTCGCCTGGCGAACCGGGGCTACCGTGCCCGAGGCGAATTGGGGCGGCGCGATGATCGCGGCTTCGGGTCCGGCGAGCGCCGACCTGATGGTGCTGGTCGATTGTCCCGAGCGCGATGACCGCGATACGCTGATGGCAGGACCGGTCGGGCGATTGTTCGATCGGATGATGGCGGCGATCGGGCGGTCGCGCGAGGATATCCACCTCGCTTCGGTCTGCGCGGCGCGGCCGACCGCGGGGCGGATGCCGCGTGAGACCGAGGCGCGGCTTGGCGAGATCGCGCGGCATCACATCGCGCTTGCCGGGCCGAAACGGCTGCTCGTGATGGGCAATGCGGCGAGCCGTGCGATCCTGGGGAAGGAATTGGCCGAGGCGCGTGGCGGTTTACGCGCTCTTAACCTTAGTGGCGGGAAAACGACCGACGTCGTGGCGAGCTTTCATCCCAGGTTCCTGCTGGAGAAGCCCGCCGCCAAGGCCGAGGCGTGGAAGGATTTGCAAATGTTGATCGGGGGAATGAAGTGATCCGGGGAATATTCGCAGCCGTATCGCTTCTCGCTCTGCTGCCCGCCGCGGCGAGCGCCGAGACCAAGTCCGCCGACACCAAATCCCATGCAGGCATCCCTAGTCAGCTTACCCCCGAACAGCGCAGCGCCTATCGCGCGGTCTTCGCCGCGATCCGCGAGAGCCGCTGGCAGGATGCGCAGATCGGGCTCGACGCGATGGCGCCGGGGCCGCTGCACGCTTTCGCGCGGGCGCAACTCTACACCGCCAAGGGTTCGCCGCGCGTCGAGATGGAGCCGCTCGTCAAGCTGCTGACCGAGGCGCCCGAATTGCCGCAGGCCGGGGACCTCGCGCGGCTGGCGGCGGCACGCGGCGCGAGCGACCTGCCCCCCCTCCCCGTCCAGCAACGGCTGATCTGGCAGAACGGCGCGCCCATCCGTATCCGCGCGAAGGCGACGCGCAGCGACCGGGTCGCCGACGACCTGTCGGACAAGATGCAGCCCTTCGTGAAGGGCGACATGGGGCGCGAGGCCGAATCGTTGCTCGATTCGACCAGCGGACTTTCGTCGGACGCGCAGACCGAATGGCAGGCGCGCGTATCGTGGATCTATTTCCTGCAAGGCCTCGACAGCGACGCGCGTCGCTTCGGCGACCAGGCCGCGAACGGGAGCGGCGACTGGGCGATCCAGGGGCGCTGGACCTCAGCATTGTCGGCATGGCGGCAGGGCGATTGCGCCGCCGCGGGGACCGGCTTCGAAGGCGTCGCGGCACGCGCGCCCGATACCGACCTGCGCTCCGCCGCGCTGTATTGGACGAGCCGCAGCGACATGATGTGCGGCCGCCCCGACAAGGTCGAGGCGCGGTTGAAGAACGCCGCGCAATATCAGGAAACCTTTTACGGCCAGCTTTCGCGACAGGCGCTCGGGATGCGCAGCGCCAAGCCGGCGATGGAGAAGGTGACCAGCGACTGGGCGGCGCTCGAAAAGCGCCCCAACGTCCGCGTCGCCGCCGCGCTGGTCGAAATCGGCGATGCCGAGGATGCCGACGACGTGATCCGCCAGCAGGCACGGATCGGCGCGCCGAACGAATTCGCGCAGCTCGTCCGGCTGACCGCGACGATGGACTTGCCCGCTAGCACCGTCTGGCTCGCGCACAATTGTCCGCAGGGCGTCACCGCCACCGCCGAGGCGCGCTATCCCGCGCCGAACTGGACCCCCGACAGCGGCTGGCGCGTCGAAAAAGCGCTGGTCTATGCGCACACGCTGCAGGAGAGCGGGTTCCGCAACACCGTCGTCTCACCCGCGGGGGCTTACGGACTGATGCAGATCATGCCCGCCGCCGCGACCGATTTCGCGCGCGAGCGGGGCGTGACGCTCGACAAGAGCGCGCTGACCAAGCCATCGACCAACATGGATATCGGCCAACGCCATCTCGAGCGGCTGCGCGACATGGGGCTGACCGGCGGACTCCTGCCCAAAGTGATCGCGGCGTACAACGCCGGGCCGAAGCCGGTGCAGGACTGGAATTCGATCGTCCGCGATGGCGGCGATCCGTTGCTCTACATCGAGAGCATCCCGTATTGGGAGACGCGCGGCTATGTCGTGACGGTCCTGCGCAATTACTGGATGTACGAAGCGCAGGGCGGCAAAACCGCGCTACCGAGCCGCGCCGCATTGGCGCAAGGCATGTGGCCGCGCTTCCCGGGTCTGCCGGGGGCGAGCGCGGTGCGGCTGAACGCACGGCCGGCTGTGAGCGCCGTGGCGGTGAATGCGACGGTGCCGGTCGGGCGGGCGGACTAGCTAGAGGCCGCTATTGGTGGAGGCTGTGCGACAACGTCGTTTCACCGTCTCGTTCAGGTCGGCGTATCGGCGGATAAGATGAAGTCGGCGCGGTGTAGAGTGAAGTCCCCGACGAGCCTTATCTCGAAGTCTGCACTGGCATCGCCATCACGATCGATCTGGAGAAACGTGTCGCCGCCTCTGGCCTCGTATCGCAATTCGCCCGTGGCTCCGTCAAACTGGGCGGCACCGATGAAACGGAGCGGATCGTCTCCAAACGTGCTTGGATCGGCGTCGATCCCCGACACGTCGATCCGATCGCCCTGGCCGCGGTGGTAGTCGGTGATGGTGTCGGTTTCTGCCGCACGCGAAAAGAAATCATCGGCGAAGCGGAATACGTCTGCGCCCTGGCCTCCCGTCAACGTGTCCGCTCCGAAAGCGCCGTCGAGCACGTCATCGCCGGTGTTTCCAAACAGCAGGTCCGCGCCGTCGCCACCAGTGATGTGGTCATCCCCGCCCGAACCGCGGAAGACGAAGTCGGATGGCCAGTAGCCGGCGTCGAGCGAGTTGGCGTGGTCGTCGCCGCGCGCGACGGCACCGTCCTGAGCGCCGTTGAGCGAGATGTTCTCGAACTCGGCGATATCGATGCGGTGCCCGCTGCCGGTCAGCGCCCAGCCAGCCTCGAGATTGACACTGTTGTATCCGCTGATCGTGTCGATGCCGGCGCCGCCGCGCGCCAGCCCACTGGTTGCCGATCCGACGCTGATGTCGTCGTCCCCTGCATCGCCATAAAACGCGATTCGTCCATACCCGAAGTCGATCTTGTCATTGCCCGTGCCTGCGTGGACCACGGTATTGCCGCTGCCGGCGCGGATCCAGTCATCGCCTGCGCCCGCGTTTATGGTCAGGTTGTCGTCGGACGAAACCAATACGAACAGGTCGTCCCCTCTGGAACCGATCAATGTTTCGACGTTCTTGAAAGTCAGTCCCGCCGGAGCATCGACCGGATCGCCAAACTGGCTGACCGTGTACAGGCCGGTCTGTGAATCATAGTCCCAATAGTTCAAGCCGAAGTCGACCGACGGAATGCCGCTGAGACTGACCGTGTCACGTCCTCTACCACCGTCGAACGTATCAGGCCCGGTGTAGCTGGCGTCGGTGAACACCGCGATATCGTCGCCGAAGCCGCCGTCGAGCGTATCCGATCCGGTGCCTGGTCTGAGAATGTCGTCGCCGTGCCTGCCGTAGAGGAAGTCGTTACCGGCCAGCCCGGACAGTCGATCGTCACGCACCGTGCCATACAATGTATCGTTGCCGGCCGTTCCCCTTCGTATCGCCAATTCTCGTCTCCTCGATTTTCAGAATCCGGAGACGCGCGGAAACGGGAAGGGTTCCATTCCGGCCGCTCCGGATCGCCTAGCGCCGGTCGCGAAGATTAGCATCGTTCGCAAACTGGATATTTGGCACTGGATTAGCAGGTTACGACTGCATATGAACAAACCTCTGGTTGTGGGAACCGCCAAAGTGACGCCGAATGACCGGCAATTGGGGCGATAGCTGCCGCCGGAAACATCCCCCGCGGCTTACCCAGGATCGCTTCGTTCTTCCAAGCTACAATCTGACTGGTCATTACGGCCTGGCGTAGCGCAACTCGATTGAACGCCGGGCCACGAGAATGGAGCGGACCCCGAGGGTAGACATCGTTCAGCACGTTGGACGATACGGAGACGTCTGGTAACTGCTCGGCCATTGGTTGTTCGGGTGACGCGCGCCGACCGCGCGCCTATGGCGTAGCCGCGCCATGCCGATCGACACAGCCCTGCCCTTCATCCCCGTCCGCATCGCGGTGTTGACCGTATCGGACACGCGTGGGCCGGATGAGGATCGGTCAGGCGACACATTAGTCCTGCGCCTGAGCGAAGCCGGGCATGTGCTCGCTGACCGTGCCATCGAGAAAGACGATGCCGATCTGATCGTCGCGCGGCTCGATCGCTGGATCGGCGACCGACAGGTCGATTGCATCCTCACCACCGGCGGCACCGGCGTCACCGGGCGCGACGTCACGCCCGAGGCGGTCAGCCAAGTCGCCGACAAGATGATCCCCGGCTTCGGCGAACTGTTCCGCTGGCTGTCGTACCAGACGATCGGCACCTCGACCGTCCAGAGCCGCGCCTGCGCCTGCGTCGCGCGCGGCACCTATGTGTTCGCGCTGCCAGGATCGACCGGCGCGGTGAAGGATGCGTGGGACGGCATCCTCAAGGACCAGCTCGACAGCCGCCACCGGCCCTGCAATTTCGTCGAGCTGATGCCGCGGCTGATGGAGCGGTAGAGCGATTTCCGCGCCTTTTGAATCATTCAGGATTCACACGGACGGTGTTTTCTGATTCAGGCTTCGTGCCGGGTCGAGGAGGCCGGCATGGATGCCGCGAGTGCTGTCACAGGACCTTTGGGAGCGGGTGGTCGCCGCCGTTGATGGCGGAATGTCCTGCCGGGCCGCAGCAGCGCGGTTCGGGGTGAGCGCGGCGAGCGCGATCCGCTGGCGACGGCTGGTTGTTCAGAACGGCACGCCGGCTGCCAAGCCGCAGGGTGGCGACCGCCGTGCAGGCAGAATCGACGCGCACGCAACCTTTATCCTGGGCGTCATCGAGGCGAAGGACGACATTACGCTGGTCGAGTTGCAGGCGCTGCTTGCCGAACGTGGCACGCCGGTCGGGATCGGCACGCTGTGGCGGTTCTTCGACCGGCACCGGATCACGCGCAAAAAAAGACGGCGCATGCCACCGAGCAGGACCGTCCGGACGTCCTGAAGCGCCGGGAGGAGTGGTTCGACGGCCAACTCGACCTCGATCCCGACCGGCTGGTGTTCATCGACGAGACATGGGCATCCACCAACATGGCGCGGCGCCATGGTCGTTGCCGGCGCGGCGAGCGCCTACGCTCGGGCGTGCCACATGGACACTGGAAGACCACCACCCTCGTCGCCGGGCTGCGCCGCACCGGCATGGTCGCCCCGATGGTGCTCGACGGACCGATCAACCGCGATGCGTTCGTCGCCTATGTCCGCCAGGTACTCGTGCCCGACCTCTCGCCGGGCGACATCGTTATCATGGACAACCTGTCGAGCCACAAGGCACCCGCCGCGCGCGAAGCCATCGAGGCGGCTGGCGCGAGCCTGCTCTTCCTCCCGCCCTACAGCCCCGACTTCAACCCGATCGAACAGGCCTTCTCCAAGCTGAAGGCTCACCTGCGCAAAGCCGCCGAACGCACCATCCACGGTCTCTGGAACGCCATCGGTCGCATCCTCGACCTCTACCCTCCGCAGGAATGCGCGAACTACTTCGCCAACGCCGGCTACGATGCAGACTGATAGGAAACCGCTCTAGCGTGCTGTCTAACCCCGCACGGCTGGTGTACCGTCGCCCGAAATCGGGAGCCGGACGATGGTGACGCAGCTGATCTACACGTCGCAACCCTTCGGCTATGACGAAGCGATGCTCGCGGGCATCCTGGCGGGGGCGCGACGGAACAACCGGCGCGACGCCGTGACCGGCGCGCTGGTGTGTCGTCAGGATATCTACCTCCAGATTATCGAAGGACCGAAAGTCGCGATCGATACCTTATACGACCGGATATTGCGGGACGACCGGCATCTCGACGTGCGCCAATTGTGGCGCAGCGACACCGGCGATCGCTTGTTTCCCGCTTGGGCCATGCTCCATGATCCGGCGCGATCCTGGCTATGGACGCCCGCCGAGGTGACGGCGGGCGCGGTCTACGCGGCTTCCCCGGACGACGCGTATGCAGTGTTCAGGCGGATCGCCGGCGAGATTTCCGCGATATGATCGCCACCGGTTTTCTTCGTGCCGGCGTCGCGCGAGCATCGATCCCGATCGGTAGCTCTTTCAGCGCGATTTAGGGAGCCTCAGGCCGGCCCGATCGTGAGGTTCCGCATCAGCTTGCGGTCGATCGGCGCGTCGAAGCGACAGCCGGCAAAGCCGTCGTCACTCCAGATCACGGTGGCGGCGATCGGCATGCTGCCGTCGAAACGTAGCCAGAGCCGCTCGCCCGGCGATGGATTCTGGGCGAGCGCGACCTTGCAGCCGTAGATCGACACATCGTGGAGCGTCGCCTCGCTCGCGGCATCGGCGTGGCGACGCGCAGTGGCCCGAACGATGGAGAGACGCAGCCGCGGCGCGGCGCGTTGATCGACGAGTGCGGGCTCGGCCCGGTTATATTGTCCTGCCCGCGTCGCCATCGCGCCCTCATTCAACCTTTGCGGATCATGGCGAAAAGTCGTCGAATAAGCGTTAAGTCGGCGACACGTGCCACTTGTTCTTGTTATGTTCTGTCTGTAAATGTAGTCTTCCGCGATGGCAAAGGCTCGTCCGATTCGCGGCGCGACGCTCAACGGCGAAAGCACCCGGTTCAATCTGCCGCAGACCGAGGCGGATGGGGACTGGCTCGACGAACGCGAGGCGCTCGACGGGGCGCCGCTCCCGGTCCAGACGACCGTCACGGTCGAGCGCGCGAAGACGATCATCAGCCGCAATACCTCGCCAGACGTGCCGTTCGATCGCTCGATCAACCCGTATCGCGGGTGCGAGCATGGCTGCATCTATTGCTTCGCGCGACCAAGCCATGCGTTTCACGATCTGTCGCCGGGGCTCGATTTCGAGACGAAGCTGTTCGCCAAACCCGACGCGGTGGCACTGCTCCGCGCGAAACTGGCGAAACCGTCTTACGCCTGCGCGCCGATCGCGATGGGGACGAACACCGATCCGTACCAGCCGATCGAGCGCGAATGGCGGATCACGCGGGGTCTGATCGAGGTGCTGGCGGGGTGCGATCATCCGCTGGTCATCACCACCAAATCCGACCGCGTCGTCCGCGACCTGGATTTGCTCGCACCGATGGCGGCGAAGGGGCTGGTCGGGGTGGCGATTTCGGTGACGTCGCTCGACCCGAGGATCGCGATGACGATCGAGCCCCGCGCGCCTCATCCCGAACGGCGGTTGACCGCAGTGCGACGGTTGGCGGATGCGGGGGTGCCAACTTTCGTCAACATGGCGCCGGTGATCCCCGCGATCACCGATCACGAGGTCGAGGACATCGTCGCACGCGCGGCGGAATCGGGGGCGATCGGGGTTTCGTTCATCCCGGTCAGGTTGCCGTGGGAGGTTGCGCCGCTGTTTCGCGCCTGGCTCGACACGCATTTCCCCGAGCGCGCGGGCAAGGTGATGGCGACGATCCAGAGCCTGCGCGGCGGCAAGGATAACGACCCGAATTTCGGGACGCGAATGCGCGGACAAGGCGCGTGGGCGGATTTGCTGAGGACGCGATTCCTGATCGCGCGGAAGAAGCATGGGATCCAGCGGAATTCGGAGAAGATGCGGCTGCGGTGCGATCTGTTCCGCAAGCCGCGCGGGCCGCAGGGGGAGTTGTTTTGAGAGGTCCTCCCCGTTCACGGGGAGGTGGCAGCGCACAGCGCTGACGGAGGGGGCGTGCCACGAAGCGTATCGCGGGTGGTGAACCCCCTCCACCAGCCTGCGGCCGGTCCCCCTCCCCGTGAACGGGGAGGATTACCCCACCAAAGCCAGCCGCGCCTCCGACGTCTTCAGGTCCACCCGCGTGACGCCGCCGACCGCCTCGATCCGCGCGACGAGTTCGCCGTCGAGCAGGAAATCGCGACCGAGCAACAACGTGACCGAGCCGTCATCGGGTAGCGGCGCCTTCAATCGGACCTCGCCGCGCGCGCCGCGGTGTTCGGCGAGGAGCGCACCTAGCGGGGCGATGGCGGCGGCATCCTCGATCGCAACTTCGACGACGAAGCGCGCGGTCGAGGCGAGCGATTCGAAGGGCTGGATGCGGCGGACGGTGACGCGCGGGGTTTCCTCGCCGGGGCGGCGATCGAGTTCGACCGTCGCGAGGCCGCAGCCTCCAGCGCGCGCGGCCTCTTCGAGATCCTTCGATACCGCGTCGTCGAAGCAGGTCGCGACGAACTGCCCGGTCGCATCGCTGAGCGTCGCCATCAGATAGCGGTTGCCGCGCGCCGACGTGCGCCAGCGCGCATCCTCGACGAGTACCGCCATCGTCGCGCCCGCCCGCGTGCCGTCGTCGGGGATCGTCAGATCGGCGAGCGCCCCGAATTGCCGCGCACCGTGCATCCGCGCGAGGTGGGCATGACGATCGACCGGGTGTGCCGAGAAATAGAAGCCGAATGCTTCCTTTTCCTGCTCCATCCGCTGCGCCATCGACCAATGCGCCGATTGCGGCAGCTTGATCGCATCGCCCGCGCCGCTCGCCTCGCCGAACAGCCCGCCCTGCCCGCTCGTCCTGGCGTCATGCGTACGCGCCGCGACCGCGAGGATCGTTTCGGCAACCGCGAAGATGCCGGCACGATTGGTGTCGAGCGCGTCGAACGCGCCCGCCGCGGCGAGAGTTTCGAGTTGACGCTTGTTGACGAGACGCGGATCGACGCGGTGCGCGAGATCGTCGACGCTCGCGAAATCGTCATTCGCCTCGCGTTCGGCGACGAGCTTGTCCATCGCGCCTTCGCCGACCGACTTCAGTGCGGCGAGTGCGTAGCGGACCGCCAAACCGTCGTCGGTATCCTCGACCTCGAAATCCGCGCCGCTCCTGTTGATATCCGGGGGCAGGCAGGTGACCTGCATCCGCCGCATGTCGTCGGCGAAGATCGCGAGCTTGTCGGTCTGGTGGATGTCGTATGCCATCGACGCGGCGAAGAATTCGTGCGGGTAATGCGTCTTCAGCCACGCGGTCTGATACGTCAGCAGCGCATAGGCGGCGGAATGGCTCTTGTTGAAGCCGTAGCCCGCGAATTTGTCGATCAGGTCGAACAGCGCGTTGGCTTCGCGGTCGCGGATGCCGTTCACCGTCGCGCAGCCCTCGACGAAGCCCGCGCGCTGCGCGTCCATCTCCGCCTTCACCTTCTTGCCCATCGCGCGGCGCAGCAGGTCGGCGCCGCCGAGGCTGAACCCGGCGAGGATCTGCGCGGCCTGCATCACCTGTTCCTGATAGACGAAAATCCCGTAGGTTTCCTTCAGGATCGGTTCGAGCAAAGGATGTGGATATTCAATCGCTTCGCTGCCGTTCTTGCGACGGCCGAACATCGGAATATTGTCCATCGGGCCGGGCCGATAGAGCGCGTTGAGCGCGATGATATCCTCGAATACGGTCGGGCGCACCGCGGTTAGCGTGCGGCGCATGCCTTCGGATTCGATCTGGAAAACGCCGACGGTGTTGCCGGTCTGGATCAATTTGTAGGTCGCCTCGTCATCCCAGGCTAGCGCATCGAGATCGACGACGATGTTCCGCTTTGCAAGGAGTTCGACTGCTTTCTTGAGGACTGATAGCGTCTTGAGCCCGAGGAAGTCGAATTTCACCAGCCCCGCGCCCTCGACATATTTCATGTCGAATTGCGTGACCGGCATATCCGATCGCGGATCGCGATAGAGCGGGACGAGTTCGGCGAGCGGACGATCGCCGATGACGACGCCGGCGGCGTGGGTGGAGGCATGGCGGGGCAGCCCCTCCAGCTTCATCGCGAGGTCAAGAAGACGACGTATCTCGTTGTCGTTGCTATATTCCCTATGGAGCTCGCTGACGCCGTTGATCGCGCGTTCGAGCGTCCAGGGGTCGGTCGGGTGGTTGGGGACGAGCTTGGCGAGGCGATCGACCTGGCCATAGCTCATCTGTAGGACGCGGCCGGTGTCCTTGAGCACCGCGCGCGCCTTCAGTTTCCCGAAGGTGATGATCTGCGCGACCTGGTCTCGCCCGTATTTCTGCTGGACGTAACGGATCACCTCGCCACGGCGGGTTTCGCAGAAATCGATGTCGAAATCGGGCATCGACACGCGTTCGGGGTTGAGGAATCGTTCGAACAGCAAACCCAGCTTCATCGGATCGAGATCGGTGATCGTCAGCGACCAGGCGACGACCGATCCCGCCCCCGAACCGCGGCCGGGACCGACCGGGATGTCGTGATCCTTGGCCCATTTGATAAAGTCCGCGACGATCAGGAAATAGCCGGGGAAGCCCATCTGGATGATGACGGCGAGTTCGAACTCGAGGCGGGTGCGGTATTCGTCGCGCCAGCCCCCCTCGCCCGCATGACCGAGTTCCTCGATCCGGTCGAGCCGCGCCTCCAATCCCATGCGCGCATCCTGCCGCAGCATTTCCGCCTCACCTTCGCGATCACCGGCGAGGCTCGGCAGGATCGGTTTGCGCTTCGGCGCCGCGACCGCGCAGCGTTGCGCGACGATCAGGGTATTGGCGATCGCCTCGGGCAGATCGGCGAACAGCGCGCGCATTTCGGCTGCGGGTTTCATCCACGCATCGGGTGAGCTTTTCACGCGATCGTCGCTGGCGACATAGCTCGAACTGGCGATGCACAGCATCGCGTCGTGCGCGTCGCCGAACGCCTGCTCGGCGTAGCAGCACGGGTTGGTCGCGACGAGTGGCAGGTTTCGCGCATAAGCGAGATCGAGCAGATGCGGTTCGGCAGCGCCCTCGACCGGATCGAGGCGGCGGCAGATTTCGATATAGAGCCGGTCTGGAAACAGCGCCTGCAACCAATCGGCGTACGCGAAGGCGCCATCGGGCTGATCTTCCGCGAACAGCCGCGCGAGGCCGCCCTCAGCACCGGCGGTGAGCGCGATCAGCCCGTCGGTACGCCCCTCTAGCGCGGCGAAATCGACGTGCGGAACCTGTTCGAGCGGGCGATCGAGATGCGCGCGGCTGACGAGCGCGCAGAGATTGTCGTAGCCGCGCATGTCCTGTGCGTAGAGCGCGATCCAGTCGATCGGAACGGTGACACCGTCAGGCAGATCGGGCCGCGCGATCCCGAGCATCGCGCCGATGATCGGCTGCACCCCCGCACCGATCGCCGCGTCGGAAAACGCCATCGCCGCGTAGAGACCGTTGCGATCGGTCAGCGCGGCGGCGGGGAAGCCCAGCCCCTTGGCGTGTTTCGCGATCGCCTTAGGCTCGATCGCGCCGTCGAGCATCGTGTATGACGAGAAGATACGAAGCGGGACGAAACCGGAATGGGGCATGCCGCAACTATGGCGACCCGGATCGATTCGCGAAACCACGTTACGCCGATTGTCTTGCTCGTTCCGTCATGCCGGACGTGTTCCGGCATCCACCGCTCCGCGAGAACAGCATCGTTAAGTGAGCGGTACGGTGGACCCGGAACAAGTTGGCAATTGTACCCTTGTGCCAAGGGAGCGCCGAGCGATCTTGTTCGAGGCGTCCGCAAATGTGCTCCCGCGAAGGCGGGAGCCCAGTCTGGACCCCCGCCTTCGCGGGGGTACAATCCTGCCTTGGCGCAAGGGGATAAATACCGAACAAGTCCGGGGTGACGGTAGATAACAGTCAATTGTTGTGGATGACCGCGAGCAATGCGAGGATGCCGGTAAGGATCAGCACGATCAGCGTGAACAACACGCCCAGCACCCACCACGTGCCGAGATCGTCGTTCGCCTTCACAGCAGCGTCTCGATATCCCCCTCGATATCCTCGGGCTTGGTCGTGGGAGCGTAACGGTGCGTGACCGCGCCGGAGCGATCGACGAGGAATTTGGTGAAGTTCCACTTGATCGCCTTCGACCCGAGCAGGCCCGGCGCGTCGCTTTTCAGCCGTTCGAACAGCGGATCGGCATCGCCGCCGTTGACGTCGATCTTGGCGAAGACCGGGAAGGTGACGTCATAGGTCAGCGAGCAGAAGTTCGCGATCTCCGCGGCGTCGCCGGGCTCCTGCGCGCCGAACTGATTGCACGGAAATCCCAGCACCTCGAACCCGCGCTCGCCGTATTTGCGGTGGAGCGCCTCCAGCCCTTCGTATTGCGGGGTGAAGCCGCATTTCGAGGCGGTGTTGACGATCAACAGCACCTTGCCCTGCCAGGTGTCGAGCCGCGCCATCCCGCCGTCGGCGGCCTTGACCTCGAAATCGGTGATCGCGGTCATCGTCTGTCCCCTCTTGCCAGCAGGTGTTGCAGGTTCGCACGCACGCCGGGCCATTCGCAAGCGATGATCGAATAGACGACGAGATCGCGGACGCGTCCGTCCATCACTTGATGCGACCGGAGGACGCCGTCGCGTTTCGCGCCGAGACGCTCGATCGCCTTTTGCGAGGCGCGATTGAACCAGTCGGTGCGGATCTGGACCGCGTTGCAGCGCATCACATTGAACGCTTGCGCGAGGAGGAGCAGCTTCGCCTCGGTATTGACGCCGCTGCACTGGACCGACTTCGCGTAAAAGGTGCCGCCGATCTCGACGCGGCGATGCGCCTCGCTCACCCGCATGAAACGGGTCAGGCCGACGACGTTGCCGTCCGGTGTGGCGACCGCAAACGGCATCGCGCGACCAAAGTCGCGCTCCTTGAACGCCGCCGCCATAAAGGCATCGGGATCGGTCAGATTCGAGACGTTGGCGAAGAAGAGTTCGGTCAGATCACCGTCCGCCGCTGCGGCGGCGAGCGCGTCGCGGTCCTCGGGGGCGAGCGGGCGGAGCGTGACGTGGCGACCGACGAGCGTCGGGGAGTCGCGCCACGCGCTCATCCCAGCACGCCCCTCACTCCAGAACCCCTTCGTGGAGGCGGACGAGGCGGTCCATCTTGGCGGCGATGCGCTCGTTGTGCGTCGCGATCAATGCGGCGGAGCCTTCCTCACGGACTAACCGAAGGAATTCGCCGAGGACGACGTCTGCGGTCGCTTCGTCGAGGTTGCCGGTGGGTTCGTCGGCGAGGATGAGCGCCGGGCGGTTGGCGAGCGCGCGCGCGACCGCGACGCGCTGTTGCTCGCCACCGGAGAGCTGGCTGGGGCGGTGCGTCAGGCGCTGGTCGAGGCCGAGCGCCGAGAGCAAAGATGTGGCGCGGGCGTCGGCTTGCTCGCGGGTCGCGCCGTGGATGAGTTGCGGCAGGACGACATTTTCGCGCGCGTCGAAATCGGGGAGGAGGTGGTGGAATTGGTATACGAAGCCGAGTTGGTCGCGGCGGACGCGGGTGCGGCCGTGCGCGTCGAGCTTCGCGGCTTCCTCGCCGGCGATGCGGATCGAGCCGTCGAAGCCTCCTTCGAGCAGGCCGACCGCCTGAAGGAGAGTCGATTTGCCCGAGCCGGACGGGCCGAGCAACGCGACGATCTCTCCCGGCGCTACGGTTAGGTCGACGCCGCGAAGGACCTCGATGGTCTGGCCGCCCTGGGTGAAGCTGCGCGCGAGGGCGGTGGTCTGGAGGATGGCTCCGCCGTCGGACACGGCAAAGCCGCGCCCGATGGCCGCGTCTTCGCCGCGCCCGCCGCGCGCCGCTTCGCTTGCGTCACTCATACCGCAGCACCTGGACGGGATCGGTGCTCGCCGCCTTGTACGCGGGGTAGATCGTCGCGAGCAGCGTCATCGCCGCGGTGATCACGACGATCGCGACGATCTCTACGGGATCGGGTTTCGACGGCAGTTCGGTCAGATAGCGGATCGAGGGATCCCACAGATTTTGTCCCGTGACGAACTGGACGAAATTCACCATCGCCTGGCGATAAAACAGGAAGATCGCGCCGAGCATCAGACCGGCGGCGATGCCGAGGACGCCGATCGTCGTGCCGACGGTCATGAAAATCCGCATCATTGCCGCGCGCGTCGCGCCCATCGTGCGCAGGATCGCGATATCGCGGGTCTTGGCGCGGACCAGCATGATGAGCGAACTAGCGATGTTGAAGGCGGCGACCAGGATGATGATGCACAGGACGACGAACATCGCGACGCGCTCGACCGCCAACGCCTCGAACAATTGCGAATTCTGCTGCCGCCAGTCGTTGACGACCGCGATCCCCGCGACCTTCTTCGCGAGCGGGCGGAGGATTTGCCCGACCTTGTCGGCGTTCACCGTCTCGATTTCGACCATGCCGACCTGATCGCCCATCAGCAGCAGAGTCTGCGCGTCCTCGATCGGCATCACGACATAGGCCTTGTCGTAATCGTACACGCCGATCTCGAAGACCGCGCCGACGGTGTAATTGACGTAGCGCGGGACGGTGCCGAACGGCGTCGTCTGGCCTTGCGGGTTGATGATCGTGATTTCCGACCCGATCGTCGCGCCGAGCGATTCGGCGAGCCGCGCGCCGATCGCGACTTCGCCGCTGCCGACGGTGATCGTCGCCATCGATCCGGCGACGACCTTTTGCTGGAACGTCGGGTTGGCGCGGATATCGGCGACACGCATGCCGCGCAGGATGATGAATTCGGCGCGGCCGTTATAGGTCGAAAACAGCGGCTGTTCGATCAGCGGGGTGGCGCTAGTGACGCCGGGGGTGGCCTTCGCCTCGCGGACCACCTGCTGCCAGTCGGGCAGGCGGCCGTTGAGCCCTTGCACCACCGCATGACCGTTCAAGCCGACGATCTTGTCGAACAATTCGGCGCGGAAGCCGTTCATCACGCTCATGACGATGACGAGCGCGGCGACGCCGAGCATCACCGCGCCGAGGCTGAAGCCTGCGACCAGCACGATGAAGCTCTCGCCGCGACCCGGCAGCAGATAGCGGCGGGCGATCATACGTTCGTATCGGGAGATCACCCGCCAGCCTCTAGGGCGCGCCCCGATAGCTGGCAACGGCCCGTGTTGCGGAATCGACACAGGGCGTGCGCAAAGCGTTTATCCGGCGTTCATTTCGGTGGACGACCCGGCGGTCGGCACGTAGCAGACGATCGTACTGGCACACAGGCAATGGCCGTGGTTCGGGGAAACACTTTCTGGTCCCGCCGCAAAGGCGCTGCGATCGAAGGCACACAAGGGGGCTGACGAGCAATCGTCACGCAGGCGCCCGGGCTGGAAACAGCTCGGGCGTTTGCGTTCGGGCGAAGCGCCGCCAAGCGGCGCGTCCCGCAACGCGGGTCGCCCGAACCGACCGGCGGGTCGGCGATAAGCCGAACCCGGCCGACGACTTTGCCGACGGCGTTTAGCGCGCCAGCCTGAGCCAACCGCACCGCCGAAATCGCCCGCCCCCGCCGCTTGAATCCACCCCCCGCAAACCCCATTTTCGTAGAGCGCGGCGCCACCTTCGGGCCGCGCGCGGCGTCGCGGTAAATCCGGACGCCGATGCAATGCAACTCGCTCGTATGAGGACTTGAAAATGCGACTCGATTTGACCCCTTACCGCCGCTCGACGATCGGCTTCGACCGGCTGTTCGACCTGCTGGAGACCAACACCCGCAGCGCGTCCGAGAATTATCCGCCGTTCAACCTGGAGCGTATCGCCGAGGATCGCTACCGGATCACGCTGGCCGTCGCCGGCTTCACCCGCGACGAGATCGAGATCACCGCGCAGCAGAATCTGCTGCTCGTCGCGGGCAAAAAAGCGGAACCGACCGACAGCGGCGATTTCCTCCACGTCGGCATCGCCAACCGCAGTTTCGAGCGCCGCTTCGAACTCGCCGATTTCGTGCTGGTCGAGGATGCGCGGCTCAACGACGGACTGCTCGTCATCGATCTGGTCCGCGAAGTGCCCGACGCGATGAAGCCCAAGACGATCGCAATCAAGACCGGCCAGAAGCCAGCGATCGTCGAAACCGATCAGGCCGAGGCCGCGTAACGGTTCGGCGCCTGTTGCTCCCTATTCCAGGCGTCGTGGGGCGCCCGGACCGCAAGGTCCGGGCGCCTTTTCGCTGCTCGAGCACCTCCGCCTGACTTGAACCGCTTCCCCGGCGAAGGCCAGGGCCCAGTTCGGCAGGCGGAGGTAATGAAGCGCAGCGCATCGTTGCCGATGCGCACCAACTGGGCCCCGGCCTTCGCCGGAAGCGGTCCCCGCCACCTTGGTCTTGTTCTATGCTTTCACCACCGCGTCGATCCGCTTGAGCGTTTCCAGCAACCCCGGCATCCATTCGATCGGCAGCATCACCGGCCCGTCCGAGGGCGCATTGTCGGGATCGTCATGCGCCTCCGCAAATACCGCCGCGACGCCGACCGCGACCGCCGCGCGGGCGAGCGCGGGTGCGAAATTGCGGTCGCCGCCCGATGACGCGCCCATCCCGCCCGGCGACTGCACCGAATGCGTCGCGTCGAACATCACCGGATAGCCGGTCTTCGCCATGATCGGCAGCGCGCGGAGATCGCTGACCAAAGTGTTATAGCCGAAGCTCGCGCCGCGATCAGTCAGGATGATCCGTTCGTTGCCGGTCGAGGCGATCTTCGCCGCCACCGCCGCCATGTCCCACGGCGCGAGGAATTGCCCCTTCTTGACGTTGATCGCCGCGCCGGTCTTCCCCGCCGCGATCAACAGATCGGTCTGGCGGCACAGAAACGCGGGGATCTGGAGGATGTCGACCGCCTCCGCCGCTGGTGCTGCCTGTTCGGCGGTGTGGATATCGGTCAGCACCGGGCAGCCGATCTGCGCGCGGATATCCGCGAGAATGCGCAACCCCTCGTCGATCCCGACGCCCCGCTTGCCGCCGACCGACGTCCGGTTGGCCTTGTCGAACGAGCTTTTGAACACGAACGGCACGCCCGCCGCGCGCGCGATGCCCGTCAGCCGTTCCGCCAGCATGAAGGCGTGGTCGCGGCTCTCGATCTGGCATGGGCCGCTGACCAACACGAACGCGCGGTCGTTGCCGAATTCGATAGCGCCGACCTTTACCATTTCGACTTCGCGAACTTTCGGAGCATCTGGCCGGTCCATAGCCAGCGGCCAGGATGGTAATTCCAGAAGAACCATCCGCACGTGAGGCAAGCTATCAGCGCGGGCAACGCCATCGGGTCGCCGTGACGCTTCATCCGGCGGTAGAATGCCCGATCGACGCGCCAGCGGTCGCGTTCACCGCCGCCGCCGTGGATGCCGTATTGATTGTCGTGCTGGTGGCACAGGTCGTTTCGATTGTACTTCCTGGGGTCGAGGAAGACGCAGTAATTCCGTTCCATTTCGGGCATGGGATCGTCTAGGGTCGCGCGATGGCGGGGTTCAAGCGCAAAGTCTTCTATGTCGGCGGGTTCGATCCGCGCGGGGTGCGGTTCTATCACCAACTCGCCGACGAACAGGTCGCGCGTTACGCCGAACGGACGGGCGAAGCGGTGACGGTTTCGACCCGCGCCAAGGGTTCGCCGATCCGGTCGGACTGGACGATCCGCAACGAGACGCTCGACACGACGACCGATTACAGTTTCCTGCGCTGGGAGGATATCGTCCGCGCGGCGTGGGTGAAGAACCCGTTCAGCCTCGCGGTCCGGGCCTTCCACGCCTATCGCGACAACATCCGGTATCTCGACTTCGCGACCGGGAAACGGCTCGGCAAGGGGCCGCTGATCACGTTGTTCTATCCGCCGGTGTTCATGATCTTGCTGCCGCTGCTGATCGCGCTCCCGATAGCGCTGATCGCCGCGATCTGGCTGCCGTGGCTGGTTTCTATCCCGATCGGCGTGATCGCGGGGATCGGCCTCGCCCGGCCGTTCCTAATCCGGATGCACGCGCCTTGGCTGCTGCGCTTCTTCGTCTTCAATTCCGAACTCGGCGGTGGCGAGGCGCATCCAGCGCTGGAAAAGCGGCTCGACACCTTCGCCGACGAGATCGTCGCGAGTTTTACGAGCGATTGGGACGAAATCCTGCTGCTGACGCACAGCAACGGTGCGATCCTCGGCGTGCCGCTGATGGTTCGCCTGCTCGAACGGTCGAACGGCAAACTGCCGGCCAATTTCGCGTTCGTGACGATGGGGCATTGCCTGCCGCTGATCGCCTGCCGCCGCGACGCGACGCGGTTCAAGGATCAGCTTCGCTATCTCGCGATCCACGACTTCCGCTGGATCGACATCGGCTCACCCCCCGACGGCGCGGCCTATTCGGGGGTCAACCCGATGCTGCTCGTCGCTCCCGAAGCGAAACCGCAGATGGAGCTTCTCTCACCACGCTTCCATCTGTTTTACGATCCCGAGACGTACCACACCGGCTATCACAACAAATATGAGATCCACTTCGACTATCTGCGCACCGGTGACCGCGTGTCGGAAATCGATTTCCCCAGCCTGATGGCCAAGCCCCGCACGGTCGAACAATCGATCGCGGAATTCCGGGCGAACCATTGACCCGCGACTCGCACGGGCATCTCGTCCCGCCCTACCCCGACCCGCACCCGAAGAAATCGTCGCTCGTCGCGCGGTTTTTCCGCGGCTGGAATTCGTGGATCCACGTGCTGTTCGACAAGAGCTACACGATGAAGATGGGGGAAATCCGCCTCCCCGGGCTGCACATGTACATCGCCAACGAACTGCCGCTGGTTCGGCGGATCATGGATCACGCCAAGGAATTCCCCAAGCACAGCCTGATGGTCCGCTCGCTCGATCCCGCGATCGGCAATTCGACCTTCAACTCGAACGGCGAGGATTGGGAACAGCAGCGCGAGATGATCAACCCGGTGTTCCAGCATACCGCGCTGGGCCGGACCTTGCCGATGATGCGCGACGCCGCCGACGATCTCGTCGCGCGCATCCGGAGCCTCGATCTGTCGAAACCGACCGATGTCGATCCGCTGATGACGCACATCGCCGCCGATATCATCTTCCGTACGCTCTTCTCGGTGAAGCTCGACGCGGCGGGTTCCGCGATCATCCACCGCACCTTCAACCGCTTCCAGCGTCACGCGCATTCGGCGTGGATGCTGCGGACGTACCGCCTCCCGCTACTCGGGTCCGAGCGACGCGCCGACAAGGCCGCGCGCGCGATCCACGCGGTGTTCGCAGGGATCGTGAAGGATCGCTTCGACCGCTGGCACGACAATGGCGAGCGCGTCCACGACGACATCCTGCAAGGGTTGCTCGAAGCGAAACACCCCAAGACCGACGAGCCCTTCAGCTATCAGGGCGTGATGGAGCAGGTGTCGCTGATCTTCCTCGCCGGCCACGAGACCTCGGCGAGCCTGATGAGCTGGGCGATGTATTGCCTCGCCGCCGACCGCGAGACGCAAAGCGCACTGCGCGACGAGGCCGAGCGCGAGACGACGGGCGGGCCGCTCACTTCCGAAGCGCTCCGTCACATGACGCTCGACCGCAACGTGGTCCGCGAGACGCTGCGCCTCTACCCCCCCGTCAGCTTCCTGCCGCGCGAGGTGATGTGCCCGGTTCAGATGCGCGACAAGCATCTCGAGGTCGGCGCGATGCTCGTCGTCTCGCCGTGGCTGGTCCAGCGCAACAAGGACAATTGGGCGTGCCCGCATGCGTTCGACCCCGATCGTTTCGAGCAACCAGAAGGCCGAGCGATGATGAAGGACGCGTGGCTACCGTTCGGATCGGGTCCGCGCGTCTGCGTCGGCGCGGGCTTCGCGACGCAGGAGGCGATGGTGGTGATCGCGACGCTGGTCCGGGCGTTCGACATCGCCGCCATCCCCGGCGACGTGCCCGAACCGATCAGCCGGCTGACGCTGCGCCCGAAGGACGGGATACGATTGAGATTGTCCGCATTGTGAGACGCCCCCTTTAGCGTCTAAGGTCTTCGCACGGCTTCGGCCTCCATATTTTCCGGGTATTTCCATGTCGTTTTCGCGTCTGATCGCCACTGCCGTCACGGCGTCCGTATTGATGTCGGCGAGCGCGTGTTCGGCCGAGCCCGCGGTCGCGACGGCGCAAGACATATCGGTGGCGACGCCCGGCTGCACCCGCGAAAGCGCCGCCGTCCAGCCGCGCGTTCGCCCGCGCAAGGAGGCCCGGCACTCCGATCGCTTCGCCGACATCAGCCGAACGCTGAAGGGGCCGCGCGCCGACGTGCTGTTCCTGGGCGACTCGATCCTCGAGCGCTGGCCGGATCGGGAATTGCAGCGGGCCTTTCCGGGCCAAAAGGTTCTCAATGCCGGCATCCGCGGCGAGCACGTCGCGGAAATGCTCTACCGGCTCGACGCGGCGGTATCCGGGAACAGCCGTAGCCCCGGTTCGCCCGATCCGGGGGTGACGGGATTCACCGCGCAATCGCCCAAGCTGGTGGTCGTCATGATCGGCACCAATAATTTGCGCGGCAAATCGGCCTGTTACATCTCGCAGGGCACCGTTGAGATCGCGTCGCGACTTCGCGCGCTCTATCCCAGGAGCCGTCTGGTCTTCCTCGGCATCCTGCCGCGCGGCAATCCCCAGGGTCAGTTCGCGGACCACATCGCCGAAGTGAATGCCGCGGTCGCCGAAACCGGCAAGCGCACGCGTCAGTTCGAAACCGCGAATATCAGCGGGGCTTACACTTGCCGACCGGCGCAACCGTGCGACGTCGCGATCCCGAAGAACTACGTCCACCCCTCCAAAAAAGGTTACGCCCTGTTGTCGTCGGCGCTGCACGACTATCTGGCGCGAGCGCACTGACGCGTGATTCGGCGCGATATCGAAGACAATTTCGTCCTCCCTCGAAACGAACGACACCCCGATGCACGCGACCCTGATCGACGCCTTAGAATCCCACGTCGCGACGCGCGGCGACACCGTGTTCACGCGCCATCTCGTGGGCTCCGGCTCGGAGGAGTTGACCTTCCGGCAATTCTCGGCGCTCGCCTTGACCTACGGCGCGCATTATCGCGCCGCGGGCATCGGCAAGGGCGACGTCGTGCTCATCTTCCTCCACGCCTCGCCGCACGTCCTGCCCGCCTTCGTCGGCGCGATGATGATCGGCGCGGTGCCGTCGCTGATGCCGCTTCCTTCCGCCAAGCAGCATCCGTCGGTCTATTGGCCGAGCCACCAGAAGCTGCTCGATCGAATCCAGCCGCGCCTGTTGCTCACCGATCGCGACCATGAAGCGCAGATGGTTGATCACGGCATGGCGGACGGCAGAACGATTCTGGCGATCGAGGATCTGCGCGACGACATCGCGCCGGTCGCGCCCGTCGAGGCCAGCGGCGCCGACATCGCGCTGCTCCAGCACAGTTCGGGCACGACGTCGCTGAAGAAGGGCGTGGCGCTCTCGCACGACGCGATCCTGAAGCAGGCGGCATCTTATGCGGCGCGGCTCGGCGCGACCGCCGACGATGCGATCGTCTCCTGGCTGCCGATCTATCACGACATGGGGCTGATCGCCTGTTCGATAGTGCCGTTGGTGCTTGGCCAGACCGTCACGATCCTAGATCCGTTCCAATGGGTCGGCCGTCCCGCCACGTTGTTTGACGCAATCCAGCGTTACGACGGCAAATTCGTCTGGATGCCCAATTTCGCGTTCGAGCATATGACCCGCGCGGTGCCGGCGGACTATCGGGGCGATCTGTCGGGCGCGCGCGCCTTCATCGACTGTTCGGAGCCGTGCAAGACCGACACGTTCGATCGCTTCGCCGATCGGTTCGCGGGGATCGGCGTGCGCCGCGATGCGCTCCACATCTGTTACGCGATGGCGGAAACCGTCTTCGCGGTGACGCAGACCACGCCAGGCAGCGATGTAGGCAGCCTGATCCTCGATCGCGACGCGATCCAGGAACGGCGCGTCGCGACCGATGCCGGCACTGAGGGCACTTCGTTCACCGTCCTCAGCAACGGCGCCGCGATCGACGGCATCACCATCGACGTGCGCGACGACAGCGACCGGTCGCTGGGGGACGATGCGATCGGCGAGATCGTCGTCAGCGGCGATTTCCTGTTCACCGGCTATTTCAACGATCCCGCGACCACCGCCGAGCGCCTGCAGGACGGCTGGTACCGTACCCGCGACATGGGGTTCCTGCGTGACGGCGAATTGTATGTCCTCGGGCGCAAGGACGATCTGCTGATCGTCAGCGGACGCAATCTCCACGCGCACGAGGTCGAGGACATCGTCGGTGCGGTGCCGGGACTGAAGCCGGGACGCGCGGTCGCGTTCGGCGTCTTCAACGCGGTCAACGCGTCCGAGGATCTGGTGATCGTCGCCGAACGCGACGAGGACGAGGCAGTCGATGCCGACGAGATCGGCCGCCTGGTCCGCGAGGCGGTGTTCGATCGGACCAACATCGACGTCAAGGACCTATCGGTCGTAGCCCCCGGCTGGCTGATCAAGACGACCAGCGGCAAGATCAGCCGCGAGCGCAACAAGGCGCGCTATCTCGAGGGCGTCGAGCCCGAGGCCACGGACGCTGCCGAGGTCGGCGCGAGCGATACCGACGCCTTCGGCGAGATCGCCGCGATCATCGCGCGGACCTTTCGATGCCCGGTCAATCGAATCTCGCGCGATACCGTCGCGACCGATATCTCCGGCTGGGATTCGTTGGCGCACTCCACGCTGATCATCGAAGTCGAACGCGACCTTAAAATCCGCTTTCCCGACGACGAGATTTTCAGCTTCGAGAATGTCGGCGCGCTCGTCGATCGCGCCACCCAGTTGCGCGGCGAAGGCGGTGAGGCGCCCGACCGCATTTTGGCGGAAGACGAGAATTTCTCGATCCTGGCGATGGGCGAGCCGAGCGATGCCCCCGATCTCGTCATTTGCGCGGGCGCCGCGCTCAAATTCGGCGGCCATGACATGATGGACTTTGCGTCCACGCTGCGCGGAACGCCGGGCGAAAACTCACGCCGCCTGTTCGTCACCGATCGCGGCAAACACTGGTTCACCGATTCGTTCGACGAAATCGCGGCCGCCCTCAATGTCGCCGCGCCGGGACCGAAAGTGCTGATCGGCAACAGCATGGGCGGCTATGGTGTGCTGAAGCTCGGCCCGCTGCTCGACAATGTCATAAGCATCCTGTCGTTCGCGCCACAGCCCGCGCCCCCTTTCAAGATCGCGCAGAGTCTCGATCGTGGCGGGGAGGAATGGTACGTGCAACCAACCCCCGGCATACCGACCTCCATCATTTATGGAGAGATAGAAGACGAGCGCAGCAAGGAATGGATCGGCAAGACCTTTGTCGGCGATCCGGCCCATCAGATGGTGTTCCTCGCGAATTGCGGCCACAATGTCGTCGTATATCTCAATAAAAAGCAATTGCTCGCCAAGTGCCTGATCAGCGCGCTCGATCCCGCAACGATGAACGCCAACGTCGCTGAGATCGTCGCGTCGGTCGAGCCTTCCGAAGCCGAATTGATCACGCGCATCGATCATATACGGCCATCGAGAGCGCTTCGGGCACTCAAATATCTGAAAGAACAATATCCGGACACGAAAATGACCGAGGCTTCGATCAACGCCAGGCGAGAAAATCGCAAAGTGGCACGCGAACGGCGCCGCGCGCGAAAGCTGGAATTGGGAAATGGTGGGCGCGACAGGGATTGAACCTGTGACCCCACCCGTGTGAAGGGTGTGCTCTACCGCTGAGCTACGCGCCCGATCGTTATCGGAAACCGGGCGTCTAAGCGACGCCCGCCCCGCGTGTCCAGCAACTATTCCAGATCAGTTCACCGAATCTTTCAGGATCTTGCCCGCCTTGAACTTCGGCTGGGTCGAGGCCTTGATCGTCATTGGCTCGCCGGTGCGCGGGTTGCGCCCGGTCGATGCCTTGCGCTTTGACAGCGAGAAGGTGCCGAACCCGACGAGGCGTACGTCGACGCCCTTCTTCAGGCTCGTGGAAATCGTATCGAATACCGCCTCGACGGCGCGGCTCGCATCGCCCTTGGCCAGGCCGGATGCATCCGCGACCGCCGCGATCAGTTCCTGCTTGTTCATCGTTCGAGACCCCCATTTTACCGTTACGCTGTCGTAATCATGGATTCGCGACCGAAGTCGAGCGCATGAGTAAGGCAATCCCTTAGCGCTCTGTCAAACGAATCCGCGCTTGCGTTGCGGGACGCAACGCAAGCTACGCGCGCTCCGCTCCTGTCAATGATGGAGTTCCGCCCCCGCCGGTGGAATCTGCGTCGGCGGCAGCGCCGCGAGTTCGTCGGCATCGGTCCAATCGATCGCTTCGAGCGGCTCGGTCAGCGCCAGCCGCAGGACCTCATCGACATGCGCGACGGGAATGATCTTCAGCCCGTCCTTGATGTTCTGCGGAATCTCGGCGAGGTCCTTTTCGTTCTCCTGCGGGATCAGCACCGTCTCGATGCCGCCGCGCAGCGCCGCGAGGAGTTTTTCCTTGAGGCCACCGATCGGCAGGACGCGCCCGCGTAGCGTCACCTCTCCGGTCATCGCGATTTCGCGGCGGATCGGAATCCCCGTCATCGTCGAGACGATCGAGGTGACGATGCCGACGCCAGCCGACGGCCCGTCCTTGGGCACCGCGCCTTCGGGCAGATGGATGTGGATGTCCTTGCGCGCGAACAGGCTCGGCTTGATGCCGTAACTCGGCGCGCGCGCCTTCACGAAGCTGAACCCGGTTTCGATCGATTCCTTCATCACATCGCCGAGCTGCCCGGTCAGCTTCGCCGCGCCCTTGCCCGCCACGGTGACGCTCTCGATCGTCAGCAATTCGCCGCCGACCTCGGTCCACGCCAGCCCGGTGACCGCGCCGATCTGATTTTCGGTCTCGCTGAGACCATGGCGATACTTCTGCACGCCGGCATATTCGCCGAGATTGTCGGGCGTGATGACGACGCTCGTCATCTTGCCTTCGAGGATACGCCGCAGCGCCTTTCGCGCCAGCTTCGCGATCTCGCGCTCCAGCGTTCGGACGCCGGCCTCGCGCGTATAGCGCTGAATCAGCGCGCGAAGCCCCTCGTGCGTCAGCTCGAATTCGCCCTCCTTCAGGCCATGCGCCTCGATCTGTTTGGCGAGCAGATGCCGCTCGGCGATCTCGACCTTCTCGTCCTCTGTATAGCCTTCAAGGCGGATGATCTCCATCCGGTCGAGCAACGGTTGCGGCAGGTTCAGCGTGTTCGCGGTGGTCACGAACATCACGTCGCTGAGATCGATATCGACTTCGAGATAATGGTCCTGGAATTTGCTGTTCTGCTCGGGATCGAGCACTTCGAGCAGTGCCGACGCCGGATCACCGCGGAAATCCTGGCCGAGCTTGTCGATCTCGTCGAGCAGGAACAGCGGGTTGCTGGTCCCCGCCTTCTTGAGGTTCGTGACGATCTTGCCCGGGAGCGAGCCGATATACGTCCGGCGATGGCCGCGAATCTCGGCTTCATCGCGCACCCCGCCGAGCGATTGGCGGATGAACTCCCGCCCCGTCGCCTTGGCGATGCTCTTGCCGAGCGAGGTCTTTCCGACGCCGGGTGGGCCGACGAGGCACAGGATCGGGCCCTTCAGCTTGTTGGTCCGCGCCTGCACCGCGAGATATTCGACGATCCGGTCCTTGACCTTCTCGAGCGCATAATGGTCTTCGTCGAGCGCCACCTGCGCCGCGGCGATATCCTTCTTGAGCTTCGATTTCTTGCCCCACGGCAGGCCGAGCAGAACGTCGAGATAATTGCGCACGACGGTCGCCTCGGCGCTCATCGGCGCCATCGTCTTCAGTTTCTTGAGTTCCGCGGTCGCCTTGCTCCGCGCTTCCTTCGACAGCTTCAGCGTGGCGATCTTGTTGGTCAGCTCGGCGATCTCGTCGCCCTCGCCTTCCTCGCCCTCGTTGCCGAGTTCGCGCTGGATCGCCTTCAACTGCTCGTTGAGATAATATTCGCGCTGGGTCTTTTCCATCTGGCGCTTGACCCGGCTCTTGATCTTCTTCTCGACCTGCAGGACGCCGAGTTCGCCCTCCATGAAGGCGAATACCATTTCGAGCCGCTTCGACGGATCGGCCTCGATCAGCAAGGCCTGCTTGTCGGCGACCTTGACAGAAATGTTCGCGGCGACCGCATCCGCCAGCCGCGCCGCATCCTCGATCTCACCCAATTGTACCGCGGTTTCGGCGGGGAGCTTGCGGTTGAGCTTGGCGTAATTCTCGAACTGGCCGACCACCGACCGCATCAATGCCGCGAGTTCTTGGCCCATCGCCTCACTTGCCGCTGCCAATTCCGTGCTACCGGCATCGCCTTCGAGCATCGTGACGTCGGCTGCCAGATATCCGTCCTGCGGTGCCAGGTTTGCGAGCTGGGCACGCATCTTGCCCTCGACGAGCACGCGAACCGTCCCGTCGGGCAACTTCAGCAATTGCAGCACCGTCGCGGTGACGCCCATATCGTACAAATCGTCGCGGCCGGGATCGTCCTCGGCCGGGTCGAGTTGCGCGACGAGGAAAATCTCCTTGTCCGCGGCCATCGCGGCTTCGAGCGCGGCGACCGATTTGTCGCGGCCGACAAACAGCGGCACGATCATGTGCGGGAACACGACGATGTCGCGAAGCGGAAGAACGGGGAAACTGGTCATGGATACTCCGGTGCCGCACGAACAGGGCGACGATCAACTCTCATATGGGCAACCCTTATATGGGACGCGCGCCGCCGCCATCAATCTTCACCGGTCATGGACGGTACATCGCCGGATTGGCACAAGGGCCAAAGCCTGGAATCAAAAGGGACTACGAATGTATCGGTTGCCGCTCCTGCTCGCCCTGACCCTGACGGGCACCGCCTGCCAGGCGCAGAGCGGCGCTCCGACCACGCCATCGACGGGGAAGCACGCGGTCTATCTCGCCACCAAGAAGATCGGCAGCGAAACCGCGTTGCCCGACCCCAAGGCGATCGCTTCGCCGGCGATCGACGGCGTGTTCATCCGGATTCCGTGGGACAAGATCCAGCCGGCGCCAGACCGAAACGACTGGTCGCTGCTCGACACGATCACCCGGCCCGCGGTCGCCGCGCACAAATCGCTGTCGATCGCGGTCATCACCGGCGAGCGAACGCCGACGTGGCTGGCGCGCGAAGGCGTGCCCTTCGTCAAGATGACCGTTGGCGCGCGCAAGCGGTGCGACGTCGTTGATGCGGCGGCGGTGTGGAGCCCGCAATATGTTCGCGCCTATGTCCGCATGATCGACGCGATGAAGCGGCACCTCGTCGAGACCGGGGCGTACGATTCGGTGCGGATCGTCAAATTCTCGGGCATTGCGACGCATTCGATCGAGCTTCGCTTGCCCAAGAACAACGCCTGCTCGTCGACCGTCGATCAGCAATGGGTGGACGCGGGATACCGGCCCTCGCGCGTCGTCGCGGCGTGGCGCGACATGGCCACCGGGATCGACCGCGCCTTCCCGAACCGCCTCCTCGTCCAGACGATCCTGCGCAAACAGGGATTCCCCGCGATCGACGACAACGGCAAGATCGTCGGGAACCGCCAGGACCGGACCGGCGACGCGATCGTGTCGGCGTGTATCGAAATGTTCAAGGCGCGATGCGGCGTCCAGTGGACCGCGCTCAACCTGAACGGCCCGATGGCGCCGCGCGTCACCGAGGCGCACCGCCGCGGCGCGACGATCGGCTGGCAGGCGAACCTGTATGAAGGCAATTCCGTCGGCTCGGGCTGTCAGAACAACCGGCGGGTGGCGACCATCACCTGCACCGCGCCCGATTACGAAAAGTTGATCCGCCGCGGGTTCGATCTCGGCGGCAGCTTCATCGAGGTTTGGCAACCCGACGTCCTGCGTTTCCCCGACGCTATCCTCGCCGCGAAGCGAAAGAGCTGAGCAGCCGTCGTATAAGGCAAGCGCACGCTTTCATCTTTGATGATCCGGTGCCGGCCATTACGGTCGGATCGAACCGGCCATCGCGGCTGGCCATCGCGGAGACCGCTCATGCCCTTCGATTCCTCACGCGCGATCGGCGCCTATGCCGCGGTCGTCACCTTGGCGCTCGCCTGGACGGTGCTGGGCGGCGCGACGCACAGCGCGAACGATGCCCGTTTCGGGACGATCGACGTCGAACGGATCAACGTGCGCGAACCCGACGGCACCTTGCGCATGACGATCGCGGGCCGCGGACGGATGCCCGGCATTATCGTCGGCGACAAGGAATATCCCCACCCGAACCGGCCCGAGGCGGGCATGCTGTTTTTCAATCGCGATGGCATCGAGAACGGTGGCCTGGTCTTCGACGGGCAAAAGATCGACGGCAAATCGGAGAGCGGCGGCAGCCTGACGTTCGATCGCTACAAGCAGGATCAGATCGTCCAGTTGTTCGGAACCGAAGAGGGTAAAGAACGGTCGGCGGGGATCAGGGTCAACGACTATCCCGATGCCGAGATGGATTTTGCCGCCGGCGAGCGGGCGGGTCGGCTCCCCGACGGCCCGGCAAAAGACGCGGCCTATCGTGCGGCGAACATTGGAGTCGGCCGACAACGCGCGTTTCTTGGGCGGAGCCGGGACGGCGCGTCGCAACTTCAGCTTCGCGACGGGGCCGGCAAGGTGCGTGTCGCGATCAAGGTGGCCGAGAACGGCACCGCCGCGATCGAATTTTTCGATGCCGCGGGCAAGGCGACGCGCACCATCTCCGCGGAATAGCGCGCGGCTATTCCGTCAGGCGGCGTCGCCGGTCTTCTGTTTTTCGGCGTAGACGCGGACCGGCTCCTTGCGGCCGTCGATCACGTCCTTGTCGATCATCACTTCGTCGACGCCGTCCATCCCCGGCAGTTCGAACATCGTGTCGAGCAAGATGCCTTCGAGGATCGAGCGCAGCCCGCGCGCGCCGGTCTTGCGGTCGATCGCCTTGCGCGCGACCTGCACCAGCGCGTCGTCGGTGAAGCCGAGCTTCACGTCCTCCATCTCGAACAGTTTCTGATATTGCTTCACCAGCGCGTTCTTCGGCTGGGACAGGATTTTCACCAGCGCGTCGATGTCGAGATCTTCGAGCGTCGCGATCACCGGCAGGCGGCCAACGAATTCGGGGATCAGGCCGAACTTGAGCAAATCCTCGGGTTCGGTCGAGCGCAGCAACTCGCCCGTCCGGCGTTCTTCCGGCGCGGCAACGAACGCGCCGAAGCCGATCGACTTGCCCTGCAAGCGATCGCCGATGATCTTTTCGAGACCCGAGAACGCGCCGCCGCAGATGAACAGGATGTTGGTCGTATCGACTTGGAGGAATTCCTGCTGCGGATGCTTGCGGCCACCCTGCGGCGGAACGCTCGCGGTGGTGCCCTCCATCAGTTTCAGGAGCGCCTGCTGCACGCCCTCGCCCGACACGTCGCGGGTGATCGAAGGGTTTTCCGCCTTACGCGAAATCTTGTCGATCTCGTCGATATAGACGATCCCGCGCTGCGCCCGTTCGACATTGTAATCCGACGCCTGAAGCAGCTTGAGGATGATGTTCTCGACATCCTCGCCGACATACCCCGCTTCGGTCAGCGTCGTCGCATCGGCCATCGTGAACGGCACGTCGAGGATGCGCGCCAAGGTCTGCGCGAGCAGGGTCTTGCCGCACCCGGTCGGCCCGACGAGCAGTATGTTCGACTTGGCGAGCTCGACATCGGCACCCTTGGCGCCGTGGTTGAGGCGTTTGTAATGATTGTGAACCGCGACCGACAGGACACGCTTGGCCTGCTTCTGCCCGATCACATAATCGTCGAGGACGTCGCAGATTTCCTGCGGCGTCGGCACGCCGCCGTCCTTCTTGGACACCAGCGCCGACTTCGTCTCCTCGCGGATGATGTCGTTGCACAGCTCGACGCACTCGTCGCAGATGAACACCGTCGGGCCCGCGATGAGCTTGCGCACCTCATGCTGCGATTTGCCGCAAAACGAGCAATATAAAGTGCTCTTCGAATCGCCGCCGCTCAACTTCGTCATCCTGTTCGTCCTTCCGCGCGGATCGGCGCGTGTTGCCGGACGGGCATGGTAACCCGGCCCGTCACATTACGGCAATGCCTCAAAATCACTAATAGCTCGTGCCCGCGGCATCGCGCCTGCCGCTCAGGCCGCCTTCGCCACGTCGTCGGCGGGCGCGGGGCGCTTATCGAACACCTCGTCGATCAACCCGAATTCCTTGGCCTCTTCGGCCGACATGAACTTGTCGCGATCCATCGCCTTCTCGATTTCCTCGAGCGGCTTGCCGGTATATTTCGAATACAACATGTTGAGATCGTGGCGCATCCTGAGAATTTCGCGCGCCTGGATCTCGATGTCCGCCGCCATGCCCTGCGCGCCGCCCGACGGTTGATGGATCATGATCCGCGAGTTCGCGAGCGCGACCCGCATGCCCTTCTCGCCGGCCGACATCAGGAAGCTGCCCATCGACGCCGCCTGCCCGATGCAGACCGTCCCGACGCGCGGGCGGATATATTGCATCGTGTCGTGGATCGCCATGCCCGCCGTGACGACCCCGCCCGGCGAGTTGATGTACATGAAGATGTCCTTCTTCGGATTCTCCGATTCGAGGAACAGCAACTGCGCGGTGATAAGGCTGGCCATGCCGTCCTCGACCCCGCCGGTCACGAACACGATCCGTTCGCGCAGCAACCGGCTGAAGATGTCGAAACTGCGCTCGCCGCGGTTCGATTGCTCGATGACGATGGGGACCAGCCCGGCGTGGCCGGGGACCATGGCGACCCCGGCATTGGCGAGCGCGCCCGCAAAGTCGCCGGTCTCGAACGGATTGTGCATGGGAAAACTCTCTTATGCCCTGATGTGACCCTCTATGTCGCGCGCCGCCGCGGGGAGTTCAAGCCTCCGCGTTGCGCCGACCCTCGCGACGCGACACAAGGGCGCTATGGGGGCAGAGACGAGATGGGCGCGATGGCGCGAGATCGGCGACGTCGCGCTGCTCCTCATGCTGGCGGCCGCCGTCCGATTGTGGTGGATGCACGCCGCGCACGCGCTGAGTCGGTTCGTCGATCTCGGCGAAGCGACGCATGTCGCGCTGGCGGTGGCGCGCGGTGACGGATTCGCCGACGCGTTCTTCGATGGGCAGGGGCCGACCGCGCACCTTCTGCCCGCGAGCGTCGCGATCGCGGGCGGGCTCTATCGTCTGTTCGGTTACCCCTCGCCCGCTGCGAACATCGCGGTCGCGTTATGGGGTCTCGTGCAAAGCCTCATTGCGCTCGCTTTACTCTATTCTGTCGCGCGATCGATCGGCTTGCGTCCCGGCGTCGCTCGCGCGGGATTGCTGATCCTCGCGATATCGCCCGCGTCCCTTGCGCAGGAAGCGGCGGATTTCAGGGTTTGGGAAGGTGCGCTCGCGCTGTGCTTCGTGCTCGCAAACCTGCTCCTGCTCTTCGCGCTCGAACGCCGCGATACCATCCCGACCCGCCATCTCGTGCTGGCGGCGGCACTGGCTTCGGTCACATTCTTCGTCAACCCGCCCGCAGGGCTCGCGACCGGAACGTGCTGGGGCCTGTTCGCGCTTCGAATACTGTCATGGAGTCGGGTCGCAGGTTTCGCCGCGCTGGGGGCGCTCGCATCGGCGCTGTTGATCGTGCCGTGGACGGTCCGCAACGAACGCGTGTTCGGCCAAGCGATCCCGTTGCGCAGCAACTTCGGCCTGGAACTCGCGCTCGCCAACCACGACACCGCGCTGGATGGCGAGCCACGCGACGCAACGTTCAACGCACGCATCGACCAGATCCATCCCTTCAACAGCCAGGCCGCCGAGGCGCGGGTGCGTGCGATCGGCGAGGTCGCGTATTCGCAGGCGCTCGGCCAAAAGGCCGTCGGCTGGATCAGGGCCAACCCGGCCTCGTTCGCGCGATTGACGCTGCGCCATTACCGACAATTCTATCTGCCCGAACAGTGGCAATTGCGTGCGACGATCTGGCGGAACTGGACGCTGCCACGCATGATTGCGATCTGGCTGTCCGGCCTGATCGGCCTCGTTGCGCTCGCGCTGGGCGTCGCTCAACGGCGCTTCGGCTACGCCTATCTCGCGCTCTACGTCGCGCTCGTCGGGCTGCCGTATGCGATCGTTCAGCCGGTGCCGCGCTACGATTATCTGGTCTACGGCGTGCTGACGATGCTCGCGGTCCGCTTGATCGTCGAAACCTGGGAAACCTATCGCCGTTCGCGAAAATCGATCGGGATGGCAAGGTAGGCGAGCCGGCGCACCTCGCGCCGCCCGCGCACGACGGTATCGAGAATCAGCCCCGCGAACAGGCTCAGCGCCGCCAGGATCATCAGCCCGGTCACCAGGATCGCGGTCGGGAACCGCGGCACCAGCCCGGTCTGCGCGTACGTCATGATCAGCGGGATCGCGAGGATTATGGCGAGGAGCGCGAGCAATCCGGCGACCCCGCCGAAGAACCACAGCGGACGCTCGATCCGGTACAATGTGACGATGGTGTTGAGGATACGCCAGCCGTCGCGATAGGTGCTGAGCTTCGATTCGGAGCCCTCGGGCCGCGCGAAATACGGCGTTTCGACCTCGGCGGTCGGCATCTTCAATTCGAGCGCATGGACGCTGATCTCGGTCTCGATCTCGAACCCCACCGACAATACCGGAAAGCTCTTCACGAACCGCCGCGAAAACACGCGATATCCCGACAGGATATCGGTGAAACTCCGCCCGAACAGTTTCGCCAGCATGCCGGTGAGCATCGCATTGCCGAGCCGATGCCCGCGCCGATACGCCGCCGCCGCTTCGCCGACGCGGCTGCCGACGACCATGTCGAGGTGCTCGTCGAGCATCCGCGCGACGAGCGCGGGGGCGGACGCGGCGTCATAGGTCGCATCGCCATCCGCCATGATATAGATGTCGGCATCGACGTCGGCGAACATCCGCCGAACGACCGCGCCCTTGCCCTGAATGCGCTCGGTCCGGACGGTCGCCCCCGCCGCGCGCGCGACCGCGACGGTGCGGTCGCTCGAATTGTTGTCGAAGACGTAGATCGCCGCATCGGGCAGCGCCGCACGGAAGCCCGCGATCGTCTGCGCGATCGCGGCTTCCTCGTTATAGCACGGCAGCAGGACTGCGATCGTCGGTGTCGTCACATGCTCCCCTTCGTCACCCCGGACTTGGGAACCCATCAAAATACTATTTTGATAGGAACCCTTGATCCAAGGTCCAGCGTCCCGCGAACGCCTAACGCGATACTCTTGCGGAAACATGGATGCCGGAACAAGCCCGGCATGACGATTGGATCATGCCTTCTTGGCCGCCGGCTTCTTCGCTTTCGCGGGGGCAGGTGCCGTGTCAGCCTTGGTCGTCTTCGGCGCAGCGGCTTTCTTTGCCGGAGCAGGCTTGGCCTCGGCAGGAGCCTTGTCCGCCTTGGCCGTAACCTTCTTGGCGGGCGCCGCCTTCGCCTCGACCGGAGCTTCCTCCGCCTTCTTCGCCGCCGGCTTCTTCGCGGCAGGTTTGGCCTCTTCCTTCGCAGGCTCGGCCTTCTTCTTCGCCGCCGCCTTCTTCGCCTTCGGCTTGTGATTGTCGTGATCGTGGGTGTGCGTGCCCGTTGCGAAGCCGTCTTCGCTCTCGATCGCGGCTTCCAGTTCGTCGCGGGTCGCGTCGCGATCGGTCACTTCGGCCTTTTCGAACAGGAAATCGACGACCTTGTCCTCATAGAGCGGCGCGCGGAGTTGCGCCGCCGCCATCGGCTCCTGCCGGACATATTGCATGAAGCGCTCGCGGTCCTCGGGGCCATATTGCTGCGCCGCCTGCGCGACGAGCCGGTTCATTTCCTGCTGCGTCACCTCGACGCCGTTCGCCTGACCGATCTCGGAGAGCAACAGCCCCAAACGCACCCGGCGCTCGGCAATCGCGCGATAATCGTCGCGCTCGGCCTCCATCTCTTCCAGCGCCGCTTTTGGGTCGTCCTCGTGGCCCGCCTCATGCTCGAGCTGCTGCCAGATCTGGTCGAATTCGGCATCGACCATCGACGGCGGCACTTCGAAATCGTGATCCGCGGCGAGCTGATCGAGCAGCTTGCGCTTCATGTACGTCCGCGTGAGGCCGGCATGCTCCTGCTCGATCTGACCCTTCAGCAGTCCGCGCAATTGCTCCAGGCTCTCCAGCCCGAGCGACTTCGCCAGTTCCTCGTCGATCGCGCTCTCGCCCGCGGTCTTCACCGATTTGACGACGAGGTCGAACGTCGCGTCCTTGCCCGCCAGTTCCTTCGCCTGATATTCCTCGGGGAAGGTCACCTTGATCTGCTTCTCGTCGTCGACCTTCACGCCGATCACCTGATCCTCGAAGCCGGGGATCAGCCGCCCGGCGCCGATCTCGACCGCCATGTCGGTGCCGGTGCCGCCGTCGAACGCGACGCCGTCCATCGTCTTGCCGACGAAATCGACCGTCACGAGATCGCCCGCCTTCGCCTTGTACGTCGGCTTGGCATCTTCCCATTTCTTCTGCTGATCGGCGAATTTCTTGAGCTGTTCCTCGACCGCCGCGTCGTCCGCCGGCACCGTCAGCCGCTCCAGCTTCAGCCCGTCGATCGCGGGCGCGGGCACCACCGGCAGCACTTCGAGCGCGACCTTCAGTTCGGCGTCCTTGCCGTCCTCATACCCCTCGGCGAGTTCGACCGAAGGCTGCATCGCCGGACGCAATTGCTTCTCGGCGAGAAGCGTTTGGACGCCTTCCTGGATCGAGCTGCTGAGCGCATCCTGCATCAGCGCCGGGCCGTGCATTTTGCGGACAAGGTTCGCGGGCACCTTGCCGGGACGGAAGCCGGGCATCTTGATCTGCGGCGCGACGCGCTTCAGCTCGGCATCGACCTTTTTCTCGATGTCCTTGGCGGTGATGGTCAGCGTGTAGGCGCGCTTCAGCCCCTCGTTCAACGTCTCGACAGTCTGCATGATGAGCCTTCGTCTGGATTGGATTTCGTGGTGCGGTGCCGCCCCGCGAGGCCGCGGGGACTGGTGCGGGCGAAGGGACTCGAACCCCCACATCTTGCGATACTTGGACCTAAACCAAGCGCGTCTACCAGTTCCGCCACGCCCGCATGGGACACCGCCGGTCGCGCGCCTCTATACCGGCGGGCGCAAAGGGGCAAGCCGGAGCAACTGAACCGCTCCGGTTTTGCCGGAGGCCTTGGGTAGTGAGTCATGCTGCCATATTGATGTTGTCTGCGGCAGCATAATATTGATCTTCGGCTTCGGCAGGCGGGATGTTGCCGATGGGCTCGAGCAGCCGCCGATGGTTGAACCAGTCGACCCATTCGAGCGTAGCATATTCGACAGCCTCGAAGCTGCGCCATGGCCCACGCCTGTGGATCACCTCGGCTTTATAGAGACCGTTGATGGTCTCGGCCAAGGCGTTGTCGTAGCTGTCGCCGACACTGCCGACCGATGGCTCGATGCCGGCCTCGGCAAGGCGGTCGGTGTACTTGATAGACACGTATTGCGACCCACGGTCGCTATGATGGATCAGGCCACCCCGATGGGTCGGACGGCGATCGTGAAGCGCCTGTTCGAGCGCATCCAAGACGAAGCTGGCGTGCGCCGTCCTGCTGGCGCGCCAGCCTACGATCCGCCTGGCGTAGGTATCGATGACGAAGGCAACGTAGACGAACCCCGCCCAGGTCGCGACGTAGGTGAAGTCCGACACCCACAGCATGTTCGGCGCCGGGGCGTAGAACTGCCGGTTGACGTGATCGCGCGGGCACGGCGCCGCTTTGTCGCTGATGGTCGTGCGCACCGGCTTGCCGCGAATTACCCCTGCCAAGCCCATCTCATGCATCAGCCGTTCGACGGTGCAACGGGCGATCACAAAGCCCTCCCGCATCATCTGCCGCCATACCTTGCGCACGCCGTAAACCGCGAAGTTCTCGGCGAACACGCGAGCGATCTCGGGCTTGAGGATCATATCCTCACGCGCCCGTGCCGACAGACGCGATGGATCCTGTCGCTGCGCGACGTGCTCGTAGTAGGTGGATGGGGCGATCGGCAGGACACGGCAGATCGGCTCGACCCCATAGGCATTGCGGTAATCGTCAATGAAAGCGATCATCGCCGGAACGGGCGGTCGAGCTCCGCCTGCGCGAAATATGCCGATGCCTTGCGCAGTATCTCGTTGGCCTGTCGCAGCTCACGGACCTCGCGCTCCAGCGCCTTCACCTTGTCGGCCACCTCGGTCGGGACACCGCCGCGCTTGCCGCTGTCGATCTCGGCCTTCTTCACCCACTCATGCAGCGTCTGCGGAACGCAGCCGATCTTCTCGGCAATCGATACCACGGTCGCCCACCTGGACGGGTGATCCCGCTCGTGATCGAAAACCATCCGCACCGCTCGCTCGCGGACCTCGGGCGCAAACTTGTTCGTCGTCTTGCTCGTCATGGCTCCACCTTCTCAGGAGTTGGAGCCTCCGACAAACCCGGGGCGGTTCACAACCCCACGCGGAGTGCCGCGTTGATGGCGGCGAAGGAGAGTCCCGATGGCCACCAACCCACCCGAAACCCCGGCACCGATCCAGCCGACGCAACCCGACGCACCGCCCGCCGAAATGCCGCCGCCCGTCCCCAATACCGACGTGCCCGATCCTGGCGCGATCCCGGGAAATCCGGTGCCCGCCAATCCGATCTGAAGACTGGTCATACGGGCCGGCCGACGACATCACTCTTCGGTCGGCACCTGATCCTCTGCGATGCTGCATCCAATCATCTGCTCGCTGGCGGTCGCGTCGATGGCGCGGTAATTCGCGGCAAAATCGGCGGCGGCGCGAGCCATCCCGGTATCGACGGGCGACGCACCCGCCGCTCCGTCCTCTCGATTTGACAGCGACACGCACACTCTCGCTTTCGCGACCAAAAGTCGCGCCTTCTGGTCGAACACGCGCCACAAGGTGACCAACCGGCCCGTGGCCTTGGCGCGCCGCTGTGCGCCCACCCTCAGGCCGCGCCAGGGCACGCAGACGTTCACCTCCGCGCGCAGGATCGTGACGGTGATCCGGTAGCGCGTCCTGACCTCGCGATCGAAATCGTCGGCACTCGGCACCTTCGTGGTCATGCCCGCACTCGTCATCGCGACCGCAAGGTTGCGCTTCAGATGATCCTCCGCAGGCGCGACATCGCGCCAATAGACTCGCCCCGCCGGTGTGCAGAGGAGGCCGGAACGCCGTGCGCCGATTATAGTCCCCGACTTGGGGACCGCGACGATCTGCGCGATCGTGAAAGACGGCGGACTGTCCGACGCCGCTGCGAGCAACATCGAGGCAGCGAACAGGACAGGCATCCGCGCTGATATCATTGCGGTAGCGTCGCGCACCCCGGCAGCAAGTCAATCCCGGTTACTGCGCCAGGGCCTTTTTGAGCAATTCGTTCACCACCGCGGGATTGGCTTTGCCAGCCATCGCTTTCATCGTCTGGCCGACGAAGAAGCCGAACAAGGCCTCCTTGCCGCCGCGATATTGCGCGAGCTGATTGGGGTTCGCGGCCATCACGTCGGCGATCACCTTGTCGATCGCGCCGGTGTCGCTGGTCTGTTTCAGCCCGCGATCCTCGACGATCTTGCCCGGCGCGTCGCCGGTTTCCAGCATCACCTCGAACACCTGCTTCGCGAGGCTGCCCGACAGCGTTCCGTCCGCGACCAGGGCGAGCAGTTCCGCCGCCTGCCCCGGCGTCACCGGCGACTTCGCGATATCCTTGCCCAGCCGGTTGAGCGCGCCGAACAACTCGCTCGTCACCCAATTCGCCGCCGCAACGGGTTTCGTTCCCGTTTCGAGCAACGCATCGAACCAGCGCGCGCTCTCGACCTCGGCGGTCAAAACATCGGCAGCGTATGGCGTGATCCCCAGCGCCTCGTACCGCGCGCGTTTGGCGTCGGGGAGTTCGGGCAGGCTCGCGCGGCATTCATCAAGGAACGCGTCGTCGAGTTCGAGCGGCAACAGGTCGGGATCGGGGAAATAGCGATAATCGTGCGCGTCTTCCTTCGACCGCATCGACCGCGTCACGCTTTTGTCGGGATCGAACAGCCGCGTTTCCTGGATGATCCGCCCGCCGTCTTCGAGCACCTCGACCTGACGCTTCGCCTCGAACTCGATCGTCGCCATCACGAAGCGGACCGAATTGACGTTCTTGGTCTCGGTCCGCGTGCCGAATTCGTCACCCGGCTTGCGCACGCTGACGTTGACGTCGGCGCGCATCGAGCCCTCTTCCATATTGCCGTCGCACGACCCGACATAACGCAGGATCGATCGCAACTTGCGGACGTAAGCCCCCGCTTCGGCGGGCGACCGCATGTCGGGCTTGCTGACGATCTCCATCAGCGCGACGCCCGATCGGTTGAGATCGACATATGACCGCGTCGGATGCTGATCGTGCATCAGCTTGCCCGCGTCCTGCTCGACATGGATGCGTTCCACCCCGATCGCCTTGGTCGCCTCATCGACCTCGATCTCGATCGAACCTTCGCCGACAAGCGGATGATAGAGCTGCGAAATCTGATAACCCTGCGGCAGATCGGCATAGAAATAATTCTTCCGGTCGAACCGCGACCAGCGGTTGATCTCGGCATCGATCGCCATCCCCGTCCGCACCGCCTGGCGGATGCACTCGCGGTTGGGCACCGGCAGCATCCCCGGCATCGCCGCATCGACGAGGCTCACTTGCGTGTTCGGCTCCGCCCCGAACGCGGTCGCCGCGCCCGAGAACAGCTTGGCGTTAGAGGTGACCTGCGCATGGACTTCGAGACCGACCACGACCTCCCATTCGCCGGTGGCGCCGGTGATGCGATAGGGTGCGGGTGCGTCAGCCATTGGGATGCGTCTCGGGGGTGATGAGGGTGAGTTCGGGGAAATAGCGGTGGTAGATCGCGGTGTCGCGGGTCAGTACCG
Source organism: Sphingomonas sp. (assembly GCA_965219285.1). Taxonomy (GTDB): domain Bacteria; phylum Pseudomonadota; class Alphaproteobacteria; order Sphingomonadales; family Sphingomonadaceae; genus Sphingomonas. The sequence goes on from CBDCNF010000015.1 coordinate 217,942, forward strand.
GGACACCTAAAGTAACTGCGTGCGCGCCGATGAAGAAATCGGGCAACGGTCGTTTGACGGGTCCATCCCCCCGCTGTCTTCGCGCCGCGACGAAACGATGTCCGGCCAGGAATGCGGCTACGTCGTCGATCGGCTCAATCGTCAACTCCAACGGTCTGATCGCCTCACGAAGACCTTCGACGTGCGAATAGTCTCTGCCGAGTTCGGCAATGACGATGGCGTTGATGATCGTGCGACCATCGGCGCGCGCATTGGCGAGCCGATCGATCGACCACAAAGCCCAAGCCGGGTCGTTCTGCAGCACATCCAGGATGACGTTGGTATCAACGAAAATCACCAATCTTCACGCCGGTGGGGTCGAATGAAATCCATATACTCGTCGGTGGTCGCAAAGCCGGTATCGAGCGTACCCCGAACAGACTCGATGCCGGCGCGCACCCGGGCGACCCGCTCTTCGCGTGTTTCTGCGGCGCGACGCGGTCGGACCACGATGTCGCCCTGTTCGTTTATCCCGACCGTCACCTCGCCGCCCGGCACGAGCCCCGCGCGATCCCGTAACGCCTTGGGAATTAGCACCTGCCCCTTGCTGGTCATGTTGCCATCATTTGCGTCGGACACGGGTGCATAGACGTTCATCGCAAACCTCCAAGTGTTACGTCTGGTAACACTTTTTTTGGTAGCTCGCAATCACCACCATGCCTCGGGCCGTGCGACGAACCCGGCCCGTTCTTCAAGAGCCAGACTGGCATTGAGAACGCCCTGTTCGTCGAGCGCCTTGCCGATGATGTGAAGTCCGAGCGGCAAGCCGGTCTTGTCGAGACCACCCGGCACCGACATCGCGGGCAACCCTGCGAGCGACGACGGCACCGTGAAGACATCGTTCAGATACATCGCGATCGGATCGTCGGCCTTCTCGCCGAGTCCGAACGCCGCCGACGGCGCGGTCGGGGTCAGCAGCACGTCGCATTTCTCCCACACACGATCGAAATCGCGCGCGATCAGCGCGCGCACCTTCGAAGCCTGCGTGAAATATGCGTCGTAGAAGCCTGCGGACAGGACATAAGTCCCGATCAATATACGCCGCTTCACCTCGTCACCGAAGCCTTCGGCGCGGGTCGCGGCGTACATATCCTGCAGCCCCGCCCCATCGGGCAGATCGCGCAGGCCGTAGCGAACGCCGTCGTAGCGCGCGAGGTTCGACGACGCCTCGGCGGGCGCGATGATGTAATAAGCCGGCAGCGCGTATTTGGTGTGCGGCAGCGAGACCTCGACCACCTCGGCCCCCGCATCCTTCACCCATTCGATGCCCTGCTGCCACAGCGCCTCGATCGCCTCGGGCATATCGTCGACGCGGTATTCCCTGGGGATGCCGACGCGCTTGCCGACGAGGCTGGCGTTCAGCCCCGCCTCCCATTTCGGCACGTCGAGCCTCAGCGACGTCGCGTCCTTCGCGTCGAACCCCGCCATCGCCTCGAGCATGATCGCGCAGTCGCGCACATCACGCGCCATCGGCCCCGCCTGATCGAGCGACGAGGCGAACGCGATGGTCCCCCATCGCGAACAGCGCCCGTAGGTCGGCTTGATCCCGCTGATCCCGACGAAGCTCGCGGGCTGTCGGATCGACCCGCCGGTGTCGGTGCCCGTCGCGCCGGGGCAGATCCGCCCCGCCACCACCGCCGCGCTGCCACCCGAAGACCCACCCGGCGCGAGCGGTGAATTGCCGCCGTCGTTGCGTTTCCACGGCGAGATCACGTTGCCGAACGCGCTGGTCTCGTTCGACGAGCCCATCGCGAACTGATCCATGTTCAGCTTGCCGAGCATCCCCGCGCCCGCGTCCCACAGATTCTGCGAAACGGTGGATTCGTATTCGGGCGTGAAACTCTCAAGGATATGGCTCGCCGCGGTCGTCGCGACGCCCTTGGTGCAGAACAGGTCCTTCATCCCGATCGGCACGCCCGCGAGCGGTTTGAGCGCCTCACCCGCGGCGCGCGCATCGTCCGCGACCTTGGCGGCGGCGATCGCGTGTTCGGGGGTTTCGACGAGGAAAGCGTTTAGCGGCTTGGCCTTGCTCACCGCCACGATGAACGCATCCGCGACTTCGCGCGCGGAAAAGCGCCCCTCGCGCACGCCATCGCGGATTTCGCGGATGCCGAGATCGGTTAGGACAGTCATTCGATCACCTTTGGCACGGTGAAAAAACCATGCTCGGCCTGAGGCGCATTCGCCAGCACCGCGTCGCGGATACCGCCGCCAGTCAGCGGATCGGCATCGACCACGTCGTCGCGCAGTCGCAGATAATTCGGGATCACCGCGGTCATCGGCGCCACGCCCGACGTATCGACCTCGCCGAGTTGCTCGATCCAGCCGAGGATATTGTCGAGTTCGGGCGCCAGCCGCGCCGCCTCGTCGTCGGTGATGGCAATGCGGGCGAGCCCGGCGATGCGCCTTACAGTTGCTGTGTCTACAGACATGCCCGCGCCGCTACCACCGCGATGCTGCGCTGCGCAATGCCCGCGGTTGCGTGGCAGCCGCGCTTGGGGCACGGGCGCGACGAGAAGGGAGGCCCCTTTGGCCCGCAAGTTCCTGTACGTCTTTGCAGCGCTGATCGCACTCGTCATCGCCGGCGCCTTTGCGTACCGGATTTGGGGGACGCAGTTCATCAAGTTCGCGATGGTACCGACCGAAGCGTTCCGCGCCCAGCCACCGGTCGCCTCCAACGTCTACGACAGCGCCGCAATGTGGGTCGCGCGACCCGATATCGGAAGGAATCCCGCGCGCTGGACCCCCGCCGGTTATGCGCCGCGGCGGACGCATGGCGGCGCCGCGGTCTTCTTCATTCACCCGACCTCGTATCTCGAACCGCGCGGTCATTGGAACGCCTCGCTCGACGACACCGACGCCAACGAACGCGCCGCGCTGTTCGTCCGCGGCCAGGCCAGCGCGTTCAACGAGGTCGGCGAAATCTGGGTGCCGCGCTACCGCCAGGCCGCGTTCGGCGCATTCCTGACCAACGCCGCCGATTCGAAGCGCGCGCTCGATCTCGCCTACGGCGACGTTCGCGTCGCGTTCGACGCGTTCCTGAAGCAAGTCGGCCCCGACCGCCCGATCATCCTCGCCGGGCATAGCCAGGGCGCGCTCCACCTCACCCGGCTGCTGCGCGAACGCGTCGCCGGAACGCCACTCGCCCGCCGGATCGTCGCGGCGTACGTCGTCGGCTGGCCGGTTTCGGAGGCGACCGATCTCGCCGCGCTCGGCATGCCGCAATGCACCGACGCGGCGCAGAGCGGTTGCCTGCTGTCGTGGGAAAGTTTCGCCGCCCCCGCCGATCCGTCGCTGATCCTCGACGCCTACGACCAGACCACCGGCTTCGACGGCCAGCCGCGCAAGGGCAGCCAGCTTGTCTGCACCAACCCGATCACCGGCACCGCCGACGCCGCCGCGCCCGCGACCGCAAACCTCGGCACGCTCTTCCCGTCGGCGGATCTGGGAAGCGCGACGATCGCAGCGGGCAAGGTCCCCGCCGCATGCGAAGGCCGCGGCTTCCTGATGATCGGCGATCCGCCCGACGTCGGCAATTACACGCTGCCGGGCAACAATTACCACGTCTACGATTACAGCCTGTTCTGGGCGAACGTCCGCGCCGACGCCGCCCGCCGCCTCGCGACGTTCCTGGCGCGGTGATCACCACGCGCGCCAGCGAATTTGGCGAGGCTTTCCCATCGGGCGGTCGCCTTCTCGGGCTCGATGTCGGGACAAAGACGATCGGCACCGCGCTGTGCGATGCGGGCTGGAGTTTCGCCAGCCCCGCGACGCTGGTCCGCCGCACCAAATTCCAGAAAGACAAAGCGTCGCTCGCCGATCTGATCGGGATACAGGCGGTGCGCGGCCTCGTCATCGGCCTGCCGCTGAACCTCGACGGCAGCGAAAGCCCGCGTAGCCAATCGACCCGCGCCTTCGCGCGCAATCTCGCCGATCTCTCGTTGCCGATATTGTTGTGGGACGAACGATGGTCGACGCAGGCGGTGACGCGCACCTTGATCGAACAGGATGCCAGCCGCGCCAGACGCGCCGAACTCGTCGACAAGATGGCCGCCGCCTATATCCTGCAAGGCGCAATCGATGCGCTGGCGGCGCTGGCGTGACCGTCGCACGCGTCTTGCCCGCCCGCGACCGGATCGCTACCGCAGGCTTTTGATGCATGCCTCGGACCACCGCCCCGCCACGATGATCGAGGGCGGCGCCGTTTTTCCGCACCGCCACCTGCTCGGTATCGACGGCCTCCAGCCGCACGAGATCGCCTTCCTGCTCGACGAGGCGGACACGTGGATCGCGCCGAACCGCGATCATGCGGCCCCCGACAAACGCCTCGACGGCCTGACCCAGATCAACGCCTTCTTCGAGAATTCTACGCGGACGTTGTTGTCGTTCGAGATCGCGGGGAAGCGACTCGGCGCCGATGTCGTCAACATGCATGCGGCGCAATCGTCCGTGAAGAAGGGCGAGACGCTGATCGATACCGCGATGACGCTGAATGCGATGCGCGCGGACGTGATCGTCATCCGCCACATGGCGTCGGGCGCGGTGGCGCTGATCGCCGACAAGGTCGATTGCCCCGTCCTCAACGCCGGAGACGGTCGCCACGAACATCCGACGCAAGCGCTGCTCGACGCGCTGACGATCCGAAGGCGGCGCGGCGCCATCGCCAACCAGCGGATCGTGATCTGCGGCGATATCCTCCACAGCCGCGTCGCGCGCTCGAACATCCTCGCGCTCACCTCGCTCGCCGCCGAGGTCCGCGTCTGCGCGCCCTCGACTTTGATGCCCCCCGCAATCAAGCGGATGGGCGTCACGCCGTTCACCGATTTCGACGCCGCGCTCGACGGCGCCGATGTTGTCATGATGCTGCGCGTCCAGAACGAGCGGATGGCGGGGGCGTACATCCCCTCGGCGCGCGAATTCCACCTGCGCTACGGCCTGACGATGGAACGGCTGGCGCGCGCGAAACCCGACGCGCTCGTCATGCATCCCGGCCCGATGAACCGCGGCGTCGAGATCGATTCGGCGGTCGCCGACCATGCGACGCGATCGGCGATCACCGAACAGGTCGCGATGGGGGTCGCGATTCGCATGGCCTGCCTCGACGTGCTCACCCGCCGCGCGCGCGGTGTGGAGGGCTGGGCATGAGCCTCGCCCCGCCAACGCGTTTCGTGAACGCGACCGTCCTCGGCGGCGGGAGCGAACTCTCGGTTCGGGATGGCGTGATCGTGGACGACACGAACATCGAGAACACGATCGACTGCCAGGGAAAGCTCCTCGCCCCCGGCATCGTCGATCTCGGAGTCGCCGCGATCGACCGCGCCGCATTCCGGGCCGGCGGCATCGTCCGCGTCGGCCTGATGCCCGATCAGGCGCCGGTGCTCGACGAACCCGGCATCGTCCAGCGCTCGGCATTGATCGGCAAGCCCGATCTGTGGATTCACCCGATCGCCGCCGCCACCCGCGGTCTCGCCGGCAGCGAACTCGCCGAGATCGCGATCTGCAAGTCGGCGGGCGCGCGCGCGGTCGGCACCGGGCGCCGCTGGATCGCCGATTCGGGGGTGATGCGCCGCGTCCTCGCCTACGCCCGCGACCTCGGCCTGACAGTGATCGCGCATGCCGAGGACAATGGTCTCGTCGGCGACGCGGTTGCGACCGACGGCGAGACTGCGACGCGGCTCGGCCTATCCTCCGCGCCTGCGCTCGCCGAACCGCTGGCGATCGCACGCGATATCCTGCTCGCCGAGGAGACCGGTGCGCGGCTTCACGTCCGGCAGGTGACGACCGCAGCGGGCTTCGGTCTCATCCGTGCCGCCAAGCGACGCGGCGTCGCGGTCACCTGCGGCATCACCCCCGCACACCTGCTGCTGTCGGATATCGCGATGAGCGATTTCCGGACGTTCGCGCACGTCTCGCCGCCGCTCCGATCCGAGGACGACCGCAAGGCGTGCCTCGCCGCGCTTGGCGACGGCACCATCGACGTGCTGTGTTCGGGCCACGACCCGCGCGGCGCGGAGGAAAAGCGCCTGCCTTTCGCCGACGCCGCACCGGGCGCGGCGGGGGCGCAAACGCTGCTCGCGCTGGCGCTCGGGCTGGTACGCGACGGGATCGTCTCGATCGAACGCCTGTTCGAATTGCTCGCGGTGAACCCCGCGCGAATCCTCGGCGTGGAGACCGGCACACTCGCGCCGGGCCAGCCCGCCGATCTGATCCTGATCGATCGCGATGCGCCGTGGCAGGTCGCCACCGAGACGCTCCCCGGCCGCGCCAGCAATACGCCGCTCGACGGATTACCCGTTCAGGGCCGCGTGCTGCGGACGTTCAAGGGCGGACGCGAACTTGGATAGGATCAGCGCGACGCCACCTCGATCCGGCCCGATTTCACCCATTGCGCGACCTGATCGCCCGCGCCGACGCGAATGAAGCACCGGCCCCGCGTCGCGCGATACGCGCGGCACAGCGACGCCGCATCGGCGCGCGTGAAGCCGCCGACCGACAGGCGGTAAAACTCGCCGTTGGGCGCCTTGAACGCCATGCCATTGGGCGTGAAGTCGCCGAACGCGGCATAGCGGCGCGTCGCGCGCGCCCAGGCGTCGCGCGCCACACCGGCGCTGTCGAACGCGCCGATCTGGACGTACCAATTGCCCTTCGTGGGCTCAATCGCCGGAGCCGGTGAGACGGCGGCGACGCGCGTCTTGAACGCGCCCTTGGCCACGATCGTCGCCACTTGGCGCTCGGCGCGCGCGGGCAGCGGCTGGACCACCTCGCGACGTTCGGCAAACACAACACGCGAAGCCCCCAACGAAGCCGCATCGGCCACCGCGACCGGGGTGTAATCGACCGGCGCCGCGTCCGCCACAGCCGTTTCGACCGGCGCCTCGACAACTGCGGGCATCTCGACCGGCGCCGTCTCGGCAACTGCCACCGGCACCGACGCATTCAGCGCCAGCGTGACGGGCTGACCATCGTCCTTCACCGCGACCACCCCCAGCAGCGCCGCGACCTGATCCGACGCGGACCTCGGCTTGGCAAAGGCGATCCATTGCAGGATGCGCTTGTTGGCCTCTTCGGGCGCGACATCGACCGAGACGACCGACTTGGCTTCGCGCCAGCGCCCCGCCAGCGCCAGCGCCAGCGCCAGATTCTGGCGGGTCTTCGCGTCGGCGTCGCGGGTTCGCGCCGCCACCATCAGGACTTCGACGCCGCCGAGGGGATTGCCCGCAAGCGCAATGGCAAGGCCGCGGTCGCGCGCCGGAATGCCGTCCGCATGAGCGTCAAGCGTATGCCGCGCGGCATCCCATTGCCCCTCCGCGATCTGCGCCAAGGCAAGATTGAGCGCGGCGCGGCCATCGGTCGGCGTCAGGGTCAGGACATCCGCGAACGCCTGATGCGCCGAGGTGAACCGTCCCGCCTTCAGGTAGCTCTGGCCGAGCAGCATGCGATAGTCCGCATTTTGCGGCTTGAGCGCGACGACCGATTCGGCCAGCGTGACGGCTTCCGCCGCATCGCCCTTGGCGAGCGCCCTCGTCGCCTTCTCGGCGGTGTCGTCGGCCTGCTTTTCGAGCGCAACCTGATCGCGGTCGCCCGCGAAGGTCACGCCGCCCGCGGCGAACCCGCCGAGCAGCAACGCGGTCAGCCCCACGCCAACCAGAGTGTGCGTCTTCATGATCAATCCCCCAACCTGTCGGTCTTGTTTGCCGGCAGCGCGCGCGCCAGCGCCTCCACTTCCGGCAGGGTTTCGAGAAAGGCGTCGAGCGCCTGCGTAACGAGGTGTTGCGCCGACTTGTTTCGCGTCGCCGAAGCGAGCCGCAGCCGCAGATGACGGTCGGCATCGAGGCGGAGCGTGAACGCCGCCTTGCTGGTCTTTGTGAGCTGATCGCTCTCGCGCCGGATGCGCGACGCGGTCGCGACCGAAACCGGTTTGGGCGTCTCGATCTCTTCCGCCAACGCTTCGCGCTCGACGAGGACCGGCGGCAATGGTGCGGGTTCGATCGCCTCGACGGCTTCAGGCTCACCCATGTCGTTCCAGCCGAGATCGTCGACGCCGTGCGCCAGCGGCATCTGCCGCCGCATCGCGGGCCGGGCGTGGCCCTTGCGCGCGAGCAGCCCCGAAGAGAGCGAGGCCAGCGGTTTGGCGGGGGCGAACATCAGACGACGACCCGGCGACCGAAGCCACCCTTGGACGGCCGAAGCCCGACAAAGCCGTTGGTGGCGCCGGGGACCGAAAACACGGTGCGGCGGAAATTCTTTTCGAGCCGGTCGGCCATATAGGTCCACAGCGCCTCGACCTCTTGCGTCGAGCGGCTCCTGGCATCGACCTCCATCACCGTGCGGCCGTCGATCATCGACGCCGCGAAATCGGTGCGCTGGTGGATCGTGACCGGTGCGACGGTGCCGTGCTGCGACAGCGCGACCGCGGCTTCGCTAGTGATCCGCGCCTTCGGCGTCGCGGCGTTGACGACGAAGATCAAAGGCTTCCCCGCGCGCTCGCACAGATCGACGGTCGCGCCGACCGCGCGAAGATCGTGTGGGCTCGGCCGCGTCGGGATGACGATCAGTTCGGCGACCTGGATGACGCTGGAAATCGCCATCGTGATCGCGGGCGGCGTATCGATGACCGCAAGCTTGAACCCCTGCTGACGCAGAACCTCCAGATCGGCGGCGAGCCGCGCGACCGTGGTTTGCGCAAAGGCGGGATATTCGGCGGTCCGCTCGTTCCACCAATCGGCCAGCGATCCTTGCGGATCGATGTCGATCAGCACGACCGGCCCGGCGCCTGCGATCTGCGCCTGAACGGCGAGATGCCCGGAAAGCGTGGTCTTCCCGGACCCGCCTTTTTGCGATGCCATCGCGAGTACGCGCATGTGCCCCGTTCAACTCCCGCCCTGTCCAGCCCCCGAAATGCCATGCCGTCCGTCAAGGATCGGTTAACGCGGGCTTTGCTGACGCCGCGAAGTCGGGCATGATCGCCCGCGGATCGACGCGATGATGGGGTAAGGCGTTATGAAGAGCTTGGTCTTTGGCGCGGCGGCGCTGGCAGTGATTTCTGGAGCTATGATCGCGGTGCCCGCTCTGGCCGACGTCAAGGCCGGGGTCGACGCCTGGAGCCGGGGCGAGTTCGACAAGGCGGTCGCCGAGTGGCGCGGCCCCGCCGCGGCGGGGGATGCCGATGCGCAATTCAATCTCGGCCAGGCGTACAAGCTCGGTCGCGGCGTGCCGACGGATCTGGCGATGGCGGAAAGCTGGTATCGCAAGGCCGCGGCGCAGGGCCATGCGCAGGCGCAGGACAATTACGGCCTGATCCTGTTCCAGTCGGGCAAGAAGACCGAGGCGCTGCCGTGGCTCGAAAAATCGGTCGCGCGCGACGAAAAGCGCGCCGAACTCGTCCTCGGCACGATGCTGTTCAACGGCGACGGCGTGACCAAGGACTGGACCCGCGCCTACGCACTCGTCACGCGGTCGTCGCAGCAAGGGCTGTCGCAAGGATCGCAGACGCTGGCGCAGATGGACCGGTTCATCCCGCCCGAACAACGCCAGCAAGGTCTCACGATGGCGTCGCAGGTCGCATCGCAGGCGCGCGCCGCCGCGGTAGCGCCACCGATGAAGGTCCGCACCGCCGATCTGCCGCCGTCGAGAGTCGCCGGAGCGGGGTACGCCACGCCGGCACCAGCGCCGGTACGAACGACGCCCACGCGAACGACGCCCACGCCGCCGCGCCCCACCCCGCCCGCGCCTCGCGCGGTGGCGGCCTCCGCGCCTGCGGCAGCGCATGGTCCCTGGAAAATCCAGCTCGGCGCCTTTCGCGACGAAAGCAACGCGCGCGACCTGTGGGCGAAGGTCGGCGGTCGCACCGGCGGATCTGTCGCCTATGCGAAGGCGGGCGGCATCACCCGGCTCCAGGCGACGGGCTTCGCGAACAAGACGGCGGCGCAGTCGGCTTGCGGCAAAGCAAAGGTGAGCTGCGTGGTGGTGGCGCCTTAACGAAAACGGACTGGGTGAAATCCGTCAGCGACGAAGCACGAGCAACAACGACTCCATAGGTCGCGACAGAATTTCCGCGCGCTCCACCGGCACGATCTCGCGGACATGGTCGAGCAGGTCGATCGAGAACCCGGCCGCGCCGATCTCATCGAGGAAGCCGCCCGAGTCGCGGTAGCAATCGCCGGTGAATTCCATAATCATCGTGAGCGGTCGACCGCTCTTCACCAAATTGCGCATCCCGCGCCAAACCGTATCCTCGAACCCCTCGACATCGATCTTGATGTAATCCGCATCGGCGAGCGCCGGGATCGAATCGAACGTTTGCGCACGGACACCGATCCCGGTCCTGCCCGTCGGATCGGCGATCAGATGCGCTCCACCCGGCTCGCCCGACGGGATCGCCATCAGCGCCTCGCCGTCGTGGTCGGTCAGCGCCGTTTCGTGCACCGTCGCGCGCCCACCGAAACCGTTGATGTTGAGCGACCGACGCAACCGATGCGCGATGTCGGGGTTCGGCTCGAAGGCGTGGACCGATCCGTGCTCCCCGACGATCTCGCTCATCAGCAGCGAAAAATAACCGAGGTTCGCGCCGATATCGACTGCCTTCATCCCCGGCTTCAGCAATTGCAGCGTGACCTCGGTGTGCCAAATTTCCCAAAGTCCCTCGCCAATCAGATGGACGCTGACGCCCATATCCTCGGTATCGACGAGCATTTTGTAGCGACCGAGCACCCGGCACATCGCGGTTTGGTTGCCGAGATAGGCGTGGAAGCACAAGCTGCGGACGATCGCCTCGTTTTCCTGGCGCGGTCGCGTCAACAGCTCGTCCAGCATGAAATATGTTGCGCCGGCCGCTTGCAGGAACCGGCCATCGATCGGTTCCGGCCCGAGACGCCTGCGTATCTTCCTGAGCGCCTTTCGGATCATCCGCTCTTCCTGCTCTTTTCGTCAGACGCCGCAAGACCCTTTGCAAACGCCGGTACGACCCAGGACCTGACGATCGACGGCATGCCAGTGCGTGCGCGCGATCCCTTGAGTCCATAACAAGGCGGCGAGATCGTTGTGATCGATCCGTGCCGCCGCCTCCGCCGCGACGATCGGTTTGGCGCGATACGCCACGCCAAGTCCCGCCTCGCGAATCATCGCGAGATCGTTGGCGCCGTCGCCGACCGCCAGCGTAGCGCTGTCGGCAAGACCAAGCGCCTGCCGCATCCCGGTCAACGTCGCCAATTTGGTCGATGAATCCACGATCGGTTTGGCGACCGTCCCAGATAGCGCGCCGCCCGACACTTCGAGCCCGTTCGCGATCACCCTATCGAAGCCGATCTCCGCTCCCACCGGCTCGGCGAAGGCGGTGAAGCCGCCCGACACCAGCACCGTCGTCGCGCCGCGCGCGCGCATCGTTTGCACCAGTGTTTTCGCGCCGGGCATCAACCGAACCCGTTCCACCCGGCAGCGATCGATCGCGCCCGCGTCGAGCCCCTTCAGCAACGCGACGCGCGCGTCGAGCGCGTCTGCGAAGTCGAGTTCGCCGCGCATCGCCGCCTCGGTAATCGCGGCGATCTGGGGCTTGATCCCGGCGTAATCGGCGAGTTCGTCGATGCATTCGACCGTGATCATCGTCGAATCCATGTCGGCGACGAGAAGCGACTTCGCGCGCCCCGCGGTCGCCTGAACGACGACATCGACGCCCGCGAAAACGCCTTCCAGCGCCGCGCGCGCATCATTCGGCGCCAGCCCGAAGTGAATGTCGGCGGCATCGCCCTCGTCGAGCCAACCTTGCGCCATCGGGACGCAGCCTGCCGCGGCAAGCCGGTCGTTCGCGTCCGACAGGATATTTGGCGTCAACCGCCCTGCTGCTATCAGCGTCGCCGTGAACATCGCGCGTCCCAAACCCCAAGGGCGCAAGCCCGGCGCCAAACCAACGCTGGCGCTCATCGCAGGGCCGACCGCGAGCGGCAAGTCCGCGCTCGCGATGGCGCTGGCGGAACGCGCCAACGGCATGGTGATCAACGCCGATGCGAGCCAGGTCTATCGCGACCTGCGCGTGCTTACCGCGCGGCCTTCGCGCGAGGACGAGGCTCGGGTGCCGCATCGGTTGTTCGGGTATGTCGATGGCGCGGAGGCTTATAATGCTGCGCGCTGGGCCGAAGAGGCGAAAGCGGTCATCGTCGGATTAATGTACCCCCGCGAAGGCGGGGGTCCAGACTGGGCCCCCGCGTTCGCGGGGGTACATCCTGATGGAACGCTACCAATCCTCGTAGGTGGCAGCGGCCTTTATATCCGTACCCTCCTCGACGGAATTGCGCCGATTCCGGAAATCAACCCCGAAATCCGCGCCGAAGTCCGCGCCCTGCCCGTCGCGGAGGCGCACGCCGCCCTCTCCCGCGAAGACCCCGCCGCCGCCGCCCGCCTGGCCTCCGCCGATACGACCCGCATCGCCCGCGCGCTCGAAGTGATCCGCTCGACCGGCCGCCCCCTCGCCGAATGGCAGAACGACCGCAGCGGCGGGATCGCCGATTGCGTGACCCTCATTCCGCTGATCGTGCTGCCCGATCGCGCCGAACCTTTCGCCCGCTGCGACGCGCGGCTCGAAGCGATGTTCGCGGGCGGCGCGATCGAGGAAGTCGAGGCGCTGCTCGCTCGCGAAGACATTCCCGCAGACGCCCCGATCCGCCGCGCGATCGGCGTCCCCGAAATCGCCAAGATGCTCGCGGGCGACATGAGCCGAGCCGAGGCGATCGACGCCGCGCGTCTCGCGACCCGCCGCTACGCCAAGCGCCAATACACCTGGTTTCGCCATCAACCTCCCACCGAATGGCCGCGTGTTGCGACATTAAATTGCGCAAAAGAAATAATCGAAGAAACATTCTTGTTTCCGGGTTGACCTTGCATCGCAGCATCGGTAGCTCCGCGCGTCTTTCCAGCAGGGGATGAACCGTGGCCGAGAAGAGTGGAGCCGATATCCTGATCGAGGCGCTGTGCGATCTCGGCGTGGAGATCGTCTTCGGCTATCCCGGTGGCGCGGTGCTGCCGATTTACGACGCGCTGTTCCGCTCGAAACGGATCAAGCACATCCTCGTCCGCCACGAACAGGCCGCGACGCATGCCGCCGAAGGCTATGCGCGCTCGACCGGCAAACCCGGCGTCGTGCTCGTCACCAGCGGCCCCGGCGCGACCAACGCGGTCACCGGGATCACCGATGCGCTGATGGATTCTATCCCGCTGGTGGTCATCACCGGGCAGGTCGCGACCAAGTTAATCGGATCGGATGCGTTTCAGGAGGCCGACACCGTCGGCATCACCCGCCACTGCACCAAGCACAATTACCTCGTGAAAGACCCGGCCAGACTCGGCGCGGTGATCCACGAGGCGTTTCATATCGCCATATCGGGTCGTCCCGGCCCGGTCGTGATCGACATCCCCAAGGATGTGCAAGTCGCGACCGCCGCATACAGCAAGCCCGGCCCGATCCAGCACAAGACCTACCGCCCTGCGCTGAAGGCGGATCGCGGCGAGATCGAGCAGGTCGTCGACATGCTCGCCGCCGCCGAGCGCCCGATCCTCTACACCGGCGGCGGCGTGATCAACTCCGGCCCGGGCGCGTCGCAATTGCTGCGCGAACTCGCCCGCATCACCGGCGCGCCGGTCACCTCGACCCTGATGGGCCTCGGCGCTTTTCCTGCGTCGTCGCCCGGGTGGCTCGGGATGCTGGGGATGCACGGCACCTATGAGGCCAATCACGCAATGAACCAGGCCGATCTGGTGATCGCGCTCGGCGCGCGGTTCGACGATCGCGTCACCGGGCGGCTCGACGCGTTCAGCCCGAACAGCCGCAAGGTCCATGTCGACATCGACCGGTCGAGCATCAACAAGACCGTCCGGATCGATCTCGCGGTGGTGGCCGACGTCGGCCACGCGCTGGAGGACATGGTCCGCATCTGGAAATCGCGCCAGCATCCCAAACCCGAAACCGGCGAGTGGTGGAAGCGGATCGAAGAGTGGCGCGCGAAGAAGTCGCTCGATTTCCCCGAGGACGGGAAGGAAATCATGCCGCAGCGCGCGGTGAAGGCGCTGTGGGAGGCGACGCACGAGCAATCGCCGATCATCACCACCGAAGTCGGCCAACACCAGATGTGGGCCGCGCAGCATTTCGATTTCGAGGGACCCAACAAATGGCTGACCTCGGGCGGGCTCGGCACGATGGGCTATGGCCTCCCCGCCGCGATCGGTGCGCAACTCGGCAATCCCAATGCTTTGGTCATCGACATCGCGGGCGAAGCCTCGATCCAGATGAACATCCAGGAACTCGCGACCGCGACGCAATACCGGCTGCCGGTGAAGGTCTTCATCCTCAACAACCAGTATATGGGGATGGTCCGCCAGTGGCAGGAACTGACCTATGAGAGCCGCTATTCCGAAAGCTATTCGGATTCGCTGCCAGATTTCGTGAAGCTGGCCGAGGCTTATGGCTGGAAGGGCATCAGGATCGAGAATCCCGCCGATCTCGACAGCGGCATCGCCGCGATGCTGGCGCACGACGGCCCGGTCATGGTCGATTGCATGGTCGCGCAACTCGCCAACTGCTTCCCGATGATCCCGTCAGGCGCGGCGCATACCGACATGATCCTCCAGGCCAACGAGGTCTCCGGTACGATGGACGACGAAGCGAAGGCGCTGGTCTGACATGCACATCACCGAAGACCTCGCCGAGCGCCACACGCTCGCCGTCATCGTCGATAACGAACCCGGCATCCTGGCGCGGATCGCTGGGCTGTTCACCGCGCGCGGCTATAATATCGAGAGCCTGACGGTCAGCGAGATCACCGCCGACAAATCGGTCAGCCGCATCACCATCGTGACGAGCGCCAGCCCGCACGTGCTCGAACAGATCGTGGCGCAGCTCGACCGGCTAGTCCCGGTCCACAAGGTGACCGATCTCACCGCGCAGGGCGCGCACGTCGAACGCGAACTGGCGCTGGTGAAGGTCGAGGGCACCGGCGATCACCGCATCGAGGCGCTGCGCCTCGCCGACGTCTACCGCGCCCGCGTGGTCGATGCGACGACGTCGAGCTTCGTGTTCGAGGTCACCGGCGGCATCGAGAAGATCGACACGTTCGTCTCGCTGATGAGCGAAGTCGGGCTGATCGAGGTCGCGAGAACCGGTATCGTCGCCATCGCCCGAGGAAAAGAAGCGGCCTAAGCCAACCAACCACCACGTCACCCCGGACTTGATCCGGGGTCCCGCTTTTCGCTTAGGCGGGATCAAGCGGGACCCCGGCTCAAGGCCGGGGTGACGAAGAACGGAGCAACCAAATGCGTGTCTATTACGATCGCGACGCCGATCTGAACCTGATCACCGACAAGAAGATCGCCATCGTCGGCTACGGCAGCCAGGGCCACGCCCACGCCCAGAACCTGCGCGACAGCGGCGTCAAGGACGTCGCCATTGCGCTCCGCGAAGGCTCCGCCACCGCCAAGAAAGCCGAAGCCGCCGGCTTCAAGGTCCTGTCGAACGAAGACGCCGCGAAATGGGCCGACATCGTCATGTTCCTCGCCCCCGACGAGCATCAGGCGGGCATCTACGCCGACGATTACCATGCGAACATGAAACAGGGTGCCGCGCTCGCCTTCGCGCACGGCCTCAACGTCCACTTCGCGCTGATCGAGCCGCGCGCCGACCTCGACGTCATCATGATCGCGCCGAAAGGCCCCGGCCACACCGTGCGCAGCGAATATGTCCGCGGCGGCGGCGTCCCCTGCCTCATCGCGGTCGACAAGGACGCCAGCGGCAACGCGCACGACATCGCGCTGGCCTATGCGAGCGGCGTCGGCGGCGGCCGCAGCGGCATCATCGAAACCAACTTCCGCGAGGAATGCGAAACCGATCTGTTCGGCGAACAGGCGGTGCTGTGCGGCGGCCTGACCCACCTGATCCAGGCCGGGTTCGAAACGCTGACCGAGGCTGGATACGCCCCCGAAATGGCGTATTTCGAATGCCTCCACGAGGTGAAGCTGATCGTCGATCTGATGTACGAAGGCGGCATCGCCAACATGCGCTATTCGATCAGCAACACCGCCGAATATGGCGACATCACCACCGGCCCGCGGATCATCACCCCCGAAACCAAGGCCGAGATGAAACGCGTCCTCGCCGACATCCAGGGCGGCCGCTTCGTAAAAAACTTCGTCCTCGATAACCGCGCCGGCCAGCCCGAGCTTAAAGCCGCGCGCAAGGCCGCGGCGGCGCACCCGATCGAAAAGGTCGGCGCCGAGCTTCGCGCGATGATGCCGTGGATCGGCGCGAACAAGCTGGTCGACAAGGACAAGAATTGATCCGCTGATCCGATTGCGGCGGGGTGCCGCGTCCTGTAGGCGCCCAGCCAAATGGTCGCGGCATATACCCGATATTCCTATGCTGCCGACCAATCGCTGCGCAGGCGCGGCACGGCCTTGGCGCTCGCGCTCGCGGTCGTCGCGCTGCTGTTGTTCGCGTTGCTCCGGCTCGGCGCGTTCGAGCCGTTTTCGCGCGAGGTTCAACGCTCGCTGTCGACCTTTCAGGTCGGCCCCGACGTCCCCGCCGCCACCACCACGCCACAAAAGAAAGCGAAGACCAAGCCGGTCGAAAAGCGCAAACCACCGCCGCCGCCCGCAAAGACGCTGCCGCCCCCGATCGTGCCGATGCCGATCCCCGGCGTGCTGAACCTGTCGAAGGACGAATTCGCGGCGAGCGACATCGGCAAGATCCATTCGACCCCCGACGACAGCGCCAGCGGCAAGGCGGACGCGTCCGCCGACAGTGCCTCCACCTACGGGCCCGGCGCGGGCCCGGGCGGCAAGCGGCTGTTCAACGCCGAATGGTTCCGAGAACCGACCCGCGCCGAAATGGCGTTCTACATGCCCGGCGGGCTCACCGAAGGCTGGGGTCTGATCGCCTGCCGGACGATCGCGCGCAATCATGTCGAGAATTGCCAGGTGCTCGGCGAATCGCCGGGTTCGGGCATCGGGCGCGGGATGCGCCAGGCGGCGTGGCAATTCCTGGTCATCCCGCCGCGCGTCAACGGCAAGCCGCAGATCGGCGCCTGGGTCCGCATCCGCTTCGATATCGTCAAGGGCATCGTGAATTGATCGGTTTCGCGATTTTGCCTGTCCTACACGCGCGTCGATGTGCATCATGGCGGAATGACCATCCCGCTATCCCTCCTTTCGCCTCGCTCGATACGTTCGACGTCGAGAGCGCGGGAGCCGCAATGGCACGTCTCAAGGTCCTCAACATTCGCGAGCCCCATTTCAGCCTGAAGGACATCCCATGCGCTTGATCCATGCCGCCGCCGCCCTCGCCCTGATCGCCGGAGCCGCGCTCGCCCAGCAACCACAGATGACCAAGCCCGGATCGAACGACCCCGCGCTCGTCACCGCGGGCAGCTACACCGCCGATCCGAACCACACGCTCGTCACCTGGACGCTCGATCACATGGGCTTTTCGGAATATACCGGCATCTTCGGCGACGTGACCGGGACGCTGACTCTCGACCCGAAGAATCTGAATGCGGCGAAGGTCGATATGACCATCCCGATCTCGAAGATCACCACCGTCAACGCCGCGCTGACCGCGCACCTGCTCAAGCCCGCGGGTGAAGGCGGCAAGGCCGATTTCTTCGGCGCGAGCCCCGCCGACGCGCATTTCGTCTCGACCTCGGTCGCGGCCAAGGGCCAGTCGGCGAAGATCACCGGCAATCTGACGCTCAACGGCGTGACCAAGCCGGTGACGCTCGACGCGCGCTTCTACGGCGCGGGAAAGGCGCCGCCGCAGATGGGCGGCAAGGACAATGTCGGCTTCCACGCGACCGCCACGCTCATGCGCAGCGACTTCGGCCTCGGCTACGGCGTGCCGATCGTCGGTGACGCCGTGAAGCTCGACATCGCCGCCGCGTTTCAGAAATGACGGTCGTCAGGACGCATCTCACGCGGCGCGACGGATTCGGGCATAACCGTTGAAGGTCGCCTGAACGTTCGGCGAGGCCCCGGCCACCAGCGCCGCGACTCGGTCGAACGTCTCGGCCTCGCTCGTCGTGCTTGCATCGGCCATCGACCAATTGCCGAATTCGCGCGTCGTCACGATCCGTTCCGACAGCACAACGATCGCGCGATGCCGGACATCGACGCGGATACGGCCGATCGCGCGCTCGATGGCGTCCTGCGGTCCTTCCAGCGCCTGGAGAAAGCGTTGGCCGTTGAAGAACAGCAGGCCGGTGATTCCATCGCGAGCATTATTGCGCCGCGACACCCGAAGGATTTCCTCGGTCGCGATCGGTACGCGCGGCGATACCGTGCTGATGTAGATAAGCTGATTCATGTAAGTCTCTGCTCCGACGTGGGGTTTTATCGGCGATATCGGTAAAGATTTGGCGAACGCGCTGGCCGACCGCGGCGATGGACATTCCGACGATGGGTCGGCAAGGGTATCGCGTGGAAAACGCGCGCACGCCGATCGATCGACTTACCCGCCCTTGAGGCGGCGATTCGACTTATGCTGCCTCGAGGGCCTGACATCCGTCCCGGCGCCGCCTCCCTGGGCGCCCGTTCATTAGACCCCGAGCCTGACCGGACACCATGATGCTGCGCGATCCGACGACCAAATACCGCCCCTTTCCGACGATCGACATCCCCGACCGGACGTGGCCGTCGAAGACCATCGTCGAACCGCCGCGCTGGCTCTCGACAGACTTGCGCGACGGCAACCAGGCGCTCATCGATCCGATGGATGCGGAAAAGAAGACCCGGTTCTTCGACCTGCTGACCAGGATCGGGCTGAAGGAGATCGAGGTCGGTTTCCCTGCGGCGGGCGCGACCGAGTTCGATTTCATCTCGGGGCTCGT
>CBDCNF010000016.1:0-135922 GCA_965219285.1 Sphingomonas sp.
CAGGACGCCGCGCTTAGGCGCGTGTTGACGCTTTTGGTCGATTGGGTCGAAAGCGATTCGGGATGGTCCGAGGCGAGGCAGGAGGCGGTGCACGGCGCCGCCGCCTGACCCACATACACTTCCGCTCGTTTCTAGCGAAGTCGAGAAACGTATCGAAGCGCTTGTTCACGTTTCTCGACTACGCTCGAAACGAACGGATGATTTAAGGCACGGACATGCTCAACGCGCTGTCGGTAGACGTCGAGGAATATTTCCAGGTCGGCGCGTTCGAGCGCACGATCGACAAGGCTGATTGGCCGACGCTCACGTCGCGCGTCGCGACCAACACCGGCATGGTGCTCGATCTGTTCGCCGAAACGGGCGTCAAGGCGACCTTCTTCACGCTCGGCTGGGTCGCCGAACAAAACCCTGCGCTGATCCGTCGCATCGTCGCCGAGGGCCATGAGATCGCCAGCCACGGCTGGGACCACCGGCGCGTCTTCACAATGACCGCCGAACAATTCCGCGCCGACCTGAAACGCGCGCGCCTCTCGCTGGAAGATGCCGGCGGAGTCGCGATCACCGGCTACCGCGCGCCAAGTTTCTCGATCGACACGCGCACCCCCTGGGCGCATCCGGTGCTGGCAGAGGAGGGCTATCGTTATTCCTCCAGCGTCGCGCCGGTGAACCACGATCACTACGGCTGGCGCGAATCGCCGCGCTACGCGTGGAGGCCACTCGCCGACAATGCGCTGATCGAACTCCCCGTCACCGTCGCCGAATTCGCCGGCCGGCGGATGGCGACCGGCGGCGGCTTCTTCCGCCTGTTCCCCGCCGCGCTAACCGATTTCGCGGTACGGCAGGTGACAGGTGAGGGGCACCCAGCGATCTTTTATTTCCACCCCTGGGAAGTCGATCCGGGGCAACCTCGCGTATCCGGCGCCCCGTTCAAGTCGCGCCTGCGGCATTATTCGCGGCTCGGCGCGATGGCGGGCAAACTGCGCGGGCTGGTGAAACGCCACGACTGGGGCCGGGTGGACGCGGTGATTGCGAACGAGGCGGCGCGCCCGTGAACGCGCTCACGTCCATCCCCGCCCGTCATAACATTCCCGTTTGCTCAGCCCGAACGGAAGTAAGGGAAGCCGACGTCGAGGATGAGGTGCGAATCGAAGCCTTCGCCCACACCCACCCCGACGCCACCCCATTTCATCTTCCGGCGTGGTCCCGCGCGGTCGAGCGCGGCTGCGGCCAGCGCGCCCACACGCTGATCGCAGAACGCGACGGCGCGATCGTCGGCATCCTCCCGCTCACCGCCAGCGTATCGCCCCTGTTCGGGAAAGCGCTCGTCTCCGCCGGCTTCGCGGTCGTTGGCGGCGTCCTCGGCGAAGAATCCGAAGTTCTCGCCGAAGCCGCTTGGCAACTCGCGCAAAGCCTCGCGATCCCCTCGGTCGAACTCCGCGGCGGCCCGCTCCCCGAAGACTGGACGATCGACGACACCACCTACCTCGGTTTCGCGCGCGATCTCGCCGCCGACGACGCCGCCGAACTCCTCGCCATCCCGCGCAAGCAGCGCGCCGAAGTCCGCAAGGCGCTCGCCAACGATCTCGCCGTCGTCACTGGCACCCGCACTCTCGCCGACGAACATTATGCGATCTACGCCGAATCGGTCCGCAACCTCGGCACCCCCGTCTTCCCGCGCGCGCTGTTCCGCGCGGTGCTCGAGACGATGGACGCCGACATCCTGACCGTCCGCCACGAAGGCAAAGCGGTCGCCAGCGTCCTCAGCCTGTACTTCAACGGCACGGTCTATCCTTATTGGGGCGGCGGCACCGAAGCCGCGCGCGGGCAGCGTGCCAACGACCGCATGTATTTCGCGCTGATGACGCACGCCCGCGCGCGGGGCTGCACGCGATTCGACTTCGGGCGATCGAAAGCCGGCACCGGCCCAGCCGCATTCAAGAAGAACTGGGGCTTCGAAGGTCGCCCGCTCGCCTACGCCAAGCGCAGCGACGGCCCGGCCCGCGAGATCAATCCGCTGAACCCCAAATACGCGCTGATGGTACGGACTTGGCGTCGCCTGCCACTGCCGATCGCCAATCTGATCGGACCGTGGATCAGCCGGGGCCTCGGCTAGTGGACATCCTGTTCCTCGCGCACCGCATCCCGTTTCCACCCAACCGGGGCGACAAGATCCGCAGCTTTCACATCCTGAAGTATCTGGCGGAACGCGCGACCGTCCATCTCGTCGCCTTCGCCGACGACCCGCGCGATCTCGATCCGCCCGCCGAATTTCGCGCGATGCTCGGCGACTGCGTCATCGTCCCACGTGCCAAATCCCGCGCGCGATCGGCGATCGAAGCGCTCGCGTCGGGCAAGCCGATGTCGCTGACCGCCTTCGCCGACCAGCGGATCGGCGACGCGATCCACGGTATTCTCGCGCACCATCCGATCGACGCGATCTACGCCTTCTCGGGCCAGATGGCGCAATATCTTCCCGCCGATGGCCCGCGCGCGATCATGGATTTCGTCGATCTCGATTCCGCCAAATTCGCCACTTATGCCGAAGACGCACACGGCCCGATGCGCTGGCTGATGCGCCGCGAAGCACGCCTCCTCGGCGCGTTCGAGCGCACGGTCGCGTCGCGGGTCGATGCCAGCCTGTTCGTCAGCGAAGCCGAAGCGGCACTACTTCCCGGCGCGCTCGCGATCGAAAACGGCATCGACACCGATCGCTACGATCCCACCGCGTCGTTCGATCGCATCGACAAGACCGGCCCGCTGATCGTCTTCACCGGCCAGATGGATTACCGCCCGAACATCGACGCGGTCACCGACTTCGCCCGCGACGCGATGCCCGCGATCCGCGCGCGTCGCCCAACCGCCCGCTTCGCCATCGTAGGTCGCGCACCGACGCCCGCCGTCTGCGCGCTCGCGAACGATGGGGTGATTGTAACAGGCGAAGTCGCCGATGTCCGCGGCTGGCTCGCCGCGGCGGACGTCGTCGTCGCACCGCTGAAACTCGCGCGCGGCATCCAGAACAAGGTCCTCGAAGCGATGGCGATGGCCCGCCCGGTCGTCGCGAGCAGCGCGGCGGCCGAGGGGATCGACCATGTCGGCACGATCGTGGTGGCGGACGATCCGGTGTCGGCGATGATTTCGCTGCTCGAAGAGCCGGCGCGCGGCGTGGCACTCGGGCAGGCGGCGCGTGGACGCGTGATTGCACGCTACGGCTGGGACGCGCGGTTGGCAGGACTCGACGGACTCCTTCCCTCTCCCCTTCAGGGGAGAAGGTGGCCGAGCGTAGCTAGGCCGGGAGAGGGGCCGTGCGACCCACCTATGACTGCCCCTCTCCCCGACCCTCTCCCCGCAAGCGGGGAGAGGGAAAAGGCATGACCGTCGCCGTCCCCCCGGCGCATTTCGCCGCGCCGCGCGCGCTCGCCTGGCAGCGCCACCTCACCGCGCTCGCCGTCGTCGCCGTAGCGCTCCTCCTTATATTTCGCGCCGACGTCGCCGATCTGACCCACATCTGGTGGACCAGCACTACATTCGGCCACTGCCTTTTCATCCTCCCCGTCATCGCCTGGCTCGTCTGGAGCCGCCGCCGAGACCTCGCCCAACTCACCCCTGTCGCCTGGTGGCCTGGCCTGTTGCTCGTCGCGGCGGGCGGCTTCGGCTGGCTGCTCGGCGACGCCGCCAGTGTCGCGCTCGCGCGCCAACTCGGCCTCGCGATGATGCTCCAGGGCGCCGCGGTCACGATCTTCGGACCCAACGTCGCACGCGGCCTCGCCTTCCCGCTCGCCTACCTCTTCTTCGCGGTGCCGTTCGGCGAGGAACTCGAACCGCCGCTACAGGACGTTACCGTCGCGATGGTGATGCCGATGCTCCACGCGGTCGGCATCCCCGCCGCGGTAGATGGCGTGCTGATCCACGCCGGCCGCTATTATTTCGAGGTTGCCGAGGCATGCTCGGGCGCGAAATTCGTCATCGCCATGCTCGCTTATGGCGCACTCGTCGCCAACGTCTGCTTCCGCTCGTGGCGGCGCCGCGCTTTGTTCATGGTCGTGGCGCTGGTCGTCCCCGTCCTCGCCAACGCGGTCCGCGCCTTCGGGACGATCTACGCCGCCGACCTCACCTCGGTCGAGCGCGCCACCGGCCTCGACCATATCGTCTACGGCTGGGTGTTCTTCGGAATCGTCATGGCGCTGGTGATGGCGGCGGGCTGGCGCTGGTTCGATCGCGCGCCCGACGATCCGGTGTTCGATCCCGCCGCGTTGCAATCTGCACCAAGCCGCGCGCTCGCGCTGGCGCCAGCCGCCCTGCTCGTCCTCGCTGTCGCGACCGCGTTCCCAGCTTGGAGCACCGCCATCGGTGGACGCGCCGCGCAACTCCCCGCCCATATCGACCTCCCGAATGTGCCGGGTTGGGCGCGCGTCAATGTCGATACCGACGCGCCGTGGTCGCCTCATTACCCCGCCGCCGATCATTTCCTGCTCGGCCGCTACGCCGATGCGGCGGGCGACCGGGTCGATCTGTCGATCGCGGTCTTCGGCCGCCAGCGCGAGGGAGCCGAGCTGATCGCCTTCGGCACCGGGACCTTGCGCGAAGGCGACCGCTGGGTCCGCGTGGCCGATCTCCCGGCAATCGCGGGCGGCTCGGCGATGCGCGTGGTGACCAGCGACAAACGCGGCGCGACGGTGGAGCGCGTCGTCGCGACATGGTACCGCGTCGGCGGGATCACGACGGCGGACGAGGCAACGGTGAAATTCGCGACGATGAAGGCGCATCTCATGGGCGGCGATCAGGCGGCGGTGGCGATCCACGCCTCGGCGGTGGCGACACCCGGCCACGACCCAAAAACCGCGATCGCGCGCTTCATGGCCGCACTCGGCCCGCTCGATCGCGCCGCAGCGCGCGCGACGGGGGCGGCGCGCTAGATGTGCGGAATCGCCGGGCTCTATTACCCGGCCACGCCCAAGCCGGTCGATCCGAGCCGTGTCCGCGCGATGGCCGATGCGATGGCGCATCGTGGCCCCGACGGATCGGGCGTCTGGACCGCGCCCGGCGTCGGCTTCGGCCACCGCCGCCTCTCGATCATCGACGTCGCCGGATCGCCGCAGCCGATGACGAGCGCCGACGAGGCGCTGACGATCGTCTTCAACGGAGAAATCTATAATTTCATCGACTTGCGCGACGAACTTGTCGCGAAAGGTGCGCAGTTCCGCACCGACGGCGATACCGAAGTCCTGCTCGCTGGCGTGGGCCGCCTGGGGGCCGGCGATGCTCGACCGGCTCGTCGGCATGTTCGCCTTCGCGATCCACGACGCACGCCGGCAATGCCTGTTCCTTGCCCGCGACCGGCTCGGTGTGAAGCCGCTTCACTACGTCACGCTGGCCGATGGCGCGATCGCCTTCGCCAGCGAACTCAAGGGTCTGCTCGCGCATCCTCTCGTCCGCCGCGAACCCGATATCCGCGCGGTCGAGGATTATCTCGCTTACAACTATGTCCCCGACGACACCTGCCTGATCGCGGGCGTCAAGAAACTCGCCGCCGGCACGTACATGCTGATCGACCGCGGCAAACGCGTCCCCGCGCCGACGCGCTGGTGGGACGTCAGCTTCGCCGATCGCGCGCGCGGATCGACCGCCGCGCTGGAGGAAGAACTCGTCGAACGGATGCGCGAAGGCGTCCGCTCGCGGATGGTGTCCGACGTCCCGCTCGGCGCGTTCCTGTCGGGCGGAGTCGACAGTTCGGCGGTCGTCGCGCTGATGGCGGAGGCGTCGCGTGCGGCGGTAAAGACCTGCACGATCGGTTTCGACGAAGCGGGCCACGACGAACGCGCTTTCGCCGATCAGGTCGCGACGCGCTTCGCGACCGACCATCGCACCCAGGTCGTGCGATCGGACGATTTCGCGCTGATCGACACACTCGTCGCCGCGTTCGACGAACCCTTCGCCGACGCCTCGGCGCTCGCCACCTATCAGGTGTGCAAGCTCGCGCGCGAGACGGTGACCGTCGCGCTGTCGGGCGACGGTGCGGACGAAGCGATGGCCGGATACCGCCGCTACCGCTTCCAGGCCGCCGAGGAGCGGGTGAGGGGATTGCTCCCGGCAAACCTCCGCACCTCCGTTTTCGGCACCCTCGGCCGCTTCTATCCGAAGGCCGATTGGGCCCCGCGCCCCTTGCGCGCCAAGACGACGTTGCTCGCCCTCGCCGAAGACGGAGCTGAAGCTTACGCCAGCGCCGTCGGCGTCACTACCCCCACGATCCGTGCCGCGCTCTTCTCCGGTTCGGCGAAACGCGCGCTCTCGGGCCATCGCGCCGAGGATCGCTATGTCGCGGCGATGCGCGATGCCCCGGCGCGCGATGCGCTCGACCGCGCGCAATATGCCGACCTGAAAATCTGGCTCCCCGGCGACATCCTGACCAAGACCGACCGCACCAGCATGGCGGTCAGCCTCGAAGCCCGCGAACCGCTGCTCGACCACCGCCTGATCGAATTCGCCGCGACACTTCCGGCCTCCCTCCGATTACGAAGAGGTGAGGGCAAGTGGTTGATGAAAAAAGCAATGGAACGCTATCTGCCGCGCGACATCCTCTATCGGCCGAAGATGGGGTTCGTTACGCCCGTAAGCGCCTGGTTTCGCGGCGCGCTAGCGGGCGAAGCCGCCGGCCTCGCACGGTCACGAACATTAACCGAAACCGGCTGGTTCGAAACCGCCGCAATTGCCAAACTCGCCGAAGATCACCGCGCTGGCCGCGCCGAACATGGCCGCACGCTCTGGCAATTGGCAATGCTCGATCGCGCGCTCAAACGCTTGTTCGCACCCTGACGATCGGGCAAACCGTGGCGTCAGTTACTCCAGACGGACGATTTCCGATTCCCGTGGCGCTCTCCCTTTCACGGCCACTGCCTACCCTGTGCATCAATCTCGACCGCGACGTCGATCGTATGGCGGCGACCCGCGCGGCATTCGGCGATCTCCCCGACTTCGCGATCGAGCGGCTTCCCGGCGTTCTCGGTTCGGCGCTGCCGCAAATCCTGTTGCCGCTGTTGACGAAGTCCAGGCGGTGTCACCCCGGCACCGTCGGCTGTTTCCTGTCGCACGTCGTCGCTTGGGAGCGTGTCGCGGCGGGCGACCAACCAATGCTGATCATCGAAGACGATTCGCGGCCGGTCGGGCTCGAACGAGTCTTCGACATGGAGATTCCGGCGGACGCCGAACTCGTCTTCGTCAACACGCGGATGGCCGACGCGCACGATGACACGGCGACGCCGCGCATCCGATCGACCCGCTCGATTCTGTCGGTGAAGGCGAACAAAAAGCCGGGCGCCGCCAGCGTCGGGAGCTACGGATATCTTCTGTTTCCGGAAGGCGCGCGCAAGATGCTGGCGGCGGTGGCGCGGGACGGCACCGCCGGCCACGTCGATTGGCGGTTGTTCCGTTATGGCCTGAAGGCGGCGGATGTCGAGGCGCTTCCCGGCGATCCGTGGTTCGTCAACCGCAACGTGCTGCGGACGCAAGGGGCGTCGTGGGACGTGGTGACGGCCTATCGACTATCCCAGGCGCTCATCACCTTCGTTGCGACGCGGAGCGCCCGGCGGTTCGGAGAAGCAGGATGATCCGCTGGATATGCTTCTCACGATTCGCGGCGCTGGCCTGGGCAGGTGCCGCAATCGCTCAGACGCCCGCGCCGACCCCGTCTTCGACCCCGGGCGACATCGTCGTGCAAGGCAAACGGGTCGATGACCCCGCCCGCACCCGAGCGGCGGTCACGGCGATCGGTCGCCCCGCCGAACAGGGCGGTCTGGATGCGCAATTCGCCCGCTGGCACGTCCCGATATGCGTCCTCGTCGAGGGAATCGCGCACGACGGCGCGCAATTCGTCGCGGACACGATCGGCGCGGTCGCGCGGCGGATCGGGGCGAAAGCCGACGGACCGGGATGCCACCCCAACGTCTATGTCGTCGTCACGCGTGATCCCGCGCAATTCGTCGCGCGCGCCCGCGTTCGCCGGCCGGGCCTGCTGGCGGGTGTGCCGGGCACCGAACTCGACCGGCTGGAGAAGGGCGCCGAGCCGGTTCATTGGGCAAGCGCGACCGAGGTCACCTCCTCGCAAGGCGACCCGATCCAGACCGCCGAATTCGGTACGCCGCCACGCAAGGTGCGGGTGCTGCCGCAGTGGCGCGCGTCGCACATCTTCGCGGCGACCCGCACGACGCTTGCACGGACGGTGGCGATCGTCGATGCCGGTCGGCTTTCCGGAGAGAGCTACGACGCGCTGGCGTCCTATCTCGCGCTGGTCACGCTGGCGCAGTTGCGGCCGAGCGCGAAGGCACCGACGGTCGATACGATCCTGTCGCTCTTTTCGGGCAAGGCAGATCGGCCGACCGGCCTCACCCCGTTCGACGAAGCCTATCTGAAGGCGCTCTACGCGGTCGATCCGGCGCTGCCCGCGACGACGCAGCGGCTGGCGATGATCGGGAAGATCAACCGCGCGTTGGAGAGCGCCGAGCCCTAACGCAGCTTCGCGATCGACAGGCCATCGCTCTTGGCGCGGTCCTTGGTCGATTCCTCGCTCCGCTTCAGCGCCTTGGCGATCGCCTTCAGCGGCATGCCCTTCTTCGCGAGCAGGTGGAGTTTCTGGATCTCGTCCTGGGTCCAGGGCTGGCGGTGCCGCTCGAAGGTTTCTCCCCGCGCCATCAATGCGCCCCGAAGACCGCGATCGCGGCGTGTAAGGTCAGCACGAGCAGCGCCAACGTCGATAGCGCGAAAACCACGAAGCGCACCGCGATGCGGTTGAAGGTCGCCTGCACGAGACTGTGAACGATACGCAGCGCGACATACGCCCAGGCGATCGTCGCGTTCATCCCGTCGCCGGCGCCGGTGAACGCGATCACCAGCGTCACCGCATAGAACAGCGTCGGCTGCTCCATCAAATGGATGTAATTGTGCGATGGCCAGTTCGCGCGTTCGTCGATCACGCCATCGAGTCCGCCGGGGCGGCTTCCGACGACCGTGCCGAGATTGATTCCCGCTTTTTTCATCGCGGGCAATCGCGCGACCACGAGCCACATCAGCATCACCAGCGACCACGCGACAAGCACGACGACCGGCTTCAGGATTTCGCTATGCATCTCCGGGGAATTGCATCATTCGTTGCCGTTCCGCAACATCAGTCGAAGAGCGTCGCCCATTTGCGCTTGGCGCGGTCCTTCCAATGGCCGCGGTGATAGGCGTCGGAGGCGAGCAGCGGCATCACCGATCCGGCCTCGGCAAACACCATCTGTTCGATCCCGGTGTTCACCTTTCCCCAACTCGCCGCCTCTTGAAGCGTGGACGACGAACACGCCCCGTCGCGCACGTCGGCGACGGTGATCTGCACCGCATATTTATGGACCTCGACATCCTCGTGACCGAGGATTTCGGCGCACACCACGGTGTCCTGGACGAAATTCTTCGGCACGCCGCCGCCGATCATCAGCAGGCCGGTCGTGCCCGCCTTGATCTTGATGTCGGTCAGCTCGCGGAAATCGGCGATCGCGTCGAGCACCATGTACGGCTTGCCCGCCTTCGCGGCATCGACCTGATGCTTGACCAGCCCGAACCCCGCCGATGAATCGACGAACGCCGGGCAGAAGATCGGCACGTCATGCTCGTACGCCAGCTTGACGAGGCTGTTGTCCTTCTTGCCCTTGGCGGCGAGGTATTTGCCCATCTCGCGGATGAACGCGCGGCTCGAATAGTGTTTCGGATCGAGAGAATTGGCGATCTCGAGGATCGTATGATCGCAATCCTGAAGCTGCTCTTCGTCGATGTATGTGTCGTAGATTCGATCGATGTAGAGCGAGCGCAACGTATCGTCGTCGGGCACTTCCAGCGCCTGATAATGTTTGTGGCCAAGCCCTTCGAAGAAATCCATATCGACGATCGACGCACCCGTCGCGACGATGCAATCGACCATGTTCGACCGGACGAGTTCGGCATAAAGATCCATGCACCCGCCCGCGCTGGTCGATCCCGCGATCACCAGCACGATCGTGCAATCCTTGTCGGCGAGCATCTGGTTGTAGATGTTGGTGGCCCGCCCGAGATCGCGGCTGGTGAAACTCATCTTCGCCATCGCATCGACGATCGGTCGCGCATCGAATTTGGTGATGTCGATGTGCTCGACTTTGGTCGAGAGCAGCTCCGCCTTGCGCGTGTCGTTGGGGGCGGGGGCGAGCGTGTCGGTCATTGTCTAGGAACCTCGGGCAAATATAGCCGTCACCCCGGGCTTGACCCGGGGTCCCGCTTCTTCAGCGGGTAAAACAGCGGGACCCCGGGTCAAGCCCGGGGTGACGAATCTAACGACCTGTTCTTACAGCGTGACGACGTTCGACGCGACCCCAAGGTCCTGCGACGGTTCCATCTCGACATACAGCGACGCCATCGGCTCGTCCGCGACGATCACCGTCTCGTCCGATCCGAAGCCGTTGAACGCGGTCCGCATCGCCGAGCCATAGGCGCCGAGCATCCCGATCTCGATATAGTCCCCCGCGACCACATCGGCGGGCAGCAGGAACGGCCCCGCCATATGATCGAGATCGTCGCAGGTCGGGCCGTAGAACGAGAACGGGTGATCGCGCACATTCGACTCCGGCTCGCGCAGCAAAGTCACCGGAAACCGCCAGCCGATATGCGCCGCATCGAACAGCGCGCCATACGCACCGTCGTTGATATACAATTCGTTGCCGCGCCGTCGCTCGACGCGCACGACCAGCGAGGCATATTCGGCGCACAGCGCGCGCCCCGGCTCGCACCACAGCTCCGACGAATAGCTGACCGGCAGCGACTCGAACGCACGGTGGATGACATCGAAATACCGCTCCAGCGCGGGCGGCTCCATCCCCGGATACCATGACGGGAAACCGCCCCCGACATCGACGACATCGACCGTCACCGCCGCTTCGACGATCGCCGCGCGGACGCGCTCCATCGCCTGCGCATAGGCCTCCGGCGTCATCGCCTGGCTACCGACGTGAAAACAGATGCCGAGCGCGTCGGACGCCTGCCGCGCCGCGAACAGCAAGGCCTTCACCTCGTGCGGCGCCGCGCCGAACTTGGCGGCGAGGCTGAGCTTCGAATGCTCCGACGATACGCGCAGCCGAACGCATAAAGTCAGGTCGTCCGCATGGTGCGTCGCCCGCGTGATCTTGTCGAGTTCCTCGAGCGAATCGAGGCTGAAGGTGCGGACGTTGTGCGTGAAATACGCCTCGCGGATCGCTTCCTCGGCCTTCACCGGATGCATGAAGCACAACGTGGCTTCGGGCAAAGCGCGTGCAACAAGGCGAACCTCGGCCAGCGACGCAACGTCATAGTGCGTGATGCCGCTGTCCCAGAGAATCCGAAGCAGGTCCGGGCTCGGGTTCGCCTTCACCGCATACATCGAACGACCCGGAAACTTCTCGACGAAGAATCGGGCGGCCCGCGCCGCGGCGTGGGGACGAACGAGCGTCACCGGCTGGACCGGCGAGCCCTTGGCGATATCGATGCCGCGGATGTTCCCGTCGGCGACCGAGGGGGCGGCTAGCCCCAGCGCGTGATGATCCTGGTGCAATTCAAGGGACCTCCAATGCCGGGGGAGACCCCCGGTCTTCAGTTGAAAAATCACTGCCTTGCGGTGGAAGTCCCATGGGGCAGCGGAGGCGCGATCTAGGGTCGGAGGTCCGGCATGTAAAGAGTTTTCCGGGCGAGGAAATTGCTGCAAGGACGAAGCGTGACCATCGTGCGACAACCCACACGCGCCGGCGTGCGCGACGCCGCGGCCAAGATCGCCGCGATTCTTCCGCAGACGCCGCTTTTCGTTAGCGAGATCAAAGGCGTGCCGATCGCTTTCAAGGCGGAATCGATGCAACCGATCGGCGCTTTCAAGATCCGCGGCGCTTGGCACCGCCTGACCGCGCTCGACGATGCGGCAATGGCGCGCGGCGTGGTGGCGTTTTCATCGGGCAACCACGCGCAGGGCATCGCCTGGGCGGCAAAGCGCCTTGGGATTTCAGCGACGATCGTGATGCCCGCCGACGCACCACGCGCGAAACGCGAAGCGACGCTCGCGCTCGGCGCCGAGGTCGTCGATTACGACCGCGCCACCGAATCGCGCGAGACGATCGCCGCGCGGCTGGCGGAGGCGCGCGGCGCGACTTTGGTGCCGAGCTTCGACGACCCGTGGATCATCGAAGGGCAGGGGAGTGCGGGGATCGAGGCGGCGGACCAGATGGCGGCGATCGGCCTCGGCGCGCCCACGCATATCGTCATCCCGTGCGGCGGCGGCGGTCTCGCGTCGGGGATCGCGCTCGGCCTGCGCGACGCCAAGATCACCGTCGTCGAACCCGAAGGCTGGGACGACATGCGGCGCTCGCTGGAGGCATCGTGGATCGAACCCGTTGGCGACAACCCACCTCCAACCGCCTGCGATGCATTGATGACCAAAAAGGTCTCGCCGCTGACCTTCGACGTCCTGTCGCGCCGCGATGCGACCGGCATCGCGGTAAGCGAATCGGAAATCGCCGCCGCGCAACGCTGGGCGGCGGAAATGCTGCGTTTGGTGATAGAACCCGGCGGCGCGGTGGCGCTTGCTGCGGTACTCGCGGGCAAGGTCGCGCCAGCGCCGGGCATGCTGGTGATCCTGTCGGGCGGCAACGTCGATGTCGCCGCTTATGGCCGTGCGTTGGCCGGGTGATCATCGCCCATTCGTCATCCCGGACCTGTTCGATAATTTGGCCCTCCCCGACATGTCCGCTTCCCCGAAGGCCGGGGTCCAGTCACGATGGTCGATGTTGAGACGCGCAACTTCCATCACGTCTGTGTTCGGACTGGACCCCGGCCTTCGCCGGGGAAGCTGGAGAGGTATCGTCCGGAATGACGGGTCGGAGCGGTGAGCGGTCTGCTCACCTCGATCGCCTCCGCCGCACCCGCCATCGCGATGCTCGGCTGTTTCGCCTGTGCGATCGGCGGCGGTTATCTAATCGCGACGAAGCGTGACCGCAAGAAAGGCGCGCTGCTCCTGGTCATGGCGGTGGTGCTGCTCGGCAATGTCCTGATCTGGACTCTGTAACTTCCAGAGCAACCAAAATTCAGCGCCGTCCGTCATTCCCGCGAAGGCGGGAATCCATAAGCTAAAGCGTTTCGACACCGCCACTAAGCCAGCCAGCAGGGATTCCCGCCTTTGCAGGAATGACGACTACGAGTCGATCGGCCCAACAGCCGAAATCACGACGCTCACCGAATCGGCGAATCCGGCGCCAGCCGCATGTCGAGATAATGGTTCGTACTCCCCATCAACTCCTCCATCTCATGCTCGAAGAAGTGGTTCGCATGACGGATCGTGTCGTGGTGGATCGTAATGTGCTTTTGCGTGCGCAGCTTGTCGACCAGCTTCTGGATCGCGCCCGGCGTCGCCACTTCGTCGTTTTCGCCCGCGATCAGGATGCCGCTCGCGGGGCAGGGCGCGAGGAAGGTGAAGTCGTAAAGATTGGCGGGCGGCGCGATCGAGATGAAGCCGCGAATCTCGGGCCGCCGCATCAGCAACTGCATCCCGATCCACGCGCCGAAACTGACCCCCGCGATCCACGTCGTCGAAGCCTCGGGGTGGAAACTCTGCACCCAGTCGAGCGCCGACGCCGCATCGGACAATTCGCCGATGCCGTTGTCGAACACCCCCTGGCTCTTGCCGACGCCGCGAAAATTGAAGCGTAATGTCGCGAAACCGCGCCGCTGAAACGTCTTGTAGAGTTCCTGAACGATCTTGTTGTTCATCGTTCCGCCCGACGACGGGTGCGGATGCAGGATCATCGCGACCGGCGCGCGGGGCTTGGGACCGGGGGCGAATCGCCCTTCGAGACGGCCTTCGGGGCCGGGAAAAATGACTTCGGGCAACGGGATACCTTCGCGAAAATTTGGAGGCGTGAACCGCCCGGATGCGCGCGCTATATAGGAAGCGCCCGCAATTTTGGAACGAGTTTTGCCCGACCGTATCTATCTCGACCACGCCGCGACCACGCCGATCCGCCCCGAAGCGCGCGCCGCGGTGGCGGACGGCATGGCGCGATGGGCGAATCCGTCGTCGCCGCACGGCGAGGGCAGGGCGGCCCGCGCCGCGCTTGAGAATGCGCGGGGGCGGATCGCGGCGGCGCTCGCGTGGGACGGCCACGTCATCCTGACGAGCGGCGCGAGCGAATCGATCGCGCTGGCAATGCGCGGACGCGACTGCGCGGCCTCGGCGACCGAGCATGACGCGGTGTGGCGCGCTTGCCCCGATGCGGCGGTGCTGCCGGTCGATCGCGACGGCCTCGTCCGTATTGCCGATGCCGAGGCTTCGATAATCGCCATTCAACACGCCAATTCCGAAACGGGCGTCCTCCAGCCTCTCCGAGCTATCGCCCCCGCAATTCGCGAATCGAACGCCATCCTCCTCACCGATTGCGCGCAGACCGCGGGCAAGCTCCCGCTCCCCGACGCCGATCTGATCGTCGTCTCGGCGCACAAGCTCGGCGGCCCCCCCGGCATCGGCGCGTTGCTCGTCCGCGACCTCGCAACGCTCACCCCGACCGGCGGCCAGGAATACGGCTACCGCCCCGGCACCGAAAACCTCCCCGCCGCGCTCGGCTTCGCCGCCGCGCTCGAAGCGCCGCGCGACTGGCTCGCCGACGCCGCGCGCTGGCGCACGATGATCGACGCCGCGATCGTCGCGGAAGGCGGCGAGGTCATCGCGCAAGACACCCCCCGCATCGCGACGATCGCCTCCTACCGCATGCCCGGCGTCGCCGCCGCCGCGCAACTGATCCGCTTCGATCTCCAGGGCATCGCGGTCTCCGCGGGCAGCGCCTGCGCCAGCGGCAGCCTGAAGCCGAGCCGCACCCTGACCGCAATGGGCCTCGCCCCCGATGTGGTCGCCGAGACGATCCGCGTCAGCCTCGGCTGGACCACGACCGAGGACGATATCGCGCGCTTCCTCGGCACCTGGGTCGAAATCGCGCGCGCCGCGGGGAAGCGCGCGGCGTGACCTACCTAGATTATCAGGCGACGACCCCGCTCGCCCCCGAAGCGCTCGCCGCGATGCTGCCGTGGCTGAAGGACCAATACGCGAACCCGCACTCCGCCCACAGCGCAGGCCGCGCCGCGAGGGCGGCGGTCGAGGTCGCACGCGAACAGATCGCCGCGCTGCTGCCCGCCGCGGGCCGCGTCGTCTTCACCAGCGGCGCGACCGAGGCGCTCAACTGGGCGATCAAGGGGAGCACCGGCCCAATCGTCACCTGCGCGACCGAACACGCAGCGGTGCTCGACACGGCAAAAGCGGAATCCAGCCACCGCGGGACTGATATTCTTGGCGTGGATTCGGAAGGTCTCGTCGATCCCCGATGTGTTCCCGCGAAGGCGGGGACCCAGTCTGGGCTCCCGCCTTCGCGGGAGCACATTCATGGTAACGGCCTCGTCGCAACCATGCTCGTCAACAACGAGATCGGCGTGATCCAGCCGATCGCCGAAATCGCCGGGCGCGCGCACGACGCAGGCGCACTGTTCCTCTGCGATGCTGTGCAGGGCTACGGTCGCGTCCCGATCCCCGACACCTGCGACCTTGTCGCGCTCTCCGCCCACAAGATTCACGGCCCAAAAGGCATCGGCGCGCTGTGGATTCGCGACGGCATATCGCTCGCGCCGCTACTCCACGGCGGCGATCAGGAAGGCGGTCGCTCCGGCACGCTCAGCCCCGCGCTCTGCGCCGGCTTCGGCGCCGCCGCCGCCCTCATGGCCGAACGCCGCGATGCCGACGCCGCGCACGTCGAACGCCTCTGGTCGCTAGCCATCGATCGCCTGAAGGGATGGACGATCAACGGCTCGACCGAACACCGCTACCACGGCAACCTCAACCTCCGCCGCGACGGACTCGACGTCGCCCGCCTGATGTCCGACTGCCGCGACATCGCCTTCTCCGCCGGCTCGGCGTGCGCCAGCGGATCGGGACGCCCGAGTCACGTCCTCCGCGCGCTCGGCTTAAGCGATGCCGAAGCCCGGTCGAGCATCCGCCTCGGTTTCGGCCGCTACACCACCGAAACCGAACTCGCCGAAGCGCTGGACCGCATCGTCGCCGCCGCAGACGCACAGCGGATCGCGGCATGAGGGTCCGCTTCGTCGCGGCCGACGGCAGCGTCAGCGAGGCCGCGGCAAACCCCGGCGAACGCCTGCTCGACGCCGCGCAACGCGACGGCCAGCCGCTCGAAGGCACCTGCGAAGGCGACATGGCGTGCGCGACCTGCCACGTCGTCATCGACCCCGCCGATTTCGCAAAACTCCCCCCCGCGAGCGCCGACGAGGAGGACATGCTCGATCTCGCACACGGCGCAACGCGGACGAGCCGGCTGGCTTGTCAAATCGTGCTGAACGCGGCGCTCGACGGCTTGACCGCCAGGATTCCGTAACTTTTTGCAGCGGTAGAGGGAACCAGGCACCCACCTTGGTCTTTGGTAACGCATGCCTTTTTGGCAGTGTTCTGGAGTAACGATCATGATGAAGATGATGTTCGCAACCGGTGCCGGCGTCCTGCTGGCCGCGGCGTTGACCCCTGTTACCGCAACGGCGCAGCGCCACGGTGGCGGTGGAGGATTTCACGGTGGCGGCGGTCACGCTGGCGTAGCGCGCGGCGGCGGCGGTTTCCGTAGCAGCGGCGTACGTCGCGGTGGCAGCGGTGTCCGCAATGGCGGTATTCGCAGCGGCGGTCGTTTCGCTGGCGGCGCGCGAGGGTATCGCGGCACGCGTTACGCTTATCGCGGCAACGTGCGGCGGGGCGGCTATCGTGGCGGTTACGGATACCGCGGTGGCTATGGATACCGCGGGGGATATGGCTATCGCGGCGGCTACGGATACGGTCGCGGTTATGGTTATGGTTTGGGCGGTTACGCTCTAGGCGTCGGCCTCGGCTACGGTCTCGCCGGTGGCTATGGTTATGGTGGCTATTACGGCTCACCGTGCGAGATTGTCTACGGCCCTTACGGTCCCGAGCAATACTGCTATTGATGGCGGCTTGAACACACCGTCTGGCCCCGCCATATAGCCGGCGGGAGTCGGGCGGGCGTGGTCGTCGCCAATCTGGTCAGGTCCGGAAGGAAGCAGCCACAACGATTTCGCCACGGGTCGTCCCGGCTCCCACCGCGCCGCGCGCATTGTCGCAGCCAAGCTACGCCAAAGACGCGCAAGCGCGGCCGGCGGCGCGGGTTAAGTGTATGCCGTGCTTCGGTCGTTCCCGGATGTCCGCGGCATCGCCATCAATATCGACGCGCGCGATCTCGGCGGGGAATGGGTCGTCGCGAATTACGGCAAGCTCGCCTCGAGCAGCAACGGCATCTTCTTCACCAGCTGCCTGCCGCAGGCGTTTGGTACGTAATGCGGCACCGATCAGGCCGCACGCATCGACGCCGAGCTCGGCGCGGCAGTCCGCATGGTCAATACCGCGGTGCTGAACTACGAAAGCACACTGGAGGGCATCCGCAATTGCGGCATCCTGCGCGACGCCAAGGCGGGGAAGATCGCTGCAGCGTTGACGGGGCGATAGGGCCGGGGTGCGAGCCGCCATCGGTGCATCCCTCGAACTCTCCGGGATCATGCTCCTGCCAGAATCGCAATGCCGCAACTGAACCGCGTGCCGCGTACACTACCAGCCAGTAGACAAAGGCGCATCAGATGCTGCATCAACTCCGAAAAGGGGTAGTGTGCTCTATGCGGACTTTCGGCCCGTTTCATCGCAAGGAGTTGAAGTATCAGACGCGGCAGGACGCCTTGAAGCAAGTCTCAACTGGAGAGATATGGGGCAGCACGCCAAGGAACGGCGGAATGTGCCCGACGGTACAAGCGTACCCTGGGCATCTCCCGACCGGTCGTCGCGGTATTGAATTCAGCACCGATATTGAGAGCGAGCGGGGATCATGCCCGATTGAGGCGCGATGGTATCTCGGTATCACGCCCGGAGTGCAAGAGCGGCACGATGAGCATGGAAATCAATATGCCTGCATTTCGGCAGAAGTTGTGAACATGCAGCCATGAAAGAGACGCCCCCATCTGTGCGCCGATTGGCTCAGCATCCACTCGCCGATGTGACACCTCAGGCAATTTTCTGGCGAGACATCGAGTGTTTCGCACTAGCCCCCGATTCAGCAGAAGACGAACTCGACGCTTATCTCGTCGCGTCTTTTATAATTGGAAATGCCGTTACCTTTGATCTTCGCCACTACGACGGCCATCCGAAGGCGACGGCAACGGTTTATCTGCCGTCTGCCACCTCGGAAGCGGGCGAGATTGAGGGGGCTTTACGGCAGGTAGTCGCTGGCTTGAGAGTGCCAGAAACCGGAATAGCATGGATGCGAGGTGAGAATTATCAATTCGGCCACCTTCACCGGCGGAACGACGATCGGCTGCGGGAGGCGGAGGCTAGAATCCTAGCGCTCAAGATTGCGGCCGAATGCAAAGATTATACAGCATCTACTGAGTATATTAAAAGACGTGTTCCCGAACTCGTCCCGCTGACAGATAAAGATCTTGAACAATCCGCTAGTCGGCCTCGCGAAAAACTATGGCAACAAATTGTTGGAAATGTTATCTCTCATAAGCCGGGAAACCGTAGCATTTTCAATCAAGGTTTGGCCGAACGGACATCGAATGGTCTTAAAGTTACAGACGACGGGATCGTCTACTTAAACAACATAGGATTCTTTTTTTCTTGATCGTTGGAAGAAGACTTATAACCTAGTGGAAACCAATTAAGTTCTGTGGCGCGGTTGCAGGCCTTATCCCACACGAACCACGCGTATGCTGTAGTACCTGATCCCTTTTGGACTGCGCCAGCCGGATAGAAAGTAATGCGTTCACTGAACACCCATACGCGCGCAGGTGGATCAACAGAGAAAATCGTTCTTTGGCGGTTGGCACCTTCAAGAAACGCTAGCCGCAAGAGCAGCGCGAATTTCTTGGTCGCCAAGCGTCGAGCCGTAGCAACGAACCCCTCGGCTGAATTATAGGGCGGATTTGTTACAATGTTATCAGAAGTCCGACTTGAAAGAAAGGAAGTCAACGCCAATCTCGCCAAATCCTCGATCAAATAGATCGGACGCAAAAACCGGGTTACCTGTTTCTGCAAGGATTTTGGCCATTGTACCGTCACCGCAGGCAGGTTCCCATATTTCTCCTTCGAAGGGCTCGTTGTCGATGAGCGCTCGTGTAGCCCAGCCTGGCGTCGGGTAAAAATCCGGACCCTCTAAATCGGCGAACCGCTTCAGCGTCGGCTTGAGTCCCCCATTTAAGTTGTAAGTCACGTCCATCTGACGAATATAGTCGGTACGTGACTCGCCGCGCAAGGATGCTGGTTAACACGGCAGGTTTGCCGTTGGGCTGTCCTACACGTTCGTTCCCTGCCATAATCCCCGAATGCCTCATCGCCACGCCGTCCCTACACACACCCCCCTGACACCACCTCTCCGCCACCCTATCTCGATGCCAATGGCAGTCCTCAACGTCCTCAACATTCGCCTCCCCCGCGACACTCGCTGATGACCGATTCGTTCGATCTCGGCGAACCCCCGCAGCCGCAGCGCCCCGAGGCGTACCGTGTCCTTGCGCGCAAATATCGCCCGCAGACCTTTGCCGAACTCATCGGTCAGGACGCGATGGTCACCACGCTGGGCAACGCGATCAAGCGCGACCGGCTCGCCCACGCCTTCCTCCTCACCGGCGTCCGCGGCGTCGGCAAGACCTCGACCGCGCGGCTGATCGCCAAGGCGCTCAACTGCGTCGGCCCCGACGGCGACGGCGGCCCGACGATCGATCCGTGCGGCGTCTGCGAGCCATGCCGCGCCATCGCCGAGGGCCGCCACATCGACGTCATCGAGATGGACGCCGCCAGCCACACCGGCATCGACGACATCCGCGAAATTATCGAAGCATCGCGCTATTCGGCGGTCAGCGCACGCTACAAGATCTACATTATCGACGAAGTCCACATGCTCTCGAAGGCCGCGTTCAACGGCCTGTTGAAGACGCTCGAAGAACCCCCCGCGCACGTCAAATTCCTGTTCGCCACGACCGAAGTGAACAAGGTACCCGTCACCGTCCTGTCGCGCTGCCAGCGTTTCGACCTGCGCCGCATTCCCGCCGAATTGCTCGCCGCGCATTTCGGCGCGGTCGCGGTGCAGGAGAATGTCGTCGCAGACCCCGAGGCGCTGGCGCTGATCGCGCGCGCGGCGGAAGGGTCGGCGCGCGACGGCCTGTCGATCCTAGACCAGGCGATCGCGCACGCCGATTTGGAAGGGCAGGGGGTCACCGCCGATGCGGTGCGCGAGATGCTCGGCCTGTCGGATCGCGGCGCGATCCGCGACCTGCTCGCGTTGCTGCTCGCCGCCGACGCGCCCGGCGCACTCGCCAGCTTGCGCAACCAATACGACCACGGCGTCGATCCGCAGGCGGTGTTCCGCGCATTGCTCGAAGCGGTGCACGGCGTGACGCTCATCAAGGTCGGCGCCACCGCCGACGCCGCGCAGCCCGCCGAGGAACGCGCCGCGTATCTCGAATGGTCGGCGGCGCTATCGTTCGCCGCGCTCCACCGGTTGTGGCAGCTCCTCCTCAAGGGCCACGAAGAGGTCGCCCGCGCCGCGCTGCCGATCGAAGCGGCGGAGATGGCGCTGTTGCGCATCGTCCATGCCTCCAGCCTGCCCGACCCCGGCGAACTCGCCCGCCAGATCGCGAGCGGGCAGGGGACCGCGACGGCCGCGCCGACTGTCTCGCCCTCACCGATGCGAGCAAACGCGCCCGCCGAATTCGCCGAACTCATCGCGCTCATCGACGACAAGCACCCCGCGCTCGCCGCGCGGTTGATCCACGGCGCGCGCGTCGTCCGCTTCGCGCCGCCCGAGATCGCGTTCAGCGGCGCGCGACCGATCGCGGCGGACACGCTCGGCGAGTTGGCGAGCGCGCTGAAGACACTGACCGGCCAATCCTGGAAGTTGTCGATGCTCGATGCACCGGGCGAACCGACGTTGAAGGAAGCGCAGGACGCCGCGCGCGAAGCGGAGCGTCAGGCGATTATTGCAACCCCGGTGGTGCGCGCCGCGTTCGATGCATTCCCCGACGCCGAACTCGAATCCTGGACACCAAGACGGAGTGTATCGTGAAAGACCTCGAAGATATCATGGCCATGGCGCAATCGATGCAGACGCAGCTTGCCGACGCGCAGGCGAACCTCGACACGATCGAGGTGGACGGCGCCGCCGGCGGTGGCCTCGTCAAGGTGAAGGCGTCTGCCAAGGGCCGGATCATCGCGGTGACGATCGACGAATCGCTGCTTCAGCCGTCCGAGAAACAGATGGTCGAGGATCTGGTCGTGGCCGCGTTCAACGATGCGCGCGCCAAGGCCGATGCGGTCTCGAACGCCGAAATGTCGAAGATGACCGCGGGCATGCCGATGCCGCCGGGCTTCAAGATGCCCTTCTAAGGACGTTTCGCAATTGGAACAATCGCGCGCGGCCTGACGTTTCCGGCTCCAGTAAAACAGGAGTATCGACATGGCCGAAGAACGCTACACGACCACAAGCACGACCACTTCGAACGCTCCGCCCGCCGCACCGACGACGACGGTCATCGAACGCCGCGGCGGTGGCGGCGGCTTGCTGATCGGCCTCGCGGTGCTGATCCTCGTCGCGGTCGGCGCCTATTTCCTCATCAACCGGTCGCAGAACGACAATCTGAAAACCGACGCGGTGACCAGCGCGGCACAGAGCGTCGGCGACACCGCCGACAAGGCCGGCAAGGCGATCGACAAGACCGTTCAGTAATTATCGCAGGCAGGCGTCGAGCGCATCGTTGCGCACGACGCCTATCCGCCGCGCCAACGCATCGCCGTGACGGCGGGTGAACCCATGCGGATCGATCGCGGCACGCTTTTTGGGCAGCGGCAACACCGCCGCGATCCGCCCCGCTTCGCTCGGCGTAAGATGCTGAGCGGAATGGTTGAAATACCGGATCGACCCAGCCTCAACCCCATAGGTGCCGATCCCGGTCTCCGCGACGTTGAGATAAACCTCCATGATCCGCCGCTTTCCCCAGATCGTCTCGATCAGGACGGTGAAATACGCCTCGAAAGCCTTGCGGACATAACCGCCGCCCTGAAACAGAAAGGCGTTCTTCGCGGTCTGCTGACTGATCGTCGACCCACCCCGGATGCGCCCGCCCCGCGCATTGCGAACGGCGGCACCCGCGATCGCTTCGAAGTCGAACCCGTGATGCTCGCAGAACCGTGAATCCTCGCCCGCGATCGCAGCGCGCGCCATGTTCGGGTCGATCCGGTTCATCGGCGTCCATTGCTTGGTCACAGAGTGCCCGCCGAGCATGTCGCCGATCATCGTGAAGGTGATCGGCGGCGGTACGAACCGGTAGAGCGCGACCCACATCGCAGAGACGAGCACGAACCACAGCATCGCTTTGAACAGCAGAATCACTACGCGCCGAACGATCGAACGGCAAGGACGGGCAGCGGCATTCATCCGCCGCCCATAACGCAAGCCGCAACGCGAAGGGAATGCCTCCGCCGCGACTACGTCAGGCGGTCAGCAACCTTTTCTCGCCCGCCAGCCGCATCATCGCCTTCTGCAATTTCTCGAACGCGCGTACTTCGATCTGGCGGACGCGCTCGCGCGACACACCATAAACCTGACTCAGTTCCTCGAGCGTCTTGGGGTCGTCGGTCAGCCGCCGCTCGGTCAGGATGTGCTTCTCGCGGTCGTTGAGGTCGTCCATCGCCGAGGTCAGCATGTCATGCCGGACATCGGCCTCCTGCTGGTCCGCGACGATCGAATCCTGCAACGGCGAATCGTCCTGCAACCAATCCTGCCACTGGCCCTCGCCATCCTCGCGCATCGGCACGTTGAGCGAAGTGTCCCCGCCCATCGCCATGCGCCGGTTCATGCTGGTCACTTCGGCCTCGGTGACGCCGAGGTCGGTCGCGATCTTGGCGACATGCTCGGGACGCAGGTCGCCGTCCTCGAACGCGTCGAGTTTCGACTTCATCCGGCGCAGGTTGAAGAACAATTTCTTCTGCGCCGCGGTGGTGCCCATCTTCACGAGGCTCCACGACCGCAGGATATATTCCTGGATCGACGCGCGAATCCACCACATCGCATAGGTGGCGAGGCGAAAACCGCGATCGGGCTCGAATTTCTTTACGCCCTGCATCAGGCCGATGTTGCCTTCGGAGATCAGCTCCGAAGTCGGCAAGCCATAACCGCGATAGCCCATCGCGATCTTCGCGACGAGGCGCAGATGCGACGTCACGAGTTGCGCCGCCGCATCGGTGTCACCATGCTCCTGGAAACGCTTGGCGAGCATATATTCCTGCTCGGGCTGCAGAATCGGGAATTTCTTGATCTCGGCGAGATAGCGGTTGAGGCTCTGCTCACCACCGAGCGCGGGGATGGTCGCTGGGACGTTGCTGCGGCCTGCCATGATGATTTCCCTTTCCCGAGCGGTCGATGCCGCACTGCGGCAGATGCTCGTTGATCTATACGTTGAGGTGACTGAACAGTTCCTGCATGTCAGCAGGCATTGCGCTTTCGAACGACAAAGCGAGGCTTGTTACGGGATGGATGAAGCCCAGCCGGGCGGCGTGCAAGGCCTGCCGGCGGAAACCGATCGTTTCGAGCAACGCTTTCTGATTACCTTTTGTTCTACCATACACCGGGTCTCCCAGCAACGAATTGCCGATCGACGCCATGTGAACGCGGACCTGATGCGTCCGTCCGGTTTCGAGCCGGCATTCGACCAAGGCGGCGTCCTTCAGCATCGCAAGCGTCGTGTAATGCGTCACCGCCCGCTTGCCTGTGGATACGATGGCGATTGTCTTGCGGTTACTCGGGCTCCGCCCAAGCGGCGCGTCGATCGTGCCCGACGGCGGTTTGGGCCGCCCGGTGGTAATCGCCCTGTATCGTCGGTCGATCGAATGCGCCGCGAATTGCTTGGCCAGCCCCTCGTGGGCGCGATCTGTCTTGGCCGCGACCATCAGGCCACTGGTGTCCTTGTCGATCCGGTGGACGATCCCCGGCCGCGCGACGCCACCGATCCCCGACAGCGAACCGCCGCAATGGTGGAGCAGCGCATTGACCAGAGTCCCGTCGAGATTGCCTGCCGCCGGGTGGACGACGAGGCCGACGGGCTTGTCGATCACGATCAGATGCTCGTCCTCGTACGCGACGACCAGCGGGATATCCTGCGCCTCGTTATGCGGCGGGACAGGAACGGGGATCGTTATCTCGAAAATCTCACCAGCAAGAGCCTTCCGGGCGGGTGCGCGAACCGGGCCATCGCCGTTCGAAACCTGCCCGGAATTGATCAGCACCTTCAACCGCTCGCGCGACAGCGTCGGCACCGCCTCCGCCAGCGCGCGATCGAGCCGCCAGCCATCCGAGGCCGGTGCGATCGTCGCTTGAATTATCGAAACCCCCCGGTCCATTACAGTGTCCTATATGGGTGATACGCTCGCCATTTCAAGATCGCTGCTCGACGAGATTCGCGCGTCGGCCGGGTCGTCGGACGACGAGGTGTGCGGCCTCCTGCTCGGCCCCGCCCGGCATGACGGTGATCATACGGTTACCTCGATCCAACCCTGCCGAAACGTAGCGGCGAACCCTGCCCGCCACTTCGAGATCGATCCCGCCGCGCTGATCGCCGCGCATCGCAGCGCCCGTACCAACGGCCGGCCGATCCTCGGTCATTATCATTCGCACCCGTCCGGCGACCCGATCCCGTCCGCCACGGACGCCGCCGCCGCGTCGCCCGATGGATGGATCTGGCTGATCGCCGCGCAGGGCGAAGTCCACGCCTGGCGCGCGGTTCGCGACGGGGCGGTGCATGGGCGCTTCGATCCGGTCGCGCTCATCGAGCCCCCGGCTTGCGCGTGAGACTCCGCTTCGTCACAAGGCGCGGTTTCTAGGGGTATCTGTTTCAATGACCATCAGTCCGGTCGATTTCGCGAGCCTGCTCTGCTCGCGCTTGTGTCACGACCTTCTCTCTCCCGTCGGCGCGCTCAACAACGGGCTCGAGTTGCTTGCAGACGAGACCGACCCCGCGATGCGCGAGCGGTGCATGGAGTTGCTCGCCGAAAGCGCGCGCGTTTCGGCGAACAAACTCAAATTCTTCCGCCTCGCCTTCGGTGCGGCGGGCGGCTTTGGCGAGATGGTCGATACGCGTGAAGCGCAGATCGCGATCGAAGGGCTGTTCGGTGAAAACCGGCGGCTGACGATCGGCTGGCAGGTCACCGAGCCGCAGCTTCCCAAGGCCGCGATCAAGGTGCTGCTCAACATGGCGATGATCGCCGGCGATTCGCTGGTCCGCGGCGGCGAGCTCGATATCGGCGGCGAGAGCGAAGCCGGGACCGTGGAGATTGTTCTGCGCGGGCATGGGTCTCGCGTCGTCCTCGACGACGAACTCCGTTCGACTCTGATCAACGGTGCCGCCGGCGACGCGGTATCGTCACGCAGCGCGGCGGCCTATCTCGCGCACGCGATCGTCAACGATGCGGGTGGCAGCGTTCGGGTCGACGATGTGGACGAGAACACGATCCTCTTCGGCGCGACGCTTAGAGTTTGATCGGCTCACGCCGACAAGACCGCACCAGCCCGCTCCCCCACCCCACCTCCCATTCAGCATAATGTCTTGGGAGGTTGGGTGGGGGA
The DNA here is from genome assembly GCA_965219285.1 of Sphingomonas sp. GTDB lineage: Bacteria > Pseudomonadota > Alphaproteobacteria > Sphingomonadales > Sphingomonadaceae > Sphingomonas. Next base: position 25,722 of record CBDCNF010000016.1, read on the forward strand.
GCGGGCTGGTGCCGCCCCCGGTTCAGCAGTGCTGAACCGAAAACACGCCGGGTAAACGCGGCCTTAACCAACCTCGGTGCATCGCTCCCGGCAGGAACCGACCGGGGCAATATGGACGACCTGCTGCAGGAATTCATCGCCGAGACTCGCGAGACGCTCGAAGGCATTTCGGGCGAGATCGTCGCGTGGGAGGCCGATCCGGCGGACCGCGGTCGGTTCGATTCGATCTTCCGCTTCGTCCACACCGTAAAGGGAAGCTGCGGCTTCCTCGATCTGCCCCGCCTCGAACGGCTCAGCCATGCCGCAGAGGGCGTGCTTGCAGCGGTCCGCAGCGGCAAACGCAATCCCGACAAGGCGCTCGTCGACGCGGTGCTCGCGATCATCGACCGGATCGGCGAGATCGTCGAGGCGATCGACGCCGGCGCGTCGCTGCCCGATGCGGGCGAGGACATGCTGGTCGCCGCGCTCGATGCCGAAGTCGCCGCGCCGACTGCCGTACCATCGCCGGTAGCCGCTTTGTCTCCGGGCGCCCCGCGCGCGCCGACGCGGAGCGTTCGTCTCGCGGTCGATCTGCTCGACCGGATGATGAGCGGCATGTCGGACATGGTGCTCGCCCGCAACGATCTCGCGCGCCGTATGCGCGAGGACGATGCCGATCCGGCGCTGGAGGCGGCGCTCGAACGTCTATCCTCCACAGTCGCCGACATGCGCGACACCGTCACGCGGACGCGGATGCAGACGATCGAGGCGTTGTTCACCGCGCTGCCCCGCATGGTCCGCGATACCGCCGCCGCGGTCGGCAAGCAGGTTACGCTGTCGGTCGAAGGCTCGGACGTCGAGCTCGATCGCGAAATGATCGAAATGATGCGCGATCCGCTGGTCCACATGGTCCGCAACGCGATCGACCACGGCATCGAAACGCCCGAGCAACGCCGCGCCGCCGGGAAGCGCGAGGCCGGGCGGCTCACCGTCTCGGCGCGCCAATCGGGCAACCGCATCATCATCGAGATCGCCGACGACGGCCGCGGTATCGACGCCGACCGGCTGGTCGCCAAGACAATCGCGCAGGAACCCGAACGCGAAGCCGCGCTCCGCAATCTCACCGAGCGGGCCAAGCTCGATCTGATCTTCGAACCCGGCCTTTCGAGCCGCGACGAGGTGACCGCGCTCTCCGGCCGCGGTGTCGGAATGGATGTTGTCCGCGCCAATGTCGAACAGATCGGCGGCCGCATAGACCTCGCGAGCCGACCCGGCCAAGGGCTCGTTGTCACGATCGAAGTCCCGCTGACCCTGGCGATTCTCTCCGCTGTCGTCGTCGCGGTCGGCGAACAGCGTTTCGCGGTGCCGCGTCAGGCGATCGAGGAGATCGTCGCGGCAAGCGGCGACGCGATCCGCATCGATGCGCTCGGCGACACGTGGATCGCCACGATTCGCGGCCGACGCTTGGCCCTGGTCGATCTCGGCGATATCCTCGCTTTGCCCGATCGGGAGACGCCGCCAATGCTGGTGCTCGTCGATGTTCCGGGCGGCGCCTATGCGCTGGGCGTCGACGCGGTGATCGATACCGAGGAATTGGTGGTGAAGCCCGCCGCGCCCGCGGTGATGTCTGCGGGCGTCTATGCCGGGCAGACGCTTCCCGACAACGGTGTCCCGATGCTGCTGCTGGATTGTGCCGGCATCGCGGAGATTTCGGGACTCGTTTTCGACCGCGAAGTCGACGACGAAGAGGTCCCGCCCGTCGCAACGGATATCGGTATCGCCGCGATGCTGTTCGAGGATCTCGACGGGTATCGCCGCGCGGTCGCCTTGGGTGCGATCGACCGCGTAGAATATGTTCCGATCGCCGCGATCGCGGTCAGCGCGGGGCGTCTTCGGATCGTCGACGGCGACCGGACGATCCCGCTGATCGCGACCGGCGCATTGCCGACGACGGGCGATGCCCAGGTCATGCGCTTCCACGATCGAAGCGAGGTCGGTTACGCGATCCGCGCCGCGATCGACATCGTCCGGATCGACGCGCCGATCTCGCCCGCCGCGAGCGCCGGCCCGATTTCCGGGGTGACAGTGATAAACGGCGAGCCGGTCGAAGTGCTCGATCCGCTGTGGATTCTCGATCAGGCGGACCGTGCGACGCCCGACGATCGTCCGACATTGCTTATCCAGGGCGGTGCGACCGGTTGGATGGCGACCTTCCTGACTCCAGCGCTGGAGGCCGCCGGCTACCGCGTCGTCGCGGCGTTGGAACCGAACAACGAGGCGGACATCACCCTTGCGATGGAGCACGATGCGGTTCCGACCGAGGGATCGGCGCCCGTCCTGCGGTTGAGCCGAGATCGCGATGCCGGTGTATATTGCTACGATCGCGCGGCGCTGGTCGCGGCGGTCGCCGCCCGGCTGGCGGAGGCGCGATAATGGCCGAAACGCTCTACCTGATCGCGCACATCGCGGGGCGCGGCATCGCCATCGAAGCTGGCGAGGTCGATTCGGTCGTCGATATCGACACGATTGTTCCGGTCCCGCGCTCCGGCGCGGGGGTGCGCGGCGTCGCGGCGCTGCGCAGTCGTGTCGTGACCGTCGTCGACACCTGGACGATGCTCGGCCTCGAAACCGCGAATGTGTCAGCCAGACGCGCGGTAATTGCGCGTGTCGACGGCCACGATTATGCGATCCTCGTCGACACCGTCGAGGATGTCGCGTCGTTCGAAACCGCGCCGCTCTCGCCGGGCCTTGCGCTGGAAGGTGGATGGCGCCGAGCCGCGCGCGGAATCGTCGAGCGCGACGGCGAACCGATGCTCGTCCTCAGCCTCGCGGCGCTCGTCCCGCTTGCCGCATGATTCGTGCGGTTAACCCGCCGCTTACACCTCTTGGCGCACAGTGCGCGCTAGTATCGAGGAAGCCCGCATGAAGACCTGTCTAGTCGTCGATGATTCCAAGGTGATTCGAAAAGTCGCCCGGCATATCCTCGAAGCGCTCGGTTTCCAGGTCGCGGAAGCCGCCGATGGCGCCGAGGCGCTGGACGCTTGTCGTGCCGCTGCCCCCGACGTCGTCCTGCTCGACTGGAACATGCCGGTGATGAACGGCATCGATTTCCTGCGCGCGCTCGCCACCGCCGGACTGGCGCGCCGCCCCAAGGTGGTGTTCTGCACGACCGAGAACGGCATGGCCTATATCCGCACCGCGATCGAGGCGGGCGCCGACGAATATGTCATGAAGCCGTTCGATCGCGAGACGCTTCAAAGCAAGCTCCAGATCGTCGGCGTCGCCTGAAACGGGGGCGCAGCGTGGCGATGTCCAACCTCCAGCCGGCCGAAATGCCGACGCAGACGCGCATCCTTATCGTCGACGATTCGGCGGTGGCGCGCGCGGTGTTCGCGCGAATCATCGCGGAGGACCCGGGAATCGCGGTCGTTGCCGCGGTCGCCGACGCGACCAGTGCGATGGCCGTGCTTGCCGAGACATCGGTCGATGTGATCCTGCTCGATCTTGAAATGCCAGGCACCGACGGGCTGACGGCACTGCCCGATCTACTCGTCGCCGGCGGCGATGCGCGAATCCTGGTGGTGTCCTCGTCGTGCGGAGAAGGGGCGACGGCAACGCTTCAGGCATTGTCGCTCGGCGCCGCCGATACCCTGGTGAAACCCGGTCCCGGCGCGCTTTCCGGACGGTTCGCCGCAGCTCTCGTCGAAAAGCTTGCCCGATTGGCGGAGCACGTGGTCGATCTTGGGCATATTGTGACCCCGCGCGCCGTCGCCTCGCCGGATTTCGACGTCGTCGCGATCGGCGCATCGACCGGCGGAATTCACGCGCTCGGCCAGTTGCTTCGGGCGATCCCTGGCCAATTTAGCCGTCCAATTCTCATCACCCAGCACCTTCCGGCGTCGTTCACGCCATATTTCGCCGCGCAGGTCGCGGTGCTGGCGAATCGGCCCTGCGACGTCGCGACCGATCGATCGCGACTGCGCCCGGGCCGCGTCGTCATCGCCCCGGGCGATGCGCACCTGACGTGCGCCTCGCTCGGTGGCGGCGGCGCGTCGATCCGCCTGTCTCATGCGCGCGCGAGCAGCGGCTGCCTCCCTTCGGTGGATCCGATGTTCGCGTCGCTCGCCGCCGTGTTCGGATCGCGCGCGCTCGGGATCATTCTCAGCGGAATGGGCCGCGACGGCACCGAGGGCGCACGCGCTCTCCGCGATGCCGGTGGCACGATCGTCGTTCAGGATCAGGCGACTTCGGTCGTATGGGGCATGCCCGGCGCCGCGGTCGCGGCCGGTTGCGCCGACATGGTCATGCCGCCCGCCGCGATCGGTCACTATGTCGCCGGCGTCCGGAGCGCGGTATGACGCCGCGCGTCGGTCCGACCGATGCGAGCGCGGGCTCGGTCAATGTCCTCGCGGCCTTGCTGGAGGCGCGCACCGGTCAGCAGATCGCGGCCAACCGCGCTTGGCGAATCGATACCGCGCTACGCCCGTTGCTCGCCGCGCAGGGCGCCGACACCGTCGAGGCTCTGGTCTCGCAGCTTCTCGCCAGCGACGGGCACGAGATGGGCGATCGTATCGTCGATGCCTTGCTCAACCAGGAAACCTCGTTCTTCCGCGATGCCGGCGTAATCGAGGCCGCGGCTGCCGCGATCGCCGAGATTGCCGCCGAACGCGGCGGCAGCCGCCCGCGGATATTGTCGGCGGGCTGCTCGACGGGGCAGGAGCCGTTGTCGCTGGCGATGCATTTCGCCGAAGCGGCCGAAGCCTCCCCCGGCAGACCGGCGATGATCGAAATCGTCGCCACCGACGTGTCCGAGACGGCGCTCGCGCGCGGTCGGGCGGGGCGCTATTCGCAATTCGAGATTCAGCGCGGTTTGCCGGTACGGCGGATGATGCGCTGGTTCGACAGCAACGGCGGCGACTGGATCGCCAAGCCCGAACTGGTCCGCATGGTCTCCTTCCGGCGCCAGAACATCGTCGCCGATGCGCCGCCGATGGGTCCGTTCGACGCGGTCTTCTGCCGCAACGTCCTGTTCTACCTGATCCCGTCACTGCGCGCGAAAGTCCTCGATCGCATCGCCGAGGCGCTTCGCCCGGGTGGCCTGCTCGTGCTGGGCGCGGGCGAGACGGTGATCGGTCAGACCGACCGTTTCCGCCCGAGCAAACGCTTTCGCGGTCTCTACGAAACCGTGATTCCGGAGCGCAAGACCAATGTCGCCACCCGCTGAACGCGCATGCCCGCTTGGTTTGCTATCCGTGCCGGAGTAGCATCCAACGCGGTCACTATCTGTAGCGCGTTGCCGGGAGACGCCATGAAGTTCATCGACGCGCCCTCGCCCAATTTCAACGAGCGTTCCGCGCCGATCACGATGATCGTGCTCCACTACACCGGCATGCGCGACGCCGAATCGGCGATCGCGCGCCTCCGCGATCCCGAGGCGAAGGTTTCGAGCCATTATGTGATCGCCGAGGACGGGACCGCGCTCCGTCTTGTCGATGACGAGAAACGCGCGTGGCACGCGGGCAAGTCGCATTGGCGCGACGTGCAAGACGTCAACAGCGCGTCGCTCGGCATCGAGATCGTCAATCCCGGCCACGAATTCGGCTACTGCCCGTTTCCCGAAGAACAGGTCGATGTCGTCGTCCGCCTCGTCGCCGAATTGAAGGACCGCTACGAAATCACCCGCGGCAATATCGTCGGCCATTCGGATATCGCTCCCGCGCGCAAGCGCGACCCCGGAGAGCTGTTCCCCTGGCATCGCCTCGCCCGCCTGCGCCTCGCCCTACCGCGCCCGACCAAACACCTGATGGACCCGCAGTGGACCGAGGCAGGTTTCCTGTTGGCGCTCGAACGCTTCGGCTATGAAGTAACCGACCGGATGGCGGCGATCATGGCGTTCCAGCGCCGCTTCCGCTCCGAACTGATCGATGGCGAGATCGACGCCGAATGCCGCATGATCCTGCTCGCGCTGTTGCTTCCCAAACCGCAGGGGGAAGCGTAGGGAACACGCGTCAGAGGGCCGGGCGGCCGCGGGTGTGATAAGCACGCGAGGAAAGTCCGGGCTCCGCGGAACGACGGTGCCGGGTAACGCCCGGCGGCCACGGATTTTGTCCGGGGTCAGGGACAGTGCCACAGAGAGCAGACGGCGAAGGTTTAGGCCCCGCCACGGTGAAAGGGTGCGGCAAGAGCGCACCGCGCGACCGGCAACGGAAGCGGCACGGCAAACCCCACCGGGAGCAAGACCGAATAGGGGTGGCGCATGAGCTTCGTTCCGGCTCGCCGCCCGGGTTGGTCGCTTGAGCCCGTCGGCAACGGCGGGCCTAGAGGAATGGTCGCCCATCCGATGCAGATCGGTGGACAGAACCCGGCTTACAGGCCCTCTGGCATCATCGCTGCATTTGCGGTTATCATCCGCCTGAATACGGGAGGTTGGCGATGCGGGTAGCGCGTTGGGCGGCGATCGGCGGGTTGGCGTTGGCGGGACAGGGGCACGCGCAGCAACCGGCCACGCAGCCCACATTGCAGCAGGCGTTCGAGGCCGCCGCCGATCTCGACGAGAAGGGGACGCCGGAAGCCAGGCTTGCCGCATGGGAAGCGCTGGAGCGGCGTGCGGGAAAGAATCAGCGAAATGCCGCGCTGTTCCGCATCCGTAAGGCCGGCGCGCTGATCGCGCTCGATCGTCTGGACAACGCGATCGCCGCGACGCGAAGCGGGCTGGCCGCGCTGCCGGCGGGAGATCCGACACTCGCCGGAGATCGCGCGTCCGCATGGCTGACGCTTGCGCAGATCGCGCAACAGTCGCTCGATTATGCGGGTGCGGCGGCGGCCTTCCACAAAGCGGAAGACTCTTCCGACCTCCCCTCGTTCAGGCTGAGCGCGTGGATCGGCCTCTACGCGACCGAGCCGTACGTCGATCCGAAGGCGGCCGCGGCAACGGTCGCTCGAGTCACCCCGCTGGCCGCGGCCATGAAACTCGATTCGAAAGTGCGCGGAAAACTTGCCCGATATGATGCCGAGCGGCTTTTGAACCTTGGTGAGTTCGGCGGGGCGGAAACGCGCGCCAAGGAGGCGGTCGCGTTGCTTGGCGGACTCACCGAGCGCACGTTCATCGACGACGTGCCACCGCGTTCCGATGTCGCGATCGCCGCGCTGCTGACGGGCGATGCCGAAGAGGCGCAGCGCTACATGGCGTACACCGGCGCCGGACATACCCCGCATGGCTCGTTCGATCCGGCGGTCCAGATGGTGCCGCCCGATTGCGGCGGCGATTCCGGGCTGAAGCCCAACGACGCGGCGGTCATCGAATTTACGGTCGGCGAGGACGGGCGGGTCATCGCCAGCCAGCCGGTCTATGCCGCGGGTGGCGGCGCGGCGGCGCTGGAATTCGCGCGCGCTGCCCGGAACTGGTCGTGGACCGCGGAGCAGTTCAAGGCGCTTCCGCCATTTTACCGTGTCCAGACGCGGGTCGAGATGCGCTGCTCGACCGCATTCGAGCGACCGGGGATCGGGGCGTTCCTCGACGGAGAACTGGGCACTTGGCTCGCCGATCAAGGCGCTTCGTTGCCGCCGATGATCGAGGGATCCGATGCGGACGCGCTGCCTCGTCTTCGGGCGGGTCTGGCGGCCGAACAGGCGAAATCGGGCGCATCCTCGCTGGCGACGGTCGGCTGGCTCCGGCAGATCGCGCGCAGCAGCGTCTCGACGCGGGAAGAGACCAATGCCGACGCGGCGCGCGCGCTCGCCATCCTCGCGTCGCATCAGGCTCCGCGATTGGTCCGGCTGGGCCTGCAATTGACCGAGTGGGAGAGCCGCAGCGCCGATTCGGGGCGGCGGAACAAGAGCCGGACCATCGTCGAAACCGCGCTTGCCGATCCGGGGAACGCATCGGATCCGGAGGTCCGCACGGCGCTCCGCATCGTTCTCGCCGATCTGACGAAACCAAAGGATCCGCGTGCGATCGCGCCATTGCGCGCGGTACAGGCCGACGCGCAGGTCGATCACAAAGGCGCGTTGTGGATCGCGGCCATGGCGCGGCTCGCATCCTTGGAACAGACCGCAGGCAACGCGCAGGCCGCGCAGCGGGCGTTCGACGAATCGGGATTGACCGCCGAACAATGCGCGTTGGTCGACAGCGCGCCGAAGTTGATCCACGCCAGCGGCACCTATCCCAACGACGCTCTGAAATGGGGCTTCGACGGCTGGGCGACGGTGCAATACGATGTCACTGCGGACGGACGGACGACCAATGCGCGGACGGTCGTCGCTTACCCGCCATTCATCTTCAGCAAGGCGGCCGAGACCGGTATCGCCGGCGCGCAATATACGAAGAGCTATCGCCCCGATGGCGGTCTGGGTTGCGGCGGCACGTCGTCGCGCTATCGCTTCGTCACGCCATAATCGCTCGACGCTTTTGCCGCGACTTCGCGTTGCGTCGACGGCGGATCGCCCTATGTCGGGCGCAATGGCGCGATCCTCGACCCGAAACGACTGGGGTTTTCCCCGCTGGCGCGGCTATGGCTCGGGCCGCGAGGCGGTGACCGTCCGGCTGTGCGACCGCCACGGTTGCGACGAGCCCGGCGATTGCCCCGCGCCGAAATCGCCCAACAGCCCCGACCGCTGGTATTTCTGCCAGGCGCATGCGGGCGAATACAATCGCGGCTGGAATTACTTCGAAGGTTTGACCGCGGAAGAAGCGGCGGAGCGCGAGGCCGACGAACGGCGCGACGCCTCGGGCTTCACCGAATCGCAGCATCACAGCTGGGCAGGCCCTGGCGACGGTACCCGCTCGCGCGACGAGATGCGCGCTCTCGAAGTACTCGAACTCGAAGCTGACGCGGATTTCGATGCGATTCGCGCGGCGTGGCGGCGGCTCGCCAAGTCCAATCATCCCGATGTGAAGCCGGGCGACGCCGATGCCGCGGCGCGCTTTCAGGCGATCCAGGCGGCATACGACGTGCTCCGCTCCGCCGAAGACGCGCGGAGCTGGAAGCCCGCGTGAAGCGCGCGCGCGCCGATTGGTCGAACGTCGTCCTGGTCTGCGGCAAATGTTCGAAGAAGGTCGGCGGCGGCTTCGGCGCGAAGGGCCGGACGCGCCTCGCCAAGGCGCTGCGCGACTGCGACGGTTTCGGCAAGGGGCGCAAGGCGACGATCGGTGTCGTCGAAACCAAGTGCCTGGGCGTCTGCCCGGCGTATGCGGTGACGGTCGTCGATGGCCGCAAACCCGGCGAATGGCGGGTGGTTCAGGTCGGAGCCGACGTCGAGGCTCTGGCCACGGTGTTTCGGCATCCGCGCGAAGGCGGAAACCCGCTTCAGGCGTAGCGCGCCGCGGTTTCGCGGATCAGCGCGATCATGTTGGGGATGCCCTGCGTCCGGTTCGAGCTTAGCTGGTTCTTCAAATCGAACGGCGCCAGTTCGGCGTCGATATCGGTCGCGGTGATCGCTTCGGGCGCGCGATCCTGCACCGTCTGCAACACCAGCGCGATGATCCCCTTGGTGATCGCGGCATTGCTGTCGGCGAGGAAATGGAGCGTGCCATCGTCGGCGACCGTGGGATAGACCCAGACCGAAGCCGAGCAGCCGCGCACCAATGTCGCATCGGTCTTGAGTGCATCTGGCATTGACGGCAGCGCGCGGCCAAGCTCGATCAACAGGCGATAACGATCGTCGGCGTCGAGGAAGTCGTAGTCCTCGTGGATTTCGGCGAGCGTAGCCATTGTGGCCCGGTAGAAGGTGGGGGCGCTGTCGGCAACAGCAGGCTCCTCATTCACCCCCGTCATGCCGGACTTGTTCCGGCATCCACCGAGCCGCAAACCCAGCGTCCGTTCTTCTCGCGGCGCCGTGGATGCCGGAACAAGTCCGGCATGAGGACTGGGCGCTCAAAGCTCCACCCCGGCCGCGATCGCCTCCAACTTGCGGATGCGTTCCTTCAGATCGGCGATCTCGATCCGCGCGCCGGCTGCCGGGGCTGCGGGCGACCGCGCGTCGTGGTCCTGCGCCAATTGCTGCTGCTTCAGCGCCAGCCAGCCGCGCCAGCCGGTCAGCCCGGCGAGGACCAGCATCGCCAGCCCGGCCAGCGCCGCTGCCGCCATCGTCATATAGAAATTGGGATCGGCCATCTCTCGAGCCTCCTCAATGATCGCGCAGCCGCTCGATCTCGCGGTCGAGATCGATGCTCTTGCGATCGTCGGTGATGACGCGTTCCAGCACCTGGACGCGTTCCTTCAGCGCGCGGACATCGTCGCGAAGCCGCATCGTTTCCGCGCTATCCGTTTGCTGCCCAACCGGCTGGCTGTGGCGCTGACGGTGCATGATGACGCGGGCGATCATGACGATGAGTACGATCGCGATGACCATTTCGAAGGGATTCATTGGTCGAACTCCTTGGAGTTAAAATCAGTTGAGCTGCTCGATCGCGGGTGCGCTGCGCAGCCGGTCGATCTCGTCGGACAGATCGGCGCCCTTGTCGGTCGCGATCCGCTCCAGCACCCGGACGCGCTGTTCGAGGCGCTCGGTCTGCGCGGCGTATTGCGCCGCTTTCTCCGCGACCATCGCGGCTTCCAGTTCCATCCGCCGCTCGCGATAGGCGAACCAGGGCTTGAGAAACACGCTACCGATGATTGCGATCAGCCCGCAGGATATTGCCAGGATCGGGATCAACAAGGCGATGTAATTCCACATCTGTCGGGCTCCTCAGTTCGCGCGGTCGCGCAGGGCGTCGATCTCGCGGGCGGTGCGCTCGGCGGGGTCGGTGGCGATGCGTTCGAGGACCGCGATCCGTTCTTCAAGCCGGCCAACCTGGCCGGTCAGGCGTTCGTTTTCGGAGGTGAGCAACTGCATCTTGCGGCCGCCATCCATCCCGTCGCGTTCGATCGTACCGCCCCAATCGTCGGTGATCGGATATCCGTGCTTCGCGCGGATCGCGGTCGTTATCACCCAGCATATCATGCTCATCGCGACGATTGCGATTACGAAACCCGGTCCACCCCATCCCATATCGTGTCTCCCTTGACGAAGCCGCGCCTAGCGCAGGCTCTCGATTTCGCTCGCCAGCGCAGTGTTGCGGCTGGTGTAATGCGTCTCGATGTCGGCGAGCCGCCGGTCGAGTTCGCGGAACTTGCTGCGGACCTCGGTGGTCGACCGCTTCGGGTTCGACCGGACGCCCTGCCAGAATTTGGCGTCATCCTCGTTCTGATAAAGGCCGATCGGCTTCTTTTTGGCCATCCATGCGACGAGGACGTAGCCGAGGATAATCCACCATTGTTGCGCGATCACCACCATCGCGACCGTCCCCAAGCGGACCCAGAGCGGATCGACCCCGGTATAGTCGGCGATCCCGGCGCACACGCCCTTCCACTTGGCGTTCTGCTTATCGAGATAGAATTTGGTGCGGCTGTCGGACATCAGTTCCTCCTGTCGTCCCGGCCTTCGAGCCGGTAATCCGGGGTCGATCGATAATCGGCGACCCCGGGTTTAAAATCGGGGTTGTCGGCGGCTATGATGCGCTCGACGGTGTTGACGCGGTCTTCGAGGCGGCGGGCGAGATTGAACATCTCGTCGAGCAGATTCTCGTCTTCGTTGGTGATCTTGGGCGCCTGCTTCCACTTCGTGATGTAGTGGAGGATGATCCACGGCATCCCGATGAAGATCGCGGGGATGACGACGATCGGGACCAATATTCCTTCCATCTCAACCCTCCTTGCTGCCGAGCCGCGCCTTCATGGCGGCCAGCTCTGCGTCGACCTTGTCGGCGCCGCGCAGTTCGGCGATTTCCTCGTCGAGCGATTTCGGCAGCGCACCCAGGCCCATCGCCTCGGCGCGGCCCTCGGCCTCGTCGACGCGGCGTTCCAGGATGTCGAACCGGCTGAACGCCTCGTGCGTCTTCGGGCCGTTCCACATCTCGCGCAGCCGCGCCTTGTTGGTTGCGCTCTCCAGCCGGGTCGCGATCGCGTTCTGCTTGGTCCGCGCCTCGCGCAACTTCGACTGCAGCTTGCCGATATCCTCTTCCGACGCGCGCAGCGCATCGTCGAGCACCTGGACTTCGGCCTTCAACTGATCCGCCATGTCGGCCGCCTTCTGGCGTTCGACCAGTGCGGCCTTGGCAAGGTCCTCACGGTCCTTCGACAGCGCCAGTTCGGCCTTTTCGGTCCAGTTCGACTGGAGACCGTCGAGCTTGGAAATATGACGCCGCATCTCCTTCGAATCGGCGATGGTGCGCGCGGCGGACGCGCGGACCTCGACCAAAGTCTCCTCCATTTCGAGGATGATCATACGGACCATCTTCGCCGGGTCTTCCGCCTGGTCGAGCAGTTCGGAAAAGTTGGCGGCGACGATGTCGCGGGTTCTGGAGAAGATGCCCATCAATTCACTCCTTGAAGGCAGGATGTCGGCCATGATCTGTGCCGGGTTTAGCGCCGGACCGTGGCGGGGGCCAGATGGCCGTCGGGTGTCTACCCGAGCCAGTGCGTTCATGCGATCCGGCTGATTGCGGTCGGCGCGAGGCTCGACGATCCGATCATCGCGGGTCCGACCGCGCCGACGATCATCGTGGCGCTCAGCATCAGGGTGCAGGCAACGGCGGCGAATTTGGCGCTGATGGTTTCGAGTCTGAACATGATGTGTCTCCTTGGTTCGTGGTATTCGGGCCGCCCGGAGGCGGGATACCAGGAGCATTGCAGGGGCCGTGCCAATTCTCATTCACCGTCATCCCCGCGTAGGCGGGGATCCATAAACGCAACGTTTGTAATAACTTATACACGTTAGCGAAAGTGGATTCCCGCCTGCGCGGGAGTGACGTGTCTCGGCGGACTAAAACACCCCCTTGCCAAGCGTTGGGATTTTGCGCCAAGGGTTGGCAATGGAACGGCAGACTCAGGTTCTCGGCCAATCGGGCGTGTTCCTCGACGCGCTGGAACGCGCCAGCCGCGCCGCCGCGCTCGATCGCCCGGTGCTGGTGATCGGCGAGCGCGGGACGGGCAAGGAACTCGTCGCCGAACGCCTCCACCGCCTCAGCCCGCGCTGGGAGCATCCGCTCGTCGTGATGAACTGCGCCGCGCTCCCCGAAACGCTGATCGAGGCGGAATTGTTCGGGCACGAGGCGGGCGCCTTCACCGGCGCGACCAAGGTCCGCGTCGGGCGGTTCGAGGAGGCGGACAAGGGAACCTTGTTTCTTGACGAGCTCGGCACCTTGTCGATGGGCGCGCAGGAACGTCTGCTCCGCGCGGTCGAATATGGCGAGATCACCCGCATCGGCGCGTCGCGCCCGATCCATGTCGACGTCCGCATCGTCGCTGCGACCAACGAGAGCCTGCCGGACAAGGTCGATCGCCACGAATTCCGCGCCGATTTGCTCGATCGGCTTTCGTTTGAAGTCGTCACATTACCGCCGCTGCGCTCGCGGCGCGGCGACGTGACCGTGCTCGCGGATCATTTCGGGCGGCGGATGGCCGCCGAGATGGGCTGGGAACGCTGGCACGGTTTCGCCGCCGAGGCGATCGATGCGTTGGTCGAGTATAAATGGCCGGGCAACGTCCGCGAACTCCGCAACGTCGTCGAACGCGCGGTCTATCGCTGGGATCGCGAAGCGCCGATCGAGACGATCGAATTCGATCCCTTCAAATCGCCGCACAGCCCGAAATCGAGTGTCGCGACGAAAGCCGCCGAGCCATCGCCGGAGCCGGAAGAAGATGGTGAGGACGACGATGTCGCCGCCTGCGAGGTCGGTCCTTCCGATTTCAAATCGCGCGTCTCGCGCTTCGAACACGAACTCTTGTCGAAGGCGCTCGCCGATCACCGTTTCAACCAACGCGCGACCGCCGAGGCGCTGGGTTTGAGCTACGACCAGCTTCGCCACGCGCTGCGCCGCCACGATCTGATCGGAGCGGGCGCCTGACGATCTTCACGGAGCCATTTGCCGGTCCTCGCGTTAGCCAGATAGCCCCAAGGAGGACCCAATGGCTTTCGAACTCCCCGCACTTCCCTACGACTATGCCGCGCTGGAACCGACGATTTCGAAGGAGACGATGACGTTCCACCACGACAAGCACCACGCCGCTTACACCGCCAAGCTGAACGAGGGCGTCGAGAAGGATTCCAAGCTGCAAGGCAAATCGATCGAGGACATCCTCGGCATGATCTCGTCGCAGCCCCCGCTCATCCGCAACAACGGCGGCGGCTATTGGAACCATGATTTCTTCTGGAAGATCATGACGCCGGGCGGCGGCAAGCCGTCGGGCAAGCTCGCCGAGGCGGTCGAGGCGTACGGCGGTCTCGACAAGCTGAAGGAAGAATTCAACGGCAAGGGCGCGGGCCAGTTCGGTTCGGGCTGGGCCTGGGTCATCAAGGATTCGGGCGGCGCGCTGAAGGTCGTGTCGACGCCGAACCAGGACAATCCGCTAATGGACGACGCCAAGGACAAGGGTACCCCGATCCTCGGCAACGACGTGTGGGAACACGCCTATTACCTCACCTACAAGAACGACCGCCCCGGCTACCTCAAGGCGTGGTGGGACGTTGTGAATTGGGACGAGGCGGGCAAGCGTTTCGACGCGGCCTGATCGTCACTCGCTCGGCGGCACGGTATCCGGCGCACCCTGCGTCTGGAGGCCGTGCCGCATCAGCATCGGCACATTGGCGATCGCGAACAGGAACGTCAGCGGGATCGCGCCCCACAATTTATACCCGACCCAGAAATTCCAGTTGGTCGATCGCCACACGACTTCGTTCAGCACCGCCATCGCGGCGAAGAATATGACCCAGTTTCGCGTCAACGCCCGCCAACCCGCGGCGCTGAGCCCAGGATAGGCACTCCCCATCAATCTTTCGAGCAGCGGCTTTCCGGCGATCAGACCGACGAGCAAAACCCCCGACAGAATCGCATAGACGAAGGTCGGCTTCATCTGAATGAAGCGCGGATCGTGGAACCAGATCGTCAGCCCGCCGAAGACGAGCACCAGTCCCCCCGAAATCCATAGCATCGGCGATATGCTGCCGAGCTTAACCTTGCTAACCGTGATCGCGACGATCGTGGCCAGCACGAACGCGCTCGTCGCGACGATGGCGCGCGCGATGACCTTGGCGGATTCGGCGTCGAGCTGCGCCATGAACGGCGCATAGGCGGACACCAGCCGGATCGTCGCGGCGGCGGGCGCGAGGAAATTGACCGCGAAGAACACCAGCAGCGGCCCGTAATCGATCGCCAGTTTCAGCGCGGGGGAGGGGGCAGGCTTCGTCACTTCGCGTCCACCCCGGCAATGATCCGGCTCACCTCATTGGCGTCGAACGGCCGCAGATCGCCGACCCCTTCGCCAACCCCGATCGCGTGGATCGGCAAACCGTATTTCTCCGCCGCCGCGACGAGCACACCGCCACGCGCGGTGCCGTCGAGTTTGGTCATCACCATGCCCGTCACGCCCGCAACCTCCTTGAACACCTCGATCTGGCTGAGCGCATTCTGCCCGGTCGTCGCATCGAGGACGAGCACCACGTCATGCGGACTCGCCGGGTTGATCCGCCCGAGCACGCGACGGATCTTCGCGAGTTCGTCCATCAACTCGCGCTTGTTCTGGAGGCGCCCCGCGGTATCGACGATCAGCACGTCGATGCCCGTCTCGGTCGCTTTCTTGACCGCGTCCCAGACGACCCCAGCCGCGTCGCCGCCCTCCGGCCCGGTCACGATCGGCACCCCGACGCGCTCGGCCCAGGTGCGAAGCTGCCCGATCGCGGCGGCACGAAACGTGTCCCCCGCAGCGAGCATCACCCCGTAATCCTGCTCCATGAACAGATGTGCCAGCTTGGCGATCGTCGTCGTCTTGCCGCTGCCGTTGACGCCGATGACGAGGATCACCTGCGGGCGCGGGAAGGCATCGATCCCGATCGGCGTCGCGACTTGGGCGAGGACCTTCTCGACCTCCTCCGCGACGACGAGACGGATGCCGAGTTCCTCCATGTTCCGCTCGAAACTGCCCTCGGCCAGCCGCGCGCGGATGCGTCCCGCGGTCTCGGGGCCTAGATCGGACGCGATCAGCGCTTCCTCGATATTGTCGAGCGTAGCGTCATCGAGCCGCGCCGCGCCGAGCCCCGCGAGATTGCCGACGAGGCGGTCCGACGTCCGGCGGAAGCCGCCGAGGAGCTTGTCGTGCCAGCCGGCGCGGTTGTCGGTCATGCGAAGGTGCCGATCAGGTGGGTGTCGGTGGCGCCGGTGATATCGACGCGTGAAACGGCGCCGATCGAGGTCGAAACCCCCTTTGATCCGTTCGCCTCGAGCGAAGTCGAGAAGCGTGTGGCAGGCGGCGCGCGGCGTTTCTCGACTTCGCTCGAAACGAGCGGGGGTGGCACAAGGAAAACCTCCGCAAACCCCGGCGTATGCCCGCGATCCCCCGGCTTTTCTATCAACACGTCCTGTACCGTCCCAACCATCCCGGCGACCCACGCCCGCTTCCGCCGCGCTGCCGCTTTGCGCAGCGCCTCCGCCCGTGCCCGCCGCACTTCACCCGACACCTGCGGCATCCGCGCCGCGGGCGTCCCTTCGCGCGCGGAATACGGAAACACATGTGCGTGGACGATGTCGCACTCGTCGATCAGCGCCAGCGTGTTCGCGAACATCGTCGCGTCCTCGGTCGGGAAGCCCGCGATCAAATCCGCGCCGATCGCGATGTCGCGCCGGGCCTTAAGTCGCGCGACGATGCCGATCGCATGTTCGCGGAGGTGCCGTCGCTTCATCCGCTTCAGCACCATGTCGTCGCCCGCCTGGAACGACAGATGGACATGCGGCATCATCCGCGGCTCGCTCGCCAACAGATCGAACAGCGCGTCGTCGATTTCGATTGAATCGAGCGACGAAAGCCGCACGCGGGAAATTTTCGTCTCTCGAAGGATCGCCTCGACCAGCCTGCCCAATTTCGGCGCATCCGGCAGATCATGACCATAACTCGTAAGGTCGACACCGGTCAGCACAACCTCGCGATGTCCCGCCTCGACCAGCAACCCGATCTGCGCGACGACATCGCTGATCGGCGTCGAACGGCTCGCTCCGCGACCCGCCGGAATCGCACAGAACGTGCAGGCATGATCGCAGCCGTTCTGCACCGCGACGAACGCGCGCGAGTGACGATGCGGCAAGCGAAAGCCATTGCCCCAGTGACGCGGCGCCAGTTTGTCGAGATTACCGACGACGCGATCGACCTCCGTCATCGCTTCGAATCCGGCAGGATCGATCTCCGCCGCGCATCCAGTCACCACCAGCTCGGCGCCCGGCCGCGCCCGGCGCGCGCGGCGGATCGCGGCGCGGGTCTGCTTCACCGCGGCATTCGTCACCGCGCAACTGTTGACGACGATCATGTCGCGCCCGGCGGCTAGCGCGCGGATCGTTTCGCTTTCGGCGATGTTGAGGCGGCAGCCGAGCGTGACGACCTCGGGCGCAGGAGCAGGCGACATGGCGGACGATCTAGGGATGCGCGGCGGCGAAGTCCACGCGGTCAGGTGCTATCGCGCGCGCGAAACATGAATCGTCGTTGCGAGCGCAGCGAAGCAATCCAGGGTCCGGTGCGCCGCCCTGGATTGCTTCGCTGCGCTCGCAACGACGGATGGCGCTGATTCGAGGCGTGATGCGCTAACCGGCGCGCCGCTGTTCCGGGGCGATGTCGCTCGCCGGCGCCGCGAGCAGCCGCTTCTCCGCCAGCAGACGCCGTGCGTCGGCGACGCTCAGCGGGCGCCCATAATGATAGCCCTGGCCCTTGGCGCAGCCGATCGCGCGCAGACGCGCCTCGATCTCGGCGGTCTCGATTCCCTCGGCGGTGATCGGCAGATGCAGGCTGTCACCCAGGCTCGCGATCGCCGCGACGATCGCGGCGCTGTCGGCGCTTTCGCCGATCGACGACACGAAGCTGCGGTCGATCTTGATCCGGTCGAACGGTAGCGCGCGTAAGTGCGCGAGGCTCGAATACCCCGTCCCGAAATCGTCGAGCGCGATGCGCACGCCCTGATTCTTCAGGCTCCCGACGATCGACTGCGCCAGCGCCAGATTGTCGAGCAACGCGCTTTCAGTGATCTCGATCTCCAGCCGCGCGGCGGGGAAGCCAGTCTCGGTCAGCGTCTTGATGATCTTCTGCGCGAGCCAGGCGTCGTGGAGCTGGAATGGCGACACGTTGACTGACAAGGTCAGCGCCGCGTCCCAGTCGCGCGCCGCGCTGCACGCCTGCCGCAGGATCGACAGCGACAATTCGCCGATCATCCCGCTGTCCTCCGCGACCGGAATGAAATCGTCGGGGCCGATCAGCCCGCGCGTCGGATGCTCCCAGCGCGCCAGCACCTCGAATCCCGACAGTCGCCCGGTCGAAAGATCGATCTGCTGCTCGAAATACGGCACGATCTCGCCCGCCGGAATCGCGGTGCGCAATCCGCTTTCGAGGGTGCTGCGAACCTGCAACGCCTCCTCCATCGACCGGTCGAACCAGGCGTAGCGGTTTCGCCCGGTCTTCTTGGCGGCGTCCATCGCGATGTCGGCGGCGCGCATCAGCGAATCGATCGACGCGCATTCGAAATCCGATCGCGCGACACCGATCGAGGCCGAGACGTGGACGCGCTGGCCATCGGCAATCAGCGGCCGCGCCAGTCGGCTGACGATCTGTTCGGCGATGCGATCGACCGTCTCGGGATGCGCCGGATCGAACAGGAACGCACAGGCGAACTCGTCCGCACCAAGCCGCGCGGTCAGCGCGATCGGCGGCATCGCGCCCGAAATCTCGGTGGCGGCAACGCGCAACAGCGCATCGCCGGTCGCATGGCCGTGCAGGTCGTTGACCGCCTTGAACCGATCGAGATCGACGATCAGCAGCGCCATCGCCTTGTGGCGGCGGTGCGCGTGCACGAACATCGCGCTGCCTTCATCCGAAAGGCTGCGGCGATTGAGAAAACCGGTCAACGCATCGTTCGACGCCAGTGTGAAGGCGCGCTCCTCCGCTGCCGTCCGCCCGCGCACCTCGGCGACGCAATCGCGGTGCTTGCGCCACCCGAACAGGATGAGCGCGATGTTCAGGAACAGCGCGATCAGCAGCGAATGATCGACCGTTTCGGAACTGCCCATCGCGGTGCGCAGCGTCGTCGCCAGAACCGAACTGCCGATCCCGACGAACAACAGGATCGCGAACGCCGTGATCGCGACCAGCGCGGTCTCGCGACTGCGATCGGCCGCATGGGCGATCCCGCTCGCCAACTGCTTCGCCATTGTCGGCGTCCTTCCATCCGTAACCGATCGATCGTTCGCATATCGCCCATTTAGAAGACGTTAAGTCGGCGATGGGAATGACGGCGCGATCGGATAGACGGGTCCTACCGCCAAACTCCTGGCAGCACGGGATGAAAATGAAGCGCAGGATTGTCGAACTCGACGGGTTGCGCGGCGTGGCGGTCGGGCTCGTCGTGCTCAGTCATACGCAGAGCATGATGCCCGGCCAGGTCTATTCGGGCTTGCTGGCCCCACTCGACGTGATCGCCAGCGGACGGCTCGGCGTCCTGATCTTCTTCGTCCTGAGCGGATACCTCATCACCAATATCCTGATCGACGAGCGGGCGCGGACCGGCGCGATATCGATCCGCCATTTCTATTATCGCCGCGTGCTGCGCATATTCCCGGCGTCCTATTGTTATATCCTCATCATCGCGCTGCTAGCATTGGCCGGCATCGCGCACGTTTCCGCGTTGCAGGTCGGCCTAGCCGCATTTCAGATCCAGAATTACGCCGCCGCGCTGTTCGGCCCGGACGGCACAGGCCCGTTCGAGGGCAAGCGCGTGCTCGGCCATTTCTGGACGCTGGCGCTGGAAGAACAATTCTACTGGATCTGGCCGTTCGTGCTGGTGAAGTTCCGCAAGCAGGCGCCGGTCATCCTGATCGTCATCGTCGCGCTGTTGCCGCTGGTGCGGATCGCGTCCTACCTGCTGTGGCCGACGACGCGATTGTCGCTGACGTCGATGTTTCACACCGCGATCGATCCGATCGCGATCGGCGCCTTGCTCGCCTTGTGGCAGGATCGCGCATGGGCGTTGTTGCAACGCATTCCCGATCACGCGATCACGCTGGTGATCGGCGTGCTTTTTCTGGTCACGCCTCTGGTGGCGCTGCGGCTTGAAGGGGCATGGACGTTCACCTGCGGTCCCGCGATCGAGGCGTCGATCGCGGCGGCGATGGTCGCGATGCTGATCCGCCGTCCGGACTTCTGGCTGTCGCGTGTGATGCGGTGGCGGCCGTTGCAATTTCTCGGGGCGATCTCGTTCAGCCTGTATCTGTGGCAGGAAGTGTTCTGCCTGCGCGGGGCGACCTTCGCGATGCCGCCGCTTGCCGCGATCCCGGTTTCGATTCTCGTCGCGACGCTGAGTTGCTATCTGATCGAACGCCCGTTTCAACGGCTGTATCGGTCTGCGTCGCGGCGGGCGGCGGCACAAGGGGAGGTCGGGTTGCCTGATCGCGGGTGATCGGTTAAAGCGACCACCAGTTCCAACGTGAACGTGATCGATGAGGCGCCTGCGGGTGCACGCTGGCCGGCGAGGTTTCGTCCGCCGGCGCTTTTGCGTTTGGCGTCGGACAGATGAGGAATTCGGATGTTCGATAGTCTCAGCGATCGCCTTGGCGGTGTGTTCGATCGGTTGCGCGGCCGTGGTGCGCTGACCGAGGCGGACGTGCGCGCGGCGATGCGCGAGGTCCGGATCGCGTTGCTCGAGGCCGACGTGGCGCTGCCGGTGGCGCGCGAATTCGTCGACAAGGCGACCGAGCAGGCGATCGGCCAGAACGTGCTGCGCTCGATCACGCCGGGGCAGCAGGTCGTCAAGATCGTCAACGACGCGCTCGTCGCGATGCTTGGCGGCGCCAATGAAAACGGGGGGGCGAGCGAACTCGAACTCGGCGTCACCCCGCCCGCGATCATCATGATGGTCGGGCTGCAAGGCTCGGGCAAGACGACGACCACCGCCAAGATCGCCAAGCGACTCGCGGGTCGTGACGGCAAGAAGGTGATGATGGCGTCGCTCGACGTCAATCGCCCCAACGCGCAGGAACAGTTGGCAACGCTCGGTACGCAGGTCGACGTCGCGACATTGCCGATCGTCGTGGGCCAGCAGCCGGTTGATATCGCGCGGCGCGCGCTGCAGGCGGCAAAGCTCCAGGGCTATGACGTCCTGATGCTCGACACCGCCGGTCGACTCCACGTCGATCAGGCGTTGATGGATGAGATGAAGGCGGTCGCCGACGTCAGCCGACCGCAGGAAATTCTGCTCGTCGTCGATGCGCTGACCGGGCAGGACGCGGTCAACGTCGCGACCAATTTTTCAGAACAGGTGCCGCTGACCGGCGTCGTCCTCACCCGGATGGATGGCGACGCGCGCGGCGGCGCGGCGCTGTCGATGCGCGCGGTCACCGGCAAGCCGATCAAGTTCGCCGGCACTGGCGAGAAGCTCGACGCGCTCGAGGCGTTTCATCCCGAACGCGTCGCCGGCCGCATCCTCGGCATGGGCGACGTGGTGTCGCTGGTCGAACGTGCCGCGGAATCGATCCAGCAGGAAGACGCCGAGCGGATGGCCGCGAAGATGGCCAAGGGCCTCTTCGACATGGACGACCTGCGCGCGCAACTCGCGCAGATGCGCCGGATGGGCGGGCTTGGCGCGCTCGCGGGCATGATCCCCGGCATGAAGAAGGCGCAGGCGGCGATGGCCTCGGGCGCGGTCGATGAGAAGATCCTGCTCCGCATGGACGCGATGATCACCTCGATGACCCCCAAGGAACGGTCGAAGCCCGAGATCATCAACGCCAAACGCAAGATTCGCGTCGCCAAGGGTAGCGGGACGACCGTGCAAGACGTCAACAAGCTCCTGAAGATGCACCAGGAAATGTCCTCCGCGATGAAGAAGATCAAGAAGATGGGCGGCATGAAGGGCATGATGGCGATGCTCGGAAAAGGCGGCATGGGCGGCCTCGGCAATGCGCTCGGCGGCCCCGATCTCGGCGAGATGATGGGCAAGGCCGGTGGTGGTCTTCCCGGTTTGCCTGGCGGGCAGAATCTGCCGCCCGGCTTTGGAAATTTCGGCAAGAAATAACGTATTCACAGATACTAAAAAGGAAAAATTACCAATGTCACTCAGCATTCGCCTGTCGCGCGGCGGCTCCAAGAAGCGCCCCTATTACCGCATCGTCGTCGCCGACGCGCGCAGCCCGCGTGACGGCAAGTTCATCGAAAAGATCGGTAATTACAATCCGCTGCTCGCCAAGGACGACGAGAAGCGCATCCAGCTCGATGGTGACCGCGCCAAGCATTGGCTCGGCGTCGGCGCGCAGCCGACCGACCGTGTCGCTCGCTTCCTCGACGTCGCCGGCGTCCGCGAGCGGCCTGCGCGCAACAACCCCAACAAGGCCAAACCTGGCGAAAAGGCGAACGAACGCGCCGAGGAACGCGCGACCAAGGCCGCTGCCGCAGAGGAAGCCGCCGCCGAGGCGAAGAACGCGCCCGCTCCCGAGCCGGTCGACGAGGCGCCCGCCGCTGACAGCAACGAAGAAGCCGAAGCGGTAGTCGCCGCCGAGGTCGAAGCTGCGACCGAAGAGCCGACTCCCGATGCCGAGAAGGTCGCCGAGGCGACTGCGGAGGAAACTCCCCCCACCGAGGAAACCCCGCCCGCCGAGGTCAATGAAGCGACCCCCGACAGCGACGCCGGCGACACCGCCGAGGACGGCGCCGATGATGATGGGGGCAAGAGCGCCCAGGCCCCGGCCGAGGGCTAATGCCCGCAGACTCCCCCGTCACGCTTGCGCCCATTACCTTGGCGGTGATTATCGGCGCGCACGGCGTGGCGGGGGAGGTCCGCCTCAAAATCTTCGCGGAGGATTTCGCAGCGCACCGATCGTTCAACGGTGGCGCGTTGACGTTGAAGTCCGCGCGTGGCGGCTCCAGCGGCACTATCGCACGCTTTGCCGAGGTCGCCGATCGCAATGCCGCCGAGGCGATGCGCGGCACCGAACTGACCGTCCCGCGATCGACGCTCCCCGCGCTTGCCGAGGGCGAATATTACCACGCCGACCTGATCGGCCTTGCCGCGGTATCGACCGATGGCGAAGCGCTCGGCCGCGTCGTCGCGATCGAGAATTTTGGCGCGGGCGATGTGATCGAGATCGAACGCCCCTCTCGGGACGGGAAGCTCGGAAAGCGCTTCATGGCCCCCATATTCGCGGTCCCCGACTGGAACGCCGACCGGCTCATAATCGACGCGGCGTTCGTCGATTAACGCCGCAGCGGTCGCCGCTCGTCGAGCAGGTTGCGGATCGTCGTCGCGGCCACTCCGGCCTGGCCCATCGCCTGGCTGATCTGGTCGAGCCCGAGCACCACGTCGCCCGCCGCGAACAACCCCGGCACCGAAGTCCGCTGATGCTGATCGACCTCCAGACATCCCTCGTCGGTCGCATTGGCGCCAACCGCGACCGCAAGTTCCGACCGGATGTGCGAGCCGAGCGCGGGATAGACGCTGTCGAAGCGCCGCTCACCATCGGCGGTCTCGACGACGAGTGCGTCGCCGTCGCAGCGGATCGGCGTACACGGCCCGTCGACATGCGCGATCCCGCCCGCGTCGAGCTTGGCGAGACAGGCGTCGTCCAACTCGTGCGCCGCCCCCGGCGCGATCAACGTCACATGCTTCGTGTAACCGCGCAGGAACAGCGCCTCCTCCATCCCGTGGTCGCCCGTGCCGATCACCCCGACGCGCTTGTCCGTCACCTCATACGCGTCGCAGATCGGACAATAGCGCAACAGCCCCGCCGCCAGCGCCCGATCATGCTCGTCGTCGGGCATCTCCGGCCGATGGTTCATCACCCCCGTCGCCAGCAAAACCGTGCGTGCGGCAAAACGTCGATCGCCCGCTACGATCATGAAATCCTCGCCGTCACGCTCGATCGCGGTCACCTTGATACCCTCGCGCCGCGCGCCGTATTTCTCGGCCTGCGCCAGCATCCGCGCGAGCAATTCCTTCCCTGCGATCCCGTCGGGGTATCCGGCATGGTTGTGCGAACACGGAATCAGCGCCGCACGGCTCGATCCGCTGTCGAATAGCCGGATCGAAAGATGGAACCGAGCGAGGTAGATCGCCGCGGTCAGCCCTGCCGGGCCGGCGCCGATGATAATGCAATCGTCCATCCGTCGCTAAGGCGTCAAACGGCGCACAGGTTCCTTGCGGGAGCCTATCAAAAATTGTATCTACGTAACGTCATCACGGAGATCGAAATGTCTCGAGAAGCTGCAACATCCGACAACGACGCTCGTAAGCGCGCGTTGAATCGACTCTGGGGATCGGTTCCTTGGCTGAAGCCAACCGAAAAGAAGAATTTTCGCGTCAGAATTTTCAAGTCGGGGAACTCGCTCGCACTTCGACTGCCCGCAAGTTTGGGCTTGCAAGCTGGGATGGAGATGAACCTCGATGTCGAGAACGGTGAGCATTTCAGTTTCGAGTTGGTTGATCGGCCCAAACGAAAGTTCAATGTAGCTAAAGTGTGCGGATCGGCGACCAACTTGAAGCCGATCGCCGACGACGATCGAATTTTTCAGGAACGCCCCCTTGACTGGCCGAAAGGCCAAGACGGTGAATCGCCGTGAAATACATGCTCGACAGCAATGTTATCATAGCGTTGGTGATGAATTCCAAAGACGGTGTCGTCGCTCGTGCCGCCGAATGCGATGAGGGGGATATCGTCACAAGTGCGGTGGCGTTCGCGGAGGTCGTTTACGGCTCGATGCGCGAACAGCCGCCCGCGTTCGAGCAGCTTCGTGCGTTCGTTGAGGAGGTGCCCGTACTGGATTTCGACTATAAGGCTGCTCTCGCCTACGCGACGTTGCCGTTTCGACGGTCGAGCTATGATCGCCTGATCGCCGCCCATGCTCTCTCGCACGATCTGACGATCGTCACAGATAACACAAAGCATTTCAAAGATATACCTGGACTGCGCGTCGAAAACTGGGCCCGATGACCTTCGCCGCCACGATCCTCACCCTCTACCCCGATATGTTCCCCGGCCCGCTCGGCGCTTCGCTCGCGGGCCGCGCTCTGGTGGATGGAAAATGGTCGCTCGATGCGGTCAACATCCGCGATTTCGCGACCGACAAACACCGCTCGGTCGACGACACCCCCGCAGGCGGCGGCGCGGGGATGGTGCTGCGCGCCGATGTCGTCGCCGTCGCGCTCGAGGCGCAACCCGCCGACCGCCCGATCCTCGCGATGACCCCGCGTGGCAAGCCGCTAACCCAGGCCCGCATCCGCACCCTCGCGACCGGCCCCGGCGTCACCATCCTGTGCGGCCGGTTCGAAGGTTTCGACGAACGCCTCTTCGCCGCCCGCCCGATCGAGGAAGTGTCGATCGGCGACTACGTCCTCTCGGGCGGAGAGATGGCCGCGCTCGTCCTGCTCGACGCTTGCGTTCGGCTGCTTCCCGGCGTAATGGGCGCGGCTTCCAGCGGGGACGAGGAAAGCTTCGACAGCGGCCTCCTCGAATATCCGCATTATACCCGACCTTATGAATGGGAAGGGCGCACGATCCCCGAAGTGCTGCGATCGGGGGATCATGCGAGGATCGCGGCCTGGCGAAAGTCGATGGCCGAGACCGACACACGGCTAAGGCGGCCGGACCTTTGGGAGCGCCATGAGGGTGCTCGGGTCGGGTCGCCCTCTGGCGCGCGGCGCGAAGACGAGAGTTGAAGAGAATGAACCTGATCCAGACGCTCGAAGCCGAGCAGATCGAAAAGCTGACCGCCAAGCGCGCCATCCCCGAATTCCGCCCCGGCGACACGCTGAAGGTCGGCGTCCGCGTCGTCGAAGGCGAGCGCACCCGCGTCCAGAATTACGAAGGCGTCTGCATCGCCCGCGCCAACCGCGGCATGGGATCGAGCTTCACCGTGCGGAAAATGAGCTTCGGCGAAGGCGTCGAGCGCGTCTTCCCGCTCTATTCGCCCAACATCGATTCGATCGAAGTCGTCCGCAAGGGCGCGGTCCGTCGCGCGAAACTCTATTACCTGCGCGGCCGCACCGGCAAGTCGGCGCGCATCGCCGAACGCCGCGACACGCGGCCGGCGAAGGGGACTGTCGCCGCGGAGTGATTTCTGCGGACGGTGTGGGGTTCAGCGAGGGCGCGGTGGCGATGGCTACCGCGCCCTTTGTTGTGTCGGTCGGGCTTCGGGACACTATTTTGAAAACGGTCGCCTAGACTGACGCCTTGTTCGGCTGCTTCGCGTCCCAATATCGATCATCGGGCGTCAGCGGACGCGATCCCGAAAGTTGCTACTGTTTGCCATAAGTCTGGATGTCTGTGCTCGATGGGAAGCGGCCATCTGAGCTATTGTTAGACTAAGCCACACCCGCCACGGGTGGCGCTGATGCCAATCCTTTCCGGCGCTCGTCGGCAGTCCGATTGGCCTTGACTTTGGTTGCTCTGAACGCGACCAGTTCGTACCAATCAGCCATCATCTGATCTTTTGTCGGCGTGTCGATCTGACGGCCCCCCGCTTGATCATGGCCCGAAAATTCCGAGGCGCGTTTCATGGCGCGGTACACCACCATGAAATCCTCATCGGACACTTCGACGCCGGCTAGCCGCAGCGTGCCGACATCGGATCCAAACCGCCGGACAACATCGTTCAATACGACCTCTTCGACCGCACGCTCCCATGTCTCGCGGAGTGCGGCGTAGTAGCCAGTGCAGCGGCGGCGATAATCCTCGCCCGTGACCGCAATATCATCTGGAATGGCGTCGATCATTGCTTTGAGAGTGTGTTCGCGATCCTTGACCTTCCGCGCAACCCACGGCTCGTCACCAACCGAGACGATCCCAAACTCACCAGACCCGCCCTGCTGGATCAAACAGGGCAACGCGGCCACGGGATTTGTTCGATCCACGCAAGCCAGCATCAGCTCGTGATAAAACACGAGGTTGTGGGTGAAGATAATGATTTGTCGGCCTTTGGCCGCTTCGTCGATCAAGCGGCGAGCGACACGGCGAACCCGGCCATGATCTAGGCTTGTCACCGGGTCATCAAGAATGATGCCCGAGTGCTTTCCGGCGACGTGCGTCTCAGCAAGGAAACAAGCAAGACTCAACGCCCGCTGTTCACCCTCGCTCAAAACTCGCGACTTTTTCGCTTTTTTGTCTGTCGCCAGCTCGACCTCGAAGAAGCTGATCCCTCGTTCGCTTTCGTCGCAGAACTTGAAAGGGACGTGCGTCAGGCCGAAGCCAGCGATCTCGGCTTCGATCCTCGCCTTCAGGTCTGGAGATGTCAGCTCCTTCCGCAACGACGTGATGAGCCGTGACAGCGGACCCGTGTTGAGCGCAGCTTCGCATTTCTTGTAGCGGTGAGTTGCAAAAAGGGCGTGTCGCCTTGCGATCGCTTCGTCGATTTGAGCGTGAAACTGTTTTTGCGCGCTCAGTTCGGCGATTCGGGCCTTGGCGCGGGCGGTCTGGTCGTCCCCAGAGCGAAGCCCGGCGGCTTGCTCGGTCAGCGTTGCGGCTAAGCTACGCAGCCCGTCAATCGGCGACGAAGGCAATGGAGATAGCGGTTGCAGGTGACCCGCTTCCAGTTGTTGAACGCGCTCGTCGCGTCGAATCCGCAGGCCGGCACTGAACGCGAAGGCTTGCTGAACGAGCAATGCGGCTTCAGGACCGTGGGCTGCCGTCTCGCCGAGCAAGGCGATCAATTCTGCCTCAGTCCTGAACGTGAGTTCGCGCAATGCCGCGAGGCGCCCTTGGATCGCCTCGTACGCAGCATTTGCCTCTTGGGCCGCGCGCCCTTCGATATAGGCATCGAACGCCGCCAGCCGCTTCGCGGCATCGTCGCTCAAGCTCTGCTGGCAGAGCGGGCACGGATCGCCAGCCGCAAATGCCTCACCCGCTTGTCTGACACCTGTTTCGGCCGCGAACTGCCGCGCCCATTGAAACAATGCTTTCCACGAATCCGATCCCGTCGCCGTGATTGGTTGCGACCCGATCTGCTCGGCGCACAGTGTGTCGGCAATGCGGCTCTTTTCCTCGCGGGTCTGGAGCGCAACCGCGTCTAGGTCAGTCACAATGTCGACCAGTCGCGGCCTGCTTCGACCAAGATCCTCGACCACCGTAGTACAAGCGGCGACGATACGATCATATCGGCTGGCCACAGCCGCTGGACCTTGCACGAGTTGCTCGCCCACACGCCCCAACTCTGCTTCAAGCTCCGGCGTCCAAACGGCGCCGGCGCGCAATTCCTCCTCGGTGGGCAGATTGCTTTCTGGGATCGAGATTTGAAGACGCGTACTTAGTTGAGCGGCCGTTGTGCCTTGCTGATAGTGCGCCCCGAACGTTGCGCCATATTGCCGCATATTCGCGTCGATCCAACTTCGGTATCGACCGGACGCTGCTTGATAAAGGTCCGCGAGCCGACCAACGCAGGCAACCTCCGGCGGCAAATAGAGAATTTCATTCTTGCTCTCTACATAGACGCGGAGATTGTCGGCATCGAGCAACGTGATCCCTGCTAGCGGGTTAGGTTTCACTTCGCCATCGGCCCACGTCACGGAGACCGGCTCGTTTGCTCCTTGCTGATAAGTGTAGGTGATCGATTTGGCTTGCTCAGCGCCGATAGCGAAAACATCGCTTTGCAACTCGGGGTCTTTTCGAGCGCTGCATAGTTGCCGCAACGCACGAGTATAGCCGCTCTTGCCCGACCCATTTTCGCCGAAGATTACGGTCACGCCGTCGATGGCGAATTTCAGGATTTGACCGGGTACCAGTCGATCTAGTCCTTGCAACGGGCCAACCGACTGTAGGATCACGTCATCTGGGCTATTGGCCAGCACGACGATCGTATGCTCGTCGAACGTCTGGCACGGGTGAGTGCCCTCTACCGTCAAACCATGTTCCAGCGCGATTCGGCTCACGAGCGCATTGACGTTTTCAGTCGTTACGGCGGTTGAGTCGGCAACGCGTTGCATCGCATCGACCGCCCAAGGCGGCTGCCCCGCGCACCAATCTGCAAGCTTTCCCATTCCCCCTCCGATCCGGACTTGCTCCGTTTCCGGTTCTAACACTGGCGCGTTCCAAAGACGCCAGCAAAACCAGCGCGGATTACGATGGTATGTTGCCAGCACATCGATGCAAGCTGGCCAGCGTGAGAATTTCTGCCATTTCGGTTATTTCGTCGTGGGACGCAGACCCAGTAGGCAGGTTTACGCGCAGCTTTACGGTGACACGTGCAATAACCCCTCTTCTTGGGCCTGTCCTACAACCGACGACTCGTGCTAAGCGGATATCGCTCCTTCAAACCGTCGATCCCATCACCCGACCCCGCGCATAATCGCGGGACGACGTCGAGTGTCGTCCCTTTTCCGAAGCGTTCGGAACGTTCGACGGCATGCGCAAACGCCAACGCAGTCCTCAACGTCCTCAACATTCGCGTCCGCATCTGGCCAGCCTCACCGATAGACCAGCAACCGTGGAAAGCCCGCGTTGGCGTGACTTTAGTGTGACCTTCCACCCCACCACCGTGCTCCATACCACCTTCATCACCGCCCTTTACGCAGCCCCGCGCCCCCGCGATAACGCCGGTGGCTCGAACGGAGCCGTGAGCGGAGTGGGAATGGATGCGGATATGGGTGCTGGCGCTGGCCGCGATCGGAATGCCGGCGATGGCCGCTGATACCCCGCCTGCGCCGGCCACGCTGACGCTCGACCGCGTCTTCGCCAGCCCCGATCTCAGCGGGCCGCAGCCGCAATCGTTGAAGTTGTCCCCCGACGGCGCGCTCCTCACCTCGATCCGCAACCGCGCCGACGAGCGCGAGCGGTTCGATCTCTGGGCGCTCGATACGCGCACCGGCAAGGATCGGATGCTGGTCGATTCAAAGAAGGTCGGCAGCGGCACCGAACTCTCCGAAGCCGAAAAGATGCAGCGCGAGCGCAACCGGACGCTGACCGGCAAGCGCGGCATCGTCACCTACGATTGGTCGCCCGACGGCCAATCGCTGCTCGTGCCGCTCGACGGCGATCTCTATCTCGCCTCGCTCGACGGCAATGTCCGCAATCTCGGCATCAAGGGCGGGCTGAACCCGCTGGTCTCGCCGCGCGCGAGCTATGTCAGTTTCGTCCGCGACCAGAATTTGTGGGTGCAACCGCTCGCTGGCGGCGCGGCAGGTCCGCTCACGCGGGGCGGCGGCGGCACGGTCCATTGGGGCGAGGCCGAGTTCGTCGCGCAGGAGGAAATGGACCGCTTCACCGGCTATTGGTGGTCCCCCGACGAGCAATATCTCGCGGTCGAGCGGTTCGACAATGCGCCGGTCCATGTCGCGACCCGCGCCGCAATCGGCGCGACCGGCACGCGCGTCTACGAACAGCGCTATCCGGCGGCGGGCACACCCAACGCTTTGGTCGATCTCTACGTGATGAAGCCCGATGGCAGTGGGCGCGTGAAGGTCGATCTCGGCACCGACCGCGACATCTATCTGGCGCGGGTCAACTGGGCGCCCGACGGCAAGACGCTCTACGTCCAGCGCGAGAACCGCGCGCAGACGACGATCGATCTGCTCCGCGTCGACCCGGCGACCGGCTCGTCCACGATCGTCTTCACCGAAAACGCGGCGGCGAAGAGCTGGATCAACCTGTCGAATGTCTTCCGGGTCATGCGCGACGGCAGCCTGATCTGGTGGTCCGAACGCGACGGCCACGGCCATTTGTATCGCTGGCAGAAGGGCAAATGGACGCAGTTGACCAGCGGCGACTGGGAAGTCGCCGGGCTGATCGGCGTCAACGAGGATGCCGGGCGGCTGTACTTTACCGGCAACAAGGACGGCATTCTCGAACGCCACGTCTATTCGCTCGATCTCGCGCATCCCGGTGAGGTCACGCGGCTGACCGAGCCCGGCTGGTGGAACACCGCGGTGATGGACGGCGCCGCGACGCGAATGATCGTGACGCGATCGAGCCGCAGCCAGCCCGCGCAGACCTATCTCGCCGACGCCAAGGGCAAGCGCACCGAATGGGTCAACGAGAATGCGATCGCGGGCGATCACCCGTACACCCCATATCTCGCGAGCCACGAGCCGACGACGTACGGCGAGACGAAGGCGGACGACGGCACGATCCTAAACTGGCAGATGATCACCCCGAAGCTGGAGCCGGGCAAACGCTACCCGGTGTTCTTCCAGCATTACGGCGGGCCGCACAGCCAGACCGTCGATCGCCAGTGGAACGGCGAGCCGATCGAACAGGCGATCGTCGATCGCGGGTGGATCTTCTTCCAGATCGACAATCGCGGCGCCGCCAATCGCGGCAAGGCGTTCGAAGATCATCTGTGGCACGCGATGGGATCGGTCGAGGTCGCCGATCAGCGCGCGGGCGCGAAATATCTCCAGACGCTGCCGTTCGTCGATCCGAAGAAGATCGCGATCTACGGCTGGTCGTACGGCGGCTACATGACGCTGAAGATGCTCGAGGCCGATCCCGGCTTGTACGCCGCAGGCGTGGCGGGTGCGCCGGTCACCGACTGGTCGCTGTACGATACACATTATACCGAACGCTACATGGGTGACCCGACCCGCGACGCGAAGGCCTATGCGGCATCGGCCGCGGTCCCCGACGCGCCGAAGATCGCCGATCCGATGCTGGTGATGCACGGCATGGCCGACGACAACGTCTTCCTCGACAATACCACCGCGCTCGCCGCGAAATTGCAGGCGACGAATACCAAGTTCGAAATGATGCTCTACCCCGGCAAGACCCACGGCGCGGTGCGCGACGTGCATCCGTGGACGACGATGTTCGATTTCCTCGACCGGCATGTGAAGGACGCGCCGACGCAATAAAGGCTGCTGGCAACCGCCAAGTCGTCCCTATATGCGCTCCGCGAGATACGAAGGATTGTGCGATGGGTTACCGGATAGCAGTGGCGGGCGCGACGGGGGCGGTCGGGCGCGAGATGGTCAACATCCTCGCCGAGCGCGAATTTCCCGCCGACGAGGTCGCGGTGCTGGCGTCGTCGCGAAGCCAAGGCGACGAGATCGAGTACGGCGAGACCGGGCGGATGCTCAAGGTCCAGAACATCGAGCATTTCGATCCCGTCGGCTGGGACATGGCGCTGTTCGCGATCGGTAGCGAGGCGACCAAGGTTTATGCGCCGAAATTCGCCGCGGCGGGCTGCACGGTGATCGACAATTCGTCGCTCTACCGGATGGACCCCGACGTCCCGCTGATCGTGCCCGAGGTGAACCCCGAGGCGATCGCGGGCTATGCGCGCAGGAATATCATCGCGAACCCCAATTGTTCGACCGCGCAGATGATGGTCGCGCTGAAACCGCTCCACGATTACGCCAAGATCAAGCGCGTCGTCGTCGCGACCTATCAATCGGTGTCGGGTGCGGGCAAGGCGGGGATGGACGAACTGTTCGAGCAAAGCCGCAATATCTTCGTCGGCGATCCCGCCGAGCCGCACAAGTTCACCAAGCAGATCGCGTTCAACGTGATTCCGCACATCGACAGTTTCCTCGACGACGGCTCGACCAAGGAAGAATGGAAGATGGTCGTCGAGACCAAGAAGATCCTCGATCCCAAGATCAAGGTGACCGCGACGTGCGTGCGCGTCCCCGTGTTCGTCGGCCATTCGGAAGCGATCAACATCGAGTTCGAACGCGAAATCTCCGCCGCCAAGGCCAAGAGCCTGTTGCGCGAGGCGCCCGGTATCATGCTGGTCGATAGCCATGAAGACGGGGGCTATGTGACCCCGGTGGAATGCGTCGGCGATTTCGCGACCTATGTCAGCCGTGTGCGCGAAGACTCGACGGTGGATAGCGGGCTGTCTTTGTGGTGTGTGTCGGACAACCTCCGCAAGGGCGCGGCTCTCAACGCGGTGCAGATCGCGGAATTGCTCGGGCGGCGGCACCTCAAGAAGGCAGCTTGATCGGGTGATATCACTCTGATATCGCATTGTTGTGGCGCAAATGTTAATCCGGCAACTTGAAGATGACGAGGTGAGGCGGCTCAAGCTGCACGCCGCCGAGCGCAAGACCTCGGCCGAGGCGTTGGCTCGCAATGCGGTTCGTCGCGTCGCTGCCGAGCTCACCCATGAGGAGAAGCTCGCGCTGGTTCGGGAGATGCAGGCGCGGACGAGAGCGGCGATGGTGCCTGGCGTGCGTCAGACGCCGGGCGTCGATCTGATCCGCGAGAGCCGCGACTTTGATCATTGACGCGAGCGTCGCGTTCAAGTGGCTCGTGCCAGAGCCCGACAGCGCCGCGGCCGAAAAACTGCTCGATGCTGATCTCTTCGCACCGCGACTGATGTTGGCCGAGGTCGGCAACGCATTGTGGAAACGCGTCCGCAAGGGCGAGATCGCCTGGACTGAAACGCTCATGGTCGATCTCGCTCGTTTGCCTGAACTGGTTGAGCTGCGGGAGGACGCCGACTGCATGGCGCGTGCGCTCGAGATTGCGCACGATATCGACCACGCGATCTACGACTGCGTCTATCTGGCGCTGGCCGAGATGACGGGCGAAGAGTTGGTGACGGCCGATGCTCGTTTCCTTCGCAAGATCGAGCGGCATTCGAGCGCAGGTCGCGTACGGATGCTGGCTGAATGATCACCGGCGGTTGTCGCTGCGGCGCGTGCCGCTACACAATCGCGGTCGATACGATGCCGCCGGTCTATTGCTGCCATTGCCGCGATTGCCAGACATGGTCGGGGAGCGCCTTCACGCAGCAGGCGGTGATCCGCGCGGATGCAATTTCGGCGAGCGGGCCGGTCGTCGAATACGCCTTCGAGAGCCCGAGCGGATCGACCTCGACTCAGCATCTTTGCAGCATCTGCCACGCGCGGTTGTGGAACACGAATACCGCGCGAGCGGGGATCGCCGTCGTCCGCGCGGGGACGCTCGATGCAAGCGACACGCTGGTGCCGCGCGCGCATATCTGGGCGAAACGTCAACAGCCCTGGGTCGTCATCGCCGACGACGTGCCGACATGGCCGGAAAATGCCCCGCCCGCGGATTTCATCGCCGCGCTGACGCGCTAGCCGTTGCAACCGCGGCGCTGCGGCGCGATGACGGCGCATGCTTTCGGTCGATCTCTATTATTCGCTGCGCAGCCCCTACAGCTATCTGGCGATGGCGAAGCTCGCGGCGATGCAGGATCGCTACGCGCTGACGATCGCAGCGCAGCCGGTTTATCCGCTCGCGATCCGCCAGCCCGATTTCTTCGAACGCAACCATCCCAATTGGCTGCGCTACACGCTGACCGACGTCCGCCGTCTTGCCGAGCGTGACGGCACGCCAATGGCGCCGCCGCGGCCCGATCCGATCGTCCAGGATATGGCGACGCGCCGAATCGCCGAAGACCAGCCGTACATCTTCCCGCTCGTCCGGATGGCTCAGGCGGCGGCGCGGCGCGATCAGGGGTTCGCGTTCGCGCAGAGCGTGATGACGCTGATCTGGGGCGGGACCGAGCGCTGGAACGAGGGTGATACGCTCGCCGAGGCGATCCGCAGCGCCGGGCTCGATTATGACGCGCTCGCCGAGGATGCCGAGGCAGACGCGACCGCGCTCGACGCGGAGATCGCGGCCAATCAGGCGGCGCTCGAATCGGCGGGGCATTGGGGCGTGCCGACGCTCGTCTTCGCGGGTGAGTCGTTCTTCGGGCAGGACCGCATCGATCTCGCGATCTGGCGGATGAAGCAGGCCGGGCTGGAGGAACGGCGATGACCGAATCCGTCAGCGGCGGTTGTCAGTGTGGGCAGGTGCGGTACGAAATCGCGACCCCGCCGACCGTCGTCTATTGCTGCCATTGCCGCGAGTGCCAGAAGCAATCCGCGAGCGCGTTCGGCATGTCGGTGCCGGTGCGGATCGCGGACGTGACTGTCACCGGCCGCCTCGAAAGCTGGGAGCGCGCGACCGATCTCGGCACGCGGACGCGCTGCTTCTTCTGCGCCGATTGCGGGACCCGCGTCTATCATCAGGGAACCGCGACGCCCGATTTCGCGACGATCAAGGGTGGAACGCTGGACGATACTTCGGTCCTGACACCGAGCGCGCATATCTGGGTGTCGCGCAAACAGCCGTGGGTCGTGCTCGACGAACATCTCCCCGCGCACCCGACGCAACCCGACGATCTCGACGCGTGGCGGCACGGAGGTGGGACATGACGACGATGACCGGCGGCTGCCAATGCGGGCGCGTGCGCTACACCGTCGAGATCGACAGCGACGACGCTTATTGGTGCCACTGCCGCATGTGTCAGAAGGCGACGGGCGGGATCGCCGCGGCCTTCGTCGAGGTACCGATCACCGCGGTTCGCTGGCTGAGCGAGCCCGACTGGTTCGCGAGTTCGCCGATCGCGCGACGGCCGTTCTGCTCGAATTGCGGAACGTCGCTCGGCTTCGGCTGGGCCGACGGTGAAGGGGGTTTCGACCTGACCGTCGGCAGCTTCGATGATCCGTCGCGCTTCCGCCCCGTTCTGCATGCCGGAAGTGAGTCGATGCATGAGGCTTGGCTCGATACCCGCGCCCTACCGCGGCACTATTCGGCGACGACCAAGAGCGTCGCAGACCGATGGAAGGCGGCGGGAAGCGAGGTGCTCGAGTGAGCGCAGAAGTTCAGTGGTTTACCGCGCCCGACGGAACCCGGCTGGCGTGGCACGAGATGGGGGAGGGGCGCCCTATCGTTCTGCTCCACGGCTATTTCTCGGATGCGCAGACGAACTGGATCAAATACGGCCACGCCGCCGCGATCGCCGCGAAGGGTTTTCGCGTCATCATGCCCGATCTGCGCGCGCACGGCGAAAGCGCGAAACCGCACGATGCCGCTGCCTATCCGCCCGATGCGCTGACGAAGGACGGCCACGCGCTGATCGCGCATCTCGGACTGAGCGATTACGATCTCGGTGGCTATTCGCTCGGCGCGCGCACGACATCGCGGATGTTGGCGACCGGCGCGAAGCCGCGTCGCGTGATCTTCGCCGGGATGGGGCTCGAAGGTCTCACGAACACCGGCCGCCGCGCCGGCCATTTCCGCAATATCCTGACCAATCTCGGCAAGCACGAACGCGGCTCGCCCGAATGGATGGCGGAGGCGTTTCTCAAGACGACGGGCGGCGATCCGGTCGCGCTGCTCGGCATCATTGACACCTTCGCCGATACATCGCTCGCCGAGATCGAGACGTTCGCCTTGCCCGCGCTGTGCCTGAACGGTGCCGAGGATCACGACAACGGTTCCGCGGCGGCGCTCGCCGACGCGCTGCCCGACGCGCGCTATGTCGAGGTGCCGGGCGGTCATATGAGCGCGGTCGTGCACCCCGAACTCGGGCAGGCGATCGCGGATTTCCTTAGCGGTTGACCTGCCCGGCCTGCGGTCGCAGTCTGTCGTCATAACGATACACCGAGGGGTTCCAATGATCCGCAACGCCATTTCGCTCGCCGCGCTCGCGGCGGCGCTGTTCGCCGTTCCCGCATCCGCGCAGACCGCGGCACCTGCCTCCGCGAGCGCACCGACCGCGGCGCAGGCCGATGCCTTCGTCGCCGATGCCGAGAAGCAACTCGATGCGCTGTCGGTGCCGGTGGCGCGCGCGGCGTGGGTCAACGCGACCTATATCACCGACGATACCGACGCGCTCGCCGCTGCGTCGGGCGCGCAATACACCGAATTGCAGGTGAAGCTCGCGACCGAGGCGGCGAAATATCGCAAGCTCTCCGGGCTCTCGACCGATACCGCACGCAAGCTCGACCTGTTGCTGAACGGGATCGTGCTCCCCGCGCCGAGCCGCACCGGTGCGGCCGACGAAGTCGCGACGCTGGTGACGGGGATGTCGTCGAATTACGGCAAGGGCAAGGGCACGCTCGACGGCAAGCCGATCAGCGGATCGGATATCGAGGCGGCGATGGGCACCGCGCGTGACCCGGCCAAGACCAAGGAGATGTGGGTCAGCTGGCACGACAATGTCGGCGCCCCGATGCGCGCGGATTTCACAAAGTCGGTCGCGATCGAGAACGAGGGCGCGAAGGAACTCGGCTTCCCCGATACCGGTGCGCTGTGGCGCGCGGGTTACGACATGTCGCCCGATCAGTTCGCGGCCCTGACCGATAGATTGTGGAAGCAGGTCGAGCCGCTCTATCTCGCGCTGCACACCTATGTTCGCTGGAAACTCAACGAGAAATACGGCGACGCGATTCAGTCCAAAACCGGCCCGATCCGCGCCGATCTGCTCGGCAACATGTGGGCGCAGGAATGGGGCAACATCTATGATGTCGTCGCACCGGAGGGGGCGGGCGATCTCGGCTACGACATCGGCGATCTGCTGAAGGCCAAACAATATGACCCGATCAAGATGTTCAGGACGGGGGAAGGCTTCTATTCCTCGCTCGGCTTCGCGCCGCTGCCCGATACGTTCTGGACGCGCTCGCAGATCGTGAAGCCGCGCGACCGCGAGGTCGTGTGCCATGCCTCGGCATGGGACGTCGACAATCTGAACGACGTTCGCATCAAGATGTGCACCAAGGTGAATTCGGACGATTTCGTCACGATCCACCACGAAATGGGGCACAATTACTACCAACGCGCGTACAACACGCAGCCGTTCCTCTACAAGAATGGCGCCAACGACGGCTTCCACGAAGCGATCGGTGATTTCATTGCGCTGTCGATCACGCCCGACTACCTGGTGAAGATCAACCTGCTCGAAACCGCCAAGGTGCCGAGCGCGGACAAGGACATCGGACTCTTGCTGCGGCAGGCGATGGACAAGGTGGCTTTCCTGCCGTTCGGGCTGCTGATCGATAAGTATCGCTGGGGTGTCTATTCGGGCGCGATCCCCTCGGGACAACTCGAGGCGGGGTGGAACAAGCTGCGGCTGCAATATCAGGGCGTCGTCCCGCCGGTCACCCGCGACGAAACCAAGTTCGATCCCGGCGCGAAATACCATGTCGCGGCGGGGGTTCCGTACACGCGCTATTTCCTAGCGCGGTTGCTGCAATTCCAATTCTATCAGGCGGCGTGCAAACAGGCCGGGTGGAAAGGGCCGCTCCATCGCTGCTCGTTCTACGGCGACAAGGCGGTCGGTGCGAAGCTCAACGAGATGCTGAAGATGGGCCAGTCGAAGCCCTGGCCCGACGCGCTCCAGACGTTCACCGGCAGCCGCGAAATGTCGGGCGACGCACTGGTCGCCTATTTCGCGCCGCTCAAGACATGGCTCGACCAGCAGAACAAGGGCAAGCCGAGCGGTTGGTGACGGCTGTTATTGCCGGCAAATATGGTGTGTGGCGGGGGATGTATTACGATCGGCGCTTTTGACGGACCTCCTCCCCGTCAAAGGCGAAACCGCCGCTCAGCATCCGCCGTGCAAGATACGGTCCCAGCAGCGGCAGAGCGAGCAGCCCCATCGACCGATCTCGTAGCCAGAGCGACCAAGCCGATTTCGGAGCGAATTGGCTGGCATACCATAACGAACCGCGCTGGATTTTCTCGAAATGGGAGCGCAGCCGGTCTTCGTATGCGGCGAAGCCGCGAACGTGATCGCCGTCGGCACGCGATAGTTCGCCGGCGAGGACGTCGCCTCCGACCATCGCCATCGCGGCGCCCTCGCCCGCGAGCAGAGAGGGACAGGATGCTGCGTCGCCGACGAGCGCGACGCGCCCCCCCGACCACGACGACGCATGGACATGCGCAACCGCGTCGAAATAGAGCTCTTGGGTGTTTTCCAGCCGCGGCGCAATCTCCGGCCATTCCCAACGCGAGCCTGAAAACGCAGCGACCAGCGCCGCCTTCTGCTCGGCAAGCCCTTGGGGCATCGGCGCCTCCCGATCCACGGCGGTCCAGACGAACAGGAAAGCCGTGCGCCCGTTACGCAACGCGTAGCGCGCGATTTGCCGGTGCGGCCGCGTGTGACTGACGTAGACGCCCGGATCGATATGCGGATAATCATCGCATTGAAACGAGGCGACCCAATAGCCAAGCTTCTTTTCGAAATCCGCATCGGGTCCGAAAGCGAGACGCCGCACCGACGAATGAAGCCCATCGGCCCCGATCACCAAATCGAATCGGCCGTTGCGGCCCGATGCGAACGTAACATCGACGCCATCCGCGTCCTGGTCGAGCGCGACGATGCTGTCGCCGAAGCGGACCGGCACGTCATCGATCTGCCGGTATAGCAGGTCGGCAAGGTCGCCGCGCAATACGCTGACATATCGATCGCCGAGCGCCTCGGTGAAAGTATGTGCGTCGATCCCTGCCACCTTTCGTCCACGCGCATCGAGGCAGCGGACTTCGGCAAAACGATAGCCGATTTCGCGCAAGGCCGGGACAAGACCCATCCGTTCGATCGCGTCGAATCCCATTCCCCAGATATCGATGACATAACCGCCAATGCGTGATTCGGGCGCGACCTCGACGATTTCGGGTTCGAACCCGTATCGGCGGAGCCAGAAAGCCAGCGCCGGTCCGGCGATTCCAAGCCCCGAAATAAGAATCGATCGATATGGGCGACCGCTCATGGGTCTCAGCCTAACGCGGGAAAAGGCGCCGGGCAATCGGCGCGGGTTTGACGATGCCGCCCCCATCCCGCACAAACCGCCGGGATGTCAGAACCGCACCCCGCCCCCGGTCCCGCGGTCGCCTTCGACGGCGTCTGGAAACATTATCCCGGCGGGACGGTCGCGGTGGACGACGTCACCCTGACGATCGAGCCGGGCAGTTTCGTCGCCTTGGTCGGTTCGTCTGGATCGGGCAAATCGACACTGCTCAAGACGGTCAACCGGCTGATCGATCCGAGCGGCGGGCAGGTTTCGATCGGCGGCGAGCCGGTCGAGCAGCAGGAGCCGCACCGGCTGCGACGACGGATCGGCTATATCTTCCAGAATATCGGGCTGTTCCCGCACATGACGGTCGCCGAGAATATCGCGATCGGCCTCAGGATCGACGGCCGGCGCGATCCGGGCGATCGGGTGAGCGCATTGCTCGATCTGGTCGATCTGCCGAACGATGTCGCCACGCGGATGCCCGATGCGCTGTCGGGCGGGCAGCGTCAGCGGGTCGGCGTGGCGCGCGCGCTTGCCACCGAGCCGGGGCTGATGTTGATGGACGAGCCGTTCGGCGCGCTCGACCCGGTGACACGCGACGCGCTCGGTGCCGAAATTCGCAAGCTGCACGATCGGCTCGGCCTTACCACGATCATCGTGACGCACGACATGGCGGAGGCGTTGCTGCTCGCCGATCGCGTGCTGGTGATGAAGGCCGGGCGGATCGTCGCCGATGCCGATCCGGCGACGCTGGTCGCCGGCAACGGTGGCGCCGAAGCCGACGCGCTGGTTGCGATTCCACGCGAACAGGCGCGACGGATGCGCGCGCTGGAGCAAGGCGCGTGAGCGGGCCGTTCTGGTCGGCGATGGCGCGGGTGCCCGATCTGCTGGCGAGCCACGTGCTGCTGGCGGCGTCCGCGTTGGTGTTGGGTTTAATGATCAGCCTGCCGCTAGCGGTGTGGTCGGCGCGCGTGCCGGCGGTGGCGCGGGTGACGTTGGGGTTTGCCAGCCTCGTCCAGACGATCCCTTCGCTGGCGCTGCTCGCTCTATTCTATCCGCTGCTGCTGTGGCTTTCGGCATTGCTTGGCGGCGGCATTCCGGCGCTCGGTTTTCTGCCGTCGCTGCTGGCGCTGACGCTGTACGCGCTGTTGCCGATCCTCAGGAACGCGGTGACCGGGCTTACCGGGCTCGATCCGGCGGTGATCGAGGCGGCGGACGGGGTCGGCATGACGTCGGCCCAGAAGCTTCGACTGGTCGAGGCGCCGCTGGTCGCGCCGGTGCTGATGGCCGGCATCCGAACCGCGGCGGTGTGGACCATCGGCGCGGCGACGCTCTCCACCACGGTCGGGCAACCGAGTCTCGGCGACATGATTTTCGCGGGGCTGCAGACGCAGAATTGGGCCTTGGTGTTGGCGGGGTGCGTGTCGGCGGCGCTGCTCGCGCTCGCCGTCGATGCGCTGCTCGGTCAGATCGAGACCGGCATAAAGATGCGCCGACGTTGGCAGGTATGGAGCGGAGCGGGCGTGCTGCTCGCCGGGATCGCGCTGGCGCTGGCGCCGCTCTGGCCGAGTGCGGGCGGGCAGCGCACATTGGTGATCGGCGCCAAGAATTTCTCCGAACAATATATCCTGTCGCGACTGATCGGCCACCGGCTCGAGGCGGCGGGGTATCGTGTCGAATATCGCGAGGGGCTCGGCTCGGCGGTGATCTACGGGGCGCTCGCGAGTGGCGATATCGACGTCTACGTCGATTATTCCGGTACGATCTGGACCAACCAGATGGGCCATGGCGACGTCCCCTCCCGGCCCGAGATCGTGAAGCAGGTTGGCGCGTGGACCGCGCGGACCAGCGGCGTTCGCATGCTCGGGGCGCTCGGCTTCGAGAATGCTTACACCTTCGCGATGCAAGAACAGGATGCGAGACGGCGCGGCATCCGTACGCTCGACGATCTTGCGCGTCAGGCGCCCGGGCTCACGCTCGGTTCCGACCTCGAATTCCTGGAACGTCCCGAATGGATGGCCGTAAAGAAGGCCTATGATCTGCGGTTCGGCGCGACCCAACGCTATACCCCCAGTTTCATGTACCGCGCGATCGCGAGCGGTCGCGCCGACGTGATCTCCGCTTTTTCTTCCGACGGCCGAATCGCGGCGGACAGATTGACGGTGCTTGAAGATCCGAAGGGCGCGATTCCGGGCTATGACGCGATCCTGCTGATCGCCCCCGACCGCGCGAAGGACGCCGGGCTGACCGGCGCGCTTTCGCCGTTGATCGGTCGCATTCCCGTCGAAGCGATGCGACAGGCCAATTATATGGTCGACCGCGATGCCGACAAGGCGTCCCCCGATCAAGCGGCCCGGTGGCTAGAGAAAGAAATCAAACTCGATAGCGCGCCCGTGAAGAATTGAGTGTGCGCGGTCATCCCTTGCGCGGAACGCGTAGACCTGTAGGCTAATGGCATCACATTCGCGATATCATTGAATCGCGGCACGACGGCGTGTCGTGATGGCCTCGGGGCAATATGCATCACTATTCATCTAGGGAAGAAATGATTTTGGAGAAGGGGGACTTCGAGCACGGCAACGAAGCCAAGGCCGACATGGCGCATATCTATGACGAGGACGCGCCGACCGACTATTTTCGCGAGCTTTACAAGCTTGACTATGCCGTTCCGGGGCATGCCAAGCCGATTTTTGATCGGCTGATCGAAAGCCTGATCGAGGAGCGGGGCTCACCTTTACGCCTCCTCGATGTCGGGTGCTCTTATGGTGTCAATTCCGCTCTTCTCAAACACGATCTCGATATGCCGGATCTCTATCGATATCGCTTTTCGGAAGCCGGGATGGCCGCCAATCCCGAACAGGACAAAGCGCGGTTCGAAGATGGCGGCACCCGCGACGACATCGCGATCATCGGTCTCGATCCGGCGACCCAGGCGCTCGATTATGCGCGGCGCGCTGGGCTGCTCGACGCGACCATCGCGGCCGACCTGGAATCCGAACCGCTTTCGCCGGAGGCCGAACGGATCATCGCGCCGGTGGATCTGATGATATCGACGGGGTGCGTCGGCTATATCGGGGAACGCAGCTTCGAAAAACTGATGCCGTCCCTGGCCGGTGGAGAGCGGCCGGCCTGGATCGCCAATTTCGTGCTTCGGATGTTTCCGTTCGATCAAATCGCCGACACGCTCAGTCGCTGGGATTATACCACCGAAAAGCTGGATGACCGGTATTTTCCGCAGCGCCTGTTTTCCGATCCCGACGAGAAAACGACCGTCCTGTCGCGCCTCGAGACCGCCGGCATCGACACGAGCGCTCTAGAGTCAGACGGTAAAATCTACGCCGAGTTTTTCCTGTCGCGTCCGACGGAGGACGTGAAGCGAGAGCCTCTCGAGGAATTGCTCGCCATTTGACGACGAGGTTGCAATCTTTGATAGACGTAGGCGTCAGGGACGCGATCGAATGAGGATTCAACCCAAAATCATCCGCTTCTAGCGGCGGATAAGGCGCTTCGCGTCGGCCAGCCGGAAGGCGCCGAACACGAAGGTCGCGGCGGCGTAAACGAGGCCGCCTGCCGCCACCAGCACGAACATCGCGCCCCAGCGCTGGAGGCCGGGTCCGGTGGTGTAGGGGCGGAACAGGTCGTTCGCGAACCATAGCACCGCGCCCATCAGGAGCGAGGCGGCGAGCAGGCGCCAGGCACGGCGCTTGAGTTGTGCGTCGGCGACGAAATGGCCGCGTTTGACAAGCGCGCGCCAGAGCAGCGCTACGTTGACCGTGGAGGCGAGAGCGGTCGCGAGCGGTGGGCCCACGTGCGCCAACGGGATGATGAAGGCGAGGTTGAGGGCCAGGTTCACCGCCATCGAGATCACCGCGAACCGGACCGGTGTTTTCGTGTCGGACCGCGCGTAGAAACCGGGGGTCAGCACCTTGACGAGGATGTACGACGGCAGCCCGACCGAGAATGCGGCGAGCGCTTGCGCAGTCGCGATCGTGTCATCGGGGGTGAATTTGCCGTGCTGGAACAGCGCCGCAACGATCGGGACGCCGCAGACGATCAGCGCGACCGTGGCGGGGAGGGTGAAGAACAGCGCGAGTTCGAGACCGCGGTTCTGCGTCTCCATCGCCTGCGCCTCGTCGC
This sequence comes from Sphingomonas sp., assembly GCA_965219285.1. Lineage (GTDB taxonomy): Bacteria > Pseudomonadota > Alphaproteobacteria > Sphingomonadales > Sphingomonadaceae > Sphingomonas. The sequence goes on from CBDCNF010000016.1 coordinate 69,351, forward strand.
CACGGCCGAGTTGCGCCGAGATCGTCGGGAGCAGGACGGTGCCGAGGCCGATGCCGATCAGCCCGAGCGGGAGTTGATTAAGCCGGTCGGCGAAATAAATGTAGCTGACCGATCCGGCGCTGAGCAGACTGGCGGCGAGTGCGGTCGAGACGACGAGGTTGATCTGCACCGCACCCGCGCCGGCGGCGGCGGGCCAGATCAGCGACAGCAGTTTCTTCACGTCGGGGTTGAGGCGCGGCAGTTTGGGGCGGAGCTTCACCCCGGCGCTTCGGCAGGCGAGGATCAGCCATGCGAGTTGCAGAACCCCCGACAGCGTCACCGCGATCGCCTGGTTACGCGCGGTGAACAACGGCTCATGCTGGTGGAAGAGCAATAGCGCGGCGATCAGCGTCAGGTTGAGCAGGATCGGCGCGGCGGCGGCGACCCAGAAACGGTGGAGCGAATTGAGGATGCCGCCGAGCAGCGAGACGAGGCTGATCAGCAGCAGATAGGGGAAGGTGATCCGTGAGAGATCGACCGCGAAGACGAATTGCGCGGGGGTCGCCTCGTTGAACCCGCCCGAGAGCAGCCAGGTGACCGGGTAGGCGGCGACCTCCATCACGATCGTCATTACGATCAGCACGGGGAGCAGCACCGACAGCGCGTCTTCAGCAAAGGTGACACCCGCGGGCAGGCCGCCGCCGTCCTTCGCATTCACCTTTTTGTTGAACATCGGGATGAACGCGGCGGAGAAAGCGCCTTCCGCGAAGAGCGCGCGGAACATGTTGGGCAGACGAAACGCGATCAGGAACGCGTCCGACGCGAAGCCCGCGCCGACGAAGCGCGCGAACAGCGAATCGCGGATCAGGCCGAGGATGCGGCTGGCGAGCGTCAGCCCGCCGACGGAGCCGAGCGCCCGGGTGAGGTTCATGCGATCCGCCCCGGGGTCACTCTCCGATCAGGCCTGGCCGATCGCGCCCGGCTGATTGCCCGCCTGAGCCTGCGCCTGTTGATAATATAGCGCGTTGAAATCGATCGGATCGAGGACGAGCGGCGGGAAGCCGCCATCGCGGACCGCGTCGGCGACGATCCGGCGTGCGAACGGGAAGAGCAGGCGCGGTCCTTCGCCGAGCAGGAAGGGCTGAAGCGCATCGTCGGGGATGTTGCGCATGCCGAACAACCCGGCGAACGCGAGTTCGACGAGGAAGGCGACCTTGCCGTCGGCCTCTGCGCGGATTTCGATCTTCAGCGTGACCTCGTGAACTTCGTCGCCGACCTGCGCCGCGGCGATATCGAACTGGACGTTGATCTCGGGCGCCTGCTCGTTCTGGTAGACCGCGGGCGCGTTCGGATTCTCGAACGAAAGGTCCTTGATGTATTGCGAGATCAGGCCAACCGCAGGCGCGGTATCCTCGCCGTTGGCGAGCGGATCGCCCGCCGGCGCACCAAAATTCTCGCTCCCGAAATCTTCACTCATCGACGGTTCCTGCTTGGAATAAGGCGGCTGGATGCGCACCGGAATGGATGGCGCGACTAGCAGGCGCGGCGGGCCGTTTCAACGCGGGCGCCATGACTATTTGTAACGCGGGGTCGTGTCGCCTATGTTGGACGTCAGATGTTTGGAGGTTCGGTGTTCTACGCAATCGTGCTCATGATGGTCGCCGGTTTCCTGGCGCTTCGGCTGTATTCGGTCCTCGGTAAGCGGACCGGGCACGAACAACCGTTGCCGAAGCCCGCGGAGGATCGCGTCGCGCCGACCGCGTTGCCGCGCACGATCGACGTAACCCCCGAGGTAAGAGAGGCGCCGCCGCGCCTGATCGACAGTTCCGCCGAAAGTGGCGTTCGCGCGATCGTTTCCGCCGAGCCCGCATTCGATCTCGCGCAATTTCTCGAAGGCGCGCAGGCGGCGTATCGCATGATCCTGGAAGCGTATTGGAAGGGCGATCGCGAGCAATTGAAATGGCTCGTCGCGGACGAAGTCTATACCTCGTTCGACGAAGCGATTTCCGCGCGCGAGGCGGCGGGCCAGACGCTGGAAAATCGTCTCGTTTCGATCGAGCGTGCGGCGATCTCCGAAGCTTCGGTTCATGGCCGCGATGCGCGGATCATGGTCCGCTTCGATTCGGATATTGCGGCGGTGACGCGTGATGCCGAGGGCAATGTCGTCGGCGGATCGACCGACGATGCCGTCGAGGCGCACGAGATCTGGACCTTCGCGCGGACGCTGAAGAGCAGCGATCCCAATTGGAAGCTCGCGGACACCGACGAGGCGTGATGCTCACGAGGGGGGCAATCGCGCTGGCCGCGGCGCTGGCGGTATCCGCGTGCGTCGGTGGGGTCGAGCCGCCCTCGCGAGGGTCTGTGGCGTCAAGACCGCCAGCCGGATATCCCCCGGTTCGACAACCTGTCACCGCTACGCCGATCGCCCCGGTCATCACGACGACCGCGGCGGGCGCGAGCGTCGCGGCGAGCGCGGGCCTTGTCGCCGGGCCTCCGGTCGCATCGCTGCCGATCACGCGCGACGGGGCCATGCGGGCGCTTGCCGCTTTTCGCACGAGTTGCCCCTCGCTCGTTCGCAGAACCGACGCTTCGGGATTGACGACCGGCGCGGACTGGCAATCGGTTTGCGCCGCCGCTTCCAGCACCTCGTCGGGCGCCGCTTCGGCATTCTTCTCGCGCTGGTTCGAGACGGTTCAGGTTGGCGACGGACGCGCCTTCGCGACGGGATATTTCATTCCGGAAATCGCCGGATCGCGCGATCGGCGTACGGGCTACGACACACCGATCTATGCGCGGCCGCCCGATCTGATCGATGTCGATCTTGGCCGGTTTTCGGACGCGCTGAAGGGCAAGAAAATTCGCGGCCGGGTCGAGGGGACCAACTTTATTCCTTATTACGATCGCGCCGCGATCGAGGCGGGTTCGCTCGACGGTCGCGCGCGGATTCTCGGCTGGGCGGCCGATCCGGTCGAATTGTTTTTTCTCCAGGTGCAGGGATCGGGCTTGGTCCGCACCCCCGACGGTTCGGTGATCCGGATCGGCTACGACAGTCAGAACGGCCGCGACTACACCGGGATCGGCGCGCTGATGAAATCGCGCGGGCTGCTTGGCCCCGGACAGTCGAACATGCAGGGCATCGTCGCCTGGCTCCACACGCATCCCGACGAGGGCCGCGCGATCATGCGCGAGAACAAGAGCTTCGTGTTCTTCCGCGTGCTCGACGGGCCGCCGCTCGGCGCGCTGGGATTGCCGCTCGGCGATGCGACGAGTGTGGCCGCCGACCCGAAGTTCGTTCCGCTCGGCGCGCCGGTTTTCCTGTCGATGGATCGGACCGACGCGACCGGATTATGGGTGGCGCAGGATACCGGCGGCGCGATCAAGGGCGCGAACCGCTTCGATACTTTCTGGGGCGCTGGCGACGACGCGCGTGCGACCGCGGGCGGGATGAGCGCGCACGGCACCGCGTTCCTGCTGTTGCCGAAAGGGACGCTGGCGCGGGTACGGTCGGGTGCGTCGCGACCTTGATGCCGACGAAGCCGCGCTGTGGGCGCGGGTGATGGCGAGCGTGCGGCCGCTCCACGCGACCGCCGCCATCCCGATCCCGATTGCGCCGAATGTCGTGAAATCCTCCGGGCGCCTGGTCTTGCCAACGCCGAACCTGTCGTCCCGATCATCCATCAAGCCCGTGCCGGGGGTGACCCTCGACGGCGGGTGTGACAAGCGCATCCTGCGCGGAGCGGTGCAGCCCGACAGCACGATTGACCTCCACGGCCACACGCTGCGATCCGCGCATGCCCTGCTCGACAGCGGTATCGAGCGCGCGCTGACGCGGGGCGACCGGGTGCTGCTGCTCGTCACCGGCAAGCCCCCGCGCGCCGAAAGCGAGCGACCCCATACGCGTGGCGCGATCCGCGCGGCAGTGGGCGACTGGATCGCGGCGTCGCGCCATGCCGGTGCGATTGCAGCGATCCGCGGCGCGCATCCGCGGCACGGCGGTGCCGGCGCGCTTTATCTGATCCTCAGGCGAACGCGGCCCTAACTCTTAACCTCTGACGTGCTAGGGTCGATGCTGGACTGGTCGCATCGCGGCCGCAGAGCGAGGGACCCACAAAGCGATGAAGGGCGCGACGCTGAAAAGCCGGGCGGTGACGTTCGCGTTGTGCGCGGGCGGAGTCGTGTTTTTCCTGTCGCTGCTGGTCACCGCCAATGAGAATTTCGTCGCGGGCCAATATGCCCGCGCGCTGATCCCCGCGATCGTCTGCGCGGTGATGTGCTGGGCCTCGACGCAGCGGACCGTCGCCACCACCGCGGAAGCGATCGACCTTGCCGTCGAACGCATGGCGGCGGCGGCGGCGGGCGATCTCGCGAGCCCGATCCCGCCGCAGATCGGTGAATCGGTGCCGGCGCTGGGCGAGGCGATGACGAGTCTGCTCGGGCAATTCGGCGTCACGCTCGATCGGATCGAGCGGCTCGCGATGTTCGATCCGGTGACGGGCCTATCGAATCGCGCACATTTCCGCAGCGTCTGCGATTCGATGTTGACGATGATGGCAGGCGACGCGCGCTGCGCCTTGCTGTTCATCGATCTCGATCGCTTCAAGGCGGTGAACGACACCAAAGGACACGCCGTCGGCGATATGCTGCTGGCAGGTGTCGCCGATCGCTTGCGCGAGATCGCCGACGTCGCGGTCCGCGATCGCGGCTTGATCGCTCCGGTCCTCGGGCGGCTGGCGGGTGATGAGTTCACGATCTTCCTTCCCGCGATCCGCAACGGCGCCGACGCTACGTGGATCGGCAACGAAGTCGTACGCGCGCTATCGGAGCCGTTCGAGATCAACGACAACGCGATCGAGATCGGCGCGTCGGTCGGCGTGGCGCTGCGCGCGGACCATGGCCGGACGCTGCACGAACTGATGCGATCGGCCGACGTCGCGATGTACCATGCCAAGGAGAACGGGCGCGGGCGCGTCGAGCATTTCGGCAGTGCGCTCGCCGCCGGTCTCGCCCAGCGCGTGGTCCTCGAGGGCGAACTCCGCCACGCGATCGACGAGGAGCAATTCTCGCTCGTCTTTCAGCCGCAGCTACGTTTCGACGGCGAAAATTACGTCGCGGCAGAGGCGTTGCTGCGCTGGCAGCATCCGACCGACGGCTTGCGACTTCCCGGCAGTTTTCTCGATCGCGCCGAGGAAAGTGGCCTGATCGTCGAGATCGGCGACTGGGTGGTCACCCGCGTCGCGCAAACGATTTCGCATTGGGCCTCGCTGGGGCTCGAATCGCGCCTGGCGATCAATGTCAGCCCGCGCCAGTTGACGCATGCGACCTTCTTTCGCCGCCTGCGCGACGAACTGCGGATCGTCGGCGCGCCCGCGCGATTGCTCGAACTCGAACTGGGTGAGACGACCGCGATGCAATGCCCCGACGACCTGATCCAGGCCATCGAAGCCTTGCGCAGCGATGGCGCGAAGGTCGCGATCGGCGGCTTCGGGACGGGTTATACCAACATTGCGCGGCTGCGCTCGCTGCCGATCGACCGGATCAAGCTCGACCGCACGCTGATCGCGCCGATCGTCGATAATGCGGGCGCGCGCAGCATCGTCCAGGCGCTGATCGGGCTGATCCACGGGATTGGCCTGGAAGCGGTGGGTGAGGGGATCGAGACCTCGGCGCAATCCGAAGTGCTCCGCATCCTCGGCTGCGACGTCATCCAGGGCTTCGGCGTCGCCGAGCCGATGACCGAGCGCGATTTTCTCGACTGGATCGCGGATCGGTCTCAGGCGGTCGCCTGACTCGTCGCGATGCTGGCGATGACGTCGGCGTAGATATCGGTCAGCGCGGTCAGATCATCGACCGCGACCGCCTCGTCGATCTTGTGCATCGTCGCGTTGATCAGCCCGAACTCGGCAGTCGAGAATAGTGCCGACAGGTAGCGCGCGTCCGACGTCCCGCCCGTCGTCGACAGAGTCGGGCGATACCCCTGCTTCGCCGCGATCGCATCGCTGATCGCACTTGCCAGCAGCCCCGGCTCGCTCAGAAAGGCGCGGCCATAAGTGCGCCAGCGCACGTTGGCAGCCGGCGCATGCGCATGAACGATCGCCTCGATCCGCTGCGCGAGCGCGTCGCCTTCGTGCAGATCGTTGAAACGGATGCTGAGCCGCGCCGATGCTTGGCGGGGGATGACGTTGCTCGCGAGATTGCCGACGGTGATGTCGGTCACCTCGATGTTCGAGGGCTGGAACCAGTCGGTGCCTTCGTCGAGAGTCACCGCGTCGATCTCGGCCAGCGCTGTGACGAGCTTCGGTATCGGATTGTCGGCGAGATGCGGATAGGCGACATGGCCCTGGCGGCCGGGCACGTCGATCCAGACGTTGGTCGAGCCGCGCCGTCCGACCTTGATCGTGTCGCCGAGCCGCTGGTCGGAAGTGGGTTCGCCGACAAGGCAGTAGTCCGGACGTAGCCCGCGTTCCGCCATCCGCTCGATCAACGCAACGGTGCCGTACGTCGCGGGGCCTTCTTCGTCGCCCGTGACGATCAGGCTGAGTGTATTGGGGTGATCGGCGCGTGCGGCGGCCGCGACGAAGGCGGCGATCGCGCCCTTCATATCGACCGCGCCGCGACCGTACAGCAACCCACCGCGAACTTCAGGGGCGAACGCGTCGCTCGACCAACCCTCGCCCGGCGGCACGACATCGAGATGGCCCGCAAAGGCGAGGTGCGGGCCACCGCTGCCGCGCACCGCGAGCAAATTCTCGACTGGGCCATCGGGCGCCTCACCGACAACGAAGCGTTCGACCGCGAAGCCGAGCGGGGTCAGCGCAGCTTCCAGCACGTCGAACACCGCGCCCCGCGCGGGCGTCACGCTGTCGCAGGCGATCAGCGCGGTGGCGAGCGCGAGCGGATCGATCACGCGGTGACCGGCGGCTCGTATTGCTCGATCACCCATTCCTCTTCCTGTGCGCCCGCGATCCAGTCCTGCATCCAATGATGCGTCAGGATCGCATCCATATAAGGCGCCGCGAAGCGCGCGATCGGCAACGAATACGTGACGATGCGGGTCACGACCGGCGCGAACATGATATCGGTCGCGCCGAACTGGCCGAACAGGAAATCACCATCGCCGCCGAACCGCGCGCGTGCCTGCGCCCATAATTCCATGATCCGGTTCAGGTCGGCGAGCACGTCGTCGTCGGGCCGTTTCGGCGGGAACGATTGGCGGATGTTCATGCTGTGCTTGCGGCGCAGCGCGGCAAAGCTCGAATGCATTTCCGCCGCCATCGATCGCGCCATCGCGCGCGCGGCCTCGTCCTCGGGCCAGAATGTGTCGCGGCCGACGCGGTCTGCGAGGAAATCGATGATCGCCAGACTGTCCCACACGACGACGTCGTCGTCCCATAGGATCGGCACCTTGCCCGACGACGGCGCGAACTCGGCGCCCTCGCGGCGCTTGTCCCATTCCGCATCGTATAGGGGCACGACGACCTCCTCGAACGGCAGCCCCGATTGCTTGCAGGCGAGCCAGCCGCGCAGCGACCAGGAGGAATAGGCCTTGTTGCCGATGATGAGTTTCATGGAAGGCGGAGGTAGCGGGGAGCGGGGCGGGCCGCAACCGCGCCCGAGTTTTGCGAATGTCGTCGTTTTCGCGTGCTGCGCGCTTTCGCTGCCGCCACCGATGCTTATGAGGAATTTCGGACGAATCGGTCGATAGCGGCGAAGCGGGAGGCAACATGCGTATCGTTAGTTGGGGGCGCACGACGGCCTCGCTTTTGGCGGCTTGCGTCGCCGCACCGCTCGCCGCGCAGGTACGTCCGGTGCCGTCGCAGCCGGCTTCCGCGAGCGCGGCGCAAGCGGGCGTCGAGGTCTATCTGATCAACGACAGCGCCGATGCCCAGACCGTGCCCGCACCCGACACGCTGGAGGTGACCGCGGCGAATGGCGATCGCCTGCGTCTGACCCCGCGCGATGCGGCGCCGGTGAGCGTTGCCGCCGGTGGATTTGCCAAGCTGACCTATGACGTTGCCGGGCGTGCCAGGAATCCGGATGAAACGGCGGCCCCTTCCGTCGCCTTCGCAGAGCAGCCGTCACCGCGCGGCGAAACGGTTTTCGCGGGCGCGCGGGGCACCTCGTCGGGCTTCATCGACCGGCTACGACCCGCGGAACCGATCTATGCGGTCGCGGGTCTCGGCAACGCGGGAGCGAAATTGCAGTTCAGCGTCGGCCTCGCGCCTTTCGTCGGCGATGGTCTGCTCAGTCATTTGCGGCTGGCGTATACGCAGACGTTCTTCTGGGCGGTCGACCGGCCATCGGGGCCGGTCCGCGACACCAATTACAGCCCCGAAGCCTTTTTCGATCTGCCGCTCGATTCGAAGACCATCCTAGGCCTCGGCTACCGCCACGATTCGAACGGTGAGGGGGTCGCCACCTCGGTCAACAGCCACCGGATCATGGCACGGCTGTCGCACCGCTTCGATCTCGGCGACCGCTGGCGCGCGGATATTTCGCCGTCGGCGTGGTTCTTCGTCGGCAGTCGCGGGGTCGCCACCGATCTCGATCGCTACTGGGGTTATACTGGCCTCAACGCATCGATCGAAGAAGAGGACGGCATCAAGCTGGCGCTGAGCGGCCGCGGCAATCCGGGAACGGGCAAGGGGTCGCTCGAAGGATTCGTCAGCTACCCGGTGGCGCGGTTCGGGGTGTTCGGCATCTATCTCTTCGGCGAGGGCTTCACTGGTTACGGCGAGGCGATCACCAGATATAACGTCAGCGACCGGCATCTGCGCGTCGGGTTTTCGGTTACGCGCTGAATAGCCGGCCACTGGACTTCACCGCCCGACGTGCGATTATCCGAATTGGAGGGGCGATGAGGAATCCGATATTACCGCTGAGATTGGGGATGGCGGCGCTCGTCTTCGCGGTGACCGCACCTGTGGCGGCGCGCCAGTCTCTTCCCGCTCCCGCCGATGCGACGGAGGCGGTCGTCGTCGGAGATGTCGCGCGACTGATTGCCAAGGGGGGACTGGATCTTGGCGCGCTGGATTCGTTGCTCGCGCGGCTTCCGCGCCCGACCCCATGGCGCGGGATCGTCCAGGGAATGCGCGCGCAGGCGCTTCTCGACACCGAAAAAATCGCGCAGGCGCGGGCAGCCGCGGACGAAGCGATCCGGCTAACCCCCGGTTTGGCGTTTCCGCATATTCCGGCGTCCTACGTCCTGACCTTTGCCGGCTCGCCGCAAAGGGGTGCCGACACCTGGTTGGAGGCGAGCATCATCGATCCAGACGCCGCCCGGCAAACGCCGTCCTACTGGATGCTGGCCATGGTCGGGCGGCTGATGGAGGCGGGCGACACGACGCGCGCGGAGAAGGTGAAGGTGCGGATGGATGAGATCGGGATGGCGACGCTGCTCGCGCCGGCCCGGTCTTCGGCGGCGCTCAGCCGCTTTCGCGCGACATTCGCGCAAAACGGCGCCGCCGCGGCGCGTCCGCTTATTTCGGCGATCGCCTCACCAAAGGACCTGCTCGGCCTCTACGTCGATCGTCGCTATGAGGCGGTTTGGCCCGACATCTCCCGGTGGGCCGGCGACGATTTCCATCGCGTGCAGGACCTGTATCTCGGCGAGTTGAGACGAGAGTGGCAATCGTCGCACGGCATGGATGCGGCGACCAACTACGCCCGCGCGCTGACCGCGTTGGAAGCCGACGATGCCACGATCGAACTGTTTCTGCCCGAACTCGCGGACGCCAAGATCAAGCCCTATATCTTTGAGATGGAGTTTCTCGCACCGGTGGTCGCGCGCGCAATGACCGAAACCGGCCGCGCACCCGAGGGCGCGGCGTTACTGTCCCGAGTGAACCGCGCGATGCCGACGGAGGCGACCGCGCTGAAACTGAATCTGTCCGGTAATCTGGTTCGCCAGTCGTATCTGGTTCAAGATTGGGGTGCGGTGGCGCGGGGAGCGGCCGATTGGATCAAGATCGCGCAGGCGCAGGGCGTGGCGGTCAACGAAGAGCCGGTTCGCCTCGTCATGGCGTTGAAGATCTGCGCGATGGAGCATCTCGGCCGGACGAGCGAAGCCGCCGCGCCGCGCGCCGCCATCGTCGCCGCGCAACATTTCCAGGATGACCCCGCGATGACGGTCTTCATCTGTGAAGACGATCTCGCAAGCGCGCGCCGGCTCGTCATCGCTAAGCTCGACGATCCCGATACGCGAACCTCGGCACTGCTTTCGCTCCAGCCGGAGCTTCCCAGCAAGCATCGGACGCCGCAGTCGATCGTCGGAAGGCGATTCATGGACAGGTTGCGAAGCGATCCCGCGATTCGGACTGCGGCGAACAAGGTCGGACGTATCTTGCCACAGCCGGTGCTGCAGCGGCTTCCAAAAGGGTTCGACCCGGGACAGGAGCCACAGCCGAAACCGGTGCCGGGCGCCATTTAGGCGGGAGTCACCCGATCGCCTCGATCACCGCGGCGCGGAGTTCGGGGATGCCGAGACCGCCTTCGCTCGATGTTGCGATGATGTCGGGGTGGGCGGCGGCGCGTTTTCGGGCTTCCTCGGCGGTACGTTCGGTGACCGCGGCGAGGTCGGTGGCCTTGATCTTGTCGGCCTTCGTGAGGATCAGACGGTAGCTGACCGCCGCCTTGTCGAGCATTTCGAGGATTTCGCGATCGACCTGCTTGATGCCGTGGCGGCTGTCGATCAGGACGAGCGCGCGCTTTAGCACTTGCCGCCCGCGCAGGAAATCGTTGATCAGGAAGCGCCACTTCTTGACCATGTCCTTCGGCGCCTTCGCGAAGCCGTAGCCGGGCATGTCGACGAGCCGGAAGGCGAGGGGGTCGCCGACGTCGAAGAAATTCAGCTCCTGCGTCCGGCCCGGCGTCACCGACGTGCGCGCCAGCGCCTTGCGGCCGGTGAGTGCGTTCAGGAGCGACGACTTGCCGACGTTTGAACGGCCCGCGAAAGCGACTTCGGGGACGTCGGCGTCGGGCAGAAATTCGAGCTTAGGCGCGGATTTCAGGAATTCGACCGGGCCGGCGAACGTCTTGCGCGCGGCCTCGATCGCATCCTCGTCAAACGTCATTTCGCCGCCGCTTGCTTCAACGCCGGATGCCGCGCGTAGAGCAGTTTCTGCTGGAGGATCGTTAGACAGTTCGACGTGATCCAATACACCTGCAGCCCGACCGCGAACGGTGCCATCACGAACATCAGTACCCACGGCATCAGCGAGAAGATCTGCTTCTGCGTGTCGTCCATCGGCGTCGGATTGAGCCTGAACTGGAAGAACATCGAGATGCCGAGCAGGATCGGCACGACACCGATCGCAATGAAATGCGGCGGCGTGAACGCGAGCATGCCGAACAGGTTGACCGGGGTAAGCGGATCGGGCGCGGACAGATCCTTGATCCACAGCACGAACGGCTGATGCCGCATCTCGATCGTCAGCAGCAGCACCTTGTAAAGCGCATAGAACACCGGGATCTGGAGCAATGTCGGAGCGCAACCGGCGAGCGGGTTGGCGCCTTCCGACTTGTAGAGCGCCATGATTTCTTGCTGCTGGCGGACCTTGTCGTCCTTGTAGCGTTCTTGAAGCGCTTTCATCTTCGGCTGGATCGCACGCATTTTCGCCATCGACGCGAATTGGCGCTGCGCGATCGGGAACATCAGCCCGCGGATCGTGAAGGTCAGCGCGATGATCGCGACGCCGAAATTGCCGATCATCCGGAACAGCCAGTCGAGATATTTGAAGATCGGTTTCTCGACGATCTCGAACCAGCCCCAGTCGATCGCCTTGCCGAGGTGCGGGATGCCGAGCGCGTCCTCGTAATGGTCGAGCAGGTTCGTTTCTTTCGCACCCGCGAAGAAGCGCGAGGTCTGGCTGACCTGCTGGCCGGGTTGAAGCAATCGCGGCTGAGTGGAATAATCGGCCTGATAGGCCCCGTTCGCGCCGGGTCGGAATTGGCCGTCGAACGGGCGCGCCTGATCGGGGACGATCGCGGTCAGCCAGTATTTGTCGACGAAGCCGAGCCAGCCGCCGGTGCTGGTGAACTTCGCGGGCGCTTTGTCGACGTCCTTGAAATTGACGTCATAATCCGCGGCGCCATTGTGCGAGGACATCGGGCCGGTGTGGATCGTCCAGCTGTCGGGGTCCTTCGACACGCCGACGCGGTTGACCAGGCCGTAGGCGGCGACCGGAACAGGGTTCGCGCCGCCGTTGGCGACGGTCTGCTTGACGGTGAACATGTAATCGTCATCGACCGCAAGCTCGATGGCGAATCGCTGGCCCTTGGCGTTGGTGGCGGTCAGCGTGACAGGACGGCCGGGCGAGAGCATCGGCGCCGATGCGGTCCAGACGGTATCGGCGGCGGGCGGCGACAGGCCGTCGTCGCGCCAGCCGAAGCCCGCGAAATAAGCCTCGGGCGCGCCGCTTGGCGAGAGCAGGCGGATCGGTGGCGAGTTCTTCGCAATCGTTTCGTTGTAGCGGGTCAGCACAAGATCATCGATCCGCGCGCCCTTCAGATTGATCGAGCCTTGCAGCGCCGGCGTCTGGATGCGGACGCGCGGGCTTTCGCCGAGAACGACACGGCGGTCGCGGATCGCGGCGGCGCCGTCCGCGGTCGGATCGGCGGACTTGTTCGCGACGACCTTCGATTTGCCGTCGACGATCTTCGTGACGGGCGGATTCGCGGTCGGGAAGAACTTGTTCTGCAGGAACGGCCAGCCGAACAGGATCAACGCCGCGATCACCGCGAACAGCACGAAATTCTGTTTGTCGTCGGTCACGAAAACCCCAATTCAGTTACGGCACCGGGTCGGAACCATGCCCGCCCCACGGATGGCACCGCGCGATCCGTTTCGCGGCAAGCCAGCCCCCCTTGGCCGCGCCATAGCGGCGAAGTGCCTCGATTGCATAGGCGGAACAGCTTGGGTTGTACCGGCAGGTGGGTGGCAGAACCAGCGACGGCCCGAGCTGCCAGCCGCGCGCGACCAAGATCAGGAGGCGCGCGATCATAAGGAATCGTCACCCCGGACTTGTTCCGGGGTCCACTCGGCGGCTTGCGAATCTCTCGAAAATTGAACGTAGATTGCGCGGCACGGTGGATGCCGGAACAAGTCCGGCATGACGGGTTGTCTTCCGCTCACCGCGCCACCTTCGCGAGTGCCTTGAGAAGTTCGACCCGCAACGTCGCGAAATCGCGCTCGATGCCGCCGCTTCGCCCGATCAGAACGTGATCGGCACCGCGCACGCCACCGGTCGGCAGCAGTTCGCGCGCCAAGGCTCGCAACCGGCGTTTCATCCGGTTGCGAGCCACGGCGTTGCCGATTTTCTTGGTGACGGTGAAGCCGACGCGCATCGCGTCGTCGCCATCCTCGCGCCTCCGCATCAGCAGGACGAATCCCGGCATCGGCGCACACTTTCCCGCATTCGCCGCGAGGAAATCGCGGCGTTGCGTCAGCGTGGTTACGGTGTTTTTGCCGGTGCGGTCTTCCGGCGAAGCCGCTAAAACTACGCGCTGAGCTTCTTGCGGCCGCGGTTGCGGCGGGCGCGAATCACCGAGCGGCCGCCGACCGTCGCCATCCGCGAACGGAAGCCGTGACGGCGCGCCCGCACCAGATTGCTCGGCTGAAAGGTCCGCTTCATTGCTCATTCCCAAATCTGAAATACGAAAGGCCGCCACTTGGACGGCCTGATAAGAGGCGCGCATATGAGAGAATGCCGCCAAAGTCAATTCGCGGGAGGGTGTTCGACCGCGACCGCCGCTTCGTTTTTCGCGCGCGCATTTCGCCGCAATGCACTGGGCCGCCGCAAGACGCGATCGATGAGATTGCCGAAACGCGGCCAACGGCGCTTGATCCGCGCGAAGCGCCGTCGTGCCCAAAGCGAATTGCGCAGGATCAGGATCAGGCCGGCGGCGAAAACGAAAATGCCGCCGGGGCCGGGCAACGGACCGATGAATCCCGCCGCAATGATCAGCAAGCCGCCGAGTACGAGTTGCGCGATCCGCATCACGGGGTGGCGGTCTTTCATGCAGCCGCGAAGTGGCGATGGGGTATCGGATGTGCAAGTCGGAGACGACGCCGTGCGGTCGATTGCCGGTCCGCTTCGTGCATTTGAGAAGACGCGGCACCCGACCCGGTTCCCCCGCCGCCAAATCCGACTATGCTGCCAAAAAAGGCAGGGTTGGCATGGTCTCGATCGTCTCGACGGTGGCGTATCTCGGGCTCGACGCGCGGGCGGTCGAGGTGCAGTGCCAGCTGACGCCGGGCGTTCCGGTGTTCAACGTCGTCGGGCTGGCCGACAAAGCGGTCGGCGAGAGCCGCGAGCGGGTGCGCGGCGCGATCGCGGCGATGGGGCTGTCGCTGCCGCCGAAACGGATCACGGTCAATCTTTCCCCTGCCGATCTGCCCAAGGAAGGATCGCATTTCGATTTGCCGATCGCGCTGGCGCTGCTCGCCGCGATGGGCGTCGTCGATGCCGAGACGCTGAGCGAATATGTCGTCGTCGGTGAACTCGGGCTCGACGCGCGGATCGCGCCGTCGCCGGGGGTGCTGCTCGCGGCGATCCATGCGGGCGAAATGGGGAAGGGGCTGGTCTGCCCCGTCGCACAGGGGGCGGAGGCGGCTTGGATGGGGACGATCGAGGTGCTCGCCGCGCCCGACCTCCTGTCGCTACTCAATCATTTCAAAGGCCACGGCCTGCTGTCGCCGCCGCCGCCGGGCGAAGTCGAAGAGACGACCCACGGCCCCGATCTCAAACAGGTGAAGGGCCAGGAAACCGCCAAGCGCGCGCTGGAGATTGCGGCGGCGGGCGGTCACAATCTGCTGATGATCGGGCCGCCGGGGGCGGGCAAGTCGCTGATGGCGGCGTGTTTGCCGGGGATTTTACCGCCGCTCGATGCGAGCGAGGCGCTCGAAGTCAGTATGGTGCAATCGGTCGCGGGGACTTTGATCGGCGGGCGGCTCACGCGGACACGGCCATTCCGCTCGCCGCACCATTCGGCGTCGATGGCGGCGCTTACGGGCGGCGGGCTGAAGGTGAGACCGGGCGAGGTGAGCCTGGCGCATCTCGGCGTGCTGTTCCTCGACGAATTGCCCGAGTTCCAGCGCCCGGTGCTCGATTCGCTACGCCAGCCGCTAGAGACCGGCGTGGTCAGCGTGGCGCGAGCCAATGCGCACGTCACTTTCCGGCGCGGGTGCAATTGATCGCGGCGATGAATCCGTGCCGCTGCGGGCATCTCGGCGACGCCGCGCTCGCCTGTGCGCGGGCGCCGCGATGCGCGGCGGATTATCAGGCGAAGGTCTCCGGGCCATTGCTCGACCGGATCGACCTCCACGTCGAGGTTCAGGCAGTCACCGCCGCCGACCTCGTCCTGCCGCCGCCGGCGGAAGGCTCGGGCGAGGTGGCGGCGCGGGTCGCGGCGGCGCGCGAAGTTCAGGCAGCCCGATACGATGGGAAGCCCGAGCGGACCAATGCGGAAGCCGATGGTGACTTGTTGGAGGCGGTGGCGACACCTGACGAAGCGGGGCGCAAACTTCTGGCGCAGGCGGCAGAAGCGATGCGGTTAACCGCGCGCGGCTATACCCGCATCCTGCGCGTGGCGCGGACGATCGCCGATCTCGCTGGAAGCGAAGGTGTCGGGCGTATCCACGTCGCCGAAGCGCTGAGTTACCGCCGCCAGCCGCCGCGCGCCTGATTTGCGCGCGTCTGATACTTGCGCGCGTCTGATACTTGCTCGGGGCGACGGCTTGGTCTAGCCGGACACGCGCTGCCCCCGTGGTGGAATTGGTAGACGCGATCGACTCAAAATCGATTGCCGCAAGGCGTGCCGGTTCGATTCCGGCCGGGGGCACCATTCCCGCGATTGATCTGCTTTCTTGACTGCGCGCGGCGATCGTGACCTCTGGGTCGCGAGGCAGGGAGGGCGCGATGGGTGAACGGCGGTTCGAGGGCAAGACGGTGTTCGTCGCGGGCGCGTCGGGCGGGATCAACCTGGAGATCGCACACGGTTTCGCGCGCGAAGGCGCCAAGGTCGCGGTGCTCAGCCGTAGCGCCGAGAAGATCGAGGCGGCGGCGCAGGGGCTACGCGATGCGGGCGCCGAAGCCATCGGAATCGCTTGCGACGTCCGCGATTATCCGGGGCTGAAGGCGGCCTATGCGCAGACGACGGCCGCGTTCGGATCGATCGACGTGCTGATCTCGGGCGCGGCGGGGAATTTCCTCGCGCCTGCACTCAAGATGAGCGCGAACGCGTTCAAGACCGTCGTCGATATCGACCTGCTCGGCACCTTCAACGTGTTTCGCGCGAGCTACGACCACCTCACCAGGCCCGGCGCGTCGCTGATCGCGATCACCGCGGGGCAGGCCGAGCGTGCGATGGCGTTTCAGGCCCACGTTTGCGCCGCCAAGGCTGGGGTGAACATGGTGACGAAATGCCTCGCCCTGGAATGGGGACCGGCCGGAATCCGCGTGAACGGCATTTCTCCGGGTCCGATCGCGGATACCGAGGGGATGAAGCGACTTGGCGGTGATGCGGCGCAGGAGGCGGCGATCAAACGGCGGGTGGCGCTACGCGATTACGGAACCAAGAACGACATCGCCGAGGCCGCCTTGTTCCTGTCGAGCGATGCCGCGAAATACATCACCGGCACGATCCTGAACGTCGATGGCGGCAGCGGTGTCGGCGATGCCAGCCAGGACGCGCTGGATGTCGGTTAGATGCTGATCACCTGGCGCTTCCTGCTCGGCCGGGCGCGGGGCGCGCTCAGCGAGCGCGAGCAACGGCTGATCGATGATTCGATCGGTGAGATTCTCGATCTGCCGGCGCGGCATACGATCGTCCGCGCGGGCGAGATCGTCCATACCAGCACGTACCTGATCGACGGCTTCATCTGCCGCTACATGGACGATCGCGACGGGTATCGGCAGCTCGTCGCGATCCATGTGCCGGGCGATTTCGTCGATCTCCACGGCTTCGCGCTCCAGCGGCTCGACCATGATGTGGCGACGCTCGGGCCGGTCAAGGTCGCGACGTTTCCGCACGCCGGGCTGGCGGCGATCAACGAACGCGAGCCGAACCTGACGCGGATGCTGTGGTTCAGCACCTTGCTCGACGCGGCGATGCATCGCGAATGGATTTTCCGGCTCGGTCGGCTCGACGCCGCGGGGCGGATCGCGCATTTCTTCTGCGAGGTGGAGATGCGGCTCAGGATGGTCGGGCTGGTCGAGGATGGCAGCTTCGCGTTTCCGCTGACGCAGCCCGAGCTTGCCGAGGCGTGCGGGGTGACGGGCGTGCACACCAACCGCACGCTCAGGACGCTGCGCGAGGGCGGATTGATGACGTTCCGCGACGGCGTCGTGACGATCCACGATCTGGCGCGCCTGCAACGGCTCGCTGAGTTCGATCCGGGCTACCTCTACGCCGACACCACCGATTTGCTGCGCGATCCGGTGAACTAGGGCACACCTTCGCGGCGGTAGCGAAGGGAATTCATGGCGCGGCCAGATTCGCGCGGCTAGAGCAGACACATGTATCCAAGCGTTGTGGGGATCGCGGCTGCGATAGGCGTCGCCGCGGGTCTGGCGGCAGCAACGCCTGTGCGCGCGCAAGACACGCCACTCGACCCCAATTCCCCCCTCGCGCCGCTCCCCGATATCGGCGTCGCCTGGCCCGATCTCCCACCGCCGAGCGAGGCCGAAGCGAAGACCGACGCCGCGGTCGATGCGGAAACGCGGTACGATTACCGCCTCGAAGGCGTCGATGACGTCGCGACACCCTTGTTGCAGCAACGCTTCAAGGAGCTTTCGACCCTGGCGCAGAACGACCACGACCCCGCGAACGCGGCGCAACTCGATCGTCGCGCGCGCGAAGATTCCGAACTGCTCGTCACGTTGCTCCGCGCCGAGGGCTATTACGATGCCGAGGTGATCCCCCGGATCGAGCAGGGCGATCGCCCGACCGTCGTTCTCGCCGCGCGCCCCGGCGAGCTTTACCGTTTCGCCGGCGTCACCGTCGATGGCGTCGTGGCGGCGGGCGACAAGGCCGATACGCTGCGAGACGCCTTTGCGGTCAACGACAAGGACCCGGTCAACGCCGATACGATCGCGACGAGCGAGGACAAATTGCGCACCACGCTCGGCGAGCAGGGCTTTCCTTTCGCGAAAGTCGGCGAGCCCGAGATCGTCGTCGATCGCGCCGCGCGCACCGCGACGCTCGATCTGTCGGTGACGCCCGGCGGCGAGCGCCGCTTCGGCCAAATCACCGCCAACCCCGACAATCACGTGTTCGACGCGCATCACGTCGGCGAAATCGCGCGCTTCCAGCCGGGCGATCCCTACACCGCGTCGTCGCTAGACGATCTCCGCCGTGCCTTGATCCAGACCGGTCTCGTCTCGACCGCCGATGTGAAGCCCGTCGAAGGCGCTGACCCCAGCACCGTCGATGTCGCGGTGAAACTCGCGCCCGCCCCCCCGCGCACCATCGCGGGCGAACTCGGCTACGGCACCGGCGAAGGCGCGCGCGCGGAGGTCAGCTGGACGCACCGCAACCTGTTTCCCCCCGAAGGTGGCCTCACCGTTCGCGGGGTGCTCGGCACGCAGGAGCAACTCGGCTCGGTCGTCTATCGTCGCAACAATTTCCATGCGCGCGACCGCGTCCTGACCGGGCAGGTCGCGGCGGCGCACACCCAACGCGATGCATATGAGGCCAACACCTTCTCGCTCGCAGGAACGCTTGAGCGGCAGACCAACATCTTCTTCCAGAAGACCTGGACGTGGTCGCTCGGCGCCGAACTCGTCGCGTCGGACGAGCGCGACGTCATCGTCTCGACCGGAGCGCCGCGCCGCCGCACCTTCTTCATCGCCGCCGCGCCGACCAGCCTGACGTATGACGGCTCGGACGATCTTCTCAACCCGACGAAAGGCTTCCGCCTCGGTGGCCGTCTCAGCCCGGAACTGTCGCTTCAGGGCAAGGCGTTCGGCTACGCCCGCACGCAGGTCGACGCCAGCGCCTATCAACCGGTGTCGGACCAGATCGTCGTCGCGGGTCGCCTCCGCTTCGGCACGATCCTCGGCGCGCCGCGTGACGCGATCGCGCCGTCGCGGCGTTTCTATGCGGGCGGCGGCGCATCGGTGCGCGGCTACGGTTTCCAGTCGATCGGGCCGCGCGATCCCAACAACGATCCGATCGGCGGGCGCAGCCTGACCGAATTCTCGATCGAGGCGCGCGTCCACACCTTCGGCAATTTCGGCGTGGTGCCGTTCTTCGATGGCGGCAACATCTACACCTCGCCGCTGCCGAAATTCACCGGGCTGCGCTACGGCACCGGTATCGGCGTGCGCTATTATTCGAACTTCGGCCCGATCCGCGTTGATGTCGGCACCCCGATCAACCCGCAGCCCGGCGACACCCGCGTCGCGGTCTATGTCTCGCTGGGGCAGGCGTTTTGAGGAATTGGTGGCGCTGGATCGCGGGCGGCGTGATCGCGCTCCTCGCGATCGTCGCCGCGACCTTCGTCATCGTCGATACCCCGATGGGGCACCGCTGGGTAACCGAGCGGATCGGCGCGATCCGGCTGGACAACGGCCTGCGCTTCACGATCGGTCGGATCGACGGCTCGCTCTACGGGAAAGCGACCTTGCGCGACGTGCGCGTCTACGATCCCGATGGCCTAGTGTTCTCCGCGCCGGTCGCAGACCTCGACTGGTCGCCGCTGCGCTGGTTCGTCAACCGCCTCGACATCACCGCGCTGCACTTGCCCGTGGCGACGCTGGCCAAGGTGCCACGGACGATCCCGACCGGAAAACAAGGCCCGATCCTCCCAGATTTCGACATCCGCATCGGCCGTCTCGCGGTCGATCGCCTCATCGTCGCCCCAAGGATCACCGGCGTCGCGCGCGAAGGCCGCATAGAAGCGCGCGCCGATATCCACGCGGGTCGCGCGCTGCTCGATCTCGCGGCCGTGGTCGAGGGCAGCGATCGCCTGCGGCTGAAGCTCGACGCCGAGCCCGACCGCGACCGTTTCGATATGGACGTGAAAGCGCGCGGCACCGCGCAAGGCGTCCTAGCGCGTCTGTCGGGCCTGCACCGCGCAATCGCGCTCGACGTCACCGGCGACGGCCGCTGGACGCAGTGGCAGGGCGGCGCGACCGCGATCGTCGGCGGCGCGCGGCTCGCCGACCTGAAACTCGGCAATCGCGCAGGCGCCTACACGCTGACCGGCTTCGTCGCTCCCGCGAGCATCACCCACGGCAGGATCCAGCGCCTCTCGGCCCCGCGCTTCCTCGTCAACGGCGCAGCGACCCTCGCCCACCGCCGCCTCGCCGGGACGCTGTCGCTTCGCTCGCCCGCGCTGTCTGTCGAGACGACCGGCGCGATCGATCTCGCGACGAGCGCCTATCGCAATGTCCGCATCGTCGCGCGGCTGCTTCGGCCACCCGCGCTGTTCAAGAACATGACCGGCCGCGCGATCGCGCTGCGCGCGATTCTCGACGGGGCTTTCGCCACCGCGCGCTTCGATTACCGCCTGACCGCCGAACGCTTCGCCTTCGACAAGACCGGGTTCGAGGTGGCGCACGCCGCCGGACGCGGGCATCTGTCGAAAGCGCCGATATCGGTGCCGATCCACTTCACCGCCGCGCGCGTCACCGGCGTCGGCGACGTCGCGGGCGGCATCCTGCGCAACCTGACCGTCGATGGCGTCCTGC
This sequence comes from Sphingomonas sp., assembly GCA_965219285.1. Lineage (GTDB taxonomy): Bacteria > Pseudomonadota > Alphaproteobacteria > Sphingomonadales > Sphingomonadaceae > Sphingomonas. The sequence continues at coordinate 90,020 of CBDCNF010000016.1, forward strand.
GCGTCACCAGCAAGCTGCTGACCGGCGACGGCTTACGGCTCAAATCCGACAAGCTCACTGGTAAGATCGACCTTCGCGTCGATCTTACCAACGGCCGCTATCAGGTCGGCCTCAACGGCGCGCTGGGCCGCTATCTGATTCCCGGGCTCGGCATCGTCGACGTCACCTCCACGCTGCGCGTCGTCCCCGGCGCCGGCGGTCATGGCACGCGTCTGGTCGGGCAGGGGACCGCGCAGATGGTGCGGCTCGACAACGCCTTTTTCCGCAGCCTTGCGGGTGGCCTGCCGCACATCGTCACCGGTCTCGAACGCGGTGCCGACGGCATCCTCCACTTCAACAATTTGATTCTGACCGCCCCGTCGCTGCGGCTGACCGGCAACGGCTATCGCCGCCGCGACGGCACTTTCCATTTCGAGGGTAGCGGGCGTCAGGCGACCTATAGCTCGTTGACCTTGAAACTCGACGGCAAGATCGATCGCCCGACGCTCGATCTCGTTTTCGCCGCACCCAATGCCGCGCTCGGGCTGACGGGAGTCCGCGCGCACCTCGATCCGACGCCCGACGGCTTCTCCTTCATTGCGGCGGGCGGATTGCGGCTCGGCGCATTCACGACGCAGGGCCAGATTTTTCTCCCACGCGGCGGGCAAGCAACGATCGCGGTCGCGCGGCTCGACGTCGCCGGAACGCGCGCGGCGGGCAATCTCGCGATCGTCACCGGCGGTTTCGAGGGCAAGCTCGCGATCACCGGGGGCGGGCTTTCGGGCAATCTCCTATTCCACCCGGTCGGCACGATCCAGCGGATCGAGGCGCATATCCTCGCACAATCGGCGACCATCGCCGGGACGACGATCCGCCGGGGTCGGCTCGACCTGACCGCCTTGCTCGATCCCGCGGGCACGACGATCGAGGCGACCGTGACGGGCAACGGCCTGCGTCGCGGCGCGCTGCGCCTCGCGCGGTTCGCCGGCAGCGTGAAACTGCGCGATGGCACCGGCGAAATCCGCGCGTCGATCGCCGGATCGCGCGGTCGCGCCTTCGACATCCGGACGGTGACGCAGGTGACCGCCGACCGCTACCAGATCAGCGCGACCGGGACGATCGATCGGCGCCCGATCAAGCTCGATACCCCCGCAGTCCTGACCCGCGACGGCGACGCCTGGGTCCTCCAATCGACCCAGGTCAGCTTCAGCGGCGGCAGCGCGAAGGTGTCGGGCCGGTTCGGCGGCGGCGCGAGTGCGTTCGACACGACGCTCGCCGCGATGCCGCTCTCGGTCCTCGACATCGGCTATCCGGGTCTCGGCCTCGGCGGCGTCGCCTCGGGCAAGCTCACCTATCGCACCGACGCGAACGGCGTGCCGTCGGGCAGCACCGACCTCACGATCCGCGGTCTGTCGCGTTCGGGCCTCGTCCGCACTTCGCAGCCGATCGATATCGGTCTCGCCGGCGTCCTTTCGCCCGGCAAGGCCGCAATGCGCGCCGTAATGGCCTCGGGCGGCAAGACCGTCGGCCGGATGCAAGCGCTGCTTACACCCGGCACCGGAAGCGACACCGCCAGCCGCTTCGCTGACGCGCAGGTTTTCGCGCAACTCCGCTACAACGGCCCCGCGGACACCCTGTGGCGGCTGACCGGGGTCGAATTGTTCGACCTCTCCGGCCCGGTCGCGATCGGAGCCGACGTCAACGGACGCGTCTCACGCCCCACGATCCGCGGCGCCGTCCAAGCCAACAATGCGCGAATCGAAAGCGCGACCACCGGCACCGTGCTCAGCAACATCCAGGCGAGCGGACGCTTCGCGGGTTCGCGCCTCGTCATCGACCGGTTCGGCGCGGATGCGGGCAAAAACGGTCGCGTTACCGGCACCGGCAATTTCGAATTCGCGGGCGGCAAGGGCGTCGGCCTCAATCTCACGCTGCAAGCCCAGCATGCCGCAATGATCGTGCGCGACGATATCGCCGCGACCGTCACCGGCCCGCTCACCTTCAAATCGAACGGCAGCGGCGGGGTAATCGCGGGCGACCTGGTCCTCGATACCAGCCGTTACCGTCTGGGTCAGGCGACCACCGCAAGCGCGATCCCGAGGCTCAACATCCGCGAAATCAACCTGCCCGGCGGCGGCGGCGAGGAAGACGATGTGCCGCATACGCCGTGGCGGCTCGACATCCACGCCCGCGCACCCGGCCTGCTCCGCGTCACCGGCCTCGGCCTGACCAGCGAATGGGCCGCCGACCTCAAGATCGGCGGCGAACCGACCAACCCCGCGATCACCGGCGTCGCCAAGTTGATCCGCGGCGATTACGAATTCGCCGGCCGCGAATTCGAGCTCGACCGCGGCCTGATACGCTTCGCCGGCGAAGTCCCCGCCAACCCCGCGCTCGACATAGAAGCCAACGCCGATTCCACCGGCCTGAACGCCTCGATCCGCGTAACCGGCGTCGCGCAGAAGCCCGAGATCACCTTCACCAGCATCCCCGCGCTGCCGCAGGACGAACTTCTGTCGCGGCTGCTGTTCGGCACCTCGATCACCAATCTGTCCGCGCCCGAGGCGTTGCAACTCGCCGCCGCTGTCGCCGCGCTCCAGAACGGAGGAGGCGGCCTTAACCCGATCAACGCGGTCCGCCGCGCCGCCGGGCTCGACCGCCTGCGCATCCTCCCCGCCGATCCGCAGACCGGGCAGGGCACCTCGGTCGCCGCGGGCAAATACGTGACGCGCAAGCTCTATGCGGAGATCGTCACCGATGGTCAGGGCTATTCCGCGACCCGCGTCGAATATCAGGTCACCCGCTGGCTATCGCTTCTGTCGAGCATCTCGACGCTCGGTCGCCAGAGCGCGAACGTGCGCGTGTCGAAGGATTATTAGGAACCACCACCGCGAACCGTTGTTGAGCCGCAACCGATGACGCTCCCGCAATATCTCTCGCTCGCCACGCTCGCCGGAATGATGGTGCTCTTCGTTTGGGGCAAATTCCGGTATGATGTGACCGCGATCCTGGCGCTCCTGGCCGCACTGGCGCTCGGCATCGTTTCCCCGAAGGACGCGTTCAAGGGCTTCTCCGACGATATCGTCATCATCGTCGGTTCCGCCCTCGTCATTTCCGCCGCGGTGCAAAGATCGGGCGTGATCGAGCGCGCGCTGCGCCTCGTCTCGCGCCGGGTCAGCCGAGTGCGTTCGCAACTTGTCGTGCTCACCGCCTCGGTCGGCGTCGCCTCGGCGCTGGTCAAGAACATCGGCGCGCTTGCGATGCTGATGCCCGCCGCATTCCAGATGGCGAAGAAGAATGACGCAAGCCCCTCGGTCTTCCTGATGCCGATGGCGTTCGCGTCGCTGCTCGGCGGGTTGATGACGCTCGTCGGCACCTCACCCAACATCATCGTCAGTCGTGTCCGCGAGCAGATGACCGGGCACCCTTTCGGGATGTTTGATTATACCCCGGTCGGTCTCGGCCTGCTGGTGATGGGGTTGATCTACCTGCGCTTCGCCTATCGTCTGATCCCGCGCGATCGCCGCGCCGCGCCGACGATGGGCGATGCGCTCGATATCAAAGGCTATGTCACCGAGGCGGAAATCGTCGCAGAGTCCCCCGCGATCGGCGAAACCGTTGCGGAATTTCTCGATCGTCACGAACACGAGGTCACGATCGCGCAATTGCTGCGCTCGGGCATGCGCAGCGCGCCGCATGCACACACGCGGCTGCGCGAGGGCGACCTTCTGATCCTCGGCGGCGAGCCCGACGCGCTCGAGCGAACGATCAGCGGCGACAAACTGAAGCTCGAAGGTGAAGACCGCGAGACCGCCGATGAATCGAAGGACGACGAGATCGCGGTCATCGAGGCGGTGATCAATACCGACTCGCGGCTTGTCGGTCAGACCGCGGGACGGCTCGTCCTCCAGGAACGGTTCGGGGTGAACCTGATTGCGATCTCGCGGCAAGGCCAGCGCTTGTCCCGACGTCTGTCGGAGACCAAATTGCGCGCGGGCGATGTGGTCGTGCTGCAAGGGCCGCTCGAAACGTTGCCCGAAAGGCTCGGCGAACTCGGCTGCCTGCCGCTCGCCGAGCGCGAACTCCGCCTCGGCAGCTCCCGTCGGACCTGGTTGCCTCTCGCGATTCTGGCGGTGGCGATGTTCGCGACCGCGATGGCATGGATTCCCGTCGCCGTCGCCTTTTTCGCCGCGGCCGGCCTGATCATGGCGACCGGCGTACTGCCGATCCGCGAGGCGTACGATCACGTCGAATGGCCGATCCTGATCATGCTCGCCGCGCTGATCCCGGTCAGCGATTCGCTGCGCACCACCGGCACATCGACGATCATCGCGACGTGGCTGGCGCATGTCGCGCAGACGCTGCCGCCGTGGGGCGCGGTCGGGCTGATTCTTGTCGCCGCGATGGCGGTGACGCCGTTCCTCAATAACGCTGCGACCGTGCTGGTCATGGCGCCGATCGCTGCCACCTTCGCGCGCGATCTAGGCTACCACCCCGACGCCTTTTTGATGGCGACCGCGGTCGGCGCAGGGTGCGATTTCCTCACCCCGATCGGCCACCAATGCAACACTTTGGTGATGGGACCAGGCGGCTACAAGTTCGGCGATTACGCGCGGTTAGGGGCGCCGTTGTCGGTGCTGGTCGTCCTGCTCGGAACGCCGCTCATCCTGTACTTCTGGCCGCTTGGTTGAGCATACAGCGCGAGCCAGAACCATTTTTACTGAGTAGCCGCTATCACATCGCAAAGGGTTTGACTGAGGGTCCTGACGTGACCCCCGCCTTTCATCCAGCGGCAACCAGAGACCGACCGGTGTTGTCGCGCATGAGCGCGGTTGAAGCAACGGGCGGGGTTAACCCCGCCCGTTGCTGTTCAAGTTCGGCGGCGAACGCCGCCGGTGTGGCATAGCCGAGCGAGGAGTGCGGTCGTTCGGTGTTGTAGTCATCGACCCAGCGGGCAAGGATCGCGCGGGCCTGACCGATCGTGAAGAACAATGTCTCGTTGAGCAGCTCGTCGCGCATGCGACCGTTGAAGCTCTCGACAAAGCCGTTCTGGGTCGGCTTGCCCGGTGCGATGTAATGCCACTCGACGCGCGTCTCGCCTGACCAGGCCAGCACCGCGTTCGAGGTAAGTTCGGTCCCGTTGTCGCTGACGATCATCTTCGGCGCGCCGCGCCTGATGATTAGATCGGTCAGCTCGCGAACAACCCGCCGACCCGAGATCGACGTGTCGAGCACCGCCGCCAGGCACTCGCGCGTAATGTCGTCGACGATATTGAGGATGCGGAACCGCCGGCCCGTGGCAAGCTGATCGTGGACGAAGTCCAAGCTCCAGCGTTGGTTCGGCAGCGCCAACACCGGCGCGGGCGCCCGCGCACCAACGGCACGCTTACGTCCCTTCCTGCGCCGCACCGTCAGACCCTCTTCGCGATACAGCCGCTGGGTCTTCTTACGGTTGATCGTGATGCCGTCGCGGCGAAGCAGGATGTGCAGCCGCCGGTAACCGAACCGCCGGCGCTGCTGCGCCAACTCGCACAGCCGCGACCGCAGGGCGCCATCATCCGCTCGGCACGAGCGATACCGCATGCTCGTACGGTCCGCCCCGACGATAGCACACGCCCGCCGCTCGCTCATCCCCAACGTCGCCTGGAGATGCGCGACTGCTTGCCGCTTCGCGGCGGGCGCTACCATTTTTTTGATAGCAGATCCTTCAGACCCGCGTTGTCCAGCATCGTGTCCGCGAGCAACCGCTTGAGCCGTGCGTTCTCCTCCTCGAGCGCCCGCAACCGCTTCGCGTCGGATACCTCCAAACCGCCATACTTGGCCTTCCACGCGTAATACGTCGCGCTCGACAAACCGTGCTTGCGACACAGCTCCGTCACCACCGCGCCCGCCTCGGCTTCCTTCAGGATGCCGATGATCTGTTCTTCCGTAAACTGCTTCCGCTTCATCTGTCCGTCCCTTCGAGGGGCCGGTCTCTAGTTCCAAATGGATGAAGAAACGGGGGTCACGTCAGATGATGCCGAGATACATTCCTCCATCGCCCAACGCGGCAGACGACGCCATCCTCGACGAATGGGCCGACACGATGATCGCGGAGGCGACGTCGGAAAACTCGAACCGCATCCTCTCCGCGACGGGCTATGCCTCGGAGAACATCTTGATCGTCCATCAGCAGGCGCGGACCGCCAACCTCGCCTGGGCGCTGAAGCGCCGTGGCAGGGTGGGCGCCGGCGACGTCGTGGTCGTTATCGGCGGATCGTTCTCGGGAATGATGGTCGCGGTCGCGCTGGCCCTCACCACGGACGCGATCGTCTACATCTTCGAGAGGGGTCCGCACCTGCTGCCCCGCTTCCGCGACAAGGGTCACCGTCATCTCTCGCCGCTGCTCAACTCGCGCGGGCTGGGGGAGCATTACGATCCGAGCTTTGCGCGCCCGACCTTCAAGTCCCCGATCTTCGCCTGGGACAAGGGGCCGGCGAGCGAGGTCGCCGCGCAGTGGTTGCGCGAGTTCGCCGACTACGATCGCGCGCTGCCGATCTTCACCGTGTGCAATACGCCCGTCGGGCGGGAGAACCTCAATCCGCACGCCTCGGGCGTGGACATCGCGTGGGGTCCTGAGGAGTCGGTGCGCGTGCCGATCGAAGTCGACCTTGTCATCGACGCCACCGGCTTCGGCGAGGAGTTGAACCCGCACGGACTGATCGACTTCAGCTACTGGGAGTCCGGTCACCGGCTGATCTACGACCATCTGGTCCCGCCAGCCGACGTGCTCATCTCGGGATGCGGCGACAGCGGCGTGATCGAGGCGCTCCACTACGCGCTGCGTGACTTCAGGCACGAGGAGGTCGAGGCGTTCTGGCCGCAATACCAGAGCTTCGGTCTGGCCCTCGACCAGCTGGTGGACCGCGCACGGCTCCCCGACATCCTTCAGGCTGCGCCGCCTATCGACTTCGAGGATCCTCTTGTCTCGGAGATCTGCTGGTGGCTGGACATTAGCTACCACCTGAGGGCGAATCCCCACCCGACATGGCCGCTCGATGGCGATCCGCATACACGGCCCATATTCGAGGCGATCGGCAGCGCGCTCCAGGGTGATCTCGACGCCGCCTTGCCCGGCCGCCCGGTCGCAGATCTCACCTTTGAGGAGTTAGAGGACTTCGCCAAGGAACTGCCCCGTGCCCGGCAGTTCGCCGTGCGGGACGCGGTCCGCCAGGTCATCGACGACTGGATCAGCCGCAGGCTCGAGGAGGAGATCAACAACATCGCGCTGCCCTCCACCATGCCGGAGATCCACGCGCTCGATAGGAAGGGGGTGACCCTGACGCTTAACGGGCTGACGTCGACGCCTTACACGCGGCAGCTCTCGCCCTATAACGTGTGGGTGATGCGGATCCTGATGAGTTTCCCGAACGTGAGGTATCGTCAGGGCACGATCACGGCCCCATAAAGATGTTGGGTCATTTCGACTCGACTTTGGGTCGGGGTCAAACTGCCCGAGCGTATATGCCGATCGGCGGCGCCAAGTGTTGCCGCTTCCACGGGAGATCACCTGAACCAGCGCCTCGACGGACTGAGGTGACGACATCGACGACATCCTGCGGTGGTTCGCTAAGCTATAATGTGGCCAGGCGGCTGGGAATGATATTCGGACCCTTGCGGTTGTTTTAGGAGGAGCTCTGTGATCGGCAAACACGCAGTCGACGGCGGCGCATCGGAAGTGTTCGGAACATTTCCGGATCCTCGCCCATAGCGCGAGAAGATGTTGACGACCTCGGCATGGCCGGCCTCATATTCCGGTTGGCGAACGATAGTTCTGAAGCGTGGCCTTACGTCCGCAGACCGGTCGGAGGAAGGTTCGTCAGGACTTCGACGAGGTCGGGCGGCATCGCCGGATAGTCGTGACCAGGGAATGTAGAGATGACCAGGTTTTTGGACGACGGACTGCTTGGACCGGCCATTCGGGACCTCTTGCAGGGTGCGGATCTCCGCTGCGCGGTGGCCTTCTGGGGCAACGGAGCGGTAAAATCACTGTTTCCCGACGCCCACGTTCCTTCCAGTTCGCGCATCATATGCGACATCTCGATGGGCGGCGCGAACCCGCACGAGTTGAAGGCGCTTGGCGCTCCCGACAACCCAAACCTTTTTCACCTGAAGGGACTGCATGCGAAGGTCTACATCTCTGACCGCGGCTGATCGTGGCGTCCGCCAACGCCTCGAATAATGGCATAGGCTTCCTAGACGTGGCAGCTCTGGTGGAGGCGGGCACCTTTCACGAGCCGGACAGCGATGAGTTCGATCAAGCCGTCGAATGGTTCAAGGCGCTGTGGAAGAGATCCAAGCACATCAACAGTGGCCAACTCGACCTCGCTCGAGACGCTTGGAAGCGCAGGAAGGCGGGCGCGCGCGGCGCGCCGGCGCGCAGCGGCGACCCGGCATCGTTGTTGGACCACGTGCTCGCGGATACGGCATCGTTCCGGGGAGTCGGTTTCGTCTTCACTTCAGGCGCGTCCACGATCGAGCATCGTGCGGAGGCTGCCGAAGCGTGCATCGAGGAGGACGATGGCCGGAACGAGCCTCTGCTCTCCAAGCAGACGCGCAAGGCGCTCCGGCTGTGGCCGCTCGGGAACATCTTCAGCGACTGGTCTGCGGAGGACATCTCCGCGTGGCCGCAGCGCTTCGTCTGCGCGCATGAAGGCGGCAGGGGAGGGGTGTCATGCTGGTTCTACGAGCGCACGCACTCCATCCTCGTCGACGACGATCGGGGCATGGTGTTCGCGACCCAGGTGGGCGACCTGCGTCGGAGTCTCGGCTTCCAGCATGGTCGCAAGACGATGGTCGAGACGGACGCTGCGCGCCTGCGCGCGATCTTCGAGAAGGTAGGGCAGGAGGGCCACCGCCTGTTCGGAAGCGGGGACAGACTTGCGGCGTTCCTCGGTGGCCTTGATCTACCCGCTTGAGCGGGCGTAGCTTCGCCGGATCCAGCACCTGTCGAACGCATCGCTCCGATGCAGGGCAGGCCGGCCATCCGAGGGATCGTTCAGGCGCATGACGTTCAGGACCGAGACGCACGGGTGCTACGAGATCAGGTCGGGTCCGCTCGCGGGCGCCTGGGCGGCGAACGGCTATCGGCGCAAGGCGCTAGTGACCAAGGCGTCCGGCGAGTCTCGGGAGGTCGCGATCGAAAAGGTCAAGGCTCAGCTCGACGAGCTGGACGGGGCATCGCTTGCTGGCCGCGACGAGGAAGGCGCACCGCCTGTGGCGGTCTACGAAGAGGCGTTCGCGATGCTGCTGCCGGAGATGCCGGGCAGCTACCTGGCCATGCTCAAGGCCCACCTGTCCGCGCCTGACCAGCTGATGTCCGCGACCAGGCTGGCCGAAGCGGCGGGATACGCCGGCTACGAGGGTGCAAACCTGCACTACGGCAAGCTCGGCCAGCGGATTGCGGAGGAGATCGGATTCGATCCGCCGCGTCGGGACGACGGGTCAGAGATCTGGACCTGCGCGATAGCCCGCGATCCCTCGCTGGACACCGAGTTCCCGGACACGTCGATGCTCGAAGCGATGTCGCGCACGTTCGACACGCAGCACTTCGAGTGGCAGATGCGGCCGCAGGTCGTGCGAGCGCTGCGTGCGCTAGGTTGGTAGCTGAAGCGCCTAGCCGAGCGGTCCCACCGTTGCCGCGATTCGCTGAAATGCATGTCCGGTTAAGAGCGCGAATGCATCTGCACCGGCTGTTCGAACGAGGCGGGTAATGTTCGATGAACCTGACCGCGGGCTGGCCGTAAGCGCCGCCGTCCGGCTGCGGGGGTTGGCTGACAGCGTCGTGGACCGGCGGCCTGTCTCGTCGCACGAACTGTGCTTCCAGTTGGATTGGCTATCGGATCCTGAAGCGATGGCCGCGATCGATGCGGAATTGAGGAAGAACGTCACCCGTCGCGAGCGGGTGATCTACCAGTTTTCCGTGCGGAACCCGGCATCCTACGAGGAACTCCGGGTCGCGTTTGGATGCCGACCACTTGCGAACATTGAGAGTGGGAAGGCCCTTAAATACAGCCGACTGATGGATCCGGCGCTTCCGGGGGCACTGTATGTGGGCTCGGGCAAGGATTTCCGTACTCGCGCCGGCCAGCATATCGGAAGGATCGGCGGTGCCGGAACCTACTCGATGCGCCTCGCCCTATGGGCGACCACCGTCACGGCAGTCTTCGATCTGCGTTACTGGCTATACGAACCGGACATGGACCCGATCGAGCTGGAAGCGCTCGAGCAGGAGCTGTGGGACGCGCGCCGGCCATTGCTTGGAAAGCGGAGTGGACGATAGGTTTCACGCGATCCCGGGGACGACGCTACTCGGGGGAAGGGCCTGGTCAGGAAACGACGATAGCCGGCAATAGAAACGCGCGACGTGGCCATCACCGCGGATCAGCTTGAAGTGCAGGTTCGCGAGGTGCCGCTTCGGGCGGGTTGCACTCAGAGCGCCAGGCTTGACCTGAAGGCCTACGGATTCACGGCATCGGGCGGCGGCCTCGACGGCTGCTGATCGCAGACAGGGCAGTGCCATTGAGATCGTGATCGTGCCGGAGCGTTCAGATCGCGACCGTGTCAGGCACGAGGTCGATGATTAGCTGACGGTGGTCGGCGTTGTGGCGTACGCTTTCGATCGTCCGTCCCGCTAGGTCCGGTGCTGCGGCAATCGTGACCGCGGCGCTCAGCGGTCGGCCCGATAGCGCAGTGGCCACGGTCTCGGGCAGCCACCGGTCCTCGATGACAAGCTGCGATCCGAACATCTTGACGCCGTCGGCCACCGGCACGCCGAGCGAAACGATGGGTGTACCCGTCACGTCGTCGACGAAGAACGTTTCGGACGGCAGCACGACGCTGGAGACCGTTCCCAGGTCTCGCCCCACGTGCCTGATCGATGAGTACGATTTAACGAGGAGGCGCCTTATGCGTTGAAGCGCCGCGGCGGTGTCATGGCGCGCCATGAGCGTCAGCAGCGCGCGGTCGATGTGCAGATGGGACTGGAGACCTTGGTCAGGAACTTCGCGAGGTCGCGCGCCGCGTCGACCTCCACCGCGTAGAAGATGTTGCGTCCCAACCGCCGCGAAGTGGCCAGGTTGGCCCGGGACAGGATCAGCAGGTGCGCCGACATCGTGTTCGCGGGCGTGCCCGTACGCTCGGCGAGTTCTCCGGCGGTGAGCCCGTCGGACCCGGCGGCGGCGAGCAGCGAGAACACAGCCAGCCGGGTGGGCTGCGCCAGTGCGCTCATCGTGCGGATCGCCGTCGTCTCTTCCATGACTCCAGAATAGTCGAAGCGTCCGACACTGCAAGGCGGGACGCGAGCGCCCGCGATCCAGTGTCGCGATGGGTGATTCAGAATGGGACGGAGCTCGATACATTTCTACAGTTCTAGAACCGTTGAAATGTTATGGCCCCGACTTCACCTCCGTCTTGCCGCCCCGTTCCCGATGGCGCGTCCGGCGGTCCGAAGGGAGTATGACTGATGATGAACGCTCTGGCACCGATGTCGCTCCGGCCCGCCGCCGCACCGGCGATGCCCATAGTGGCGCGCTACGAGGATCCGCTCGACGAGGACATGTCCTCCGACAGGTCGGTGACCGCGACGCGCCGCGGCCTCACGCGTCTCGCCCTGATCGCCGCCGAGACCGGCGCGCGCTTCCAACGCGAGGGGGAGGGGCACGACCCCATGGCCTGGCTGCTCGCCCCGCGCCGTCTGTTCGGTGGCGGGACCGCCATCGACGCGGTACTGGAGCGGGAGGACTTCATGCGGGCGCTGCTGCTCCACGGCCTGTCGATCGGCCTCGACGCCGATCCCGCCGCGATCGACCGCCTGGCCTGCGACGGTCCGGAAGACGATGGCGACGGTTTCTGTGACTGCGGTGGCGACGGGCAGCCCCGCCATTGCGGCTGCGGCGACGGCGACGAGGGGGCCGACGCCTCCGACCCCGACGACGGTGCGGACGACGGCTGGTACGAGAGCGCCTCCGGCGAGCCCCGTTACGGTGGTTCGGGTTTGGCCGTGGCCGGCCGGAAGCTCTTCACCGCGACGCTGGTCCACCACGACGAGGGCGGGACGCAGCAGGCGTTCCACGCCTCGGTCTGCATGGGCGCGGTGGAGGCGGTCCGGCGCCTCACCTGGCGCTATGGCGCGGGGGTGGCGTCGGCCGCCGACGTGAAGGTCGGCTTCGACCCGACCACCGCCATGGCGGAGGCGCTGGTCTCGCCAGCGGTGGGCCACATGCTCGCGCTGGTGGCCGCCGAGCCCGAAAGCCCGCTGGCGAGCGGCCTCGACTTCAACCTGGAGCAGCGCTTCGCCGCTTGAGGCGAGCGGGCCGACACCTCTCAACAATCGCGGATCGCCGGTTATCGCCTCGCTGGCGAGGCGGGACCGCGCGTGCAGGAGATCGAGATGGACTACGACGAACACGGACCGGACGTGCCGGTCCCGCAGGACGGAGTGCCACTGGCGGGAACCCGGAACGGGTGCGCGGCCGGTCCGCTCCGCATCGTCGGCGGGACGGATGCCGGATCGCGTATCGACATGCGGAGGGACCAATCGCCGGGCGGGTTGGCCAGCGAAGACGTTCGGTGTCTGGCGACTGCGCTCGACCGTGACCCGGACCACCGCGTGCTGCGGCGGCTCGAACTTGCGTCTGGCCACACCGGTCTGGGCACACGCGACGCGCCCTTCATCGGGCTGGCGATCGACGTCGAGACGACGGGGAGGGATCCCGGGCGCGACCAGGTTATCGAGCTGGCGCTGCGTCGCTTCCGCTATGACCGCGCGGGGCTGATCGTGGCGATAGACCGCAGCTACTCCTGGCTCGAGGATCCCGGTCGGCCGATCTCGGTCGAGATCGCGCAGCTGACCGGCCTCACCGACTCGGACCTCGAGAACCAGGTCATCGACGACGGCGCCGCAGTGCGCCTGCTGCGCAGCGCCGACGTCGTCGTAGCTCACAACGCCGGCTTTGATAGAAAATTTGTCGAGCGCCGGCTGCCCGAGGCCGCTGGCCTTGCGTGGGCGTGCTCCTGTTCGGAGATCGAATGGCGGACGCACGGCTTCGACGGACGCTCGCTTGGTTGGCTGCTCGGCCAGATCGGTCTGTTCCACGGCGGACACCGCGCGGCGGCGGACGTCGACGCCGTGATCGCGCTTCTCCAGCACCGCTTCGGCGAGGGCCGCACTGCGCTGGACGAGCTGGTTGAGCGCGCGGAGCGCGACTCGTGGATCGTCCGCGCTCGGGGCGCCGCCTACGAGGTGAAGGACCTGCTGCGTGACCGCGGGTATCGTTGGGACCCGGAGCGCAAGGTTTGATGGCGCGAGGTGCCGGACGCGGAGCGCATGCGCGAGGAGTTCTGGCTCGCCGGCCACGTCTACAGCCCCGAGGCGAACCCCAAGGCGATCGGACCTGACTCCGTCCGTGTCACGAGGTTCGAACGCCATGGCTGGCAGTAGGGGCGGGGAGGACGATCCCGACGCCAGGATCAGGGCCAAGGCGCTACGCCGCGCGATCGACGAGGTCACGACCATCGAAAGGATGGCCGCGAGCGCGCGGCTGCAGTCCTACCGGTCGTATCTGCAGGCGACCGTTCGGCTAGCTTCGCCGATCCTACTGGCTGCGCTCAGGTTCGAGGGAGTGACGCTGGACGACGCGTTGCAGACCCTGGCTCCACCACTAGGCTGGCCAGATCGCCGGCGTCCGAGGCATGTTTACCGTCACTTCGTTGCCGCCACGTTGGCAGGCGGGGCGGGTGGCTGGGGCTCGCTGCCCCCGATGGCGGCGGCCTATCTGGGCGATGGTGCGGTCCGGCTGGACACTCGATCGCTCGATGCTCTCGTATTGCGGGTGGTCGGGTGGTCGATAGAGGTTTCACTGCGGATTGGAGCCTCCCGGGTGTCGAGCATCGGCGGGGTGGGGCGGTTGCGGCTCGATCGGGCGTTGCCGGAGACCGTCACCCTGGGCTGCATCGGCCGGCCGCTCTCTGCCGTCGTTGACCATCCGCTGCTGCGGCACACCGGCTGGACGATCGACCGCATCGAGGGCCGCGCGCTGGGGGCCAAGTCCTCCGTGATCGTCTTCGCTACCGGCGCTCTGCCCGTCCAGTTGCCGTGGGGTCGCGCGTAGGATGTCGATGCGCCGTCGCACACCATATCTTCAGGCATCCACCCGATGAACGTCGAATGAGATCATTCATGCGACCAAGCCGGGGACTCGCTCGGGAGATGTTGGCGGAAAGCCGCCGTTTGTCGCTTCGTGCCCGCGTGGCCGGAGCGGTGCGCGGCTGTTCGCGGCACGGATCAAATCGGCCGTGAAGCGCCCTCCGTTCGATCGCGGCTACCCCGAGGATCAGCAGACGCTCTTTAATGCGCATGACAAATTCGTCGCGGTAATGGAGGAGACCAAGCGGCGCTTCCGGTCGCCGGAGCGCGGATGGGGTGACCGTGTGGGTTTCGGCTCGGCCTACGCCGTCGGCCGGCTCTCCAAGTTCGGGGGCATGTTGAGCACGTGGAACTGGCGTTGGCGTAGCGCAGACGACTTTCCATCCTGACTGGACGCGCACTATTTCGACGACAACCCGGCGTGCATGGTCGATGCCGCGTCCTTCGCCGAGCGTCGCGCGGGCGCGGTCGCGTTCGCCGAAGCGGCAAACGTCGTTCTCGCACCGGACGATGGGGAGTTCCGTGCCCGGGCGTTGGAACTGGTCGAGGCTTCAGAGACCAGGCCTGCTGGGATCTACCCCGGTGACGATGCCGACCTGATCGCAGTCGACCTTATGCTGGGTCAACCGAACCACAAGGTGATAGGCACGCTGAGCCGCGCGATCTGGGAGGGGAACAAGGGCTGTGGCGGCTCGAGCTGGGTGAACCCGGAACATTTCGAGCTATGGCACCGAACGGATCGGATCAACGCCGCGCGGAAGATGCTGGCCCCAAGCGCTCCGCTGGTGAAGTTGCCGTCGATGGCGACGACCCGCAAGCGGATGAAGGCGCTCTACGAGCAATGGCACGAGGACCTTCGTACTGGCGCGAGGAAATTGTCGGAGGGCGATTAACGTCAAGGGTGGCGCCAATCGTGGATCGCAACTTGAAGTGCTGCCTGCCATCGCGATCAGTGGGCTTTACGGCTTCAGCAAGAAGGATGGGGGCTCCAGCCAACGCAGGTGTGCCCAATCTCATTTCAAGGTTGGACGAATCTCAATCTTAGGTTTTGCCAAAGAATCTACTGAGAAATATGGTGGACGCACTAGGGCTCGAACCTAGGACCCGCTGATTAAGAGTCAGGGGGGTCCAGCGAAATCGCCGGCAAAGTGCTGCTTTTCCGAGGGTTTTCAGGACCGGTTTGCAGATTTCCGAAGCGGTTTGCACTCACACTCGTAGTCGGAGTCCGGCGGCGAAGCGCAAGGCGGTCATCGCGTCGGTGATCCGGCCGAGGGTGGCGACCACCTGGTCCACCATTTCCGGCCGGTCCTCGAGCACCTCGGCGATGAGCGGCAGGATGTCCTGCGCGGCCACCACCCGCCGCGCCACGCTGCCGTCTGTTCGATCGCGCCACTCGAATCCGTGCCGCGTGGGATCGCCGGTCACCTGGAGCAGGAAGCTGCGACGGTTGTCGCCGCCGGCGATATGGTCGGCGTCGACGGCTAGGACCTGCCTGGGACGGCCGGCCGGGGACAGCGTCCATCCTCCCGTCCCGTCCTCATCCTCTCCGCCGCTCATCGACTAGCTCTCGCGCCGGTCAGACGCTTCCTGCATCAACGCCGCCGCGCGCTTCGACTCCTCGCGCTGGGCAAGGTATTTCAAAGCCATCTGATAGGTCCGGTGCCCAAGGATCGTGACGATGGTGGCGACGGTCGCACCCGCTTCGTTGAGCGTGCCGGCCGCCGCATAGCGCAGGCCGTGGAACGAAAGATCCTCCCACCCCTGCTCGTCGAGCCAATTGCGCAGGTGCTCGCTGAATAGCCGCTCGCTGTAAGGCTCCCCGTTATCCTGGACGAGCAGCTCCTTGGCATCGTCAGGCTCGTTTGCGCCACGGCGGCGCGCGATGATATTGACGAGGGGACCGGTTGCGATGATGTCGATCGGCGTCCCGGTCTTCGACTGGCGTAGCCTGACGATAGGTCCGATGCACTGCGCCTTGCGGAGCTTGCAGCAATCGCCAAGCCGCTGGCCGATATGGAGACCGATAACGATGCCGTCGCGGATCGGACGCGGCGCATGCTTCAGCGCGAACTCGATCTGATACTCGGTCCAGCCTAGCCGTTCGGTCACGCTCGACTTACGGTTGAGACGGCGCATCCGCTCGACTGGTGACGCGGTCACGTGCTGGGCCTCCCGGGCCCAGGTCATCATCGCGGAGAGCGTAGCCTTGAACAGATCGGCGGTGCGGGCGCCGCTCGTCGCCTTCGGTGGCTTGCGCTTCGATTTCGGACGGGGCGGGATCGTCTTACCTGCGGTCAGCAACTTCGCGTCACGCTCGTTCAGCTGGGCGTTGCGCGCCGCATCCTTGGCCTCGCGCTCGGCCACGGCGCGCAACCGTGCTGCGGCTACGTCCTGCATGACCCGCTCGCGAAGGCTCCAGACGCCTTGCGCCGTGAGGCGGGCGAAGGGCAGATCACCAGCCATGACGCAAAGGCGATCCAGCTCGCGACTATAGTCGGTCTTGGATTTCGCGGATAGCTCCGCCCACCAGTTCGATTTCTTGTATTGGCCAACCAACCAGCGCACCGAAGCAGTGTCGGCCGACTGCTCGGCGGCGACCTTCGTCTCCGTCGCGTCGGCGAGCAGTCGGGTGTATTCGCGATGAAACGCCGCCTCGCCCGGACGCGCGGGAATGCGCGCTGGTTTTTCGAGCGACGGGTGCCGGAAATACCAAAGTTCGGTCCCGCTCTTCTTCCGAATCGCGAACGTGTAGGGGAGGTTCGCGGGGGCCATCAGCTCGCCTGTTCGAACCGGGCGGCGAAGGGATCTTCGTCAGCGCGGTCATTCGCGGCGGCGCCGGCGATGACGCAAAACCGCCGGTCGATCATCGCGTCGAGATCGTCTCGCAGCCAGACGCGAGCGCCGCCGTCGAGGGCGCCGGGAGGGTAGAGGCCGCTGCGGACGCGGTCGAGGAAAGTGGTCTCGGACACACCACAGTAGAAGGCGGCGGCGGGGCAGCGCATCTGGCGGGGCGGGAAGTGGAACGTCATGACAACACTCTGCCATCGCAGCCGATTCCCGCGCGCGCCCGGTTTGCAATCCCGCTGATCGTTTCCCATGCCGCCACGTCGAGAGCGCGAGCCGACGCGAGCCGCTCCCGCGTCCTGGTCCGTTCGCCGGCGACGGCCGCGACGGCGAGGATCGCGATGGCAGGCCGCAGCCAGGCGGAGGCGGAAATCATCACGGCCGCCATGTCGGCACCATGGACAGTAGGCGCAGCGCATCCATCTTCGACAGCGAGCCGATAGCCTTCAGCGGCTTAAGGTCGCCCTCGGTCAGCGATCGCAGGATCGGGTCGGCGGATCTGGGCGTCTGCAGCGTCGAGAGGCACTCGACGATCTCGCCGATCGACCAGCCTTGCGTCGAGACCTCGACGACGTTGACGGCGGTGAAGCAGAGGATGCGAGGCGGCGTGTGCCCGTCGCTGACCAGCGCGGTCCCATGGATTCCCCTCTCGTCCAAGCAAAGGCCCGCGATGCTGGTCCAGTTAGCGGGCAGGGCAAGCATTCGTCTTTTGCTGGCGGTCACGGCATCAGCCGGATGGACATGCGAAACAGTGTTTCCTCGTCGATCGCGCCGGCCTCGAACAGCGCGCGCACGTCGTCCATCGTCATCGGCCGCATCTCGACCTGGTCGAGCGGCAGCTCGAGCACCTGACGCGCATGGCAGAAGAGCACCTTGTCGCCGACGGCGGCGGCACCGAAAATTCCTCGGATCGCCTCCGCGACCGGCACCATGTGTCTCACGCTCGAACTCATATTTTTCCTCCTGCAAGCTGTCGCTTGGTCAGCAGGATTGCTACTCATCACTCTGGGGGGACGCGGCAGGTGCCGATCGGATCAACGCACGACGAGACAGGCTGGCTCGACGAGGGGCGCGGGGAGCCGTTCCTCCGCCGTGACGAAGGTGGCCGATGGCGGCTCGAGAGCGCGCGTCCACTACGCGCCGATCTGCGCGGCCGTCGTGTCCGCGTCGTCGGCGTGCGTATTGGTTTCGACGTTCTCGAGGTCGTCCGCATCGAGCCAGCCTAGGCGTCGTCGACAATCCTGACGAGGCCGAGCGCGTGCGCGAGATGAAGCGCGGTCGACAACTGGATCTCGCGGCGGTCGCTGGGCCCGTCGCGGTCGTTCAACAGCATGGAGATGTAGCTCGGACGATAGCCGCACCGGCGAGCCAGTTCAGACTGGCTCAGACCGTCCCGGGCCATGGTGTCGCGGACCCTGCCGAGCAGGGCGATGGCTTCCCGACCCTGCGGGCTATCGGCGTAATCTTCGTGGTTGGTCATGTCACTCACCCGTCCGATGGTAGATGTAGCCGTTGCCGGATCTGACCGCGCGCAGGATGCCGTCGTTCGCAGCTTCCTTGAGCGCGTCGCTGACCTTCACGCAGTTCTTTCCTCCCCGACTTCCCTCGGCAGTGATATACTTGAGGGCCGACAGGTTGTGACCAGCGATCAGTTCTGCGTCCTGCGCGGCGGCGTAGAGCCTGTTCGCGCTGATCCGAGGGTCGGTTTCTGAATTCCAGAGAATTTGGAACAGCGAGACGACCGCCGCCTTGATCTCGGTCGCGGTGTAGCCTCCCCGGCGCATTCCACCGCCGGTGCAGTCCCGGCCGACACGCTCGGTGATGCCGACCGGCGCGCCGTTCGGAAGCCCCATGAGCAGCTTCGTCCCACGGTCCGCTGTGCGGCTGTTGCTCTTGCCCGGCTTGATGGCGAGCGCCTTGTCGCGCGGCATATCGAGCCCGGCCTTCGTCGTGTCTTCCCATTCCGCTTCGGTCATGGACCGCAGCAGAATTACGGATTCCGCCGTCGCCATGACCTGCTGCGAACCCTTGATCGCGGCGCGAGGATCGTCGTCCTCGGCCTTCGACGACTTGTTCGTGTGCGCGGTGACGAGACCGGCGCACCCGAGCGCGTCGAGCTCGATGTTGAGGAACTGCATAACGTCATTAATGGCCTCGTCGTCGATCAAACTGACCCCGAAAAGCGCTTGCAACGTGTCGAATACGACCACGACGATGCGGTCCTCCGGAGTTCCATAACACCGCGCCCAGTCGTTCACCGAACGGATGTGGTCGAGAATGGCCTCGAGCATCGGCGTGGCCACGTATTCTCCGCTCTTCATTCCGGCGGGGATATGAAACAGCCGGCGACCGAACTTCTTGTGAGGATGCGCTTCCTTCAGCGTCTTGATGCGACTGCGCATGCTGAAGATCTCGACGCGATCGTTCGCGGTGCGGAACTCCTCGCTCTGAGGGTCCAGCTTGAATGTGTTGAGCAGCGTGCCGAGGTGGCGCTGCTTGTGCATCGCCTCCTTGCCCTCGGCCATGACGAGCAGCGATCGACCTGTGGTGAGCACCTGGTAGTCGCACCAGACCTTCTGGGCTGGATCGTTGAGCGCCGCTGCCACGCAGAGCGAATTGGAGACCAGCGACTTGCCGGTCCCTTCCTCGGCCCCCAGCAGGGTGAGTCCGGTCGATGTCATTAAACCTTCGACAAACTCCGCGACGCCGCCCTTGTCAGGGGCCGGAGCGCCCATCGAAGTGTCGGCCATGCCGAGGAAGGTCGGTCGTAGAGGAGCGACCGCGCGAACGGCCGCCTTGGCGTCCTCCGGCGCCGCGATCTCCACGCCGTCCAGCTCTCTCGTTTCAACCAGCATCGAACTAACTCCTCGTAATCAATATAGCCGGACTATCACTGTAGTGATAGACCCCCCGGCGAATATTTTTGATCAGATGAGGAGCGGGACGTTTTCGATGAGCGCGCGACCGACGTCGCGGCGGGGGCGGAGGGGCCGGGAGCGCATGGGCGCGTCGAACTCCGGGAGATCGCCGGCGAAGCTGAAGAGGCTGTCTTGCATCCAGCGGCGGATCACAAAATCCGAATCGACAAAGACGGTAGCGTGCACCGGAGCTGGTCGGTCAACGAGTGCGAACATCGCGCACAACAGACGGCTCAAGTCATGAAGGTCGAATTCGCCCAACTCGCTGAGCATGAGCATATGGTCGAAGACTTCCTCGTCCTCGGGATTCGAGGGGCCGAACTGGAGAAATCGCTTGAGATCGTCCGACCATTTGTGCGCCTCTACACGATCCTCCTCCGAGATACGTCCGGCGCGAAGACCATCCAGCATCAGCGCCCCGACTGTGGCGAATGCCAAAGGCCGCGCGCTGGCCACTTCGCTACAGGGAGTGAATTCACGCCATCGATAGAAAAACTTGGCGATAGCCACGGCGCTAGGCAGGCCGCCGGCTTCGATAACTTTTAGGCCCCGGTGTCCGACTAGATTGATCGGGAGGCGACCCGATATCACGGCAATCTTGTCGCTGACGGCCCTAGTGCGGCGCGATGGTGCGATCTTGATGAGGTCCAGGATCGACGGAGCGCCGTCCCCCGGGCCAGCAGCCCGGGCTGCGCTGATGTCGAATTGAGTATGCAACGTAACCTCCTGGACGTCGGAGGAACCGCGCGTCGTCCATATATGATGTATCTAGGACGCCGAGCCGTCAAGAGACCCCCCCGGGCAAATATTTCTAACCCACCATCCATCGTAAGTCCTAGAAGTCGAGGATCCGCCTCGGAAGGTGTCTAACGTGTCGTGTTATCACTGGTTAGACACCTTGGCGTTAGACGCAAGAGTCATGCTAAATCAGAGCCTTAGCGCGTTTGTCTAACCAGTCTAACCGCTGTTATCACTTCCGGTTAAGCTATTGAGACAGCCAGATATTTCGGGTCTAACGTGTCTAACCCTCTCTACGAGAGGGGGGTATATATTCACCCGGTTAAAACCGGTGAATATATACCCCCGTAGATCAACTGAGGTTGGAGACCTACGAGGACGAGGACCGGGGTGCAGGTTCCTCTGTATCGCGTAACGCTACCACCAACGGTAACCCTGGCAGCCGGTCCTAAAACCGTGAATGACGTGCGCTGCCATTTATTACAAAGGGGGACTTGTGCTAGGACCCGGAGGGTAGTTATCATAGCGCCATGCCAACCCCCGCCCTCGATATCGACGCCCACGCTGCCCTCCGCTCCTTCGGACGGATCGGCCCCGCGGTCGCGCGAGGCACGGCGCGCGGCTTGAACGATGTTGCTTTTCAGGCGATGCGTTTCGAGCGCCGCGAGATGACCTCCCGCCTAGACCGCCCGTCGCGCTTCACCGTCAGCGGCACCCAAGTCAAACGCGCCACAGCGACGCAGGACGCCCCGGAGGCCGCGGTGTTCGTCGATCCCAAGCGCGCAAAGTATCTCGCCCTTCAGGAGACCGGCGGCGAGTTGAACCGCTCCAATGCCGGTGCCACGCGCGGCTCCGGTTCGGATGCGCTGATCGTGCCCGTCGCCGAGCGGATGCGCGACGCTCTGGGCGGCGCTGGACGCAACGCCGTACGTCGCGCGCTCAAGCTGCCGCGCACCTTCCTGATAAAGCTGCAGGGACGGGGGAGCGCCTACGCTGGCGTCTTCCAACGGATCGGCTCCGGCCGAGGCGACCTCGAGCCGTTGCTGTGGTTGGCCGACAAGGTGCGCTTCGACGACAATCTGCACTTCCGCGACGACGTGACCGACTATGCCCAGCCTCGCGTCAACCGAGCTGTGTCGAGAGCCGTGGACTTCGAGCTACGACGGGCAGTGCGAGCGTGAGCGCCGCCGCCCGCGCCGAGATCCAGCGTCTGGTCGTCGATGCCCACGGCGCGAAGGTCGCCGCGATCCCGGCCGAGGTTGACGCTTGGCTCGACGACGTCTTCGAGCGTTGTGATCAGGGTGCCGTCGACGAGGCGATCCACTGGATCTTCTCGAACGCGCCGACGACGACTAACGATCTCGACCTCGCGACGCTTGTGGCGATGGTGTCGAAGGCGGGGCGGGGCTGAGCTAAGCGCCGACTACAGCTAAGCCCAAGCTGTCCTGATCCATCGCGATCTCGATGCCCTCCGCCACATTAGATTTGACACCTAGCGGTTGCTTAGATCGTGTGGCCCTCTATCGATGAGGCTGTCGGAGATCCGACGCAGATGAAGCTCTATCGTCTTGACGTTTTCGAACATATCGTCGTCGCCGATGGCGCGATCTACCTGCTTCTTCTTGATCCAGGACAGTATCGGTAGCGCGAAGGCATTACGAAACAGGTGATCCAGCCAGAGCAGCTCGGCGAGAATGAGCGCGAGCAATACGCATATTGCGACCAAGACCCAAAACATATCCCCGCTATGAAACCGAATGTTTCCCAAGCGGTAAACGACGGCCCCGACCCTACGCCGGGGCCGTCTAGCTTCATGCCCAGGCAGCCCAGGCCTTGGCGATCTCCGGCCCGCCGGCGTCGGTGGCGAACGGCCGCAGGAACGCGCCGAAGCCATCCGCGCCGAGCTCCCTGGCCGGTGCGACCAGGTGCACGTGCGCATCGCGGCGCACCCCGGACCTGGCCGGGACGTGCAGGATCGCGATCACGGCCATCGACCGCTTCTCGCAGAACTCGACCTGCGCGAACCGCACGATGCGCGGCCACTCCACGAGGATGCGATCGCGCTTGCTGATCGTCAGCTTTGCGACGCACGCGAGATCCTTGATCCCGTTGAACGCCTCGTCCTCGTAGCGCTCCGCCAAGCGGCGCGCATCGAGGAGGTCCGAAGGCGCGTCGGCCGGTAGGAGCACCGCGTGCGTCGCCGTCGCACGCCAGTCGTCGAGGTAGCCCGCGTCACCGCGACCATGCGTCAGCTTCAGCCACACCGTCTCCCGCAGATCGTTCTCGACTGCGCCGAGCCGCCGCCTGAGGACCGACCAGCCCAAGCCGTGGCCAGCGTCCGTCATCACCATCGGCGCGCCCGGCGGGGCACCGATCGGCCCCGTCCAGTGCGCCTTCATCGGATGTCTCTTCACGTCTCATTCTCCTGGGGCGGCGCCGGACGTGCGCGTCGCCTGCCCCTCGTTTCACCATCGCGCACGTGCGAGCGTGCCGCCCTCCACCTCACCGACGAAGGCGGGCGTCGACGACGCAGAGCGCGACAGCGTGGCTCGCCCGCAGCGACCAGACCGTGTTAGCGTGATAACACGCGACCACAACATATGGTATGTCGCGGGTCCTTCCGGGGGGTGTGGCCACTACATGCGGGGGAAGTTCGCAGTCCGACGTCTGGCTGCGAAATTCTCCGCGAAAACCCATTTCGGCACTTGAGTTACCTAGACCCACCCTGATCGAACGCGGGAATGCGTGCGCCTGCGACGATGGTCGCCGACCCCGCCAAATTGGCGGTTTGCACGGAAATCAGCGGGTTGGCACGAAAAGATCCTCTCCAGGAAGCTATCGCCCGGGCGGCTGGGACCAAGGTCGCGCGCCCGCCGCGCAAGGTGAAGGTTGCGCCGAAAAGAGGCCGACCCACTTCCGACACTTCCGCCGCCGTGAAGGCGTATCCGGTTCATGGCCCGTCCGAGCTCGCCGACTTGATCGGATATGACCGGGACAGCTTCTACGAATGGGAGAAGCAGGGCTTGGAGCGCGCAATCGGCGGCAAGGGCTTCACGCTGCCCGCCGTCCTGCGTTTCCTCATGTCCCGCGAGCGCGCCACCGGCCGCGCCGAGGCGTCCGATCCTGACGACGAGCTCGACTTCGAGAAGATTCGTGGTCAGCGGGCGAAGAACGACATCCTCGAGGATGAGCGCGACGAGAAGCGCAAGAAGCTGATCGAGGTCGAGCTTGCGGCGGCCGTCTACGAGGACGACGCCACCCACGTTGCGGTCCATCTTCGCGGCCTCGGCGCGCGCCTGATGCAGGATCTCGCCATCGTCGACGATCCCGACGCGATCTGCTCGCGTGTCGATGCCGAGGTCGAGCGCATCCTCGAGCACCTCAACGCCGATCACGTCGATCCGAACTGCGAGAACTGCCATCCGTATCTCGGCGGCGTCGGCGTCGAAGGGCGGGAATGATCCAGCTCGAGGTCAGTCTTGGCCCGCGTGTCCGCGACGCTCTGCGCGCGATCGAAGCGCTGGCGGCCACGTCGCCGCGTCGGCCGCGCGAGGGCTTCGATCGCCGCGCCGAGATCGCGCGTGTGTCGTTCCGCAAGATCGCCAGGCGCTCGCTTCACCGCGAGGCGCGGATCAACCTGGTCGAGTGGACGGAGAGGCACCGCAGACACGGCAAGTTCTCGAAGTCGCCGGGCAGCCGCGTGCGCATCGGCGATCTGGAGGTCACGCGCGGGCCGTTCCTGTGGGTGACCGAACCTGGTGTCCGCGAGATCGGCATCATGGCCTGCACGCAGTCCGGCAAGACGTTCCTGATGGAGAGCGTCGCCGGCTGGGTGATGCACACCGACCCGGGACCGATGCTCTACGTCGGCCCGACGATCCCGGACGCGATCCAGTTCATCGACGAGAAGTTCATGCAGATGGTCGAGGCCACCCCGGTCCTCAAGCCGCGCATCAACGTCTCGCGCACCAGCGGCAATCGTAACAACTACAAGCGCTTCCCGGGCGGGCGCATCCGTGGCGGCGGAACCGAGGCGCGTGGCTTGTTCACGATGGTCGCCGACCGGTTCCTGTTTCTCGACGAGATCGATGGTCACGAGAACGCCGGCGGCGACGGCGACACCTATCTGCTCGCGAAGGGCAGGACGCCGGAATACGCGCACAACTACATGATGTTCGCTGTGTCCTCGCCGACGGTGAAGGACCGCGGCAAGGGCCTGCCGTCGATCTACAAGATCTTCATGAGCGGCGACCAGCGCCTGCCGTTCGTCCAGTGCCAAGGCTGCGGCCACGACCATTTCATGTCTTGGCAGCGAGATGGCGCGAAGCCGTCGCTGCACATTCCGAAACGCGACGACGACGAGCGCGGCACGTTCGAGCCGAACGGCGCGGCGTATGTCTGCCCGAAATGCGGCTACGCCCACGCGAACGTCGAGCGGCTGCGGATGCTGCGGACCGGCGCGATCCACTGGCGCGCGACGCGGGCGTTCCGCTGCTGCGGCGAGTGGCAGGATCCGCAGAAGACGTGGGATGCGTGCGAGCAGACGGCCGAGGATTACGTTCGCATCTGGCAGCCGTGGGGCGAGCCGCTCGGCGTGCCGGCGATCGGATTCGGCGAACGCGGCGTCGATCGCGCCAAGTGCGGTCATTGCGGCAAGCTGCCGGTGCCGAACCGGATCGCGACCGGCAACTACGGCCGTTATTATCGACCGCAGTTCAGCCTGGCGGAGATGGCGCACGAGTTCGTGGAGGTGATCCGCGACCCGGCGAAGCGCCGCGCCTACATGAACACCATCCAGGGTCTCCCATACGAGGACCGCAAAGCGAAGGCGATCACCGTCGAGCATCTCGCCGAGCAGGGCGAGCGCTGGGAGATCAAGCCACCCGCCGACCCGGACGATCCGTTCGAGCTGCCCGAGTATTTCGTCGACGACGCCATCGCCGCGATCACGATCGGCATCGACGTGCAGCAAGGTGCCGACGACGGCAGCGGCAGCCGCTTTGCCATCGAACGCGTCGGTTGGGGCGAGGGCGAGGAATCCTGGTCGCTCGACTACCGCGAGGAGCCGGCGAACACCCGTGACGTGCGCGAATGGGATCGTGCGCTGCTGCCGTATATCGAGGCCTATCAGCATCGTGTCGACGGCCGGGCGTTCCGCGCGATGGCGGTGTGCATCGACGCGGGAAACAACCCCGACCAGGCGGCCGATTTCGTCGCGCGCCATCAGATGCGCCTGCGATCGCAGGGCATCCACCTGTTCGCGGTCAAGGGCATCGGCGACAAGGGCGCCACGACCTATCGAACATGGGCGGGCGCAGCGCAGTCGGCCAAGGCCTTCGAGCGATTCAGCGACGGCTCGGTGAAGCTGTGGTCGGTCGGCGTCCGCGAGGCGAAAGACACCATCGCGGCGCACCTCGGCGTTCCGAACGGTCCCGGCGCCGTCCATTTCCCGCGCGGCCGAGCCGAGACGTGGATCACCGGCCTGCTGTCCGAGGACCAGGTCGTGCGTGGTGGGCGCGCCGTGTGGGAGCACCTGCGCAAGGATGTCCGCAACGAGCCGCTCGACTGCCGGGTCTACGCACTTGCCGGTCTCCGCGCGATCCAGGCAACCTATCCGAACTGGAGCCTCGCCTGGCAGGCGAAGCAGGTCGGCGCGCGCCTGGCTTCCGCGATGGCCGGCGCACCCGGCGAGTATGATGCGGCACCCGGCGACCGGCCGTTCCAGGCCGCCGCCGAGACGGCTGTGCGGCTGCACGAGGTGCTGACCGCAGCGGCGCAGGTTGCGCGGGAATCCTCCCGTCCCGGACAATCGGAGGCGAGCGAACCGATCGCGCCGTCCAAGCGGGCGGCCGACCCGGGGACGCCGAGGATCGACGCAGGGTGGGTGCCGCCCGTCAACTACTGGGATTAGGACCGCGATGGCGACCGGATACACGCAGGCCGACCTCGACAAGCTCCGCGCGGGAATGCTGCACGGGGTGAAGGAGATCAGCGTCGGCGGGCGGAAGAAGGTCTTCCATTCGCTGAAGGAGATGCGCGATCTCTACGACGCGATCTCCGGCGAACTCGCCGCCGCCGCGCCCATCCCGCAGCCTTACGGCGGCGTGCACCGCCGCCGCTCCGTCATGATCGTGGACTGCTGAGATGGCGGAGGGCTACGCCTCGCGCGCCTGGACGGCGGCCAAGATCTTCGGCGCGAGCGTGCTCGGCCGCGACGCGGTGGAAGGCGTCGTCACGCGTCGCGTCGACGACCGCAGCCGTCGTATGCGCGGCGCCTACGAATTCGCCGACCAGATGGACGAGCGCAGCCGCTTCTACCAGGCCGGCTCCGGCACCTCCATGCTCGCGCCGTCGCATCAGCGTCTCGTCGCTGCGTCGCGCGATCTCGTCCGCAACAATCCGAAGGCGCGCGCCGCCATCCGCGTGCTCGCCGCCGCCAGCGTCCGCTACGGCATCACGCCGAAATTTCCTTCCGCGAACAAGCGCGCCCAGAGCGCGATGGAGAAGGCGTTCGCCAAGTGGATCCGCAAGGCGGACGTCACCGGCCAGCTCGACTTCTACGGCCTGATGCACAAGATCGACTGGCAGTTCTGGGAGGTCGGCGAGGTGTTCGTCCGCCTGCATCTGCTGCCTGACGCCGAAGCGATCGCGCTCGGCCTCGACATCCCGCTGCAGCTCGAGATCATCGAATCCGAGCAGGTGTCGACGGAGACGTGGACCGCGCCGAACGGCAACCGCGTCATCAGCGGCATCGAGGTCAACGCGCGCGGCCGCAAGCTCGCCGCCTGGCCCTATGCCGCGTCCGCCGAGGACCCGCTCCAGGCCGGTGTCCGCGAGCGGGTGAGGATGCCGTTCTTCGAAGGGATGTCCGGCGAGCTCCTGCACATCGTCAATCCGATGCGCGGCCAGTATCGCGGCGAGCCCGGCCTTGCGGTCGTCGGCCGCCGGCTCGAGCAGCTCGACATCGTCATGCGGTCGCTGATGACGCGCGCGCAGGTTGCAGCCTGCTTCGCCGGCTTCGTGAAGCGCGCCGAGTCCGCCGCCGGCGGCACCGGCATGCCGATCGACCCCGCGCTCGGCACCGTGGCGCAGGAGGAGACGGCGTCGAAGCCGGGCATCGAATTCATCCGTCCGGGCACGATGAACTACCTCGAGAAGGGCGAGGAGGTGACCTTCGCCAATCCCCAGGACATGGCGAACGTAGAGGCGCTGGCCATGTCGTTCGATCGCGAGATCGCGACCGGCATGGGCGTCCCCTACGAGCTGATGACCGGCGATCTGTCGGACACGAACTACTCCGGATTCCGCGCCGGCACGATCCAGTTCCGCGACCAGGTCGAGATGCACCAGTGGCTGGTGCTGATCCCCCAGTTCTGCCTGCCCGTCATCATGCTCTTCACGTTCCTCGGCTTCCTGAAGGGCAAGTGGGACGTGATGGTGCCGGAAGGCATGGACTGGGGCGTTCCGCAGCCGAGGTCGATCGACCCGGTCAAGGACGCGATGGCGCTGCTCATCGAGCTGAAGGCCGGCATCACCCCTTTCGCGCGCATGAAGGCGGATCGCGGCGAGGACTGGCGCAAGGACCTCGATCTCGTCGCCGAGGTCAACACCTACGCTGAGAGCCTGGGTCTCGAAGGCTTCGTGCCGGAGGGATTCTTCGGCGACGGCGCGGCCGCAGTAGCGCGGGAATCCGACGATCCCTCACAATCATCCCCAGACGCACAGCCGGGCAGCGACGACCAGACGCCGCGCCAGGCTCGTGCGGCAAAGAAGACGAGGAAAGCATCGTGACCACCTTCACTCGTGCAAATCAGCTGGCGACGACCGCCATCGGCCTCATCGGCGCGACCGGCATGTCCGGCCTCGATCCGGCGTCGACCGAATTCACTCGCGCCGTCGCCAAGTTCGGTGGCGCGGAGCCGGTCTTCACTCGCACCATGCACGTCCGCGCGGACGAGAGCGCGACCGAAGGCGGCGACGCCAACGGCGCGCCGCAGAATGTCGAGGTCAAGGACAACGAGGCGTTCTCGTTCGACGCGATCGCTTCGCGCGGCACCAAGCGCCTGATGTGGCATCCGGTCTATCGCCGGATCGTATGGGAGACGCTGACGATCACTCCCGAGAGCGTCGACACTTCGGTGATCGACTCCCAAGGTGGCCTGCCGTTCTACCGCGACCACTGCCCACTGGTATGGTGCGCTGCTCGGCCGCGTTTCGTCGCTCGAGGTCACCGATGGCCAGGTCGATGCGAAGGGCATCCGCCTGTCGCGCCACGAGGACGTCAAGCGCTACCGCATGGACGTCGCCGACGGCCTCACCACCGGTGTCAGCCTCGGCTACCGCCACAAGCGGTCCGAGCTGATCGAGGCGGCCGACAACGAGCTCTATCCGACCTGTGTCGTGCACGAGATCACCCCCGTGGAACTGTCGGCGACGGACATGCCGGCCGACATCCTCTGCGGCATCATCGAGGCGAGCATCCGCTCTGCCTACCCCAACGACGACGCGCCCGAGACGGCCGTCATCGCCACCCGCGCGGCTGACCCCGCCGGCATCACCGCCACCCGCGCGGACACCACCCAGGAGAACCTGACCATGACTACGCCTGCCTCGGCGCCGACCGGCGCCACCCCGGCCGCTCCCGCCGCCGGCATCGACGTCATCACCCGCAGCGATGCGCCGGTGATCGCTCCCGCCGTCGCGCCCGCCTTTGACGCGGCCGCGTTCGCCACCCGCTCGGCCGAGCTGTTCACGATCGGTCGCGCCGCGAACCTCACCGACGAGGCGATCGGCGCCGCGATCGCAAACCCTGCTCTCACGCCGATGGCGTTCCGCGCCGAAGCGTTCAACGCGATGGTCGCGCGGCAGACGCCCAGCGTGACCGCCGGCAACGATGTCGCGACCCGTGGCGACCGCCACTCGGCAATGGTCGATGCGATCGTCTGCCGCGTCGCCGGCGGCACCCCGACCGGCCTCGGCACCGAATATATGCGTCACTCGCTCGCCGACATGGCGCATGAGAGCCTGGCGGCGACTGGTCACATCGTGCACCGCAAGGATCACGACGACATCTTCGTTCGCACGTTCCTCACCACGTCCGACTTCGGCACCGCCCTCCGCGATGCCGGCCGCAAGATCCTGATCAAGATCGGCGGCGAGCGCGACCTGGAATATCAGACCATCGCCGAGCGCATGGATCTGCCTAACTTCCAGAAGACCACGTTGGTCGACATCGACAACTTCCCGATCCTCAAGAAGGTTAAGGAAGGCGGCGAGATCAGTCACGGCGGCATCACCGACGGCGGGTTCGACGTCATCCTGCAGACCTACGCTCGCGCAATGCGCGTATCGCGTCAGGCCTTCGTGAATGACGGCCTCGGCATCTTCGAGCAGGCGATCAAGTCGATGGGCTACACCATCCCGCAGCAGAAGAACGACATCGTCTTCGCCGCGCTGGTGATGGAGGCCACCAAGGTCGCCCAGGGCGGCAACTCGATCGCTCTGCTCCCGGGCGTCAACCTCCTCGCCAACGGCTCCGACCTGACCGACGAGAACGTCGATAAGGCGACCGAGCTGATGGGCGTTCGCAAGCGCCGCGACAGCAACTTCTCCTCGGTGAAGCCGAAGTTCCTGGTGACCGGCTACGCTCTGCGCACCAAGGCGATTAACGTCACCCGGGCGAACTACGACGCGCTTGGCAAGGTCAACACGAACACGGGCCTGCAGCCGGTGATCGACCCCTCGATCAAGGGCAAGACCTGGTTCCTGCTCGGCGATCCCAAGGCGGGCACCCCGGCCATCTACCACGGCGGATTGCAGGGCCAGGACGGCCCGACTACCCATCCGTGGCAGCGTGTCCCGGGCTACGACGGCGTCGAGTCCGACGTCATCATGGACTTCTACGGCGCGATCGCGAGCTCGCATGCGCTCGCCGGGTCCATCGACGCCGCCGCCTACGCCTGATCCGATCCGGCGGGCTGGTGATCCGGCCCGCCGCTTTATTCTTCGAACGAGAGGAACTCGACCATGCACAGCTACGATTCCCCCGGCCGCACGATCACGCTGCCGATCCCCGCCGCCGACTGGGCCAAGTATCCGGCCGGCGATCTCAACGTCGCGATCGGCGAGCACCTCGGCGTGACCGAAGGCCCGGTCGACCAGACGGACGGCCTGCTCGTCCTCAGCGTCGACGGCGTCTACAATCGCGCGGTGACGAACGGCGCGGGCGCGAAGTCCAACGTCAAGGTCTACCTGAAGGCCGACGGCACCCTGACGACCGCGGCGACCGACAACACGCTGTTCGGCAAGCTGGTGGGCGACATCCCCGCCAACGCGACCACGAACTGCCTCGTCCGCCTGATCGGCTGACGACTACGGGACCGGCCTGGCGCCGGTCCCGTCCCTTCTCACGCGAGGACCGCGATGCACAGCTACGACAGCCCCGGACGGGTGGTGACCATCGTCAACGGCGGACCCGGCGCGGTTCCCGTTGTGGGCGATCAGCCATATCGTCTCCGGTCCCATCACGGCGTCACCCAAGGCCCTGCCGGCATCGGCGAGGAGCTCAATCTCTCCACGGAGGGCGTCCACCGCCTGACGGTCGATCTCGCGGACGGCGTCGATGCAGCGCGCGCGGGCGATCTCGTGCATCTCGCACTCGACGGCTCGTGGTCGCTGGTCGCGGGCCTCGATCCCGACGACGCGGAGGGCTTCCTCCCGTTCGCCGTCCTCAACGCGTCGATCAGCGACCGCGACATGGTGCTGATGAAGCTCCTGCCGCCCGTGGTCGCGTCCGCTGCGCAGGACGTGGGCGGCGGCAGCGGCGATGGCGCCGCGCGCTGGCAGGTCGGCGACATCACCGACATGACGCCGGCGCACGACAAGACCGGCTGGCTTCCGCTCCAGGGCCAAGTGCTCGACCGGACCAGCTGGCTCGCGCTCGCCGCGTTCTTCGGCGACTACGCGCCGCAGGCGGTCAGCTGGGCGACCGGATCTGGTCAGGTCTCGGCGAATCTATTGAGCGGCGGCGGCAGCTTCTTCAAGGGACTGTTCGTTTTCGGTTCCATCTCGAATACCGGTGTCCAGACGACGGTGAACGGTTCGGCGCTCAGCGCCCGGACGGCGCCGGCTTCGAACAAGGCGTTTGCCACCGATGGAACGACGCTGATGGGCTTCTCGGGCTCCACCAGCGCGACCAAGTCCGCCGATGGGATCGCCTGGTCAGCGCAGGCTTTGACCTGGGCCGGCGGAGCGCTGACCGGAAACCCGGCCATCAACGGTGCGATCTTCGCGGCGGGCAAGTGGGTCGTGGTCGGCAACTCCAGCCTGGCGGGCGACTACGACCTGATCGGCACGTCGACGGACGGTGCGGCGTTTACGCGCCGCCAGTCCTCGCTCGAGATGCAGCTCTGGGCGATCGCCTATGGCAACGGTCTGTTCTGCGCGGTGGGCGACAACGGCGGTGTCGTGACGTCTCCGGACGGCGATACCTGGACCGTGCGCAACAGCCGCTGCTCGCAGACGCTGCGCTCGATCATCCACGACGGAACGCGCTTCGTCGCGGTCGGCGTCGGCGGCAGGATCGTCACCAGCTTCGACGGGATCTTCTGGAACCCGGCGATCATCGATGCGGCCATGAGCGACGTCTATTCGATCGCCTTCGGCGGCGGCGTCTACGTCGCCGTCGGCTCGTCCTCGGCGATCGAAGGTCGCAGCCGCATCAAGGTCTCGTCGGACCTGTCGAGCTGGACCGACCGCATCCTCGACGCGAACCCTGCGCGCCCGTCATACACGCCATACCGGGTCGTCTTCGGCGCCGGCCGCTTCGTCATGACCTTCGCCGCCGCTCCAGCCGGATCGTTTTACGACTACGTTGCCTCGTCGGCCGCTCCGGACATCAACGTCGCGACGCAGTTCGTCCTTCCGACGGCGACGTCGTCCTCGCCAGAACTCAGCAAGTGGATCCGCGCGGCATGACCGACACCGTCACCTACTACCTCTACGACGACCAGGCGGTCTACGCCGGCACGGTCGATCTGGACGCCCGCGAGCCGGCGCCGTCGCTGTCCACCCGCGACAAGCCGGCGACCCCGTCGAGGGTCGGCCGCTACAGCCGCGTCGATGG
The DNA here is from genome assembly GCA_965219285.1 of Sphingomonas sp. Lineage (GTDB taxonomy): Bacteria > Pseudomonadota > Alphaproteobacteria > Sphingomonadales > Sphingomonadaceae > Sphingomonas. Next base: position 122,808 of record CBDCNF010000016.1, read on the forward strand.
CGCCTGGACCTCCTACACGCCGCCGTCGTCTACCAGCTACGAGCCGACGCCGGATCCGTTTGCCATCGCCGAGGACTGAGCCGTGGCAGACTTCGACGAATGGGACGACATTGTCGCCACCGGGTTCGAGCTCCTCGCCGATGCCGCGACCTACAAGGTCGCCGCAACCGGGCTGACGCACGACGTCGGAGTGATCCCGATCGACGAGGCCGAGACGTGGCAGGCGAAGCGCGGCGACTTCCAGGCGACCGGGACGAAGATCGTCGCTCGCCTCTACGCCGCTCAGATGCCTGAGAGCTGGATCGGTCCGGACGTCACCGACGCGGACATCATCGAGCACAAGGGCCGGCGCTGGAAGGTTCACGCGGTCCGCGAGGAGCTGAACCGGGTCTGGTTCGTGGAGCTTTCGAAAAGCCGCTGAGGCGCAGTGGCGCGGGAATCCGCGCGTCGCCCACAATACGGCCATGCACATGCGGCGGCAGCTTCGGAATGCGATCGTGACCTCGCTCGAGGACATCGAAGGCGTGCGCGTCCTCGCCTCGCATCGCGTGGCGCTCGCCGCCGCGCTTGCGGACCAGGGCACGTCGGCGATCATGGTCTATCCCGTCGCCGACCTGCCGCCCCAGCGCGTCAGTAACGCGAGCCAGGGCCCGCGTCCGACATATCGCGGCTTCGGCTTCGCGATCGCGATCGTCACCACCGACGAGGAGGCCGAGGACGGCCGGCTCGACGAGATCTCGGTCCAGGTCGAGGCGCGCATTTTCAACACCGCCGCCATCCGCGCGCTCGCGACCCGCGACGTCGTCGACGCCGGCGGCGAGCATTCGATCATTTCCGCGAGCGACCGCGCCAGCGTGCTGCTCACGATCTACGAGTTCCACGTGCCCATGACCGAGGGCGCGGCGGATCGGAAAGCCTGAAAGGAACGACCGTCATGGCCACGCTTCTCAACCTCTCGCCCGACGCGATGGAATACATCCATCAGGGTCGCGCAAAGCTCGTCTTCGTCACCGATGCCGGCACGCCCGCCGAGCGGGAGCAGGACATGGGCGTCGTGACTGTCGGCGAGGTGGAGATGTCCGCCGATAGCACGAAGGTCTTTTCTCCGAACTTCCCGACGCGGCGTCAGATCGGCTCGCTCTCGAACGAGACCGGCATGACGTTCAACTTCACGACCCAGTCGATCACGCGCGAGGTTCGCGTCATGGCGCTGATGGGCCTGTCGAGCGCCCTCACGCTGCCGGCGGTCCCGAACTTCTCGAAGCCTGTCGGCTCGGTCAAGGTCGGCGACCGCATTCCGCTCGGACGGCCCGTCACCGATCCTCTGATCACCGGTTTCGTCGCCGGCACCGACTACGTCTACGAGGTCGCGACGCGCACCATCGTTATCCGCAACGTGCCGACCGGCAAGGGCACGGACGTGACGATCACCGGCAACGCGCCGGCGGTCAGTGGCGCGATCCAGGCGAGCGTCGGCACGAATCCGGACCGCGAGGCATTCCTCCGCCTCTACGGCATCGAGGCCGACAAGCCGCTGTTCCAGCTCGACGTGCCGAAGGGCGCCATCCGCCCGAGTTCGGCGCTGGGCATGATCGGCGAGAACGATCCGCTCGAGGCCGAGTTCGCCGTCGAATGCGGCGTGGGACCGGACGGCAGCTTCGGCACGCTCGTCATCTACTGATCGATCCATCCACGCGAGCCGAGAGCGCCCGGCCGGCTTCGGTCGGCCGGGCTATCGGACAGACAGGGACCACCGCCTTGACCGCCACCTACGCCAGCATCTTCGACGTCGTCTCGGACGACGCCAGCATCACCATTCGCGGCAAGACCTACCGCCTTCACGCGATCGGCTCGACGCAGGCGCTCCAGCTGCGCAAGCGGTTTCCGGACTTCAAGAGCAACATCGAGAACCTCCAGTTCCTCGTCCAGGACGACGCCGCCGGCGACGACGATCTGACCGATGACGTGGTGGACCGTCTGGTGCGCGTGATCCAGTTCACGAATGCCATGGTCGCCACCGCGCTCGGCCACGCCGGCGACGAAGCGGCCGAGGCGCGCATCGACACCATGTTCTCTGAGGAGGAGAAGGCGGCGATCATCTCGACGGCGCAGGGCATCTCCACCGCCACGCCCGACGAGGGTTTTTCCGCGCGCTCGGCCTGACGCTGCCCAAGGCCGGGCGCTCGAAGGGCAAGCCGGCCAAGGGCCATGACGCGCCTCCGCCGCTCGCGATCGCGATCGGCTGGGCGATCGAGCTGCGCCTGTCCGGCCTGCAGTCGCCGGATCCGATGGAGATGAGCTTCGCGCAGCTGTGGACGCACTGGCGCGTGCTTCGCGGCATGGAGGCCCGCCGCGCCGTCTGGGACATGCACACGACCCTCATCGGCAGCCGCGCGAAGGGCAGCGAAGTCGAAAAGTTCCTGAGGAACATGGGAGCGGACAATGGCTGACACTCCCGACATTCGCGTCCGCATCCGCGCCAGCGGCATCGTCGCGGCGCGCAATTCCTTCAAGGCGCTGCAGGCGTCGGCCACCCGATCCTTCGCGCTGATGCAGAAGTCGGCGTCGCAGGCGCGCGCGACGATCACCGCCCTCGCAAAACCGGTCCAAGTCACGATCGGCGGGATCGCGCAGGTCGCGCGCATGACCGCATTGGTCGGCACGCTTGCGGCCGCGCTGGCGGGTCTCGAGGTCGACAAGGAACTGGACGCGGGCGCCGCCGTCACGTCGATGCAGGCCGGCATCAAGGTCGCGGTCGATCGCACGGGCGAGCTGACGGAGCAACTCGCGGCGGCGCGCAAGGAACTGCTCTCGCTGCCGAACGCGAGCGATCGCTTCGGCGAGGTCGGCGCGCGCATCAAGTCGCTCGAGGCTCAACTCGGCTCGACGCGCGACGTGAACAAGACTGTCGATGACCAGTTCAAGCGGGTCGTCCGGACGGCGAACGAGCTCGGCGTCGAGGTGTCGAAGGTCGGACCGGCGTTCGTCGGCCTGGTCAACGCCACGAAGGGCACCGCAGCGGCGGGCGCGACGACCGAGCGGACGTTCCGCGGCATCATCGCCGCCGGGTCGGCGCTGGGCCGATCGAACGAGGAGGTCGAGGGGTCGCTCCTGGCGCTCCAGCAGATCGCCGGCAAGGGCAAGGTCCAGATGGAGGAGCTGCGCGGCCAGCTCGGCGAGCGGCTGCCCGGCGCGATCAACATCGCCGCGCGCGCGCTCGGAACCGACCCGGCCGGCCTGGAGACGATGGTCGCCAAGGGGCTCGACGCCAGCGTGTTCCTCGACAAGTTCTCGCGCCAGCTCGAGAAGGAGTTCGCGCCGGCCGCCGAGAAGGCGGCGACGCGGCCGCAAGCGTCCTTCGCCCGTCTGAAGAACAGCATCTTCCTCGCGCGCGCGGAGGTCTCGAACGGCGGGCTGGCGAAAGGTATCGCGGTCATCGCGGACAGCGCGACCAGGCTGATCGACCGCCTCGCCGCCACCGGGAAGCTCGCCCAGTTCGGCGCGCGGATCGGCGCGGGCCTGGAGCATCTGCCGGCGCTGTTCGCCGCGATCTCGAGGCAGGTCGGCATCCTCCGCGCCTACACGGCCGAATGGTGGCGGCAGATGATGGTCGCGCTCGGCGTCGACACGACGGGCTGGGCGGATCGCACCGCCGGCGCGTTCGCGTGGGTGCGCCAAGCGCTGCTGCAGCTCGCCTTCGACATCCCGGGCGTCATCTACGCGTTGCGCCAGGCCTTCGCCGGCAACGACGGGAACGTCGCCGAGCGATACCAGTGGGTGATCCCGCTGCGCGACTTCATCCGGAATCAGCTGATCCCTCTGCTCGCGCAGGTGCCCGGCCTGGTTCGGACGTGGCTGCCGGTCTTCATCGGCGTCGCCGGGCAGATCCTGTCGTTTCTCGGCGCGATCCGCGACACGATGGTGTCGGTGTTCGGCGAGGAGGGTGCGAACAAGATCGCGGCCTTCTTCATCATCGCCAAGTTCACCGGCATCCTGTCCGCCGTCGCGGGCGCCTTCAGCCTCGTCAGCACCGCCGTGCGCGGCGTGCTCGCGGTGTTCAATCTGCTGCGGTTCGCGGCGCTGCTACTGTTCACGCCGCCTGCCGGGCTGATCATCGCCGGCATCGCCGCGGTCGCCGCGCTGGCTTACGTCGTCTACAAGAACTGGGATAGCATCAAGGCCTTCCTCGCCGGCGTGTGGGACGGCATCAAGGCGCTGGCGACCGGCTTCATCGACGGCATCAAATCGATCTGGAGCGGCCTCGCTGACATCCTGAAGGCGCCGTTCGAGCTCGCGAAAAAGGCGATCGACTTCATCCTGGACGGGCTCATGAAGGCGATCGAGTATTCGCCGGCGGGCCTGCTCTTCAAGGGCGGCAAGTTCCTGATCGAGCACGGAGCCAAGGCGGCGGGCTACGCGACCGGCGGCTACATCGCTCGCGGTCCCGGCACGACGACGTCGGACAGCGTCCCCGCGTGGCTGTCGCGCAAGGAAGGCGTCGTCAACGCGCAGGCCACCTCTCACTACGGCGGCAAGGCCTTCATCGACGGACTCAACAGCATGGCGCTGCCGCGCTTCGGAGCGCCGGCGGACATGATCGAGCTAACCTCCGGTCCGTCCGGTCGCCCCATGAGCTTCGTCATGCCCGGCGTCGGCACGGCGAGCGGCACGGTCGGCGACGACTTCGCGGACGGCATGAGCCGCCTGTTCGACAAGGCGCAGGCCGGGCGCGGGCGGCAGAAGAAGGGGAGGGGCTACCGGTGATCGACCTGTCGAGGCAAGTTCCCGCGATAAACGGCCGGCTGATCTCGCTGGCGGCGCATCGCGGCGTGACGATGACCTACGCGTCGATCGACGGCGTGCCGAAGCCGCGCCGCGACGACAACTGGACGCTGCGCGCGAGTTCGCGCGGCCGGCTGCCGTCGCGCATGTTCGCGGTCGACCTTTCCGGCGGCTACCTCGTCCAGCCGATCGCGCTCGTCATCGGCGACGTGATCGATCTGGACTGCACGCTGCCGCTGGTCGAGAAGGGCCATGTCGCCGCCGCGCAGCTCCGGCGGTCCGCCGTGCCCGGCAGCATCGTCTACCGCGACGCCGACGGCGAGCCGATCGTCGACCAGTCCGACTGGCCGGGGGCCTACGAGACGCTGTGGTGTCCGCGCCTGACGATGATGGTCATCGACTTTTCGTATGGCGGCAATCCACTCGCCGGCGAGTCCACCTGGTCGTATGCTCTCGAAGAGGTCGAGGCGGAGGCGACGCCATGAGCGGGCCTGCGATCCAGCTCGGCCGCATCTGGGCGCGCCTGTGCGACGAGACGCACGACTGGAACGCGGAAGCGGACCGGGTCGAGGATCTGCCGCACTTCGGCCTGACGATCAGCGAGGACGAGGGCGACTTTCCCGTGCTCGAGATTGCGTTCGAGAACGTCGGCGTCGGCATCGACGAGCTGGTCGGCGGAATGCCTCGCATCCTGCTGTCGATCGACCGCCTCGACGCGACCGGCGCGCGGCTCGACACCGTGCTGCTGTTCGACGGCGTCCTCGACGACACCGGCGAGGTCGAGTTCGGCAGCGACGACGTCGTGCTGCGCTACGAGGCGCGTCGGCTGACCTGGGAAGCGCAGCGCAATGCGCTGCTCGCCAACATCGGCCTGCCGCTCGCGGACCCGTGCGCCGGCGACATCTCCGATCCCGTCGAGCGGCTGGACGCCGCGCCCGCGCTGGTCTGCTGGTCGCGTCTCAACCGCAACCCGGTCCTCTCCAACGCCATCGTCGGCGGCGGTGGTGTCGATCGCGACATCGGCCGCCGGTATCATCAGGGCAGCATCCGCGTGCGCCGCCGAGCGAAGCCGCTCGGTCGCGTCGACGTCGTGCTGTCGGCGGAATGGACGCAGCGCCTGATCGGCGAATTCGACGCCGGCGCTTTGATCGAGGAGATCACCGGCGAAGGCGGTCTGTCCACGCTGACGCCCGAGAACCTCGGCCGCGAATGGTCCAAGCCGGGCGACGACGTCGGCGGCGGCTATGTCGCGTCCGAGTCCGCGCTGCTCCCGATTGCCCCTCCCGGCGGCCTGGACAGCTACACGACCACGCAGATCGCCACCGCCTCCCGGACGTTTCGACCGGGCGCCGCCGAGCCGCAGCAGGTCCGATTCCGTCGCACCTGGCTGACGCCGACGCTGAAGCTGGCGGCGACCAGCGAGACGAAGCGCCGCGAGGAGGTTCGCTTCTCGCTATACAACGGCGGGCAGGGTGCCTCGTCCGACATGGAGCGGATCGACATCTCGCTCGATCGGCTGGCTTTCGACGCGAGTGTCGAGGCTTGGCGGCAGAACACGCACTATGCGCAAGGTGCGATCGTCTCGTTCGCTGGCTTCATCTGGCGCAGCCTGGCGCCGCACGACAGCACGTCGTCGCTGTGGATCGACCGCGCCTACGAGGACGATCTCGGCCGCACGATCTATGTCTGGGAGCTGGTGGTGCTCGACGGGTCGCCGCTGGGCTCGCCCATGGCGGGGTCGTTCTTCAACACGGCGCGAGGCCTGCTGTCGATCGACCACGCCGTCGCCGTCGCCAGCAAGACGATCGCCTACAGCCAGCGCAATTTCGAGATCGAGTTCGAGGTCGACCCCATCGAGATGCTCGACATCTCGTGCCGCGACACCGTGCGCATCGTCAGCGACCGGGTTCCAGGCGAGGGCGGGGAGGCGATCGGCAAGGTCCGTAGCTGGTCGATCCGTCTAACTGCCGGCGAGGCGGTCTGCAGGGTCGTTCTCGCCGTCTCCAGCGGATCCGGCGCGGCCGGCGGCGGCGGGCGGCAGGTCACCTGGCACTCCAATCCCGTCTTCGCCGTCGGCTACAACGTCCCGGTCTACGCGGCGCCGTTCGCCGCCGGGATCGGCATCGCGAAGGTCGAGGTCGTCAACACCGCCGCCGAGCAGATCGCGCACCTACAGTCGGCGTCGGCTGATGGCAGGGACCTGGCGCAGGCACTCGACGAGGTTCCGACTGCGGTTCGCGTCACCACCTTGCCGGCCGGCGGGGGAGAGACGTCCGAGGTCATACTGGTCGCCGTCTCACCCTATCAGGGTTTCCGGGGCATCTCGACGAGGGGCTGATGCTCGACGACGCAATCCGCCAGTTCCAAGAGCCGCCTCGCCAGCCCGGCGCGCGCGTCCAGGCACCCGCGCCCGCCAACGCCGCGCCTGGCATCGCCACCTTCGGCCGCACCGCTCCGCCCGTCGATCCGCGTCAGCGGGTCGAGGCGCGGCTCCTGACGACCGGCGGCGCCGCGCACACGGAGACCGGCAACGTCTGGCATCACACGCCCCAGCTCGAGATGGAGATCGGCGTCTTCCTGGAGCAGGCTTATGTCCTGCGGGCGAGCGGCGCGATCGTCGTCGATCCCAACATCGCCAACATCTGGAACATCGAACTCGCCGGCGCCGCGACGATCCTGTTCGCACCGCCGGCGGCGCTGCCGGCCGATCAGATCGAGGCAGGTCGCGACCGCAACCGCGCGACCGGAATCGTGCTGCGCGTGATCCGCAATGGCTTCGGATATGCCTTCAGCGGCGTGCAGGTGCCGCTCGGCACCGCCGACCGGGTCGAGGACGACGCCAATCGCGACAAGTGGGTCGCCGACTGGTGGGGCGGTCCCGAGCTCGGTTCGAACTGGGAGCTCCAGCTCGTCGCCAGCGGATACGAGGCCGGCGATGCTGTGGCGTAAGCTGCTGATGGTCAGCGTCTCCAAGACGCCTCTCGCCTATTGGATCATCCCTGGCGGCCGCATCCTGACCCAAACGTCAGGCGGCGGACTGAAGGTGCTCGACCCCGCCGACGGCTGGCCTGAGCCGTCGACGAGCGGCGATCCCTTCATCGATGCGCAGAAGCGCGTCGGTCTCAATCGCTTCCGCAACTATGGAGGCGGAATTGGCGAGGTCGCCAACGTCCGCCTCGGCCGCGACGTCTCCGACGAGCAGGATGTCCGCAGCCTGGGAGCCTACCGGGGCTGGGCGAGCGACCTGCTGAGCGTTCACATCGAGAGCCTGAACCTCTCGCAGGGATATGGCTACACCCGGCCGAGCTGGATCATGTCGCACGTGAACGGCGCGTCCTATAATACGCGGGAAACCGCGGATTGGCCTTGGGAGCAGCAGAGCAACGGGACGATCGCAGGCGAGCCGACCAGTCCCCAGCACGTCCAGGTCATCCAGGCGAACTACATCCCGGGCATGGCCTATCCGGACGGGGTCTGCGTCGCGCCCGGAGTCGCGGTGGTCACCAGACTGGCGGCGGACGCGATCACCGGGGATACGTCGAGAGATCCCAGCGGCAGACCTTGGCTCGGCTGGACGATGGACGCCGACGGCGTCGTGCGGCGCATACGCGATCTGACGCCGTCGGAGGCCCGCCAGCTGGGTCACGACAACGGCTTCGTCCCGAATGGCGACGAGATCGTTTCGGCCAGCGGCCAATCATACTCGTGGACGTTCCTGCGGCCGATCGGACCTTATGGCCCGGACGCCGTCGCGGCGACGGGGGTGCTTCAATACACCGAGACCTATCAGCGGTTGGCCTCCGCCGACGAACGCGCCTGGTTCACTAGTGGCCGCGTCGGCTATGGCCAGAGCGCTTACCACGCATGCGTGCCGCTCCTCGACGGGCCGATGACGTGGTTCACGGGCGCTGGGGTGGCCAACCAGCCGATCCTGGTCGATGAGACGCGCACGACGTTTCTGTTCGTGACGATGGCGATCCGCGCCGGCGGCATGGAGCAAGTTACCGTCACCGGCCGGAGCCTATCGCGATCGACCAAGGTAACGAACCAGCGAGCGACGAGTCCGGGCAGTAGCTGTGTGATATTCCGGAAGATCGGTGGTGGCTATGACGTCATTTGGACTGGGCATCCCGAATACCCTTACATCGGCTATATCGGCATCACCTTCGACACAGAATTTTACACTTCCCCCGCCGGCTGGCGAGTTGCGATCAACCGCCCGGCACGCTTCAATTATCCGGGCGCCGGTCGCCCAGCGAATGACCTAGGCACACCTATATCCGGCTACATGACCACGCTTCAGTATCCGAACCATCCGACCGGACAGGCGATTCAACCGGAGAAACCTGCGGGATGGGACGATAAGACGCAGGGACCATGGGTGGTGCCTCCGAACGACATCGACTATTCGCAATTCTGGCTCGGCTGCCGCTATCGTGACGCGCAGACGGGCGCGTTCAATTACCAGCAGAACCCGAATAGCACCTATTCCGACTATGCGACTTTTGGCTATGCGGTCGCTCCGAACCAATACAATCGCACCGGTCCATACCCCAGAGATGCTGCCGGACGCTGGTATGGCGACGGCACGTTCGTCGTCGCCCAGCACACGACGCCGGCGGGCCTAAGCTATAACGCGCATGAGGCCGGCAGGATCGTGCCTGGCGTCAGTGGACCGGGCGGAACCTTTCCGGCCTACGCGGAAGCGGACGGGCTGGATCCCGTGATGCGTCTCTTCGGCTGGCCGGGTCGCGCATGGGCGATCGCCCGCACCCAAAGCGGGGCTTGGAGCCAAAGCGCGGACGGCGGCGGGACGTGGTCGCCCATGATCGATCTCGGTCCGGTCCAAGGCACCATCAGCGTCGCCCACGATTTCGAGAAGCCGGATCCGCCAGAAGAATAGCTAGTTTGACAGGCCTTTGCGCCAAGTCTCGATGCTTTCCGGGTCGCACAGCTTTTTCAGCTCTTCGCGATCGCCTTTTGCGGCGACCTCCACGGCGCGGCGGACATAGTGCTTGCCCTGGTCGGCGGTGACCTCGCCGTTTGCGACCTTCTCTATGACCGTTTCGGCCATCTCTTCCACGGCATCGAATTCGTAGTCTTCCAAGTCCCAGCTCATCAATATCTCCATTGCTCGTCGGCGCGGGCAGCGGCGGGTCCGTTAACATGGTATCATGACCGCTGCACTCGAAAGCATCTTCACAAAGGCCGACATCGAACGGCTCGTCAACGAGATCGTGCCGCCGATTGTGGAGACCACGGTCGACCGAGCGATGGCTCGAGTCCAGGCGACGATGGCGACGGATATCGCCAGAGGCGTTTCTCAAGCGCTCAACGAGCAGAACGCGAAGCTCGGCATCGACACGACTTCTGCCGCCGGCATCCGCGAGGCGCAGCGCCGCAATCTTTACATGGACAACTGGATTTCCGAACGCTCCGAGACCGAGCGGCGCCATCAGCAGGTTGACGAACTGCTCCGCGATCTCACGCCGGAGGACCGGGACTGGGTCCGTAGCGCGCGCAAGCGCGTCGAGGCCGACGCGCGGACGTTTCGCGAGACCGTGATCCGCTGGGCGGTGCCGGTGATGCTCGGCGCGCTGATGGCAGTTCTGGGTATCGCATGGCGAGAGGATCGCCGACCCGCCAGTTCCGCGCCGCTCGCCACGTTCGAGGCGAAGAGAGGCGAGATCGTGGTCGATCGGTCCCCGGCGCAGTGATCACCATTTATTGACCGTCGTCCGCTAATCGCGGTCCATGTTCGCGAAGCAGCACCCGTTTTTCGCCGCCGTTATCGCGGTAGTGGCTGGCGTCTGCATGGTGCGCGGAGTGGTCAGCGTGCTGCCGAGCTGGGTCGTCTACGACGTCACTGACGAGCTCACCTTCATCGGCGGCGCAATATACTGGCTGGGCTTCATCACGACGGTGGCCGTCGTCTGGCACGCTCTCAGCAGCGGCGTCGACGAGACTGACATCTCCTAGAGAGTTCCGACCGGTCCCTTGCCGCCTATCGCGCGCGCCGTCCCAACTGGCGCACGGGAAGGCTCGCCACTGCCATACTTCCCGACATGCACATCGATCCTATCGCCGCGATGCTTGATGCCGAGTATTTCGCCCGCCAGTGCGCCAGCCTCGCTCTCACCGGCAACCGCCACGAGCGCCGCGCCATAGCCGTCATGGAACGCCGCGACGACGCCAAGCGCGTGATCGAGCAGCGCACCGCGCCCATTTTCTACGGTCGCGCGACCACAAGCGACATCATCACGGGATGACCGTAGACGAGGACGCCATGACGGCGCACGAGCTCATCGCGCTTCGTAGGCAGCAGCTCGCTGACGCGGAGGCCGTATACGTCGATCGCCTTCGGTTCGCTGACGACGCTCGCGTTCGCCTGTCAGCCGCAGAGGCCGAGCTGGGCGACGCGCGCAGGCGGCTTGGCGCGATCCGCCGCACCTTCACCATCATGACCTCTGTGTTCGCTTTCGGCGACGCGCCAATCGACAGGAAACCCGCATGACCGCGCCCGCAATCTACGCCGTCATCTCCGCCTGCACGGCGGACCTCCTGAGCGGCGTCGCCAAGGATCAGAAGAACCAGGCACAGAACTTCCGGTTTCGTGGCATCGACCAGTTCATGAACGCGGTCGCGCCGGTGATCGCGCGGAACGGTCTCGTCGTCCTGCCTCGCGTCCAGACCAAGTGGCAGGAGGAGCGCCAGACGGCCAAGGGCGGGGCGATCTACTTCACCCACCTCCACGTCGCGTTCGACTTCGTCGCGGTGGCGGACGGGTCGCTGCACACGGTCGAGACCGAAGGCGAGGCGATGGACAGCGCCGACAAGTCGACGAACAAGGCCATGTCGGCGGCGCTGAAATATGCGCTGATGCAGGCGTTCATGATCCCGACCGAGGACATGCAGGACGCCGACGCGCACACCCCCGAGCCTTCCGTCCGCATCGACACCACGATCGCGATGCCGACCGCCTGGGCCGCCGCGAAGGACGCTCTGAAGGACCGTCTGGAGAAGGCGGCGACGCGCGCCGAGATCGACGCAGTGCGCGGCTCGGAGGACTGGAACAGGCTCGTGAAGGGCGAGGGCGTGCCGTCCGGCTGGCCCGATGCGCTGACCGGCCTCGCGCGCGATCGCTGGCGCGCCCTGGCCGCCTGAGGCGGGGGAAGACACGTCTCGCACATACTGGTCGCCAGATAGGAGACCGGACTTGGCGCAGCAGACCTCCGCGCGCGGGCGCGACCTCATCATGCAGTTCGAAGGCTGCCGGCTCGTCGCCTACCGCGACGTGGCCGGCATCTGGACGATCGGCTTCGGCCACACCGGCCCCGACGTCGGCCCGGGACTTCGGATCACGAAGGCGCGCGCGATCGAGCTGCTCGCGCAGGATCTGCGCAAGTTCGAGCGGGGCGTCAGCCAGGTCGTCGGCATCGCAGACCAGGAGCACTTCGACGCGATGGTCAGTCTGGCGTTCAACATCGGCGTCGCGGCCTTCGCGAAGAGCAGCGTCGCCCGCTGGCACAAGGCCGGCGATCAGGAGAAGGCCGCTTACTCCTTCGGCCTCTGGAACAAGGCGCGGGTCGCTGGCAAGCTCAAGGTCGTCGCCGGTCTGGTGCGGCGCCGTGCGGCCGAGGCCAGCATGTATCGCGAGGGCGACTTCGCCGACGTGCACCCGGACAACCCTATCGCCATGGTCGCGCTGTCGACCGCGCAGATCAACGCGGGTCTCGAGAGCCAGCCGGAATCCGCGCTGAAGCCGCAAACCCCCGGCGGGCTGCCCGACCTCGTCCGCAGCGGCCGCGTGGTCCGTGCGGCAGTCACCGCTCCGGCGGCCGGCGGCGCGGCCGTGGCGGCGGTCGAGGCGTCGAGCGACTCCCCGGCGCAGGTCGCGACCAACGCGATCGACGGCGTGACGGCAGGGCTCGACAAGGCCGACGCCGTCGGCGCCTCCGTCGACCCTGGCGCGGTGTCCGCGCAGCTCGACCGGGCGAAGGGCATCGTCGAGGCGCACGCGGCATCCGGCTGGGACTGGAAGCTCATCGCAATCGTGCTCGCGGCCATCATCGTCGGCGTCAGCCTGCACGCGCTTTACTCGGCCTGGACGGCCCGAACGGGAGACCGGTGATGCCAGTTCTCACATGGGCGGCGGCGCTCGCCACGATCCGCAGCGTCGCTCCGAAGGCGATCATGGCCGTGCTGGTGGCGATCAGCGTCTGGTTTGCATTCCAGTCGTGGCGGATGTCTTCGGCCAATGCGATCCTGAAGGGCAAGGTCACGATCGAGACGATGCGCGCGAACAGGGCCGAGACCGACCTCGCGGACGCACA